>NZ_JANFXK010000030.1 GCF_024459955.1 Anaerovorax odorimutans
TTGGGACATTTTCTCAAGTGAATCCTATAGTGACATTATCACAAGTTAACAACAGTGAGAACAAATTTCACTTGAATTTATACGCATAAGATGATATTATGCTATCCGTACTTGCTTTTCAGGTGATACAGCAGAATAGTTTAACAGTTGAAAAAAAGGGAATCTTTATGGAAATTGAGTTAAAGTATGCAATTAACAGCAAAGAAATCGCGCAGCAGATCTGGGATGATGAAGAACTGAAAGCGATCGAGGAGCCCCAGACCAGGGAAACCGTGTTCATGAAAGCGACCTATTTTGATACGGACGACTTTGATCTATGCAGAAACGATATGGCTTACCGCGTGCGCAGTGAAGGCGACCGACTGGTTGCTTCGCTCAAATGGGGAGGCAGGAACGAAGGTGCCCTCCACACGAGAGAAGAGATCAATATTCCGGTGACCAACATCCACCCCAACCCAGTTACCTTTGAAGAGAGCGATATTGGTAAGGATTTGATCCGCATCATAGACGGCAAACCGCTGCGTCCGATCATGGAGATGCAGATCGAACGGCGCAGGTTCCGACTGGATACGAAGGATACGATTATGGAGGTCTCCATAGATGGAGGCAAGATCGCAACGGAGACAGAGTCAACGCCGATCTGTGAAGTTGAGGTCGAATTGTTTTCCGGAGAACAGGAGCCCCTGCTGGAGGTCGGAGAGCTGTTAAAGGAAAAATACGGGGTCGTATCGGAGAAACGGAGTAAATTTTACAGAGGGTTAGTCCTTCTGGGACAGCGATAAAGAGCTGTTTTTACGATAAAAGAGCGAAAAAGGGACGGTTTGGGCTGGTTTTTGGCCGATAAACGGCTCCTTTTTTGATTTTCCTTTACTTTTTAAGGGAGAAGAGGTATAATAATATGCACTATGTGTTGATTATTTAGGAGGATATAAATTAATGAAGGCAACATTTATCTCAAAAGAAAAAAACGATGTTAAATTCTCGATAGAATTTACACCAGAAGAGTTCGAAAAAGCGCAGATCAAAGCTTACCAGGCTTCCAAGCATAAGTTTACAATCGACGGTTTCAGAAAGGGAAAAGCTCCCCGCAGCATCATTGAAAAGCATTACGGAGAAGGTATTTTCTTTGAAGACGCCGTAAATGATCTGTTTGCGGAAAACTACCCAAAAGCTATCGATGAACTGAAGCTGGATGTCATCGACCGTCCGGCCGCTGAGTTCGGACCGATGGAAAAGGGCCAGGGCTTTACCGTTAATCTCAATGTTTCCGTATATCCGGAAGTTGAAGTGAAGGATTACAAAGGCGTTGAGATCGAAAGAGTCAGCGATGAAGTGACGGCGGAAGACGTGGAAAAAGAGCTGGAAAACCTTCAGAAGAGAAATTCAAGAATGGTGCTGGTGGAAAGACCGGCCAAAGAAGGCGATACGGTGCTCATCGACTACGAAGGATGGGCGGACGGTACGCAGTTTGAAGGCGGTACCGCCGAACGTCAGCCTCTCAAGCTGGGCTCCGACACATTCATTCCTGGATTTGAAGAACAGCTGATCGGTGCGGAACCGGGCAGCGAAAAGGAAGTTAAGGTAACTTTCCCCGAACAGTATCATTCCGAAGATCTGGCGGGAAAAGAAGCCGTATTCAAGTGCAAAGTACATGAGATCAAGGAAGAAGAGCTGCCTGAGCTCAACGATGACTTTGCGAAAGATGTCAGCGAATGCGATACATTAGAGGAATTAAAGAAGGACACCGAGGAAAACCTAAAGAAGGCGGCGGCAGCAAAGGCAGAAAGCCAGATGAAGAACTCGGTTCTGGAAAAAGTCTATGAGGCCAATGACATCGACATCCCGCAGGTGATGGTAGAAGACGAGATCACAAACATGATGAACGAATTCGACCAGCAGCTTCGCGGACAGGGCATGAGTCTGGAACAGTATTTCGAATACCTGGGCAAAGACCCGCAGGAATTCAGAGGCGAACTGAAGGATGAAGCGTACAAGAAGGTGAAGACCAGAATGCTGGTGAGCGCCGTAGCGGACGCTGAGAATATTCAGGCTTCCGAAGAAGATCTGAACAAAGAGCTGGAGCTGATGGCAGTTCAGTACAAACTGGACGCAGATAAGATCAGAGAAATGCTGGGCGTTCAGAATCTGGGATTCATTGAAAAGGACATTCGAATCAGAAAAGCTGTTGACTTTATGTTCGATCAGGCTGTAATTAAATAAAATATGTTTGAAGCATAGAAAAACAGTGAATAATGATAATGAGAAGTGGAAAGTCTGCTCACAGACTTTTCATTCTCATTATGAAAAGAAGAAAGCGAGGATTTTACGCAATGGCATTAGTTCCTTATGTAATTGAACAGACGAGCAGAGGAGAGAGATCCTATGATATTTATTCCAGACTTTTAAAAGACAGGATTATTTTCATAGGTGAACAGATTGATGAACATTTGGCCAGCTTAGTCGTGGCACAACTATTATTCCTCGAGGCGGAAGATCCGGATAAAGACATCAGTATCTATATCAACAGCCCCGGCGGATCGGTTACGGCAGGCATGGCGATTTACGATACGATGCAGTATATCAAACCAGATGTTTCTACAATTTGTATCGGAATGGCAGCCAGTATGGGAGCGTTCCTGCTGTCATCAGGCCAGAAAGGCAAGCGATACGCACTTCCAAATGCGGAAATTATGATCCACCAGCCGCTGGGCGGGGTAAACGGTCAGGCGGAGGATATTAAGATACACGCTGAATGGATTCTGAAAACGAGAGAAAAACTCAATCGGATTCTCAGCCAGAATACGGGGCAGGACCTTTCCCGTATTGAAAAAGATACGGACAGGGATAACTTTATGAGCGCGGATGAGGCTTTGAATTACGGGCTGATCGATCATATAAGCAAGTCCAGATAACAGGGGGAAATAATTCATGACAAAATATGATGAAAACAGAGAATTAAAATGCTCCTTCTGCGGGAAACCGCAGAGCCAGGTGAAACGTCTCATCAGCGGCTCGGGAGTATATATCTGCAATGAATGTGTAGGCCTTTGCCAGGACATCATAGCGGACGAAGAGCGTGCCAGTGAAAAGCATGCGGTGGCAGGCGACAGCTATCGGCTACCCAAGCCTATGGAGATCTCAGAGATTCTGGGCGATTATGTAATCGGACAGGACGGAGCAAAAAAAGCGCTGGCCGTAGCCGTATACAACCATTATAAAAGAATCAACAATGTTAAAAACTCAGGGGATGACGTAGAGCTGCAGAAGAGCAACATCGTCATGATCGGGCCAACCGGCTCCGGCAAGACGCTGCTGGCGCAGACCTTAGCCAAAATCCTCAACGTACCTTTTGCCATCGCCGATGCTACGGCGCTGACAGAGGCCGGATACGTGGGCGAAGACGTAGAGAACATTCTGCTCAAGCTGATTCAGGCGGCAGATTACGATATAGAAAAAGCACAAAAGGGCATCATCTATGTGGATGAGATCGATAAGATCGCAAGAAAATCCGACAATCCTTCCATCACAAGAGATGTCAGCGGTGAAGGAGTACAACAGGCGCTGCTGAAGATCC
Organism: Anaerovorax odorimutans; assembly: GCF_024459955.1. GTDB lineage: Bacteria > Bacillota > Clostridia > Peptostreptococcales > Anaerovoracaceae > Hominibacterium > Hominibacterium odorimutans_A. Next base: position 3,575 of record NZ_JANFXK010000030.1, read on the forward strand.
TGGAAGGCACGGTTGCCAGTGTGCCGCCCCAGGGCGGAAGAAAGCACCCGCATCAGGAATTCCTGCAGTTTGATACCACCAATGTACTGTTCATCTGCGGCGGTGCCTTCGACGGACTGGACAAAGTAATCCAGCGGAGAATGGGAGAAAAGACCATCGGTTTCAACTCCAAAATCAAGGAAAGTCTGATCGAAGAATCGGAGATTCTCAAGCACATCCAGCCGGAAGACCTTTTGAAATACGGGCTGATCCCGGAATTTATCGGTCGTCTGCCGGTTATCGTGACTCTGGAAGAGCTGTCAAAGGACGCTCTGGTACAGATCATCACGGAGCCGAAGAACGCTTTGCTCAAGCAGTATAAAAAGCTGTTTGCCATGGATGACGTGGAACTGGAGATCGAAGAAGAAGCGATCGAACGCATCGCGGAAAAAGCCATTGAAAGAAAAACAGGTGCCCGCGGCCTTCGGGGAATTCTCGAAAATGTCATGACCGACATTATGTACGAGATTCCGTCGAGAGGGGACGTAGAGAAATGCATTATTACCAAAGAGACTATAGATGACGAAATCGAGCCAAAACTGCTGCTGATCGATCAAAGCAAAGCAAAGGCGCACGATGAGACTGCATAAAAAAGGGGCGGCTTGCTGATAAGTCGCCCTGCTTATCATATGAAAATATCGCCTTTACCTGATCCAACGCGATATTTTCATTACTATCAGGAGGACAGAATATGACAGAAGAAACCAATATAAGAGAAGAAATCGGCAAAGAAGAGATGAACATTGAAGATGAAAAAGTGCTGACATTGCCAATGATTCCTCTGCGGGGCCTGTCTGTTTTTCCGAACATGGTGCTCCATTTTGATATCGGAAGAGAAAAATCCATCAATGCTCTGGAAAAGGCCATGGTGATGAACCAATACATTTTCCTGGCCGCACAGAAGGATGAAAACACAGATCTTCCGACACCGGAAGATTTCTACCATGTGGGAACTATCGGAAAGATCAAACAGATGCTCAAACTGCCGGGAGATTCCATCAGGGTTCTGGTGGAAGGAATATGCAGAGGAAGAATCGACGAGGTTGTTTTTGAAGTACCGTATTTTAAATGCGTAGTGACGAAAATCGAAGACGAAGAGCAGGAAGAGATAACACCGAAGACAGAGGCGCTGATGCGTTCTGTTTTGAACGGATTTGACGAATATCTGGCTGTCAATCAAAAACTGGCTCCGGAGATCCTGCCCACCGTGGCCGGCATTGAAGAGCCGGGACGCTTTGCCGATCTGATCGGCTCCCACCTGGATATCAAGATTGAAGATAAACAGGCTTTGCTGGAAACCTTCGATGTTGATGAGAGACTGGAAAAGCTCAATGAACTTTTGGCCAGAGAAATTGAAATCCTCAATATTGAGCAGGATATCACCACAAAAGTAAAGTCCCAGATGAATAAAAACCAGCGGGAATACTATCTGCGGGAGCAGATGCGCGCCATTCAGGAAGAGCTGGGAATCAGCGAGGACCTGGAAGACGAAGTGGAGGACTGGCTGGAGCAGCTTGCCAAGCTAAAGCTGGACAAAAAGATAAATGAAAAAGTTGAAAAGGAAATCAAGCGTTTCGGTAAGATGCAGCCGGCCAGCGCGGAAGCGTCGGTGAGCAGAACCTATATCGAGACGATACTGGGTCTGCCGTGGCATAAGGAGAAGAAGGGAAACATTGATCTCTCCAAAGCTGAAAAGATCCTCAATGAAGACCATCACGGACTGGAAAAGGTCAAGGAAAGAGTTCTGGAATACCTGGCTGTCATTCAGCTTTCCAAGAGCCTCAAAGGCCCGATCCTGTGCCTTGTAGGCCCTCCGGGAGTCGGAAAAACTTCCATTGCCAAATCCGTTGCCAGAGCCATCAACCGGGATTTTGTAAGAATGTCCCTCGGCGGCGTGCGGGATGAGGCCGAGATCCGCGGACACAGAAGGACCTATATCGGGGCGATTCCCGGACGCATTATTACTTCCATCAAGGAAGCCGGCAGCAAAAACCCGGTGTTCCTGTTTGACGAGGTGGATAAGATCGGGGCGGACTTTAAAGGAGACCCGGCTTCGGCACTTTTGGAAGTCCTGGACCCGGAACAGAACAAAGACTTTACCGATCATTATCTGGAAGTGCCCTTTGACCTTTCCAAGGTAATGTTCATCACTACCGCCAATAGCATTGACACCATTCCAAGACCGCTGCTGGACAGAATGGAAGTCATCAACGTGGCAGGCTACACGGAAGAAGAAAAAGTCAAGATCGCACAGGACTATCTGATTCCCAAGAAAGTAAAAGAACACGGCTTAAAGGAAGAAAATATCAATTTTTCAGAGAAAGCGCTGAGAGATCTGATTAATTATTATACGAGAGAGTCCGGCGTACGTAACCTGGAACGGGAGATTGCCAACATCTGCCGTAAAGTGGCCAGGAAAATCGTCAGCGGGAAGAAAACCAATTTCCGCATTACAGAGAAAAATCTTGAAGGCTATCTCGGGAAGCGGCGTTTCCATTATGACATCATCACCGGTGAAGCGGAGATCGGCGTAACGACCGGTCTGGCATGGACCGTAGTTGGCGGAGACACTCTATTTATCGAGACGACAGTGGTTCCGGGCAGCGGCAAACTGGTGCTGACCGGGCAGCTGGGCGAAGTGATGCAGGAAAGCGCCAAAGCAGGTATCAGTTATATCCGTTCCATTGCCGACGATCTGGGAATTGACCATGATTTCTATAAGGAACAGGATCTGCACATTCATATTCCGGAGGGGGCGGTTCCCAAGGACGGCCCGTCGGCCGGTGTGACGATGTGCACAGCCATCATTTCCACGCTGACCGGTACTCCGGTGAGAAAAGATGTGGCCATGACCGGTGAGATTACGCTGCGGGGCAAGGTCCTACCGGTAGGCGGCATTCGTGAAAAAGTGCTGGCGGCTCACAGAGCGGGGATTAAAAAGGTTCTTCTGCCTGCGGAAAATGAGAGAGATATCGAGGATATTCCTAAGAACGTCCGCAGACAGATGGAATTCGTATTGATCCATTCCGTGGATGAAGCCCTCAAGCAGGCCCTTGTAAAGGACGAACAATGATTATTAAAAAAGCGGAATTAGAAGCAGTAACGGCCAGAAAAGACCAGTATCCGGAGGACAACCTCAAAGAGATCGCCTTTGCGGGGCGTTCCAATGTGGGCAAGTCCTCCCTGCTCAACCTGCTGACCGGGCGGAAAAAGCTGGCTAAGGTCAGCGGCAGTCCGGGCAAAACCAGGACGATCAACTTTTACCGGATCAATGATACCTTTCGCATCGTCGATCTGCCCGGCTACGGTTACGCGAAGGTTTCCAAGTCTCTTTCCGAGACCTGGGGGAGCATGATGGAAACCTATTTTGAAAACCGCCAGGGATTAATTAAAGTCGTGCAGCTGGTGGATATCCGGCATGCGCCTTCCAAGCAGGATGTACAGATGTATGATTTCCTGCGCCATTACGGGCTGGATGGCCTGGTGGTAGCGACGAAGGCGGATAAAGTATCCAGAAATGAAATGCAGAAATGTATTCGGCAGATCCGTACAGCCTTGAAGCTGTCTCAGGATGACAAGGTGATTCCGGTATCTTCGCTGAAAAAGATCGGGCATGAGGAGCTGCTCTCGGAAATGGAAGTTCTTTTGGAGGATTAAATGCAGTTTTTTGGGTTAAGAGTAATCATCAAAAGAATAAAGGCAATTCGTTTCATGATGAAGGATAAGTCTGTGCCCAAAAGGAAAAAGGCGCTGATTATAGCGGGTATCATTTATTTGTTCCTGCCTGTTGACCTGATTCCGCCGGTTCTTTTCCCCATAGCCTGGGTCGATGACCTGATTTTGTGGCTGTGGATTCTGTGGCATCTCAGAGAGGAACTGGACAAATACTGGCTGGGAGGCAAAGAGGTCGATCTTTCCAAAAAATATCGTGGAAAAACGGTCATAGATGATGTAGAATATGAAGTCAGGGACAAAGACAAAGATAAAGATAAGGATAAGAACAAGGACAAAAAGGAGTAAACAGTTATGGCAAGAGATGTGGTTGGTGAGATCATGATTACCCAGGAGCAGATCAATGAGAGAGCGCGTCAGATCGGAGCACAGATCACGGAGGATTATAAAGGTGAAGAAGTTGTTCTGATCGGAATTCTTCGGGGAGCGGTTCTCTGGATGGGCGACATCATGAAAAATGTGGACCTGGATATGATTATTGATTTTATGGCGGTCAGCAGCTATGGAGCTTCTACTAAGTCATCGGGCGTCGTAAAGATTATCAAGGACCTGGATTCGGACATCGAAGGAAAACATGTAATCATCGTTGAAGACATTGTGGATTCCGGTACGACGCTCAATTATTTGAAGCACTATCTGCAAAACCGAAACACCAAGAGCGTTCGTATCTGCACGCTGCTGAACAAACCGGAAGGCAGAAGAGTGGATATTGATGTGGATTACATAGGCTTTGAAGTAGAAGACAAATTCATCGTAGGCTACGGACTGGATTTCGACCAGAGATACCGCAACCTGCCATATATCAGCTTTTTAAAAGACTGAGGCCGTAATGAATTAATGAATGTGACTGAAAAGACCGGTGTGCCTTTCAGCATATGGTATTTACGGCAATGCATATAAATTGTTCAATATATAAAAAAGGAGATACATAAAAAATGGGTTACAAAGTTCAAATTGGTTTATCAAACAAGCACCTTCACCTGAAGGAAGAGGATATTGAGATCCTGTTCGGAAAAGGCCACAAACTGACTCCGACTAAGGATCTGGTACAGCCGGGACAGTTTGCCTGCGAGGAAAAGGTTGATATCGTAGGGCCGAAGGCTACGCTGAAGGGAATCCGCGTGCTGGGACCGGCAAGACCGGAGACTCAGGTAGAGCTGGCGGCTACCGATGCCAGAGCCATCGGAATCAAAGCGCCGGTAAGAGAATCCGGCAAGCTGGAAGGAACTCCGGGATGCAAACTGATCGGCCCTTGCGGCGAGATTGAGCTGGACCACGGCGTAATGATCGCACTGCGCCACCTGCACCTGAACCCGCAGCAGGCGGAAGAAGCAGGCCTGAAAGATAAAGACATCGTAAGCATCAAAATCGAAGGCGAAAGAGGTCTGGTATTTAACAACGTGCTGGTTCGCGCAGGCGAGAAACACGAAAAAGAGATTCATCTGGATACTGACGAAGGAAACGCAGCCGGATGCGGCCCCAACACAATTGCCGAAGTAATTAAATAGTTTGAAGAGAGAAAAACAGACAGCTTTCCCCAAAGCCTGTCTGTTTTTCTTTGCCCTGCTGTAGCGCTGCGCCGCATTCCTTGCAATTTACCATGGTAGAGTGGTATAATATAAAAGAAATATATAATGTTGGGGGGACATATAACAATGGCTGACTTATCACTGAAAGAAAAACTTCAGGCTGCGGGCCTGAAAACGGTCATATCCTACGTGGATAAAGACCCGGATCAAAACATACCAAAGATCGTAGACTGGCTGCTGAAATATGATATCGGCGGCGACAGCCTGACTCCTCAGGTCAAAGTTATCAAAAAGTACATCGATGACAAAGACAACAATTGGTATAAGCTGATCAAAAGCCTCTGGACGGATTGCGATGACGGCATCAGAAGAAAGATCTTCGAAAACTTCATCATCAATGCGGGGATGCTGGGGCCAAAGAAACAGCTAAAGGTAAAGACAAAATATAACTGCAACGTACCATGGGCGATTCTGCTGGATCCCACATCCGCCTGCAACCTGCACTGCGTAGGCTGCTGGGCCGCGGACTACGGGCACCAAATGAGCCTTTCCTTTGAAGAGCTGGACAGCATTGTGCGCCAGGGTAAGGAAATGGGTACATATATGTACATCTTCACAGGAGGAGAGCCTTTAGTGAGAAAAGACGATGTCATTCATCTTTGTGAAACTCACGATGACTGCGCTTTCCTGTCCTTTACCAATGCCACACTGATTGATGAAGCCTTTGCCGATGAAATGCTGCGGGTGAAAAACTTTATTCCGGCCATGAGTATCGAAGGCTTTGAAAAAGAGACGGATGAAAGAAGAGGAAAGGGAACCTATCAGGCCATCATGAAAGCGATGGATATTCTGAGAGCAAGAAAGCTTCCCTTCGGTATCTCTACCTGCTATACCAGCAGAAATGCCGAGGTCCTGGGAAGCGAAGAATTTTTCGACGCAATGATCGAAAAAGGCGCCAAATTCGCATGGTGCTTCACCTATATGCCGGTGGGAAACGATGCTCAGCCGGATCTTTTGGCAAGACCGGAGCAGAGAGCGTTCATGTATCGCCAGATTCGAAAATTCAGAACCACGAAGCCAATTTTCACCATGGATTTCTGGAACGACGGCGAATTCGTCGGCGGATGTATCGCAGGGGGAAGATCCTACCTGCATATCAACGCCAACGGCGATATCGAGCCTTGCGCGTTCATCCATTATTCGGACTGCAATATTAAAGATACGACTTTACTGGAAGCCTACCAGAGACCGCTGTTCATGCAATACCATGATAATCAGCCGTTCAATGACAACATGCTGCGGCCGTGTCCGCTTTTAGACAACAAGGGAAAGCTGGCCGAGATGGTAAAGAAGAGCGGCGCCCATTCCACGGATATGCAGAGCCCTGAGGATGTAGACAGCCTCTGTGCGAAATGCAACCAGGCCGCGGATAAATGGAAGCCGGTTGCCGATGAGCTTTGGGAAAACAATCCAAAGCATCAATACGCAGGGCCCAGAGTAAATAAATAAAAAATAAATAAAAAACACCACGTTCCGAAGCAGGCAAGACTGCTGCAGGAAGGTGGTGTTTTGCGTATAAGACAAGATACGTCAGTGCTCCATCTGTTTGGCCAGAAAAGAAGCGCCGATCTCCGCCGACTTGAGTTCCACATCACTGAGTGTGCGGTTCTGCTTCGGAAGAATCGTAATGGAGCCGATAGCGTCCCCATGGGCGAGGATCGGAACAACGATTTTAGCTTCATTATGGAAACTGGTTTTGCTCTGAATGATTTTATCCAGTTCAAAGTCCACTTTTTTATCCATATATTCGGCCTTGCTGCCTCCGGATACCGCCACGATCTGATCCGTATCGGAAACGATGACCGTACTGTCCAGAACAGCAGCAGCTGTTTCCGCGTATTCTCCGGCGAATTGCCCCAGCTCATTGATGGGAGAATATTTTTTCAGAATCACCTCCCCATTGCTGCTGGTATATATCTCCAGCGGATCGCCTTCGCGTATGCGCAGGATCCTTCTTATTTCTTTGGGAATCACCACCCTTCCCAGGTCGTCGATTCTTCTTACAATTCCTGTTGCTTTCATAGCTTATAATCCTTTCTTCGTAGATGATCTTTTCTTTTCAAAGATAGTCTTTGCCAAAACAAATGAAATATACTGCCTGTATAAGAAAAATAAGCCTAAAATCTTTGACATTTATTAGCGGAGATAGTAACATTCTATAAGATGCATAATTGCGGCTTGCATTTAGCCGCAGCAATAAAAATGTTCAAGCTTGGAGATCAATATGCGAAAGATTAAAGGTTTATGGAAGTTATTGTTTGGACGGACCACGCTGCTGGTTCTGCTGGTGCTTTTCCAGATCGCAGTTCTGATCGGAGGTTTTGCGCTTTTAGATAAATACATATTTATCTTTAACTACATTCTGGGATTCGTTTCTCTGGTAATTCTGCTCTATATTCTCAATGCCAGACAGAATGCCAGTTTTAAGCTGACCTGGATTATGCTGATCCTTTTCGCACCCTTCTTTGGCGTGATCTTTTACCTTTTTACAAGAGTGCAGCCGGGCACCCTCTTTATTGCCCGCCGTATTGAAAGCACCCTCGAAGCGCAGAGGCCATATCTGGCGCAAAGCCCGGAGCTGCTGCGGCGCCTTGAGACCGAGTCGCCGGAAACGGCAGGCCTGGCCCGGTATATCCATGACAGCGGCAATTATCCGGCCTATGAAAACACACAGGTTAAATATTTTCCTTTGGGTGAGGACAAATTCCGCGAAATGGTCAAACAGCTGAAACAGGCAAAAGAATTTATCTTTATGGAATATTTCATTGTGGACAAGGGTTTTATGTGGGATACGGTCCTGGAAATTCTGGCGGAGAAGGTTAAGGAAGGGGTGGAGGTTCGCTTCATGTACGACGGCACCTGCTCTCTTTCGCTGCTGCCGCCCAAATATCCGGAGAAAATGCGGGAACTGGGAATCCAGTGCAAAGTTTTTGCGCCCATCAGGCCCTTCCTCTCAACCCACCAGAACAATCGGGATCACAGAAAGGTTCTGGTCATCGACGGGCGCACGGCCTTCACCGGAGGCGTCAACCTGGCTGATGAATATATCAACGAAATTCAGCGTTTCGGCCACTGGAAAGATACGGCCGTCATGGTGCGCGGCGATGCGGTGCGGAGCTTTACCCTCATGTTCCTTCAGATGTGGGATATCGGTGAGGTCAATACGCCTACTCCGGCTGAAAACTATATGCGTTATGATTTCACACCGGAGCCGGATCTTCCCTGCGAGGGCTATGTAATTCCATACGGCGACAGCCCTTACGATACGGAATACGTGGGAGAGCGGGTCTACATGGACATCCTCTATAACGCAAAAAAATATGTACACATCATGACGCCTTATCTGATCTTGGATGAAGAAATGATTACCGCCCTGACTTATGCGGTCAAAAGAGGGGTGGAAGTCATCATCATGATGCCCCATATTCCTGACAAGATCTACGCTTATCTCCTGGCAAGGACCTACTACGGACAGCTGATTGACGAAGGCGTACAGATTTATGAATATACGCCGGGTTTTGTCCATGCGAAAGTCTTTACCAGCGATGACGAAAAAGCCGTGGTGGGGACCATTAACCTGGATTTCCGCAGTCTCTATCTGCATTTTGAGGATGCGGTCTATATCTATAAAAACGCAGCGGTGGCCGATGCCGAGGCGGATTTTCAGGAAACTCTGAAAAAGTGCCAGAAAATAACCAGGCAGGACTGCCGCGAGTATAATTCCCTGAAAAAGATCCTGGGCAGGGTTCTGCGCCTTGTAGCTCCGTTGATGTAGAGATCGCAGGGTTGGTATTGGCGCCCATTTGTGATATAATAGTTCCCGCTATTGGAAAAAACTTCGTAAGGAGGAGGCAAGCGTATGCTGTTTAACAATATAACCATCATTGATGAAAACTTTCAGGCAGCTGAAAATATGTATGTTGGAATAGATGGACAGACGATTACTTATATTAGTAAGGAGGCCCCGAAAAAAGCCTTTGGGCGGGTCTATGACGGAAAAGGAAAGCTTTTGATGAGCGGGTTTGTCAATACCCACGCTCATTCGCCCATGACGCTGATGCGCGGCTACGGTGAAAACCTGGCGCTGCAGGACTGGCTGAACAAAAAAATCTTTCCCTTTGAAGCAAAGCTGACAGGCGAGGCGGTCTACTGGGCCACAATGCTGGCTATGGCGGAATCGATTCGCTTTGGAATCGTATCCACTACCGATATGTATTACTTTTCGGAAGCCATGGTGAAGGCCATTGAAGAAAGCGGTGCCAAGAACAATATTTCCCGGTCCATCACCTGTTTTGACGATTCGGATCTGTTTGATCTGGACGGCGCAAAGGAAATGAAAGCGCTCTATGAAAATCACCATAACGGAGCGGACGGCAGAATCAAAGTGGATATGAGTATCCATGCCGAATATACTTCGACGCCGAAAGTGGTGCGGCAGATGGCTGAGTACACAAGCTCCATCGGCGCCAACATGCACGTACATCTCTCGGAGACGCAAACGGAGCATGAAGAATGCAAGCAGAGGCACGGTATGACACCGGCTGCCTATTTCAACAAGCTGGGGCTCTTTGATACGCCTGCTACGGCGGCCCACTGCGTCTGGATTGAAGGCGAGGATTTTGATATCCTCAAGGAAAAAGGCGTAACCGTAGCTTCCAATCCGGTCAGCAATATGAAGCTGGCCAGTGGCGTGTGCAATGTACCAAAGCTGCTCGACAAGGGGATCAGAGTTTCTCTGGGCACGGACAGTGTCGCCAGCAACAACAGCCTGAACTTTATAGAGGAAATGAAATATCTGGCTACGGCAGCCAAGGAGCGCCTTAAGGACCCAACGGCGGTGACTCCGGCGCAGGCGCTGCAGGCAGCCACCAGAGCAGGGGCGCTGTCTCAGGGGAGAGACGACTGCGGCCTGCTTAAAACGGGATACAGGGCCGACCTGATCGTTTTGGACATCAGCGGACCTCACATGCACCCGATCCATGATCTGTGCAACAATGTGGTCTATTCCGCATCAGGAAGCGATGTAATCATGACTATGGCGGATGGAAAAATCCTTTATGAAAACGGAAGATATTTCACGATTGATCTGGAAAAAACAATTTATGAAGCGGGCAGAGCCACAAAGAAAATTTTGCAGGCTCTGTAGGGGTAATTAGGATATAGGAGGAATTATGGCTAAGAAATCCTTTGTACAGGGAGCAGCAGTGCTGGCCGTGGCCGGCCTGATGGTAAAAGTATTGGGGGCGATCTTCAGGATACCCCTGGGGAATATGATCGGGGCAGTTGGCATGGCCAACTATAACCCGGCGTACTATGTATACAACTTTTTTCTGATATTAGCGACGGCCGGTATACCGGTGGCAATCTCCAGAATGGTGTCGGAGCGGGTCAGCTTCGGCCAGTTTGGAGAAGCGCACAGGGTCTTTAAAGTTTCCAGACTTCTGATGCTGGCCATCGGAGCGGGCTCTTTTGTCGTTGTTTTCTTCGGCGCCGACTTCTTTGCCCGAGCGGTTAATGTGCCCGGTGCCTCTCTGGCCATGCGGGCCATTTCGCCGGCGCTTCTCTTTGTGCCGATTATGGCCTCCTACAGAGGATACTTCCAGGGCATGCAGGATATGAAACCGACCGCCATTTCCCAGGTAATCGAACAGGTATTCCGCGTAGCGGTGGGACTGAGCCTGGCGTACTTTTTCTTCCACAGCGCCAAAGAGCTGGGAGCCGCCAGCAGGTTTCAGCCCGAGGAAACCGGTGCGGCGGGTGCGACCCTCGGCGCGGCGGCAGGCGCCATCGGCGGTCTTTTGGTTATGCTGATCGTTTATTCCCTGAGCAAAGGAAAACTGAAGCGCAGGATCAGCACCCAGCGTAAAATGCGCAGAAGAGAGCCGAGTTCGTCCATTCTGAAAAAGGTCGCTATAATCGCTGTTCCGATCACCATCGGAGCCGCCATTATGCCGATCGTCAATCTGGTCGATGTGACGATTGTAGTTACCCGGCTGCAGGATTCAGGATGGGATGCCACTACTGCTAAGGGAATGTACGGCCAGCTGAGCGCTTTCGCAGGATCGCTGATCAACTTCCCTCAGGTGCTGACCCAGGCTGTGGCCATGAGTCTGGTGCCGCTGGTAGCGGCTGCCTTCAAACAAAAGGATACCCGCTATCTGCAGGAAAATGTTGCGACAGGCCTGAGAATGGCAGTTATACTGGGATTGCCGTGCGCCCTTGGACTCTTTGCTCTGGCAGAACCGATCCTGGTTCTTCTTTACCCGACGCAGCAGGCCAGCGCCATCAGCGCGGCGCCTTGCCTGATGGTCATGTCCATCGGCGTTGTATTCCTCTCTACCGTGCAGACTCTGACAGGTGTGCTGCAGGGTGTGGGAAAACAGATGATTCCGGTCCGCAACCTGGCTATCGGCGTAGTGGTTAAAATCATTATAACCTGGACTTTAACCGGAATTCCTTCCATCAATATTCTGGGCGCGGCCGCAGGAACCGTTACCGCTTATCTGATTGCCTCTGTTCTGAACATCATGGCGGTACGCAAATATACGGGAACCAGATTTGATTTTATGACTACGGCAGTAAAACCGTTTATTTCATCCGCAGTCATGGCTCTCTGCGCGTGGGGCAGCTATAAGATCCTCTTTGTCGTACTGTCGGGCAGCAGGCTGTCCACCGTGATCGCGATTCTCTTTGCGGTTGTCGTTTACGTAGTCATGATTTTTGTTACGAAAACCATTACCAAAGAGGAAGTGGCAAGAATGCCTAAAGGAGATAAACTGGTGCGCGTTTTGGATAAATTCATCAAGTAGCGCGGCAATCGTGTAGGAATGCCCTTTTTTTAGTCAAACTGGTGCAAAACTGTTGACAAAACCATTGAAAAATGGGACAATAGACGACAGAGAGAGTGGAGGAACTTACTAGAGATTATTTTTTTGAAAAAAGCTTTTAGCAAGCAGAGTGGGACAAACCGCTTGATCAATACTAATTTATTTTTAAGGAGGAATTATTGATGAATAAGGCTGAATTGGTAGCTGCAGTAGCAGAAAAGACAGGGTTTACAAAGAAAGACGCGGAAGTTGCAGTGAACGCATTCGTTTCCAGCGTTGAAGAAGCTCTGGTAAAAGGGGAAAAGGTCCAGTTGATCGGATTCGGTACTTTCGAAACTCGCCAGAGAAAAGCCAGACAAGGCAGAAACCCTAGAAAACCAGGTGAAGTCATTAAGATTGCCGCATCAAAGGCTCCTGTGTTCAAGGCAGGCAAAGCACTCAAGGATGCTGTAAACAAATAAGGAAATAGAATGAAAGGGCAACGCTAGTTGCCCTGTTTTTTTTAGAGGTGAAGAATGAGGATTGATAAATTTCTTAAAAATTCAAGACTGATCAAACGCCGGACCGTAGCAAAGGAGGCGTGCGAGCAGGAACGTATTCTGGTGAACGGTAAGGCCGCAAAGCCGGGAACGGAAATAAAAGAGGGAGACGTGATCCGCATCCAGTTCGGCAACAGCAGTGTGACTGCGAGGGTGACGAAGATTTTGGACTCCTGCAGAAAAGAAGATGCGCCTACCATGTACGAGATCATAGAATAAAATGGAAACCTTCTGTCAACAATAACCTTGAGAATGTTTGACGGGAGGTTTTTTTATGCGTGTCGGAGTGCCAAAAGCGTACTTTTATTATGCTTACAAGCCCTTTGTGGAGTCCTTTTGCCAGGGGCTGGGAATTCAGGTGGAATTCAGCGGGGACACCGATCAGGAGATTTTGGAACGGGGAAACCGGGTCTGTGTGGACGAAGCCTGTCTGCCGGTGAAGGTGATGTGCGGCCACGTGAAAAAGCTGGCGGACAGCTGCGACGCAGTGGCTCTGCCCCGTATCATGCGTACGGAGTTCGGGGAGTCCATATGTCCCAAGGTTGCCGGAGCAGCCGATCTCGCAGCGGCTTCGGAAATGGATAAAAAGCTGATTTTTACAGAACCTCTTTATCTGGACGATCGAAAAAAGCTTGAAAAAGCCCTTTGGAAACAATGCAAAAAACTGGGTATACGGCGGCTGGATTTCAAAGTGAATTTTCTCAATGCGCTTTTGTCCCAGGAAATGGCGGAGAGAGGACTGGATGAGGAAGGATACCGGTATAAAGTTTTTCTGGCTGGCCATTGCTACAACATATATGATCCCTTTGTCAATATGGACCTGATCGAAAAGCTGCACCGAATGGATATCGGCGTGGTGACGGAGGAACGGGTAACGCGGCAGGAAAAGGACAGCGGCCTGGCATATGCGGATCTGATGAAAAAGCCGTACTGGTCTTTTTTTGTGAACAACTTTGGCAGTATGCGGGCCCTGCGGAAAAAGGGTATTGACGGAGTCCTCTATCTTTCTTCCTTTTCCTGCGGCACAGACTCTTTTACTGTGGAAATGCTGAAGAAAAATTTAAACGGTATGCCGTTTTTCGTGCTGAAGCTGGATGAGCAGCGAGGTGAAGCAGGGTTTGACACGAGGCTGGAAGCCTTTGCGGAGCTCCTGAAAGGGAGGTCGCGGCAATGAAGATGACGTTTCCTCATTTAGGTCCCGCCTATCTGGCGGCGGCCCTTGCTCTGAAAGAGCTGGGTATACCGGTTGTCGTTCCGCCGGCCAATACGGGAAAAACTTTGGAAAAGGGCAAGTCCGTTTCACCTGAAGAAATGTGCCTGCCTTTTAAATTTATGGCGGGAAATCTCATAGAGGCTTACGATATGGGAGCGCAGTGCGTTATCATGCCGGCGACAATGGGACCGTGCAGGCTGGGAGAATACGGGGAGCTGTTGAAACAGGTTCTGGATCAGGCGGGGTATGCCATGGAATGGATTCTGCTGGATACGCCCAAAGCCATCGGCATCAAAGAATGGCTCAGACGCCTTGGAACCGCAGGCCGGGAAAGCAATGCCACTGTACTGAAGGCTGCCCGCGTATTGACGGGGAGTGTTCAGCTGATGCTGTCGCTGGACCGGCTGGAGGCAAAGATAAAAGAGCAGGCGGGATATGCCCGGCACCCCGGAGACTGCGTAAAGATGCTCCGATCTCTGCGAAAAGAGCTGGAAGCTTCGGAGAATCTGCGTGCCGCGGGCCGCACGATGGCAAAATACAGGCGGGCTGTCAAAATGCTTCCCGTCAACTCCCGGCGAAGACCTGTAAAGATCCTGGTAACAGGAGAAATTTACACCTCCATTGAAGCCTCCGCCAACCAGAATCTTGAAGAACAACTGATGCTGATGGGCTGTTCAGTGAAAAGGCCGGTCAATATCAGTTGGTGGATGGCACATACGATCCGTCCGTCACTTCCGGTCCCGGGCAGACAGAGGAAGCGCGTCTACCTTCCCTATAGTATCGGAGGGTACGCAAAGGAAACGGTAAAAGAAATCCGCGATTCTGAGGAGGACGGTATTATAAAGATCATGCCGGCCGGCTGCATGCCGGAAATCGTGGCAAAGGCTGTCAGCAATTTAATTCAGGAAAAAGAAGGGAAAAAAATTCTTCACCTGGTATTCGACGAAATGCAGGCGGCTGCGGGATATGAAACTAGAATTGAAGCGTTCGTGGACATGCTGGAAAGGAGAAGACGTGTATTTCTTGGGAATTGATGTGGGATCAATCAGCACGGATCTGGTGGTGATCGATGAGGGTTGCGGAATAAAGGAGCAGCTGTACCTGAAAACGAAAGGGCGGCCTTTGGATGCCATAGCCCGGGGACTTCGAGAACTGGGAGAAACCTTTGATTCGAAAGAGATCGCCAAGGCGGGAGTTACCGGAAGCGGACGCAGCCTGGCGGGAGCCTTTGTAGGAGCCGATGTGGTCAAAAATGAAATTACAACCCATGCGGCGGCAGCAGCCAAAATAGATCCTCAGGTCCGTACGGTTATTGAGATCGGAGGGCAGGATTCCAAGCTTATTTTGCTGGAAGAAGGCCTGGTATCCGACTTTGCGATGAATACGGTTTGTGCTGCGGGTACCGGCTCCTTTCTGGACCGCCAGGCGGAACGAATGGGAATCCCCATTGAAAAGTTTGGCGAGGCCGCTTTACGGGGAAAAAATCCTGCTCCCATTGCCGGACGCTGTGCGGTCTTTGCGGAGTCGGACATTATTCACCAGCAGCAGATGGGCGTATCGGAAGAAAATCTGCTGGCCGGCGTCTGCAGAGCGCTGGTAAACAGCTATCTGTCCAATGTGGCGCAGGGAAAGAAGCTGCTGCCCAAGATCTGCTTTCAGGGAGGCGTGGCGGCGAATCAAGGCCTCAAAGCGGCTTTTGAGGAAGCTCTTGAGACAGAGATCTTTGTGCCAAGGGAGCATAAGATCATGGGTGCGTACGGAGCGGCGCTGCTGGCCCTGGAACGAAAGGATGCGGAAGGAACTGCATTCAAAGGCTTTGACAGAGGAAGGCTGGATGTGGAAATTCGGGAAACTCCCTGCTTTGACTGTCCTAATCAATGTAAGGTTGTCCGTCTGCTTCATGAGGGACATGCGATCGGGGCCTTTCAGGACCGATGCGGTAAATATCAAAGAGATACGGCAATGTAAAGCAAAGGAGCCGGTCCACGGGTGTTATTCTCCCGGTGGACCGGCTCTATTTAAATTGGAAATTTGATTTAGAATATATTTCCCGGCGAAAGCGATTCATTGTAATGGAGGAAGGTCATCTGTTCTTTCAGACAGGCCAGCTCCCCTGTGGAGTTTGAATCATCCTTTGCCTTAATATAATATTTTGCTCTGGCGATGGAATAGTCTGTCTCATTGATCGCATCCGTATCGAGAAAAAATGCCGCGGATTTTTTGTATTTGTGCCAGCTGTCGGAGACTGCCGCGAAATCGTCGTAGGCTTTGTCCCAATCACTGGCTTCCACCTCAGGAATGATCGCCGTTTCAATCTGGTCGATATAGCTTTGCAGTCTGGTATCGGAATAATTGTCAAAGATACACCAGGCTCCGATTAAAAGCCCCAGACAGATAACGGAAACTATGAAGTTGCGCATGGTGTCACCTCCGTTGCCTTTCTCTTGTCCGGACTGGAAACGTAGACGTGAAGCTTTTTGGATTCATCGCAGAAAGCGAAAAATACGTCTGTATACTCCTTTAGGTTCAGGCCTTTGAGCTGCTTTTTCAGCGTAGTTTCGTTCCAGCCCAGTGAAAGCAGGTTCTCTCGGTACAAAACTCCGTCCGCGATCAGAATCAGAGGCATGGTTTGCTTCTCCTTAGGCAGCGACATATCGCTGGGGGTCAGCGGTTTTTTATCTGCTTTGGGAATAATGGAAAGTTCGCCGTTTGACTCCATGACCGCATATTCCACATCGGAAAGGGACGGCGCGTTGCCGATCCGCAGCTGTTCCATCAGATCATTGATCGATATACGCAGGTTTTTCAGCTCCTTTTCATTGATCTCGCCTTTTTCGATCAAAATGCTGGGTTTTCCGTTAAGAAAATTTTTCGCCTTCTCGCTTTTTATGGAGATGAGCGAGATTAAAACCTGCAGGAAAAGCAATGTGAAAATCGCGATAGCCCCATTAATAAGCGAGGCTGTAGACGATTCGATGGGAATGGCTGCCAGTTCCGCAATCATAAAGATAACGACTAATTGAAACGGGGACATTTTGGACAGTTCTGATTTGCCCATGACTCTTATGGTAAAAAGCACGATCAGATACAGTATGACCGTACGAACTAATATGATTACCAAAATAATTCACCTCCGTAAAACGTATATAAGGATATTGTGCGCAGAAGCGGTCTCTGATATACTCCCAGTTAGTGGAGATGATAAAAATGAAAAGAAATTACGCGAACTTTTCTTTGCTGTATACGTTTTCCTATATGGCACTGGGAGTTCTGATGCCTTTGATCGGTCAGTATCTGGCTTTTATCGGGTTTTCAGGAACGCAGATCGGGACTGTAACCGCTGCCGGCACCTGCACAGCCATCTTTGCGGGAACGATCTGGGGCAGAGTCTATGACCGGCGCAGTAATAAATATTTGCTGATTATGGTTTTGTGCATAATCGCTGCCATAATTGGAATAATACTCTTAGGAATAAAATGGTATCCGCTGTTTTTACTCCTGTACGGATGCATGTATTTCTTTCAGGCTCCGGTCATGCCTCTTTCCGACTCACTGACGCTGGAAGAAAAGCTGCCCTTCAGCCGCATCCGAAAATGGGGCGCCGTCGGATTTGCTCTGGGCGTTTTCGGTTCAGGAAGACTGGCTGCCGCTGCCGGGCTGGAAGTTATATTTTGGCTGTACAGCGGAAGCTTTTTCCTGGCAGCACTGTTTCTGCTGCTCATGTCAGGACGTGGACGCGCATCCCGGCCGGCCAATGAAAAAAAGAAAAAGGGCAGCTATTTAAAACTGCTGCAGGATAAACGGCTGATGCAGCTGATTCTCTGTACGTTTTTTGTGGGCGGTACAAATGTAGCAAACAATACATACTTTAGTTTCCTATATATAGAGGGCGGGGGGACTATCGCCGGCGTAGGCACAGTTATGCTCCTTATGGTGGGCAGTGAAGCGCCTTTCATGCAATGGTCCGCCAGGCTGGCTGACCGATTTTCCTTAGAAAAGACAATCCTGGGAGCAATTGCTGTTTCAGTAATTCGTTTTTTCATCTACAGTCTGGAGCCTTCCTATATTGTGCTGGCGGTTCTGTTTTTTATGCAGGGCGCGGTCAACGGCATCATTCTTGTGGAATTCGTAAGGTATGTGAACCAATTGGCTCCGCCGGGGCATGAAGGAATGGCGGTGGCCGTTTATTACGCTCTGGGCAGCAACGGCAGCGCGATTGTCTGTCAGCTGATCGGGGGAGCGGTACTGGATCGCTTTGGGCCCGGAGGCGTGTATTTCTTCTTTGCCCTGTTCAATCTGACGGGTATGATCCTGTATCTGTTTTTCGGGTTACAAAAAAGTGAGAAAAAGATAAAAGAAAGCGGTTGACAGAGGAGGAGAAGTTTGGTAATATAGACAA
>NZ_JANFXK010000292.1 GCF_024459955.1 Anaerovorax odorimutans
CGTTCATCGAGCTGAAAGCGCCAGGAAAGAAACCGACACCGCTGCAAATGAAAAAGATGCGGGAGCTCCACGGCCTTGGTTTTATAACGGGATGGGCTGACAGTAAAGAAAGCGTTGATCAATTCCTGGATCGGATGCAGATTGTCGGTGATGCAGTGCTGATGGATATTCTCGAGGCAGGCGGGCAGTTATGAGGTTTCAAC
>NZ_JANFXK010000031.1 GCF_024459955.1 Anaerovorax odorimutans
ACGGGCTACGTGTCTGGCCTTCAACCTTTGGAACGGCTATGTGGAGCAAGGCCAGGAATCTATGTTCACGCCGGAATCTTTGTTTTCCTGCGATCTTGCTCCATATTTTTTTGAAGCGATTAAACTGCGATATCCGGAATATGTCAGAGATTTGCCCGATCCGTATGAGGAGAAACATGAGGCAATGGGATTGGAGGGTGCACCATGCAAGGAACGGGGTTAGAGAAACAGGAAGAGATTCAGCGCTTCCTTTCGGTTTTGAATGCGCATGGCCTCCAAAAAGAACAGCAGCAAGTAGTGCTTTTAGTAAAGTATCTGGATGAAATGGACCAGCAGTTCCAAGCGGTGTTGGAAGAATTGAAAGCGGTCAATGAACAGCTGAAACGATTCCAGCAGTGGTATGGGGTAGAGGGGCTTTCCGATGCGCTTGGGGCTGCGGTGAACACCGGAAATCAGATTGTACGAGTGAAAGATAATCTGATACGGAATGCCAAAACTTCTGTGTCAAAGATTCAGCAGCAAGGTACGGGCGCGCTGCAAAGGACGGTAGCGGCCATGAAAATTCCCGCAGCGCTGGCCCACTTAAAAGAGGGATTGCATGGCACGTCGAAACAGATTGAACGAAGCATTGCGCAGATCGGCAGGGTACAGAAGGAAATTCAGGCGGCCGGTATCCATGCAAAAAATGCAGGGAGGGCTATGGTGGGAAAAGAAACGTTACCTGCCAAAGGTGTCCAGTCGGACAAGGGGCTGCTTGGAAGGCTGCAAAACGTACTCAAACGATTGGCAAAAACCGTTTCCGGCCTGGAGCGGAAGACCGATGCGGCATTAGCGAAGGTGGAAGCTTTTCAACAAACGGGTATTGAAACCCATTCGGTGCGCCAAGAACTAAAAGTTGCCCGGAAATCGCAATCCATGAAAGGAGCGGAGCCAAGACTGAAAGACAAGGTGCGTTGACGGAGACGGGTTCCTATGAGCCTGCCTTTTTTCAATGGGTGTAGGGGGATGTACTAGGAAAGAAGGGGAGACACGTGGGCAGAGAGATCAAAGTCAAAGAAATTGTGAAAGATATCAAAGTTATGGACAAAGCAGCGGCGGTCGCACAACATATGAAACCGGTGTATGTTCGTACAAAAGAATACGCAGAGCCAGAGCGCAGAGAAACACAAAGAAGCTCACCGGTAGAATACGCACAAGGGGCAATTGTCAGCACCGCAGACCAAGCCACCCATAAAGCGATCTCTCAGGCAAACCGGCAGGGGGGAAAGGTCTTGGAGCGAATCCGCAAGCGGGACAAGACGGTGAAAGAACAAGTGGTGGACGGTAGGACAGACAATCCGGCAGCCGGAGCAGCTTTTACACCTGCTGATTCTGGTAACATGCCTTTAACAGAGAAGAAAGGCGCGCCATTCGACTATGAGAAAGCAGCAAGGGTGCGAAAAAAATCGCACCTTAATAGAAGCGGCAATTCAGGACAAGCAGATCGTGCGGCCATGACAGGAAAGTCAGTAGCAGGCGCGGGCATTAAGACGGCCAGGCAGGCTGAACGAAGAGAGTTGGAAATACAAAGCGGAATCAAGGTTTCGAGAAGGCAGGCAAAACGTGCTTACCAGATAGCCCGTCATACGGCCCGTCAGGGAAAGCCTCTGACAAAACGGACGAAAGCCATTGCCCGCAAAACACTGAAAACCTTAGCGCAGGCAACAAAGGCTCTAGTGCTTGCGGCAGCCTCCGGCGGCGGGGTGGTGATACTGATTCTGGTGATGATCATTCTCTTTGGGGGAATTCTTTATACGGTAGGAGGGGATAATGCCAGTGCGGTCAGTTCCGTCAGTCCCGAGGTGGAAGCCTATGAGCCGCTGATACAGAAGTATGCGGCACAGCACGGTATCCCCGAATATGTGGAATTGATCAAGGCGGTAATGATGCAGGAATCGGGAGGACGGGGAAGCGACCCGATGCAGGCAGCGGAATGCGGATATAACAAGAAATATCCCCATACGCCAAACGGTATTCCTGACCCGGAATATTCCATTAACGTGGGTATTGAGAATCTAGCGGCTTGTCTGAAAGATGCAGGGGCGAAGAATCCCATGGATATGGACAGCATTAAAACCGCCTTACAGGGCTATAACTATGGGAATGGGTACATTTCCTGGGCAAAGAAACGGGACGGACACTACACAGCGGAAAATGCGGTTGCCTTTTCCGAGATGATGGCGAAAAAACTAGGGTGGAAAAGCTATGGAGACAAGGAATATGTACCCCATGTGCTGCGCTATTATGCCTTCGGCCGGGTACCGACAGGAGCAGGTGATCAGGCCATTGTGCAGATTGCGCTGAAGCAGGAGGGGAATGTCGGCGGCCAGCCCTATTGGTCCTGGTATGGTTTTCATTCTCGTGTTGCCTGGTGCGCTTGCTTTGTTTCTTGGTGCGCCAATCAGTGCGGCTATATTGAAAGCGGAATTTTCCCCAAGTTTGCCAGTTGTATGAACGGGGCCGCTTGGTTTCGAGAGCATGGGCAGTGGAAGGATCGCAGTTATATGCCCAAGGCGGGAGATGTTATTTTCTTTAACTGGAATGGAGATCAGAAGATTGACCATGTGGGAATTGTAGTAAATACCTCTAAGGGAAAGGTTAGTACCATCGAAGGTAATTCCAGAAATATGTGCAGGAAAAAGAGTTATGATCTGGGGAGCTCGTGGATTGTGGGATATGGGGTGCCTAAGTATTGATAAAGCCATCAATATAATTAAGTGAAAATTTTAAAAATATAATCAAATTGTTAGTTTGCAAGCAGAGCTTATTGTTATACGGGCACATCTATTGGATATACCTAAGTTATTAGGTATATCCAATAGACAATTGTGAAAATATAATTGCAGTAAGGAGAGGCCTGAATTATGCGGAAAAAAGCGACAATTTCATATGATCCGCTTTGGAAAACTATGCGCAATAGAGGTATAACAACTTATGAACTGACCGTTAAGCGTCATTTTAATAAAGGGACACTATATCGATTGCAGCAAGGGGAGAATGTGAATTTGTCTACAATTGCAGAACTGTGTGAGATTTTGGAGTGTGGTATAGAGGATGTTGTGCAAATTGATTTGGATTGTGAAAAATAAACCTTTTGAAAGCCTGCTAATAAAAAGCCAAGTACTTTTTGAAAAAGTGTAAAGTTGAATTTTGGGTACGAATTTTAAGCCACCTGATTAGCTGGCTTGTGGGAAGGAGATGGATAGAAAAGCTATTTCGTCTACTCTAAGTTCCGCAGGCACTCTTTGACTTGAAGTGGTAAATACGCAGACACTTGTTGGTACTGGCGGTCATATAAACATAATAAAGATTTTCCTTAGCTCGTTTCTTATCGCGGAAGCGATAGACCGAAGGAATAACATCGCTCAAAGGTGATTTTGTTCTAGTGGGGTATTATAAAATTCAAGATTAAATGAAGCTTATTAGTTTTAATGAAAGTATTGCAAAAAGCAGATTCGTAAAAATTTGTGTGTTATAATTTGATTGCATTCAATGAGGGAGTGAAAGTAGCTGTTTTTATAGAGAGGTGGACATTATAATTTGATTTTTCTGAGATATAGAAATTCAAATGATGAATAAGGTTGAGATTAAGAAAAAATTGGGGATGAATTGAAAAATCAGTAGGTTCAAATTGTATATATTTATTACAAACAACAATATATAATGGAATGATTTCTTGCTCGACCGATGGGTTTTTGAAAAAATGCATTATAACTGAAGCTGTGATAATGTTAAAACTGCAATGGAGTTATCGGAAAGGTATGATAGGTATGCTGAGAGGTGGAATATCGAGTATATGCAATTTATAGCAATAATTGTAATCTATAAGATTTGTGAGGGTCTCATTTAAAACATGCAAATTGATAGTTTTATGTTATATAATATTAAAAACTTTAGTGAACAAAGGAGATATAATATGGTTAATATCCTTGTTGTAGAAGATAATTTGCGAGATTTAGATTATTGCGTTAAACTAATAAACAAAATAAGTAGTAACGTTAGAATTTATAAAGCTAGTTCGGGAAATAGTGCGTATGAAATAATATCTAGAGGACATCTTGACGGAGCATTAATTGATATCGAGATGCCTGGAATGGACGGATTTGAATTGGCTTTTAGAATGCGAAGAATAAACAAAATGCGTTTTTTTCCAATTGTCTTTATTACCATAACACATAACGATACACTAGAGGTATATCGTGAATATCATCATTGTGGTTATATTCAAAAGCCCTATACAAGTGAGGAATTTAATGCTGTGATAGGCCCATTTCTTGAAGGCGTTATAGCCCAAAAGGAGAAAATGAATGTTGATAAATTTTCTTTCCAAATTTGCGATAATATTGAAGTTAGATTATCGATAGATGAGATATTGTATATTGAGACTATAAATAGAGTACCTAATATAGTGACTTATGATGCTAATTATAGAGTAAAAAGGAAGAATTTAAATGAGATTATAGAAGAAATTAATAATGAAAACTTCATACAGTGTCATAGGAAATGTTATGTAAACATAAATAAAATATATAAGATCTGCCACATTACATATAAATCAAGCGATCTGTATTTTACAAAAGATGGAAGCATAAAATGTCCATTAAGCTATACCTATAAAATTGCGGTTATTGATAAGTTTATGGAGAATAAAAAACATGGTGAATAACTTAATAACTTTTTGTTTTAGTTGTTTGGAAGCGGCTATCCTCTATATGATAACCATTACTTTAAATAAAAACGATAAGCTAAGCTATTTAAAATTTATTATGCTTATTCTAATAGTGGGATTAACTGCTACTCTTATAAATTTCTACAATTTAACATATCATCTATTCTTAAGCGTTTTAGTGTATACATTAATTTATATACTTCTTAAAATCAAGAACTGGAGAATGCTTGTTTATGACTGCCCTATTTCAATATTTATATTAACGTCTACACAATTAATTATAACCATTATATTAGGATTTTGTAAAGTAAATATTTTAACAAATCCGATAGTTGTATTATGCTTTTTTATTATAATATTAGGGTGCTGTATCATAGCATATTTTACTAAAAAGATACAGATGATTATAAATCAAATTTTTTCGGTCAATCGGGCATTAATTCTTTTAATACTATTTAATCTCTTTATCTTACTAACGATAATAACTAACCTTATTTATAATAAAACGAGAAGTTTTTACGGTGATATAACAGAAGTTTTAGTTTTGTTACTAGCGTATTTTTGTTTAAATGCCTGTCTAATTTATGTCATAGTGAAAATGGAAAAGCAAAAGAAAAAATTAAAGATAGTGTCACATTATTCTGAATTAATGGCAAATACGAATTTAAAATTAAAGCAAAATGAACATAATTTTAGAGGCCATCTAGGGGCATTGATAGCAATTGTGGAAAATGGTCGATCTTTAGATAAGGTCAAGGAAGATGCTATATCTTATATAGAAGCATTAAAAGCTGATTATGAAAAGCAGGTTGGAGGTAGAGAATATATTATTGCTGATAATGCCTTTTTTGCGGCCTATCTTTCATATGTTCTCTTAGACATAAAGGAGAAAAGTATTGAATTTAACTATACAATAGCAAGGGCGATATCAGAATATAAATTCACACAAGATGAGTTAATAGTAGTTCTATCAAATTTAATTAATAATGCTGTTGACGAAGTACTAAAATTACCTAAAGACAATAGAAAGATTATATTACTCTCTGATTATGATCGCTTTGTTCTTAAGAATACAGTATCACCAACGTTTGATGTTTCAACTATACCTAATTTTGTAGAAACTGGATTTACAACAAAAAATTATGGGAGGGGAATAGGTTTAAATAGTGTAATAGAGACATTAAAAAAGAAGAATATGAAATTAATTTTAGATTACCATGAGGGATACTTTATAACTGAGATTCATTACATAATATAAAATGATAAAGCGGATACACTAGACTTTTTAGCTCATATTTAAAGGTCATAAGAAAATATAATCTTGTCAAGCATTTAGTTGTTTGTGAAAAATTCTTAGTATAAATAAGTCAGAAGATATATGGCATGCTATTATCGTAGTTTCCACATGGCATGCCATATACACTTGATATGCTTATAGTAATCATTGCTTGAGAAACATTGAAAATATTACTATAGCTATCATTTTGTTGAAAATGTTTGTTTGTCTATTTGTTTAATAATATTTCTGGACAATTTGGTTCATACCATAGACAAAATGTCGTTGTGCTTATTGAAATGTTTGCTATGAATACAAGTAAACTACTGATGTAAAATGCTATTTTTGATAGAATAGTTTTCAAGTTAGTGCCTCCTTCCAATTGATTTTTTTGGCAATAATTAATTGACTTGCTTGTACTACCATAACCCAACAGCCAATAATAAATACTTCTATATAGCCTATAATGGATATAGAAACGATAATTAAAAAACAGACTATACTTATTAAAACAGTTCTCCTTTTAAGAAACAGATATCGTTCTTTGGTCTGAATGGGCCTTTTTTTTGTATAAACTGGGGATAAAACTAATATTATCAAGAAAGATATAATTAGTAGTAAATAATAAATATAAATAGGGAGAGGTATATTAGGTAATGCAATAATTATTAAAGTATATATAAGTAGGCTAAATAAAAAACAGCCTATATTTGTTTTGAGGTGTAAACCTCCAGAAAAACATCTTATAGGTGATAGAATTGATAGAGCGAAAACATATTCTATACTCTTATTAAGGAATACAAAAATAATTAATAGAAAAAGTATTTTAGATAATTCTGACCGTATTATTTCTAAACCATATTTAATTTTTATAATTGTAAGCTGATCTCTTATGCCTATACTATTTAATAAATTATCGATTCTTTTCATTTATTCAAAAACTCCATATAATTATTTGATTATTAATTATATTTTATATTAGATAGTTTGGTAATAGTTGAGTACTGGAAAGGAAAAAATATATACTCAGAGGCAAACAGTAGGAAAATATCAAGTTTAATATTCCTATGCAGTGAAACTGATAGCCTGGGGCATGAAAATCACCAATATGAGCTCTATTAGAAGCTTTGTCTAATCCATATACCTCACACATTGAAATGCTATAACTGGCATTAATATTTATGATATTAATCAGACTGCCGGCAAACCCAGTAAGAGAAATTGCCGGGTTTTGTAATTGTAAATTTCATCCCAATATGCGAACGCTTTGGAAGAAAGAACCCTCTTTTCCTTCTTCGCTTAGCGTGTAAAGCTGTTGAAATTCTTTATAGCCCTCATATACATGCCGCATCAACGTCCGGCATGTTTGCTTCGATGTCAGGCGTTCCTGTTTCCTGGAGCATCTTTGGCACCTGGTATTCACGATATCCGTCCCGATTCGTGGTTCGGTACTCCAGGTACGTCCGTTCCGGACAGATGTAAACGTCCCATTCCGGGATATATTTGAACTGCCATTTCCCGATCTTCCCTTTTGCTCCCCGACTATGCTGATGCCCGACCGCGGCCCGGATCCCCATATCGTACAATTCTTTACAAATGTATGGCGTATTGTATCCCGCGTCGATTCCGACCCGTTTCACCGCGAACCCATACTTCTCCATTTGCGCCTTGATTCGGTCCAAATACGGTATCGTGTCGTTAACGTTACCGGCCGTCACGAACACGTCGGTTATGATGTTGGCTTTCGCGTCCACCGTACAGTGGTGCAGATAGAAGAATCCTTTTGGTTTCCCGCCTCGATGCATGAATTCGCTGTCCTGGTTCGTCGTGCTGCATTTCGCCTCTTTGGTTTTGGGTTTCTCTTCCCCGCTTTTTTTCAGGGGTTTCCTTCCGTGGGCCTTTCGGTCTTTGGCTACAGCTTCGTC
The DNA here is from genome assembly GCF_024459955.1 of Anaerovorax odorimutans. Taxonomy (GTDB): domain Bacteria; phylum Bacillota; class Clostridia; order Peptostreptococcales; family Anaerovoracaceae; genus Hominibacterium; species Hominibacterium odorimutans_A. Next base: position 7,910 of record NZ_JANFXK010000031.1, read on the forward strand.
TAATTCTTTTAGATAGGCTTTTGGGGTCAGCTCCACTTCCTGGTTCTCGAACTTGTTCTTGTTTACGTTCGCTTTCAGGTGCTGCCAGATCACGCTGACGTCCGACAAGGGATCTTTTAGGCCATAGCCTTCGAATTTCGTACAGATAGCCAAGGAACAGTATTTTGAACAGTACCTCCGGCTCAATTGCCAGACGGCCATTGTCCTTGCTGTAGTAGGGAGCACGGAGTTCATTGATGAAAGAAAAATCGATATGTCGATCAATTTTCCGAAGCAGGTGGTCTTCCGGGGTCAGTTCTTCCAGAAGAACCAGTTCCATTTTTTCTTGACGATGATGTCTGGTAACTTACATGGCCTCCTCCTTTGAAACTGCAACGTTTTTCTTACTTCTATTTTATCATGACCGCCGTTCAAAATGGTGGTTTTTGTTGTTTCTTGCATGATAAAACCCACTTGCAAAATTTGGTCATGACAAAGGTTTCCACCTTTAGAATGGTGGCCTCTTAAAATGGATTTGCGGTTTTCAATCACTGGACAGCGAGATATGGAAATTGGATTAGCTATCCCTTTCGGTACTAATTTTGGTCACTTCGGTTTCAACCAATTCAAATTTAACTAATTCTTAGTTATCATTAAAAAACTAATTTCTATAAAATAATGTAAAAAATCATTTTAAATCAAAATCAGTAAATAAAGAGGTAACCAACTATGGAAGAGTTATTCAGAAAACTAGAAGAAAATAATGTAAATTATATTGAATATAAGGGACAAAAAAAATATTTCTATGAAATATATAGAGATGTGCAAATCATTAGCGAGTTTTTACATAATAGGGGACTGAAACAAAATGATAGAATTGGTTTAATTGCGTCCAATTGTTACGAATATCTTATATGTGATCTTGCTTGTTTAGCAAATGGATATATATTAGTTTCATTCCATAAAAATGACAAGCTGAATGGGGTTAACGAATTATTTTCATTATATGATCTCAGTTATTTGATTTATGATGAATTTGATAAGATATATAAAAACTCAAAAAGTAAGATATGTTCCATAAATGAAATAACAGAAATAGTTAAAAGTAAAGAACCCAATTTTAAGAATTCACTTAAAATAAACTTTACTGTTGGTGATATATTTTCAATTATTTTTACTTCAGGATCAACAGGAACTCCAAAAGGCTTAGAGATTAAACTCAGTAGTGCTAATGAGTTTATAAATAATTGCGTTAGAAAATTTAATTTACTCTCGAATGATAAAATATTAGCTTGTCTACCTATGTCACAGTTTTCTTCAAGATGTTATATGTATAGTGCAATTCTAATTGGTTTTAATATATGTCTAGCAAAACCAAGCGAATTAATGTGGGCATTTAGAAGATTTAAGCCAACTTTATTCCAAGGAGTTCCATTTATATTTGAAAGCATATATGATGCTTTCTTAAAAAATCTATATACGTCAAAGAAGAAATTATTTGTGTTTAACATATATATGAAACTTTATAATGTTTTGCCTAAAAAAATATTGAAAAAAATTCAAATCGCTATGTTTTCGGAAATACATAATTTGTTAGGAGGCAATATCCGTTATTTAATAACAGGCTCTGCACCAATTCCTTATGCTATTTTGAAAACATTTGAGGCGATAGGCTTGAAAATATACGAGGGTTATGGCCTGATTGAAACAGGAATGATCGCATTAAACTATCCAAATTGCAATAAAATGGGTAGTGTAGGGAAAATTTTAAATAATAAAGAGGTTATATTTGATAAAAATAATCAAATAATTGTAAAATCAGTGGACTTATGGGGGAAGAAATATCTAAATACGTCAGAATCTGTTAATGCGCAGATTTTCATTGGGCAAAATACTATAGCTACAGGAGATATTGGACATATTGATAGTGAAGGTTTTTTGTATTTAGACGGCAGAGCTAAAGAAATAATTGTAATGTCCACGGGAGAGAAAGTTCACCCAATTGAAATTGAAAATAAAATTAATAGTTCTAAATATATAAAGCAAACTGCTGTGTTTGGAGATGGTAAACCAAATTTATCTGCTGTCATTGTACCTCGTGATAAAAACATTTCACTTGATGTAATCAATAGGGAGATTGCTAACATAAATAATCAAATGAGTAAAAAAAGTAGAATAAGTAATTTCTTTATTTCTAAAGAGCCATTCACAATAGAGAATCATATGATGACATCAAATCTTAAGTTAGATAGAGAAAAAATATATTCAATATTTGAAAAAGAAATCGAGGCGTATTATGAATAATATTATTGATTCGCATATGCATATTGCATTTAGAGAATTATATCCATCCTATTTTATTAATGGAATTATAGAAGAAATGTCTATTAATATCAAAGCATCTAATGAGAAAAAAATGTTGGAAAGAATTATAAGGGGCGTGTTATCAGATAAATGGGCAGAAAAACAAATACTTGAAATGGATAGAGCTAATATAAGTAAAAGCATTTTATTGGCAGCAGATTTATTCGACGATAGAGATTATGCTTCGTTTAAATATTTAAATGAATTTTATTTAGATATTTTTAATAAACATAAAGATCGTTTTTACCTATTTTTAGGGATTAATCCAAAAAGAGATAACGAGGCTTTTAAAATGATGGAGGAATATATATATACCAATGATATCAGCGGAATAAAATTATATCCGCCAACAGGCTTTGAATTGGATTATGAAAGGTTATACCCGATATATGATTTATGCCAAAAAAAAAATATGCCGATATTGGTACATGTAGGGAAATCGCTGAACAATATGAAAATGGATTTTAATCATATTGCTGCACTTAAGAAAATTACTTCAAAATTTGATAGATTAAAAGTGATTTTAGGACATGCAGGTATTCTTTATTTAGATAATTATGCAAAATTGGCCCAAAGCAATAAGAACATTTATTTAGATATATCAGGGTTTCAAAAAATGATTTCAGATAGATCAAATTTATATAATATATTTGGTAAAGCTTTTTATTTACTGCCAGAACAGCTTTTGTTTGCGTCAGATTGGCCCATGTTTAGCCTTAATTTATCCTTAGAAGACACAGTAAAGTACGTACAAGAAGTTTCAGAGTATTTTTTATATGATAGTAAACAAGTTTTTTATCGGAACATAGCAAGTGTTTTAGGTGGAAATAATTAATGCTGTTACTACATAGTAGTGTTTTTTATATGTAGGACTTACGGCAGTTATAAAAAGACCTGCCGTAAGTCCCCAAGTTAGAGGCTCGTAATAACGACCAGTGTGTCCCATAACTATGCGGGATTCACCATCGATAGATTTGATCTGTTCGATTAAAGACTTTATTCTACTAGAAGTATGTTTGATTTCAAGTGGTGATGAAACAATCTTTCCATAAGGGCAGAGGATAGCAAGTATGCTCTTGCCCTTGGCTACGTTAATACCTACTGCATTCATGTTCATAAATTTATCATCCCTTAAAAATGTTGTAATGGATAAGTACCAGTTCTACTCATTGCCTATTCAATCTACACTGGTGTGACGCGAACGCACCTTGAAGGGGGATCAACCTGCATAAAACGAACACTGCGAATGAGGACCTGGTTAGTAGACTTTCGTACGGGTGCAGAGTCCAAGGAGATGCCCGTTATACCGATTACTCTTATTATTCGAACAGCTAAAGCAACAAGATGGGTAATTCCTTACTGGCTGTAGGGGGTATTAACCATAAGTATATTGTAGGAGAAGGTGCTTATGAAAGATAAAGATTATATACAGTAAATTATTATTATGATAACAAGGAGAAAGAATATGCAAATAGAAAAAATAGAAGATGAAATTATTAAAATTTTAATAAAAAATAAATTTATTAAAAAAAATGAAATAGTTAATAAGAATGCGGATTTGTTTGAAACTTATGGAATCAATTCTATTTTAGCGGTTAATCTCTTAGTTGAACTTGAAGAAGTATTCAAAATAACATTAAATGATGACGACCTACTTCCAGATAATTATAAGAGTTTAAATAAATTAGTCAGTACTATAAATAAATATATAGGTTAGAAATTATGAAATTAGATATAAAAATAAAAAAGGTAACTGCTGATGAGACAAACATTTTTCTTAAATTGCTAAATTTTAGATACAAATATTATGTGGAGAAATTAAAATATATAGGTGCTTCAGATGATATGGATTTATTAAAATTAGAATATGATAAGTACGACAAAAATGCTATACATTACTACATTAATAATGGAGGTGATGAAATAATTGCATATGCACGTGTTATAAAAAACAGTATGCCAAAGCCCATAATAGATAAAACGACGGTTGGTAATATGAATATTATAAAAAATAAAAAGGTGACAGAAATAAGCAGGCTTATAATATCCGATGAGAAAAGACACACACATATTTTACCCATGCTCGTTGTTGAATTATATAAATATTTAATTTCTTCGGATACAGATATTGTATTAATTGATACATTTGTTGGTAGTGATAGTTATAAAATTTTCAAAAAATTAGGATTTGAGGACTTAGATTATTTATATAATGACGGCGAATACAAAGTGACAAAAAAATCGTCGATTCTTTATTTAGATCTGCTTGAATTTCAGTATAAATTGAAATATAGACCCGAGAAATGTCATAAATCGTTTGAACGGTTGCTAATTTTAGTTGAAGGTAGGAAATAATTATGAAAAATAAAGTATTAATGATTCAACCACCAATCTTACAATCAAATTTGAATGTCGATGAAATACAGAAAGCATATTGGAAAACACTCAGCGAGAGTGTCACTCATATTATGAAACGAGAGAACATAAATCATCAATTGACTGAGCGTGAATATAATTTTACTGGTTTTGTAGAACCCAATATTGGATTTCTATATATAGCCTCAATACTTAAACAAAATAATTATGAAATAAAATATATTGATTTTCATTTACTGGATGCGGAGATAAGGGATAAAACAAATCATAAAATTGAAATGAATGATATATATGATACCCTGAAAAATATTGAAGACCAATTTTTTGACATTATTGCAATATCGCCATTGACAGTAAATTTTAAATGGGCTATTGAAATTAGCAAAATTATTAAAAACCAACATCCAAAGTCAATTATCATATTGGGTGGAGTACATGTGAGTTTTGATTATGAGAGGATTTTAACAAATTACAAAGAAATTGATTATATTATAGTTGGGGAGGGTGAACAAACGATCATAGAATTGTTGAATTGTATACAAAACAAATATGATTGTAGTAAAGTAAAAGGTGTTGCATATAAGCAAGGAAATGAAATATTTTTTAGTGGTTCAAGGAATTTCATTGATGATTTAGATGAATTGCCATACCCACTATATAGTTTGTTGCCAAAAAAATATTTTGATTCTTTTATTGTAAGGATTTTAACTTCAAGAGGGTGTAGCAACAATTGTTCATTCTGCGTACCGAGTAAAGTGTTTAATAAACTTAGATATAGAAGTGTCAATAATGTTATAGATGAAATAGAATACTACATAAATAATTATGGAAAAAGAGTATTTATGCTTGGCGATTTAAATTTTATGAGTGATTATGACTATACCGTGAGTTTCTGCAACGAGATAATTACACGTAAATTAAAAATAATTTGGTTTTGTCAAAGCCGCGCTGATTTGGTTGATAAGAACATTGTTAAATTAATGAAACGAGCGGGATGTATCATGATATGCATAGGAATTGAGAGTGCGGAGCAAGAACTCTTAGACAATACTGATAAAAAGGCAACGCCTAATAAATGTATTGAAGCTTGTGAAATAATACGAGCAATAGGTGTAAATGTATTTACTTTTTGGGTATTCGGTTTGCCCGGAGAAACACACCAATCGGCACATAAAACAATTGTGCTGCTTCGTGAAATGATAGATAAAGATTTAATTCAATATACACACTGTTCTATTTTAGTACCTTATCCGGGTACAGAGCTTTTTAAGAATCCAGAAGCTAGTGGTATTAATATTTTGAGTGACAACTTTAATGAATATTGGATGGGATGTGATTATTTAGGTGCTGGCCTCCCAGTGATAGAAACAAAAGAATTAAGTAAATATGAGATTTATGCATATTGGCAATTAGCTCTATCTGTGGTTGCTGGTAATTTAAACAAGCATCCATTCTAGTTTTTCTGATGCTTAAAAAATCAATATGTTGTATGTAGAAATTTAAATGACAGTATATCCTTAATAGTTTTATTTATAGGAGAAAAACAATGGAAAATAAAGTTTTATTCGTAATTTCGATGGTTGAAGAGGATTTTTACAATTTAAGAAACATAAAAGCTGATATTAAAGAAGAATTTCCGAACTATTACTCTCAAATTGAAAATTTGCAAATCAAAGAAAGGCCAGTTAGTCTAAATTCATTGACTGTTTCGCCGATGAGGTTCGGCAATGTCAGTGGAATGTGGTTAGCAGAAAATATTTCTACCCCTAGTAAAGTTATTAACCAACCGATTAGTAAGGAATTATTAATTAAAGAACTAGAAGCAGATAATTATACTCATTTATGTGTTTCTGCTTTTGTAGACGGGTATAGTGCATTGAAAGAGTGTATGGAGTATGTTAATAAAAATTATCCGGATTTAGAGTGTATCTTAGGAAATGTCGGCGCACATTACCCCCAAATCTCTAGTCTATTTAAAAAAGAAAATATTGAATTCGGCGATGGAGTCACTTATTTAAGAAAAAAATTAAATGAGGACATGGACAGAGCATACAGGATTCCAGCCACTGTAGGATATGTTGAAATGAGCGGAAACAAAAGTGACCGACTGCCGGCAGCGGTTCTTACCACTGCGGTTGGATGTCCTCATAAATGTGATTTCTGTTCAACAGCATCTCTATTTAATGGTTACTATAAAGATTATAACTTTTCGAAAGAAGATATCTATGATGCAATAATGAGAATGGAAGAAAAATTAGGTACAAATGAGTTTTTTATTTTTCTTGGAGAACCAAATGCATTGATAAACCAAAAATTATGGTATGATGTTTTTGACTATTTTAGGGATAAAAAAGGTTGCTATAGCTTAGTAGCACCAGTCTCTTTAGATATTTTATCGGGATATGATTTAGAAAAACTACAAAATTCAGCAATCAAATTGGAAATTGCAAATATAGGATTAGAATCAATTAATACCAAAGATTATAAGAAATTAAAAGGAAACGATACAAAAGCACAGCTTAAAAAATTTGAAAAATATGGTATAACAATTTGGGGAACATTTATAATTGGATTTCCCGATCAGACGTTAGAAGAAATTGAAAATGAAATAAAAGGATTTATTGATTTAAATCCTACCATACCTGCATTACTAAATCTGCGACCAATAAGAGGGACTGAGCTCTTTAATGAATTGGAAAGGGAAGGGAAAATTAAAGACGATTATCTCGATGTAGGGTATAGATTTGGCTTTATGGCATACGAACATAAATACATTAAAAAGGAGTTTTATGATATACCTAAGATGATGTTGGAATATTATGATTTCATAGAATCTGAATTAGGTCATTCGTATTTGAGGATTTTAGAGGTAAAAGCAAAACAGAAATATCTTAAGTATGCAAGAGATTTAACCTACATTCGTTATTTGTATAGTAAGTATTCTGAAATCCACGAAAAATGGAAAGCATATTTTTTGCATGATAAAGTTGAAAAAATCAATGCAATAGATGAAAAATTTAAGTTTATAACTACAGAATTAAAGAAATATGACATAATATAAGGTGAAAAATGAATGTAAGTGCTATAGAAAGTGTAGTACCCATTATAGTGGTATTAATTATATCAATTATAACAAGAAGAGGCTTATTTGCATTAGTTTGTGGGTTATTAGTTGCATCTTTAATTTTATCAAATTATAAAATTTCCGACATGTTGTCGAAAACAATAGAATATCTATATCAATCCCTATCTAATGAAACTTGCCAATGGTTGATTATGGTAATAGTAGCCTTTGGAATGTTGCTAGGCTTACTCGAGGCCTCTCATGCAGTTGAAGAATTTAGTACCTGCATAGAAAGAATTATAAAACATAGAAAAATAGCTTTAATAGTTACTTCTTTTATGGGAGCCTTAATTTTTCTAGATGATTACTTAATAACTTTAACTGTTTCGACTACTATGAAAGGTATTACCGATAAATTGAAAATACCAAGATCACAGCTTGCCTATACAGTGAATAGTGTGTCAGCGCCAATCTGTTTGTTAGTGCCAATTTCGACATGGGGAGTTTTTTATAGTGCCTTGTTGAAAAATAGCGGATATTTTGATCAGAACATATCGGGAACCAGTCTATATTTATCAGTATTGCCAATTCTGTTTTATGGCTGGATGGCTTTTATTATTGTGATTTTACAGGCGGTAGGAATTATTCCCTTAATGGGTAAAGTAAAAAAAGATTATAAGTTAATAAAAAGCGAAGATCTTAAACCACTTAAAAAGGATATGGATCAACATGCTAATCCATTGTTTTTTTTATTACCTATATTAACTATGGTAGTTGTAACGATTGTTAGTGATTTAAATATTTTAATGGGGGCAATGGCAAGTGTCATATTAACATCTATAATTTATACTATTACTAAAAAAGTCAAATTTTATGATTTATTAAATGCATGCTTTACAGGTACAATAAATATGGCGTTTGCATTATTTTTACTGGTTCTAGCATTTTCAATTCAAATTGTAAATAAGGACTTAATGTTGACAGAGCATATGATTAGTTTCTTATCTCCAATTATGAAAGGTGCTTATCTGCCTTGTATAGTATTTATATTTTGTTCACTTTATGCTTTCGCAACAGGGTGCTTTTGGGATTTAGCAGCAATTATTATCCCAATTGTTGTGCCTTTATCTATATCTGTAGGGGTAAATCCACTGCTAACAGCTGCGGCAGTTTTTTCAGGTACTGCTTTAGGTAGCAACCTGTGCATATTTGGCGATGGCGTGATTATGTGCGCGCAAGCTTGTGAAATAAAACCTATAGATGTAATGTTTGCCTCTTTACCATATTCGATAATTGCGGGTATTGTTTCTGCTTTACTATATTTAGGATTTGGATTTTTTTATTGAGATTAAGGGTACAAAGCTGCGAGGCCCTGGAATGTAGAGGACGAGGGCCTGGGTATTGCATCAATCGTAGAGTATAGTGTCGGGATCTGGGAAGCGCTAAGATGTAACTGAAGAAACTGAATGACATGGATTTGTATGTACTGCGGATGAAGAGACTGCTCCAAAAGATAGAGGGTAACTGAGTGAGAACTCATATATGGATAAGTTGATTTCAATTAAAAGGAGTGGGCTGTCTACAGTTAGTGACTCCTTAGCAGGAGTGGTCGACATTACTCGTTTTGATAACCCGAAGCAGTTGCAGAAACTGGCAAGAGATGCAATCGTGGCAGATAGTTTCGGAAAGCATAATAGGGAAAGATGTATCAGCCACAGAGGCAGAGAACGCCTGAGGTATGTGCTGTACGAGGCTGAAGTTTCGCTGATTGGAAAGAATGCAGAATTCAAGGCAATACAAATAGTATCTGATACGGAAGGAAAATACTCTTGAGAAAATGCAGTCTGTAATAGCGATGGTCTGCCAGGATTAGCGGGTATTCTATACGATCCTGACAAAGGAAGGGGACTACAATGAGACAAAGATAATGAGCGACATGGCAAGGTCGTAGGTACAGGCAGAATCATGAATAAACAGCAAGGGAAACTAATCTCGATAGATATGAGAGGTGTGCTGCCATAGGTGGTGGTGGGAGGTATACACAAAGGCCTGTAGGATGAAAGCAACGATATTTTATTTTGTGGACTCTAAAATTTCTATTTTCGTACAGATACAGACAAGTGTCTATATCAAGGTTTATTTATCTGAGATATGGAACTAAAAACATTGAAAAATAAGGGAAAACGCTCGACTAAATGGGGAGGCGGTTATATGAAGAACATACTTACGATAGGTTCAAATTGTTTTTATCAAGCATTATCAGTAATTTTAAAGAGAATTGATTTGCTGGATTGGGTGTTAGAATATTCTGAGCCGTGTTTCATTTATAATAAAGACTATTATATAGACTTTGAACGGGATGATCCTGAAAAAACATTAGCAAAGGAAAACCCATTAATTTTCGATCATGATCCAGTATCCTCCTATTATAACGATTATATTACTAAATGCAATAATAATTATAAAGAGTCATTGGTATCTGAATGTGAGTATACTTATATGGAAGATGACAGTACCTTAAATTTTAATGATATCAATGAGCATTTTTTTAGTAATCACATCCAAGTTGCTATTTCAATCGATACATACTATTTGCTTGAGGATTATATTAAGAAAAGATGCTACTTTGAAAAATGGCATAATTACCATTTTGTTGTGATAGATCACTTGAAGAATAGTAAATGTTATATAATAGATAATTATTTCAATTTTGAAGGCTATGTTGACACAAAAAAATTGGATATTGCATATCATTCTATTGAAAAAGATAGAGGAAGGAAACGTGTTTGGTGGATAGATTCAAATAAACTAGGAGACTTACAAAAAAATTTAAATAGAGATAACCATTTACTCACTTTATGTAAACGCTATCTTAATAAAAGACAAAGTATAAATGAACATGAGTATATAACAAATAGTGAAGGAATTAGAGTGTTTAATCAGGACTATAAGGATATTGCTCAAATATTGAACAATAGATATGGTCAATATGCCCCTCAACATATTTTATATGCTTTAATGGGTTTTTATTTACAAAAGTTAGGGCTTAGTCAGCTTTTTATTTACCTCAATGAAAATAATATAAATGCAAAGTTAGAGAATTTGAGCTATTATTATAATGAATCAGAAAAATATTGGAGTAAGTTTACACGAATATTGGAACGTACTTATTTAAAAAGGAAGTCAGTTATTGATACTATTGATAATATTCATAATGTATTAAGTGAAATCCAACTTATAGAATCCCATATTGAGGAAGAAACTGAAAAAATAAAGGAACAAATAGAAAATGGAGAAAATGTATTGATATAAGAGTTCCTTATGAATTGGGCCGATATTAGTAGCAGAAAGAGGGGAGGATCAGTTTTTTAAGTATAGGTAACAAAGTTCAAGGAGACAATTTGAATAATTCACTGAATGATAAGAGAGGTAGAAAATAAAATGAAAAAACATTATAAACATAAGGATATACTTTTTCCTGTGCCTGCGGCATTAATAGTTACTGGTGATATAGAACATGCTAATATAGTTACGGTTGCCTGGATTGGTATAATGGGTTCTGACCCAGAGGTGATAGGTATATCACTTAAACATGATAGATATTCATTAAATAGCATAGAAAAGTACGGTGAATTTACTGTAAATATACCAAGTAGTTCATTGTTTAGACAAGTTGATTATTGTGGCTTGACTTCAGGAAAAGTAGTTGATAAATTTAGCGAAACGGGCTTTTCAAAAGGGAAGTCTATTGTTGTAAATACGCCTATTATCGAAGAATGTCCATTGAATCTTGAATGTAAAGTTATTAAGGCGATAGATATCGGACAATGGAAAATTTTTGTTGGAGAAATTGTTGAGACACAATTGGATGCAGATTGCATTGATATTAACGAAAAGGTTGACATTAACAAAATAGATCCTTTAGTCTATATTCCTACAATAAGAGAATACTGGAGTATTGGGACAATACTTGGAAAGGCTTTTGATGCGGGCAGATGTATTAAAGGAAATCATGCCCGAAAACTTAAATAAGAATATATCAATACGGGCTAAAATGAAGAAGATTTCGATATACCAGTATAACCTTTTATGCAAAGCTTGAAATTGCCGAAATGACTCAAAGCATGTCCAGAGTAGCCAAATGTATTGGTAACTGAGGTAATGGATGATTTCTGGGACATCCTGAAAAGAGCGGACCTCTACGGAAAGAAACTCACCAGTAAAGAATCTATTTTGGAAATGATAAAAGCTTATATCGAATATTACAATCATAAGCGGCTACAGAGAATTCTAGGTGTGCTGACCCAATAGAGTAATATAAGCTGTATTTATAGACAGAGCAAAACATCCAGCAGATTTTGTCTTGCTAGATTAAAAAACTTTATTTTTTAATCGGTCACTTAACAAGAGGTATATCAGTACTAGTTAACATATTTTATGCCAATGATTTAAGTAACAGATACTCTTGTAAAGGAGCAAACCGTCCTTTGTTACTAAAAACAGGAGGAAACATTAGTTACAGAAAATAAATAAAATGGATAAGGTGATCTTCAGCATTTATGATATTTATTTACTATTGTATATTTGTACATTGTTACCATTTGTTTTCTTTTTTTAATGGCTACATAGTTAATGGCACACGAGGAAATATGGTATAAAATATATTATATTGTGAATCCATTTACAATAGGTGCCTATATCCTAGGTGTGATCATTTTGATTCAGTACATCATGTATGACGGATGGATAGTTAAGAGACTGCTCCGTATCTTTTATGGTATGGTTATACTTATATCCTTCGTTGTAATGATAGGTATGACAACTGCTTGGGAGATGTATATTTACATTACCCACTTAATAGTGATTGTTCTATGCGGAATAGCCAACCACAATAAATGGAAAAGAAGAACCCTGGAGGAGAACAAGGCAATCGTTCAAGATGAGAGTGTGAAAGCAGAATAACTAAAAGAAGAACGTAAGAAAATGCAAGCTCTTTAAGAGAAATCTTGAGGAATTGAATAGAGAAAGCAGTAGAATTGAAAGGCGGTATTGATTGTAATTCTTAATGTAAGTCAATACCGTTTTACATTATATTTTTTGGAATACGGACTAATAGTATAAATATTAATTGCCGCAGCCCTCCAATCAATCTAATTTTGAAAAAATTTCAGATTGATTGGAGGAAACAGAAATGGCTGATAAAACAGCTATATACATATTGAGGGAAAAAACCGCAGACGGAAAGCCCAGGTATTACATTTCCTTTCTGGATGGACAAGCCATACCTCATGAGGTGGAGGTTTCACATGCCGTATTTCAGGAAATGGGTGACTTTGTAAAAAAAGAACGTAACCTACAGCGGTGGACTGAACGCCATGTGGAGCAATCGCAGCTTTCCGAAACTACCCTGCACAAAAGAGCGCTAAAGCCTCCGGACAACGTCGAGGACACAGTGCTGACAAATTTATATAACCAAC
>NZ_JANFXK010000032.1 GCF_024459955.1 Anaerovorax odorimutans
ACCGTCTGGACACGGTGGAGGACATTCTGATCCTGGACGCCATCATCAACCGCAGTGCCGCCGGATACGGATTCGTTCCGCCGTACGCCCTCAACACGATCATCGAAGAATTCACCATGAACAATTTTGAATACAAAGACGGAAAACACGTGGAGATGCCGCCGTTTTCCGGGAAGATGACCGTGGACTTTCCGGAGCCGTACGGAAAGCTGAACCTGTACAACATGATCCATTCGGAGGTGGCGACGATGCCGATCGCCTACAAGGACAAGGGGATTAAAAACGTGGCGTTCAAGCTGGCGCTGCCGACTCTGTTCGAAGAACGGCTGCGGTTCCTGATCGAGAACGGACTGGGAAGCCAGGAAAAAATCAACGTGAAAGGCGCTTCCGTGGCGCCGAGGGACTTCCTGCTGGAAGTGTTCGAAACGAAGCCGGGAACGAAGACGGGAACGCCGGACGACATGAAGCTGCTGCGGGTAATCGTGAGCGGAACGAAGGGCGGAAAGAAATGTACTTATGAAGTGGAGACGGACCTGCACCATCATCCGTGGGGACTGTCCAACGGTCATTTTTCCGTGGGATTCCCGGGGGCGATCACGGCGAAGATGCTGGGAAGAGGCCAGGTGAAGGAGAAAGGCTTCTTCACGGGAGAACAGGTCATTGACACGGATATTTACTTTAGAGAGCTGGAGAAGAGAGACGTCCATGTCTTTGCCAAAGTTACGGAACAGCTTTAATGGGTGCAGGCAAAAATACTTAGAAAAGTCTTAGAGGAGGTACAAAGTGAAAGCAATAACATCGGAAAAAAAGATTTTCGTAACCCCCAATATACAAGATGATGAGGAAGCGATTGCTTTAAAAATGAAACAGATTCATCCCAAGCTTTTAGGACTGTTTTGTCCGGTAAAGTATGAACTGATCGCAAAGGAAAAAGTTCAGCTGCCATATGAATTCCTGGTGTTTCACTATAAGCTGGTAAGGAGTACTAAAAAACAGGATTTGAATAAACAAGGCATCTTCGACAGGGAAGGCGATGTGGCGGTTGTCTTTGATATGAACGAAGTCCATGCCTTTCACTTTGACCTCTTCGATGATTTGAACCTGCAGGCAAAAGACGTTTCCGCACTACAAGGCCGGATCATTAAAGCGAATTGCAGTGAAAAGGAGGTCTTGGAGCAAAGTATTGAATGTATAAAATGGCAATACCTGCGAAAGGTTTTTCATGCGATTCCGCAGCTTACTCTGATACAAAGAAAACGGTTCTATAGGGAAGCGTGGAGGCTGGAACTGATGTGCCGCGGCAAGCAATACGAAAAATTTGCTTACCGGGACCGCTTCGGTGCGGAGAATGAACATATCAGCGGATTGCGAGTAAGGCTCACCACTTAACGGAGGTAGTAATTATGATTGATTTTAAAGAATTATGGGGTGCACTCGACTGGACGGTGCTTGCTTTATATTTTCTGGGGGTAATGAGCGTTGGCTTCATCATGCACAGAAAAGCAAGTAAAAATTTTAAAAGCTTTTTCGTTGCTTCAAGAAGGCTGACGATACCGGTTCTTATCGGTGTTGCGGCAGCGGCCTGGTATGACTCATGGACGATCGTTGGTCTTGGGGAACTGGGCAGTACGTTAGGTATTTCAATAATTTTATTCTATGTAATCCCCAGCGGGATTCTCAGGCTCCCTCTTGCCTTATGGATAGGGCCAATCACAAGGGATAAAATCCCGGATTATGTAGTAACGTTACCGGATCTGATTCGTTATTTCTATAATAAACCAGCGGGAATTTTAGCCAGTATCGTACCGATGGCTTCAATCCTTTACTGCTGCGCCCTGCTTTTTGCGGTGGGAGAGGTTCTGAACCTGGTATCCGGAGTGCCGATTTGGGCAACGATGATCGTAGCAGGATTTGCAATCATTCTCTATACGGCAATGGCCGGCATGTGGGGGCTGGCTGTGACCGATCTTATTCAATTCATGGTTATGACCGTATCCGCAGGTGCGGTGCTGTTGGGAATCTATCACCATTTCAACGGCGTGGATGCGCTCTACGATGCTGTCGCAGCCAGTGACCCTGCCAAACTCAGCCTGGTTGGAAATCAGACTTTTGCCGGGGCCTTTGGATATGTAATCTCTGCGGCGGCGCTGTATGTAAACGCGCAGAGCTACCAGCGATTTGGAGCAGCCAAGGCAGGCGGAGATATCAAAGTTGCCTACTCTTTGATGCTGGTCATTGGAATTGCCTTTAGCGCAGTCATGGTTATTACCGGAATGGCATCTTCCGTGATCCACCCGGATGCGGCAACTGCCTCGGAAGGCTTTTGGGCCACGGTGTTTGAAGTGCTGCCTGCGGGGGCGAGAGGTTTGTTCGTAGCAGCCCTCATTGCTGCGGTCATGTCTACCGTGAGCGCGGATATGCTCATCACGGGCGGAATCTTTGTCAAAGACATATATAAGGATCTCTTTAAGCCGGATTTGAGCGATAAGGGCGTACTCACAGGAACCAGAATCATGATCGTTGTCATAGGAATTTTTATTATCGCCGGAACGTATCTGTGGAGAAACGGAATCGGCAGCGCATGGTCAACGATTGGAGGTTTCCAGGTAGCAGTATTTCTGATTCCGATTCTGGGCGGATTCTTCTTCAAGAGAAAAACTGCCGCGGGAGGACTGATTGCCATTATAGCAGGGGTTATATTTTATAGCATCTGGCAGTTTGTTCTCGGCGCACCGTATGCGATTCCTTCCAGTGTAGCGACATGGATCTTCGGAGGCGTTGTATACTTTGCCGCTTGCTTTGCAACCTACAGGAAAAAAGATGATCGTTTAACGGATGGAAAAGGAGGTCTATGATGGCAGATAAGAAACATACACCTATGACACCGGAAAAGAAAAATAAGGTGGGTAATTGGCTGGCAATAGTCGTTGTTTTACTCAGCATCTTAGTTCCGATGGGCTTTATATGGGGCACGCAAGTGCTGTTCTGGTTTCTGATTATCATAAATTTTGTATTCGGCCCATGTTGTTTCATAGGATACCTTTTAGAGGTACGCAGAGGCGTTTTCTCCTATGATGACAGTGAGGAATAAAACCCTCTGGGGTTTTAGATAAATTTCTTTAATGGACATTTTGGCAAAAGGACACTTGACTCGATTCGTCTCAGGTGCTCTTTTGCTATATGAAAGTTGACATCCTTGTTGGAGGAAGGTACTGTATCAAATACAGACAGTTTGATTAAAATATGAACAAGGAACGGAAGGGCGGCAAGGAGTGTGACAAATGGTTAGTGAGTTTATATTAAAGAACTCTGTTGAAAAGCTTATCATGGAAGAAAAACTGTTCATTCCGCTTATTCAATTTTCCAGTGACGGACTGATTTTGTGTAATCGGAAAAATTTGAAAATCCTTATGATGAATAATAATGCGAAAACATTGCTGGACCTGTGTCCGCATGAAGAAAAAGAGAAGCTCTGCGATATTCTGGAGAGTGAAAAAATTGATCGGCTGCTTACAGGCGAAACAATCAATTTAGAGATTGGCGGAATGCCTGTAGAGATTCATAGTGCCGTGATGGGGACGTATATCTGGCTCTTCATCGTAGACTTTACAGACGTGATCCGCATAGAAAACTTATCCCAGAAAACCCTGGAACTGAATCGGGAACTGATCGGAGTCTTCCACGAATACGGCGACGACACCCTGATGGTTACAGACAGCAAAGGCAACATCGAATTCGCAGGAGAAAAGATATCCAAGACCTGCGGGGTAGCATCCAACTATTTTGTAGGGAAAAATGTATATGACGTGGAACGGGAAGGCATATTCGTCCCTTCTGTAAGCGTCAAGGTTTTGGAAACGAAACAGTCCCAGGTGGTCATACAGAAGACAAGAATCGGCGAAGAGCTGGTATCGGTCAGCGCGCCTGTACTAAACGAAGACGGAGAAATCGAAAAAGTCGTTTCGGTGACCCGGGACTATTCAACCCAGATGAAGATCAGCAAGATGATCGCCGAACTGGGAGAAAGCGAAGCCTTTGACCATATCCTCAGCGAGCAGGCGGAGGACAAAATCGTAACCTGCAACGATACGATGTTCGAGATAAAAACCCTGGTGAAGATGATCGCGCCGACAAAGGCAACCGTACTGATTAACGGTGAGACAGGAACCGGAAAAGAGGTGATCGCCCGATACATCTACTCCCTCAGCGACCGTAAAGATCAGCCGTTCATCAAGGTTAACTGCGGCACCATATCGCCGTCCATCGTAGAGTCGGAACTCTTCGGGTATGAAGAAGGTTCCTTCACCGGAGCCAATAAGGGCGGAAAGATCGGTCTTGTGGAAGCGGCCAACGGGGGCACCCTGTTTTTGGACGAGATCAGCGAGCTGCCCATCGAACAGCAGGTGAAACTGCTGCACGTGCTTCAGGAAAAAATGCTGATCCGGGTGGGCGGGACCCAGGAGATTGGTCTGGATATCCGCGTAATCGCGGCGGCCAATAAGGACCTGGAGGAACAAGTTTCTTTGGGAAATTTCCGCGAGGACCTGTATTATCGCCTGAATGTAATTCCCATAAGGATACCGCCTCTGCGGGAAAGAAAAGAAGATATCCCGCTTTTGTCCAAACATTTTTTTAAGCGATTCTGCGCCGCCTATAAAAAAGACATGCAGCTTTCCAACAACGCAGTTTCCGCTCTGGAAGAGTACTCCTGGCCGGGAAATATCAGACAGCTGGAAAACACCATCGAACGGCTGGTCCTGACGACCCCCAAACCGACGATAACCGCTGACGATCTGCCGGAAATGTTCAAAAGCCAGGAAAACAGGAAAAAAGTAAAGATCAGTCAGATCACCAGACTGGACCAGGCCATTGAGGAAGTAGAAAAAGAACTGATTAAAATGGCCCTCGACGAATACGGGACAACTGTAAAAGCAGCTGAGGCTCTGGGGGTCAATCAGTCCACTGTTTCGCGAAAGATCGCGCAATATGGCCTGAAGGAGTATCTGGATCGGTCGTAAAAGGCGTTTCTTGAAAACGAGATATTCGCTCATATTCTGGATTGGTACAAATCGGGGGCTTTGCCGACAAGTTGAAATTAAAGTATTCAGACCATTTTAAAAAATGAGAAATTTGCTTTATAACTTGCGTTCCGGGCAAAAGTAGGATAGAATTAAGATGTTACTTACAATTAGTATTTTTTGAGTATATTTATTATGGAGGAATCAAAATGTTAAGAGAAGCATTACCTAAAATCGTAACACCGTTACCTGGTCCTAAGGCAAAGGAAATCATTGCCAGAAGAGAAGCTGCGATTCCAAATGCAATTAAATGCGGATATCCGCTGGTTATCAAGCGCGGAGAAGGCGCAATGATCGAAGACGTAGACGGCAACCTGATCTTAGACTGGGTCGGCGGAGTAGGCGTACTGAACATCGGATACAGCAATCCTCAGCTGATCGACGCTGTAAAAGAGCAGTCCGAAAAATACTTCCATGCAATGATGAACATCACAACTCATGAAAGATATATCGAACTGGCAGAAAAGATGAACGAAATCGTGCCGGTAAGAGGCGACAAGAAAAAGACCATGTTCGTAAACTCCGGAGCAGAAGCTGACGAGAACGCGGTAAAAATCGCTAAGAGCGCTACTGGCAGACCGAACATCATCGTATTCACAGGAGCTTTCCACGGAAGAACTCAGATGACTATGGCCATGACCGCTAAGAAAGCATACGCGATCGGCATGGGACCATTCCCAGACGGCGTATACAGAGCAGAATTCCCGAACCTCTACAGAAAGCCGGAAGGCATGACTGAAGCAGAAGCAATCGATTACTATATCGACAAACTGGAATCAGTATTCATCGAAGCAACACCGAAAGACGCTACAGCTGCTATCGTATTCGAACCAGTACAGGGCGAAGGCGGATTCATTCCGGCTCCAATCGAATGGGTTAAGGCAGTAAGAAAGATCTGCGACGACAACGGAATCCTGATGATCACAGACGAAGTACAGTCCGGCTGGGCAAGATCCGGAAGAATGTTTGCGTCCGAATACTTCAAAGAAGCAGGATGCGCTCCTGACATCATGACAACAGCGAAATCCATCGCAGGCGGACTTCCTCTGTCAGCAGTAACAGCAAGTGCTGAAATCATGGACGCTGTAACAGCCGGAACAATCGGTGGTACATACTGCGGTAACCCGGTATCCTGCGCGGCGGCACTGCAGGTAATCGACGTTATGACAAAAGAAGACTATCCGGCAAGAGCAAGAGCAATCGCAGAAAAATGCACAGCTAAGTTCAACGAATGGAAAGAAAAGTATGATGTAATTGGAGACGTTCGCGGAACAGGCTGCATGATGGGTATCGAATTCGTAACAGACAGAGCGAAGAAGACTCCGGCAGCTGACCTGGTAGCTAACATTGTAAACGCAGCAGTTAAGAAGGGTCTGGTTCTGGAATCCGCAGGTACATACGGCAACGTAATTCGTTTCCTGTGCCCTCTGTGCGTAACAGACGCTCAGATCGACGCTGGTCTTGAAATTTACGAAGAAGCTATTAAAGAATGTCTGTAATTCCAACGTATAAATAAGACTATTTAAAATAAAAGGGTGCATGGGCGACTATGCGCCCTTTTTTTAACACAGGAAACACCGATGAACCGATGTTAAGAAGTTTTTAAAGAAAGTATCGAAAATTATGCAGACGAAAAAAATCGTTTATGTTGCTGCTGTCGTGGAATCCGTTCTGTTCGGACTGACCTTTCTGGGATCAAAGATCGCGCTTACCCAGTTGGACGCAATCCAGGTTCTGGCCTGCCGATGGACGATTGCCATGATCCTGTTCCTGGTTTTGGCACTGTTTAAAGTGATTCGTGTCAACTATCGGGGAAAACAGGTGTGGCTGGTGGCGCTGGCAGCATTTATTCAGCCCTGCATCAATACGATCTGTGAAACCTACGGGGTGGACCTGACGACAGCCTCCGAATCCGCCATCATATATGCCATGATCCCAATCGCAGTCGTTTTGATTTCAGCAGTCGTTTTGAAACACAAAATCAGGCCCATCGTAGCCGGGGGTATCCTGCTGTCTTTCCTGGGTGTGATTTTGTCCATTGTGTTCAGCGACGGTTTTTCCATGGGCGGGAAGATCGGCGGATATCTGTTTTTGATTGGAATGGTTATCACAGGGGCAGTGTTTACCATTTTATCGGGACATATATCGGATCGCTTCTCTGCTATGGAGAGGACCTTTACAATGGCCCTTATGGGCGGCATCTGGTTTAACCTGCTCAACGTGATAAGAGGAAACGGATTCACCTGCTATACGATCTGTTTTCAATATCCGAAAGTAGGCCTTGCGGTCCTGTTTTTAGGTGCGGTCGGTTCCTTTGCCTGCTATATTCTTTTCAATTATGTGGTTTCGAAAATGCCGGCGCCGCAGGCCTCCATGCTGCAAGTGAATCTCATTGCACTGACGGGAGTGGTAACGGGAATTCTTTTCCAGGGCGATGACTTCGGATGGTATACGGCAGCAGGACTGATACTGGTGGTGGCGGGAGTAATTGCGGCAAACTGGACTTCCAAGTAAATTAGTCTGGCGGCAATATACTTTTTCTTGTATAATGTATGAAAAGAGCAGAAGAGAACAAAAGGAGGACGTTTCATGAAAAAATTAAGATTGGCTTTGATTGGATTCGGCAATGCGGGACAGGCATTTGCGAGAATTCTGTTGGAAAAAGAGGAGGTGCTTCGGAAGAAGTACGATACCCGGGTTGTAGTTGTCGCGATTACGACGAAGACAAGGGGAAATCTGGTAGATGCCTGGGGGATCGACTTGGATAAGGCCCTTAAAAATGTCCAAAACAGCGGCAGGTTTGATAAAATCCTTGGATTTTCCGAGAGCACCACATCCCAGGATATCGTAGATAAAGTGGATTATGATGTCTTGGTGGAACTGACTCCGTTGGAGTTTTCTTCCGGAAAAGTAGCTTCCAACCATATCCGGGGAGCGCTGAAGCGGGGTAAACATGCCATAACTGCCAACAAGGGACCGGTGGCATGGGCGTACAAAGAATTATCCGCGCTGGCAGAGAAAAACAACTGCCGATTT
This sequence comes from Anaerovorax odorimutans, assembly GCF_024459955.1. Lineage (GTDB taxonomy): Bacteria > Bacillota > Clostridia > Peptostreptococcales > Anaerovoracaceae > Hominibacterium > Hominibacterium odorimutans_A. The sequence goes on from NZ_JANFXK010000032.1 coordinate 8,115, forward strand.
TTATATGAAACAACCGTTATGGACGGAACTCCTGTATTCAACATGAAGCGCGATGCTCTGAGGCTGTGCAATGTAACGGAGATAACCGGAATTCTCAACAGCACGACCAATTACATTCTCTGTGAATTGGCCAAGGGGCGGAAATATAACGAAATTGTAGCGGAAGGAAAAAAGAGAGGCTTCATCGAGGCCAATCCGGCTACCGACATCGGCGGGTATGACGCTGCGGCAAAGGTTGCTGTGCTGGCCAATGTATTCATGGGCGCGGACATGACACCTTTAGATGTGGACCGCTGCGGAATTGAGGATATTTCAGAAGATGACCTCAGAAAAGCAAATGAGAATGGAAACGTGATTAAGCTCATGTGCAGAATATTCCAGGATGAAAACGGAGAAGTCAAAGGTAAGGTGGCTCCGGAAGAAGTGGATAAAAACCATGTATATGCCACGATTGACGGCACATCTTCCGTAATAACCGTTACTACCGACCTGATGGGTAAGCTTACTGTAATCGAAGAAGCGCCGGAAACCCGCCAGAGTGGATATGGAATATTTGCCGACTTGATGGCTATTATCGAAGACGACTAAGAGTATCGGCGGTGAATTGAAAAAAGAGCGGACGAATAAAAAAGACGAGAGAAAGGCAGAGGGCTGCGATTCACTCGTCTTTTTGTTTGATTTTGCAAAAGCCGCGGATTATTCCACAGAAGAAAAGATAATTCCCCTTTCATCCAACTGATCCCGGATAAGGGAAAACACGGACTTGTCCTTACAGCCGATTCGATGCAGATGAATGCCGCCGGTAAGAACGCTGAGGGGTTTGGCGTTTTCCGCCGCCTCCACCTTCTCGATGAAAAGATCCACATCGTAGCGGGACCCGATGTTCAGCGGGCCGGACAGCTGACCGTACAGGGGATGCTCGATGGTCACGTCGATGACAAATCCGCCGAAATCGACAATCGTATAAAGCTCTTCCTGCAGCTGAGCCGGAGTATGGCGGCAGGCCAGAAGCCCCTCATAGGGAAAGCCGGAGGACTCTTCTTCATAGACATATCCCCGGGGAGTGGCAGTAATACATGCGCCTGATGCCCTCAGTATGGCCACATCGCCGACAATGATCTGACGGCTCACGGATAAATTCTCAGCCAGAGAAGACGCACTGACCGGCGTATCGGATTTTTTAAGCATGGAAAGAATCTGAGATCTTCGTTTTTTTGCGTCCATATGACTGACTCCTTTCGTTTCTTTCACAATCATAGCATAATTGCGGCCATGAGGCAATAAATCGACGGAGAATAATATTGACATGTGTCTTGACATCACTAAAAGATCTTTGCTAAAATGGATACAATTGTCAAAAGGGGACTAAGCAAAAGGAGAGACTTTCATGGAAGAAAAACAAAGCTTTTTAAAACGAAAAAATATTGAATTTACTGCCAAGCGATATTTTCAGGACGCGCTTTCGGCAATGGCTCTGGGGCTGTTCGCATCTCTTTTGATCGGACTGATTATCAAGACCCTTGGGGAACAAACGATCAATCTTTTGGGAGATAACATGGTATCCAGGTTTCTGGTGGATACCGGTACCACGGCTATGGGCTTTATGGGAGCGGCTATCGGGATTGCGGTTGCCTGGGGGCTGAAGGCGCCTCCCCTTGTCCTGTTCACCAGTGCCATCACCGGCATGATGGGAGCGCAGCTGGGAGGACCGGCCGGCGCGTTCATTGCGGTTGCCATTGGAGCGGAATTTGGAAAAGCGGTTTCCAAAGAGACTAAGGTCGATATCATCGTAACGCCGGCCGTTACCCTGCTCATGGGTGCCCTGTCTGCCAAGCTGATAGGCCCGCTGGTGGGGGAACTGATGTATGGTCTGGGAAAGATTATCATGACTGCTACAGAATGGCAGCCCTTCCTCTTTGGCATTGTCATTTCCGTTATCGTAGGACTTGCCCTTACTGCGCCCATTTCCAGCGCGGCCCTATGTATTATGCTGGATCTTTCCGGGCTGGCCGCAGGCGCGGCAACGGTGGGATGCTGCGCGCAGATGGTAGGCTTCGCAGCCATCAGTGTAAAAGAAAATGGGATCGGAGGCATTGTGGCCCAGGGCATAGGCACATCCATGCTGCAGATTTCCAACATTATCAAGAATCCCTGGATACTGCTGCCGCCCACTCTGGCGGGAGCCATTATCGGGCCACTTTCAACGGTTGTCTTCAAAATGACCAATATTCCGGCCGGCGCGGGGATGGGGACATCCGGTCTGGTGGGGCAGATCGGAACCTTCACCTCCATGGGATTCACCCTGCCGGTTCTCCTGGAAGTGCTGCTTCTGCATATCGCGCTGCCCGCTGTTTTGTCGATCCTGTTTGACCGGATATTGAAGGAACTCGGATTGATTAAGGTGGGCGACTACAAGCTGGATTTATAAAACGAATACGACAGACTCCGCAGCAACGGCGGAAGGGGATCTCAAATAAAAGGGAGCATATCAAACTGCGATGATATGCTCCCTTTATTTGTTAACGAAACTTATTCTGTTTTTTCTCCGCCGGAATCCGCCGGTGCGTTGGCCCCGCCGGAGTTACTGGCTGCGGATTCAGCTTCCACAGCTTCCAGCCGGCGCTCTTTCCGGTAAGCCCATTTTACGATAAAGGCTTGGATGACTCCTGCAATGGGTACGGCCAGGATCATCCAGATGATACCGCCGAAATAGCCGAAAACGCTGACCGCCAGCAGGACAGTTAAAGGGTGAAGCCCGGTGGAGGAGCCTACGACCTTCGGGTAAATGATGTTGGAGTCGATTTGCTGTACCACGATCAAGATGATGACCGCCACCGCCGCCTGAGTGAAATCCTCCGTAAACCAGCCGATGATGAAGGCCGGGATCATTCCCAGAATGGGGCCGAAATAAGGAATCACATTGGAGATTCCGGCGAACACTCCGATGAATACGGCAAAATCCAGCCCAATGATGGAAAGCCCTATGGATGATAAAATGGCAACGATCAGTGCGTCCAGCAGAGCGCCGCGGACGAACTGAGAGAGAACTCCATTGACTTCGCTGAGGGTTTCCGTAACTGCGGCGTTGGCCCGCTGCGGCAGGAGAAGGTGCAGAAATTTTCTCCAGAGACCGAGGAAAAAATCCTTGTCCTTCATCAGATAAATGCTGACAATGGCGCCAATGGCCACATTGATTACACTTCCCACTGCGCCGGTTACCGCGGTGATAGCGTTGGTGGCGCTGAAATTATCGGATATCCAGCTGATGATGGAATTGGCCACTTCCATGAACTTGTCCGTCATGAAGCCCTCCGGCAGGTTCTGAGCGATCCACTGGCGCAGATCCACTTCGTAGTTCATAAATGTCTGTATTACGCTCTGGGCCATTGCTGAAAAATCCGTAAAAACGAATTGCCCCAGAATCATGACCGCGAATCCGTAAATGATAGCCGCGATAGCTGCAATTACGATCAGGAACGTCAGAAGAACGCTGACAAAACGGCTCAGGTTCCTCCTTTTTTCCGCTTTGATCGGATCGTCGGGAATGCGAAAGAACATTCGCCGCATCAGGCGCTTGTCGATGATTGTCACCAGGGGGTTCAGCAGATATGCGATAATAAGCCCGATGAAAAGCGGGGAAAACGCAGAGATCAGACTGCTGAGCGCTTTGCCCACGGTAATGGCGATTATATCAAAATTCTTAATTATAAAATAGAGAACGTATAAAAGAAAGGCATTGAATACGAGAAACAGGCTTCCTCTTACAAATGACCTTTCTTTCATGACCTCTTTAAATTTTTTCATCCTTGTTTCCCTCCCATATAGGGGTTATTATATACTATACCAATTAGAATATCAAAAGGTTTCTTACAGGAGAAAAATATGATCAAGAAAAAACCGGAACTTCTTGCCCCGGCCGGCGGTCTGGAGCAGCTGATCGCCGCAGTGGAAAACGGGGCGGACGCCGTCTATCTGGGCGGTCCCCTTTTTAATGCCAGAATCAATGCGGATAACTTTACCGAGGAAGAGATTGCCCGCGGCGTCGAGTATGCCCATATCCGCAATGTCAAAATATATGTTGCGCTTAACATCCTTCTTCGCGATACGGAGCTGCTGCCGGCTCTCCGGTACGCGGCCAGACTATACAATATGGGAGTGGATGCGCTTATTGTGCAGGATCTGGGATTAATCGACCTGCTGCGGAAACATCTTCCTCAGTTCCCGCTTCACCTGTCTACCCAGGGCAGCGTCTATAATCTCTCCGGCGTCCGTAAGGCCGTGTCCATGGGAATATCCAGAGTCGTGCCTGCCAGAGAGCTTTCCCTGGAAGAAATTCGCTTGATAACGGAAGAATCGGACTGCGATATCGAAATCTTTGTTCACGGCGCGCTGTGTATGTGCTATTCCGGCCAATGTCAGATGAGCAGAGTCTTAGGGGGCGGTGACAGGAGCGGGAACCGGGGACTGTGCGCTCAGCCGTGCCGGCTGCCTTATGCCGACGAAACGGGCAGGACTTCCTATGCCCTCAGCCCAAAGGACCTTTGTACCATTGATCGCCTGGGGGAATTGACCGAAGCAAAAGTGGCCTCCTTTAAAATAGAGGGCCGCATGAAATCGGCGGAATATGTAGCGGCGGTCACAGGTGTCTACCGTAAATATCTCGATCTCTACTGCAGGGACGGCTATTATCAGGTTTCTCCTGAGGACCGTATGGTTCTGACGCAGATTTTCAACCGGGGAGGTTTCACAGAGGGATATCTGTCAGGCAACTCCGGGAATCGGCTGCTGTCGGGGCAGCTTCCCAAGCATCAGGGCGTATACATCGGTCAGGTGGCAAAGCGGGTCGCCGGGAGCCAGTTGGTCGACGTGAAGCTGGAACGGCCTCTGAATATGGGCGACGGCATTGAGATACGAAGCGACAGGCTCACCGGAAACGTAGTGACCTATTTAGAACAGCGCAAGCCAGGTATAACGAGAATCGGGGACATAAAAGGGGCGGTGAATCCGGGAGACCGAATCTATAAAATTACGGACGCCGCTTTAATGAAGCAGCTGCGAAAGAGCTTTGAGGAAGGCGGCCCGGAAGGAACGAAACACGGCAAAACGGTTCCGGTCAGTATGTGTTTTACAGCTGCCCCCGGCGAGTATCCGCAGCTGACGATCAGAGAGGGAGGCCGGGAAGTTAAGGTAATTTCCGATATTCGTGGGGAAAAAGCCGAGCGCAGACCTCTGACCGCCGAAGTTGTGGAAAAACAGCTGCGGAAAACAGGAGGTACTCCTTTTCATGTCGCGGAGATCGAGGTTCGGCTGGGAGAAGACTGCGCCCTGCCGATTTCCGCATTAAACCGCCTGCGGAGAAGCGGGCTGGAAGCATTGCAGGAAAAAAAGACGGTGCGAAGGCAGGCATCGGTTCCCAAAAAAATTCCGCAGGCAGCGATCGAGATGGAAAAACGGCTGGCCTTTTACTTCTACGATGGAAGCAAATCGGAAACCTGGGATTACCATAAAGTAATGGACGCGCTGGGCGTAGATTGCGCACGGGCATATGTTCCTTTGCGGTATTTCATGGAACATGCGCCGCAGCCGGAGAATATAGAGGTGGTGCCGTATATACTCAATATCAGCAAGGGGTTGCTGGACCGGTATATTGGGGAGAATCTGGATGCCATTGCAGACAGGGTACGGCCCTCCGGGATCGCTGTGGGCAATCTGGGATGGATTGAAGAGTTCGTCTCCCGGGACGTGAAGGTATATGGGGACTACGGGCTGAACCTGTACAATGGGCAGGCTGTTCTGGCTGCGAAAAAACAGGGGGTCGTCCCGGTCTGTCTGTCCCACGAGCTACATGACCGGTCGGAAGGTCCGGTTCCGTTAATGATTACCGAGCATATGCCGGGTGAAAAGATCCTTCGGGATCGGAAAAAACAATTGTATGAAATCGTATACAATTATGAGAAAGACAAGGCATTGATTTTTCAAAAGGGCTGTGAGCCAGATTTGGAAACCATCAAAACTATGTGGAAAAACGCTTTGTCAGAAATGCGCGTATATATTCCATAAAGCCCTGAATTCAGGGCTTTTGCTGTTTTCCTGAATCGTGGAAATCCTTCCGTGCGCAGGTATCAAAAAAAGAACAAAAAAACAGGGTTGACGAGGATTGTACCCGGGTGTATTATGTATACAAACAAAGGCGATAGCGAAAAACTGACATCCTTTATTTCGATCAGAGAGGAGATATCAGCGGACCAGGAAGAACGGCATTTCAGCCAATAAATTTTTTTAGGTACATTTGTATACATTATACAAAATACCGCATAAAGGAGGATATAATGATGAAAGAACAGTGGAAGGGGTTTGAACCAGGAAAATGGATGGATGAAATCAGTATCGAGGAATTTATGCAGCTTAATTATCATCCCTATGAAGGAGATGAAAGCTTCCTGGCCGGCCCCACAGAAAGAACCGAAAAAGTAGCAGAAAAGGTTCAGGATCTCCTGAAAGAAGAGCGCAGGAACGGAGGCGTTTTGAAAGTGGACGCCAGCAGAATCATGACTGCCACCGCATTCCCTCCGGGATATATTGATAAGGACAGAGATATCATCGTTGGCCTGCAGACAGACGAACCGCTGAAGAGAGGCATATGTCCTTTCGGCGGAATCAGAATGGCAAGGCAGTCGGCAGAGGCCTACGGTGCGAAAATAGATGACAGTGTGGAAGACATCTTCAAATATGTGACCACCCACAATGACGGGGTATTCAGCGTATATTCCGACGAAATGAAAAAGGTAAGGCATCTGGGCTTTATCACCGGACTGCCGGATGCGTACGGCAGGGGCAGAATTATCGGCGACTATAGAAGAATCGCACTGTACGGGATGGACTTTTTGATCGAACAAAAGAAGAAGGATAAAGCCGAGCTGGCCCAAAAGCCCATGAGCAGTGAAAACATCCAGCTGATTGAGGAAATCCACAAACAGATTGTGGAAATGGGTGAGATCAAAAAGATGGCTGCTATGTACGGATACGATATATCCGAGTCCGCAAAGGATACAAAGGAAGCGATCCAGTGGCTGTACTTCGGGTATCTGGCTGCGGTAAAAGAAGAAAACGGAGCAGCGATGTCTTTGGGAAGAACCTCCACTTTCATTGATATCTTTGCGGAAAGAGACCTGGAAAACGGCGTATATACGGAAAGCGAAATTCAGGAGCTGATCGACGATTTCATCCTCAAGCTGCGTGTCGCAAGACATCTGCGGACTCCGGAATACAATGAACTGTTCGGCGGCGACCCGATGTGGATTACAGAGGGGATCGGCGGCATGGGTGCTGACGGCAGGACAAGAGTTACCAGGAACTCTTACAGAATGCTCAATACTCTCTACAATCTGGGCCCCTCTCCGGAACCCAATATGACGGTCCTCTGGTCGGAGCACCTGCCGGAGCCTTTTAAAAAGTTCTGCGCTAAGGTTTCCATTGACACGGACTCCATCCAGTATGAAAACGATGATGTCATGAGAAAATCCTATGGTGATGACTATTCCATCGCCTGCTGCGTATCCGCCATCAAGATGGGCGAGCAGATGCAGTTCTTCGGCGCCAGATACAATCTGGCCAAGATTCTCTGCCTGGCGCTGAACGGCGGTATTGACGAACGTACCGGTGAACACATCGGCCCGCAGATGGAGCCTGTAGGTGATGGGCCCATCGACTATGAAGACGCAATGCGGAGGTTCAACATCTATAGAGATTGGCTCTGCGGACTTTACGTCAACATCATGAATATCATCCATTATATGCACGATAAATACGCTTACGAAAAAAGCCAGATGGCTTTCCTGGACAGCGATATCGGCAGATTGATGGCTTTTGGCGTAGCCGGATTATCCGTAGCCGCGGACTCTTTCAGCGCGATCAAATACGCAAAAGTATATCCCATCAGAAATGAAGATGGCGTTATTGTGGATTACAAGACTGTCGGAGAATTTCCAAAATACGGAAATGACGATGACCGGGTAGACAGCATCGCAGTCGAACTGACCCAGGGCACGATCAATGAACTGAGAAAACACAAGACTTATCGCAATGCGGTGCATACCTTATCGGTTCTGACCATTACCTCAAACGTGGTTTACGGAAAGAAAACCGGCAACACGCCGGATGGAAGAAGAGCCGGAGAACCGTTTGCCCCGGGAGCAAATCCGATGCACTGCAGAGACGATCACGGCGCCATCGCGTCGCTCAATTCCGTTTCCAAGGTAAAATGGGATGACTGTAAGGACGGCGTATCCTACACCTTCAGCATTACGCCGGAGACGCTGGGAAAGAGCAAAGAGCAACAGGCGGAAACTCTGGTGGGCCTGATGACCGGCTACTTTGACCAGGGAGCGCATCATCTGAATGTAAACGTACTCAATCGTGAACTGCTGCTGGATGCCTACGAAAATCCGGACAAATATCCGAATCTGACGATCCGTGTATCTGGCTATGCAGTTAAATTCAACGCTCTTTCCAAGGATCACCAGAAAGAAGTTATTCAGAGAACCTTCCATTCGGCTATTTAAAAAAACATAATTGTCTATTATAATATGAGGTGTCTGTTTTTTGCAGGCACCTTATATTGCTCTCCAGAAACTTTTACATAAGCAAGGAGGAACTATGATTACTGGTAAACTACATTCAATTGAAACCTTCGGCGCAGTTGACGGGCCGGGGATAAGAACTGTGTTTTTCCTGCAGGGATGCCCTGCCAGATGCGTATACTGTCACAATCCCGACTCGTGGACAACAACCGCTGAGACCGAGAACATTACAATTGAGCGGGTGGTGCATATCGCCAAACGCGGAAGGCCCTATTATGGAAAGGACGGAGGCGTAACTTTTTCGGGCGGAGAACCGCTTATGCAGGGCGAATTCCTGATTGAAGCGATGGATGCCCTGGCGGAAGAAGGCATCAGCACAGTGATCGATACCAGCGGAACGTATGTCGATGGGTTTACGCAGAAGGTTATCGAAGAAAGCCAGATGCTGCTGTTGGACGTCAAGCATTCGGATCCTGTCAAATTTGAAGAAATCACGGGAGTAAACCAGGATAATCTGCTTCGTGTAATCGATATGGCCAATGAAGCTGACAAACCTCTGTGGATTCGTCAGGTCATTGTACCGGGACTTAACGATACGGAGGAGAATGTGGCGGAGCTGAAAGAGTTTGCCAGACAGAGAGTAAAGAATTTGCATAAGATCGAACTGCTGGGCTATCATAATATGGCGATTGAGAAATGGGATAAGCTGGGCATACCTTATAAGCTGAAAGATGTGAAGCCCATGGACAGAGGTCAACTGGCAAGACTGAGCCAGCTGCTCTGACCGGACAGGCCACAAAATACAAAAGCAACCGGATTTCGGATTACTTTTTTATAAAGACATACATTATATGTATAAAGCTCTTCATTTTGGAAAACCTAAAAACAGGGAGAGAATGAACCCCGCTCCCCGCTATATTATGAAACAATAAGGCAAAGTCCTAAGGGACGGGTGCCTGCCTCCAATCATTAAAAACTCAGGCCGCGAAAAGCCGCTGCCGGAAGGGTCTGAGACAGCTATGAAAAATATAAAGAAAAAAGTTGGAAAAAGCGGTTGACAGAGAGGGATAAGTTTGGTAATATAGACAAGCTGTCAGGTGAGAGCAACCACAAACGAGCTAGAAAGACAGGCATACGGAAAGAAAAAAACTTTCCAAAAAGAAGAAAAAAGTGGTTGACAAAACACCGAAACAGTAGTAAGATATTAAATGTTCGCTCGATAAGAACGGACAAGGCAAAAGCCGAAAGGCGAATGCCTGCAGAACCTTGAAAACTTCATAGTGTAGAAATTTAGTCAAAGAAAAGCAGAGATGCTTTTGGGAGATTAAATGAAACAATCATGAAAAATTGGTAAGACAATTGAAGTGAGAGTTTCCGACAATTTCTAAAACAAGAAACAACAATAATTTCGAAAGAAATTCGCGAAAAGCGCGAAAGCGTTCGAAGAGTTACAAACTCGATTTAATTCTCGAAAGAGATTTAGATACCATAACAATGAGAGTTTGATCCTGGCTCAGGATGAACGCTGGCGGCGTGCCTAACACATGCAAGTCGAGCGAGAAGCTGATGACTGATACTTCGGTAAAGGGATTCAGTGGAAAGCGGCGGACGGGTGAGTAACGCGTAGGCAACCTGCCCTTTGCAGAGGGATAGCCTCGGGAAACCGGGATTAAAACCTCATGACGCTGTTTGTCCGCATGGACGAACGGCCAAAGATTCATCGGCAGAGGATGGGCCTGCGTCTGATTAGTTAGTTGGTGGGGTAACGGCCTACCAAGGCGACGATCAGTAGCCGACCTGAGAGGGTGATCGGCCACATTGGAACTGAGACACGGTCCAAACTCCTACGGGAGGCAGCAGTGGGGAATATTGCACAATGGGGGAAACCCTGATGCAGCAACGCCGCGTGAGCGAAGAAGGCCTTTGGGTCGTAAAGCTCTGTCCTCAGGGAAGAAAACAATGACGGTACCTGAGGAGGAAGCCCCGGCTAACTACGTGCCAGCAGCCGCGGTAATACGTAGGGGGCAAGCGTTATCCGGAATTATTGGGCGTAAAGAGTATGTAGGTGGTTTCTTAAGCGCAGGGTTTAAGGCAATGGCTTAACCAATGTTCGCCCTGTGAACTGAGAGACTTGAGTGCTGG
>NZ_JANFXK010000033.1 GCF_024459955.1 Anaerovorax odorimutans
ATTTCTGTTTCCTCCAATCAATCTGAAATTTTTTCAAAATTAGATTGATTGGAGGACTGCGACAATTATATTTTTTATTAATTGTATTAAATTTCAAAGTATGCAAAAGGCTATAGGCAGACCAACTAGTTTAAAACTATCAATAGCGTTTCCATCTTTAATACAATCGATGTTTTCACGATGTCTTTGCATTCCTTATCATAAAAAATAAATTGTAAAATTATATGCTCTATCATTAAAGTTTTCTATTCGAAACACCTGATCATCGTATCTCTTTTTTAATCCTGGTACCCGCTTCTACTCTAGCGGAGTTTCTAATGGTTTTGTTTCCGTTGATGGTGTTTCTGTAAATTGCGTTTCTACTGACGGCTTAGTTGACTGCATTATAGTTGAGGCATTTGTAGAAGGATTTGTGGTACTACGTTTTGTCTCTTTCCGTTTTTTCTCTTTTATATCCATATCTGGTTTCGATCCATTTTCCGAGGTTATTGGTTTTCCTACGCTAGAATAGGTTCCTTTTATATAGTATTCCCCCCTTATTTTATCTATATTATTGGGCTGATCTGGATATTTCCCATAAGGTATGCTTGCACATACTTGATTCATAATATTGCGCCATAAACGAGCAGAAGCAGCTGAACCTTCGCTCAATTCAATATTTATATCATTACCGATCCATAAAGCGGCTGTATACTGAGGAGTAAAGCCTACAAACCATGCATCATAGTTATTTGTAGTTGTTCCCGTCTTTCCAGCAACTGGCTGCCCTTCAAAAGAAGCCGTTCTGCCTAATCCATTAGTGACAACACTACGCAATATGCTAGTCATAATATACGCAACGCCAGCGTCTATAACTTTCTCTGTATTTGGTGTTTTATCAAATAGGACCTCTCCATTACTATTAGTTATCTTTGTATACGCTATAGGAGCAGTATAGACCCCTTGATTTGGAAAAATTCCATATGCTGCAGCCATTTCCATCGGAGATATTCCCTTTGTCATACCTCCTAAAGCCAATGCCGCTGGATTTATGTCATTAGATTTTCCGCTTTCTACCAAGGTGGTTATCCCCATTTTTTTTAACTGTGATATAATGAATTCCGGCCCTATTTGTTGATAAACTTTTACTGCACAAACATTTACTGATTGCTCTACTGCCGTACGTAACGTCATATGTCCTCGATAACCAGAATACCAATTTTTAGGCCATATTTGCCCGTTGACCACCATTGGGGCGTCGTTAATTACACTCCCTGCGGTAATATACTTTCCCCAGTTGCTTCCATCAGAATTTGAAAGAGACATCGACATGCCATTTTCTACTTTATTATAAGATTCCTGCAAAGCTGACGAATATATAGCAATTGGTTTTATAGATGATCCAGGTTGACGCGGGGAAATTGCTCTATTTTGGAGCAGTCTTCCATTAATATCCCTTCCCCCTATCATAGCTTTTATTCCCCCAGTATTATAATCCATAATAACCATAGCTGACTGAGGCTGAACAACTTCCTGTTGGAGGGTATAATTGTCTGCACTAACGATTAAGTCCCCGTTTTGGGGAACAAAAAATTTCGGATACTTTTTCAAGAATTCAGCCGAGAGAATACAATTCCCATTAGCATCCTTATATTTGTATCCTTGAGGAATAGAAAGTGTCCCTCCCTTAATAATGTAAAACTTTCCATTCCATTGCCGATACATAGTTTTAAATTCCAAACTGATATCTTTTTTTCCATTTATTACAGTACTATAAAAAGCAAGTCTTTTTCCACTATATAAAGTTAAACTACCATCACCATTTTTTCTATATTCGCTTTTCTTAATTATATATTGCTTTTTTTTATTGAAATAGTTATCATACTTATAGAGTTGGATTTTTTTTGTTTTATTGTCTATTAGATTTCCGTTAGTATCCTTTTTCAAATTGGCCACAGTTGGATAGTTTATATTATCATCAAACTCTTTTTTAACAATTTTTTGAGCAGTTTTATTCATAGTAGTATATATTTTCAATCCCCCAGTATAAATCATTTTTCTGGCTTCTACTTCATTCCATCCATATTCCTCCATTATGTCTTTGATAATTTCGTCAACGACATAATCAGTAAAATATGATGTGAATGCTACCCCTTCGCTAGATGAGATTTTCATTGCATTTTTCAACTGATCTTGTTTTACTTCCTCTAAGTTTGATTGATTTATGTATCCTTGATCTAACATATTCTTAGCTGTCAGTTCTCGTCGATCTTTTGATTTGTCTCCATTATACACATAAATTGCATTTTCCGATTTAGCAAGTACTTTTTTCTTCGTTACTTCAGCCTGCCCAGCAGGGTAGACTTTCACTAGTGCATAAGAATCTGGTGCTTGTGGAAGTGATGCTAAAGATATGCATTCTAAAAGTTTTAAGTCTTTAACGCTTTTTCCAAAATATGCTTGAGAAGCAGTCTCAACGCCGTAACAGTTAAATCCTAAATAAACAGTGTTAAGATACGCTTCTAGAATTTGTTCCTTAGTTAAATTTTTTTCGATAAGAACCGTATAATATGCCTCTAGAATTTTTCTGTTTAAAGATCTTTGGCTTTTTCTATCTGCCAAGTAGATATTGCGTGCTAGTTGTTGTGTCAATGTGCTTGTACCACTAATCTGCTTACTACCTAAAAGACTTTCTTTAATTGCCCCCATAATACGGATAAAATTAAATCCATGATGCTTCCAAAATGTCTTGTCTTCAATAGCCACAACCGCATTAACTAAATCCTTGGGTAATTCATCATATGATATGTTAGTTCTATTTCCTCCATTTGTAAACACATTTTCAATTTCTCTACCTTCATCATCATAGATAGTTGAACGCTGTGATACACAACTATAAATATTGTTGGCATTAATGTTATGTGTGTCTGCTGTAAAAATCAGTATACCAACATAAATGACTCCTAACAAAGCCACGCCAACTATTACAATTCCAATTATTTTTAATACCTTATTGTTTGTAGCCTTCTTGCTTTTTGTTCTCACATTTCTTCCTTTAGCTCTTACATTTGCATATGTTCTTGTATCTTTATCTTTGTTTTTTTTAGTACAAGTATCATCAAATTTATCAAACTCAGCAAAAAACTCATCTATATTATCAGTATTTGAATGTTTATCAAATTGTTTCCCCATGTTTTATCTCCTTGTAAACTGTACCCATGTAAAGGACAATTTTAGTTTTGAAATCCCAGTTACTCGACAGACAAAAGCTCTTGTGCCTGTAACAAGAACACTCCTAAAACTGTGCTCCTTTTTATCAGATAGACTCTCTGCCAGGTACTCATTGATTAAATCGCTTGTCTCATCGATCACCTGTCCGTTTTTCCCAAATGTGATCACTCCTTCCTAATGGCAGGCGCTTCCGGCGCGTTGAAAACAGCAACCGAATAGATTTCCGCCCTGCATAATTCATAGAATTCGTCCGACAAGAACTTGCTCCCCATTGATACTTCCCCTTATCTCGTCATAGCGCACAGGCTCCTTTAGTTTATCTCTATATGGTCAAAGAAAGTTCTCCTATGGAGCATTGTCCCAGCAGTTTCCCCTCCTGGACATAAACTGATGTAAGTGTTTATTTTCCAGAATGTTTGTAAGCTTTCAGTTGCGTAGTGGACGCTCTAGCCGTTGTGAATGATGGTTTCCGCATAAATGGACACGCCATGATGGTCCCGAATCAGATGATTGACGGTTTCTAATACAAAATCCACCATGAGGAGTCGCTTGTCACATAGCAAAGAAGCTACTTTAATAAAAGTTTCCAATATAGTCGAACAATGGGTAAACGTCCCATGAAGCAGCACCATCCTGAAATCGTAAGAGTCAAACTCACGTCGTGGCAGATCGTCCGCTGCAAGACTTGTTTTAAGTGCTTTTGACAGTTGCCAGTACGACTTTCATATAGTATAGCTGCAATTGTACTTTTTCATAAACCACCAGCTCGTCTTGAGGTTCATTACCACAGGAGGTTATATATATATTAGATACATATAGATGCCTTTAGCACCTTTGGGATAACTGTGACTACTGAATGTGCTGAAAACTAAACATCTTTTGCTGGCGAATAAGGTATTTCTGGCTTCCGCCAGAAAGCTTTGTATGATTTTAAATAGTATAGAGGATTTTCTTCGTAAGCATATCACTCGCTCCCTAAAAATTCTTGTTCCAGATAGGCCTTCCTTTCTTGTGAGTTCAAGTACCATGTTTTCACTGTTCACAAATAGAATCACACAGTTATTTAGTTAATTTAATGTATCCCCAAAATAAACCGCTTATACTTTTTATTATATTTGTACAGATTTTCATGTGTTCCTAAGCCTTCTATCTTTCCTCTATTTAAAAATATTACGTTTTCACAATTTTCAATAATCTTTAAATTATGCGTAGCAAAAATACATGTACTTTTTTTATAGTTATCATAAATAAAGTCAAATATAGCTTTTTCTGTTCTAGGATCAATATTACTCGTGCTTTCATCAAATATTAATATTTGAGGCATCGTTATTAAAGCTCGTGCAATTGCAATTCTCTGTCTTTGTCCACCAGAAAGTTCTTTTCCATTTTCACTCAAAACAGTATCTAGTCCATAAGGGAAATTATTAAGTATAGAATCCAAGTGGCACCCTTCAATTATAAAGTTTAGTATTTCAGCATCTATATTATCACGCCCAAATAATATGTTTTCTTTGATATCTCCTGAAAACAAGATGGAATTTTGTGATACATAAGATATTTTTTCTCTCAGTACCTCTATAGGAATTCTATTAATGTCAATACCCCCTATTTCCAATACTCCCCGATTAGGTCGATAGAAGGCCGTTATCAATTGTAATAGTGAAGATTTACCACATCCATTTGGTCCAACAACAGCAACTTTTTCTCCTGATTTAATTTCTAAGAAGATATGTTTTAATACATCAGGCCTATATCCATATGCAAAAGAAATATTTTTTAAGGTAATACTATTACTATTTAGAGCTTTCAAGTTGGATATCTTTTGGTTTGTTTCTTTTTTTACTTCAAAAACATCATTTAATCTTTCCGCAGCAATAAATGCCTGTTGAATGTCTAATTGCAATGCAATCAACCGTTGTAATGGTGCAGTAAAAAAATTAACTAGAGTAAGAAAGGCTAGAAGCGTTCCTAACGACAATTCATAGCTTAATACCATCCAACTCCCAAAGCATAAAATTCCTGTTGTTCCTATACCCTCTATAGTAATCAGTAACGAATTTTGCGTAATACTGATCAAGCTCCCTTTGAAAATACTATCAAGATATTTAGTCATACACTTATTCAATCTAACATAAAACCTTTTTTCCCCATTAAGCGTTTTTATAGTTTCTATACCCTCAATCGACTCTTTTAAATTTGATGTAAACTGTGCATGGTCCTCCATGATTACCTTGTTAGTTTCTGAGATTGGTTTGCGATATGTTATAACGATAACAAAATATATTCCTATTAATAGTACCACCAATAAAAATAATGATTTCTCAATTGAAGCGAGAATTATGCCGCCTGCTACTGCCATAATAGAATCTAGGATTAAAATGAGTGCTGCCCCCGATATAATATCTTGAATCTCTTCAATGTCATTAAATCTTGAAAGTATCTCACCTGTTTCTCTATCTTTAAAATATCTAATTGGAAGTTTCATCAAATGTTTAAAAAAATTATCCATTAACGTTCCATTTATCTTTTTAGAAATGGTGGAAAGGACAATGCCTCTTACAAGTAAAATCAACATTTGTATTAGGTATACTCCAACAATTAAAACAAAAATATGATTTATATTTGATACCAGTTGGCTAATCTCTAACGACAATTTTTCCAAAGGAGGAATAGCTGATAACAATTCTTGATTGCTTTGCGGGCCTTGTATTAAAAAAGAATCAATTAAATATTGGTATGCCCATGCACTTATTATTGATATCCCTCCCAAAACAAGAGAAATACACATAACAAAGAAAAATTGTTTTTTCTGTCGGTATATCAACGCCAAAAATTTATTATATGTCCCTTTTTTTAAATTACCATTTTGAAAGTTTGCAGTTTTTGTAAATGACACAACATATCCTGTCCATATGCTAGTAAATTGGTTAACCGAATATGTCTTTGATCCATTTGCAGGATCAAACGCTATGATTTTTTTGTTTGTAATTTTATAGACTACAATGTAATGTGCTAGGGCATCATTCGAAGTAATCTGTACAATAGCAGGAAGCGTAAGATTCTGTTTTATAACATCAGTTAACAGTTCCTCCCATGTCCCACAAAGTACTTCTGCCTTAAAAAAAAACTTTTCTGCAGTCTGCGCAATAGCATATAAATTCGCACCATTTTTATCTATTTGCATCTGTTCCCTTATATGTACTAATGGAACTTTCAGTTTATAATAAAGAAATAGTGTGGCAAGGCAAGCTGCACCACAGTCCCTTATATCATGTTGCATAACACCTTTTTTCATATGTATTTATACTCCTTATCTGTAACATTTCAGGTAAAATATCTATATGGTTTAAATTACTTCAATAAAAACCTAGATTAATTTTGCTTTGTATAGAAATAAAGCTTACTTCCTTTTGTGCTACGGGCAATAAGGTAAAATCCTTTTTTTGACATTTCAAGACTGTATATATTCACATCATTATCAGCTAAACACATATTTTTCCCCTCAATTAAACACTCTTGTTTGGACTCCGCTATACGCCTTAGTCCAAACTTATCTATATATAAAATAGTTAGTTGCCCTGTCTCTTTATCTACATATGCACACATTCTTTGTCTATCAAATTCAAAATTCCCTTCATTATTTATAGCATCTGAAAATTTTTTTACTAAAGGTTCTAAATTTAATACTTTTGCAGTACTAACTGAAAACGCATGAATTTTGTTGCTAATTGAATCTAAGGTGTATATTTTGTTACCACATATAGTAAAATCCGTCATATAAGTATTTCCATCTTCAGATATGTATTCACAAATAATATTCCCATTTTCTCTATTTATTTGATATAATTTACCTGTTATGTCACGAACAATTAAATTCCCATTTTGTAAGAACTTTACATCATATACTGTATTATTGTATGTTTGAGTATTAGGAAGGTTTATCATTAGTTCAGATTTTTTTCCTTCTTTAATAATATAGTTTTTACTCTTAATTAGCTTACTGTGTTTATATTGGGACAAATTGTAAAATATTTCTCCATTGGGTGAAAGAAACACGCACTTTTCTGTATGTATATTTTTTTTACTCTGAATGTCTATATCCTTTATAAAGGTTTTTATTTCTTTCCAATTTTGTCCATTATTATTACTTTCCCATACTTTACCATAATTTGTATTGCTAAAGCCTGCAACTCGAACTACATCCTCTTTCATAATGCATACATCTTCTAGTTCTTTCAATTCTTTGGGTAGCAAGATTTCTTCTGATACGTAACTTTCGTCCATATTTTTATTATTAGCGCATGCTACAAGTAACAAAAAGATTGAAATAAGAAGAAAGCTACATAAATAAATTTTTCTCATTATTACCTATCCCCCTCAAGTTTTCAATCATTTAAATAAATTTTATTTCCAGGTAAGGAAATATTTCCTTACCTGGAATGAGGAACGAACTTCTAATTTCATTTCGGCATGTTATATAAAACTTTCCCACAGTTCTTCCAACAGGTCGATGTAAGAACTTTTGCAACTCTTTGTGCTTTATGGTACTTGATGTTATGTTCAGAACACCAAGCGTCTGCTGACCTCTGGTCTCTTGGTGCACTGTAATAGTTATGGGGATCGCACAACCAGTGAAAATGTCCTTCTGCTCCACCATTAACCTGCATTTGTTCTCTTTTGTTTACTAATCTCATTTCTATTCCTTTCTGATAAAGTAAATTATCTTCTGTTTGCACAAATAATACAAATATTTTTGATATGCTTTGTAATTCAATATTTAATAAAAAATTTACTATAAAACATTCAATAAACACTTGCATTTTTTAAAAGAATAATTGATAATGAAATCAGAGCTTTTTCTTATACAATATTTTAGAAATTCACCGTTTCACATTCTATTGTTCGAAAAGGCTCTTTTTTATACCCTCATATAAATCACCCCCTAATACAATATATTTATATCTTTCGCAAAATGGCAATTTTTCTCACCATCCGCTATTGATATACAAAAATAAACTTCACACTTCATTATTTCCCTCTAGTTGGAAGTAGAAGCATTATTGCAGCGCAACTAATCGCAACCACAATACAGATTGTCACCTCCGCCAAAAATAGTTTTGCCAATAATGCTACTACTATTTCTACCAATAAAATTAATCGAGCACGTATCTTGTATAGTTTTTTCTCATATAGTTCAAGAGGTTTGTTCTCACTTGCAACTGGCGCTTTTTTCATAATTACCATAAATGAAATAAACAATACGACAGCAATCTGTATATTCTCCCAAAGAATATATTTTATAGATAATAATACACAAATTGTTAATAATATTGAAAAGCAATAACAAATTTGAGGCGTCTTTGCATGATATCCTCCTGCGTATCGTCTTAAGGGAATGTATGCCACGGTAAATAGTAAACTTTGCCATAACATATCAAATAGGATGCCGATTCCCAATGTTGTTACTATATTTACCAGAAAAAGGAGTGCCTGATTAACCCCAAAAACATACAGTTCCTTTTCTTCTTTTTCAATGCTCCCACTTTCTATTAAACTGTTGACCAAGAAATTAACAACTAAGTTTCTCATTTTATTTTCTTAGTTTATACGCACTATCAGGCATCGATTCTTGATATACATAATGACAACATGTCGAATTTACATTTAATGTTGCTACTATTAGAGCTACTCCCGCTACAAAATTTCCTAATTTCATCATTGTCTTTTTCATCTTCTTTCTCCTCATTTCTAATTTTTTCTTCAGGTTTTTACAACGTTTTTTATGATTTGCATTATAGCATTTTCTTAATCCATACATAAAGAGCTATGTAAAAAACCATCCTTACATTTGTAAAAAATGAACATTTCACAAAATCGATCAAAAGTACAGTCATAACTTTGGAACTATAAAAATATATCTATGTTTAAAGAAAAACAGATGAAAAGCAAACGCAAAGCCATCAAAAATCACCTGAAAAAGGAACTTTTTACCTTATCCATCTAAAGCCGACACTCCATACAAAGAACCGATCTAGCACTGACCCCAGAAAGACAGTAAGTATTGGCGGAAAGGGTATCTACCACCATTGTCTTTTGATTGGCTCGTATCGGAGAAAGATTCCAAGTGGAGTTATGGCACGGTACAACGCTACATGAAAACCATCCGATAGGCCGCATGTGAAAACGCCCACCAGAAACTACTCTGAGAAGCCGGGTGCTCCCAGGTGGACTTTAGGAGGCTGATTTTGAAGAACGAGGAAATTGGGCCCGAAAGAAGTACCTGACTGTATCGTACCCATACAGCAATGATAGCTACAGCCAGGTAAATTGGGAGACAAAATGACCAAGTATGTATGTTAAGGGCGATTAGACATCTTAAGAAGTACCGGTCTTACTGGCCTTTGATAGAGTTACTGACATGAGGAGGCTAGTGGATGAGATAGTCAGATAAATGGAATGCTTTTCCTGAGTCCGTGCCCATTATGGATGTTCGATTCATTTCTGTGACCCGCGGAGCGGCTGGAAGAAGGGAAATGCGGAAAACAATATCTGTTATATTAAAAGGAACCTCTTCCTTCAACTTCAATAATATACGAACTTAACCGACTTTAACCTGCACTTTTGGGAAAAGCATCGGCCAAAACCGAGGAATTATATTACAAAAAGCAGAGAACAATCATCAACTTGTTTGAGAAGGATAAAAAGCGGTGCCCTATCCTGACGCATCACTGGTCCGACATATACTACTATAATTGATCTATGCCGGAAAACATCCGAAAAAATGCTGACTGGAGACTGTCCCATTATATGAACATCCTGGCAGGGCGAAAGAAAGCTTATCTTATAGAATAAGTAACAATATGGGAACGAGCTGACATGTTTGTCCGATTATAGCATCATCCTCTTAGTCCTCTATAAAAACATTGAAACCCTGCAAAACAGCAACGTTCGCAGCATAGAGCCGGATTCGTTATGTGACTGCAACCAAAACCAGTTCATGCCCCTTTCAGCTTCGCCCCGGCCATGGTAGCCATAGAACTGGCTATACGGAAGATGACGTTTTCCTGACCGTTCTGTCCAGGAAAGGAGGAACAGCGGCATGATCACGCCCAAAATGAGGGATCCATAAATCAGAAGAGCCTATCATCTTGTAAAAACTATTTTTATCCTTACCATCCCGGAATTATATGAGGCACAAAGCTTCAAAAAAACAAGCCGAGTTCCTGCTGAAAGGACTACGCTTAGAAGTGAAACTACGTCACTGCAATAAAGGAGAACGTTTACTGAAACGGGCCAGTTACCCGCCCACAGAACATTTGAGGTTTATGGATATGGATCCGTGCTGAAGAACGGTGGGTTCGTAAGAAAGAAACGCAAGCTGGCTCTTTATGGAGCTGTCGAAGTCGGCAAGGCGCCCCTGGTCATCACTACCGGGAGCATAGCCTGCATGCTGTGCTACAAAATTCTGTTTTACACGGTGCCCGAACGAGTAGTAACATTGGAAGCAGCCCCCCCAAAAATGGGAGGCTTTAGCTCCTTCGCGTGAAACAGAATGATCTGGAACTTCTGATTCTGGACAATCGTAGGGGGAGAGAGTATGTTCTAGTAAACTATGATGGTTCTCAGTTGCTGTTTCGTATCATATCGGACAACGATGAGAATGACAACATACTCATCACTGTAAATCTGGAATTTTCCAAATATGGCAGCAGCTTCACTGACGACTAGATGTCCACCGCCATGATCAACCAGCTTATGCATCTACTAAAATGTTGATCTGCTTCATCAGCACATGCTCTGTCCGTTATTTGCTACAATAAATCAAAAGATACTTCTTTATACCTTCTAATCCTTAGATAATCTCACTAAAATTCTTATTTCTTGTATATCCTTTTAACAAGTTATTTTTTTTCATCCTAAAATACCCTTTCTAGCTCAAATCATTTGTGAACTGATGCTAGGTTTTGATTGTATTTTTTATTCTTCTTTCATAGCACCAAGAAAAATTATTAGTTCTATAGAAAACCATTGTTCCGTATAGTTTATGTTTATTTTTCCATTGTATTTATCTATAATTCTTCTTACATTTTTTAAGCCGATTCCATGGCCCCCTTTATTCTGCTTTGTCGTTACAAAAAATCCATCTTTTTCCTTAATTTTTTCTTCATGGCTATTTTCAATCCTAATTAACAATAAACCCTTTTTTTCTTCCATAAAGAACTTCAACTGTTTCTTGAATTTACAATTTTTCAATGCCTGAATTGCATTATCTAATAAATTGCCTAAAAGTATATTTAGATCCATTTTATCAATGGCATCTTTGCTTTGAAGTTGTACTTTATACTCTAGTTCTGCTTGACACTTATTTACAACTTCGCCTAGTTTCAAGTTAAGCAAACCATCAATAAAAAAATCTCCTGTCATAACAAAACGCCCCACTGGTAATGAGATTGTGAGCATTTTATCTAAATACTTTTTTAGCTCCTCTAAATCTTTCATTTTTAACATTTGCTGCAATGCAACAATATGATTTCTCATATCATGACGTAACGAAGCTAAATTTTCTTCTGACTGTGCCAAAATATTCAACTGCTTTTCGTATGCTTGATTCTGTCCCTCCAACATCAGCAGTTGTGATTCTTTTCTATGCATTTTTACTAAATGATCAAATAGATAAAATATAAAAATATTAAGTAATAAAAGGCCTATCCCTCCTACTGCAATTGCCAAATTTTCTTCACACTTATCAAGCGCAACGGCAGATATTACTATACTAATAACGGGAACCATTACAACGCCTACTAATTCTATCCGTGAAATGTCTTCACCCTGTCGAAAATCAGAAATTTTTTGAAGTGACAACACAATCATTAAAAGCAGTAAATCAGAAACAGCTATAGTAACAGCTGCAATATGTACAATATCTAGTTGCCGCATAAGTCTATAGACTAAATCCTCGCAGATAAGATTAAGTGTAATGATGATAATTGTCGAACTTATACGGTATTTCCAATTCCCTGAATAAGATAATGTTATTATAAAAACACCAACAAAATTCAAAAGCATAATAATCGTGGGACTCCATTTAAAATAAAGAAATCCTATACTATTTACAGAAAAGAATAAAAAAAAGAATATACTTCGCATAATTATCTGATAGCGTTCTCCCTTTAAATGAAAAAACACTTTTAAAAATTGATAAATTAAATATATTCTAAACAAGTTACCACATAAATAAAAAAGGGTAAACATTAATTGTGATCCCATACTATTCGTTCTCCCAGTTTTCTAATAATTTATTCCTTACCGTGCTTCTAAATGATTTGCTGATAGGCAAACTTCTATTATCAAGCAGAAGTACCTGATCATATTCATAATGTTCAATATATAATGGGTTCACCAAATAAGATTGATGTATTCTAAGAAAATTACCATGAGTTTTTTCCTCAATGTGGTTTAACTTTCCATAGAACTCATATTCACCTTTTGACATATGAATAATAATCTTTCTCGCTTTACTTTCAAAATATAAAACATCCCCATAAAACACTTTGTAATATGATTGTTCAATACGAAATTCAAAATATTCATGGTATATCTGAGAAAGCTTCATTGCTTTTATTAAAACATCTATTACTTGTTTTTTACTAAATGGTTTTACTAAGAAATGAAGAGGTCTTACAGAAAATAGCTCTATTGCATATTCTTGTTTTCCAGAAATAAATACAATGTGAGTTTTTTCATTACTCAACTCCTCACGAATTTTTTCTGCTACCCTAACACCATTAATCAGCTTCAATTCAATATCTAGGAAGATCATATCAAAATGTTCTCCTGCCTCCATGGATTTATATAGCTTCTCTCCACTATAGAAGATTTTTGTTTGTATAAGCGCATCTTTAATATAGGAGGCTAAAAACCGTTCAATTTCGACGCAGATTGCCTTTTCATCATCACAAATGGCAACATAAAACACACTTCCCACTCCTTTCATTCACACAACTTAAATTATACCATATTATTCATTAATCTTCCTGTTTCTCCTATATTTTTCCTTAAAAATAGATCTCGCTATTTCTGATAATCTTCATTTTGAAATGCGTCTTATTTTTCTACTAGTTCCAACAATTCTTCATAACTTGCATTATAAATCTCCTTTAATCCAATCAGCACACGAAGTTTAATATGGTGTCTGCCAGTTTCTATCTGGGCATATATTTCTCTTGAAACCGGCAGGCCCATAATCTGCAATTGCGTCGCAACCTCCATTTGCGTTAAATTGGCTCTTTTTCTCAATCTTCTCAAGTTTTTTCCAATGTTATAATCTTGTGTTAAACACTGATCCATAAAGGGTCCCTCGTGTAATAAATTCGTAACTTTTCTTGATTTTAGCCCAGCTTCCTCTTTTTTATGTTACGATTTCGTTACATTCCTGCATTTATCAAAAATCAACATCAATACTTTGGCACCCCATATCCCACAATCCACGAGCTCCCCAGACCATAACTCTTTTTCCTGCACATATTTCTGGAATTGCCTTCGATGGTATTAACCTTGCCCTTAGAGGTATTCACTACAATTCCCACATGATCAATCTTCTGATCTCCATTCCAGTTAAAGAAAATAATATCTCCCGCCTTGGGCACATAACTGCGATCCTTCCACTGTCCATGCTCTCGGAACCAAGCAGCCCCGTTCATGCAGCTGGCAAACTTAGGGAAACTTCCACTTTCAATATAGCCACACTGATTGGCGCACCAGGAAACAAAACAGGCACACCATGCAACCCTGGAATTGAACCCATACCAGGACCAATAGGGCTGGCCGCCGACATTCCCCTCCTGCTTCAGCGCAATCTGCACAATGGCCTGATCACCTGCTCCTGTCGGTACCCGGCCGAAGGCATAATAGCGCAGCACATGGGGTACATATTCCTTGTCTCCATAGCTTTTCCACCCTAGTTTTTTCGCCATCATCTCGGAAAAGGCAACCGCATTTTCCGCTGTGTAGTGTCCGTCCCGTTTCTTTGCCCAGGAAATGTACCCATTCCCATAGTTATAGCCCTGTAAGGCGGTTTTAATGCTGTCCATATCCATGGGATTCTTCGCCCCTGCATCTTTCAGACAAGCCGCTAGATTCTCAATACCCACGTTAATGGAATATTCCGGGTCGGGAATACCGTTTGGCGTATGGGGATATTTCTTGTTATATCCGCACTCTGCTGCCTGCATCGGGTCATTTCCCCGGCCTCCCGATTCCTGCATCATTACTGCTTTGATCAATTCCACATATTCAGGGATACCGTGCTGGGCCGCATACTTCTGTATCAGCGGCTCATAGGCTTCCACCTCGGGACTGACGGAGCTGACCGCGCTGGCATTATCCCCTCCTACCGTATACAGAATTCCCCCAAAGAGAATGATCATCACCAGAATCAGTATCACCACCCCGCCGCCGGAGGCTGCCGCAAGCACGAGGGCCTTTGTTGCCTGCGCTAAGGTTTTCAGCGTTTTGCGGGCAAAGGCTTTCGTCCGTTTTGTCAGAGGCTTTCCCTGACGAGCCGTATGACGGGCTGTCTGGTAAGCACGTTTTGCCTGCCTTCTCGAAACCTTGATCCCGCTTTGTATTTCCAGCTCTCTTCGTTCAGCCTGCCTAGCCGTCTTAATGCCCGCACCTGCTACTGACTTCCCCATTCTGGCCGCGCTATCTGCTTGTCTTGAATTGCCGCTTTGCTTAAGAGGCGATTTGCTTCGCACCTTCGCCGCTTTCTCATAGTCGAATGGAACAGCTTTCTTTTCTGTTAAGGGCATATTGCCAGAATCAACAGGCGTAAAAGCTGCTCCAGCTTCCAGGTTGTCTGTTCTAGCGTCCACCACTTTTTCTTTCACCGTCTTGTCCCGCTTGCGGATTCGCTCCAAAACCTTCCCACCCTGCCGATTGGCATGAGAAATGGCTTTATGGGCGGCTTGGCCTGCGGTGCTGGCGATTGCCCCTTGTGCGTATTCTACCGGTGAGCTGCTTTGTGTTTCTCTGCGCTCTGGCTCTGCGTATTCTTTTGTACGAACATACACCGGTTTCATATGTTGTGCGACCGCCGCTGCTTTGTCCATAACTTTGATATCTTTCACAATTTCTTTGACTTTGATCTCTCTGCCCACGTGTCTCCCCTTCTTTCCTAGTACATCCCCCACACCCATTAAAAAAGGCAGGCTCATAGGAATCCGCCTCCGTCAACGCACCTTGTCTTTCAGTCTTGGCTCTGCTCCTTTCATGGATTGTGATTTCCGGGCAGCTTTTAGTTCTTGGCGCACCGAATGGGTTTCAATGCCCATTTGCTGAAAAGCTTCCACCTTCGCTAATGCCGCATCGGTCTTCCGCTCCAGACCGAAAACAGTTTTTGCCAAGCGTTTGAGTACGTTTTGCAGCCTTCCAAGCAATCCCTTGTCTGGCTGCGCACATTTGGCAGGGGGAATTTCTTTTCCTACCATAGCCCGCCCTGCATTTTTTGCATGGATACCGGCTGCCTGAATTTCATTCTGTACCCTGCCGATCTGCGCAATGCTTCGTTCAATCCGTTTCGCCGTACCATGCAATCCCTCTTTTAAGTGGGCCAGCGCTGCTGGAATCTTCATGGCCGCTACCGTCCTTTGCAGCGCGCTCGTACCTTGCTGCTGAATCTTTGATACAGAAGTTTTGGCATTCCGTATCAGATTATCTTTCACTCGTACCATCTGATTTCCGGTGTTCACCGCAGCCCCAAGCGCATCGGAAAGCCCCTCTACTCCATACCGCTGCTGGAATCGTTTCAGCTGTTCATTGACCGCTTTCAATTCTTCCAGCACCGCTTGGAACTGTTGGTCCATTTCATCCAGATACTTTACTAAAAGCTCCACTTGCTGCTGTTCTTTTTGAAGGCCGTGCGCATTCAAAACCGAAAGAAAGCGCTGGATCTCTTCCTGTTTCTCTAACCCCGTTCCTTGCATGGCGCACCCTCCAATCCCATTGCCTTATGTTTCTCCTCATACGGATCGGGCAAATCTCTGACATACTCCGGATACCGCAGTTTAATCGCTTCAAAAAAATATGGGGCAAGATCGCAGGAAAACAAAGATTCCGGCGTGAACATAGATTTCTGGCCTTGCTCCACATAGCCGTTCCAAAGGTTGAAGGCCAGACACGTAGCCCGT
>NZ_JANFXK010000034.1 GCF_024459955.1 Anaerovorax odorimutans
GATGGATACAGAGCCTGCGAAAAGCAGGAAGTGTATGGACATGGAGCGATAGATATGAATCATATTTGTGAATTGTACGCATGAATGATAATGAACAAAAAAGACATTCAACCGCATATGAATGTCTTTTTTGTTTTTTGATTTATTCATATTTTGCAATGGTGCTTAATACACTGGTATTGAATTAGGGGGGATATTATGCAAATGCAGGAACCATGTGAAAAAAGGGAGGAAGTATGCATCGCCAGCAATTTTAAAGAAGATGGCAGCGAACGGATGACTTCGCTTGAAAACAAATTGCTGCGGATACTTTGCAGGGAGCTAAG
Source organism: Anaerovorax odorimutans (assembly GCF_024459955.1). GTDB lineage: Bacteria > Bacillota > Clostridia > Peptostreptococcales > Anaerovoracaceae > Hominibacterium > Hominibacterium odorimutans_A. Next base: position 327 of record NZ_JANFXK010000034.1, read on the forward strand.
CAATGAACACGAGGAATACATAATTGTTTAGTGGGATGCCATGTTGTATGATATCATCATATGCATGGCACTTTACTTGAGAAGGTGAGGTGCAATATGAATAAAGTTGGAATTTATTCTAGACTTTCCAGCGAAGATAGGGACAAGTCTAGCCCGGAAGAAGATAGCAGAAGTATCCAAACACAAAAAACAATGCTGATCGAAGAGGCATTGAAGCGTAATTGGGAAGTATATAATATCTATTCGGATGATGACTTCTCAGGAACGGATGCGAATCGGCCTGGGTATCGTAAGCTTCTTGAAGATGCGGAAGGAGGTAAATTTGATATTATCCTATGTAAATCCCAGTCAAGATTTACAAGGGATATGGAACATGTTGAGAAATACATAAATGGAAAATTCAAAGAATGGAACATTCGATTTGTAAGTTTATTAGATAACAGTGATACAGCAGTACGAGGCAATCAAAAATCCCGTCAAATCAATGGACTGGTTAATCAATGGTATGTTGAAGATCTGTCTTATAACGTTCAACAGGCGTTTTTGGTTAGAAAACGCCAGGGAATGTTCATCGGCTCATATGCCTGCTATGGATATGTAAAAGACCCGAATGATTGCAACAAATTGATGATTGATCCCATAGCGGCAGAAGTGGTCAAAAAAATATTCAGACTATATTTGAATGGATATGGGAGCGATAAAATTGCTAAGGTATTAAATTCAGAACATATTCCTCCTCCTAGTGAGTATAAGAGAATGTTTGTTGACCCCAACTATATGATCAGACGGCGTAATCCAAACTACGACCCAGTTTGGCTTGGATCGGTAATTTCCAAAATGCTTCGTAACGAAATCTATATTGGAAATCTGTTGCAATTTAGGAGTAAAACGATTGATTTCAAAACGCACAAGCGTAAAGCACTGCCAGAGGACGAATGGATAAGATGTGAAAATACGCATGAAGCAATCATCAGCAAAGAAGACTTCGATAAAGTACAGGCGGCAAAAAAGACACGCAAACGACCGACTGCATCCGGAAAAAACAACATTTTTGCCGGGAAACTAAAGTGCGCAAATTGCGGCCGCTCTATGGTGGTATCACAGGTCAAAAAAAATCGTCGATATTACAGGTGTACTTCGACAAGAACGGCGTCAGCTTGTAAAGGCTCTTGCGCCGAGGAAGGCTACTTAATTGATCAGGTGCGAAGTGAACTGCGTAAATATGTTGAAGACTGTATTTCGCCAGAAGCAATGGCTGCAAGAGTTAAAAGGGTAGAAACGGCTGAAATTGAGATAAAGAGCAGAGAACTACAACTGGAAAAGAATGAAACGGCGATAAAAGAATTAACGCAAATCAGTACAAGATTGTATATGGATCGAGTGCAGGGTGTACTCACTGTAGAAGAATTCAAAGAACTCAATTCCGCCTACAAAGAAGAGAAAGAACGCCTAGCGCAAGAAAACCAGAGCCTGTCAGAGCAAATGCAGCAGATACAAGGGAGGATGAGCCTTGATGCGACGAAAGTAAACGAAACAATTCTAAAACAGGCTCGTGAAATTCTGGCTCTGGATAAGTTCGATCGAATAATGGCAGAAGAACTCATTGAAGAGATTTATGTTTCTTCTGTTGGGTGGGGGCAGAAACACCTTGAAATTCATTGGAAATTCTAAACGATTTTTTACCATTTATAACCAAAAGTATGGATCTAGGCGCACCGAGATGGTTCGAAGATGCATATACATTAATGGAGTATGGTTTTAAGAGATTGGAGGAATAACCATGACATATAAGGAAGAAATATGCGTCGACGCAGGATCGGAAAACTGTCCCTGCCTGCTGGCTGAATCAGGAGACTGTATAACCTGCAGCCGTTTGCAGGGCAAAGACTGCTGCGACTGCAACTGGCGCGGTGTCTGCATATATAACGAGTACATCCAAAACGGAAAGAAAATTAATAACCGCAGAGAAAGTAAGAAAACAAGGATTTTGAAAAAAATCTGGTACGGCGAGGATCTGGTGGTACTGGTGGTGGAGGTAAGCAAAGGCTTTGCCCTGAAAGCATCTATGCCCGGTTCCTATGTTTTTCTCAAACAATGCGATGAGAGCGACTGCTACAGTGTGCCCATATCCGTTATGCGGGCGGAACCGGAAAAAGGGCAGTTGCATCTTGCGGTAAAGGTGATGGCGGGAAAGACCAAGGCTCTGGCGGAAGCGACCGATGAGATTGAGATCAGAGGCGTATACCGCAATGGCCTTTTAGGTGTTTCCCACCTTTTGACCAAGCAGCCGCAAAAGGTGCTCTGCATTACGAAGGGCATTGGTTTTGCTCCTGCGGCCAACTATAACCAGTGGGCCTTTGGTAAGGACACCGTGGACATGATCATTGATTTGGATAAGATCAATCAGGAGCTGGTCAATGACTATCTGGTGGATTATCCGGTAAGCAGCATCCGTTACGCGGAGTTAATCCCTGAGTTTGTGTGCCCGGAAGAGTATGACATAATTATGATTCTGGCATCGGACTATTTCGTGGAATCCATCGCAGTGCCGGAGAAAAAGCGAGTGGTCAGCAATAATTTCCATATGTGCTGCGGCGAAGGCATCTGCGGAGCCTGTACAATGGTGGACGATCAGGGGAAAAGCCATAAAATGTGCAAATGCCAGTTCTATGAATTTTAAAGAATCGGGGCGCGGCCGACCGCGCCCTGTTATAAAACTCAAAATTTTTTCTGGATTTATATGAAAAATGCAGCTTTGCGGCCCTGATTGCTGCGGGATACTTATATTTGGCGAAAATATCCCGGACAAGCTGGCGAAAACGTTGAAAAAAGATATAAAATCAGCAAGTAAGAGGCAATTTTATAACACAGATAATGAAGCCGGCAAAATGGTGTCAATGAAGCCAGCAAAACGATACTAATGAAGCCGGCAAAACAAGTGTTCAGGAAAAATATTTACGGATGCAGGTGTTGATGTGAGCAAAGGTGAGCGGATGCGAGCCTGACTCCCAAGTAAAGATAAGGTTATTCCCCGGATGATACCCGTGATCCATATAAATCTGCAGCTTGGACATCGTATCGCAAGCATAGTCTGAGTGATCCATCATGCCAAAATGTTCCCAATATACAAGCCGTCTGCAAACCGGATGCAGGACACAGAAATCCGGATAGAAGGTGTGGCTCCCAAGGGAAAGAGCCGGTTCATAGCGAAAGGCAAGATGGTGGCGTTCCAGCTGTGTGGCGATCATGGACTCTGCCTTTGAGCGCGTTAAAAGCCCTCCCTCAGATTGATACTTTAAATTCTCAGGGAAATAAGGGTTGGATTGATATGACTGGGAAGCCCAGGCTGCAGGGTCTAAATCCCCGGACAGAAGCAAGCCGGAAAAATCGAAATCATTATAGGCGGCCGGGAGAATTTCCTGCACAGAAATCGGATCGTAAAGCTGCAAATTTTTTAAAGCTTTTTCAAGGTATTTTAAGTTTTTTTCCAGGATGGGAAGCAATTTCTGAATATACCGCCTTTCTTTCAGCTGCCGGATTAAGGCACGACTGTCGGCAGCATACGGAGGGATTGGAATCTGTTCAACCTTTCCTTTGCCCGACAGAATCCGGTAATAGCAGTCCCTGCGAAGCGCAAGACTGCCTTGAGGTAATTGTTTTAAGCGATTTTCCAGCCGTAAAGCCAATTTTTCTTGTCTCAGGTATTCCTGCTTCAGATCCTGCCGAAGCCGCAGCTGTTGATACATAATATCTCCTAATCGTTAAAATGTAATTTATTTACATTTTAATAAAAATATGTATAACTGTCAAGACATAAATAAAATCCGCATAAGTCCTGCGGACTATATAATTGTGTAAAAGCTACAAGATTTACAATAAAAACAGTTGACACAGCACAAATAACCCCTTATAATAAACACCATAATAAAACTGAATTTGAAACCGATGATTGAGACTAGTAAGTTTGGATCAGGACTTCACAGAGAATCGCAGATGGTGAGAATGCGATAAGGACAGCCAGACCGAATGGACTTATGAGGGTAGGACGAAAGGCACGGAAAGCCGCGCCGAGTAGCACCTGACGGGAGCTCCGCCTGTTACAAAGGGAGCGCGTATCAACAGCTGTACGCGGAGATCAGGAGCAGATTTGTAATCTGTTCTCAGGGTGGCATAGCAAAAGCAGCGCTTTTGTCCCATAGCAGGGATAAGAGCGTTTTTTTTATAATATAGGAAATATCGAATGCGTGGCATTTCCTATATTTCAAAAAAATCTACAATATGAAAGTGAGCGCCACGCGCGAATAACTCACCGAAGATGATTTTTTTATTACAGACACCTGGCCTCAATCAATCAGGGAATTTGAAAGGAGAACAAAAATGACAAAGAAGATACCGCACAGATTATATCTAACAGAGGACCAGATGCCGAAACAATGGTACAACCTGAGGGCTGACATGAAAGAGCAGCATGACCCGATGATCAATCCGGCAACCGGAAAACCGGCCAAAGCAGAAGACTTATATCCCGTATTCTGCGAAGAGCTGGCAAAGCAGGAGCTGGACAATACCACCAGATATTTCGATATCCCGCAGGAAGTGCTGGATATTTATAAAATCTACAGACCGTCGCCTCTGTGCAGGGCCTTTAACCTGGAAAAGGCCCTGGACACCCCGGCGAAGATCTATTATAAATTTGAAGGAAATAACACCTCCGGCAGCCATAAGCTCAATTCCGCCGTTGCCCAGGCCTACTACGCAAAGCAGCAGGGACTTAAGGGCGTAACCACAGAGACCGGAGCGGGCCAGTGGGGCACGGCGCTCTCAGAGGCATGCTCTTACTTCGGACTGGATCTGGAGGTATACATGGTTAAAGTATCCTTTACCCAGAAACCTTTCAGAAAGAGTATCATGGAAACCTTTGGCGGAAATGTTTTCGCTTCACCTTCCGATCGCACGGAAGCGGGGAGGAAGATTCTCGCAGAAGATCCGGATAACAGCGGAAGTCTGGGCTGCGCCATCTCCGAAGCCGTTGAAAGAGCGGTCACCAGCGACGGCTACCGCTATGTTTTGGGCTCCGTACTCAATCAGGTGCTGCTTCACCAGTCCATCATCGGTCTGGAAGCAGAGCAGGCCATGGCAGTACTGGACGAATATCCGGACATCGTCATCGGCTGCGCGGGCGGCGGCTCCAACCTGGGAGGACTGATCGCACCGTTTATGCGGGATAAAATTACGGGTAAAAAAGATCCAAGGATCGTGGCCGTAGAACCGGCATCCTGCCCATCCTTTACCCGCGGCGTCTATAAATACGATTTCTGCGATACCGGAAAAATTACGCCGATGGCAAAGATGTACACGCTGGGATGCACCTTCAAGCCTTCCGCCAACCATGCGGGCGGCCTGAGATACCACGGAATGTCTCCGATCCTGTCAAAGCTCTATCACGACAAATATATGGAAGCCGTTGCTGTGGAACAGACAAAGGTATTCGACGCCGCCGTGCAGTTCGCCAAGCTGGAAACAATTCTGCCGGCGCCGGAATCCGCCCATGCGATCCGCTGCGCCATTGACGAAGCCGTAAAGTGCAGAGAAACCGGAGAAGAAAAAACGATTCTCTTCGGACTGACCGGAACGGGATATTTCGATATGACTGCCTATGCCGCATATAATGAAGGGAAAATGGCTGACCATATCCCTACGGATGAAGAGCTGAGGCCTGCTATTGAGGCAATCCCAACCATTCCGGGAATACAGGAATAAAACGGGGACTAACGAAGCAAAATAAAATAAGATCAAACTGGAAACACGGATAATCGGAAGCAGGCTGCCATGCAAATAAAACGCAGACCTTTTGGTTTCCGTGTTTTCGTATACCAGGCATAGAAAAAGATATGGGAGATTGGAACAAAGTCAGCCGGCTCCACCGATGTTGTTTTTGCCGCGGGCTTTGCGGGTATTCTTAAAAATCGCTCCTTTCGCGTCACGGAAATGACGCTTTTGCGATGATAAGCCCAGAAGATAGTCAATCGATACATTGTAGTATTCTGCCAGTTGAACAGCCGCCCATAAAGGAAGTTCTCTGTCTCCCTTTTCGTATCTCCGATAGACTTCACGCTGACAATGCAAGAGGTCGGCAATCTGCTGCTGTGTCAGGTCGTGATCAATGCGGAGGTCCGCTATTCGGTTATTAATTCTCATAAAATCACCTCTTGCTAATGTTACCAAATGGTGGCATAATCATAATTAATATACCACCATGCGGTTGCATATCTTTTGCTCTGTAAGAAGAATATGGACTGTAAAGGCAACAATTTGTTCAAATGCAAAACAAAATGGAAAAAAGAGGAGAACTATATGACAGTGCAGGAATTTGAAGAGAGAATTTTTGATGTGATTAATGAATCCGACGAGATATGTATCAGTGATCTGAGAATCTTTGACAAGAAAGGCGGATTGGCTGTGACAGTCGCTGATGGGAGCAGATTTGTAGTGAAATGTTTTTCCGTGGAGCAGAGAGTATAAAAGAACCAAAGGTTTTAGATAAAGAGCCTTTTCAAAGCGCAAGGAAGTTTAATCCCTGCGCTTTTTTTGTGTCGAAAGAAACGGATTCTTCCTTTGAACAGCGATATGATATTAATTTAACAAAAAGTGGACAAGCAGCAGAAACGTTGAAAATTGCAGGTTTGTGATGGAGTTGTGAATTATCTGAAATATTGAATAGCAAATTAGTTAATGTAATGATGAATAAGCAAACAAATTAGTTATAAATACAGCAAAACAATTACATCCAAATAGCAAATAAATCGTTGAATGTTTAACAATATTAGGTGTAGAATAGAGCTGTAAGAAAAAAGAAACGAGAAAAAGGAAAGGAAGAAAATACGCGGATAAAGCGTGGTGAAATTGTGGATCATTTAAGTTTTAATCAAATCGTTGTGGATATTATGGTACTCTTTATGGTGCTGGGAGGGTTTGATAAAATAACCAAGAAAAAATTTAAGCTGGGACTTGCGGATGAATTTGAAGAAGGTTTTCACGCCCTGGGAGCGCTGTCGCTTTCCATGCTGGGAATACTGGCCTTTGCTCCGGTTCTGACAAAGATCCTGCTGACGGTATTGGGGCCGGTTTATGAGTTTCTTGGGGCTGATCCGGCAATGATGGCAGGTTCTTTCCTGGGAATGGATATGGGAGCGTATTCCATCGCTCACGAAATGGCCGCTACCGAAGACGTGGCGAACTTCTCCGGCCTGATTTTAGGCGGAATGATGGGCAACACGATCGTGTTTATCATACCGGTGGCCATTAGTATTTTGAAAAAAGAAGACTACCCGTTTATGGCACAGGGTATCCTGTACGGAGTGACGACGATTCCGGTAGGATGTATTGCCGGAGGGCTGGCTGCGGGATATGAGCTGTCCATGATTCTGCGGAATCTGCTGCCAATCATCCTGTTTGCAGGTTTGATTGTTCTGGGACTGAAGCTGGTGCCTGAGAAAATGATTAAAGGTTTCCGCATCTTTGGTGATCTGGTGGTTGCGATCATTACCGCGGCACTGGTCTGCTCCATCGTGGAGTCGCTGACCGGACTGACGATTATTCCGGGAATGGCTCCGCTGACAGAGGGCTTTGAAGTCGTGGGCAATATTGCGATTATGCTGGCAGGCGCTTTCCCGATGGTATACGTTATTACCAAAAAGCTGAGCGGCCCGCTGCAGAAATTAGGATCCAAAATCGGCATCAACGATACGGCTGCCGGCGGTCTTGTGGCCAGCATGGCTAACAATATCCCTATGTGCGGCATGATGAAGGATATGAACGTAAGGGGCAAGATTCTCAACGCCGCGTTCATGGTGAGCGGAACCTTCATTATCGGCGACGACCTGGCATTTGCTGCCAGCGTCAACAGAGAGATGATCCTTCCGGTAATCGTAGGTAAAGGCGTTGCCGGAGTTACAGCGGTCGCTGTTGCCTGGTTTGCCACCAGAAAGCTGGAGGAAAAGGCTGAGCAGGAAAATAAAGAGGTAAAAGCCGCGGCATAAATTAATATAGTTATTGAAAAATACAAGGGCGGCGTATACGGACAGCGAAGAAATTGTCTGTGTACGCCGCCCTTTATAAAATATTAAGAATTTTACGGAATATTCCGAGAGCAGACCCCTTTATCCTATGGCTGATTTGTGTTATTGTTTATAAATAAGCAGCACGAAAAGGGGTAGAAATCATGGCAAAACCTACGAGTCTAAGCAAAAAAAGAAGCATCTATATGTTCGGCATTCTGGCTGCGCTGATAGTCGGGCTGTGCCTGCGAACCGGCTATATTCAGGTTGTGAAGGGTGAAACCTATACGGCTATGGCAGAACAGCAGCAGACGAGAAATAAGGTGGTGAGTGCGGCAAGAGGGAGCATTTCCGACCGCAACGGAGACGTTATGGCTGTCAGCGCCACCACCTATGTAATTTGGGCCAGACCCGCCAACATAGACAAAAAAGCACAAAACGCAACGGCTAAAGAGCTGGCTAAGATACTGGGCCTGGATAAAAAGGAGGTAAAGAAAAAGCTCCGGCAGGAGTCGGTGCTGGTGAAAATCGCCAAAGATCTGGACGAAAAGACGATGGAAAAGGTAAAGAAGGCCGAACTCAAGGGCATTGAAATTACCAAAGGAAAGACAAGATATTACCCGATGAAAACGCTGGCCGCACAGGTCATTGGAAACGTTTCCAGTGACGGTGACGGTCTTGCGGGCCTGGAACTGCAATACAACGATGAACTTAACGGTATTGCCGGCAGACAAGTGGAAAAGACGGACCCGGCGGGGCGGACGCTTTCATATGGAACCAATGATACCTATCAGGCAGAGGACGGTCTCAATGTGGTATCCACATTGGACGCGGTTGTTCAGAGCCATGCGGAAAAGGCCATCAAAAATGGGAAAAAGACCACAAAGGCCGATAAGATCACCTGTTTGATGATGAATCCCAAGACCGGGGAAATATTGGCCTCTGCCACAACTGAGACCTATGACCCCAATAATGCCAGGGTGCCGCTTTCAGAAAGCGAAGCGCAAAAGGTTGAAAAAATGTCCGCAAAAGAAAAAGCGGAATATCTGAATAAAATGTGGAGAAACCCCCTGGTCAGCGATACCTATGAACCCGGATCGACCTTCAAGCTGCTGACCCTATCGGCAACCCTCGAAGAAAAGACCAGTAAGCTGAAAGAGCATTTTCATTGCTCCGGCAGTTATAATGTGAGCGGAAAGGTCCTTAAATGCTGGAAATATCCGGAGGCTCACGGCGATGAAACCTTAAAACAGGCAGTGGGAAACTCCTGCAACCCGGTGTTCATCCAGCTGGGAAAACGGCTGGGAATCGATACGTTTTACAGATATTTGGATCTGTTCGGGATAACTGAGAAAACAGGTGTCGATTATCCGGGCGAGGCCCAGGCACAGATTCAGGATAAGAGCAAGCTGACATCGGTGGATTTCGCCACCATGTCCTATGGGCAGGGTATTTCCGTCACGCCGATCCAGCTATTGACAGCGGTCAGCGCTATTGGAAACGACGGTGTTCTGGTACGTCCCCACCTGGTCAGCAAGCTCACCGACTCCGACGGCAAAACGGTTAAGTCCTGCGGAACCGAAGTGGTAAGACAGGCTATTTCCAAGGAGACCGCCGATGAAGTCAAAGAGGCCATGGAGTACGTAGTGGAAGAAAGCGGCGGAACCGCAGCAAAGGTGAAGGGATATAAGATGGGCGGCAAAACGGGGACCGCCCAGAATGAGTCTAAAGGTCTGGCCTCTAAAACGTACTACGCGTCTTTTGTAGGGCTGGCTCCAATCGACGACCCGCAGGTGGCGATCCTGGTGGTGGTTGACAACCCAAAGGGAAAAGTCCATGGCAGCGAAGCAGCGGCGCCGATTGTCAAAGAAATCATGGAAAAGACCTTGCCATACCTGAATACACGACCGGAAAACAAATAAAAAAGAAGAAGCAGAGAAAAGCACTTTGCCTTGACTTATACATCGCACTTCGATATAATACGTGTATCGGAGTGCGATGTATTGCAGTGCAATGGATGCCTGTATGAATTTAAAAACGGAGGCCCTATGGAAGAGAGGATCAAACGGATCTATATTCCTATGACAGAGAGCGGATTCTACATTCTGTTCTGTTTACAGGAGGAAATGCACGGGTATAGCATTGGAAAGAAGGTAAAGGAACTGACGGGAGGCGCAGTCGTCCTCAGTCCCGGAACCATGTACGGCAGCCTGTCCAAAATGGAAAAGGACGGACTGATCCGCTTTATCCGTGAAGAGGAAAAAAGAAAGCTTTACCTGATAACCGATCTGGGAAAACAGATTTTAGAGCTTGAAATCAAACGCATTGAGCGGCTTTATAAAAACAGCAGAGGAGAGGTGTACGATGAAAAATAAAGAGAAACGAGAATGTCATATCTTCCTGTTAACCGACTATGAAAAAGAAGAGCAATTTCTCAGAGAACGGCACAATCAGGGATACAGGCTGACCAGAGTCGGAATGCCGTTCTTCTACTATTTTGAAGAATGCGAGCCGGAGGATGTGGTATACCGGCTGGATTTCAACCCGCAGGAAGCTTCGGAAAAGGAGGGCTACCTGCAGCTGTACGCGGACTACGGATGGGAATACCTGCAGGAGCTGAACGGATTCAGCTATTTCAGAAAAAAGGCCGCCAATGCGGAGGAAAGCGAACTGGAGATCTTTTGTGACAACGAATCAAAGCTGGAAATGTTAAAGCGTATTTTCATGAAGAGAATGCTGCTGTTGATGGCAATTTTCCTGTGTGCGGGAGTCGCGCAGATTCCTTCGATTATCAATGGAGTGCATGATAATGCGGCGGGTATAATGCTGATCGTGCTCTGGACCATACTTGTTGTTGTTTATGGCGTAACCTTTGTACATTGCGGAATTGGCTTTTACCGACTGAAGAAAAAGTATTCACAGGGAACTGACGGGAATGTAGAAAAGCTCACCGGTGAAAATAACCGGCTGGATAATGAAGATCGTTAAAACGGCGGCCGCACTGCCTCAAAGCGGCCTGCGAGTATAATTACATCTAACCACCCCCCACCCGTTTGGGTGGTTACTTTTTTTGCCGAAAAAGTTAAAATGAAAGCATAGATTATTGATATATAAACCAGGAGGATTTTATGAAAAAGCGGAGAATTTTTTGCGCGGCCGCAGTTGTAGCGGTTCTAAGTTTATCGGGGTGCGGCGGCCAGGGTGATCTGGACAGCTCCGCAAAAGGGGCCACAGAGCTCACCAAAGAGGCCAATGAAAAAGTATATACGATGCTGGACTTTAAGGATGAACAGGAAAAAAAGTATGCTGAGAAAGGTCTGATCGCAGCACCGGAGGAGCTGGTGCTGAAAGACGAAAGCGGCAAAATCGTCTGGAGTCAGAAGGCGTATGATTTTCTTGAGAACAAAGAAGCGCCGGCCACGGTAAACCCGAGCCTGTGGCGCAACACACAGAACAACCATCTCTACGGACTCTTTGAGGTGACTGAGGGGATCTATCAGGTGAGAGGCTACGACATGACCAATATCACTTTTATCAAGGGAAATACAGGGTGGATCGTTTTCGATCCGCTCATGAGCACGGAATGTTCCAAAGCAGCTATGCAGCTGGTGGACAAAGAACTGGGTAAACGGCCGGTCAAAGCCATTGTAATGAGCCACCCTCATGTGGACCATTATGGCGGAATCAAGGGAATTGTCACAGAAAAGGAAGTGAAGGAAAAAAATATTCCGATTATTGTACCAGAGGGATTTGAAGAACACGCGGTCAGCGAAAATGTCTATGCGGGCAATGCCATGGGACGCAGAGCAGGCTATCAGTATGGGACCATTCTTGATAAGGGCGAAACCGGAGCCATGTCTATCGGGATCGGTATGGGCCAGTCCACAGGGACGGTTTCCTATATCTCCCCCAATGATGAGATTAAAAAGACCGGCGAAACCCGTACGATTGATGGGATAAAGATGGAATTTCAGATGACGCCGGGTACCGAAGCGCCGGCAGAGATGAACACCTGGTTTGCAGATAAAAAGGCACTGTGGATGGCGGAAAACTGTACCGGGACGCTGCATAATCTGTATACGCTCAGAGGCGCGCAGGTACGGGACGGAAACGCCTGGGCCGGATATATCATGGAAGCCGCAGGCAGGTATGGAAAGGATGTAAAAGTGGTTTTTCAGGCCCATAACTGGCCGCACTGGGGTAATCAGGAAATTAACACATATATGAAAAACACAGCATCCATGTATAAATTTATCAACGATCAGACACTCATGTACATCAACCAGGGTTACACCTCGGACGAGATTTCCAATATGATTAAGCTGCCAAAGGATCTGGAAAAGAACTGGTATACACGCCAATATTACGGGACGGTGGCTCACGATTCCAAAGCCGTTTATCAGCGGTATATGGGGTGGTACGATGCTAATCCGGTGAATCTGAATCCGCTTTCACCCAGCGACAGCGCACAGAAGTATGTAGAGTATATGGGCGATACGGATGAAATTCTGAAAAAAGCAAAAGCGGACTTTGACAAGGGAGAATATCAGTGGGTGGCTGAGATCACCAATGTGCTGGTCTTTGCCGATCCGGAAAATAAGGACGCCCGCTACCTATGTGCCGACGCCATGGAGCAGCTGGCTTATCAGGCCGAATCCGGTACCTGGCGCAACGCTTATCTTTCAGGAGCTAAAGAGCTGCGGCAGGGAACAACCAGCGATATGAGCCTGAAGGCTAACAGCAGCGCGGACCTGAAAAAATCCATGACTACAGAGATGATGATGGATTACATGGGTATCCTGCTGGATTCCAACAAAGCACAGGATCTGAACCTGAAGATTAACCTGAGCTTTACGGATGGGGACCCGTATCTTTTGACCGTGAATTCCGGTGTACTGTTGTACCAGAAAGGAGTACAGGACACAAAGGCAGACGCCACCTTAACCATGCCCAAGGCAGGAATGGCAGCGATTTTGACCGGGGATAAAGATGCACAGAAAAAGAGCGTCAAAATAGAAGGAGATCAGGATGTGCTCAAAAAACTGACAGAGCATATGACAAGCTTTGACTACTTCTTTAATATCGTTGAACCTTAAAAATCGGAATTTGGCGCATATCGACAAAGCCGCGCTAAAGTGAATAACCAAAATCCCCCAATGCGCATATACTAAAGCGATTGGGGGTATTTAATTTGTATAAAGTAGTAGTAATCGGAGGCGGCTGGTCCGGCTGCGCGGCTGCTGTGTCAGCCAGAAAGGCCGGAGCGGAAGTAACCCTCCTGGAAAAGACCGACATGCTGCTGGGTCTCGGCAACGTAGGCGGAATCATGCGGAACAACGGCAGGTTTACTGCGGCGGAAGAAAACATAGCTCTGGGAGCTCATGAGCTCTTTGACATCACGGACCGCTGTGCACGTCACGTCAACGTGGATTTCCCGGGACACAAGCATGCCAGCCTTTACGATGTGATAAAAGTAGAGCCGCAGGTGAGAAGGCTGCTGAAAGATATGGGCGTGGACATACGGCTTATGAGCCGGGCCATTGATGTGGAAAAACGTCAGGAGGATCCGGTGATCGTGGATCGGATTATTCTGGCCGGCGGCGAGATTATTGAAGGGGATGTGTTTGTGGAAACGACCGGCTCTACCGAGCCGTGCCGGCAGGCAACCAAATAAAAAAATAGCTGGGACAAACGTTGAAAATACGGGATGCATGTTGGAGACTACAGGCACCGGGGGAGCCGTGTTAGCAGGCAACGAAAGTAAAATATATATGAAAATCATAACTTTTGAAACGTTATATTAATAGTTTAAATCCACAGTTTCATGTAACTATTTTTGTGATTTAAGAGCTCAACAATGTTGTGTATATAATATTGTTAGTTCTAGTTATAATGTATAGAAAGAAAAACTATCGTTGAATTTTTGGGACAGAGTGAGATTGAAAAAATAGCACGAACAATGAAATAAACCCCAAAAAAAGTTAGACTTTTATCAGAGGAAGAAATGAGATTTTGTGCTCTGCTTGCCGCTATTAAAAACGGCTAAAGCGGAAGTAAGTATTATATCAAGAAGGTGCATTAAATTAGCCCGACTAACTGGGATTTGTCAAACTATGTAGTTTATTCCTTGAGATTTTTCAGGGCAGCGGGATTGTTTGAGATAATCATACCAACAGTCTGACATTTTTCCAGGTCTGGACAATCGCCGCATGTAGGCATGCCTTTTTTCAGTGCACACTGACGAATAGCGCAGAGATTATCGCAGTATACAGTTTTAACCCCATCAACACGACAACCTTTACAGTTGATATGCTCAGGCAGAATAGGGGCATTATTTAACTCAGCCCATAGTTTTGCAGTTTTCTCACGCAACGCTTGGTCGTCATTAATTGTTGCAAGATATGCGTCGCATTTTTCACAGTCCAGTCCGCAGTACGCAATCATGTCCTTCATGGTTATGTCCCTCCTAAAAACAGAATTTGTCGAGTACACTTTTTTCATCTTTTATCTAAGGCGAACAAACATAGAACTAGCTTTTTCATTCTAATATTAATGCATAGAAATGTCAATCAACACATCCTGTTTCACTTTTTTATGCTGTATGTCCTGATTTCAAGAACCGCATGGTCAAGCCAGTTTGGCTTTTCCTTGTAGTTAAAATACAAATAAAATCGAGATCATAGAAATACATGCTTAAAAAATATAGCCCCGTTTACATAGCTGTTTCCAACCAAGGAAGCAGCTATCATATATTTTTTGGAAAGGA
>NZ_JANFXK010000035.1 GCF_024459955.1 Anaerovorax odorimutans
CGCCGTAAGGTGATGTTCATTGAAACTTGCTGCGACATGGCTTGCAAGTTATAATGAATATACCATTGGAATACGGCTTTGCCGCAGGGTAATATTTATTGAAAGATGTGGGTTGCGGTAACTTTTCGAAAAAAGCAGCGCAAAGTTACGCAAAGTTGTGGGGTTGCGGGGGTTCGGAACCGTTAAAAGTAAAAATTTGTGTTGCCAGGCGTTTCGGGGGCCGCGGGATCGTTGAAAAACGCGTAACTTTTCGAAAAAATCGGGATAAGTTACCAAGGCCGCTTTTGGGCGAAAAATGCAAGGCCCATAGAAAGGGCTGTCAAAAGGCAAATCGCTATTTTTGTCAACATGCAGCGAAAAGATAAGTTCTTGTTGAGGTTTTTTCAAGGATACAGAGCCGGATAGCACAAAATTTCGATGAAAACGCGGCTTTGAACAGGAACAGAGGCCGCAAGCCTTGGAAATGCCTCAACAACCGAGGCGAAATGAGCTCGCTGTTGAACAATTTACACAAAGCTGTGTTTTCATGGGGTACGCGGCTTTCAAAATTGAAAATTTCCGTAATCTGCGGCCAAGGTGCTTTTTAGGGACCAATGGTCGCGGGATTTACGGACAAAGTCGGGGTTTGGTCGCAAACTCAGCAGCTTGCTCGACTTTCATCGCGTTTATTTATTGGAGGAGTTCATGTATTTTAGCATACTTTTAGCCTTTGCCCTGGCGACACTGGCAATTTCTTTCATATACTTCTATATGTTCTCCCGAAGGCAGGAGCGGTTTATGAAGTTCTGGGGATTTTCCTGGGTTGCGTATTCCTTCAGCCTTCTATGCTTAATCATCTTTATCAACACGGGCAGCGATTTTTTGCTGGAGATCCGTAAAGTGATTGATATGTTCAATATCCTCTTTCTGCTGTTCGGCGTGTTTGCTTTCATGCACGTAGTTATACCGACTTATTGGTACCGCTTTTCGCTCTATATGATTTTGTTGGCCGGAATCTGTATGATCTACCGGCTCGATCTGCTGTCCTATTATCTGCCGATCAGCGCCTTTCAGATCGCTACGGCTCTGGTCATCTGCTACAACGTGGCCCGTTATTGGAGCGTGGCCCGCGTCGAAAAATATGTAGCGACCATTGTGTTTTTCATGTGGGGCGTGACAAAAGCGCTGCTTTCTGTCATGGAGCTCTATTATACGCCCATTTTCAACCTGTATATGACTGAGATTATGCTGTCCAATATTCTGAATTTCTGTATATTGACCATATACGTCCAATATACCCGGCAGGAGGCCGGACTGACGGAGCATCTCTATCAGACAGTAGTGGAAAATGCCCTGGACGCCATCTTCTACTACCGCCTGACGCCCTACCATGCCTTTGCCTATGTGACGCCTTCCGTGGAAACCATCACCGGCTACAGTCCCAAACGGTTTTATGAATCGCCGCGGCTTTACGTTCATCTGGTAAAGGAAAAGTATCTGGATGCGGTCGAAGATATTTTTAACGGGAAAATACAGCACGATGAAGGACAGGTTGTCGAGATTGTCCGAAAAAACGGAGAAACCTTCTGGGGCGAAATTAAAGCTACCATTATCACCGGAACAGGGAAAAAGCCGATTGCCGTGGAAGGGATTCTGCGCGACATCACGGTCATGAAATCCGCCCAGCTGCAGCAGATTCAGGCCAAGCAGTCCCGCGATCTTCTGCTTTCCTATATTTCCCATGAACTGAGAACACCTGTCACTTCCATCGCCGGCTACCTGACCGCCCTGGATGAAGGGGTCATCAAAGAGGATCAGGAGGTCAGGGAGGCTATGGAAATCATCACCTCAAAGACCATGCTTCTGAAAAAGCTCATTGATGATCTGGACCAGCTTTCCAAACTGGAGACGCACCAATTTTCCTTCGAATTTATGACCTGCACGATTACAGAACTGGTCGATCACCTGCTGTCGGAACATTTCTTTCAGATTCGTGAATCGGGGCTTCCCACCACTGTCAAATACGACAGAAAAAACCTGGAAGGCTATTGGCTGGTAGCAGATGAGGCCAGGATCAGTCAGGTGTTCTCCAACCTGCTGAGCAATGCGATCAAATATTCGGATACGGATTCCTCTCTGCTCATCGTTTTCCAGGTGGATGATGAGGATTCCTTTGTCACCTCAGTAACCAATACCGGCAAAGGAATTTCTCCAAAAGATCTGCCCTACGTCTTTGATCGTTTTTACAGGGCCAACCCGGTGGCGCCGGAAGAAAAAAGTCCGGGAAGGGGGCTGGGTCTGACAATCTCCAAAGAGATTATCAAATCCCATGGAGGCACTATTTTTGCAGAAAGCATCGAGGGAGAAAGCACCACTTTTACGTTTACAATTCCGCTGTATAAGGAGGTTTCAAATGACAAGGGAAAAGATTCTGGTAGTAGATGACGAAAAACCGATTAACAAACTGGTCTGTTCTTATTTAGTAAAGGAGCAGTTCACTGCTTTTTCCGCCTACGATGGCAGGCAGGCGCTGGAAATATTAAAAAAAGAAAATCCGGATCTGATTATTCTGGATATCATGCTGCCGGATACGGAAGGGCCTGCTCTGTGCCTGGATATCCGCCGGATCAGCAATGCTCCCATCATCTTTCTCAGCTGCAAGACGCAGGAAATCGACAAGATCATTGCCCTTTCCGCCGGCGGCGACGATTATATGACAAAGCCTTTCATGCCGGGAGAACTGGTAGCCAGGGTCAAAGCGCATCTGCGCAGGCAGAACACCCTCAGCGCCCAGATTTCACAGCCTCCTGACAGCAGCATCTATGAATTTGAAGGACTCACGGTAGATCTGGATACCCACGAAATCTTCGTGGAGGGCGAGCCGGTCAGCGTCACCACAAAGGAATTTGAAATACTCAGGCTTTTGCTGGAAAATCCCCGCAAGGTGTTCTCCGCCCAACAGATTTTTGAGGCCATCTGGAAGACGACCTGTATGGAAAACGATGCGAAAACCGTCATGGTCTATATCAGCACGCTGCGAAAAAAACTGGAGAGCCATCCCGACAACCCCAAGTACATTATCAGCGTCCGGGGAGTGGGATATAAGTTTAATCAGTCACTTTAAGCGATTCCTCTTCAAGAAAGCCTGCTTCCCCCATCTGGTGCGCCAGGCATAGAAAAACACGCAGACCATATAGGCCCAGCAGCAGATGGCGTAGCCATAAAGAAAAGGCATACCCAAAAGGAAAGGGTATACCCGGTTTTTTACAAACAGGATCCCTGGAAATTCGATTGCGCAGAATCCAAGAATCAATAATGTCCATATGAGGATGGCTCTTTTTCTGATGCCGTCCTTTTTTTCCCGCCTGTCATTGCTCATCTTCCTATCACCTTTACAGTACCAAAGCGGTTGCCAGAAGCATATAGGTTACAACAGACACCATATCTGTCAGCGAAGAGATCATAGGGGTCGCCATCAGAGCAGGGTCAATGCCGATTCTTTTCGCTACCATAGGCAGAACGCTGCCGATGATCTTTGCCGCGATAACAATCAGCAGCATAGAGCCGCAGACCGTTGTGGCAATCATAGGTCCATAGCCCCACCCTCCGGGTCCGGGCCCGGTTCCCGCGCCGCCTGGTTCCAGCCAGCAGATGCGGATAAAGTTAAGTGTGGAAAGAACGATTCCAATGATTAAACTCACCCGGAACTCTTTCCAGATGACTCTCCCGATGTCGGAGAAATCAATATCATCCAGTGCCAGACTTCGAATAATCAGTGTGGCTGACTGAGACCCCGAGTTGCCCCCGGTTCCCATCAGCATCGGCATATAGGCCACCAGACAGATGACCTGGGACAGCGTCGCTTCAAAGCTGCCGATGATGCCTCCCGTTATGATATAGGAACACATGAGTATGAACAGCCAGGGCAGACGGTTGCGCACATGGCGCAGCACGCTCATATCCAGATATTCCGTATCCGAATCATCCATTACGCCGGCCATACGCTCGATGTCCTCTGTAGTTTCCTCTTCAATTACATCCAAAATATCGTCTACTGTGATGATCCCCACCAGCCGATGTTCTTTATCCACCACTGGTATCGCCAGGAAACCGTATTTCTTAAAAGCTTCCGAAACCTCTTCCTGGTCGTCGTACACATTTACATAAACATAGTCGGTACCCATCAGTTCGGAGATTTTCACATCCTCGTCATTGATGACCAGGGAACGCAGCGAAACGATGCCTTCCAGTTTACGGCCCTTCTCCTTAACATAACAGGTATAAACCGTCTCACTATCCATACCTTCTTTTTTGATATAGGCCAGCGCCTCACCAACGGTCATGTTGTCCTGCAGGCTGATGTAATCAGGCGTCATCAAACTGCCGGCGCTGTTCTCCGGATAATTGAGAAACGTATTAATCAGCTTCCGCTCTTCTTTCGGAGTCTTTTCCAGGATCTTATCCACCAGATTCGCCGGAAGCTCTTCCAGAACGTCGATTTTATCGTCAAAGTCCAATTCTTTTATGATGTAGCTGATTTCCCGGTCCGTGATTCCGTGGATAATCTCCACCTGATCCTCGGAAGGCAGATAGGAAAACACCTCGACAGCAACATCTTTTGGGAGCATACGAAAGACAATGATCGTCGATTCCACATCCAGCTTTTCCAGCACTTCCTCCAGAATCTCTGCGATGTCCACTTCATTATTTTTCAAAAGTTCATCTCTGGCCCTGATATACTGTTTATTTTCAATGCTTTCCAGGATCTCTTCTATGACTAGGTCAAAATCTTTTTCATTGTCCATAGGCGTTCCTCCTTTCTCCAAGAAATAGCGGCTTCATTCTACCATAAGATGCGAGCTATGTCGAGCATCTTTCAACTATTTTGTACCGCTCGCCAAGGCCGGTTCAATCGGGGAAAGCAGTGTGATTTACGGTCTGCGGTAACTTTTCGAAAAAATCATGCAAAGTTGTGGGTTTGCGGAGGCTCGAAACCGGTAGAAATGAAAATTTGTGCCGCAGGTCGTTTTGGAGACCGCAGAATCGTTGAAAAATGCGTAACCTTTGAAAAAAATCGGGATTAGTTACCGGAGCTGCGCTTTTTGAAAAAAACATGGTTCAGGAAACACTGCCCAAAAGGCAAGCTATCTGCCGCTGCCCGTGCCGAGGTTTTTCAAAATGTTCTGGGCAAAGGCTTCCGCCCGCGCCTCGATCCCTTCGGATTGCAGGATTGTTTTCGGATCATTGGCCGTTTCCAGCAGGGAAAAATGCCCCGGCAGACGGAAGGTTTTATTCATATTCAGGGCGCTGATCATCTGCTGGGCCACAATATCGCCTCCGCTGTATCCGGAAACAACGATTCCGAAGAGACTTTTATCGTAAAACTTGTGGTTCATGACCAGTGCTGTCAGACGATTGATAAAAGCAGCGATATTGGCTCCCACCGCATCATTGTAATTCGGGCATACCAGCACCAGCGCGTCAGCCTCCAGAATCCCCGGATAAACTTCTTCCACAATGGGACCTCCGTAAAAGCATTTTTCTTCTTCCGCAAAATGCTTGCAGGTTTCATAAGGGCATCCCTGACAATCGAGGACCTTTCCGTTGCGCAGAGAGATCTCTTTGATATCACAGCTGTTCAGATGCTGCTTCACCAGCTCCCAAAGGCTCAGGCTGTTGGATGTTTTGCGGTCGCTGGCGTGAATCATCAGTATCTTGGGACGCTCCTTTTTCATTTCTGTAAATTCCAGAATATTAAAGACCAGCTGCCGGCCGGCAACGATATATGCTCCCAGATTATCCATGTGGAGATTCTGGGCCCGGATATTGAAATTTTTCAAAGACCTGGTTCCTTCCACAAGGGGCCTCCCGGGAAAGGCGCAGCCGGAACGGTTGGCGCTGAATACAAATTCTCTGGAAATGGATTTGGTAAACAACTCGCTGTTTCCGTCTACAATCACGCCTCCTACACTGCCTTCAAAACAGTCCCGGCGCAGGCGGATCTGTTTGAGCATGTTATAATACTCCAGATTGATCCCCGATTCGCCCAGAGAAATGGAAAATAAAATCTTTTTATTGCGCAGATCCGTATTTTCGAACTCTTCTGCCGTTACGATCTCATCGTAGCCATACCCCTTCAAGCTGGCGTCCAGTATGGACTGCAGCCTTTCCGCCTTCTTTGTATCACTGCACAGCGGATTTACTAATACAAACTGTCCCACAAAAATCCCTCCTCACTTATTCTCTGCAATGGCATTTTAAAGCAATTCCCTCAAACGCTCATATGCATATTCGATGCGTGAAAACAGTTCCTCCGGAAGGGGAAGATTTTCAACTTCGATCCCATAAGGAGTCCTCCTGTTTTTCACCCCCAGAAACGCGCCCCGGCCGCCTCTGCCAAAATAGACCGAGCTGTAGTTCCACTGCCCGCTGAGCGTCGCCAAAAGGGAAATTGCTCCCGATGACAGGGCCGGTGCGATAAACGGCTTGAAGCCCAGTTCCCGGGTTTTCATATTGGACTCCGCCGCCAGCCTGGTGAGTTCTTTGGAAATGCCGTCGTCATAGTTTTCCAGACTGTTGGCGATAACCAAATCTTCACCGTGGGGGCCGAAAGCTCTTCCTTCCGTCAGAAAAGAAGCAAAGCGCTCATCCCTGCGGGCAAAATACAAGGCCCTCGCATTCATGACTCCCAGGCCGTAACCCTGCACCTGCTCTCTCCTGAGCCCTGCGCTGTATGCGGCTTTGCAGAGCGGATCCACCGGATCGGAAACAACGACAAAAATACCTTCAAAGCCGCTTTCTGCCGCCTGCCGCGCAAAATGCTCCGAAAGCTGCGCATTGGCTGAAAGCTGGGCCATGCGCACATCCCGCACGTCGCCGCCCACAGGCGGCACCCCCTTTGATGCGCAGAAGACCATCATATCGCAGTCGAAAAGCTGCTGCTGGCTGATAATCTCCACTTCGGGAAGGCGGCTGTGATCCAGCGGCTGATCGATCTGGTTGATCTCCATCTCAAAGCGTGCGGTCACCTTCGGGTCCAGATCACAGATGCCGATAGATTCAATCCCCTCAGCTCCCAGCAGGCGAAGCCCGATCAGCAGCATGCTGCCCACATCCCCCAGGGCCAGCAGGTTAACCCTCTTTTTTCCCTTTATGGGGAAAGGGTTCTTCTTCGGTTTTATAAAAAAGCTTTCCTGCTTTATATTGATAATCGCAGGTTCTTCGAACAAATCGCTTAATCGCTTCATAATATTACACTCTCCAGTCTGATTAGTTTCTCGATTCCATTGAGCAGATACCCCGACGGCGCCAGGTTCATATCGTAGTTCATGCAGCTTCCCAGATCCGGCACTCTCGGCGAAATGACCGCTTCCGAAAGCCTCTGCAGAGTCAGCTTCCGCTCAAAGACATTCTGATAGGCCTCTTCCAGCGCCAGAAAAATCTTTCTGGCGTTTTCCAGACATACCATAGAAAACTGATAAACCGCTTCCCTGGAAGCATCCGACAGGAAGGTGGGCGCTCCGTAGGGCAGAATCAGATTGATGGAGGCCTGCAGGCTGGAATCGGTTTCGTAATCCCTTTTAACGCCGTCTCCACCGATAAACGGATAGAGACTGGATTCTACGAACCAGCTTTTCAGATTGGGAATAAAGTAAGCGCTGTCGACTTTCCTTCCCTGAATCGTCATCAGATCCTTTCCTCTGCCCGACAAAAGGCCTACCACCAGTTTGCTGACTTCCACCCGATTTTCTTTCAGCACCGGGTCCAGCTCCTTCATCCGATAGCCCTTGTGCAGCAGGTCGTCCACCAGGATTACCGGCCTGTCAAAGGATTTAATGGTCTTCACCTGACTGTCAATGGGAGAATAGTAAGGATATTCTTCAATGCTGAAATCCTTTAGATCCGGGTCGAACCGCTTCTCCGTGTGAATCGTCTTCGTCACTGTATTGGGCACCGCCATACCCCGGAGAATCTTTCCAAAAGGCACGCACATATACGGCCCCAGATTCCGGACCTTCGTCGGTTCGGAAGGAACTCCGTTATCCGCTGTTATCATATTGATGATCTTATGATGCATGACGCCGGAATTGAAGGACAGCACCAGATTGCCCGGATAAAGCCTGGTGAGTGCCAGCTGCAGGTCAATATGCGCCTGCTCCATAACCTCCAGAATCCTTTCATCTTTATCGAAAGGATCCTTCAGCACCGTATCCATGTTTTGGAACACCGAAAGCGGGCTCTTCATGTCCACCTCATATATACCGGTCTCCCAGCCGCCGATGACGATCTCTTGGAAGCCCTGCCGTTTTAAAACAGCGCCAATCGTGTCATTCTTATCCTCTCCCACTACAGGATGATAGACCGCGTAGGTCACATCCTCCCGCAGCGCCTGGGAAAGAGTCTCCGTCAGGATCATCTGGACGATGTCCCGTATTGCTGTGTCACGGGAGAAATAGATGCCGCCGATGACCATAATCCTTCCGGTGGCTTTCTCCCGCAGATAGGCAGCGATTTCCGCGCTTTTGAATTCTTCGTACAGCCGTGCGGTGGTAATCTCCTTCACTGCGGCCAGAGCGCGGACCCGATCGTTTTTTCCACCGTCACGGATGGCCACGGTCCTGACTTCCCCACGGTTCAGGTAGTCTTTCAGCATATGGAAATTATGGCCCCGCGCCTTGATTTCAGACTCCAGATCGCTGAGAATACCGCTGCCTCTGTGTTTCATCGGCTCAAAGCGGATCATCTTGGTCTGAAGGATGTTTTTATACTGCGGTTCTCTCAGATAGAGGCTGTTGTCGTAAATATAATTCTGGGCCACCGGGTCGATCAGGTTGGAAATATCCCGGTTATAGTCGATATTTTCGCGGATCCTGGTGGAACTGATGTCCTCCAGATGCACCGGCAGAGTCAGCTCGACCACCTTTCCCGAAATCGACCGATAAGCTTCGGTCAGATCATCCCGTTTTTCCTCCCCTTCTTCCGCGCTCTCTCTGCGGAAAACTACATGGTTGAAGGTATGAATGGAATTTTCCGAAGGAGGCAATTTGTAAGATGAAGCGTTAATGACCACGTCGCTGCCTACAACAATATAAATTTCTTTATCAGGCATCATCATCCGCAGTTTTTCCAGGTCCCTGGGATTGGCGATGTTGATGGGCACATCATCGGGAAAGATATAGACATTTCCCTCATCGGCCACAGACATGGTGATGATCTTTCGGCGGATCATCCTTGGCTGGGTCTTTTTCGACCAGGAAAACTCATCCAAAGCCAGATAAACCTCGAATCCCAGATCCCGTATGGAAGTGACGATTCCCTTGTGACTGAGGGAGAAAGGATCAAAGGTGCCAGGAAAAAAGGCGACTTTTTCTCTCTCCTCAGGGCTAAAGCTTCCGTATTTCAGGATGTATTCGGAGATGAACCGGTATATATGGTTCAGCGCCGCCGCATTGGTAAAGAAGGTCAGCTCGTTTTCCTTCTGATCGATGACCAGCGTCAGCATCTTCTTGCTGATTCGCTGAAAAATATTATGTTTTCGTTCCAGATCCAGCATAGGACTTCCGAATATGTGCTGCCCTATGACCATGAAAGCTTCCTGGCTGACGACCTCGTTGTAATTGGCCAGCCCCCGCAGGAGCATGCCCAGCAGCACCTGCTTTCTCCTGTTGTATTCTTCCTCCGACTGCTGAAATCGGTTTCGGTATTCAGGAAAGCGTTTGATGATCTCTCCCACCGTATCCAGGGTGACGGAAGCCACCTTCTCGTTGGTGTTTTCCAGGAGCTTGCGAAAGTCTCCCAAAAGCTCGTCCAGTTCGTTGGGGTGCAGGTAAAGCGCCAGTGCTCCCAGATACTGGGGGATGTACTTGGAAAACTGGTATTCTCCGATTTCCAGCCCCTTCGTCAGCTCGATGACCAGCTCATTCCTCTGATCCAGGGGAAGCAAACGGATCACTTCCTGCAGACCCTGACCGGCGATATGGCGCACGGTGACTCTTTCGCTTACCTTAATCAGGTTGGAAAGATGGGTAGCCACATGAAGGACCTCGCTGACCTTGCCTTTTTTCACCTCGTCCAGCAGGAATTCAATGTTGACTTCTTTAATGACCCACGGCGTATCCACCTTCAGGTTTTCCAGAAATATGTCGGACGCCGCATCCTCGCTCATATGCAGGAGCTCTTCATACGCCCCCATTTTATCGTCCGCAATATGCAGATTTTCCTTAATTCTATATTTCAGGTAAGCGGTGCTCAGAGGTTCTCTGCCACTCCCCATATTTTCCATGATGGCCTCTGCCTGCTCCCTGGTCCGCCGGTCCTTTTCCGTCTCTGTAATGTATTTGGTGCATCTGAGAGACGCGATCTTGATTTCCTGAGATTTGCGGAAGGATGCCTGGTGAACGAATTTCAGCAGTTCCTCCTTCTCCTCTTTGCCGCACATGTCCAAAGGAATGTTAAGCATGGAATCCAGGAGAACAAACACTGCCGAGTCATCAATATATACATTCTGAAAAAACTCCAAAAAGACCGCAAGGTAGGCTCTGCGTTCTTCGGTTCCGCAGCTGTCCAGAGCGGAACGCAGTACGATTTTCAACGTATAGCCGATCCACCTTTTGTGCTGATCCGTAACCTTATGATCGGGAAATATGATTTTTCCCAGATAGGATCGAAAGACGCGCAGACTATCGGTTTCACTGCGGCTGCGCTTTACGCCCTCCGGCAATTCCTTGCGGTATTCTTCATCGTAGTTGGCAATCAGCTCTCCCATCAGGAACGCGGCCTGCCTTCGTATGTCGCCCTCCCTGTGGGCCAGCAGGTCGTAAAGGAAGTGCAGCGTCATCATCTTCTGTTTCTGCGTCATGTAGGTGGAATACTCGTCTAAAATATCAATATATGCTCTCAGGTTCTTCCATTGCTTTTCACTGCGAGCCGCCTCTATAAGGTTGCCGAAAGCCGCTTCATTATTGAATTTGTTCATCAGGCTGATGTTGTGTTCAATCGCCAGATATTTCAGCTGATCGATTACTTCCGCAGGGGACAGCAGCGCTGAATCTTTGTGTTCGGGTACGCTGAGCTGAGCACAGTTCAGATCCGTGCTCACGCCCCTGCTTATCATGTATTCTTCAAAGTCCTTTAACTTGGCATATACCCGTCTGTAGCGCTCTGTCTTGGCCTCATCCACATTGTCCAGCTTGCCTAAAATTACATCGAACGCATCCCTGAGGCTGTAAAAATGAACAACCTCCGTGCCGTCTTCCGCCCTGCTGCTCTTAACCCGAAAGTCCGCATAGATCAGGATCAGAGACTCAACCGACAGGTTTTCCAGTTCCAGATCCCAGGTGGAATGATTGCTGGCAATATGGGCAATCAGCGGCATACCGTTTCTCTTTAAAAACTCATCCGTATAGTAGTAGTGCAGATAGGGAATCCTCTTTGCCTCGGCCCCTTTGCATCCATATTTTCCAATATCGTGGCCCGCCGCCGCGCCAGATACCAGCGCCAGATCCACAGGCGCGCCGACTTTGACCAGCTGCTTCGCCACATGAAGGGCCACATAATGCACTCCGCAGATGTGGCCTACTGTATTATATGGGGTAATTTCTTTGGCAATACGCATGAATTCCAGAAGGTAATGGGTTCGGCAGTAACCCAGGAAATTCAGGTATTCCGCCCTGGCTGGACAGTCCTCCACCTCCTCAGGCTCAAGGAGCTCCATATTCATGAGCGGAGAAAAGCCATATTTGTCTCTCCTGTAAGAAAAAACGGTTTTCAGCACCTCCAGATAAAAAAGTTTTCCCGCCGAATAAGCCTCTTTTTTTCTATTTTGAGAATAATTATCCGGGAATAATTCCGCTATCGTATCTTCGTATATATATAAGAGCCATCCTTCGCCAGGCCTGGGGCTCAGCTCCGCCATCGTTTCCGCAGCTTGTTCAAGCACGCCGCCGCAGCTGATATTCTCGTCCTCTTGTATCTGTGAAGCCCGCTTTTTCCAATCGTTTTGCACAAGAAGATCGTTCATTGCTTTCTTTGAAATTTTTAACCTTTTGAGAAACCTTTTTTCCGTAAGATTCTTCTCTAATTTTTTATATAACTGCAGCGCTGTCTTGTTCGCCAAACTCTCCACCTCCCATATACGTTTATTATGCTATTTTTCTGTGTTATTTACAAGTTTTTCTTGCCTTTCTCACAATCGAGACGCGCTTTCTCACTTGTGAATCTTCTTGCTCATTTTTCAGAAAATTTAAACTTTACCTCTAAGTGATTGAATTATATTGACTACAATTTACCAAAGTGCTATATTTGAAGAAGTTAAAAGCTTTATATTTATTGCGAGAATATAGAGAATTAAGAGAAAAAAGAGGAGAAAATCAAATGTCAAATTATGTTGAAAGAGTTATTGAACTTTGTAAGCAGAACAACCCTGGCGAAGTAGAATTTCACCAGACAGTAGAAGAGGTATTGACTTCATTAGCACCAGTTTGCGACAAGCATCCTGAATATGAAGCTGCTTCTCTTCTTGAAAGATTAGTAGAGCCTGAAAGAGGAATCACTTTCAGAGTTGTTTGGGTTGACGATGCTGGTAAAGTACAGGTTAACAAAGGTTATAGATACCAGTTCAACAGTGCAATCGGACCTTACAAAGGTGGTTTAAGATTCGCTCCAAACGTATACCCTGGAATCATCAAGTTCTTAGGATTTGAACAGATTTTCAAGAACAGCCTGACTGGTCTGCCTATCGGCGGCGGCAAAGGTGGTTCAGACTTCGATCCTAACGGAAAATCAGATGCGGAAGTAATGAGATTCTGCCAGGCGTTCATGACTGAATTATATAGACACATCGGACCTAACACTGACGTTCCTGCAGGAGACCTCGGCGTTGGCGCTAGAGAAATTGGTTACCTCTTCGGACAGTACAAGAGAATCGTTGACAGATACGAAGGCGTTCTCACTGGTAAAGGAATCCCTTACGGCGGACTTCTCGGAAGATCCGAAGCTACTGGATTCGGTATCGTATGGTATGCTGAAGAAATGCTGAAAGCCAACGGCGAAGACATGAAGGGCAAGAACGTTGTTATTTCTGGATTTGGTAACGTAGCATGGGGTGCTGCTTGGAAACTGCAGCAGTTAGGCGCTAACCTGCTTGCATTCTCCGGTCCGGACGGATACATCTACGACCCAGATGGAATCAACACTGATGAAAAAATCGCTTACATGCTCGAGCTGAGAGGATCCGGTAAGAATATCTGCGCACCTTACGCAGAAAAATTCCCGAACGCTAAGTTCACTGCAGGCAAAAAGCCTTGGGGCGTTTGTCAGGACTTCGACGTTAAAGTTGATCTGTTCATTCCATGTGCAATGCAGAATGACGTACGTATGGAAGATGCTGAGAAGATCGTTGAATCAGGCTGCAAATTCTATTGCGAAGGCGCTAACATGCCTACAACAAACGACGCTCTCGTTTATCTGATGGACAAGATGACTGCTGTAGGACCTGCTAAGGCTGCTAACGCTGGCGGCGTTGCTTGCTCATGTATCGAAATGGGACAGAATGCAGGACACACTGTATTCCAGCACGAAGATGTTTATGAACAGCTGCACCAGATCATGACGAACATCTACAACGCTTGTGCTAACGCTGGAGAAACTTACTATGGCAACAAGAACGCTCTGGTACAGGGTGCTAACATTGCTGGTTTCGAAAGAGTTGCTGAAGCTATGATGGCTCAGGGTCTCTGCTAAGGATAACCTACATAAAATTAGATTACTATTTTAAAGGAGCTTTCGCTTCAGATGAAAAATCTGGAGCGGGCTCCTTTTTTATAAAATTGGAATTAGGTATCCATGATCCCGCCATTTTCACTTTTTTATGCCCTCACGGAGTTCCAAAAATACCAATTGCTGTTTTATGTTCCAGACGGCGCTTAGGAACTGTTATGCAGACATACCTTTCCTAAATTGTGCAAAAAACCCGAACAACTCAGAATGGTTTTGGAATCGAAAGCGCAAACTTATTTATATGAATATTAAAATGAGAGCAAAATGATGGTTTTAAGAGCTTAAACAGACTTGCTTTATATTCTAGTTTGCCGCAAAAGGTATCATATGGAACACAAACCGCATGTTTCAATCAACCGGCCCCATCCTCTCCGCCACTTTGGCGCTTTTTGCTCTAACCCATCCTGAAAGCGGACGAAAAATGTGGGTTTGAAGGCGATGCCGTCTCGTTTTCCAGGAATTCTTATCCGAAATCTACTGGCAAAGCTGGAGAACGTTGAAAAAAGATCCGCTTTTCGCATATTCTCATACAGAAAGCGCCGGATTTGCTTTAACAAATTACAGGAACAAAGTTAACTTCTCCAATTCTTTTTATCGATAGACTGGTTGCTATTTCCTACATAATAAAAAACTCACCTTCGGTGAATTATTCGCGCACAGCGCTCATTTTCATATTGTAGATTTTTTTGAAATATAGGAAATGCCACGCATTC
>NZ_JANFXK010000036.1 GCF_024459955.1 Anaerovorax odorimutans
GAAGCCGCGGGGCTGCTCCAAAAGGATTGTAGAACCATGGTTTCTATGCTAAAATATAGTATATATCGTTCGGTTTGAAAGACTGTGAACGAGCTTCGCGAGAATCGAAAGGCAGGAAAGATAGAATGTGGGAAAAATCTCTATTTACCGATCAGATAACGGATGTGCTGGATGACGCGCCGGTGTCCATATATGTCAGTGCGGTTGATGACCGGGAGCTGCTTTATGCTAATAGAATGGCAAAGAAAAACTTTTTTTCGGAGACAGGTAGTTGTGAGCATCCCTGCTATCATATGTCAGGGTTTGAAGAAACCTGTCCTTTTTATTGTACGGAAAAGAGAGAAAACCTCAGGGCGCGTTCCGGAGAGTTTCGCTGCCCGGATAACGGAAAAACCTATTGTTTCAGCGGCAAAACGATCGACTGGGGAGACCGGCCGGCCGACCTTATTTATATATCTGAGAAGGCAGAGGTTGAAAGGGACGAAGATTCCGACGCGCTGAAGCAGAATTTTGCGGAGATCTTCAGCAGCATTTCCTGCGGACTAGGCGTCTATGAATTTGATAAAGGACGCATTTCGCCGCTCTTTCACAATCCGGCTTTTTACGAAATCATGGGATATTCTGAGGAGAATATCCAACAGCTGGAGACGGAAACCAGCTTTTTGGGCGTGCATCCGGATGACATGGACTGCTTAAAGGATGTTATCGGCGAAGCTATCCGCAGCAACGGCTCAACCCGGCATACTTACCGTATCTGGAACGACAGAAGAAAAGAGTATCGCTGGATACATCTTGAGGGGGAGGTAAAACCCGAAAAAGAAGGAAGAAAACTTCTGTACGGCATATACAATGATGTAAGCGAACAGATCAGGCTGGAGAAAGAACTGACTGATTCCAACGAAAAGATGCGGGATATCGTCAATGCGATTCCGGGCGGCGTGGCGATTTACAGGGTTTCGGATATCTTTGAAACCATTTATTTTTCAGAAGGCGTTCCGGAGCTTTCCGGGTATACGACAGAGGAATACCAGGAGCTGATCAAACAGGACGCGGCCGAACTGACCTACTGCGAAGATACGGAAAAAGTCGTGTCAAAGGCAAAGGAGGTCATTGAAAGTCAGGGCATCGGAGAGCTTGAGTTTCGAAAACAGCATCGGGAGGGGCGTATTGTATGGGTACGCGCTCAGATTAAATGGATCGGCGAGGACAATGGCTGTCCGCTGCTTCACTGTGTGTTCCACAACATTACTGCGCTTAAAGAAGCACAGTCCGAAAAGGACCTTCTGATTAATTCCATTCCCGGAGGAATCGCCAGCTATCAGGTGGAAGGAAACCGCTTTATTCCCACCTTCTTTTCCGAAGGAGTTATGGCCCTTTCAGGCCATACAAGGCAGGAATATGACGAGATGCTCAAAGATAACGCATTGGACATTATCTATGAACGGGACAGGGAACGGGTGCTGGCTGCTGCGCAGGCAGCTGTCATAAGCGGAGAGATACTGGACGTTTCTTACCGAATGCGCCATAAGGAAGGACACCTTATCTGGATTCACCTCAACGGACGGCGCATGGGTCCGCTGTCGGAATCAATGCGTTTTTACGCCGTGTTCACAGGAATGTCGGCGGAGACCCGTCTGTTCCAGAGCGTTGCCAATGAAACAGCAGACGGAATTTATGTGATCGGGCGGGATAATTATGAGCTTCTTTACACCAACGAGTCAAAGGAGCTGTTCACAAATGAAAAATATTGTCTGGGACAGAAATGCTATACGGCTCTTCATGGAAAGACCGCGCCGTGTGAGTTCTGTACGCTGGACAGCCGCCCGGCAGATGGAAAAGAACACGACATGATCGTTGAAGATCAGGGAAAGTTCTACAAGACTCGCTTCCGGGAGACCGAATGGAACGGGATTCCTGCCTATGTCAAGTATATTCGCGAGGTTACGGAAGAAATCAAAACAAAGCAAGAGAAGGAGCGTCTGGAGCAGTATTTCCAGACTGTAGTAAAGAATTTGCCGGGCGGAGTCGCTGTCGTACACTACGGCAAAGACGGAAGTATGACTCCGGAATTTCTCTCAGATGGCTTTGCGGAAATGACAGGCATGACTATGGATGAGGCCTGGAAGCTTTATCAGCAGGACGCCATGTCCGGCGTGCACCCGGATGACTGGGAAACAGTGAAGAAAAAAATGGACGAATATGTCACCAGCGGCGACAGTCGCTGCGAGATTGTCTACCGGCTGAAAAAAGGAAAAGACAGCTATGTTTGGGTGAAGAACACCTTGACAATGATCCATAACGATGGTGGAAACAGGAGGATCTATGCGGTTTATCATGAGATGACAAAAGAACTGGAAGAACAGGACCGCATCCGGCGTCAGTACCAGGAACTGATTATGAGACATTACCATACGCCGGGTCCCAATGCTCTGATCGTAGGGCACTGTAACATTACAAAGGACGTAATTCTGGATGTTATTGATTATACTTATTCGGATCTGCTCGATACCTTTGGAAACAAGAGAAATGATTTTTTCGCCGGTATAGCCCAATTTATACCGGATGCTCGGGAAAGAAAGCGCTATTTGAACACTTATCTCAATGAGCCGGCGCGGAAAGCGTTTGCCCGCGGAGATCTGGAGCAAAGGATGGAGTGCTTCATACAGCTTCCCAAGGAACCAAAAGGAAGGTATGTCCAAATAAAAGTAAATCTGGTGGCTACGCCTGACAGCGATGATATTACCGGAATCCTGACCATAACCGATATTACGGAAAGAACAATAGCGGAACGGGCGATGCACCAATTGTCTGTCATAGGATATGACTTTGTCGCAGATCTCGACCTGGATGCGGATAACTGCGCAATCCTTTCCTGCAATGAGGAAAGCGAGTGCGTGCCTCCGGATGAGAGCTGTTTTTCAGAGTGGAAAGCTTACATGCTTCGCGCAAGAGTTGTGCCCAGAGATCAAGAACTGTACAGGCGGAACCTGGAGCCGGAGTATATGCGAAATAAGCTGAAAAACGGTTCTTACTCTTTTACCTTTTCCATTGCTGATGAAAAGGGAGATATTCGTATGAAAAGTATAATGGTCTTTGGTACGGACCTCAGACTGGGAAGAGTCTGTCTGTCGAGAACCGATATCACCAATTCGGTACGCGAACAGCAGGGGCTGCTGCGGATGATCGCCTATACCTTTGAACTGGCATGCTTCATCGATCTGGGAAGCGGATATTTTAACCTGCATACCAGAGATACCGTGCTTAAAAACCTGCCGCCTCACTTTATAGAGGACTATGAACATGCGATCTTACGCTTTGTGGATTGTTACGGAGCGGAGGAAAACCTGCAGGAGGCACGTGCCCAATTCCGGATCGACACAATGGTGAAGAGGCTGGAAGAAAAGCCGGGCGGCTATGATTTTCTGTTCCCTTACCGCAAGGATGAGGGGGAACGATATAAGCAGATAAATGTCCTCTGGGGAGATGTGAATCACAGAACCATCTGTCTGGTTCGGGCCGATGTGACGGACATGCTGGCAGAAGAGAGACAGAGGAAGAAGGAGCTGGAGAAAGCGCTTGTTTTGGCGGAAGAAGCAAATCGGGCCAAAAGCGATTTCCTTTCTTCCATGAGCCACGATATACGTACGCCAATGAACGCGATCATCGGTATGACTACTCTGGCCATCGCTCACAAAGATGAGACAGAACGGGTTGCGGACTGCCTGAATAAAATTTCCATTTCCTCCAAGCACCTGCTCAGCCTGATTAATGATGTCCTGGATATGAGTAAAATCGAGCAGTCGAGAATCAGTCTCAACCGTATGAAAATATTCCTTCCAGAGCTGGTCGATCAGCTGGCTGCGATCATGACTCCGCAGGCGGAGGCGGCGGGGCTGCAGCTAAGGATCAGCAGTGAGAATATCCGCCACCAGCGGTTTTATGGAGACTCTTTGCGTATTAATCAGATCCTCATCAATATTTTGAGCAACGCCATTAAGTTTACTCCGGAAAACGGCAGAGTCGATTTTCTGGTGGAAGAACTGGAAGAGACGGAAAATCCGGCGTGCGCCCGTTATAGATTTACGATCTGCGACACCGGAATCGGTATGTCCAAGGAATTCATCATGCATATCTTTGATCCGTTTGCTCGCAGCAGGAGCGCCGGGCTAATCGAAGGTACGGGCCTGGGACTGAGTATTACAAAAGGGCTGGTGGATTTGATGGGCGGCAGTATTTCCGTGGAAAGTCAGATAAACCGGGGCAGCACGTTTTGCGTAGAACTGGAATGTGAAATCGTAGAGGATGGGGAAGAGGCAGGAAACGAGGAGCGGAGCCGTGAAGACTCAGGAGCCGGAGACCGGGAAAAGAGCTTTGCCGGCCGGTATTTCCTGGTTGCGGAGGATAACTCCGTCAATGCGGAAATCCTCTGTGAGCTGCTGAAAATGTACGGGGCGGAGTGCGTCGTAAAAAGGGACGGAGCGCAGGCCGTGCAGGCGTTTTTAAAAGCGCCTTCCGGAACTTATGACGCGGTTTTAATGGATATTCAGATGCCAAAGATGAATGGCTATGAAGCAACCAGGACTATCCGGAAGGCGGGCAGGGATGACGCGAAAACAATTCCCATTGTCGCAATGACCGCCAACGCCTTCGCTGAGGATATCCAGGCTTCCTTTGACGCGGGAATGAACGCGCACATAGCAAAACCCATCGATGTAGACGCGCTGTGGGAAACCTTAAACAGAGTGCTGACCGAGCCGGATCAATAATATAAATCCGAAGGCCCCTTGTATTCCTGCAATGTATTGCCGCCGTCAACTATCAGGGATTCACCCGTGATGTAGGAGGCTTCTTTTGATGCGAGAAAGACAATGGCATTGGCGACTTCTTCGGGGGAGGCGCTGCGTTTCATAGGCGTGTTGAGACCCCCGACAGCCTCTTCCTCTGTCTGGGACGCTGTGCCGATCCAGCCGGGAAGAACGTTGTTTACGGTTATGTTATGCACGCCGGCTTCAATTGCCAGAGCGCGGCTCATTCCGACAATCCCTGCTTTTGCGGCACTGTAAGCGGCTTCACCCGGATTGCTTACCACCGGGCCTGTCACGGAAGAGACGTTGACGATTCTGCCGTAATTTGCTTTCACCAGGTGGGGAAGGACTTCCTTCGTCACATTGAAACAAATGTTAAGATTGCGGTTAATGGAAGTATCCCAGCTTTCATAGGTGAGGTTCATCATATCGGAAAAATCTTCTTCCGCCTGTCCTACCTGCACCATGCCGGCATTGTTGACGAGAACGTGCAGGCACCCGAAATCCTTTATCACCTGATCGACCATGGCGGCAGTCTGCCGGCGGTCCATTAAATCCGCGATGTATCCCTTGGCAGCAATGCCCATTTCCTCCAACTCTTTTACCCGGTCATAGATTCGCTCAGTGGTTGCCACAAGGGCAATGCGGCCGCCCAGGCCGCCCAAAATCCTGGCCGTGGAAAAGCCGATTCCTGTGGGACTCCCGGCTCCTGTAACCAGACATACCTGATTTTCAAAATTTATAAATGACTGAACCATATTTCCTACCTCCTTGCAGTTGGCTCTATGAATTAACGTATATGGGATACCAACATAGTAAAGTAAGAAAGGTGTGAAGTCAAATCATTTGCTGTCCTGCCGCGGGGCCTTAAAGGAAATTCCCAGGTATTCCGTGAGGGAGAGAACCAGATTCTTTGCGATTGGTTCGATGTTTTCCGCAATCCAGGCGGCGTCATCGTAATTGTCGTGGTAAGCCAGTTCAATCAAATTGGCAGGGGCCTTCACACGGCGCAGCTCTGCCAGACTGGTATTGGGAATCGTTGCCACCAGATTGGGGTTGGGATAAACGGTCCTGAGATTATCGGCAAAGATATCCGCGGCCCGCAGTCCCGGAACACTGCCGGCATAATAGTAAACATCCGGCCCCTGTATGGTGCCTGCCAGACTTTCCGGCGCAGTGTTGGAGTGGAGGGCCAGATGGAAGTCGTAGTCACCGGCATTGGATTGTTCGACAATCCGGTCCAGGGTATCGTAGGGATTGTTGCGGGTAAAGGCAATGCCGCTGGCCCGCAGATAGGGTGCCATGGCGTCCGCGATGAGGTTCATGTAATATTCTTCGTTTCCTGTACCGGTCACATATTGATTGTAGTCCTGAACAGAAGGACTTAGATAAATAGTGGGCATGGGTATTCCTCCTTTTTCTTTCATCGTATGAAGAAAGGGAGGAATACGTGATTGGTGCGTATGAAAAAACGGGCGTCCGCAGGAAGCGAACGCCCGAAATGTCTGTCTGACCAAGTCCGTTTTAGTGAACCCAGATTTTCTTTGTTTTACTGTAGGAACCGTAAATCTTCTTTGAGCCGGCCTTCTTATAGGCCCGTACCTTTACATAATAATTCTTGTTCTTGGAAAGTTTTTTAAAAGTCTTGGACGTAGTTTTGTTCGATTTGATCGTAGCCGTCTTTTTTCCCTTGGAGAATTTACTGTTTTTAGCGATTACAACCTGATAGCCGGAGGCTTTTTTGTCGCGCTTCCAGGAGGCCTTTAATGTCCTGCATTTTTTAGACACGGCGCAGGGCTTGGACATTTTCTTGGGTTTTACGGTGATATTTATCCGTTTCGTGGCGGAATTGCAGCTGTCGGTAGCCGAGGCTGTGATGGTGACGGTCGTTTTACCCGGGCCTTTAATGGTCACTTTTCCACTGCCGGAAACGGTAACGACTTTCTTGTTACCGGACTTGTAGGACAGTTGTCCGTCGCCGCTGGTTTTGGCGTGCAGGTTGAAGGCTTTGTTGCCATACGTTTTTTTATAGGATTTGGCCGTGATGGTCTGATCCTTTTTGGAAACCGGTTTTGGAGCCGGTGCCGCTATCTCCTGATAGGATAGATTCAGCGTGCCGGAAAGCTGTTTGTTGTTTAATCCTGTTTCTACGGTGAAAGGCGTGGAGGCTATGCTCTTGCCCGCCGTTTTGAGACTGCCGTTTTCGTAAGTGATCCCAGGGGCCAGATTGTTGGGCTGATTCAATGTGACAGGGACCGAATAGCCCGAGGAAGCATTTCCGCTCAGAGAAAGCGCTACAGACTGATTTGTTCCATCAAAAGAAGCAAGGTTGTTCAGTCCGGTCAAATCCAGAGAAGTCAATGCCGACTTATAGCAATTTAAGCGTGTCAGATTTTTGAGCCCGGAAACATTCAGAGAACTCATCGCCGGATTTTGTGAACAGTCCAGAGATTCCAGGTTTTTAAGCCCGGAAACATCCAGCGTCTTCAGTGCCGCGTTATTATAACAAGCCAAACCTGTCATATTGCGGAAAATTTCGATGCCGGTCAAATCCGTGATCGTATTTTGACTTATGATCGCTAACTTTTTAGCATTATCGATTTCCGCCTGTGTCAATACCCCGTCCCCGGCGCCTTCCGGCGTATTATTTGTGATCATCCAGTCTCGGAAGTTCTCGTCGGGGAAGCTATCGGCATCAATGTTGATGCCGTCTATACACTTCAGCTTCAGTGTACCGGACAGCTGTTTGCCCTTCATTCCCGTTTCAACTGTGAAAGTCGTGTCGATGTTATTTTGGGATGTCGTTTTCAATTTGCCGTTTTCATAAGAAACGGTAGTTGCCAAGTTGGTAGGCTGGTTTAAGTCAATCGCTACAGAATAGCCCGAGGAAGCGTTCCCGCCCAGAGAAAGAGCTAAAGACTGATCGGCCCCATTAAAAGAAGCAAGGTTGTTCAGTCCGGTCAAATCCAGGGAAGTCAGCGATGAATTGTTACAAGATAAGGTATTAAGAGCGCTGCAGCCGGAAACCTTCAGAGAAGTAAGGGAAGGATTGTTCGAGCAATCTAATTTTTGCAAATCTTGGAATCCGGAAAAATCTAAAGATTTCAGTGCTTTGTTTCCAGTGCAGGTCAAATCCGTTAAATTGGGGAAAATGTTGATACCTGTTAAATCACGAACTTTAGCGGTGTCACAGATTTCCAGCGTTGTGACCGCATTGATTTCTTCCTGTGTCAATACCCCGTCATCGGCGCCTGCCGGCGTGTTATTTGTGATCATCCAGTCTCGGAAGTTTTCGTCGGGGAAGAGGTCGGCCTCAATGTTGATGCCGTCTACGCAATTCAGGGTCAATGTACCGGACAGCTCATATTTCTTGATTGTTCCCGGCGTTTCAACTGCGAAAGGAGTGGCGAAATTATCCTGTTTCGTTGCCATTTTCAGTCTACCGTTTTCATAAGTAACGCCCTCTTCCAAATTGGTTGGCCAGGAGGATGAGAAGTCAACCTCTTTGGAATAGCCAGAGGAGGCATCTCCTCCCAGAGAAAGCGTTACAGATTGATTGTCTCCTTTAAAAGAAGTAAGTTCGTTCAGTCCGGACAAACTCAGGGAAGTCAGCGCCGATCCATTGCAGAACAAGCTCTTAAGCTTGTTGTGGCCGAAAACCATCAGAGAGGACAGGGAAGGATTGTTTGAGCAATCTAACTTTTGCAGCTTGTCGAAGTTGGGTTTAAATAAATCTAAAAAAGTCAGTGATTTGTTTCCGGTGCAGGTCAAATCAGTTAAACTGGTGAAAACCCCGATGCCGGTTAAATCAGCAATCTTATCTTGATTCGTGATCGATAAGCTTTCAACCGCATCGATTTCAGCCTGTGTCAGACTGCCGTTGTCGGCGCCGGAGACATTTGTTTTAATCCACTCTCGGAAGTTTTCGTCAGGAAAGTTGGTTTCATCGATTGCGATCTCACCTACATTTGTAGATGGGGGGGGGGGTAGGCGTATTCGTAGATGCGAAGACCGCGTCAGTAAAAGGCACGGTGCCCAGGGCCATGCAGAAGCAGATCGCCAGGGCCAGAAGCCGGTTTCGTCTTTTTGATTTCATTGTTTGTTCCTCCTCTTTCTTATTTGTAGTGAAATCTAAGTTTTTCATAAAAGGCGATTTTTTTGTATTGTACCAGAGGGAATAGGTAAAAATCTCCCAAAAGGCACAATCCGCAGGAAATACGGCAGAAATCACAAAAAATATATTTACTTGAGGGCGCTTTTAAAATTTGCGGGGCAAATTTCCGGGTACTGTCAATAACTTGAGAAAATGTCTCTTTTTGCGAAGGAAATTCACTTGAGAAA
>NZ_JANFXK010000037.1 GCF_024459955.1 Anaerovorax odorimutans
AGCACAGGACTGGAAAGCAACAACTCCGTCACAAACATCGGTGAGAGTGCATTTTCTAGCTGTAGGGGGTTAGAAAGCACAGGTCTGGAAAGCAATACCTCCGTCACAACCGTTGGCATGGGAGCATTTTTTCAATGTTCCAGCCTGGAAAAGGTAGCCTTATCAAAGGACAGCAAGGTAGCTACGATCGGAGACCTGGCATTTGCGTACTGTGCGAACTTACAGTCTTTCGTGATTAAAGGAGATAGGGCACCAGCCTTGGGAGCAGATGTATTTTTAAATACACCAAGCGACTTTGCTATCTATTATCCCGTTCATGTGACCAATGGCACAGTAGCTGCAGCTCCAGAAAAACAAATTGACAGCAGTTTTGCGGCAGGTGCGACAATTACCATAACAGCTGCTCCCGCAGATACGGGAAAGCAATTCAAGAATTGGTCGGTGGGCAGCGGCAACGTGTCACTTGCCGGCAGCAAAAGCACCTCAACCACATTCCTCATGCCGGAGGATGTTGTCCGGGTCACGGCCAATTATGAAAACATTGAATACACTGTCACCGTGGACGGTGGCACCGGCGGCGGAACGTATGTCATGAACGACCGGGTTACCATCACGGCCGATCAGCCTCCGAAGGGCAAGCGTTTCAAGGAATGGCAGGTAGTGAGCGGCAAGGCCGCTTTGGCGGATCCGACAAAGGAAACAACCACCTTCACCATGCCGGCGGGCAACGTGGAAGTGAAAGCGGTATATGAGAACATACCTGCTGGACATAAGGGAGAAACGACCCCGCCGGGGAATGGCGGCAACGCAAAAGCAGATACGCCGCAGACAAGCGATCCGTCCAATCCGGGATTGCTCCTGTTCATCATGCTGGCAGCGGGAATCACAGCGGTGGTTTCCTGGGGGACGAGAAAGAAAAAAGCGCAATAAAAGGGAATGCCAAAGGCTGCCGCATCAAGAAATAAGAATTCTTGATGCGACAGCCTTTACAGTAAGCACAGCCCTGCTCCCATCCGCCGGTAGGTTCCGCCTTCCCGCCGGTAAGAGCAGAAGATCTCAGGCTCACAGCAGGTACAGTGGGAGCTTGCCGTTATGCGTTTCGCTTTCAAACCTGCCTCTTCCAGCTGCCTTCTGTTTATCCCTTTCAGGTCAAGATAGTTTTTTTCGCTCCCCTCGCCGCAGGGTGAGGCGAATTCTTCTGCAAAATTCCAGTTTCGCTTAAACTCTTCCAGGACCTCCGGCCCTGTCTCAAAGCAGCAGCTGCTGATTCCCGGGCCGATGTGGGCCAGGATATCCTCCGCTTTGCATCCAAAGGTTTGTTCCATTAAAGCTGCGGCCTTGGGAGCGATTCCCGCCGCGGTTCCCCGCCATCCGGCGTGAACCAGTCCAATGGCCCCCTTTACCGGATCGTACAGGTAGACCGGCAGGCAATCCGCATGTACCGTGGTCAGCAGAACGCCCGGCACGTCAGTAATCGAGCCGTCCGTATCGGGGATGCGGATCGGCGCGTTTCCTTTTTGCTCAATTACAGCGATACGGTCTTTATGCACCTGCACCGGCCATACCGGCTGCGCATGTTCAAGCCCCAGCTGCTGCAGTACGTCCGGCCGGTCATAAGGGCTGCCTTCGCTGGCCCCGTATTTCGTTGAAAAAAATCCTTTTACTTTGGGAAGCTCTTGAAATACTTCCAGATATAATTCATGTCTCATGGGTTTATTATATCATTTTTTGTATGTGAACCGAAAGCCCGATTTCAAAAAACGAACCCGGGAAACCGCTGCAAAATTATCCATTTCCCCTTCAAACTCTATGAATATGGGGAAAGATATTCTTTTGCCCACGGTTTCCCGGGTCAGTCAGCTGCCGGCCGGCAGCTCTTTTCATATATCGTTTCCGGTCTCTTACTCGTTGATGGATTCAATCAAGCCGTCTACCAGCTGATCCATTTCCAGCGCGCTGCCTTCGTTTAAAGAGGAGAGGACGGATACTTTTTCGTTGAGCACGGTCATCTGCTTCATTTCATCGAGGAATTCCTCCATGAGAGCGCCGGACTTGGGCGCCCAGGAACCGTTTTCAATCAGCGCTACAGTACGTTTCTGCATGTTGAGCGCTTTCATATCCATGAGATAATCCAGCATCGGCGGGTAAATGCCCAGGTTGTATGTAACAGAGGCCAGAACAATATGGCTCAGTCGGAAGGTTTCGGAAATCAATTGGGAAACATGCGTCTTAGAAACATCATACATAGACACATTGGTTATGCCCCGTTCCACCAGCTTGGTAGCCAGCAAATTGACTGCGCTCTCCGTATTGCCGTACATGGAAGCATATACGATCAGCACGCCTTTTTCTTCCG
Source organism: Anaerovorax odorimutans (assembly GCF_024459955.1). Classification (GTDB taxonomy): domain Bacteria; phylum Bacillota; class Clostridia; order Peptostreptococcales; family Anaerovoracaceae; genus Hominibacterium; species Hominibacterium odorimutans_A. The sequence goes on from NZ_JANFXK010000037.1 coordinate 2,357, forward strand.
GTTCATAGCTGCTCCACTTATCGTACTTATCCAGGAAATATCCCAGATCGCTGCGCCATACCGGCCCGTGGAGCGGGCAGATCATCTTGATGTCGATGGTGGCGGCTTTTTTCAGCAGGGCCTGCACATGAGGGCCGTATTTGCCTACGATATTGGTATAATATCTTCTGGCATCGTCAATCCAGTCGCGGTCGAAATTCACTTCGTCGTTAAAGAGCTTTCCGTCCAGGGAGCCGAAGGACCCGAAGGCGTCAGCCGCGAACAGAACACCGTTTGTCAAGTCAAAGGTGACCATGGCTTCCGGCCAGTGAACCATCGGCGCGGCCACAAAGGTAACCTCGTGCTTTCCGAAGGAGCGGGTATCGCCTTCCTGAACTTCCTCGGTGTGTCCGTCAATATCGAAGTTGAACTGGTGCATCATCATGAAAGCTTTCTCCGTGCTGATGATTTTCACATCGGGATAGCGGAGCAGAACTTCCTCGATGGAAGCGCCGTGATCCGGCTCCATATGGTTGATTACCAGATAATCCAGCGGACGTCCGTCCAAAACGTATTCGATGTTTTCTAAAAACTGTCTGCCTGCGGACCAGTCCACCGTGTCAAAGAGCACGGTTTTCTCATCCAGCAGCAAATAGGAGTTATAGGAAACGCCGCGGGGAATGGGGTGAATATTTTCAAAGAGCGTCAGGCGGCGGTCATTTCCGCCGACCCAATACAGATCTTCTGTTACTTTTCTTACGCAATACATGGTTAACCTCCTTATCCTTCTATGAATTTATCCTTTTCTTCTCCGCAATCCGGGCAGATCCATTCTTCAGGAAGCGCGTCGAACAGGGTTCCCGGGGAAACGTCTCCTTCCGGATCGCCTACGGCCGGATCGTATTCGTATCCGCATCCGGAGCATACGTAAGTCTTCCAAGGCGGAGCCTCCTTCTTCGGCGTTGCTTTCCTCATTTTCTGCATTGGCGGAGCCGGTTTCTTCGGTTCGCCGTTATCCAGGGCCTTTGTCAGCAGCGGCAGAATTTCCATCAAATCTCCGACAATACCGTAGTCGGCATTCTTGAAGATTGGCGCGTTTTTGTTTTTGTTAATGGCTACGATGGTCGTCGCGCCTTTGATTCCTTTTAGATGCTGCCCTGCTCCCGAGATGCCGCAGGCAATGTAGAGGTTTCCGTTGAATTTCTGCCCCGACATACCCACATAGCGGTTGAGAGGAACGTACTTCAGCGTTTCCGCCACAGGTCTTGACGAACCGATGGCAGCGCCCGCCTGGATAGCCAGCTCTTCGATCAGTTTCATATTGGCTTTGTCTCCGATGCCCTTGCCTGCGCTGACAACCCGGTCGGCTTCAACGATCGGCGTGTTGGGATCAATACCCACGTTGAAATCATAACCGTCGGCTGTGAGAGCTTCCACCAGCGCGGCAACTTTTTCCTCATTGGTGCCTTCGCTGAATATCTTCTTTTTCCGTGCTCCCGTGATCGGCCCCTTGGCTTTCAGCTTGCCGCCGGTCTGCTTAGGCGGTTTGCCGATGATATGGGAAGCAATGACAACTCTCTGAATTTCATTGGTTCCTTCGTAAATGGTACAGATTTTCGCATCCCGGTAAGCTCTTTCCACTTCCATGCCCTTCAGGTATCCGGTTCCGCCGAAGATCTGCACCGCGTCGTTGACAACCTCCAGACAGATGTCAGAAGTGTACTGCTTGGCCATGGCCGATTCCATTCCGTACGGCTCATGATGCTCTTTCAGTTCTGCGGAGCTGTAGACTAAGAATCTGGCAGCTCTCAGCTTGGTCGCCATATCCGCGATCTTAAAGGAATTGATCTGATGATGGGCGATGGGAATACCAAACTGTTCTCTTTCCTTGGCGTATTCCACCGCATGTTCGAAGGCTCCCTGAGCGATTCCCAGCGCCTGAGAGGCAATTCCGATACGGCCGCCGTCCAGGGTCGCCATGGCGATTTTAAAGCCCTGGCCTTCCTTGCCCAGCAGGTTTTCCTTGGGGACCTTTACATCGTTGAATATCAGTTCCGCCGTGGCCGAAGAACGGATGCCCATTTTATCGTAATGGTCGCCGAATTCAAAGCCTTCCCAGCCCTTTTCCACAATGAAAGCGCTGATTCCTCTGGTGCCGATATTGGGCGTGGTGACTGCGAATACTACATAGGTATCGGCTTTGTCTGCATTGGTGATAAAGATCTTTCCGCCGTTGAGTATGTAATGGTCTCCTTCCAGTACAGCGGTGGTTTCGGTACCTCCGGCATCACTTCCCGCATTGGGTTCCGTTAGTCCGAAAGCTCCGAGTTTTTCGCCTTTAGCCAGGGGCACCAGATATTTTTTCTTCTGCTCCTCTGTTCCAAAGGCGTAAATAGGATAGGATCCCAGCGAAACGTGGGCCGAAAGAATAACGCCCGTGCCTCCGTCAATTCTCGCCAGTTCCTCTACGGCTATGGCATAGGTCATAATATCCAGACCGGCTCCGCCGTACTTCTTGGGATATGGAATCCCCATCATATTCATTTCCGCCAGTTTCTTTACAATTTCCTCCGGAAATTCGTTTTTTTGGTCCAGCATAAAGGCTATCGGTTTTAATTCCGCTTCTGCGAATTCTCTGATCTTTGCCCGAAATTCTTCATGCTTTTCAGTTGTTTTAAATAACATCATTACCTCCCCCTTCACGATGTATCTTATGCTTTTTCCTGAATTTTTAGAATTTAACTAATTTTAACCTTTTCCTGAGTTTTATTCTGTGACATTTGCAACAAAACGGGTAAATATTAGTAAATAATATTAATTAAGATTTGTTTTCGACAAGAAGGAGGGCGGATCATGAAACGGTGTTTTATTAATGATGGAATGACAGGTGAATCTATTAAAAATATGCTTCGCTGTTTTCACCCTCAGCTTAAAAGGCTGGCAAGCGGGGAGACAATCATGCGTTATTCGGATAAAATCGAAAAGATCGGGCTGCTGATGGAGGGAGAGGCCGCGCTCCACGCTCTGGACGCGGACGGAAACGACAGTCTTTTGGAAAGCTACGGGCCGCAGGATTTGTTCGGTGAGTTGTTTCACCTTCCTTTGGAAGGGCTGGAGTACCTCGTGGAAGCAAAGGCCGACTGCCGGGTGCTTTTTATCGACTATACTCATATCATTACACCCTGCGAAAACGTCTGTCCCCATCATTCACAGCTGATTAACAACTTGTTTCTCATGGCCGCCCAGCGGTCGCAGGCCTTGTCCCTGCACTTGAATATACTCAATCAGACCAGCATACGGAAAAAGCTGCTCACTTATCTGAATTGGCTGCGCGGCACTTCCGGCAGGAATCCGGTTATCGTTCCTATGACCCTGTCGGCCCTGGCGGAATATCTGTGCGTGGACCGCAGTGCCATGACCAGGGAGATCCGGCTCATGAATAAAGAAGGGATCCTGCAGTCCTCCCGGAGGGAGTTCCTGCTGTTGGATTGATATGGAAGGCGCCTTGGTTGCAGGTTTAGGCCTTGCGGCGGGGCTGCGATGGTGGGGCTGCGACCAAATGCCGAGGTTTCTGATGAATCCCGCGACCATTGCGCTCGGAAAGACGCCTTGGTCGCAGAGGCATCACTCATGGCAGCAGAGCTGCGACCAAATCCCGGGTTCCCTGATAAATCCCGCGACCATCGTATCCTAAAAGACACCTTGGTCGCAAGAGTATCACTTGCAGCGGCGAGGCTGCGACCAAATGCCCCTTTTCTCAATCAATCCCGCGACCATTGCTCCTGGAAAGACGCCTTGGTCGCAAGGGCATCACTTTCGGCGGCGAGGCTGCGACCAAATGCCCCTTTTCCCAATCAATCCCGCGACCATTGCGCTTGGAAAGACGCCTTGGTCGCAGAGGCATCACTCATGGCAGCAGAGCTGCGACCAAGTCCCGGGTTTCCCGATAAATCCCGCGACCATCGTATCCTAAAAGACACCTTGGTCGCAAGGGTATCACTTTCGGCGGCGAGGCTGCGACCAAATGCCGCTTTTCTCAATCAACCCCGCGACCATTGCGCCCCGAAAGACGCCTTGGTCGCAGAGGCATCACTCATGGCAGCAGAGCTGCGACCAAATCCCGGGTTCCCTGATGAATCCCGCGACCATTGCATCCTAAAAGACACCTTGGTCGCAGGGGCATCACTTGTGGCGGCGGAGCTGCGACCAAATCCCGGGTTCCCTGATGAATCCCGCGACCATCGCTTCCTAAAAGATACCTTGGTCGCAAGAGCATCACTTGCAGCGGCGAGGCTGCGACCAAATGCCGCTTCTCCCAATAAATCCTGCGACCATTACAT
>NZ_JANFXK010000038.1 GCF_024459955.1 Anaerovorax odorimutans
CAAAATTATAAAGCAGCCGTTTTTGGCTGTCAATCAATTATCCACCCCTACTATTACAGGGGGCTTATATTATCAATACATTTTTTCCACCTTTGGCTATTCTCAAAATTATTATCACAAATTAATTTACGATAATAATTTTATAACACTCATTTCTCCACGCTCTATCCATTCATTAAATCCCCCTAAGAGCGTCTGTTTTGCGTTCTCGCCGTTTTTTACCAGTCTTTAGTATATTGGGGGGCAGCTCAATTAATAAAGCCCCTCAAAACGTCATTTATCGGCTCTTATCATGCCCTCTAGGCTTTCTTTTTATTGTTTCCTGCGGTGGGTTTGGTTCAATTTTCAAGGTTTTTTCAAGCTTTCGTTTTTCTTCTAGCAGGTTCATACGTTCTTCCAGCGGGCAAATGTCCTCTAGTTTCATACATACCCGCTTATACTGGGCCCGCAGCTGCTTCTCCGTTTTAGGAATCATTCCAGCCAAGACTCCACCGATTTCAGCGGGTTCTTGATCACAGCCAGCATAATGGACAATTCCTTTTAGCAATTCTTTCTGCCTTTCTGTCAAATTCTCATCATTGAGCAGACACTTCACCGCTTTTCCAATGGTTTTTACTTCATAACCACGAAGTTCCTCCAATCCCTTAAAATCATTCATTTGTTGCTGCGCATCTTTAAGCAACGCCTTTGTTCTTTTTAAATCAGAAAAACTTTTTTTATTGGATTCCCTTAAAGAAATATTTTCTTCCAGCAATTTTCTATAGTCTACCGATAGATTGGCCTGTTTGTTCCATAACTCGAAGGCTTTATGTTCCAGTTGCTTTGTTCGTGCAAAGCTTGATGCAATTTCATTTTCTTTATAGGTTAAATTCTGAAAGGTAGAATAGTTAGCCGCATAAATTTTTGCAATTTCCAGCAGTTCCTTAAAGTGGTCCTTCTTTACAACGACATTTCCCCCCGGAAGAGATTTCACTGCCGGCTCTTCCTGTTCAGCATGGTAAGAATACACCCGCTTTTCCTCTGCCATGGCTTGCTTATGAATCTTGGTTGATGCAGTTATCAGCGAGTTCAGGCTCTTATGTTTCTGTTCCAGTTGACGATTTAATTTTTCAATTTTTGCTTGTACGGCTGCGAGTTCCTTTTCAGCCGTTTTTAACTTGAGTTGCTGCTCTGACAGGTGTTTCCTTTCCGACCCTTCTTTTCCTCGCTCTAATCCAAATTCTGCGCCCACCTGAGCAGCAAAATCGCTTTGAATTGCTTGTAGTTCCTGACGGGTGAATAGGTTCTTTGCAGAAAGCCGTTTATTTTTTATCGGGACAAGGCCAATATGTAGATGCGGCGTCGTTTCGTCCATATGCACGGTTGCATTAACAATATTGTCCGCTCCATAGCGATCAGCAAACCACGCCAAGCTTTTTTCAAAAAATGCCCTCTGCCGATCGGCGCCCAAGTTACGCATGGTCTGTTCATCGCTGGTTACTATAAAATTGCACAAGACCACGGCATCTTTACGAACTGTTTTCGTTTCCGTGGCCTGGCTTTTTATGGTCTGTTTTATTTTTCTGCTGTAGTTTCGTTCCGAAACCAAATCGTAATTGTCGGCGGTTTTGTCCGGCCTGATATCCGGATTTGTTTTAGGCGGATGTTCCCTATTGTTGTGGCTTTGGATTCCCCGCACTCCCCCGGCTTTTATTTTCTGCATGTGAACAACTACAAATCCCATAACGCGCCCCCTGTCAGCATACTTTATTTAGCGACCATGTCGCTCATAAAGTATAGCACATTATACTTTGCATCGCAAAGTAATGTGCAAGGGGAAACCCCTTGACCCCCTGTAGTCCATGTCACAAATTAATATTTGACACTACATTTAAAGCATGATATAATAGTGTCACAAATTAATATTTGATACATCGTTAAAGGAGTTTATCATGGAAAATAGAGAGCAAGAGCTGCTCAACAAAATTGATGAGTTGCAGAAAATAATTATTGAGAAAGATGAAGAAATTACTCGCCTCAAAGGTAAAAATCCAAGAGGTGCCGGAAGAAAACCCGCTGATGAAAAGTGGGTAAAAAGCTTTAGCAAGTTCATAAAACTAGCGGAATCTCATAAATTAAAAAATGAGATAATGGAAGAAATGGGGATCAGCAGCGCAACCTACTACCGCTATAAAAGACTTTATGAAGATACAAATTCAGAAATTAATATATGAGACACAGAATGTCTCATATATTAATTTCTGGGACGTTTAAAAATAAGCCTTATGGCGTCCTTCACTTCACTTATGAGCCAAAAAGGTCTATAGAATTTCCTCAGAATCCAATTGTCATGAAAGTTATGACACACTAATACCAGCCGCTTATATAGCGGCAATTCAAAGCACTGTTTTTCATGTTCTTTAAACTTTTTATGAAGTTCTTCCGGCGTTATTTTCTTATCGCACATCTTAACACCATTCTTTAAATATATTTTATAGTCATAATCTAAATATCTATATATTACCATAATATTATTATATAAAGAACTCGTTTTTGAAACTATAATTTTTACTAATCTAAACAAATGGGTTGGTGATATTATATGAACAATAAAATTATAGTGCCAAAAAGCAAACGAGGCGAAGACGGTTATAAGGTCACATCTGTAAGAATGCCGCAGGAACTAGCAGAAAAGTTAGATAAGTTTACGGCCCAGACTGATTTATCTCGCAATGAGGTCATCGTCACTTTACTAACACAGGCATTAGAAATTGCGGAAATCGAAGATAAATAGCAAAAAAAATTAAAGTGGGTAACCGTTACCCACTTTAATGATATTCTTTTGTTAGAAAACACTGGTATAGACTTCTCTCCTATGCCCAACGGACAGAGCAAGAATAATCAAGTTATGATCTTCTATCTCGCAGATAAGACGGTAATCTCCTATTCTATACCTCCACTGACCGCTCCTATTCGCAGTCAGTCCCTTCCCATGCTGCCGTGGATTCTCACACCCAACAAGGTTCTTCTCAATCCACGCCTTTATCATACGTTGCGTGTACTTGTCAAGTTTCTTAAACTCCCTGTTAAACCTTACCGTTGTCTCTACATCGTACCTCATAGGTCGAGTTCCTTCCACAGTTCAGAGATGGGCTTGCTTTTTCTTCCACCTTTGACATACTCATCATAAGCTTCATTTGCAACGGCGATATCATACTCATCCTCAATCCGTTCAAAGAGAGCTTTCTTGAATGCTTCCCCCAAAGACATGGAGTGAAGCTTCGCATAACTCTCCGCCAGGGATTTTTCTTCCGTTGTCAATCTAATAGAAAAACTCATATGCTCAACTCCTTTCCTGTAGTACATTGTACTACTCATTTTTTATCCTGTCAACTTAACCATAAAAAACTATGGCAGTGAATATTTCTACAAACCTGCAGCTCTCCGCATAGTTATTCTACGATTTCCTTAAAACCGGCTCCAGCCGGAGCCGATCGGGCGTTAGTCTTCGCATTTTTATAAACTCGGCCTTATTATTAGTTCATTTATAGCTGCCACCATTTTGCCACCCAGTCAGAAAAAACTGCCACCGTTTTGCCACCACCCACTAAAAAAGCGCCACCATTTTGCCACCATTTTAGTGAAAAACGCCCCCAACTAAATCCCTTGCCACTGGCAAGGCCCCAAAGAATTTGGGGTCAGATTTTCCTTATGCCCATCAAAATAATCTTTAACGCCACAGTTCTTCTGAGTCCACAACAAATTCTCCGCATGAAATTTCATTGTCCGTTTGCGCCAATCTCTTGGCCTCACTAGGAGTTAATTTTGTAAAATCCTTGTCCCAAATAAGGAAAAACAGCTTCTTAATAATATTCATGATCAGCGCCTCCTTAGTTTATCCCACCAGCTTTTATTCTTTTCAATTTCGAGCTGTTTTTCCTTATTTGCCAATTCTTCCTTGAGTTTTTTATTCTCTTCAATGGCCACAGCTCTTACAGATTCTTTTTCAGCTTTTTCCCTCTCCAGTTTACTGTGCAATTCCTCAATTTCATAGTCCTTTTGTTTAACCGATTCTTCGAGAAATCGCTGTTTGTACTGCACCAGTTTTAAATTCGCCATCTCTTGTATCAGACGATTATTTTCTTCCAACAAATTTATATATTTTGCCTCTATTTCTTGCAGTCGTTCACGAGCAGAAGCATCTTGAATTACCTGTACCGGAGACGGTAACGGGTATTTCTCTTCAAGAAGCCGTACAGCCTCATCATCGAGTATAATATTTTTTGATTTTCCAATATGACCTTTAAATAATTCCGGATGGTTTATTATGAACTTTCGAACAGTATCATATGAAACATTCCGTCCATCTATAAACTCTCTAATTTTCAACGTTTTCACCCCATAATAAGACATTTTCCCAAGAAATTCTTACGACTTTTCTTATTTTACTTCATAAACGTTGAAAAATCAATGAATTACAGTATACGAAAGCAAGCGTCTACACTAACGTTTGGGGAACCGACAAACACCGCTCATTTCACTCGCCTGCTTTGTCGGTCTACTATTTTTTTCTGATAGGCGATCATTAATTAATTTCCTAAAAGAGATTTTAGATTTTCATCAAAGATCTTCCACCACTTGTAAACGGTTTTTTTATCCAGTCCGGTTTCCCGAATACAATCCGCTTTTGTAATGGTAGGATCATTTAAATGGTCCCACCGCCATTTCTCAACAATTTTTTGTTTACTTGGTCGGCCCTCTTTATTTCGCCAACTGCCGTCTGGATAATCTATGGCCTGCACGGCTCTTGCTCTCTCCAAATGAACATCTTGCTGTCTCCCCTTCCGCTTAATCGGTTTATATCCCCAGCCAACCCAAGCTTCCAAGCGTTCCCGCTGCGTCAACATGGCTTTCTCGTTATACATTCGAAGAGCGTGATTCACTTCATTTTCCTTGATCTTCCTTGTTGCTCCCTCGTTATATTTCGGGATAAGAGATAAGAGATCACGCTCGACCTCATCCAACGACACGTTACATTTCCATGCTATGACAGTCAAGGCGCACATGGACATATACCTCGTTCCTTCTTTCGTTTCATTCCAGCAACGTTCAAAGGTATAATCATAAAAACCCCTATTACACCGCCACCCTTTACGCTTCGGCCTATTCTTCGTCCGGTCCCGCTGCGTCAGCTGTTTTTGCCTTGACTCTCCGTATCGGACAAAATGAGTGTTATTCATGCCTACAGCCCTTGCCAACTCATCTATATCCCATTTTTCTCCTACACGAAAGACCTCATTGCGCCAATTATACTTATTCAAACCGCCGGCCATACGGAAATCCTGTCCAAACCATTGCACCTGCTTATACAAATAAATCCTTTTTGTTGTCTGTTGAACAGCAAGCGCACGATATAACCGGTCTACGATCTCCGCATTACAATAATAATGCGGTATCGGCTCATCAAACACAAAATATAAGTGTAGGCCTGTTCCGCTGTTCACGATATAGGTCGGTTTCGGCAATTCCTCTTTGTCTGTATTCCAATCATTCTGCAAAGCGGATAGAAGAACACCAGCCCACACATTATCCATATCTATGATAAAGGCACAAATATCTTTTGCCGTTTCCTTACTGATAAACTCTTTGAAATAGGTACTCCCGCCAAGAAGTACGTCATTCCTGTCTTTTGCCTGTTCCATCGCTTCAGCAATACTCATCTTTACCATGTGCTTTGTCTCGTCCTCGTCAATAAAAACAACAGGCATGACCAGCGCCGTATCCTCGAATACATCCTCGTAAAGCGTAATACCATCTACACACTCCCCAAACTGCGCCAAAATCATATTTTTCTGGTCGAATTCTTTTTTTATAACTTCTAACTTCTCATCTTTCAGCATATACGAGCACCTCTAACCCTTATTATAGAAAGGGGCGTAATGTATCAATACAGTAATTCCACCTCTGGCCAAAATTATAAAGCAGCCGTTTTTGGCTGTCAATCAATTATCCACCCCTACTATT
>NZ_JANFXK010000039.1 GCF_024459955.1 Anaerovorax odorimutans
GGGACTTATAGCGAAGCTACTGGACTATTTTGAATAGCAATGACTTGAGGACTGCCTTGGCAGTCCTTTTTGATCTTAGATAAAGTTGATTTTAACTTGAATTCCGTACATTAAGATATGGAATATGTAGTGCTTTGCTTATGATGACGATTCTGTTACAATTAAAAGAAATATCTGTAAAATTTGTCTCTGGAGGAATACTTGTGTAAGAATTATTGCTACCGCCCTCACCGCATGAAAATGATGGCGGAGCAGAGATGCTAGATAGAAATTAAACAAATTGGAAATTGTTGGTTAATAATAGGAGGAATAGTAGATGGCTTTTACAAGTGCTAAAAAAAAGAAATATTTAAAAAGAATTGTTATTATGTTATCTCTGATATTTATTATAGTAATTTTTCTTTTGATGCCATTCGTAATTGATGCGATTTATGATTATTCACCACCAATCAAATTTTTTGATATAGAGTTATCAAAAAGTGATATTTTGGATTATTACGCTCAGTTGCTATCATTAATAGCAACTGTTATCTTAGGAGTAATAGCAGTAGTTCAAACATGTAGAAGTCAAAAAAAGTCAGAGGAGATAAATGAATTACAGCTAAGTATTGCCCGACGAGAATTAGCAGTTGTGGAGAAACAGTATGCGGATAATATGGGAAAAATTGAAGCGTTTACTCCTAAGTTTGAGATTAGAATAACGGGATATAATGGATTTTATAGTAATATTAAACTTGAAATTAAGAATATTTCAGAAAAGATATCTGCATTTAGATCTATATCGTTTGATGTATATAAGAATGGGGAGGCAATGTATCCTGTTAAAGAGTGGAACATTAAGTTTCGATCAATGGATAGTTCTGAAAAACAGTCTGCTGAATTTTCTACTCCAGATATGTGTGACAATGTTGAGAATAGGGGACAAAGAAATTCTTGGAAAAATGTTAAACTAGTTTGGAAATTTTCATGTGATGATTATAACGGAAAAAAGCATTATTTTGCAGCTGAAATTTTTATTTCAAATACGGGAGAGTTTAGCGATGATTATTGGGAAATAAGCAAAATAGGATAGTCGATAACAAATCATAGAAATTTTGCATCCTTAGTTTTTAGAAATTCACAAATACTACTTTGGCTGAAACATTTTGGTTAAGTCGACATCAGCGGATAGGGGGAATTTCAAGCTAGATATGTTTATCGAAAAGGTATGGGACATGGGAAATACGTCAGGAAGAAATGTGAGGGCAGAATTTAATTCATAAAATTAAATTCGCCTCACAGGTTTAAGGCTAACTTTTTGAATCTCAGTTTAACAATATATTAAAGAAAGGGTTGCCCCGCAGTCCTTTTTCTTTTTTCTATTCTATGTAGCTTTTTTTCGTAATTAATAAAAAAGTCGATAAATATTTACGTTAATTATATAATTGACTGGAACTATTGACATTTTCAAAGAAAACGCCTATAATGAGAAAAGGATATACCATAGAGGAAATGGTAACAGAGATATTATTAATATAAAGTATGTACAAATTTTATTGTACAGCCAAGATAAAGCAAGGAGGTATTGGATGAAGAATAGCAACGGCATAGATGTGGATGCAAAAGTTGTAAAGGAAATTGTGGGAATAGTAAATGATTCTATTGGGGATAGAATAAAAGAAGATGTGAGAAAACAAAGATTAAGGACTCAAAATAGTACACCTACAAGAATTTGGGATTTGCTTAATACAAGTTTATGCGAGCATTTTGAAAGTGATGATTGTATGTCATATATAACTAAAAGAGGGCCGTGGCAGATGGTAATGCTTTTTGAGAAGAAGTCCGGATTCTTATTTACATTCATGAGGGAAAAACGGTTTGCGCAACTGGCACAAGATAGTAAACGTAAAAATATGCATTACTTGGATATGTTGACAAGACATTTGAATTCTGATTTACAAGGTTCGCAGAACCAAATGTCACTATTTGAAAAAAGATTTAATGATCAAGATCAATTACAAGAAGCAATTGATAAATTGTTAAAAGATTTACATAAGGATGATGCAATTATTCAGAGGCATATATTGGTTCTGTTTGAGAGTTCACATTATGTTTTAAATTCTGTAAGAGCGGTTATGATAGATTCAAATTTGGATATTGTAGCTGAAGTCGATTGGAGTGAGCACATTGTGGCGGAAGAAAGTACAATTGTGGGATATACCAGTGGAACAAGCGTTATGGATAGTCCTACTCGCGGATTAAAGTTAACAAAGAAAGCAGCGGAAAGAAAACGGACAAATCCTTTGAAAGAAAGCAAGGAAGGTGTCAAGGCAAAATAAACTTTAGGAAAGAGGAATAGCTTATGAACAATGAGTTTAATGGAGAACGACTAAAAAAGGCTCGTATATATCGCGGAATTACAGTAGCTGAACTAGCAAATAGAATTGACTGCCAAAGGCAGACCGTTTCAATGTATGAGAATGGAAAATCTAAACCTATGGATGATTCGATTATTGAAAACATCTCTAAAGAATTGAAGTTCCCTCCAAAGTTTTTTTTAGAAAGGACAAATGATATAACAATTGGAACGACATATTTTAGGGCATTATTAACAACAAATAAAAGATATAGAGCGGAACAAGTACAAAAGATGGAATTTGTAGCTGAAATATATAATTTTTTAAAGGATTATATCGTCTTTCCGCCTTTGAATCTTCCTGATTTTGGTCATTGTACACCAGAAGAAGCAGCAGTAAAGTTGAGAGAAGATTGGGGATTAGGAGATAAGCCAATAGAAAATATTATTCATGTTGTTGAAGAACATGGAATTTTAGTCACTTCATTTTCTACCAGCACAGATGATATTGATGCATTCAGTCAAATGATAACTGTAAACGGAGAAACAGTATACTTGATAGGATATTCAAATAATAAGACATCGGCAGCGCGAATTCATTTTGATATAGCTCATGAATTGGGACATATTTGCTTGCATGAATGGAGTGAAGATGTGGAAATGTTAGAGCGGGATGAATTTAAAGAGAGAGAAAAAGAGGCAAACCAATTTGCATCAGCTTTGTTACTCCCGGAAAATTCATTTAAAGCGGACTTGAGTGGAAAAAAGTTACGAATTCCATACTACACAGAGCTTAAAAGAAAATGGAAGGTTTCCATACAAGCTATGAACCGTAGAGCATATAATTTAGGGGTAATCACATCCGATGAATATCAAATAATGATACGTACGTTGCAACGAAGGGGACTGCGAAAAGAGGAGCCTTTGGATGACGTTATTCTGACGGCAGAACCATCGTTGCTAAAAACTTCAATTTTGATGTTATTGAATGAGGAGGTTTTTACGCCAAAAGAGTTTATGGATGAATTATCCTTTTCATATAATCTTAGTTTATCACCTGAGGAAATTGAGTATTTGCTTGATTTACCGGAAGACACTTTGACTCCTTCTAAAATACTTCAATTTCCAACATTAAGATTAAAATAAGAACATCTAAATATTTAGAATTAGAAAGGTCGTTTTACTAAAAGTCAGTAATAAAATGACCTTTTTTTGTTGGATAAGCGGAAAGAGATCGGCAAACGGTTCGTTTTCTAAAATGGATCGAACGTTATCCCGGTTGGTGGCAACTTATTTGTACGCCACAGGATGAACATATCAATTTGCCAATGATGAAAACTTTGATTGAGCAGCTTGCCGAAGATTCCTTTTATACTATTCTGACCAATTTATACGGCGTTGCCGTAAGGTGCAGAATAGTGAAAGAAACTCGACATGGCTCGTTTCTTATGAAATTATTTTCGTATTGCTCATGGTACATAGGGATGAACCTTTTATGGGAAGTTTCTACCAATCTATGCTGGTGAATATGACGGCTTATGAATGGAAGACGGGGCGCAAGGAGGGACTTATAGCGAAGCTGCTGGACTATTTTGAATAGCAATGACTTGAGGACTGCTTTGGCAGTCCTTTTAAATTATAGACAATGTTGATTTTAGTTCGGAATTTCGTATATCAAGAATGAATGATGTCGTGCTTGCTTATGATGGTTGTTTTGTTATAATGAAATAAATTGGAAATCCAAAACGATGTAAACTATTATGACTAAAGACGTGTTTCATGATGAATAGTTAGAACGGAAAAATGTTTAAAAGGGGTAAATTAGATGGAAGGAAAAAAACTACAGATTCGTAATAGTACTGTTGATTTTCTCATTTTTACAAAAGATGCAGGCGAGGATTCTATCGAAGTTCGCGTACAGGAGGGCGATGTATGGCTGACGCAAAAGGCCATCGGACGGCTCTTTGACGTTGAGCGCAGTGTGATTACCAAGCATTTAAAAAATATATTTGAAAGCGGAGAACTAGATGAAAATTCAACTTGTGCAAATTTTGCACAAGTTGCTGATAATGGAAAAACTTATCAATATAAGTTCTATAGTTTGGCAGCTATTGTGGCCATAGGTTATCGTGTTAATTCTGCCAGAGCCGTGCAATTTCGGCAGTGGGCTACAAAAGTTTTGGAAACATTTACAAAACAGGGCTATGTGCTGGATAAGAACCGATTGATTAATGGACAGATCTTTGATGAAGACTACTTTGACCATTTGATTTCTGAGATTCAGGAGATCCGGGCCAGTGAACGGAGATTCTATCAAAAAATTACGGATATATATGCGACAGCGGTAGATTATTCCTTTGATAGTAAAACTACACGTGAGTTCTTTGCTACCGTGCAGAATAAAATGCATTATGCAGTACATGGAAATACGGCAGCAGAGTTGATTGTAGAAAGGGCAGATCATACAAAGGAACATATGGGCTTGACCAGTTGGAAGAATGCTCCAAACGGGAAGATCGTAAAAGCGGATGTTTCCACTGCGAAAAACTATTTGCATCAGAAGGAAATGCAGGAACTGAATGAAATTGTCACAATGTATCTGGATTATGCAACCAGACAGGCTCGCCGCCATATCCCCATGACAATGGCTGATTGGGTCGAAAAGCTGGACGCCTTTTTAAAGTTTAATGATGCGGAAATATTGCAGAATAAAGGTAAGGTAACCGCAGAGATTGCGAAAGCTTTCGCAGAGAGTGAGTTCGAGCAATACCGGGTATTGCAGGATCGAAGCTATGTGAGCGATTTTGATCGCTTGCTTGCGGAAACCGAGATAAAATCAGAGAAATAAAGTTTCTCTATCAAATCCAAGTTTATTCCTGTTTCCCACCCTACATAGTAGCAAAGCGGAAAGACCTATCCCGCTTTGCTGCTTTTTATTTACCATTCAAAAAG
>NZ_JANFXK010000004.1 GCF_024459955.1 Anaerovorax odorimutans
AGACGCCTTGGTCGCAAGAGCATCACTTGCAACGGCGAGGCTGCGACCAAATGCCCCTTTTCTCAATCAATCCCGCGACCATTGCATCCCAAAACACACCTTGGTCGCAGGGGCATCACTTTCGACGGCGAGGCTGCGACCAAATGCCCCTTTTCTCAATCAACCCCGCGACCATTGCTCTCCGAAAGACGCCTTGGTCGCAGAGGCATCACTCATGGCGGCAAGGCTGCGACCAAGTCCCGGGTTTCCCGACAAATCCCGCGACCATCGCTCCCCCAAATACGCCTTGGTCGCAAACTCTTGACCTACAACAACGATAAAAACCACCTGAGTGCTTCTCCCACAGCAGAAGCACTCAGGCGGTTTCCCTTGTTGTCATTTTAACATCGCTTTTACTTTTTGTCTGGACTGTACCCCGACTGAGGTGCCCACCAATTCTCCGTTTTTGAAAAGGGCCAGAGTGGGGATGCTCATGATACCGAACTGCGCAGCCAGTTGGGGCTGCTCGTCGATATTGACCTTTCCGATCTTGGCGTCCGGCTTGTCGGCGGCCACTTCGTCCAGAATCGGGGCCATCATTCTGCATGGTCCGCACCACGGGGCCCAAAAATCCACCAGTACCGGTTCCTGAGAGTTTGCAACTTCCTGATTGAAGTTATCCTTTGTTATGTTCATTATAGCCATTTTAAATACCTCCTTTGATTTTGTGACTTTAATATACCACGACAGGACACTTTCCTTCTGTGACTTAGTTACATATATGCTTTTTTTCTCAGCCGGGCAGATTTTAGGTTGCCATTGGCAGCCCCGGTATATTATTCTAGTAGGGAAGGAGGGCTTATGCGAAAATTTAAAGGAGAATTATGTCTGCTGCTGGCAGCCCTGATCTGGGGGTCAGCGTTTATTTTTCAAAAGATGGGGATGGATCATGTCGGTCCCTTCACCTTTGGTTTTTTCCGCTTTACTCTGGGTTCGCTGGCTTTGCTGCCGCTCATCTGGGGCTATGGAAAGATCAATGCCAAAAGGCCCGAGCCGAAAGAAATTACGCCCTTTCGGAATCGCGTCCTTTTGCTGGGCGGGCTGCAGTGCGGCATCGCCAGCTTTGTCGCCGGTTCTCTGCAGCAAATCGGCATTGTCTATACGACTGCCGGGAAAGCCGGTTTCATCACTTCGCTGGACATCATCATCGTGCCCATCCTGCTGCTGTTTCTCAAGCGAAGAGTCGGTACTTTCACCTGGATCGGAGTGGCGATCGCCGGATTCGGCCTGTACCTGCTCTGCATTACGGAAGGGTTTACCATTCAGCTGGGAGACGGCCTCGTCATGGCCTGCGCCTTCTGTTATTCCCTGCAGATTCTGCTGATCGACTATTATTCCGATAAGGTGGATGCCATCAAGCTTTCTTTTCTGCAATTTTTGATTTCCGGCCTTTTGTCCGGGGTCTTCATGCTTTTTCTGGAAACCGTGTCCCTGCAGGATATTATCGACTGCGCGGTTCCGATTTTATATACGGCTATCCTGGAGGTAAGCATTGCCTTTACCCTGCAGATCATCGGCCAGAAGGATACGCCGCCGGCCATAGCCGCACTGATTATGAGCCTGGAAGCTTTTTTCTCCGCTGTATGCGGGGCGCTTTTCCTGGGTGAAGTCATGAGCGGGCGGGAAATGCTGGGCTGCGCCCTGATGCTGACCGCTTTCATCATATCGCAGATTCCCGATAAGAAGGAACGGGCGCAGCGGAGAGAGCTGCGTTAGACTGCGAAAAGGAGCCTGCCGCAGTCGTTTTGGTATGCTCCCGTTTGTTTGGATGGGGCCGAAAGTTAAAATCTGGTTTTGCCGGATTCTCCATATTAACGAACCGCAAAGATCATTACAAAATTACCCATATCCTCCTTGAAACAGGGGAATATGGGTAATTTTTATTATATGAGAAGTTTGGGCGGGGAGCTCCTATCTTTTCCGCAGCACCTTTGGTAATTATTTTCCGGTCTGCGCGGATTCGGTCAGCTCCGCCAGCTGCTGGGACAGCTTCATGTTTTCATCGTAGTCCACTCTGCAGTCTACGAGAGTCGGCACATCCTGCGCCAGTGCGTCCTTGAGCATTGGAATCAGGTCCTCCGCCTTTTCCACGCGGTAGCCCTTTCCACCCATGACTTCCGCCAGTTTCACAAAGTCCGGATTGTTAAAGTCCACATAGCAGTGATGATTGAAGTGCTCCATCTGCTTCCATTTAATCAGGCCATAGCTGCTGTCATTGAGAATCAAGGTCGTAAAGTTGCTTCCGATACGGGCCGCGGTCTCCAGCTCCTGCATATTCATCATAAAGCCGCCGTCGCCGGTAACTGCCAGCACTTTTTTATCCGGGTTGACCAGCTTCGCCGCCACAGCGCCCGGAATCGCGATTCCCATGGATGCAAAACCGTTGGAAATGATGCAGGTGTTGGGTTTGTAGCAGTTGTAATGCCTTGCGATCCACATTTTATGCGCACCCACGTCCGAAAGCACAATATCTTCGCGCCCCATGACCTTGCGCACGTCGTGGAGAATCCTCTGAGGCTTCATTGGAAAAGCATCATCGTTTTCATACTGATCGTGGTCAGCCTGAATTTTCGCCTTGATTGCCAGTGCGTAATCCGGCTCCGTTTCCCGCTCCGATCTGCGGAGTATTTCATAAAGGGAGTCGGAAATATCTCCGATGACCTGCACCTCCGGCTGATACCGCTTGTTGATATGAGCCGCCTGATTTCCGATATGCAGGATTTTATGGTTGTTGTCGGGGTTCCACTTTCTCGGGAAACATTCTACGATATCGTAGCCGATTCCGATAATGGTGTCCGCTTCATCGAAGATCTGGTTGATGTAGTCCCGCTGGGGAATTCCGATGGTCCACATGGAGTACGGATTGTCAAAGGGGATGATGCCCTTGGCCATCATGGTATTGGCTACCGGAATGTGAAGCTCGGTGGCAAAGTCGGTGATCGCCTGAGCCGCGCCGCCTCTGACAGCACCGTAGCCTGCCAGGATCAGCGGACGTTTTGCTCTGGATATCCGCCGGGCCGCACGTTCGATGTCCTTGTAGGAAGCGATGCCCTTCTGCGGCGACACTCTGCGCATGGGTACGCCCTGAGCCGGCATCTTGGCTACGTTATCAGGAAGGTCGATATGAACCGCTCCCGGTTTTTCCGATTCCGCATATTTGAAAGCAATCCGCACGATTTCCGGCACAGTGTCCGGCCTGAGAATCTGCTTGGATTTCTTGGTGATCGGTTCAAATACTTTTTCCAGGTTCAAATACTGGTGGGCGGTCAGGTGCAGTCTGTCCGTGGCGATCTGCCCGGTGATAGCCAGCACCGGCGCACCGTCCAGATTGGCATCGGCCACGCCCGTCACCAGATTGGTCGCGCCCGGCCCCAGAGTGGAAAGGCACACGCCCGTCTTGCCGGTAAGTCTGCCGTAGACATCGGCCATAAAAGCCGCGCCCTGTTCGTGCCGGGTAGTAATGAACTGAATCGACGATTTTTCAATCGCATTCATCAGATCCAGCGTTTCCTCACCGGGTATGCCAAAGATGTATTTTACGCCCTCCTGCTCCAGACACTCGATCAGAAGATCCGCAGTCGTCCGTTCGAAATCCGGCGGCGTTCTCGGCGCCGCATCGCTGTCATGCAGGATTTCAAGATAACGGTCGATCTGTTGCTGTCTGTGCAGTTCGTCTTCATTTTTCATTATTCTTGCCTCCTATTTTCATAGTTGGATCGTGCCTGCTCCGAAAAAAGAAAAAGGCACTCGATTCATCCTTAGTATGAAGTACCGGGGCCTTTTACGCAAGATTTATTTTTCTATACCGGTCAAAACTTTCTTTGACACTATCAGGGACGGGTCTTAAACGCAGGCCGGCTTACTTAGCCGCGCTGCTTTTGCCTGTTTTTTCTTCTCCATCCGTTCTTCCCGGTCCCACTTGTCTCTAAGCAGCTTATTGATGATGGCAATGATGAGGATCATTTGCAGCTCCATGATCGCAAAGGGGCTGTGCAGGAAAAGGATGTACCTTCCGATATACGGAATGTGCTGCACATAGGTACCCACCAGGTCGCTCCGATAAGTCTCGTAGTCATCGTACCTCTCGGCGGACGCCCCCTGCGTCCGGTAGCGGGTCTCTCCGTTTTTCCCCTTTTCCTTTGCCCTCAGATAATGCGTGAAAACCGCCTGCTCTCCCAGGCGGTCCGCACGAAATGTAACGATTGTATTCAGTTCAGGTTCCCGGCCTTCCTTCAAGTTCTTCACAAGAACGACAGATCCGGTTGGAATCACTGGTTCCATACTGTCCGTGCGAATGACATAGAGCTGGTATCCCGCCGCATCTTTGATCTGCTGCGGGCACACCTGCATCAGCACGATGTACGCTGCTAAGAGTACGATTATGGAGTTCAGTAATAATTTGCCTGCTGTTTTCATGGTATTATGTTAGTTAAAATTCTACTTAAAACTAGTTAGTTGGTGTAGCTGATGCTGCATCTGTTAACTCTGCTGACAACGTCACTGTCAAATCTTTTCCCGCTAAAGCTTTTGCGGCATCACTATCTTTCGGCGTAATTGTAACCGTATATGTATTCTCACCCGTGCTTACATTGGCATCGGTGTATACACCGCCGGCCGCAGTCAGTTCTGCTGCTCCTTTTGAAATGGCAATGGTGAAATTAGAACTGTCAACTGGGTTTTGACCGTCTTTAACTGATGGCGTTATAGCAACCTTTGGCGTCACACCAGTAGGTACATTCTCTACCTTATAAACCGCAGCGCTTGTATATACCGGTGCATTTTCACTCAAACCCGAGCTACTGGATTTCGTAAAGTCAGGAACCGTCATCGTGGCTGCCACTGGCTTATCAAAGTTCAAAGTTCCGAAGCCATCCACCTTCAGCTGATCCCACGCCGCATACGATCCGGCCATTGTTACCACGACCGCCGCCACTGTTAAAAGCGTTAATAATTTTTTCTTACCTATTTTCTTAACCATAACTTTTCCTCCTAAATGAATTGCTCAAATATTTTTTTCGACAAGTTCATTATAGGCGCGGAGGCGCTGTTTGGCTAATGCTTATAACTGATTGTTCTGTGATAAGTTTTTGTTATCGCTGGGCAGGGTCGCTGTAGCAGTCGAGTATGAGCTTCAGGAATTGTTCTGCCTTATCGGACAGGGTTTCCCGTTTGCGTTTTACCCACAGAAGATAGTGGGAGATATCGCAGTTGTTCAGCCTTATGCTGCAAATCTGTCCCTTTTCCAGCTCGTCCTTCTGCCATTTGTTCCCGAAGATAAAAGCGTCCGTCCTTTTTACCATACTGATAATGGCGTGATAATTATTCATAATGATGCTTTTCTTAAAATCCATCATGTGAATTTTGCCGTCGAGATTCGTGGTATAGTTCATATTGGAAAAATAGTCCTGCGGCACCTGCACATGGCTGTATGGCAGCAGCTCTTCGGCATCAATCCATTCCCTGCCGTACAGGGGATTCTTCTTTCCCACGTGGACATACAGGGGACCGGTTCCGATCTCGTGAAATTCCAGGCCCTTCAGCTCACAGATTTTATGAAAAGCCGCCATTTGAATATGGTTGATCGACACAAGGCCGATATCCGCACCGAGGGCTTCTACAGATTTCAGCACTTCCTCCACGGACGTTTCCACGATATAGATGCCCGTGCGGTTGGCGCGGATCGTCTCATAATATTGCAGCATCATATCGTCGCGGAGGATACAGCCGCCGATGGCAATGCTGATCTTGGCCTCCACGTACTTCTGGTTTTCCAGGCGCATCTTGGAAATTTCATCAACCTGCTTTAAGATGGAATTTGCATAATAATACAAACCTTCCCCTATGCTGGTCAGCTCTACTCCGTGATTGGTCCGCTTCAAAAGCTCGGCTCCCACCTCGTTTTCCAGGTTTTTCATGGATCGGGTCAGATTGGGCTGGGACACGTACAAGCTGGCCGCAGCCTTACGCATGCTTTTCTGGTCCGCAATCTCAACAAAATATTTTAAATCCTTCAGTTCCATACTTTTACCTTACCTCCTATGGAATCAAGTAAAAACCAATCAGCCCGGACGCAATGCCCAAGGCCGCCCCTGCGATAACGTCCCTTGGAAAATGCACGCCGCCCAATACCCGCACAACTGCCATAAAAATTCCCGCGATGCCGATCAGAACGCCGATCCAGGGAATCAGCCACAGAAAGGTCATGGAAATGATAAAAATGGAAAACACATGTCTGCTGGGAAAGGATTTTCCTTTGGTCTGTTTCGGTATGACCGGCGGCATTTCGAAAACCTCGTAGGGCCGGGGCGCACAGTACAGATAGCGGAAAACGCTGATTACGCAAAAGGAGATTCCCGGTACCAGGATCGTCCGCAGAAGATGAGCGTCCTTCTGCACATAGAGCATTGCCAGGAGAATCGGGTAAGCGATATAGGCGATTTTCGTCAGTATCGAATCGGTCACAACAATTGCCTGAAATTTTCTCGGGTTATCGCGGAAAACTCCGGTCATCGTTATATAGGTCTCTTTCTTCACAGTTCTTCTCCTCCTTTTGCGGCGATTTCCCACAGCTTGCGCGTCAGTCGCTCCACGCTTGCCGCCGGCCGGTAAGCCATTGCGGCGAGCCCTGCCAAAGCCATTCCCCAGGGGATATAGGCCCAGAGTCCTTCTTCCATAAGCCAAAGCGCCGTTCCGATTAATAACAATAGTCCGCACCAGATTGCCGCAAGAAGCTTTACAGCCGGAAATTTTGTAATCCGGTATTGAATCCGCAGTCTTCCATCCGGCAGCTCCTCTGTCTTTCCCACCAGCCGCAGGACAAAGCTGTTTCGATACATATACCTGGGCTTATATACAAACCAGAAATGCCCGTCGTTCCACTTTCCCACAAAGAGGTCCCGGCGATGAAGCTCTTCCTTATAGTAGGTTTTTACACCGGCCGGCACGATCTGCGCCGAAAAGCTGCGCTCCAGCTCCTCTCTGTTTAATGATGTATCAACGTGAAATTTCATTCATCCTCCTGTTACAGCTTTTTGAAATACTCGATCAGGATATCCTTCATGTAATTATATCTTCTGGCATAGGAGTTTTCCACCCGGATCAGTTCGAAATTGTATCTCTGGCACAGCTCGTTCTTTTTCTGATCCCGATGGCGGACCGCCTCGTCCTCGATATGCTCCTTTCCGTCCAGCTCGATAGCCAGCACCGGCATCTCTTTTCTGCCCCGGCTGCGCTCGTAGACCACAAAGTCGAAGCTGCCGGTGTAAAAGAGATCGTTGTGCTCCTCGCTGCCATTGAACACATGGGAAATGGGGACTTCTCTGTGAACGGTGTATTTGCTTCCCGATACCAGAATGTTGCTCAGAGCGTGGTTGAGGGTAGTCAGGAAAGCCGCCTCTGTTTGGGTGCTGTAGGGCTTGATTCCCAGCGCTCTGGTAGCTGCCGCTTTGGGCGTCACCTGGGAAGTGCCGTTGGTGCGGATGTATTGAATCAGCTCATAAAGATCGTCGTCCTCTCCTGCTCCGTGGAGGCGGGAAAGGTTCCGGCTGCTGGAAAGAAGCACCAGCTTTTCCTTGGCTCTGGAAGTGGCTACGTTAATCAGCTCTTTATTGTTTTTCAGCCAGTTATAGGTTTTCACATGGGTCTGGTCCGTAACCGCCAGGGAAAAGAGAATCACATCCTTTTCATCCCCCTGGAAAGCGTGCACCGTTCCGCATTGTATGTCGCGGATGCCGTTTTCCTCAAGCCTGCTGTTGATGTATTCTTTTTGGCTGACAAAGGGCGTGATGACGCCGATCTTCTTGTCCCGGTTCTCAAGGATGTATTCCAGAATCTGTTCTGCTTCCGCAGGGGCGGTGTTTTTCCCATCCGCCGATTCATCGGCCAGATCCATGTAAACCAGCGGCTGCGCTTCCGGCACCTGGCTGCGGACCTTCAGCTTATCGTTGTAATACTTTTTGTTGTTGAAACCGATGATCTTTTCATGGCACCGATAATGGTAGCTCAGCAAAATCTCGTCGCTGACCGAATCGCAGGCCAGGTAGGTCTTGTATATGGAATTCTCAATGTAGTCGTATTCCTTGCTGACGCCGTATTTGTTTTTCAGGGTCTGATTGGCTTTCGGATCCAGCACAATGACCGGGCTGAGCTGCTGGGGATCGCCCACCAGCATCAGGTTTTTTCCGCGGATGATCGGTACCAGGGAAACCGCCGAATTGCACTGGCTGGCTTCATCCATGATGACCATGTCAAAGTAAGGCTTCGGTTCTCCCAGCCTGTGGGCGGAAATGCAGGTCGTTATCACGACCGGAAAAATCCGGAGAAACTTTTTCAGGTTTTCTTCCTGGGACAGATGGCGGTTGAACTCTTTTACCTGCTCTGTCTTCGGCCCTTCCATAAGGAGAATATCCAACAGCTCCTCATTTTTAGGCTCGTCCAGCCTCTTGATATATTTTGCGGAAATATAATATAAATATTTAAGAAATTCCTCTTCATTCTGGTTCAGCAGCGGCAAAGCGTCCTCTTCATGGACTTCGCCGATCTCCTGTATCCGTTTTTCCACGGCTTTCAGCTGCCTGCTCTGCAGTTCCACCCGGAAGGTCAGGTTCTGCTCGCTGCTGATCAGGCTTTCAATGGATTCCTTTCGTTCTTTCAGATCCAAAATCTCTTCATATCGCTTCAAAAGCTGGGAAAGCTGCCGGGTCTTTTCGATCTTGTCATCCCGGTTTCTCTCCAATGTACTGGAAAAAACCTTGATCTCCTTGACCTTGAGGTACAGCTCTTTCATCTGATCCAAGGCGTCTTCGACTTTTTCCCGGTTTCCCAGGCGCACGGCCGGGAAAGGAATTTGATTTCCTCTGTATTTGATGTTCTGCAGGGTTTCAAATACGCTGTCAATGGGATGGTTGTTGTAGGAAGCGAACAGCACGGTCTTTTCATTGAAAAAAGCCGTGGTGATGGTATTGATAATGGTGTTGGTCTTGCCGGTTCCCGGGGGTCCCTGGATGTAGGACAGGGGGTACTTGAGACCGTGGTGAATGGCCAGCAGCTGGTCCAGGTTTACCTTTTGGTTGAGCAGCGCCAAAGGATACTGCTTTTTTCGCACCGGCTGTTTCACCAGCTCGCCGAAAAATGCCTTGATGGGCACGGTGACCGTTTCTTCCTGATACATTTCTAAAATCGCGCCGTATTCCCGGTCCAGATCCAGAATCTGCTCCCGGGCAAGAGTCAGAATGTAGGGCATGTCATCGACGCCCTTGATATGCGGATTTGCGCCAGTGATTAAATCTTTGATCTGCTCCTGATTTATCTCAAAATCATCCAAGAGATAGGAATATTCCTCGGGGAGAAAACGGCGGACGCTCTGCTTTTCCCCTTCAATGGTAAATTCCCGGCAAATGGTGGCCTCATCATCTGCGATCAGCCGGCGGCGCACAACGTCAAAATTCATTCTGCGGTAAGCCAGCACGTAAAGCCCCTTGCTCGTGGGCACGCTCATCAGGTTCATACAGATCTGCAGAATTCGTTTGCCCGGACGCTCCCTCCGGTTTCCTTCCTTGACGGTCCTGTACTGGAATTGGTTGATGATGCTCCGGTACTGCTGATCGTCCAGCCGGTACACGCCGTCCTCAACGTCTTCTCCGTCCAGCCCTTCGACCAGAGCGTATTGGCTGCGGTAGGGCGTGGAATCCAGCCGGTTGCAGTCGGCCAGGTAATTGAGAATTTTCATGTTCACCGCATGGTGAAACAGCTCTTTGTATTTCTGCGGATTCAGGTGGATATCTTCTACAAGCTTTTGATTGATCGGGTGATAAGAGCCCTCAACAATATCGGAGGATAGGATGGAGTCGATATAAATTCTGGGGAAATCGCCCAGCGTATGCTTTGACAGGTGAAGCCCTGCCACGCTAAGGGACCGGTCCTTTAGATTGATATCATTGATACCGATCCAGTACCGGGTAGTCTCCTTGTTTTTATTCTTATATTCAATGCTAATCCATTTTCCTTCATGGACTGCTTTAAAAATGTCTCGGCAGACCGTATTCATGACAACCCTCCGGGATTTTTGCCGCAGCGCTTCTTTCTATTTATCCTGTTATGTTGGTCCGGCGGCCCCTCTTATCCGACTATTCTGAGGCGGCCCCTTCTGTCTAATTATTCTGATTCTGTGGCCTCTCCCATCTAATTATTCTGGTCCGGCGGCCCCGCAGCAGCAAAAAATCGGGATTTATGTTCCATTCGGCTCGATTTTAAGCGGATGCCCACATAAAATTTGAGAGAATTTTTACTTGTTACCGTTTTTTGAGGGCGTCGGAAGCACATATAAGCAAACAAATTCTATTCTTTTGCAATTTTTAAGCAAAATCATTCAAGTTTTTCGCTTCGGCCTGCTTTTTTATGTGGGCATTGAGGCATTTTCACCGGATCTGGAACATAAATCGGCATTTTTTTGTTTTTCAGCCCGTCTGCAGAGAAAAATCAGCTTAATGAAAAAGCCGCACTCTATTTATTCATTTCAATGGCGATCTTCATCACGCCATCCAGCCTCTTCTCAAACAGGTCATAGGCCTCTAAAATGTCCTCCATGGCAAAGGTGTGAGTAATCAGCCCCGTGGTATCCAGCCTGCTGTCTGCGATAAGACGCAGCAGCCGGTCACAGTGGGCCGCATGGACGCCTCCGGTTTTGAAAGTCAGATTTTTCCCGTACATATGAGGCAGCGGCAATATCTGATTTTCTTCATACATCGCCACCAGACAGACGATTCCCGATGGACGGGCCAGCTGCCAGGCCAGGTCAAAAGTCCCCGCTCCCCCAGCCGCCTCGATCACCGAGTCCGCTCCCCGGCCTGCGGTTTTGTCCGATATGACAAATTTTAAATCCTGCGGGTCAACCACATCCGCGGGAATACCAAGCTGTCTGGCAAAATCAGCCCGCTCACAGTCGATCTCCGCCAGAATCAGGTTTTTCGGTTCGTACAGAGCGGCGCACATTGCCGCACACAGCCCTGTGGATCCCGCCCCTAAAATGACAACCGTGTCGTCTTTTTTTATCTCCGCCAGATCCGCCGCCCAGTATCCGGTTGAAAGAATATCGCCGGTGAAAAGGGCTTGCTGATCGGTAACCGAATCCGGTATTCGATTAAGGCCGTTATCCGCATAGGGCACCCTCACATACTCCGCCTGACCGCCGTCGATACGGCAGCCCAACGCCCAGCCGCCGTCCGGGTCCTGACAGTTATTCACCAGTCCCCGCCGGCAGTAGAAACATTCTCCGCAGAAGGTTTCCACGTTAATCGTCACCCGGTCTCCCGGGCGCACCTTACTGACCTCTGTACCTGTTTCCTCTACAACTCCAACCATCTCGTGTCCCAGAATCACGCCGGGAATCGCTTTGGGGACGGCTCCGTGCTTAATATGAAGATCGCTGGAACAGATGGAGGCCAAAGTAACCCGCACGATGGCATCTTTTGGACTCTGAAGGCGCGGCCGGGGCCGTTCCTCCAGTTTCAGCTCATGATTTCCTTTATACACGAATGCTTTCATTTATGGTTTCCTCTGTTTACTGTTCTTTTACCGTCTTTAAATATCCGGAAATATCCTCTTCTATCCACGGGTCCGGCTGCATATGAACGAGCGCGGCCTGTTTGTTTCCTTGCTCATCAACGCCGATCAGCTGCGCATCGATAGCCACACGCCCGTATGGGAATTTGTATCCTTCATCACAGCTGTAGGACACCGTGCAGGTATCGCCTTTTTCAAGCTTGATGGGGTGCTTGCTGTCGATCTCTGCAATGGGAACCTGGTTGATGGTAATGTTGGATATAATCGGCTCCAGCTTCTCCTGATAAGGGATGTTGACGCCCGTAATGTTCAATTTCTTTTCTGCCTGGAAATCGGATGAAGTCCATTGCAGGGACTTCCCCTGCTGATCGTTCTTCTCTTCGCCGATGAGCTGCAGCCCCTGCTGTTTGACGCTGCGGATTTCAATGGTTCCCACGTCCGCAACCGTCTCAGTCCCATCGTCCCAGGTAATATTCAGCCGGCTGAAAGCCAGTGGTTCTGCTAAGCCGGAATCTTCATTGAGATTGTCGCTGCTTACGCCCATATGTATGGTGTGCAGTGAATAGCCGCTGATCGTTTCCGACTCCTCATCGTAGACAACGGTCTCTATTCCCTTGGGAGCATCGGGAATTTCCACGGATTTTACCTTCTTTTCTCCTGTCATCCCGGAAATATACATGATGTCTACATCCATATCCTCCGTGCAAATGAGGTTTTTCACAAAGACCGGCTCCTCCATCTTGACGCTGCATCCGGAAATCATTATTGCGGCAAAAACAATGGCGCATACGCACAGTATTGCCCCTGACCGTTTTTTCATAGGTTCCTCCTCTTCCTGCTTTCTCTGAAAAGCATGTTCACACAATACGTTCTTATTTTTATCAGTATAACATATTGGCACACGGGATGGCAGTCCTGAATCCGTGCGCAGTGGGTCCCGGCGGCAACTTTTTTTGAAAACCGTGCCGTAGTTACGCAAGCTGCGGCTTGGCGAGGCCCGACAGGCTTGCTTTTCTAAAATGCCTCGATCCCACGTCCTCCCATTGAAAAGCGGGAGCATTTCGCGCATTCGGTAAAGGGCTCCGCCCTCTGGACGCAGCCCTTTGCAGTGTGTTAGAATAATTGCACGGAATGTGCCGGGGTATAGGAAGAAGTGGGATGCGTTTTTTGGGAAAAGGTGGCCGGGGGGGTTACAAGAGGAAGCCAGCCGCGGGTTTGCAAGAGGAAGTGGGCCGCAGGTTTGCAAAAGGAAGGGGGCCGCGGGTTTGCGACCAAATCGATGCTCTCTTCATTTTTTCCGCAACCATTGGGAAGAAAAAAGCCCTTTGGTCGCAAGTAATCTCAGGAAATTGATTAATTGGTCGCAGATTGTGTGGGGAGAGTTTCCGCGGTACTCAGCTTCCTGGGAAGCAGTACCCGCTGGGAGAATAATTGGGTGATATCGTGCAGAAAGGATATGCAGATGAGCTATTATATTGAATTTTGGAAACGCTGTTTCGACTATAAGGGCGTCACGTCGAGAAAGCAGTATTGGCTGACGCTTCTCATAAATTGCGTGATTACTCTTGTACTTTTCTTAGCGGTGGCGGCACTGGAGACCGAAGTGGGTTTTTCCTTCTCAGAAAGCTCCTTCTTCATATATCTGACGCTCATCTTGGATCTGGCAGCAATGCTTTATCTGTTTGCTTCTATGCTTTGCTCCATTGCGCTGAGTGTCCGCAGACTGCATGATACCAATAAGTCCGGCCTGGTGCTGCTGCTTTCATTGATCCCTCCGGGCAGTATCGTTGTTTTGATCCTTCTGCTGATGGGCAGCGCCTATGAGGATAATCCGTATCGGGTGAAGGATATACGGATTGGGTATAGTGATCGTTTAAAGTTCTGAGGAGAGTTTCATTAAATTCTCGACTAACTTTACATCCGCTGGAAGCCATTCTACGCTCATCAGTTCATTATTTTTTAGCCACTTTGCCGACTGGTGTTCCTTAAGAGTGATCGACCCTGACCGGAGGCTGCACCAATAACAATACATTGTAAGATGAAAGTCGGGATAATCGTAATTTACGATATCTACCAGATCACCCACGTCAATCAATACATCCAATTCCTCTTTAATTTCTCGAACCAAGGCTTCTCGGGGGCTTTCGCCCTTCTCAATTTTACCGCCAGGAAACTCCCATCCTCCTTTGAATGGTCCGTATCCACGCTGGGTAACAAGAATCTTTTCATCAAGTTTTATAATAGCCGCAGCCACTTTAACAACCTTCATATCTATTTACCATATGCCTTCAAAATATCCTCAAGGTCTTTAACTTTAATCCCAGCTTTTATGAGTCGTTGTCTTCGTTTTTGATATAACGTCTCAATCGTTTGTCGAACCTGCTCATGCTTGCCATGATGAACAAGTCTATGGCAGACCGGGCACAAGCTGACCACATTGGCTTCAACATCTAAGGAAACATCAAACTCATCCTCACAGCTTATGGGCAGCAAATGATGCGCTTCTACGTAATTTTTTCCCGTGCGGTGTGAAAGAAAAAACGAATGGCTCTCATCCACTTCACACTTAAAGCCAGCCAACCTAATGGCGTTGGCGGAAACCTGCGGATCTCTCTTATAAACTCTACGGCTGCCAGAAAAATTTTTTTGTGTCTTTTCCTTTGGGCAATCCTCAATTGAAGAAGTCTTCTGCCGATTGATAGCCGACTCCACTTCCTCCATGTATTCATCCTCTGCAATTACTCGATCTAAAGAGGCCTTTCCATTACATTTTTCATATTCATACCCTGCGCTTAACAGGCTTAAAAGCTCCAGGCCTTGCTCTTCTATTTTCTGGCAGGTGGCTGTCTTTACGATTAAAAACTCAAACAGATCCTTGGAAGCGCGAAAAAGATATCCAGTATTCCCATTTCCTGCTCGATTAATTGGTGAATTTTTATCAGGCTGTAGCTTCATAATTTGCTCAATATAATCCTTTGTCCGTATAGTTTGTGCCGGAAAATAATATTCACAGTCAACCCTCCATCCCTGTTTTTCCCAATCACCAAAGCCTTGGGTTGCCGGCCGCTGTGCTACATAGCAATCTTCCTTTGCGAAACTAATGGCTGCAATTTTACCATTGACACTATGGACAA
This sequence comes from Anaerovorax odorimutans, assembly GCF_024459955.1. GTDB lineage: Bacteria > Bacillota > Clostridia > Peptostreptococcales > Anaerovoracaceae > Hominibacterium > Hominibacterium odorimutans_A. Next base: position 14,733 of record NZ_JANFXK010000004.1, read on the forward strand.
TCGCATCTCCTTTTTTCACTTCTTTCATCAAAGACCAATGGCTTTTATTATGCCCAAGCTTGTCTTTTTGGGGTGCCCACAAAAACCCGCCTTGGGATTCTTCTCTAAAAGTTTTGTTTTGAAATACCCAAAAATAATTCATTTTATTTTCTCCATTTCCGCGCCACAAAATTCAGCCATTTCTCGCCTTCCCGCCCTTCCCTGACATCGCCGGTGATGCTCCACTCCACGCAGCAAAATCCGGTTTCCGGGCAGAGCAGAGAATCCAGGTCTGCTTCTGTGTAGTCGTTAAAGAAGCGCAACCCTTTTGTCCTCTGTGAATCGCCATATTTAAAAGACGCGTACAAAACGCCCTCCCGTTTTAATGCAAGGGACAGCTTTCTCAGTATCCGAGGCATGTCCTCTTTGTTCACGTGAAGCAGAGACGCGCACGCCCATATGCCATCAAAGGAGTCGCAGAAATTCAAGTCCTCAAATTTTCTGCACAGGACCTCCTGTCCGATAAACGCAGAAGCCAGACAGCATAGCTGCTGTGAGGCGTCAACAGCTGTAACCTGGTAGCCTCTGTCTAAAAAAGCTTTACTGTCCCGGCCGCTGCCGCATCCCAAGTCTAAAATCGTGCCGTTCTTTGGTATGTATTTCAGAAACGAATCATATAAGTGGGACATATTGGAACTGCAGGTTTCATCGAAAAAGGTTTTTGCGTTCTTATCATAATATTCTATGGTTTTATCGTCTGTCATAATGTCCACCTGCCAAATCCCATTTTCTGTGCCGATTGATACACCGGTTGGACCAAGTCCTCCAGTTGCCTGGTGAATTCCGCTTCATTATGCCCCCTTGCGTAAAGCCGCAGGGCTTCCGTGCTGTTGAGATGCTCCTTTTGGCACTTTTCAAACTCGACATGGATTTTATCATATTTCCATATGAGCTGGTAGGAATAAAATTCCAAGCCGCAAAACCTTGAAAAGTAAGTTTTCCAATCGGGCAGATTGTTATTTTTGCTGCTGTTTATACCCTTAGTCGTGGGGTGCAGGTTCCAGAGCTCATCATGGGCCACATACGACCAGGGGACAAAATGGTCGATGGAAAGATTGGTTTTGCTCAGCGGCTCGAACCCGTAAATCTCCCTCAGGGGCTTTACCTCCGTGATCGCACGCCAATACTTTTTCACCTTTTCCAATTTTCGCTCCTGTGGAGGATAAAGTTTGTTGACAATTCCCGGAACACTTGGGTTCCTTCTCTGCAGGTATTCAATGAGGTTATATTGAATCCAGCCACGGATAATTTGCTGGTTTTCCTGCAGATATCGGGCCCAGTCGTCCTGCATTTCAATTTGACTGCTAAGGCCGGAAATCTGAACAAAATAATACATCAGCCGCTTTTCATAATTGATCCTCTCAGCAAGAAGTTGCTTCGGTCCTTTCCAATCATTTCCTTTTATAGCCTCTATGAACGGCGCTTGCAAACGGTATGGCACTTGCTCAGTCAGGGTCCGCTTTTTCTTTAATAGCTCCTTGTCCCGGCAATTTTCAAGGAACTTGAGGATCGTTTCCTTTTTTTCACTGGATTTCAGGCCGCTGATCTGGTGTACATGGTGTACGGCAGCTTCCAGTGTATCCGACGGTCCCAGATTCAATTTGTATTCCGATACCATATACCAGGCATCCGCGATCATTTGATTAATAAGTTCGTCATAAGTCAGGCGTGTTTTCCCTGCGGCGACTTTATCCAGGATCGCCCGGAACCAAAAGATTTTATAGGATTCGCTCATCTTATCGAACAGACGTGAAAGATTAGAAATCTCAAGCTCTGATGAATATGGCAATAGCATAGCGGTCTCTCCTTTTCGCTTTCCCCAATGGCGCGGTTTCAAACTCTTTGCCAGCTTAACCATCTCGTCGTCCGCAACCGGGCATGAAATCCTCTAACAACCACCAATAATTATACCATATCTTCCGCAATACACTGCAGGCATTTTCCCTGAAGCGCATTGCTGAGGGGATTATCCTACAGCTGCATGTACCCGGACATGCGGCAGGCGCCCTGCGCCCCTGCCGCCCGAATCTCGCCCTCATTTTCATCTGTGATGCCGCCCAGAGCAAAGACCTCCATAGAGGTTTCGGCGCAGATTTCTTTCAGGAAAGCCGTTCCCTTTCCTGGAAGGCCTGCCTTGCAGCCGGTTTCATAAATATTGCTTGCCGTCACATAATTGGCTCCGGCCTGCTGAGCAAGCCGTGCTTCTTCCAGTGAATGGACCGATGCGCCGATCAAGCTGAAATCTCCCAGCTCTCCCTGTTTTTCCAGGAGCAGAGGCAAGGGCAGATGAAGGGAGCCGCAGCCGATTTTTCTGGCCGCTTCCGCAAAAGTATGGCAGATCAGTTGGATTCCGGCGGCCTGGCAGGCTTCCTGCACCCGGCGGGCCAGAATCTCGTACTCATCCTCCGAAAGATCCTTCTCCCGTAGGATCAGCGCATCCACCTGCCCGGAAAGCCGCAGTACCTGCCGGGGCAAGGGGCGCAGGCAAAGATGGCGGTTGGAAATCGCGATGCGTTTAAAGGAAGACATAATCATTCATCACCGGCTGCAGCCCTCTTTGCTTGATGGCCGCCACCATTTCCTCCACATTTCTTCCGTCCGCGATCTCAAACTGATCGTCCCCCTGCTCAGCGCTGTCATCGGCATGGCTTCCTATACCCGTGCTGACCCCGGCGGAAATTTTTGTAGCCGCAAGACCGATGACATTGTCCCGGAAGCCGGACCGTTCTCTGGTGGAAATGGTCATTCCGGCAAAGGGCATAAACAAACGGTAAGCGCACATTACCTGCAGCAGCTCCTTCTCATGAACGTCCTTTGGATTGATATCCGCGTTATTGACAATGGGCCTCAGCCTCGGGCAGGAAAAGGAGATTTCCGCATGGGGGTACTTTCTCTGGAGCAGATAAGCGTGCATACCGGTGGCAAAGGCATCCTTGCGAAAATCGTCCAGACCCAGCAGCGCGGCAAAAGCGACTCCCCTCATGCCGCCTTTCAAGGCCCGCTCCTGAGCATTGAAGCGATAGGGAAATACCCGTTTGTGCCCCGCCAGATGAAGGGTTTCGTATTTATCGGAATTATAGGTTTCCTGAAAAACAGTCACGTAATCAGCCCCGCACTGATGGAGATAGGCATAGTCCTGCGAATTCATGGGATAAACCTCGATTCCCACCATTTTAAAGTATTTCTGCGCGATTTTGCAGGCCTCCCCGATATACTCGACATCGGATTTGGCGCGGCTTTCTCCTGTGAGAATCAGGATTTCCTCCAGCCCCGTGGCAGCAATGGCCTGCATCTCCTTTTCAATCTGCGCCTCATCCAGGCGGGCGCGCCGGATCTTGTTGTGACAGTTGAAGCCGCAGTAAATACAATAGTTTTCACAGTAGTTGGAAATATACAGCGGTGTGAAAAGGCAGACGCTGTTGCCGAAATGTTTCTGGGTCTCCTTTTTCGCCAGCTGCGCCATCTCCTCCAAAAACGCTCCGGCAGCGGGCGACAGCAGTGCCTTGAATTCTTCCAGTCCCCGGTTTTCCTTCCTGAGGGCGTACTTCACATCTGCCGCAGTATAACGGCTGTAATCGTAGCTCTCCATCGCTTGCAGGACCTCATCCATAATTCTGGATTCCTCCAGCACTTCCATTTCCGGCCAGTATTTCATATGATCGATCTTCTGGTTCATTTCAGCTGCCTCCTGTCTATTCCTGCAAAAATCCGGTCAGCGGCGACGATGCTTCTCCGCCTTTTTCCACTATGCGACCCAGACCGGCCAGATATGCGGCCCTGCCGGCCTCGATGGCTTTTCGGAACGCTTCTGCCATTGCCGGGATATCCCCCGCTGTGGCGATGGCCGTATTGGCCATGATGGCGTCCACTCCCATCTCCATAGCCTCACAGGCCTGGGACGGGCGGCCTATCCCCGCGTCTACGATAATGGGCAGGTCCAGCTCATCCACCAGTATCTGGATGAAATCTCTGGTGCAGAGTCCCTTGTTGGAGCCGATGGGCGCTGCCAGCGGCATGATGGCCGATGCTCCGGCATTGGCAAGATCTCTGGCCGCATTGAGATCCGGGTACATATATGGCAGTACCACGAACCCTTCTTTGGCGAGAACTTCCGTGGCCTTTATGGTTTCATAATTATCGGGGAGAAGATATTTGGAATCGTGGATGACCTCTATTTTTACGAAATCGCCGCAGCCCAGCTCCCTGGCCAGTCGTGCGATGCGAACGGCTTCTTCGGCGTTTCTGGCCCCGGAAGTGTTGGGAAGCAAAGTCACCCCCTGAGGAATATGGTCGAGAATATTCCCTTCTCCCGATGAATTGGCCCGGCGCAGAGCCAGAGTGATGATTTCCGCTCCCGCCTGCTCCACTGCCGCCTTGATTAATTCCACATTATACTTTCCTGAACCCAGAATAAATCTGGAATGGAATTCGTGTCCGCCGATCACTAATTTATCATGTTTCATACTGTTACCTCTCTTCTAAAATCAATTGCACAATCTTATTTGCCTGATGGCCCGCGCATACCGCTACCCGGGGCGCCATCAAGCCTATTCCCTCTGCGATATCCGACTGCTCGTCGCCGCACACATAAAAACGGCGGCTTACCTTTCTGGTGCGAATCCGGTCCGCGTCATCATATCCCGCCATGCCCGAACCTGCCACCAGATATGCCCGCGGCAGACAGGAAAGCACCTGCTGCGCCAGCATGGCCTTATCCTCCGGCCCGTCAAAGGCCTCGCAGATGTAACGGTATCCGGAAAAAACATCGCCCACCTGAGCCTCCGTTATGCGCCCATTATATAATTCCAAATCTATGTATGGATTGATTTCCCGCAGCCTTTGAGCCAGGGCTTCTGTTTTCAGCTGCCCTAAATGGCGTACGTCATAGACCTGGCGGTTAAGGTTGGAAAGATCCACCCGGTCGAAGTCGATCAGCTTGAGCCTTCCGATCCCGGTTCTGGCCAGCATTACCGCAATGTTGGACCCCAGGCCTCCCAATCCCGCTACAGCCACCGACGACTGCCGCAGCTTCTCATAGACCGCCGGGGAAAAACGGCTGTCACAGATAGCGCGAATTTCTTCTTTTGATGGAATCAAATCACCCACCCCCTACAAAATGTACGATCTCCAGCGTGTCGGCATCGCTCAGCTCCCGGTTCTGAAATTCGCTTCTCGGCAGAATTTCTCCGTTCAGCTCAGCCGCAACCCGTTTCAGATCGTAGCCCTGCTGCTCCAGATATTGCCCCAGCGTCATCCGGGACTCCAGCTTCTTTTCCTCACCATTGACTTTCACGGCCATTCCTCCTTGTCCAATTTAAGGCAACTAAAAAGGCACACGAAGTTCCACACCCGAGGTGGTGTGCCCCTTCATGTGCCGTAATGCCACAATCTCAAAATTTTTATTCTTTTTTCAAATCGGTATTTATTATAGCACAGCCTTCCTCCTCAGGCAAGGAATTTTTCAGCTTGCTTTTCCAGAGTCTGCGGTAAAGCACCAGAGCCACAGCCGACGCTGTCACCTCAGCGATGGGGAAGGTAATCCATACCCCTGTCAGACCCATATCCGTAAAACGAACCAGTACGAAAGCCAGCGGCGGAATAATCGCCATCTGCCGCAGCAGGGAAACAGCAAGGGACCGCCCGCCTTCACCCAGGGCTTCAAAGGCTCCTGCAATAATCACGCCCACTGTGGAAAAGATGAACCCGCAGCATATGATCCGCAGGGCGCTGATCCCGATGTCCAGCATTTCCTGCGACCCTCCGAACATCAGCAGAATCCATTCCGCGCCGAGGAGAAAGAGAATCGTTCCCACTGCCATGATGGTAGCTGTAACTGTCAGGGAGCAATGCAGCGTCTTTTTCATTCGCCCGTAGTGCTCCGCACCGAAATTATAGCTGATGATCGGCCGCATCCCCTGCACCAAGCCGTTGACCGGCATGTAGACAAAGGTCTGCAGTTTGAAGTATATGCCGAAAACAGCCACTGCCAGCTGGGAAACTCCGGCCAGAATTCCGTTGAGAAGGCCCACCAGCAGAGACGGCATGGACATGACCATGCAGGAAGGAATGCCGACGCTGTACAGCTTGCGAACTACCTGCCGGTCCCAGTGAAAGTCTTTCACCTTGATATGAACGCCGCAGTTTTTCTTTCGATAAAAGAGTACCGCCAACCCGCAGGCGCAGCACTGTCCGATAATGGTAGCGATTGCCGCTCCCTTTACGCCGAGGGACGGAAACCCCAGAAGTCCGAATATGAGGATGGGGTCCAGTATGATATTCACTCCCGCGCCCACAATCTGAAACAGCATGGGCGCAAGCATTTTTCCGGTAGCCTGAAAGATCTTTTCAATCAAAATATGAATGAGACTGGCCCCCGACAAGCAGATGACGATATGGCTGTACTGGCTGCCCATTTGCAAAATCTCCGGGGAATCGGTAAAAAGCCCGACAAACCAGGATGACCCCAGGATTCCCAGAACAACGAACCCGGTTATATGGAAAAAAGTAAGGAACAGCCCGTGGCTGGCCGCCTGGTCCGCATCCTCCTGCCTCTTTTCTCCCAGGCTTCTGGCGATGTTGGCATTGACCCCGACGCCCAGCCCGACCGCCACCGCCAGGACCAGATTCTGGAGAGGAAAAACAATGGATACCGCAGTCAGGGCTTCCTGGCTGAGACGGCCTACGAACAGGCTGTCTACGATATTGTATAAGGATTGGATCAGCATGGAAACCATCGCCGGTACGGACATGGTCATTAAAAGCGGAAATACCGGTTTTGTTCCCATGGGATTTTCTGCACGTGTCATATAAAAAGCTCCTTTAACGATTATTGTCATTTGTATGCGGCGTGCGGATCCGCACAAAAAAAAGACTACAGGATGCCTGTTTATGATTCAGAAACAGGTAAAGCTATAGCCTTTTCAGCCGTTCTATGGTAGCACGTAAGCCGCATTGTGTCAACGAGAAAAATTGTTTGTCCTGGCCGTCTTTTGTGTTCCATTCACTTCGGTTCATATATGATAATTTTTCTTACATAATAGATTTTTTCTTAGTTTTGTGATACAATATCTGTGGATTTGAAGCAGTGAGCCCCATCGGACAAGTTTTATCCAGATTTCATTCCTTGGCGGCACCGCATCGATCCGGTTAATATCGTACAAGGAGGACCAATGTTAAAACAAAATTTCTGCAACACTGTATTACGCTATTTTTTATTTTTGTTAGGCATTTTCACCATTTCTCTGGGTATTGCCTTTTCCACCTGTTCCAGTCTGGGAACCACGCCGCTGGCGAGTCTGCCCTATTCCCTGAGCCGGGGATTCGGTCTCACGATGGGGAACTTCATGATGATGCTCAATTTAGCCTGTTTTATCGGACAAGTTATTCTGCTCAGAAAACAATTTCCTAAGCTCTGGATTCTGCAGATTCCGGCCGCTTTTATCTTCGGCTGGATGACGGATTTTTCAAATACTCTACTGTCCTGGCTCCATCCGGAGACGTATGTCGCTCAGCTGGGATGTCTGGCCATGGGAATCCTGCTGGTCGCCCTGGGGCTCAGTATTGAGGTTTCGGCCAATACAATCATGCTCTCTGTCGATGGATTTGTAAAAGCCATCGTAATGGCCGCTCATAAAAACTTCGGCAAGACCAAAGTGGCCCTGGACATTACGCTGGTCAGCCTGAGCATCATCGTTTCTCTGACGATGCTCCACAGCATTGAAGGCGTTCGGGAAGGGACAGTTTTAGCCGCATTGCTGGTGGGAACGCTCAGCCGGATCTTTGCGCCGCTGATCGGAAAATGCGTGCCAAAACCGCGGGAAAAGGTTTCCGTAGGGCTATCCCCAAGCCATGCTGTTTCCGCTTCCGAATCGGAGGTTGTATAAACCATTTGTTTGGACGCAGCCCGGCAGTTCAGATTTAAGGTTGGTTACCCATATTCTCCTGTTTTGTGGACAATATGGGTAACTTTTTTATTTTAAGAATATGTATTCCTTTTCCGACGACAGTTCCTCGCAGAAGGTATAATGGGGCGAGTCAAATTCCTTCAGCTCTTCCGGCCGTCTGACTTGCCGCTCAGCCATAAAACGAACCATCTCACCTCTGGCCATCTTAGCCTGTGTTCCCTTTTGAACCACCTTCCCATTCTTCCATTCTCCGAAGATACAGGTGATAAATTGGTCCTCTGGTCCAAGATAGGCTTCAATACAGCGGGAATATTCCTTAGAGGCAAGGTTGATGACTGTCCGGTCGCCATCCATCACCTGTTTATACAGCTTGTCGCCCCAGAATTCGTATAAATTCTTCGTCCCGTCCACCCGTGCCTTTGCCTGCATTTCCAGACGATAAGGGGTGACCCCGTCCAGCGGTCTCAAAACTCCGTAAAACCCGGACAGTATCCGCAGGTGCTCCTGCACGTACTGCCAAGCACTCCGGGAAAAAACTTTAGGCGCCATATATTGATACTGGATGCCTTCATAGGAGAGCACCGCCGGAGTCAGGTTTTTATTCAGGTCCATCTGCGCGAAGCGTTGGAAGTTCAGGCCGGCAATTTTATCGTTGCAGCCCCACAGCTGCTGCGCCTCTTCAAAGGTAAGTCCCCTCATCCAGCCCATGATCCTGCCCGTCTCTTCCGGAAAACAGGGTTCGCTTTCCGCCGCGAACAGGTCGTTATCCACATTCATTTTCTTTGCCGGTGAAATAATAATCTTCATGTTCTATTCTTCCCTGCAGGTTTCCACCGGGTACTTTACCCCGTTTTTTTCGATCTTTCGCAGCATTTCCTTCTTTATATCAATGCCGATCTTGTCGCTGAGCATCAGGCAGTACAGCATCACATCGGCAATCTCATCGCTGAGAGCTTCCAAGTCATAATCGCTGTCCCACTGGAAACATTCCAGCAGCTCGCCCGCTTCGATGGCAATGGATTTTGCTAGGTTTTCCGGGGTGTGGAAGGGTTCCCAGTTTCGGGCTTCGTTGAATTCCCGCAGTATCTTTATGATGTCGTTCATAGTTAATGTCCTTTCGTACTCATAATCTTTTTCCCTGCCGTATCTCCTTATTTTATCATATCGTTTCTATTTTCGCCCGCCTTTGGACAACAAAAATCCCTGTGCAGGACATTGGAAAGTTCCGGCACAGGGATAAAGCCTATTATGCATCTGTAATCAAATGTTTTTCATCAAATCATCTCATCCACCGAGTCGAGCACCCGATCCATGATTGCCATTGCTTCCCGCAGCTCTTCCCCGGCGATGATCAGCGGCGGAGCCACCACAATCATATTTTCGTGGGAATAAGTAAAGAAGCCTTCCTTCATCAGCATACCTATGATCTTGGGCATGACCCCCTCCGGGTCATTGTTGAAGGATACAATAGGCGCGCCCGATTCATCTTTAACGATTTCCATAGCGGAGAACAGGCCGATCTGGCGGATTTCGCCGACACATGGATGTGTCTTTGAGAAACCTTCTAAGAACTCTCTCAGCAGCTTGCCCTGCTTGGCTACGTTTTCTTCGATGTTCAGGTTTTCATACTCCTTGATTGTGGCAACCGCTGCCGCACAGCCCATAGGGTGAGCGTTGTAGGTCAGACCGCACATCATCTTATGGTCGTCAAAGTATTTCTGGATTTTTTCTGAGACAATGACGCCGCCGATGGGAACGTACCCGCAGGTTACGCCTTTGGCAAAGGTCACCAGATCCGGTTCTATGCCGTAATTCTGGAAAGCAAAGGCTTTACCCGTACGATACCAGCCTGCCATAACCTCGTCGCACACCATTACAATTCCGTATTTCGTGCAAAGATCCCGCACGCCTTTTATCCATTTTGCAGGCGGAATCAAAATACCGTTGGACCCGACTACTGTTTCCAGGAAAATTGCAGCGATGCTTTCCGGTCCTTCATAGAGAACCTGATTTTCCAGCAGCTCCAGATAGAAATCAGCCGCATCATCTTTGTCCTTGAAGGCAACCTGTTTTGGCGCTCTATAGGCATACGGGCCGTCATATTTGATGAAGCCTGCCGGTCCCGGCTCGTTGGCAAAGTGCCGCGGTTCACCAGTGAGCATGCCCGCGCCTGCGGAAGATCCGTGATAGCAGCGGTACATGGAGAAAATCTTCCATCTTCCAGTGTATTGTTTTGCCATTTTAATTGCGTTTTCATTGGATTCAGCCCCTGCGTTGGTGAAAAATACCTTTGCGTTTTTCATCCCGGACATCTCCACAACCGCCTCCGCAGCATCCGATCTGACATCGATGGCAAAGGCCGGACTGATGAACGGCATCTTATCCGCCTGGTCCTTGATAGCCTGGATAATGGCTTTATTGCCGTGTCCCAGATTTGAGTTCACCAGCTGGGAGGACATATCATAATAGCGGTTTCCCTCCTCATCCCAGAAATAAATACCTTCGGCCTTTGTTATGACCTTAGGGTTAATGGCTTTCTGAGCGCTCCATGAATGCAGGTTGTACTTTAAGCTTTTTTCTTTAATTTCGGACATTTGGTTCTTCCTTTCTTTCCTAATATAATTGCGAAACGAATATCAGATAAACTTCATAATTGCTTGCGCCAGTCCGTCGCAGTCATTACTGGCCGCAACGAAGTCCGCACGCGCTTTTACATTTTCATCGGCGTTTTCCATGGCAACAGCAATATCGGCCGCAGCCAGCATTTCCAAATCGTTTTGGCTGTCTCCGGCGGCCATAACCTCATTCAGGTCTATGCCAAGGTTTTCGCATAATTTTTCCAGAGTTCTTGCTTTACTGCAGTTCTCTGCAATTAACTCCACATTGTTCTTTGCGGAAGATGTTATATGCGCATGCTTCACATCTGCAAGAGCTTCCTTGATTTTACTCTGCAGTGAATCCGGCTCGAAATAAACGGCGACCTTTTCGATCTGAGTTTTATGTACATCCAAAAGATGGATGACGCCTCTTACCGGAACTCTGGTTGTAAGGACATAATCACGGCTCCGGTAAGAGATCTGTCCCTGCTCAAGCTTCTCGTAATAGGACCGTTCAATATGGGCGCTGCCTTTGACGTATATTTCTATCATCAGCGCCTCTTTTTGGAGGATATTTTTTATCTCTTCTGCGCCCAGGGGGTCAATGTAGTTTTTATAGAGAATTTCTCCGCTTTGCGCATCTCTTATTTCTGCGCCATTGGACACAACCGCATAGCGAATACAATTGCCGCCGTCCAGCTCTAAAAGCTCCTGCGGCAGTGATTTATAGCACCTTCCCGTTACCGGCACCACCACAATGCCCAGGTGTGCGGCTTTGATTAAAGCTTCTTTTGTTTTTTCCGTCAACTGATTCTGCGAATTTAATGTCGTTCCGTCCAGGTCCAGGGCAATCAGTTTTACATTCATTCAAAACTATCCTTTCTATACTTGTCAGGCAGACTTCCCAGCATAAATTCTTTCTGGTAGCCCGCATGGCTCGCTGCGCTGCAAGAACCGGCTCATATGAAAAGCTGCCCAAAAGGTAAATTGTTTCAAAGGCCGGCGGCTGGTTGAAACCCCTGAATATCAATAGACAGCCCGCAGCAGCACAATATTGATAGTTTCACAGTGGTTTTGGAAAATAAAAGCATTAAAATATCAATAGCGCATATTTTATTGTGCTATTTTGATAATTTCGTGCGAATTTTATCGTATTTTCTCCTGAAAATATCATTGAGTCTTGATATAATTATATATTTTGATATTCTTCCTCATTTCCGGGCGATTTCCGAGCGACAGTCCAGGCAACAATCCGGGTGATATATTGATAATTTACAATGGTATATTGGAATGTTTTTTATATGGCATCGCCGGCTTTTTGTTGCGGATAATCCTCAGATCTTTGATGATTCTGCTTCGCAGCTCCTGCGGATCGATCACATCGTCTACGATACCGTATTCGGCTCCTTTATATGGGTTGAGGAACAGCTCCTTGTATTTTTCGGTCAATTCTTTGCGCTTGGCTGCCGGGTCCGCGGCGTCTGCGATTTCGTGTTTGAACACGATATTGGCAGCCCCCTCAGCGCCCATGATAGCCAGCTCTCCTGTGGGCAGAGCCAGGACGAAATCCGCACCCATGCCCTTGCCGCACATGGCCGAATAGGCGCCGCCGTAGTCCTTTCTGACCACGACTGTGATCTTAGGAACCGTGGCTTCCGAATAGGCAAAGAGCAGCTTGGCCCCATTGCGAATGATGCCGTTATGCTCCTGCATAACGCCCGGAAGATATCCCGGCGTATCTGCCAGAGTGACGAGCGGGATGTTGTAGCAATCGCAGAAACGCACGAATCTGGCGGCCTTCCAGGAGGCGTTCACATCGATACAGCCTGCCAGCATTTTCGGTTGGTTGCCTACGATTCCTACCGTTTCCCCGCCCAAACGGGCAAACCCCACCACGATATTCTGTGCGAAGCTTTCCTGAATCTCCATAAAATCCTGGTTATCCACAAAGCTCCTGATTACGTCCTTCATATCAAAGGATTTCTGCGCATCGACGGGAATGATCGTTTTAATTTCCGGCGTTTTGCGGTCGATGGGGTCGTTTTCCAGATACTTGGGCGGCGCTTCCTTGCTGTTTGCAGGCAGGAAGGAAAGGAGTCTTTTTGCCACTGCAAAACCTTCCTGCTCTGAATTTACTACAAAGTGCGCCAGACCCGTTATTCTTCCATGAACGCCCGCGCCGCCGATGTCATCAAAGGTGGTTTTTTCTCCTGTCACCGATTCAATTACCGCCGGTCCGGTAACAAACATCTTTCCGGTCGGGTTTACTTGAATGATGAAATCCGTCAGGGCCGCACAGTAAGAAGTTCCGCCGGCACAGGTTCCCATAATCAGAGAGATCTGCGGTATCCACCCCGATGCGATGCTGGTCTGCCCAAAGGTGGAGCAGTACGCATGGAGGGCCGAAACGCCCTCCTGAATTCTTGCCCCGGCAGCATCGTTAAAGGAGATGATCGGATATCCGCCCTCCATGGCCTTTTCAAAGCAGTTCATGATCTTATCCCTGCCGGCCTCGCCCATGGAACCGCCCATGACCGTCACATCATTGGCGTAGGCGAAAACCGGTCTGCCGTCTACATTTCCGTATCCACAGAGAACGCCTTCATTGCCCAGGTCCTTTTTATTCAGGTCAAAGTCAGCGCAGCGGTTCTTTGTCCAGGGCTTCATCTCCGTATAGGTGCCGGCATCGAAAAAGCCGTCAATTCGCTCTTCCGCCGTCAGCTTCCCTGCCTTGTGCATTTTTTCTACCCTTTTGGGATTGTTTTTTATTTTTAACGCTTCTCGTTTTTCATGATATTTTTCATAGATGTCAGTCATTCTCTTCTCCATTTACAGTTCCGGCCCTTTAAATTCAAGCCTGTGGCATTTGATGAGCTGGCCGTCTCCGCGTTTGCCCAGGAACTCTCCGTCTTTGAACACCAGTCTCCCTCTGCTGTATGTGGCCTGCGGATAGCCTTTCAGCTTTACACCTTCCCAGATGGTATGATCCGTATCGCCGTGCATAGCTTCATTGGTAATGGTGAATTCTTTCTGCGGATCGTAGATAACCAAGTCCGCATCCAGGCCGACACGGACAGCGCCCTTGCGATGGTCCAGCCCAAACAGCTTGGACGGATTCAACGCGCATAGCTCAACCGCCTTGTTAAAGCTGATCCTTCCTGCCACTGCCTGCGAAAGCACATAAGGGTACATATTTTCCACACCGGCGCAGCCGTTGGGAATGGTTGTAAAGTTGCCGGGGCTTCCGTCTTTTTGGGTAATGCCCCAGTCCTTTTCCTCCTGCCTGAAAGGACAGTGGTCGGTGGCGATAGTCGTAATATTTCCGTTGGCAATCCCATCCCAGAGAGCGTCCTGAGATTCCTGATTTTTCATAGGCGGGGAGCAGACAAAATCTCTGCCGCGTTCCCGCTTGTAAACTTCATTGGTAAAATGCAGGTACTGGGGGCAGGTTTCAGCAAAGATCGGGTAGCCCTGCTTTCTTGCTTCTGTGACCGCTTCCATACCCATTTTATCCGCCAGATGAACGATATAGAGGGGCGCCTGCGCCATTTTCGCCAGGTTGACAGCCCGCACGTCTGCCTCTCCTTCTACCAGCTCATTCTTAGACATATAGTGCCACCAGGCGGAAGTCTTTCCCTCCGACAAATAGCGGTTTACCAGCAAGCTGTTCACGTCCTTGTTCTCTGCATGGACACCTACCAGCGCTCCCAGCTCCTTGGATTTCTCAAGGACCTTGTAAAAGGACCCATCGTCTACTCCAAAGTCATAGACCATATATACCTTGAAAGAGGGTATTCCGTATTCAACCGCTTCCTCCATGGAATCGAGCAGTTCCTCTGTGGATACGTCGCCGACTCCAATATGGAAGGAATAGTCCACGGCAGCGTCTTTACAGGCAATGGCATCTCTGCGTTTGGCAGCGTCCAAAAGCCGTTCGCCCGCTTCCTGCTGAGCAAAATCAAATACTGTAGTCGTACCGCCGCAGGCAGCGGATCTTGTGCCTGCATAGTAGTCGTCGGAGGAAATCGTTCCCCCAAAAGCCAGCGCCAGATGGGTGTGTCCGTCAATCGCTCCCGGGAGAACAAGTTTGTCTTTCGCATCTACTACTTCCGTAAAATCGGCTTCGTCAAAATCCGTGCCTATGGCTGCGATCTTCCCGCTGTCCACGGCAACGTCGGCCTGATAAGTCTCGGCGGCCGTAACAATCGTTCCGTTTTTAATCAGTAAATCCATAACAAATCCTCTATTCAAATTTTTCTTTCAGGATCAGCTCTTCCGGCTGACACCCTTCTCTCCATACCAGCTCGCCCGGCAGGATACAGTCGGCCACAGGACAAACCTTCTGACAGAGATGACAGCCTACGCAGTGATCCGTATCCAGCTCAGGCCTTCTTTTTTCTTCATTCCATTTAATAGCCTGGTGACCGCCGTCATAGCAGGAGACATAGCATCTGCCGCAGCCCACGCATTTTTCTTCATTAAAGTCCGGACGGATCTGATAAGTCCTGGTAAGCTCGGAAGGAGAAACGATATTCGGCAGTGCTTTTCCCACCAGCTCATCCAGAGAATTGAATCCTTTTTCGTCCATATAGTGCTGCATACCGGAGATCATATCTTCAACAATTCGGTATCCATATTCCATAACGGCAGTGGTAACCTGAACGTTTCTTGCTCCCACCAGCAGATAATCCAGCGCATCAGACCAGGTGTAAATACCGCCCACGCCTGACATGGGCACGCCCTGGAGGTCCGGACAGTTGCCCATTTCCGTCATAAAGCGAAGGCAGATCGGTTTTATGGCCGCTCCCGAAAAGCCGGATATAGCGGATTTGCCATTGATGACCGGCTGGGTGGTAAACAAATCATGGTCAATATCAATGACGGATTTTACGGTATTAATGGCTGAGATACCCGTTGCTCCGCCTTTCATGGCAGCCAGAGCGGAAGGGACCATATTGGTGACATTGGGAGTCATTTTGGCGATGACCGGCAGCTTGGTTCCGCTGACCGATGCTCTGGTGAAGGATTCCACCAGCTTGGGATTGGTTCCCACGTCGGAGCCCATGTTCTCTCTTCCCATATGCGGGCAGGAGAGGTTGATTTCAATTCCATCAGCGTCAGCCTGCTCGGCGTAGCTGCATAGAAGCTTCCAGTCATCTTCTGTTTGTCCCATGAAGGAAGCGAAAATAACGTGATCCGGATAGTCTCGTTTGAGTCTTCTCATATGCTCCAGATTTTCTTCCAATGTATTTTGAGAAGCGTGCTCGCAGTTTTTGAATCCGGTCCACGGTTCGCCGGCGTTGCCATAGCTTCCGAAAATCGGAGAAATCTCATTTTCGTTCCAGAGGTCGATGGTCTTATAAAAAACGCCTCCCCATCCTGCTTCAAAGCATTTTGAGATCATATCGTAATTGTTTCCTACCGGAGAGGAGGAAAGGAAATAAGGGTTTTTACACTTAATTCCCGCAAATTCAATTGACAAATCTTTCTTCACTGACATTATTTCACACCTGCTTTCTTCTCAAGATAATCGATCATGGCTGCCGCCGCTTCCTTGCCTTCCGCAACTGCATCCACCACAGTTTTTCCGCCGTTGGCAATATCTCCGCCAACGAAAACGCCTTCTGCGTCCATGCCGCCTACTGCTTCTGCGCTCTGTCCAATGGCAAAGACAACTGTATCGGCCTTTACCTTTGCCTCTGACTGCCCGTCTCTGCCTTTGAACTGAACAAAATCAACTTTTCCGTCCTTTTCAAGAATGGCCGCCGGGGCGAATTCTGTGGTTATGGTAACTCCCATTGACTGGACATACTTGATCTCAGCCATTTCTGCAGGTGCCTCTTCAATGGTTCTTCTGTAATAGATCATTACCTTTTCCGCGCCGGCAAGCTTTGCTGTTGCTGCGCAGTCCATGGCTACGTCGCCGCCGCCGATGACGATTACTTTATTGCCAATTTCCGATTTTCCGCCAGACTCTCTGGCTTCTTTCAGATAGTCCAAAGCGTAGCGTACGCCTTTTGCGTCCGCGCCCGGAAGATCGACTTTCTTCGTCCCCCACAGACCGGCTCCGACAAATACTGTGTCATATCCTGCTGCTTTTAAAGCTTCTGCTGATTCCACCTTTTTGCCCAGTTCGAATTTTACCCCCAGGTCCTTGATCAGCTGGATATCGTAATCTACTGTTTCCTGCGGCAGTCTGGCGGGCACGATGCCATAGGTCAGCATTCCGCCGGCCTTTTGCTGAGCGTCATATACAGTAACCTCGTATCCGGCGCGGGCCAGTACAGATGCCGCTGCCAGGGATGCCGGGCCAGCTCCGATGCAGGCAGCTTTTCCGGCTTTCTTTTCTTCCGGTGCTTCTACATTTTTCATGCCAAAGGCCTTTTCCTGCTCCACGAGGAAGCTCTGGAGTCTGCCGATTTCAATTGGTTTGTCGATCCCGCACCGGCTGCAGGCTTCCTGACAGAGCTGGTCGTAAGGGCAGACCTTAGCGCAGCTTCCGCCAAGGGGATTATTTTTTCTGATGGTTTCCGCAGCGCCCTTTACATTGTTGAACCGCAGAGAGCGGATAAACCTCGCCGGATCGGTTCCGGCAGGGCAGGCCTCACTGCACGGCGCGTCATGACATACCAGGCATCTTCTTGCCTCTTCTCTGGCAGTCCGCAGATTGTATCCCGCTGCTGCCTCTTCCAAATACTCTTTTTTAACAACCTTACTCAATGCATTTGCCTCCTATCTCAATTAAAAATCCAATTCTTTAAAGTCTTCCTTTTTCATTTCGCTTGCTGTCAGGAAAATTGCCGCGTTTCCGGCCAGCGCCTTTTCGATAAAGTCTGTTCTGCATTTATCATACGGCGTATGGGCAAACTGTTCCTGCATTCCGGAATAGCCGATGGTCGGTTTTCTGTAATGCCCTGCGGTAACAGCCGCATCTGTGGCAAAGGACCAGTAGCCGTATTTTACAGGCTGTCCGATATTGGAAAGGGCCTGTGCGCAGGCTTTTGTAAAGGGGTGATCCTTTTTGATCTTCCAGGCTTCGGTAAACTTGTAGCCTTCCATTACTTCTCCCGTATAGCAGGTATCGATACACGGTTTTACCTGAATATCCGCTTTGAATTCCGGATCCTCCGCCGCTATATCATCCAATACCTTCTGCAGGATTTTCATTGCGCTGTCTTCTGTTTCTCCGATCATGGTCCTCCTGTCAAAGGAGAGGAAGCACTGGTCGGGAACGATAGACAATGCACCCGGAGAACATTCAATGATATTCAGAGAGATGGATGCTGGTTCTACTTCACCGTCCGGGTCCTTCGGGAGATTCGGAATCACTTCAGTTCTGATTTTTTCAATTACCGGGATCGCTTTATAAATGGCGTTGATTCCGTTCTGCGGGCAGCTGCCGTGGCTGGTTCTGCCATATACGGTGATCAGATATTCAATTCTTCCTCTGTGCCCCAGATACAGGCTGAGGCTTGTCGCTTCCGATGAAACCATGGCGTCAAAATCCAGGCCTCTTTCCGGGAAGGTTTCCGCCAGCATACGTCTGGTACCGCCGTTTTGTCCGGATTCCTCATGTACCACGCCTGTATACATGAAATCGCCTTTCAGCTTCACTCCCTGCTCACGCAGTTTGAGAAGAATCGCACCGGCGTAGATCTGAAAACCGTGGCCGCTCTTGACATCCGACGCGCCTCTGCCGTGGATGCATTCCACCATTTCTTTTACGGTTCTGTCTTCGTTGTCACATTCACAGATATCGATCTCGCCGCCGTAAGGGTCATAGCCCTCCCAATTGCTCACATCTCCAGGGGCCACATGGTCCATGTGGGAATTGTACATAATGGTCGGTCCCTCTTCATCACCTTTTATAATCCCGATTACATTGCCGTATTTATCCCGGCTGACATCATCGTATCCCAGCTTTTCCATTTCCGCGATCAAAATCTCCGTCAGCTTATATTCATCGCCGCTGATAGACGGTGTCTGCAGCAGCTTTTGGATAAATTTGATGCAATCCTCTTTGAGCTCTTTTGCTATTTCATTGATCTGGTCATATATTTTTTCATCATACATTTTGTAAGATATCCTCCTTTTTGTCTTCTGCGTATTTCTTTTCGGTGATTTCCTCGAATTTTTCTTCGGAAACATAAGATTTCTTTTCGCTCTTCATAAACAGGATGTAGAGGACGAAAGCGATCAGGAATCCGACTATGTAGCTGTTGGCATCAAGCCACATGGTAACCGTACCGCCGATTCCGAATTTGCCCAGCAGCGGAACAATGAATCCCAGAACCCACGCCGCAATGGCCCTTATGTTCCAGCCTTTGTTGTAGTTGTAGGTATCGTCCTTTGCGTCGTACAGCGCTTTGACATTGATTCTCTTTTTCTTGATTACAAAGTAGTCAGCCACCAGGATTGCCGCTACCGGGCCTAAGATTGTACCGCAGGTGCCCAGCCATGCGAACATGAACGCGCCGGCGTCGCCGTACATCCACCAGGGCCGGTATACGATGCACAGAATGCAGGTGATGACGATTCCCACTTTGTAACTGATCTTTCTTGGCGCCAGGTTCGCGAACCCATTGGCAGGAGCCACTACGTTGGCAGCCATATTGGTCGTCAGAGTCCCGATGATAACGCCCAGTGATACGATCAGTACGACTACTTTGTTGTTCAAATGCAGCAATACTGCCGTCGGATCAAATTGAGCCTGTCCGTAAGCAACTTCGGTCACCTTGGCGAACATTGCGCCGATGGTAGCCAGTACAATAACGGAAGTCGGCATTGCGTAGAGCTGTCCTCTGAACTGTGCTTTCTGGGATTTTGCGTATCTTGAGAAATCAGGAATGTTCAAAGCCAGTGTCGCCCATACGGCGATGTTGCTTGTAATACCGGCAAGGAACACATACAGGAAACCGCCGTTGGCTGCTAATGTGGCTTCCTCATTGCCTGCCAGGAACATATCTCCTACCGATACGCCGCAATCGTTGCCCAGCGATACGATCCAGCAAACCAGACCTATGCAGAGCACGATCAGGATTGGGCTTCCCAGGCTTTCCAGCTTTTTGATCCCCTCTGAGCCTCTCAGGCCCAAAATCAAAGTCACTACCAGGAACAATCCAAATCCAATAAATCTTCCCATGCCTTCCGTATCCCAGCTGCTGCTGAATATGGAGATAATCGACGAAAATGCCGCTCCTCCTACCCAGCACTGTACCGCGCACCAGCCTGCGGCAACGACAGCTCTCATCAGTGATGGCAGGTGAGAACCCAGCCGGCCAAAGGAAATTCTCGCAAATACCGGGAAAGGAACTCCATACCTCGTCCCTGCATGGGAGTTCAGCTGCATTGGAATCAGTACGATCAGGTTTCCGATGAGAACGTTTATCAGTGCGGGGATGGGGCCCATTCCCAGGGCAATCAGTGCCGCCGCGTAGGAAAAGCCGGTAATGCAGATGACCATACCAACCCAAAGCATTCCAATGTTATAAGTGTTCCAGGTTCTTTCAGTCGCAGATGTGGGAACCAGGTCCGCATTCATATATTTCGAATCAGCCAGTTCCTTAAGGGTCTCCTCGTTTAATTCAAAGAGCCCTTTTGAAAATTCCGTTTGTGTATATTTCTTTTCCATATTTACTCCTTGTGGCGAATTTAATACGATTTCACCTTTACTCGTTTCAGGAATAACGTTTTACAACATCGGCCGCTGCTGCATCTATATATAAGGCAACTTCTGTGCCAATCTATTTCGAATTTTCAAATTAAATAACAAATCCCGAAAGCCCGCTTTATTTCAACAAATTTTGCTGGTAAAAGCAAAAAGAAGACGAGTCGCTTTTTGCTTTCGTCTTCTTTTCGTTCCGTTTTCGTAACTTGTAAAACAGTTCTCGTTCCGATTCGGTAACAGCTCACTCTCTATTGATCTTTCGAAAAAGGGTGGTCGGCGAAATGTTTAAAAGTTTGGCGGCTTTTCTTATGCTCCCGCCCTTTTTCATGGCCAGAGCGATGTATTCATCCTCCATTTCCTGGACCACTTCCGTAAGCTCCACCGGCAGCTTTTCTGAGGAAACGATCTTTTTGTCCTTTACGAGCACATCTTCCTGCGGCAGATCCGCCAAGGTAATCTCTTGGTTCAGGCTGAGCACAACGTACCGCTCGATGGCGTTTCTCAGCTCGCGGACGTTCCCGTTCCATTCGGCTTTTTTCAGCACCTCCAGAACCTCCTGGCTGATGGTCTTATGCAGGCCGTTCTTTTCATTGAGTTCCTTCAGAAAGGTAATGGTCAGGGGGATGATATCTTCCCGCCTTTCCCTGAGGGGAGGTATTCGGATGGGAATTACGCTCAATCGATAATACAGATCTTCCCGGAATTCATTTTGATCGACCATCTCTTTCAGGTCCCTGTTTGTTGCGGCAATGATGCGGCAGTCCACTTTTTTGTTTCTTGTGCTCCCCACACGCATGATCTCTCCGGTTTCCAAAAAGGAAAGGAGCTTTGGCTGCAAATTGAGAGGCAGCTCACCGATCTCGTCTAAAAACACCACACCGCCGTCAGCGACTTCGAAGAGACCCATTTTCCCTTCGCGGCTGGCCCCGGTAAATGCTCCCGGAGCATAGCCGAACAGCTCCGATTCCAGCAGCTGCTCCGGAATCGCTCCGCAATTGATGGAAACCATCGGTTTGCTGCCTCTTTTGCTCATGTCGTGAATCAGCCTGGCGATCACGCCTTTGCCGACGCCTGATTCGCCCAGGATCAAAACAATGCTGTCGTTCATGGCGGCCCTTTCGGCAATTTCCAGAACGCCTCTCATCTGGGTGCTTTCCGCGATCAAACCTTTGTGGGCGATGTTATTATGTTTTGTAAGCTCGCTTCGGTAAGCGTCGATCAGGGTCTCCTGTTTTAGCTGTTCTTCAAAGAGGGCGTTCAGGATGGGCACGTCCCGCAGGTTATTGATGATTCTTTTGATGTTCCCACTCTCGTCAAAGATAGGCGTGGCGGTGACCAAAATGGTCTTTCCGTTGGGAAGCTTCTGGGTTATGGTCTCCTGCTGCTTTGACTCAAATACCAAGGCGGAAGCCGACTGCTGAAAAATACCTTCAGTGACCAGATCCTTGGTATTCTTTCCCACAATCGCTCTTCCTTCCATGCCCATGATTTTTCTGTGGGCGCCGTTGCACAGGATGGTAACCCCGTTCTCATCCACCACCGTCATGCCGTCTTCCGTGAAAAAGCAGGATCTGAGCGCTTCGATGATAAACTCCTTATCATCTTCAATATTTCCCGAGAGAACCTTTTGTTCAATTTCTTCGAATTTGTATAACCTGTCCTTAAAAGTAACCATAGAGTACCTCAATAGTTTTCTGTTATCTCTGTTGTTCGCATATCCTTCAATAGTTCATTATATCAGACACGTTTTTGGAGTAAATAATACCGTCTTAGTATTTTCTTTCCTATATTTTCTATTATGCGTGCTGCAGTGGTGCCTCATAACCTGGAGAGTCGCAGCCTCTTTAAGCAATTGCCTATTTGTTCAACAGCGGAGTTATTTCGGCTTTGTTGTTGATGTATTTCCAAGGGTTTGCGGTTTCTGCTCCTGCTCAAAGCCACATGTTGATCGGGTTTTCGTGCCCACATGCTCCGTATCCTTGAAAAAAGACCAACAAGAGCTTGGTTTTTCGCTGCATGTTGATAAAAAGGTCACGCATCTCTCAGCGCTCCTACAGCTTTTAAAAGAGTCGGCAGCGCAAATTTTCATTTTTTACGGTTTCGAGTGCCTGTGGGTGGAAATTTCAACAGCCGCGGGCAGGAGCGGGCAGAAGTCCCCGAATATCAATGGATGTCCGCCAGCAGCGCAGTATTGATATTCTTTCTCATTTCCGGGCGGCAATTATACGATTCTACCCAATTTGTACGGCGTTGCCGCAAGGCGTAGAATCGTGAAAGGTGCTCAACGTGGCTCATTTCTTATAACCTGTGAACCGCTCGCCAAAAGGGCAGTTCCGGTAACTTTTCCTAATTTTTTTTAAAAGTTACGCATTTTTCAACGATCCTGCAGTCTTCAGAACAGCTGGTAACACAAATTTTCATTTTTTGCAATTTTGAACACCTGCAAACCCACAACTTTGCGTAACTTTGCATAATTTTTTTGAAAAGTTACCGCAGCAGTGAAAGTTTTTTGCCACAACGAAAAACTTTCACTGTTTTCTACTTTACGGCAACGCCGTACCAACCCGGTCAATATCGTACAAAAAAGCTGCCGTTCTAATAGGTTTACCTGTCATTAGTGCGGCAGCGGATTCCGGCTCAATTTTAAAGCGGGTTTGAATTGTTTTTAATAAATTCCGCGGAGAACAAGTCTTCTTCCTTTGGAATGTTGAGCGGCAGAGTTCTGGATACGTGGGTAATGTTGATAAGATCTTTCCAGTTAACGTTATGGGATACGCTGTTATTTCCCCAGGTGCCGCATCCCAGGGTCATGGTCATCGGCATGCCGTTTTCCCAGGAACCGCTGTTGCCCACGCCCTGCGGCTGATTTACCATCATTCTGGCAACCGGCATTCTCATAGCCATTTTTTCAACCTTTTCATCGTCATTGGTGTGGATTCCACAGCCGTGTCCTTTACCCATATAGTTCATAACGGCTTCCATCTTGTCCATCGCGTCTTCAAAGCTATCAATCTTGACTAGTGTTGTAACTCTTGAAAGCTTTTCCCCCGTAAATGGGTGGTCGTGACCGATACCGTCGTTTTCTTCCACAAACAGGAACTGGGTATCCTCGTTGATTTCAAGCTCTGCCAAGGCTGCGATCTTCGCTACCGGCTGTGCGACGATGTGCCTGTTCAGGTTGTGGTTTTCAGGCCACTGCGGCCAAAGGGTCTTCTGCAGCTTTGCCTTTTCTTCGGACCCTTCCTTGATAAAAAATCCGCCGTTGTCCTGCAGTGCTTTCACAAATTCATCGTAGCATTCCTTTTGCACAAGAAGAACGTTTTCTGTGGAACAGCTGGTGGCATTGTCAAAGCATTTGGATGTTCTGACCATGCCGGCAACCTTGCCCAGATCCGTAGTCCCATCCACGTATACCGCATCATTTCCGGTTCCTACTCCAATGGCCGGCGTCCCTGATTTGTACGCGGCTTTTACCATCCCCGCACCACCGGTAGCAAGCACAAAGTCGCACTGTTTCATCAGTTCGCCGGAGCAGTCGATGCTTACGTATTCAGGCTCGATTGCGATGATCAGATCTTCCGGAGCATTGAATTTTTTCAGCACTTTTCTCAAATAGTCGACTACGAACAAATTCACCTTTGCAGCCTTTGGATGCGGGGCCAGGATGATCGCATTCCTGCCCTTGATTGCATTCATCGGCTTTACGACAGCCGTGTTTTCCGCATTTGTCACCGGGGCCAATGCTCCGATGACACCCATGGGCTTGGCGTATTTAGCGATATTTCTTTTTTTGTCATATTCGATGAGTCCTACGGATTTTTCGTCTTTCATTTCACGGTAATGCCCAATGGTTTTGTTCCATATCTTAGCAATCTTATCCTCCACATCTCCCATGCCGGTTTCTTCTACTGTCTGCTCAGCCACCTGCCGCATAAAATCCGGGCGCGTGCCGTAAAAAGCGATGGCGGCGACAAGCTCGTCCACCTGCTCCTGCGAGTATCCGTTCAAAACTTTCTGTGCCTCTCTGGCTCTGGCTACCAGTCCGCTCATGTACGCTTCATAATTAATTTCCATAAAACCCTCCTCAATAATGGTTATGATTAGAGAAAATAAAGTTCCAATTGAAACCTGTGTAATTTTACACGCAGGTTTCGGCATATCCCCCCCTGCGGCTATGTACCGTCCTGCCGGCCGGGCGATATATCATCCTTCTCTATAATGATAATTGCAACTCTTGTGCCATTTAAGGGGGCCGGCGTCAAATCAGGTTTTGCGGCATGAGAAAAGCGTTGAAAACAAATGGCGGATTTCACCTCATGTTTCGATGCATTTTATTGACGTACCCGTTTCGATTGTTTCATTATCGGAATATATGGAACGTAATTCGTTCCGATATCGGAACATCATTTCGTTTTTATCATACCTATGGTACAGTTTTGCCTCAAAAAACTCGAATACTTCTGCCAGAGTTTCTTCGAAGCTTATGCCTCTTTCCAAAATATATTTTAAAAAGTATTGACTCCCACGTAACGTGATAGTATATTCTTTTCTTTAGAAACCAAAGTGGAAATCCTCCTTGCAGTAGATTAACAGGAAAGGTTGGCAAATATGAAAACAATCAGCCAGGTTGCGGAATTAACAGGCGTCAGCACGCGCACATTGCAGTATTATGACGAAATCGGCCTGCTCAAGCCAAGCGGATTCACCTCGTCCGGTTACCGGTTATATGACGACAGCGCTTTGCAGGAGCTGCAGCAGATTTTGTTTTTCAAGGAATTGGGCTTTAAATTAAAGGAAATAAAAGAACTTATGCAGAGTCCACAGTTTGATCGTACTATGGCCTTTAAAAGGCAGAAACAACTGCTCTTATTGAAGCGAAACCGTATTGATCGATTAATCGAGCTTTTGAGCAGACTGGAAAAAGGAGAGAAGTGTGTGAGTTTTAAAGAATTTGATCTGTCGGAATACATCGAGGCCTTGGAGTGCTTTAGAAAAAAGAGTCCCGATGATATTATCAAATATTGGGGAAGTGTGGAAAATTTTAATCAGCTTGTACAAAAATTGAGGGAAGATGAGTCCGATGTGGCCCAGCTCGCCATTAAACATTTCGGCAGTGTTGAAAAATATACGCAAGCCATGAAGCATAACATGGAGCATTTCTCGGAAATAATGGCCCATCAGCAAAAGCTCGCAGCAGACAAGGAGGAACTGCTGCAGCGAAACGATGCCTGGTTCTTAAAACTGACCGCTGATATGCAGAAAAGCCCTGCCTGTGGGGAGGTTCAGGACATTGTTCGTGAAATCATTGATTTTACGCAGGAAACTGCCTTTGGCATGGAGCTGGGCGAAGGTTATTGGGATACGGTTATAGAGAGCTATTCCGGGGATGTCGCCAAAGAAATCGTCGATAAAAAATATGGGGACGGCGCGGCGGAGTATGTTGCGCGGGCTTTGAGGTGTTACTTTTATGGGTGATGGCGGAAAATGAAGGGGCAGGATATATCCGCGCTTTCTGTGATAGATGAAGATAAAGGAAATTGGTATTGCAATCCGGCAAATTTGAGGTGTAGGCCGCCACATCTACTATCCATGAATATACCTTTTACAGCATCCCACACCCTTTGAATTTCGCTAATGTGTAAATCTAAATATTTCGGATTTTATGGCCACAGGGAGCATCACTATATATTTATATTCCATTTTGTATTGATTCAAAAAAATCAGATTCTAACATAGCCGAGCAGCATTTTCAGGTTTGAATTGCCATCTGATAAGATTCATCCCGAAGTGCTTTCCCGGTGCAATTGGGCTCCATTCATTTACATTCCAATCTACTAAGATTCATCTGCTGCATGGTGTAAAGTTCCGGCATGCTATTGCTGATATTTACATTCCAATCTGCTAATTACAATAATGTACTGAATTTATTCAATATAGCTATCGGTTATAATCAGTTAATTACACCGAATAACCTTCACAAAATTCGGCATAATTAAAAAATCATAACTTAGATCGTTTTTGTTTCAAGGCTTCAATATGAATATTAGCAAGCAACGTTCAAAAGCTACCATTGCTGATGTAGATATATCTTGACTTGAGAATAAAAGGTTTCCGCATTCATAATTTGTCTTCGCACTTCCTCTTTTGATATTACGAAATAGTCATCATAATCACTATCGCTTCTCACATCAAAAGCTTCCCTGATGATATCGGAAAGCTCTACATCAAAGATTCCCGACTTTATATATTCCTTGCGAAAATACGCTGATACTCCGCTGTGCTTAGAAAAGTCCACCTGATTCAAAGCAAGGACACTTCTCATGCAATGAAAAATCGCATAGTATGACCGGTTTGCCGCTCCTTTGTAATCATCGTTCTCAGCAAGTAGTTTTGCCGAACGGATACACTGTTCCGCTTGCTCTAATCGGTATTTTGACAAATCAGCTAATCGCTCATCCATATAATTCCACTCCTTCCCCTACAACATTTCGATAAAAGGGTAGAATCTGCAACCCGTCTTCAAAGGTCTCACGGTCTCTTAAAAGCAACGAAACTTCAATATCATATTTCAATCCGATTCTACTGGCCAATCTGCTGACCTGGGGACGATAATTCTGGGTTTCCTCTTTGCTACAGTTCAGTAAAATCATAAGGTCAATATCGGATTCGTTTGTAAAATCGCCCCTAGCATACGAACCGTATAATACGATTCGATAAACTTTGTCCTTTAACAGCTCTAAGACGGCTGCTACAATCTCTTTTGTAATCTCGTCTAACCCCTGATTTTTCTTCAATCCTGACATACTACCACCTCTTTCCGTTAATTAAAATATATCATATTTCACTTCAAATTACTATACTACACTCCTCTTCATCATCAAGATCAGCAAAGGATAAATTTCGCCAATTCTTCCTAGCTTTATTATTTAGTCTTTTAAAATTTATTTATGGACACTCATATCTAGGTAAGCAAAAAATTTCAATCTGATACGATTCAAATCAAGGTGACTATATCCCGGCCTATTCTACCAGCACAGATTTAAATTCCAATCTGATACGATTCAAATGAAGCAAGTTCCGAAAAAAGTTGACTATGAAGGCGAATTTAAATTCCAATCTGATACGATTCAAATAGGGGATGTAAAAAAGGGCCAAAAGATTGCAAAGGTATTTAAATTCCAATCTGATACGATTCAAATGTAATGCGGATTTTCCATAACCTCCTTGTATCGCTCATTTAAATTCCAATCTGATACGATTCAAATTAACTTTTCATACCCTGCGATAAATTCATCAATAAGCATTTAAATTCCAATCTGATACGATTCAAATGTCGGTAGATATTTCTTAGAAGAGTAAAGGAGAGTATTTAAATTCCAATCTGATACGATTCAAATTGCAGCATCAAGCTCTTTCTCGAACTTTTCAATATATTTAAATTCCAATCTGATACGATTCAAATGGCCAACAAATATGGTCTTTCTCGGGGAATACCGATATTTAAATTCCAATCTGATACGATTCAAATCCGACAACTCAAAAGTCACTAATTTAAGCTTTCTCCCACGCCATTTTTGTCGACCTCTCATATAATACATTTAAAAACGCAGCAGTATTATATGGACATTTTATATTTATAATCCTAACCCAGATTACTTGGCTCATTGTCGACCTCCCAGTATTTTTACAGCATCAGGGGTCGACAGTGGAACATCCTATCTGTGAGCTTATATCATTTTACAAGAATTTGGAGGTCTTATCATCCTCTTTTCCCCAAAATTCTTTGCTAAGCCACTTTTGATCTCTGCTGGAAAATACAATTAATGAATCCTTATCCTTGCGCAGCGATTTCTGCAATTCAAGTTTCAACGCCATCATTTGCGACTTGGTCATATCACCTTCAAAGACCGAGTTTTGAATATGGGACAAATATTTCTTGCAGCTTTTAAAAACTTTTGGTAAAATTTTCTTGCCTTCATCATCTACAACAATATCATATACTAAGATTACATACATCTATTTTCTCCCTTTGATTTTGTGCCTGCATCACCACCAGATCTCAAATCCGCTATACTCTTTTTCTCCCAGCAAATGTTTAATCAGTTTGTATGCCTCCAATCGGATTAAGTATTGATAAGATACGGACTTTCCCAACTCTTTATGTTTAATCGTTTTCTTCATACGCTCATCGAGCTCGGACAAAATAAGTTGAGAGGCTTCCTTTTTCAATTTCAATCCTTCCAGGTCGTTGAGAAAACTGCTGTCAGTAATCTGTTTTCTATTAAGCAGCGAAAAGATTAGCCGGTCGCCAATCAGTGGTTTAAAAATTTCCGCCAAATCCAAACAAAGAGAAAATCGTCTTGTCCCGGGCTCATGCAAATAACTGATAGTTGGATTCAGCTGTGTATGATAAATCTCTGTTAACACTTTTGTATAAATTAGAGAATTGACAAAAGAAATCAAGCTGTTCATCCGGTTATCCGGCGGGTGCATAATACGCCTTTCAAATTCAATATCCTGATCTATGATTGTACTCCATGTACTATAGTAAATCTTACGAATATTTCCTTCTATACCCATCAAATCCTTTATTCCCGCCTGTTTATCAATCTGCTTGCGATAATGCTCAATTTGCTTCATTGGCAGTTCCAGATCCTTACCCCTTCCATTGTAATATCGCAAGTTTCGATAGATATTTGCAGAGGCTGCCTTAATAAACTGTTTTGCAAGTTCCAAACGTTTGTCGAAATTCGAATAAGCTTCCGCTTGTTTTACTAGGAGCTGGCCGGCCAATAGCTGCTCTCTGGGATAGAAGCTTCCTGAATAAAACTGATAATAGTTAAAGAAATGCAGGACAATCCCATTTTGCGCAGCAAAGTTTAACAACTTTGTGTTTAAAGTCATTTCAGACATAATATAAATATCTTCAATTTGCTCTACCGGCAAATCTCGCTTTTCTCCCTCGCTATTGACGAATTGTAAGGTATTATCTTTTCTTGAGAGTTTTCCACTTGAATAAATATAATAGCTTCTATTCATAATACACCTGCTTTTAAATAAAACACAAATCAAAATATGCGCAGGACTTGCAAATATTTTTTCGTCTTGCTTCATCAGGAAGCGATTGACCAATAATCTGCTTTATATCAGAAAGTACCTCTTCCATCTTCAAAACATCCTCATCCTGCAGTTCAACTGTAACAGATTTCTTCAAAAGTGGGTAATCAATTTTTCCGGTTACGCAATCCATCCCCTTCTTTTTTAAGTAATATAAATAATATTTCACCTGCCATACCGAGGCTTCTTCTATTTTCTTACTTTTCTTTACTTCATGCAGAACGTTGCTCTCTCTGATAAAATCAATATTAATCGTCTGGTCAATGTTAATATGCTTGTTTTCCCTACCATAAGAGGTCTCATCTAACAGCTTGCCGATTTTAACAGCTTCATTTCCCTGTTCCATCTGAATTTCGTGTTTAAAATACCACAGCTTTCGCTTGCAAACAAAATAGTAGTAAACCATGACTCCTGTGATTCTAATATCATCATCCATTTCTATTTCTCCTCATATTATAGAGGATTGCGACCTGGGCGCAGGTGTCTTTTCTTTATTTTTAAATACCAACCCGGTCTTCTTTGTATATTCGCAATCCAAAATGGGTAATTTATCCCATCGCCCTAAAGATAAATGATCTAAAACTATGCTATTCTCAAATTGGTATTTGGGAATCGAGACTGTATGTTGATAAATCGCATCGCGGTTCTCAATTCGCACTTTTAAAGATACTTTTTCTGCATTTAGGGTCTCGCTTTTTTTGTCGAGATACTGCTGATATTCTTGATAGATCGGCCCCGGAATAATGGTAACCGACTGGATATTGCGCAGACGAGCTTCATTTTCTTCTTTTTCATTTACAAACAGCTCATCTATATATCCATACACTTCATGATATTTTTTTGTGTACTCACTGTTTTCCAAGTTTTCTGCGGAAAGGGCCCTCTCAATCATTGCGGTCTTTTCTTGCTCTGTCACAATTCCATCCACCTCCAGCAAGGCATTTCTTGAGCATTGGTAAATTGTTTCATCTACATATTTCATTACTGCGCCTTGCTTTTCCAGATAAACAAAACAGTTATATCGATCGGTCGGCTTTAAGCCTTTCCGGTTACAGCGCCCCAATCTCTGGAACAGAGAAAACAAATCCATCAGTTCTGTAAATAAATAATCAAAATCAATATCAAGACTGGCTTCTACGATAGAGGTCGCAATCCATATCTTTATTTTGTCCGCAGGCTTTTCTGTTTTCCAATCTTCTAAAATCTCTTTTTCTTTTTCTGCCCTGTCCATTGCCGTAAAATGTGCGTGTAAGAGCTTAATCTCCGCATCATTTTTTCCAATTTGTTCATCTAGTTCATCCTGCATTCGCTGCGCAGTTTTAATGGAATTACAGACTACTAAGATATTGTTTCCCGGGATCTCAGCGGCTTTTATTTTTTCAAAAAAGGCGTAGATATCGTGTGAATTCAACTGTTCATCTAGTACTTTTATGTTATGCCGCTTAATTCCCTGATGAGAAAAATCCGCAGAGGCAAAATCTTCTTCCAAAGCTTCCTCAAGCATTTTTTTAGCAAATGGCGGCATGGTCGCAGTGAGTACCGCCACTTTTCCTCCCATCTTTCTGATCCAGGCAATTCCAAAAATCAGATATGCCAGCAGCTCCGGGTCGTACACTTGGATTTCGTCGATTACGATCTTTGAATATGATAAAGTAGCAAGCTTGTACTCATATCCTGGATATTTATAAACGAAGTTAAATAGCTGGTCCAGCGTGCATATGGTAAGAGGCAACGACATTTGGCGGCTACGGGTATAATAATCAATCGGATCCTCCGAACCGTCGCTTTTGGCCTGCTGTTTCAGATAGTAACTCATGGCATCTGAATGAAGTAAGGCCACACATTCACCCTTGTTGCCCCGGATAATGTCTTGCGATATCCTATCATACATAGCATTTATAGCGGTACGAAGTGGTAATACAAAAAAGCCCTTATGATTGCCAATCCACAAAAGGGCAGCCTCCGTCTTTCCCATTCCCGTCGGTGCGGTTACGAGTAAATTATCCTGTTTGCGCTCTGCGCAGAAAATCTGTAAATCGTTCCACTTGGCGTTTGCATTTGTACTCTTCCACGTATTTAATAAGGCTTCCATATCCTGCTTGAGGAAGTCGTGAGGGTATTCGCATCGGATCCCTGCGCTGGCGCTGTAGTCGCATCGGTGCAAAAGGCCCTTTACTAGAATTGCGTCGGGATGACGCTCTGCAAGGACCCGGTAGCACCGCGTTTCCTTGTTCTTTTTCTTCACATATTCCTTAAAAGGTTCCAGAAGTTTATCAATTAATTGGCCTTTATTCTTCACTACCGACGTGATATCTCCATGATAATGATGGTACAGTACGGCAGCAGCAACCACTTGATAATCCTCTTTATTAAGACCCGCCTTGTCCACGAAGAAGTAAGACAAAATGTTATGAGCAACTTCTCTGTTCTCTTGAAAAACAAACTTGTTTTCAATTCTATTCTGAAATTCATGATTTACTTTACCGTAATCATGATATTCGCAAGCCAGCATCAAAAGATTTTCAATGCGTTTATCTTGCACACAGCCCAGATCTATCAAAATCTGGGCTGCCTCTTTTACTTTGTCCGTATGCTGGCGTATTGACTGAGTGTCTTTGGCTTTACACGTTTTCAGTAATGTTTCGGGAAGCATATTCTCTCCTCAAATGAAATTCACAATATATTTATCGCCTGCATCATCTAAATAAATGTTTTCGATATCATCCTCTAATTCTACACAGTAGGCCGAAGTATAGACGACCGCTTTTTTACTAAATTGCCGTTTCCCATCAACAATCCGGTAGTCTTTATTGAGTAGATACTTAGTTCCCATTGCTGGGATCCCCTCTTTCTCAGGAACAATGAACCATTCTTTTTCTACTGCTTTAGCTGACAGATAAGCATGGTACTTACTTTCAATTCCTTCTTCCGGCTCCTTTAGGTCCACCATCTCCGCTTCCAGGACTTCCACTGCATCCTCGCTTCTGCCAATGGCTTTCAAATCGAAAATATGATCCAGAATATCCTGCAAGGTCTGATGCTCCGCCCTCACATGAATGACAAGCTCTACATCGGTCAAAATTTCATAGTACTTTGGCCCTTTTGTCAAGGTTCGGTAATGGGAGTAAGGGATCGTATAGTTCTGCTCCTCGTATTCCAGCAAGCTTTGCTTTACCCGTTTGTCCAGGGCGCTGAGTTCCTTTTCCCGTTTCTTGATCTGTTCCAGACGCTCTTTGTCTTCTTTGTAATAGGCCTTTCTTGCTTTCAAAGACGCCCGCAATTTTTTCAGTTTAGGTTGAAAGCTTTCGCTGATACGAGTCTTTCTAAAATCGCTAATCTGCTTTTTCAAATCCTTCAGATCCCGGTATTCCTGCAAATAGGCCTCATGCTTCACGTCTATGGTAATACCCTTGTAAAAATCATTCCCTTGCGATTTCTTTGCCTGGGCTACTTCTACATAGGCATTGGACAGCATGTCCGGATTTACCATTTTTACTAAAGTTCCACGGTCATTTTCCGTTCTGTTGAGAAAGCAATGGTCCGTATAAACCTTCTTTTTTAAAGCCCCATAATTGCCCTGGATGCTGATATCCATGGGATGATATTCCCTATAGCCGCAGGCTTTATGGAGTGCGCCAATCACTGTTGAGAAGGGCGGAAGCGGATAAGTCATCTTATTGTCC
The DNA here is from genome assembly GCF_024459955.1 of Anaerovorax odorimutans. Lineage (GTDB taxonomy): Bacteria > Bacillota > Clostridia > Peptostreptococcales > Anaerovoracaceae > Hominibacterium > Hominibacterium odorimutans_A. The sequence continues at coordinate 47,740 of NZ_JANFXK010000004.1, forward strand.
ACCGTTTCTTCCCTCCGGTAATTGGCAGAGGCCTGTCTTAGTTTTAATCTTACAGCTTCCATTGCGATTCTCCTTTATACTCCATAGTAGGACTTCACCTGCTCTGTCAGTTTGTCAAAAAATTGTTTCATAGAAATCGGGCAAAGTTCTTTTACAACCTGGTCTTCATTGGTAAAGTTATCGCCTTTAAGAAGCGCACAGGAAAAATCTTCTGACAGCTTGTCTTTCAAGTCTTCTGTAATGGAAAGGGCACCATGTTTAACCCGTACTACATTTTCAAAGTAATGGGTTTTCCGATCTGACAGGCCGCCGGCAATAAAGAGAGGCTCTGCATTATCCAGGTTGCCTTTCACTACTAGAGAAAGATTTTTTACTGCATTCAATAGATTTAAGACGCGTTCTGCTTTTTCCTCGCTGTCGGCCTCAGCGTTGAAGTTTTCATCTTTTCCTATCATTTCCAGATCAATGGTCAAGCTGTAAGTCTTCATGGATTTGTCATACTCATATTGATAAGGCATCAGTCCTGCCTTTTTGGCATTCCCTTCCTCTTGTAAATTCAATCCATTCGCTTTTGCATTGTTGGAGGCCAGATATAAATTGTTGTGAAAGCGAGTCTCATTGACAAAGGTATCACAGGCTACGGCATCTGTCAGATAGAAAGAACTATTTCGTATGTAGGTCAGTCCTTCTGTTGACATATATCCACCTTCCAGCGCTCTGCAAGTTGCCGCGTTGTTTTTTTCCGAAACAAACTTCTGAGCCGCTCCGTCTACGGAGGTTTCCAAATCATCGTACAGTCCGGCCTGTACGCAGATAGCATTTTTCAGGCTTTCTCGGCTTCTCATCGCGTAAACGTGCTGCCCCTTAAACACTTTCTGGACGGAAGATATATTTCCAAGTCCTTCGGAATAGTTGCTTGTCATATTGGCAACGACTGTCAAAGTTAATGCTTTTTTCATCTTATTTTTCCTCCTGTTTCCTCTCTCCGCTGCTTGGATCAAGCGCATTGATAAATGCAAATGCAATTTCCTTGTTTCCTTCGCCGTCTTCAAATAAAGAATACGCAAATGGGTACGGCAGTTCTGCATATGCGGACAATTGCAGCAAAATTTCATTTACACGGTCATAGTCGTGAAAGACAATAGCGCTGGTTAGTTTTTGCCGATAACTCTTCAGTTTATTTTCTTTCCCTTGGCTGCGAAGTTTTTTCACTGTATCAATTCCACATTGTTTTGCAACATAAATACTTGTTTTTTTCTTTTCCTTTTCCATATCTTCACCCCACTCTAAACTCAGGTTAATCAGTTGGCCGATAACGACGTTCAGGTATCCGGTACCTTCTTTTTCTTTTATTTTAAATAATGTTTCAATCAAACTGTCCAGCGAAACTTGGTTAATACAACAATCCACAACCTCTTTTTGTACATCCAGCCAATACTCCGGAGCAAGTTCCCTGCGGAATCGCAGCAATGATAAGTCGGAGGTTTTTCCCAAGGCTTTCAATGCTTCTCGTCTTACAAACAGTGATTCAAAATACCCTTTATCTTGACTTTTGCTGATAACTTCCACATCAAAGTCAATAAAATCCTGGGCCTGAGCCATGGATTTGAGAAGCGTGGTACGGACTCCTTCTTTCTCATCTCTGGTCTTCTCCATAATTTCTTTCAGCCTATCAGCCGTGCGGCACAGGGACTTAATGGAAGCGTTATTATGAATGAAAAAACTTTCATAGGTATCCGAAAACGCAAACGGAATCCAATCAAATTCCCATATATCCGTTTCTTGAAAAGCATTTTCCTCAAAGCCATATGCGAGGCTTCTTGTTTTTCTTCCTTCGTCGACATTGTATCCCACCAGCCGGCAATGGGGATTTTCCTCGGTGAAAAGCAAGTTTGTATTAGCGAATTTCGCATACATGTTTTTCTTATTTTTAAAAGAATCTCTGATAATAGTCTCTCTATTATCTTCCAGTATCTTGAGAATTTCTTCGCGGTTCCCACCATCAAATTTTGTTTTAACGGTCTTCTTTAGGATCGTATTGCCTTTTAACGTTTCATTGATTAGCTTAATCTGCTCGTCTGTCCATTCATCGCCTTGCAGCATTTCTTCGGCCTTTCGATGTGGAAATGCTTCTCCATAATAGTCTTCGGCAAATTCCAGGAATCGTTCTTCAGTTAACTCTTCCTGACAATACGCAATACCCTTCCAGCCATCATATTCATAGTCCATTTCAAAAGCAATTCCCTGGTTCTTAAAGTATCGAACAAGGCCTACGATTGCCGCCGAGTATCGCCATTCTGTCGGAAAAAGCGCGGTATCATATTTTTGATTCTCCAGTTTTATTTTCACGAGTTCCCTCCTCTACTTTAATTCCGGCATACCAAACCCAGCGCTGCACCTGCTGGCAAGTCCGGCCCGCAAGAGATAATTGAGAACTGCCCGGTCTCCTTCTAGCAGAAAGTATCCTAAACTGCAAGGAATCTTTCTTTTATAAAATTCCACCACTGTTTTTTTACAGTTGACCGGGGTTATTTTAAAAGTCTCGCTTAGCTCTTCAGAAAATCCGGCCCGCAGCAGTTTGTTCTTTATCACGTACAACGCTTTTTTCTGAAAGTCCTCATCGTCGTAAATGTAATATTGATCCCAGTTTTTTTCCCGTTTGTGTTCACGAACACACAGCGGACTGAGCATTTTTACCATGGCCTGAGATTCTTTTGTCTCTGGCTCGGCAACCTTTTTTACAGATTGAATCGTCAGGTGGTTTCCCTTTTCCAACGGAAAAGCTTTTCCCCTCTGTTCTAAAAATGCTGAGAAGAACAAAAATCCCGTGAATGTCTCAGCACAGGAAAAAAGTAATTTCCCCCGCTCTGCTTTCAGTTCTATATGTGTTTTACGAAACACCGGTTCTGAAAAAAATACAGCAAACGTAAAATCTTTTTCTTTTCCTGCTTCATAATACTTGTCCATATATTTACCATTATCGGCTTCGGCCAGGCATTTTTTAAGCAGCGCCAAGAATACCCGCCGAAAGTCAAGCGGAAATTCTTTTTTGGTCAGCGTAAATTCAATTGATAATTTCAAACAGTTCACCTCCTCGTTCGTATATGTTGCTCCCCTTTTTATAGGGAAGTTCCTACTTACTCTTTTTCTGTCTTTTTAACGTTTTGTTCCAGTGCCAGGAATCGATCGAAATCGCTTTCGTAAAGCCGATCCTGTACAATACGGTATTTTTCAAATTCACTTTCTGCGTGCGCCTTTGCCAAGGCCGCTGTTACTTTTCCCGCATCCATTAAAACCTCTCTATCCATGAGCTGCAGGAATCGGTTCAGCCGTTTTTCCCAGTCCTCCATTGTCATGGGTATATGACGCATTGCCTGCAATTCGGCCATATCAAGGTATGCGGAAACAATTCGCTCCAGCTGCTGCAACTCGAATTCTGTCAGGTAGTTTTTCGCAACGCTTACATCATATTTATGGATCTTGCTCTCCGGTGCGCCATCCCATGAAGTGAGTCCCATATGCTCCTTCTTTGCGTCTGCTCGATCGTAGATTACTTCTGCTGCGGTCTTACCATGAACAGAAAAATGCATCTTGTTCTGAACCGCAGCAAAAAAGCGTTTTGTCGCAGTCGCAGTTGGATCGTAATCCAATGCAGTAGCGTAAATATCGGTAATTTTCTGGTAAAATTTGCGTTCTGACATACGGATTTCACGGATTTTTTCCAGCTGCTTTTCAAAATACTCTTCTGTTAGCGCGGTCCCACCGTTTTTCAGCCGCTCATCGTCCATTACCCATCCTTGAATTGTATAGCTTTTGACAATCGTATTGGCCCATTTGCGGAACTGAACAGCCCGCTCATTGTTGACTTTAAAGCCGACTGCTATAATCATCTGTAGGTTATAGTGCTTTACCTGGCGGCTCACCTGTCTGCCGCCCTCGTTTTGAACTATCCGGAAATTCCGGATAGTTGCTTCCTCTTCTAATTCGTTATCCACATAAATCTTTTTAATATGTTCATTTATAGTACGTACATCGACTTCATAAAGCTGTGCCATCATTTTTTGCGTGAGCCATATGTTTTCATCTTCGTACCGCATCTCAATACTATCGGGATTATCTCCTGTTGCTGCCACAAAAATTAAGTACTCGGCAGCACTGGAACGAATGGCGATATCTTTTTTGCTTTTTTTCATAGCACTTGTCCTTATCCATATTTTGGGGATCATGTTTTATGGCACTAGTATACTCTTTAGGAATATAATTGTCAATACATTTCCAATGTATTAGAATATAAATTAACAATCGCATCTATATTTGACTTTAGATTTATTTCCTATATAATTAAAAGGCATTCTTTGAATCAGATACATTATTGGAATCTAAAGATGTATTAGAATATGTTTTTAAGAATCACTCCATAGTGGAAGGGGCAGAGGTTTCATCTCTGCCTTTAATCTTTGCAATTATTTACAATTGGGCTAATCTGTTTAGGCTCAAGGCAACTATGCGCTGCAAACGACAAAACTTTGATCAACTTTACGTTCCAATCTGATACGATTCAAATTTGGCGAACTCATCAAACCAGCAACCCACATCAATATTTAAATTCCAATCTGATACGATTCAAATTAAATTTAAGGCAGGGACAAACAAAGAGGATTTCATTATTTAAATTCCAATCTGATACGATTCAAATGAACTGCCAGAAATTGCGCCTGCGACAGCAGACATTCATTTAAATTCCAATCTGATACGATTCAAATAGGTGATTTTTAACATGCCAACCACCTCCTGAAAGTATTTAAATTCCAATCTGATACGATTCAAATGGCACTTGCGATCTCATCACCCTCAACGCTAAAAAGATTTAAATTCCAATCTGATACGATTCAAATGTTCAACCAGTATCACATCGAGAAGGTCTGTCCAAAAGATTTAAATTCCAATCTGATACGATTCAAATGTTACCTTAGATACGATCCAAGGGTCTTTGTTGTTATTTAAATTCCAATCTGATACGATTCAAATGTCAGGAAGACATTGAACTAACCAAAATGCTTACCAATTTAAATTCCATTCTGATACGATCCAAATGCCTGCCTGATCGAGTGCGGCTTTATGGACAGCAAGGATTTAAATTCCATTCTGATAAGATTCAAATGGAGCTAAAGGATTTAGACAACCAAGCCTATCAAGCATTTAAATTCCAATCTGATAAGATTCATCTCAAAATTTGCATTTGTGGTCTGTATAATGCTCCCAACATTTAAATTCCATTCTGATAAGATTCATCTTGGCGCGGTTGATTATGGAACCATGCCACAGAGCGAATTTAAATTCCATTCTGATAAGATTCATCTCACGAATGTGATTTACGCCATGTTTGACGATAACACATTTAAATTCCATTCTGATAAGATTCATCTAATCATGGCAAGCGCAGAATGCGAAAAAATATTACTATTTAAATTCCATTCTGATAAGATTCATCTCCGCTGTTCCCACAACACTGAAATCGCCAGGTCAAATGTATTGCTTTTGTCTACCTCATAATTATATCATACATTTTACCAGAAAAAACCCGTTTCCCATAAAGTGGTTCTGCGGTTATCCATAAAAATCAACATTGTCGACCCCCTACACATTTTACACCATTGGAGGTCGACAAACCGACATATTTATTTTATATGCTTCTTCCTCAATAAACACATATGTCCCAATCCGATCATTATAACACACTCTCACCTTCCTGGGTCCTTTGGCATTTCATGTCCACTCTACTTCAAAATCCGCTTTTCAAGCCGGATATAAACCCATCCGCCCTTTTAATGCTCCTTGCCTCCTTCTATACATTAAACATACTCTTCTAAAACCACGGACCCTATCAATTATTTTTTTAAATTTTTTCTTCATAAGAACTCTTATATTTAAATGTCCTTAACAAGACTCCTCCTCTAACGAATCTTTATTATTTCATTTGTTTCCCAAAAGAAAAGTGTCATGGATTCTTCCCTTTTGAAATTATTTCACCTATAGGTTTGTGTCTTATGCCCAATGAGTCTGGTGCTTTTCGTCATTCTGTAACTCTTCCTTTCCACTGTCCAAGCTACGCCATCTCTTTCGGCACAATGTAGCCACTACAGGCAGCATTTTAGAGCAGCGACGCATCGCTACTACGGTATCCCCGAAGTCAACGCTGGTATCGTTGTAATCGTCAATGTGGACTACTACCAAAGCCTTGCCCTTGCCCAATTCCTTTAGACTTGCATAGGTACAGGTATTCTCGCCGTCGGTGGTCAGAGAAACAATACTCTTATCCCTGAAGGTTGTGTACAAATCAACAATTTCCTCTAAGTCAGTTCTCAAGCACCGGACACAACTGCTACCGATGCAATCCGCCCCGTAGCGTTACCAGAGATATTCCACCCGCTATAGATAATACAAACACTAGCAATAGAACTGGCCTTCCATCCAGCGATCAAAATGATAGGTATCACCTTGAACCAGATACATATCTGAATATAAAAAGGTAATCAAATCCATGTCATCAAAGATATCATATATCCAGTCATCCCATCCATCACATTCCTCCATATCCGATCCCATACTTTCCATTAGAAATCGTGATTCCTCCACAATTAGATATAATGCCAATTCCTCTATCGCGCTATGGGCTACCATGGGATTATCCTGTGAAGCCTGTGATCGAAATCGACCAACGGTAGTACGCAAAACGTATAGAAAATCATAATCATACCTCATAAGAAACTGTACTGGCAAAAGTGATTCTAACCACGATACGCTTATTTCTCCAATGTGTGTGCCCCGCGGCATTGAGGAGAGCGCCGCCATATCCTCCTCTATATGATCCAGCAAAATATCACTTCCAATTACGAATGATACTGCTGCATACTTTCCAAATTCAGCAGCAAGAAATGGCGACCACGCCTCGTGATTCACATAATCGCCAAAATCGATTACATTTCTACCATCCACACTTTCTTTCTCTGGGAAGCTAGGCCAGTTCAGCGCTTTGCAGACCCCCTTGTATTTGTCTTTTCTTATGGACTCCCCAGCTTCATATCTACTCCAGGTTTTCGTCCCTATTCCTGCTTTTAATGCGGCTTCTTCAATTGTAAGATTTAATTCATTTCGTCTGCGTTTTATCGCTCCGGCGAGCTCCAGGCCGCCTTTAATAGATTTTTGTACCATTTTTCTTCCTTTCCAATTTCATTCTGACCGGTCACTTTATGGTAAATTTGTCATATCGAGTGGATTATGTCAAGAATAAATTTGTGTTTAGTTTTTATATGTTGTTCGGAAAAGGTACAACAAAAATGCACGTACTTGGTTCACACGTACATTTTTTCATAATAATATCTATTAATTTTCCTTTCAAGCGCACCTTAGATGTCTTGCGCCTACAACATTTACATCCTCAGGGATCAAATATAATCTAAGCGACATAAGAAAAAGCAGTCTGGAGCAGTTTTCATAATGGGGCTGCAGATGAAGCAATTATATGCCCCACATAAGTTGCACAAGAAAGGCAGGCCATCATGCTTCTGAGATGTCCGTGAGTCAGAGATGAAACATTATGAATGATTTGAACCGCCTCATCTTCCGAAAGCTGCATCGCAGTCCTCCCATACATTCCACACCCTGTTTTCAACATTTAAAATCCGCGGTTCTGCTTTCACATTCACCCGACCCCCTCCTGCTCCAGCTTTATCCCCTTTTCCAGCATATAATCCAGCACATTCAGATAAGGCGCGTCCGCATTCTTTTTCCGTAAATTCCCCAGCCGCCTGCGATCATTCTGTGTCAGCGGCCGGGTGTAAGCTTCATATTTTCTCAACGTTTCCAAATCCATATAGTAGGGCTTAAAGGGGATGCCGGTTTTCCGGCGAAGGTCCTCATAGATCTCAAAACCACCCACGTCAATATCGCCAAAATGCAGGTAAGACGCCCCCGGAAGCTGACGATAAAGTTCCTTTAGGAATGCTCTGCGCACGGAATTGAGGTATCCGCCCAAATAAATAATCATGCACCCATCTTCCTGCCAGCGGAAAAAGGTGGTCAGATTTTCAATGGTGAGGACCGTTTTGACGTTCTCCGTTTCCGCAAGCTTCATGCGCCGCAGGTCTTGGCCGGAGACTCCGATTCCATGGGCAAAGGCTTTGAGATCGATGATCTCCTGTCCGAAACAGAGCCGTCCCTGCCCTTTGAAGTATACGTAATTGGGCGTGTGATAAATGGAATACTCCGCCAAAACATCGAAAGGCGCCCAGCCTTCAAAGCGGGGATTGAAGTCCCGCATCACCTTTGTCACAGCGCCAAGCATATTTTCCAGAGCTTTAGAATCGGAAAAATGGCGAATTGAAAATTCCCGGATATAGCATTCGTCCTCATTTGTCTCAACAGCAGCAATGGCTTCGATCAGCCGCCTGGTGCCCGGCAAATCGGAGAGATCGACGTACTCTTTCACCGATTTTCCATCATGTATCCTCTGCTCCATGGCTTCTATAAAAGCCGCGGTAATGGGCGTGATAGGAGTAATGGACGCATTGGCAGTCCCGTACTGGTTTTGCAGGTCCGTCAGCAGGTTCAGGTTCTGCTGCAACAGCTGAGCCTTGGGTGTGCGGCCCAGATACGCATAAATATCGCCGACAGCTGCTTCCACCAAAAGAACCTTTTCGATGATGTGTCCTGCTTTACCCTTCTTCCAGACAGGCTCAACAAAGCCCCTTTGCTCCAGCTCAGCTGCGCAGGCGTGAATATCCTCGTAGGCAGTAGAGCTTTCATCAAAATACTCGGGCAGGCTCTTTGCGGAAAAGGGAAAGGAAATGCGGACCTCCACCTTATTCTTGCCGGTGAAAAGCAGGCTTCTCTCATAGGAATCCAGCAGTGAATTAAGAATACGTCTGTCGTACTTCTTCATTATGATAACCCTCCACATAGCTTACACGCTCGTCCGTCATCACCAGCAGGGTCTGGTCCATCTCCGGCGCAATGTACTGAATCTTGTCCGGCGGCGCGGCAATCACAAGCTGCAGTGGCAGGCGGTGGAGAAATTCCAGCACTCCGCCGATTCGCTCGTCATCCATATTATTGAACGCTTCATCAAACATAATCAGGCCGATGGCCTCACCGCCGATATTGTTGCTGTACAGCTGGACGAAGGAAGCCGCCACCGTTACATAAAACGGAGTCTGGGTTTCGCCGCCGCTCTTTTCTTCGCAAACCTTGGAATAGAAGGAATAATTGCCGTCCGTATGGATAATTTTGATGTCATAATCCATGTAGGTTCGATAATCAGTAAACTCGTCCAATGCCCTGGTCTCATTTTCGCTGTCCAAGGCAAGCTTTTCAAACAGCTCATCAATCACCTCTTTATGGGTTTCATGGAAGGTTCCGCTGAACAGGGATTCACCCTGCATAGCGTTGAAATCGTCCATAATCATCTCATAGTAGCTGCGGAATTTCCTACTGGGCATGAAAAGGAATTCATATTTTTCGTTGCTGAAAGCAATATCCTTGAGCGCTTTATTCAATTCCTTGAATTCACTCTGGGCCTGCTTCATGTTTTCCTGCAGTTTTGCCAGGAACTGTTCCCGGAATTCTTCTTCCGCAGAAAGTCTGGCCCGCTGCACCTTTTCCTCGTATTCCAGAAGCTCCGACGTTTTCAGCCGGTCGTAGACAGCCGCAAATTCTCTGAAACCGTCCAGAGTCGGAGGCGCCCCGAAATCGTGCTCTGTCTTGTACTGAATCATGGCGTCCATCATCTTCCGCTCCGCTTCCTTAGTGGTGGTTTCGTTAGCCTTTTTCCGCCGGTCATAATTAATCTGGAACTGGGTAAAGGACTTCTGGCTTGTCAGCTTCTCATATTCTTTTTTCCACAGAGCATAGTCGTCCTGGGCCGCGGCAATGATTTCGGCAACTTTCGCCCCCTGGTCGGCCTGGGAAACAGTATACTGCTCAATCCGCTGTTTTTCGGTGGCAATCTTTTCCATCAGCTTGCCGATGGCCTGATTTTTCTCTGCCATGGATTCTTCCAGCTCTTTTCGTATGGTTTCCAGCATAGTAAGCTGCACCTGTTTTTGCAGCAGAGTGGCGTTTTTCTCCAGAGTGGAAATATTGGACCGGCAGTTCTCCAGCTTTGTTTTAATTACAGACAGTTTTACCAGCACATCCAGCCGATACTTTATATCCACATCCGCATCTGTAGTCAAAAAACCGGTTGCTGCTTCCAAATTCTCCAGCTGCTGCTGATCGGCCTGCATCGCTTCCTCCAGCAGCCCATACTGACGGTTGGCCTGCTCCAGCTGAATGCGGAAAGCATTTTTTCCAATAAAGGGTACCTCAAAGATCGACGGCTTGATGGCGCTCGCAACCCGATTCTGGTATTTCATGCACTCCTTGGTGATGGCGGTCTTGTATTTTTTCAACTGGTCATAGCGCTGGCACATCTGCACGTTTCCGAGAATCATATTGATGTAACGCTTGGCATAACGGCGCTTTGACTCCACCACCGAAGCAAGGGTTCCCGCGGGAGTTTGATCGTATTCTTCCATTTTCTGCGTGTTAATCAGCCCCACGCCAAAGGCTTTTCCCTCTTTGCGCAGCTTGTCATAGGTGCCCAAAGCGATATCAAAGTTCTCCGGTTCAACCAGCAGATAAAACCGCTGAGTGTTCAGGTAACCCTCCACCGCATTGCGCCAATCCTCATCGACAATTTCCAAAAGCTCACACAGCACATGGGGCTGCGAATCCCGCCCCAGCCTCGCGAATTCCTCTTGAATCGCTTCCTGCACACAAGTCACGGCCCGGGGATAGGACAGCTTTTTTCTGCTCAGATTTTCAATTTTTTTCTTAAGCTCACTTCTTTCGGCCTGCTTCTCATTGAGGCGAACCTGCAAGCGGGCTATTTCCTGCTGAATCTTGGCAAACTGCTCCTTTTTATAAGCAATGGCCGCTTCCACCAGACTCCGCACCTGCGACAGATCACCGGCCTGGCCCAGATGTTCCAGCATTTGCTGATATTCCGTCAGCACCGGACTTTCCTGTCCCAGCGTCTGCAAGCTGTAGAGATTATCCTTCGCCGCCCGTATGCTGATTTTCAGAGCCTTTTCTTCTTCCAGCTGTTCCCGTTCTTCCTCCTCCAGCCGCTCTAACTTACGCTTTTCCTCTTCCAGGGCCAGAAAATCCTTATCCTGCTTCATTTCCACCCGCAGGGCGGTTTCCATTTCCTGCTTCTGCTCTTTTTCTTTGGCAATGGCCGAAAGCTTCTGCCGTTCCTCCTTTAGCCGGTATTCTTCTGTCTGAATATAGCGCCTGGAATTTTGAATATTTTCCTTTGTAATATCCAGTCCCACCTGCGCCAGAAAAAAGTCGTACATGCTGTCCTGTTTGAGGCCCTTTACGACTTCATCGTGCAGCGTTTCGATTTGCTCCAGTTTGCCCAGCCGTGTCCTTACGCTGTCCAAAGTCTTTTGCAGATCCTGATAAGTCCGCACGTTTTCCCGGAGCACGTCAATGTTGACTTCCTTTTCATCCAGCACATAGGAATAAACAAAGTCCTTGATATCATCGATGGGCTTAAAGGCCAAAGCCTTCGGGATCAGCCGGAAAAACTTTTCCTCAATTCTGCCGAAGCGGGCTTTCATCATTTTTTTCGCCTCAGCCTGGGTCTTGCACCACTGCTTGATTTTCTTGGCAGAGCTGCGAAATTCGGTGATGGATTTGGGAACTTTGCCGTTAAGAAACAGTTCCTCCGTAAAGCGGATGTCGTCGATCAGATAACGGGCCACCGCCTCCTGCCCTTCGGAAGCCGAATCAATTACCGCTCCCACCACAAAATACCGGTCTTTGTCTTCTTCGTAAAACTCCAGCGCAATATGGGCGCTGATCTCCCCGATTCTCTCATAAGGCTTGTTTTCCCGCCCTGTTTTGCAGCGGATGTACCCGGTCAGCTTTCGCTTGCCGTTGTCGTGGGCTGCTTTGTTAAAGTAATTTGCCGAGCAGGTAATGACAAACTGAATGGCATCCAAAAGGGTTGATTTGCCGGCCCCGTTTTCACCGGAAAGCAGGGTCGCGTCTCCGAAATCAATGGTGCAGTTTGTAAAACGGTGCCAGTTAATCAGCTTCATTCTCACCAGTTTCTTCATCGACTTTTCTCCCCTTTCTGTAAATTTTCAGCTTTTCGTAGGCCTGCTTGATGTCCTCCACCCGAACCGCCATCAGCACCGAATCGTAAATCAGCACCCTCGATTCCTCGTCAGTCAGATCCTTATCCACAGTTTCGATAATCTGAAACCTGCGTAGCAGATTCAGCGTGTTGCGCATGGTCGTTTTGTCGATCATTTTATCCCGGATTTTCAGGCTGAGGAAGCGGTCCTGAATATCGCCCAGGTTGACGATCACTTCATCGCTTACGGAAAGCTCCCTCTTTTTTTCATCGTAAAGCACCCGCAGGATCAGCAGAATGATCGACTCAAAAAGCTTTAAATTCTGCCGGTTGTAATTCTGCGGGTTGGTCAGCTGAACTACGCCGTACTCCTCGTTGACTTCCAGGCGGTAGCCCAGAATCCCCAGATATTCTGAAAAACGTTCCTTATATTTGAGAATAAAATAGTAGTCCGACCTGGTGGTGCGATTGCTCTTGCAGAGAAAACACACGCTTAGAAGTCGGTTGCATATGCGCTTGAATTCGTCCTTATCCCTTTGCAGCATACCTTCTAATAATTCCACTTTTATTTCCTCCAAATCTCAAAATCCCGAAAGCGATAATCGTTCACTTCTTCCACGTCTTTCAGTTCTATCCGGTAGTTGACGTTTTTGCGCTGGCCGTACAGCCGCGCGTAAATAATTTTAATGAAATCCTCCGCCGTTTTAAGGGGCAGCGCCGTCGCCAACATGGTTTCCCGCCCGCCCATCTGGTCTTCCAAGTAGCGTTCGATCTTCTCCGGGCTGAGGGCGTTTTTCATCTTTTCCATCAGCTTGCGCAGCTTTTCCTGCCGGAAGAGCAAGTCCGGTTCGCCGTCCTCCACCTCCTGGGGCACAAATTCTTTTTTCCCTTCAATCGGCGAATAAAGGGAATTGCCGTCCAAAAAACTGCAGCTGTAGATACGGATCAGGCTCTCCAGGAATTCCACCTCGTAGATACCGCCAAGATCCATCTGTTCTCTGTTAATGGCTTCGTTGATGCCGATGAGGATTTCCTTCAACTGGCCGCGAATGTCTTCGCTGCCGGTCAGTAAAAACTTGGCCCGGTTGATAGCGGCCCTTTGGTACTGAGTGTTTTTCTGATTGATTTCCACTAAAATATCGTCCATATTGCGGAAAGCGTCTATGATTTCATGCAGGTAGCGAAATACGGTTTCCCTGGCCTCTTCTAATGAAATTTCCTTTAATGTCGCGAGTTCTGCCGCTGCTTTTTCTACATAACGTTTGCTCTTGCTTTTGCTCTCCAGCCGTTCGATGATTTCCGGGCGGAATTTGGAAACATTGTCCGAGGTCAAAAGCCGGTGATAGGCCTTGTCCACGATATTGGTGATATAGTCATTGAAAAGCGCGTCCATAATCTGCGCCACCGTACTGTGTTTCGTCAGTTCGTCGATGTAATGTTTGATATTGGAATTGAGGTTTTTCAGCCCAGTAATCAGCAGATCCGTATTTTCCAGAATTTGTGTCAGTACCACTCCGGGATGATCGGTGCTGGTGCGGACCAGGCTGTAGATGGTATAGATGTAACCCTGATATTCCACCTGTTTTCCGTCGGCAATTTCCAGGAGGGTCTTGATGATCCTCACTGCGTATTCTTTGAAGTTGACTCTCTGGACATAGCTTTTGTCAGTTTCAATTTCAATCCATCCGTAATTTTCCAGACGGCGCAGGATGCCGTTGGCCTTTCCCCTGCTGTCGGCTTCGGAAAATTCCTCGTCCACGATGTCGGCGGCATTGATCTGTTCAAAGTAGTATTGCAGTTCGTCCACCAGAACGTCTCTTTCCACACCAAAAGAAAGCTGATTATCCATGATGGAAAACAGCTTGCAAATACATTCCCAATATACGGTTTTGTTGGGCGATGCCAAAGGTACGAAAAAGTTTGTCGGAATTACTTGAAACATAATACCCCCAATGTCGCTGGACGGATTGCGGAGCCTGCGGAAAGGAGCCGCCTTTGTCACTCATTATAATACAGCTGCCCGGAAAACGACAGAGAAACTTTTCTACTCACAGTTTCCCATCTTTTATTCGATCCACTTCTTTTGGGTAGCGAACCTTGTCTTTTTCCGAAAATTCAGCAGCAGCTGCTTCCGTTCTTCTGGGGCCTGCCTGGCATAGTTGTGGATCCGTTTTCTTAGTTTCTCGGCGTCCATGCCGCTTATCAGCTGATCTACCTGCTCCATGTAGGGTTTGAATTGTATGTTTGGCCTCCTTTAAACAAAATTCCATTCTGCTGATTTATGCCGTCAATTCCTATTTGCTGCTCGACACATGCTGGAGTCTATGTTATTGCACTTCTGATTGCGTCATTTTCTTCAACAAATTACCGGCAGACTTCAAAGCTCCTTCTAAACAGCCGCTGTCCCCGAATACCAGGAATGAATCTTTCGCCCTTGAGACTGCAACATTCATCAAACTATTATTTCTATTGATAAAATAGCAGCCATCTTGATTCCCATATACGCTTGAAAAAATAATGACTCTTTTTTCCGCTCCCTGAAAGGTATGTACGGTTCCGACCTCTATGTCCTCATTCCATTTCAAAATTTCTCGTTTCATCAACCGTCTGATTAAATTACTCTGACTTTTGAAGGGGGTAATAATGCCCATGATCTGTTTCGGATTGAAGTTCTCCTGGTTTTCTATGGACTGCTTTTTATACAAATCGCAGATTATTAAATAATTTGCTTTTATCCACTGAACGATTTGCTTAGCCTCTTCTAAATTTTGTCTGCTGGTACCCATTCGCTGCGAATAGGCAGTTTTTATCTCTTTATGGCCCATTGCCGGTAAAATAGCCTTCAATACGTTTTCCCGGTCTTCTTGCGCAGTTCCGCGGAGAGGCTCCAAACGGCCATTATAAACCAGCTCGTTACAATAGGAAATAATCTCGTCATAACATCTACGGTGTTCACTCAGAAATAATCCCTTCCCATACTTCCCAAAAGCGCAGGACTGTGAGGCAAGCTTCATAAGGCTTGATTGCGAACAATTCAGACCATTATTTTCGATAAGAGGATATTGACATCTATCGCCAATCATCCCGGATTCTATTGCCATCGCAATATCTAAGGCTCTAATTGTCCCCCATACCGGCGGGATCTGCTGTTCATCGCCTACAACCACCGCCCTTTTCGCCAATGAAAAGGAAGCCGCTGCAATTTCCGGTGATATCTGTCCAGCCTCATCGACGATAAGTAGATCTATGTAATCGTACATGTAGAAATGTTTTTTATCGTTTCCATCATATGCTAAAAACTGTTTTGGCATCATAAAAAAGGTCATGACCATACACGGGGCCAGCATGGCCATCCTGCGATAACGGTTATTCAAAACATTTTCAAATGTCGTCTTTTTTTGTTTTTCTGATATCGGATTGTCTTCCATCAGCCATCTGCACTCGTAGTAATGGACTGCAAACCAGAACTCCACATATCGAATCTGATCAAGCAGATCGTTGATCTTACAGGCATCGAATTTTGCCCAAAGGTCCTCCATGTTTTTAGGCAGCTCTATGTAACCGGATAACTGATCAGTTTTTCTTTTCAAGCTATTAAGAGAGCTCTCAATTCGTTTTATTTTTTTCTCTTGTCTGGTTCTATTTCCTTTTATGGTATTCTTTTTATTTTGCAGGATTCTTAACTGCTCATCATTATCGTCAACTTTTTTTAGGTATGCGGCTTCAACCTCTTCTATTGTCATGTCCCTTTTTAAAAATTCTAGTTCGTCATCGTTCATAAATGCATATGACCAGGATAAAAGCTTTCTCTTAAAAGGCGGCAGGAATTTAAAAAGCCTTATGTACCACGGAAGCAGTTGGTACGACTCTCTCCATTTTAGACGTCTATCCAAAAATTCCTTGGTTCTTATCTTTATATCGCTTATTTCTTGTTTGATCCTGTATTCTTCTTCCTTATATGAGGTGAGTTGAACAACCAGTTTGTCAATATAGTCTTTGTAGCTTATCCCGTCTAAAATTGACGCTATTTTCTCAATAGCGGAAATGCAGTTTATCCGGGCCGTATCCAGCCAGTTTAATTGGGCGGATAAAGCATCCCTGCATTTAAGCAAATCCCGCTCAGGACTTCCAAAAAAAGCCGCATACTCGGAATAAAAAACATCCTTTGATTTGTCCCTATTTTCTTCCGTTTCAATATCTTCAGCAAAAGCCTCACCGAGTACATTGGTATATTGATACCGTTTTCTCTTTGCTTCCGCAGTTTTACTCTTTGCAGGAAAGTATACGGCAAAGCTGTTTATCCCTGAAATCCATCTTTTTTCCAGATTGTCCTCTCTGATTGAATTAATCTTTCCAAAAGAGTCTATTATATTTGTTACTGCTTGATTGTTTGTCGATGCGGCGACAATGATTGGCGCAGCTTCCTCTTTTAATGCGGAATTTACGTACATATTGGCTACAACGGACTGCAGCAGCGTCGTCTTCCCTGTTCCGGGAGGTCCATTGACAGCCAGGATTTCTCCCTCCCCGATTTCGTCAAAGTGATTTATTACTTCTCGTTGAGAGGGCGACAAAGGATACTCCCCACCCATTTGCCCCTTATGCTTTTTCATCTTTGCAGTATCAGAATTTTTATATAATTTTTTTGATTTTTCTGCTTCGCCGCTGGTTAGTTTGGAATACAGTTTATTTTCTTTGCTTTTCAGAAGGTGATTATACAACTGCAATATATGAAATGTGGTATTTATCGTGCGATCTTCAAAAAGATAATACTTACCGTCTGTCTTCACGATTTCCTCCCCGCACAGGAGAACTTGTTGGTCAAAACGGGCCTTTGTTACAAATTCATATAAATGCTTTGCATAATTCAAATACGTTTTCCATGAGCAGATTTGATTTCTTTCATCCGTTGTTTCTTCAAAAAAGGCATCGTATACTGCCGCATCCCCTATTGCCAGCACCGGCTCTTCCATAGGTTTTAGATATTCCCTCGGTATCCACGGTATTTTCCCGTCCTCTGCCGGATAAAGTCTTCCTTGGCGGCTGACTTTTACCGGCAAAAACAGAATGGATGTCATTTCTTCAAGATCCGTCTCTGTCTTCTTAGAGGCGACAAATTTTGTAGAAACAGTTTTTAACGCAATGATCGCCTGTTTTGTCTTCCTGTTACTGTCGTCTTCTTGAACATCTACTTCCTCATCCTGGCCAGTTGTCCTTAAAAAGGCCATTGAGTCACTTCCGAGCTGCCCTAATTCCACTTCACCAGCAGTAAGTGTGTAGAACGTTTCTTTCTTATAATCAATCGGTCCATTGGTACTTGCAGCAATTGCATTTCTAAAATAATTGGTTACTTGTTTCATAAACATCACCTTAGCGCTTGTATTTATTCCTCATTTTACCACTCCTTCTATAAGTTCGCTATAATATTCCGCAAAAAATACGTTGACTCCCACGTAGTCGCACCCTGCAGAAACTACGGCAAATCTTATTTTTTAAAGAGCTGGATTGCAAAGCTTAGGAACGTGAGCCTCTCACTAAAGGGCAGTTCCGGTAACTTTTCCCGATTTTTTCAAAAAGTTACGCATTTTTCAACGATCCTGCGGTCTTCAGAACGGACGAAAACACAAATTTTCATTTTTTGCAGTTTCGAGCACCCGCAAACCCACAACTTTGCGTAACTTTGCATAATTTTTTTAAAAAGTTACCGCAGCGCAGTGAAAATATCAATATTGTGCTGCTACTGGACACCCATTGATATTCGCAGGGACTTCTGCCTGCTACTACTGGACTTTCTACCGGACCGCTCGGCTCCCTGAGCGAGCGAATCACCGAAAGTTACTACTCTCCGGCCGACCGCAGCGCAGTGCAAACTAAAAACGGCGCTGCCCCAAAGTCACATATCCATGAAACTTCTTGGCAGCGCCGCAATTCAGTTAAGGCTTAATTTCATTTTTATTTCCAATGAGTCTGATGTTTCTCCCCATTTCTGCGAGCCTTGCTTTCTGCCAGCAGGCACATCATTTCAAAGGCCAGCCCCGCAGCCAGGCAAGCGGACTTTCCGGTCACGTCGTAATCCGGGCTCAGCTCCATCAGGTCCGCGCCGACAACGTTCATGCCGTACATGCCCCGGATGATATCTCTGACTTCTCTTCCGAAGAGTCCAAACGGCTCAGGCAGCGTGGTTCCGGGCATTTCGCCGCAATCGATGCAGTCCGTGTCAATAGTCAGGTAGCAAGGATAATCCCCGATCACCCTCTTGATTTCGCTTACAACATAAGGGATTCCCTTCTCCTGCGCTTCATCGACCATAATTCTTCTCATTCCGCTGTTGGTCGAAAAATCGCAGCGAATGATGCCTCTGCCCCGCTGGCCGATCTGCACCATCTTCTCCGGCGCAATGTAGCCGCCGCAGGCAGCATTCTGGAATAGCGACGCATCGCTCACCACCGCACCCTGGAAGTCAACGCTGGTATCGCCGTGAGCGTCGATGTGCACTACTGCCAGAGGCTCATCCTTGCCCAGTCCCTTCAGCATCGCATAGGTACAGGTATGCTCACCGCCGATGGTCAGAGGCGCAATGCCCTTATCCTTGAAGGTTGCGTACAGCTCAGCGATTTCATCTAAATCCGCCCGCAGATTATATGGATCGTTGACAAATTCCACATCGCCGTAATCTATGATATTGCACATGTCATACGGACACAGGCTGTTATAATAATTTACCATGTTCCTGTCCAGGCCCCAGAATCTTACGGCCTTCGGCGCATTTCTTGTGCCCGGTCTCGGGTTGGGCACGCCCAGATCCAGCGGCAGCCCCACCATGGCGATATCAACGCCGTCAAGATCCCGGCTGTAGGGCGCTCTGAACAGTCCCAGCTGGGGAACGTTATTGCTTACCAGCTCCACGCCTTCCTCCTCCGCTCTCTTATAGAAAGCTCTGACATCCGGATGATCCACATCCCACAGACCTTTTCCCTCAACCAGCTTTTTGTAAGTTTCAATTCTTTCCTGTTTATTCATCGTTTCTCCTCCTCAATATAGTATCTTTAAACTTTAATTACCATCTTCTTTGAACCATCTGAACAGTCCGACCAGCATCCCTATAATAATGAACAGGAACGGCACCGACAGTACAATGCAGACCGTCTTAATGGCTGTGAAAGGCGCTCCCGCAAACATGATGGACAGTGGAACCAGGGTCAGGATCAGGCACCACAGCACTCGGAACAACGGATTTGGATTGTTGTCCGCATCCAGCTTTTTCGTTGCGGATGCCGCCAGTGTAAAGGATGCCGAATCCAGCGATGTAGTCAAAAGTCCGATCGTTACCAAAGTAAAAGCGATTGGCAGGATCACGTTTCCACCCGGAAGCGTTCCCAAAAGGTCGAATAATCCCGCGTTTACATCAGCTGCTTTGCTCAGTTCATACGCACCCGTCAATTCTGCGTTCAGGCCGAAGCCGCCATTGATGGAAAACATGATCCAGATGCCGCCGGTAATTCCGATCAGGCAGGTGAGGATCATCTGTCTCAGGGTCCTGCCCTTTGAAATCTTTGTAATGAAGATTCCCATCATGGCCGCATAGTTGAGCGCCAGTGTGAACAGGAAAATGGTGTTCAGTTCTGGGAATCCCGACTGGGCCACCGGATCGGTGTAAGTGCTCATCTGAACGTAGTTCTGGAACATCTTGCCCAGACTGTAGGTAAATTCTTTCCAGATAAACTGCGTCGGGCCAACGATGAAGATAAAGGCGATGAAGATAATTGAGAGATACATGGTAAGATCGCTCAAGCGTTTCATGCCTTTCTGGATACCTACAAGGGATGTCACGGTAAAGATTACCGCAATAATCAGCAGTACGATAACGTTAGTCGTGAAGTTTGCTTCCAGTCCGAAAATCTTACCCAGACCCGCCGTTACCAAAGGAACGCCGACTCCCAGCGATACACCCAGGCCGCCGACAATGCTCAGTATGGTAAGTCCGTCAATAATCCTTGCCAGCGGCCGCTTGTATTTGAATCCCCCTAACATTTCTTCACATACGGCCCCTACTCTTAATACCGGAACCTTGCGCACATAGAAGGCGTACGCCATTGATACGGCTGTCATGATAAAGATTACCTGGCAGCTGAACCCCCAGTGGAAGAAGGTGTAAGTCATTGACATTTCGGCAGCCTCCACCGAATAGGGTTCAATGGAAAATGCCGGAGCAGCGTAATAGTAGGACCATTCAACAAAGGAATAAAAAATTGCGGTCGCGGCCAGCGATGCGCACAGCATCATGCCGATATAGCTGAATGTCGAATACTCCGGGTCCCCCTCCCCCAGTTTCACCTTTCCGTGCTTGCTGAACGCAAGGTACAGGCAGAAGAACAAGCCGATAAAGACAAACCATAAAATTGGCGGCCCCATTACCGCGGTAACCTTGGCGAAAACCGCGTTGACTACATTTAAGGTCGCATCCGGCTTGATACATATAAAAGCCACGAAGATCGCAACCAGTACAATGCAGATCAGCGATATGGGTTTGTCCGATACTGCCTTTGATTTGGTGTTCAAATTGTTTTCCATAAATCCTTTCTCCTTTCCGTTTAATTTGTGTTTATCGTGCCCATATAAAGAGCAACAACCGTGCCAACCAATAAAAACGTTGAAATTTCAAGGTTTAATTTAAAATCAATTTGCCGAAAATGAAAAGAGAAGGTCAAATCTGAACTTCTCTTTTCCGATGTTTTTATGGTCTTTTGCCAAATTGTTGGAATCTGCGCTTGTTTTATCAGGCGTCAACTCTGACCCCCAAAGTCATTTTTGACCCTGGATGTGAATCGCAGGTTGTGCTTACGCAATTTTCTTTTTAACGTGCTCTCTGAAAGGCCCAGGCTTTCCGACATTTCTTTGATGGTCCTGCATCCGGACATTCTTGTTTTTAAATACTCGTTTTCAAAGGCGTCCATCGCGCAAAGGTAACTGTCGCTCTGTTCAAAAATGGTTTTGATGCCGCTCTCACCATAGTTGGGGATGGCCTGCACAACATCCGCCAGATCGATTTCCGACTTGGGCGTAACCACAACCAGCCGCTCCATGATGTTGGACAGCTCTCTGACGTTTCCCGGCCAGGAATAACGGTACAATCCATTCACCGCCTCCTGAGAGATGGTTTTTCGATAGCCGTGCTTGTCGTTATACCGCTTTAAAAACAGCTGTATGAAATCAAAGATATCTTCCTTCCGCTCTCTCAGCGGCGGCAGCTTTACCGGAACAACGTTGAGTCTGTAGTAAAGATCCTCCCGGAAAAGCTTTTTTTCCACCATATCTTCCAGCTCTTTATTGGTGGCCGCGATAATTCGTATGTTTACCTTCTTTTCTTCCACGCCGCCGACGGGCAGAAAGGTATTGTCCTGCACCAGCCGCAGCAGCTTTGTCTGCAAGTTGAGCGGCATTTCTCCGATTTCATCCAAAAACAGCGTACCCTGATCGGCAGCTTCCGCAAGGCCCACCTTCCCCTTCTGGCTGGCTCCTGTGAAGGCGCCCTTTTCGTATCCAAACAGCTCCGATTCCAAAAGGGATTCCGACAGCGCCCCACAGTCGATTTTGATAAAGGGCTTGTCCTTTCTTAAGCTGTGCTCATGAATCCAGTTGGCAAACACATCCTTGCCCACGCCGGATTCTCCAATAATCAGCACCGACACCTCCGACGGTGCGATTCGCTGCAAAAGATCGATATTTTCCTGCATCTTATGGCTGTTGCTGATCAGAACATTTTCCTCACCGTTCCTTTTCTTCATCCGCTCCAGCTCTTTTTTATATTTTTCCAGCTGCTTCATAACCGCCATTTTGTCCCGTTTGACCTGAACCAGCTCCGTTACGTCCCGTTCATTAATATAGACCCACTTAATTTTGCGCCCCTTAAAAACCGGCACCCCGGTGATTACCAGCTGCCTGCCCCCTTTGAACTGCATGATGGTTTCCTTTTGGTTGGATCGGAAAACCTTTACTGTTACGGAAGCTTCATAGATCCCCTCTTCCAGCAGATCAGCGGCCCGTCGTCCCAGAATGTATTCCTTGTCCACCTCCTCAAGCCGCTCCGCCGCACGGTTCATATATACAATTCTTCCAAGTTCATCAGCGATGATAATACCATCATAGGACGCCTCGAAAAAGTCTTTCCAGTCGTCATGAAACATTTCCGGAACTCCTGCCATAGCGTCCCCCTCCTTTTTTGCGGTTTGGTCTCGTTTGCTTTGCAATGTATTTATTGCAATTATACAAAATTTTTGTAC
Source organism: Anaerovorax odorimutans (assembly GCF_024459955.1). GTDB lineage: Bacteria > Bacillota > Clostridia > Peptostreptococcales > Anaerovoracaceae > Hominibacterium > Hominibacterium odorimutans_A. The sequence continues at coordinate 70,207 of NZ_JANFXK010000004.1, forward strand.
TAGAATCAATGTTAATGCACATAATGTTTATGGAAAGGTTTGGTAATATTTTATGTCCCAAAAGTTAAGACAAATCCGGGATGTTTCCATCGGGGGAAATCTCAGAAAACTGAGAAAAGAAGCGCACATGACGCAGGAGCAGGTAGTGGCTCAGCTGCAGCTTCGCAACCAGCCTACGACCAGAAGCACCTATTCGCAAATAGAGTCCGGCACTTACAATATACGCATCAGTGAACTGGTCGCACTCGCTGAGATTTTCCATACGGACTATAACACGATTTTTGATGGGGTGAGCTACAAGAAGTAGCTCCGGGAGAAGCGGCCTGAATATTGGTCAAATAAATTTTCTTGACAAACCCGATTTTCTTCTGATAAAATATGGTGCGTTGAAAAAGTTAAGATGTGTTTTAGATGCAAATGGTAGTGAAGATGGCAGTTGTTGTCATTCGTAGCGAAAGTTAGGAATGATGGCAGCTGTTTTTTTGCGTAGCAAACGCAGCAGAATAAAGGAGGATTTTATGCCGCACAACAAAAGAGAAAGTTTGATTTATACTGTGATTATGTGTTTTGTCATGGTGCTATGGATGAGTGTTTACAATGTATCCCTGCATAGTGGAGGATTGTCCGCGGAAAGCATCCGGGCCGGCTGGCTGGGGTTTCCCGCCGCTTACATCTTTGCCATGTGCTGTGACTGGTTCTTTGTCTCCAGACTGGCAAAGGGATTTGCCTTCCGCTTTCTGGTCCGCCCCGACGGCCACCCGCTGAAAAAGGTACTTTCAATTTCCTGCTGCATGGTGGTACCGATGGTCATCATCATGTCCCTGTACGGCGCATTGGAAAACGTTATTCACACCGGCCAGTGGAATATTCTTCCCATGATCTGGCTCACCAACATTCCCATGAATTTCATTATGGCGCTGCCATTTCAGCTTTTGATCGCGGGACCGGTGACCAGAAAGGTCTTTCGCCTGGCTTTTCCAGAAGGCAAGGTTCTGGCATAAAAAAAAAAGAAGAGCCTCTTTGAATTTATAACTCAAAGAGGCTCCTTTTCAGCTTGTGTAAACTCGGTTGCGCCCTTCATTTTTCGCCTTGTACAGCACCTTATCCGATGCTGCGACAAAATCCGCTAAGCAGTCATCCGGACACGGCTCGACACAAGCCACCCCGATGCTGACCGTTACGCTCGTAGGCTTCCCGTCGCCCAGATTTTCCACAGCAGCGCTTTCAACCTTCCGGCGAATTTTTTCCGCTACAAACGCAGCCCCTTCCAGATCCGTATTGGGCAGCAGTATGGAAAATTCATCGCCGCCGGTACGGGCCGCAAAATCCCCCGGACGCATAAGCGCTTCCCTGAATATGGCGGAAACCGTCTGCAGCAGCAAATCCCCCTGCGGGTGGCCATAGGTATCGTTATATTCCTTAAAACAATCTATATCGATTGTCAAAAGGCTCAGCGGAAGCCTGTATTTTATGGCTTCATTCCACTCATGCTGAAGCTGTTCTTCAAAGAAGTACCGATTGTACAGCGATGTAAGGTGATCCGTTATCACCATCTGGCGGGAAGAACGTTCTCTCTTTCGGTATAGGATCACCACCAGCACCAGCACAATAATGAGAAGGGCGCAGATACCGATCAGATACGGAATTCTCTGCTGGGCCAGTTTCTTATCATAGTCGAAAACCCTTCTTTCCCAGTGATCCGTGATTTCCTCACAGTCCACCACTTCCTGCGCCTTGCTGACAATGGAACAAAGAGTTTTCTCTTCCTTATTAAACCCGAAATAGGATTCGCAGGGAATATCCAACGCCACATTCACCTTAAAACCCGGACGTTCCATATAATTGGTAATGTACAAAAGCAGGTGACGGGGCATCATGACAAGATCCACCTCCCCGGAATCCAAGGCTTCAAAGCACTGCTGCGCATCAGGATATAAAACGGAATTTGTATGATCCGGAAAAATACGGTTGAAAATTTCCTCATACGCGGAACCTTCCAGCAGCCCTACCTTTGCTGCGGATACCTGGCTGATGGTCATATCGTCTCTATCCATGCGGGACAAAAGCACATAAGTATCCACAGAATAAGGCTCCTCCGGCCATAAATAGTGTCCTTCCCGATCCTTGGACTTAAGGAGATTGGTGATGATTGCCGCATCGCCCCGGTCTAATTTATCGAGAATCGAATTCCAGGGCTCGTCTGCCCCGGTGGTCACTTCAAATGTAAGGCCCGTCAGGCTCTGCATTTCTTTCAGGATATCATGCGCAATCCCCTGCCACTCTTTTTCCTGCTTGTTGTAAAAGCTGACCGGATAGTTGTCAAACTCAGCCGCCACAGGCACCGGTATCTTGTTGTCAATATGATATTCCAGATATTCCTTTTCCTCTTCGGTAAGCTTCTTATAAAGATTGTGGCGCAGATATTCCTTTTCCCCCTGCTCATGAAGGATGGACAATTCCTCTTTGCCCCCGTGTTCCAGATATTTCTGGACCACATCGATCAGGGGGCTGAGCTCCGGATCGGCAGTAGCCAGCGAAGCCGAGGTAAATGCTACCGGATAGTATTCCTGGTATGCGATATCCGGGTAGTACTCAAGGAGAGACTCGCTCATCGCCTCATAGATAAAGCCGTCGATCGTACCGTCCCGCAGTTTCTCGACCCCCTGTTGATAGTCCTGCACAAAGACAGCCTCAAAGGGCACTGCGGAAGTCTCCCGAACCCTTTCATAGGTAATGGAACCCTTTAAAAATCCGTAGCGAAGCTTCTGGCTGCCATTGATCAGGTCCAGCGGCGCCCGCTTTCCATTGCGAAATACGGAAAAGGACCGTTCCGCTATGGAGCTGGTCATAAAATACTTTTCACGCCTGTCAGGAGTCGCCGTCAAATCTCCGCACAGATCGACAGAGCCGTTGCCCAAACCATCCATCAACTCATTCCATTCCATGATCCTGGGAGTGATTTTCAAGCCAAACAGGTCGCTGAGCCGCTGGCATATGAGCCGGGTATAGCCTTCGATCTCGCCGTCCCCTGCCACAAATGCTTCCTCCGAATGGATCATTCCATAAACAAGCCCGTCGGGATTTTGTTTTTTTATCGATTCGATATCGGCGATTTCTTCTTTGGTCACTTCGGGAATGTCCGTATAATATGAAATATCTTTGCCGTTTTCCGTTTCCGCTGCTGAGGAAACGAGCGGACAGGCGCATAATATAAGGATCAAAGCGAAAACGCAAAAAAATCGATGCTGCTTATGCATCATTTATCCTCCAAAAAATAATTCTCTATGTTATTCATCCAGAACAAGTCCGGCGGCCTCCTCGAGTCCCAGCCCGATAAGCCGCTTCACAATCAATCTGATTTCGTGCTGCATCATCGCCTCCAGGTTTGCGGAAAAGCCCTCCACATCGCGCCGCTCCAAACAATCCAAAATGGGTTGGAAATACGGAATATAAACGGCGGTGTACTTTTGCCTGTCTTCCAGCAGGCCCCGAAGGGGGTACCCCCAAAGCAGAAGCCGGAACAGTTCCGTGTAGACCATCCTGACCGTCGCGAGGGGCGAGTCCTGGGAAATTCGTTCTATAATGGTGTATGGCACAAGCTCATGCCGCTGCTGCTGCGCACAGATAATGATCCCTGCTTTCCACTTTTCAGCCGTCTTTTGATCGATAGAAGAAAGCGTGGCCTCGGCGACCTGCCGGCAGGATAAAGTCAGGATATGCACACTTTTCACATGGGTCAGCAGACGCTTGTGCACAGACGGCTGGGAGAAATCACAGTTTTCCGTGATCTGCTCCGGCGGAAGAACCTTTGTGCCCACACCGTTGACGGATTTCGCCGCACCAATGTCGTTCAGGAGAGCTATCGCACGGCGTGCTGTATTGAGAGAAATATGCTTCTCCCTCGCCAGTGTGTTCAGCGAAGGCAGCAGGGAATCGGTAGGATAAACGCCCTGACTCATCTCAACCAAAAGTTCCATACTCAGCGAATAACAGATCTGAGAGGCTTTCTTGTACGGGCTCCACGAGAAAACGGCCTGCTGGTCAGAGGCTGGGAGCCGAACCCCGTTCTCATAGAACTGGCGAAGGGCGATCTCCTTCTGTCCCTGAAAGGCCTCAACCGAAGCGCGAAGGGCCGTCCAGTTTTGTTCCCGACACAACGTAATCATTTGCAGCAATGGATTTTGGTTCTGATTGAGCAGATTCAGGTTGCCGGACACGCTGAGAAAAGGCGTCAGGAAAAACATGAGCGTCTTCCACACAAGGCGATTGAGCATATCATTTCCCAAATTACCATAGATCGCCTGGAGCTGCTGAATCATAACATAGGGCCTCATGCTTTCATTCGAGGCGGAAAGCTGCTCGACCTGATCCAGCAATTCCGGAGAAGCATGCTTGAAACCCAGCCATTGCGCATTGCTGAACAGCGGCTGTATAGACTGCCCCAGATCCATCAGGGCGTCCTTCCGCCCCGCAAAAAATTTCCGGATACATGCTTCGGAATCCTGCCCGCTGTAAGATACGCTGACCTTGACACCGACGCTTTTGGAAATCGTAATATAGCCCTCACGCTGCAGCTGCCGGTAGGCAGCGCGAATTGTCTTGACGGAAACCATAAAAAGCCGGGCCGCATCCTCTATGGTTGGGAGACGTTCTCCAAACCTATAGACGCCAAACTGAATTTGCGTCCTGAGAACATAGTAGACCTCCTGCTGCAGCTCCATGCCATTCTCCACACAAATCCCCCCATTCCCGGTGTTCTTTTCAACTAGTATAGCATTTTTTATAAAAAATCACCATAAAAAAACGCAAGGAACTCCCCGGACCGGCCCCGGACCATTGCTATTTTAGAATAACTCTGTTATAATAAACGCTAAGTAACTATGTGGACAAGGTCGGAGGGGGCTTATGAGAAACTGGAGAAAAGGCAAAATTGTAGCCGTCGTTTTGACGACTCTGGTTGTTTTATCAGCGTCAGTGTGGGCGTATATCGATCGACTCTCCCATGCGACGGAATCATCGGTTCTCACCTTCATGAAGGAGCTGTCCTGGCACGACCTGCGAAATATACAAAGCGAGCTAAACAACTCGTGGAATGAAATCGCGGCTGTTTATTCCAGAACGGAAACCAGCCGGTGCAAAACCATACAGGAGGTCTGCAGTCGCCTGAATATTGAGCAGACGACCAACATCTTCGACCTCATTTATTTGGTGGATTCCGAGGGAAAAACCTATTCCGGCACAAATGCCGTGCAGGATGACAGCGACAAGATTTATATACGCACCCTGCTCTCCGGGGATCAAAAATTTGTCATGCGCTATGATGAATCGGATGTCTTAGAGACCACAAGGGAAAACCTTGTTTATGGTGTTCACTGCAACCCGTTTCGCGTAGACGGTGTGGAGTTCATCGGGATCGTCGGATTTGCGAAGATCAATCTGATTGAGGAACGTCTGAAAATCGACAGCTTTGACCAGCAGGGCTATACTTCCATTATCGACGTGGCCGGAAATTACGTGGTCAATCGGAATCGCGATGCCGGAATTGGAAAAATAAGTAATTATTATGAAGAGCTTCGAGATGGTGCAAATCTCTCGGAAAAGGATCTCGAATCAATTACTACCCGACTGGAACAGAGGGAATCTTTCATCGAATACTTTGACTATGGGGAGGATGACGCACAGGTCGTATCGTTCGTTCCCATCCCCGAATCGACATGGAGCATCGTTCTGACCGTTCCTGAAAAGGTATTCAACAAACAAACGCAGCATTTTGTCACGCTGACTGCCATTATGCTGGCAGTCGTTGTCCTTACGCTGTGCCTGATGATGCTGCTCATCATCCGCATGTCGGCGACTTCCGCCATAGCAAGAGCGGAAGCAAAGGCCCGCGGTGACTTTCTCTCCAGCATGAGCCATGAAATCCGTACACCGCTCAACGGTATCGTCGGGCTGAACCACCTGATGCAGGAAAATCTTGAGAATCCAAACAAACTGAAGGACTATCTCGGCAAATCGGATTCTACCGCAAAGTACCTGCTCTCCCTTGTCAACGATATTTTGGATATGTCCAAGCTGCAGGCCGGAAAGGTGGATTTACTCCTCAAGCCGTTTTCCCTTCATCATCTGCTCTCCATGGTCGAATCCATCACGCGCAGCCGCACGGAAGAAAAGGAAATTCACTTCCAAATTGAATCGGACCTCCAGGCCCCTGATCTCGTGGGAGATGAAATACGGGTCGAACAAATTTTAATCAACATCCTCGGAAATGCTGTCAAATTTACGCCGAAAGGCGGCCGCATCGTCCTGCGGGTGTTTCAGTCGGAGGCGGCAGCCGGCAAAATCACCACGACTTTTGAAGTCGAGGATACCGGCTGTGGCATCAGCGAGGAGTTCCAGAAAAAGATATTTAACCCATTCAGCCAGGAACACGGCACCATTTCTAAGGGGATGCAGGGTACCGGACTTGGCATGTCGATCAGCTCCCTGTTGGCAAAACAGATGGGCGGAACCCTTTCCGTCAGGAGCAAGCTCGGTGAAGGAAGCTGCTTTACCTTTGCGATGACTGCGGATCTGGCAGACGCGGTCCCAATAGTAGCAGTAGATGTGGACGCACAACCACTCCAAGTGGAGACGAACAGGAAGTTGAAGATTTTGATTGCTGAAGATAATGAGCTGAATGCGGAGATCCTGATCGAGCTGCTGCATACCGCGGGTTTTGACGTGTCCCACGCTGCCGATGGTGGACAAGTGGTCGAGATGTTTGAGGCCTCGAGCGCAAATGAGTTTGACGTCATCTTGATGGATGTGCAGATGCCCGTGCGGAATGGCTATGAAGCGGCCAGGATCATTCGCGCCATGGACCGCCCGGATGCAAAAACAGTTGTCATCTATGCCTGCACAGCCAACACCTTCAAGGCGGATCAGGAAAAGGCCAAAGAAAGCGGTATGGACGGATTTATCGCAAAGCCGATCGACGTAAAAAATCTCATGCAAATGCTTACTCTGCCAAAATAAAGGAGGACCTGAAAATGAAAAATTGGAAACGGATGTTGGCGGCAGGACTAATCCTGACAGTGGCTTTTGGCGTGCTGATCGGTTGCGCGCCCAAGGGGGCTGCGAAACCACAGGTAACGTTGATGATCAAGCTCCCGCCGCTGACCGTGGCAAATGCCGATACCGACATAAAGGACGCCTATGAGATTCTAAAACAGGCCGGCCAGGAATTTGCGGCGCAGTACGCAAATGCGGATGTTACGGTCAAGGTGGTCAAGTTCGCCTATACTGAGGAAGACGACTACATCACGGACTGCTTTGACACGGAGGATGCTGCGGATGTCCTGTTTGAAGGCTACTTCAATATGGCGGGGTATATCCATACGGGCCGCGTAGTTCCCCTGGACGATATTATCACGGAGGACATGCGCTCCGACGTGGATGACGCCAGCTGGGAAATGAGCCAGGTAAATGGGAAAACCTATATGCTGCCCTATTACAGCCTGCAAAACACCCTCTGCTTTAAGAAAAAGCTGTTCCGCCAGTGCGGGTTGGACGAATACATCGGAGAGGAGGGCACAATTCAAAGCTGGACGCTGGATGAATGGGAGCACATTCTCTCCACATTATCCGAAAAGCTGCCAAAGATGTCATATCCCATGCTGATGTACGCCAAGAACGATCAGGGAGATACCCATATCATGACCCTGCTGCGCAGCCGTGGAAGCGAATTCTTTGATAAAAACGGCCGCTTCCATATTAACACGCCGGAGGGAGTCGCCGCGCTTCAATGGATCGCGGATTGCTATAAAAAAGGATACTTCCCGGCCGGCTGCGAGAACATGGAAATCAATGACTGCAACACGCTCTTCCTGAATAACCAGTTGGCAATCTACATGACGAACAGCGCCACGGCGATCAATCTGGATTCGGACACGATGGGCTTCGTCAACTTCCCCAGCGAGGACGGGGCCGGATATAACACTTCGTTTGTCACTGGCTTTGAAGTCTTTGACAACGGGGATGCGGCAAAGCTGGAAGCAGCCAAAGCCTTTGTCCGCTATTTCTACGACAACGAGGAGCTGATGAATTATGCGCAGGTTGGCATTCCTGCAAGCAAGGCCACGACGGAACGCGTAAGCGAGCATATCTTCATGCAGGAAGCTTATTCAGCCAACGCCGTCAACACGGTAGATTTTACGGCCAACAACCCCAACTGGCGCGGCGTGCGCGATGTGTTCTATCCGCACATCCATGACCTGCTGGCCGGAAACAGGACCCCAAAAGAGGTTGCGGCGGCCATCGATGCGGACTGCAACGCTGCTATTGAAAACGGCTGGGCAAACAGTAAATTACATAAGTAGATATATTCTGTCTGCCTTTTCCTGAAAAAATAAAATAGTGTAAATTGGAGAGGAGGGAGTGACTAGCTCCCTCCTCTCATGGCGTCGTGCGCACTGTTTCCCAAAACAAAATCATTTCCTGTCTTCATGCGTAGGAAGCTTTTCCCTTGTTATTACTCCTCTGATTAATTTAATATCTCTCCATATAATAAACAACCATCCAATCAATCCGACATAGCCTACCGCAGGTGTAATAATGTTCACTAACATCTCAAATGGCAGATACGATCCGAAGAATCCCAAAACTGCTATGATTAAACAGGCTATTACAAACTTTACCGTTTTTTCCTTAGTGAGCCGGGCAGCAACTGACCACATGAGCGGTACGGCTGTTGTGAAGATCGCAAGGGCCAGAACGACCGCGTAAATGATACCCAGTATCGGCGAAAGCGATTGTGCCATTGCCAAAGCAGGAACCGCGATCTCACCTACCACGCTAATCTGCGAACCTTCTGCCAGCACCAGAAACAGCGCTCCCGCCGTAAACAGTACATTTCCGAAAATAACCCCTGTAATAACCTCTGTCCTGTTTTTGGCCTTTGATCCCATTGCGGACATAAACGGCAGACACATTACAATATTCCATAAGGCGTATAAAATTCCTGCCATTACCCACGAACCGGAAGCGAGCAAAACATCATGTGTAGTAATGTAATGATTCCAGTTTTCAAAGTCAACACCATGCTTTACGATTACGCCAATAGCCATAACCATTGTCACAACTATAATCGCCGGCCCTATGAATCCAATGGTGTCAATAACACTGGCCAACCCTAACAATACCACCGCTGTCACTACAATTACAAGAATGAGTGACCCCAGCCATTCCGGACCTCCGAATATCTGATGAAAGGTAGATCCAAATCCGGCCATCATTGTCATCAGTGTAAGGAACATGAATACAGGGACAAACCAGGAAAGAACCGTTCCTACATACTTTCCGCATAAATTCTTGTAACATTCCAGCCCCTGTACATCTCTGCTTTCATTTCCCAGATTCATAACAGCGGCTGATGTCCATGCGCCAAGCGCGCCATTGATAACCATTACTCCAATTGCTTTGGCAATACCATAGTTGGTAAAATACTGCATGACTTCCTGCCCTGTAGCAAACCCTGCTCCGATCAGGAACGCACAGAATGCGCCGGCAATCTTTATCACCATACTGATACGTACTTCGCTTTTTCCAATTTTCAACATGACGGTTTTCCTCCCTACTGAGGACAAATTTACAATTCACGTAAATTTGTCCTCAGAATACATGATTTCTAAAATCAGATCCCTATCTAATCCAACATTGAAAGGTCAAACTCAACATATGGCATTTCCTGATTAATTCCAATCTCAGGATGTACAATCTGTCCTTTAAGCGTGCTGATACATCTGCGGATCGCAGGATCATCCGTTGCCGCCTGCTTCAAGCCCTTATTGGCAATGTTCAAAATATACGGCCCGGTAATCATCAGCAGCGCTTCTGTCGCTGTCTTTGGACAGAGCGACGGCATATTGGGCACGCAGTAATGCAAAATGCCTTCTTCCGTAAAGGTCGGTTCTCCTAAGGTCGTATAGTGGGAAGTCTCTACAATTTCAGCTCCTGCAATATCCATGATGAGCGAACATTTTTTCATCTTTTTTACCGTTGCGCGCGTTACGAGCGGTTCTCTTTTTCCCGGTTCAGGGGAAGGGTATATGCAGTTAATAAAAACGTCACAGTCGGTCAGCAGTTTTTCTAAAGCGTGCGCTTCATATAAAACGACATCTGCTTCCGGAATCGCTGCCTTCAAATAATCAATCCTGTTCCAGGATGCTTCGATGATTGTAACCTGCAGTCCCAGGCCAACGGCTACCTGCGCGGCGTTAAAACCCGCATAGCCTCCTCCTAAGACTACGATTCTTGGCGTGGGCAGCCCATACACTTTTCTCAGCAGAAGACCGGTTCCCCCATTCACGGTTTGGCAGTACTTTACGGATTCCAGCATGGCCATGCTTCCCGCAATGTCACTCATTGGCTTCATGGTTGGTCTGGAACCGTCATCCAGCACGATCAGTTCCATGGACAGGCCGATGCTCTTTTGATCCACCAGCGCCTGAGCCATTGGCTTGTCATAGTCTTCGGCTAAATGAAACCAGGTCATAATCATCTGGTCTTCCCTGATTAATCCGAATTCCTGGGGCTGCAGTTCCTTGACCTTTGTTATAAACTCAGCCTTGGCATAAATCTCTTCCGCAGTGCCTGCCACCTTCGCGCCTGCCGCTATATAATCCTCATCGGAAAAACCGCTGTTTTTTCCTGCGCTTTCCTGTATCCAAACCTCATGTCCCGCATCCACTAATCTTTTTGCCCAGATCGGATTCATTGCGACTCTTGTTTCATTTTCCTTAACTTCTTTTGGTGTTCCTATGATCATTGTGTAACCTCCCATTAAATATTGATTTAACAGCTGTTGCCACTTATTAACGCAAGTAACATGCCATGATATATTGATAATTTAGAAGGTTTAAATTTCAACGTTTTGTCGGATCTCCAAATGGTAAGCACAAAAAAAGCGGCGCATAAATGCGCCGTCAAGGACAAAATGCCCCGGTAAAACATCAATCTAAAAAAACACTTTTTATTCCATATTTCTTTATTTTTCTATTTAAAGTTGATTTGTCGATTCCTAAAGCCTCAGCCAATTCCCTGCTTCCTTTATAGATTTTCATCTGCGACATTATCATATTTTTTTCGTATTCTTCGACGCAGGTGCGGAGATCATTATAAAGCGGCATGCTGTCTGCCACATTAAGGTCAAAGTTATCCAGCTGCTCTATGATTTGAGCCCCCGTCACTTCACTGTCATCTGAAATAATAACAAGCCGTTTAATTATGTTTTGCAGCTCGCGGACATTTCCCGGCCACGGATATTTATGCAGGGAGGCCCAGCCGCTTTTGTCGATTTTTAAATCAGCGTCAAATTCTTTATTATATATTTCGAGGAAATGTTTTGCTAAAGGGATAATGTCTTCTTTTCGCTCTCTTAAAGGCGGAATTACAATCGGCACTACGTTTAGCCTATAATACAAATCAAGCCTGAATTCTCCGGCTTTAACTGCGTTTCTCAGCTCCGTATTCGTCGCAGCAATGATTCTCACATCGATGGGAATGTATTCATTGCCTCCTACACGAATGATCTCTTTGTTCTGCAGTACCCTGAGAATTTTTCCCTGCAGAGACAGCGGCATAATTCCGATTTCATCCAGAAACAGGGTGCCTCCGTCCGCCAGCTCAAATAGGCCCGCCTTCCCCTTTTCTGAGGCACCGGTAAAGGCCCCTTTTTCATATCCGAAAAGCTCAGATTCAAATAAGTTTTCAGGAATCGCGTCACAGTTTACCTTTATAAAGGGCTTGTCCCTTCTTTTGCTGGAATCGCAAATATAGTTAGCGATTACCTCTTTTCCCGTCCCCGATTCTCCCTGTATCAGTACGGTTATATCTTTTGAGGCCACTTTATCACACATCGCAATTGTCTCTTCCATCGCTTTGCTGTCATAAATTATATTCTTCAGTTTCCGGTCCTGCTTCTTATATTGTCCCAGCTGGGTTCTATAGGTTTCCAGTAATTTTCTGTTTTCCCGCAATTCTTTTTCAAGCTGATTAATATCGGCTACATCCCGTTCGGTTACGACCACCAGCTCAACCTTCCCGTTCTCCAAAAAGGGAACGCCCGTTACCGTTATCTCGTGTTCGTTGTTTTTCCCCTTTTGTATCAAGCTCTCTTTTTTGCCGCTTTTTATGCATTTTAAGGAAACCACTTCATTCTCGTCAAAGTAGCCTTCGTTTATTAAATCCCTGACATTTCGCCCGATCAGCTGTTCTTCGCTATACTCGCTCAACTCAGCTGACGCCTTGTTTACCAACACAATATTGCCTTCACCATCCGTGATAAATATGCCATCCCTCACGCAGTTCAAAAGCTTACTAACTTCCTTATAATCAAAACCCCGCATGTTTTTCTCCTCCTACATTGCCACAGGTTTTCCGCAAACCGGCTGCTGTTTTGCGGCTTCTGCTTGTTAGTAATATTTGCATTTTCAATAATTCTCGTATTAAAGTTAGATTTTAGCTATATTGTATCATATATGGCTTTTTTGGGAAGTGCAAAAATTATGGGAGGAGGTTAGCAACACACTATCGTGCCTTTTTCTTGCTATTAAAATCACACTTTCGTATAATAAAGCGTAGTGAAGGAGAATGTTATGAAGGAAAAAAACGGCTTTAATTGTAATCGATATGCAGGCAGACTACATAGGAGAAAAGAGCAAAAATAATTACTATTCCCATGACCTTATAGAAAAAATCAACGAGAAAATTGCGGTTTTTCAGAAACAGGAAAGCCCTGTCATATACGTCAAAAATGTTGGCAGACGGAAAAAAGAGCCGTATATTTCCGATTTTGTATATGGGTTCTCGGTTGTTATGCCTATAAAATGTGTCGGGATAAAAGACCGAGGGCGATTTGCCAATACACGGAAAAAATTGACGGAGGCTAATGTAATTATAGTCGAGTGATGGATGTAAACCGTTCTCTCGAAACACCCAAATCTATATCTCCAATAGTTACTTTGTGCCATCTAAGACTAAAATTAAGCGTTAGTTTTTACATAAAGTAAAACACCCGTCCCACGCTTTCAAAATCGGACGAGTGCTTTTACTTTTCCAATTTGGAGCAACCGTTTACCGGTGGCTCTTTTCTTATCGGTATTATATGCCATGCATTTAAAACGTTTTTCAATCGTTAAAATTTCGATAATTCATCACTCAAACTCGGCGTGTCCTTTGTCAATCTTAACTTTATTTGCTTATGTTTCATATAAATACATGCCATTTTTTACTTCAATTATATCATTTATTCTGGCTTACTGATTTTCCGTTGCCAAAATATTGCCATACTACTCCATTAAATCGAATAACTGCAGCTTTAAGGGGGCGTTAGTTTTAAGCCATTCTCGCCATTTATTATATTCACTTTCTCGCCCATTCTGTTTAAATATTCTAAGTGCTAATTGAACATGATCGTCATCATATTGCTCATTTTGATACAGTCTTAAACATGCCACAATATTTTGTTCAGCCAAATCATACTTTTTCATATCAAATGCAACTAATGCATAATTATAAAAATATGATGGATTTGATGAAATTTTGGTTACCTCATCCAAAATTTCCATAATCTCTGAATATTTTTCTTCGCCTAAACCAAACAATAACCGTTGCTTCTGATTTAGCAAAAATGCTCTGAATTCTCCCAAAACACTTCTATTGTTTAACATATTCTCAAAATAGTCATTTAAAACTTCCAATCCTTTACTCTCTAAATCATGTTTTATATATGCAGTTATAACACTTCCAATAATCTTTTCTTGTTCCTCTTCTGCATATGTTGATACTACAGGAATTATGTTTTTTTCCAATATTTCTACGGCTTTGATAGAACCAAGAGCTGCAATACTCGGCAAAACAGTTTTATAATATATATCTAAATCCATCATAACCTCTAATTTAGACATTAAAGATTCCGCCAAAGGAAGATTTCTTTGTTTCAAAGCAATAACCAATACCTCCCTTGGATCTAATTCCCCAAAATCATTCTCCCTTAAAGTATCAAGTGTTACCTCAGACGATTTGCTTGTTATTAAATTAACCTTTCGCTCAATCCTATTTAATACCTCTATTACTGTCGATAAACTTTCACCAGATGCATTACTAGAGAATCCCTCCTTATATATCCTATCAACAAACTCCTGCAATGTAGACATTGCTTTGTGAACATTTCTAGGTGTATCAAGTTCGAAAAATATTGTCCTCATAATATTTATATCAAAAGGTAATTTTTCTCCATTTTTAGCCATAAGAATAGTGGGTTTACCTGTTTCATGCCTTCTTCCACATTCATACATCACATTTGCATTTTGTCCAGTAATGTCAACAATACATAAATCTGCTTCTTGTATCAGTTTAATAATTTCAGAAGTGATTGATGCAATTGTACTAAGTCTATCTGCACGAATGATATCAAGATCATACTTTTGCAATGCCGTTCCTATTACCATTTCAAACAGATCATCTGCGTGTTGTCTTATATCTGACCCTTCTTCCCCAATAGGAGAAATTACAAAACAAGTATATTTCATCTACATTTCCTCCTCTGCTTAGAATAATAATTTGGAGGCTCTTTTTAACCCCAATACTTTATTTTGCAACATATTTCTATCACAATCTAACATTTAAAATACAGCCAATAATCCGATAACCCCCCTACCATATAAATAATGTATCCTTGTACTATTTAAACTCCGCATGCTTTTCAATTACATTAACTATATTTATTTAATTTCATACAAATATACGCCCGTTTTCACTTCAATTATATCATTTATTCTCGCTTACTGATTTTCCGTTGTACACCTTTATTATAACAAATCCTCGCAGATTAACAACCTAAGTGTTACGCAATACAAGTCCATTTTCGGGGCGGTAGATATAAAATACCGCCGTATACTCCTATTCCGTCTGGAATCTCTTGAAATATAAGATTTCTGGAGTGCCTATAGCGTAATACCTGGACAACTAGGAATTATTATTTCCGATTCGGTTTTCTTTTAATAGCCAACAATTTCATATAATCATCAAATTCAGCAGTAGTGCACTAGTCAACAAAAAGTAGACAGTTATCTTAATAAGTAGTCATTGATGGATCCGCGAAGTATTGCCGATACTGTTTTGGAGTCAGGTAGCTCAGAGAGTGAGCAGGACGCTGTTCATTGTAGAACACGATGTAATCCGCCACTTCTTCTCGGATGTACTCGTTACTCGTAATATGAAGGTCCGTAAAGAGCTCGGCCTTGATCCACCCATTCATGGCTTCCATTGCCGCGTTGTCCGTTGGCGTACCGGCGCGTGACATGGAATGCAGGATGTTATGTAGAGGGAGCAACTCGTTGAAGGCTTTTGACGCGTATACGCAACCCTGGTCCGTATGGAGCACCATGTCGAGCTTTGGGTATTGGCTTTTGATGTCGATCAAATCATGGAGGCCACTGATATAGGTCATCCGGTCTCCTCGCTTTCGCGATAGACGAGGGGCCAGAATCTCATGGTTCCACAGGTCCATGAAAACGGTCAGTTCATAGTAGACCCCTTTGAAGGAAATGGCCGTCATGTCACTTACGACGCATTGAAGGGGTCCGTTGACCTGGAGTCCTTGCATCAGAAGGTTCGGATAAACTTTAAAAGGGTCTCCCGGTTTTTTATATCGATAGTGCTTTGACTTGCTGACAATTCCCGCCGTTTTACAGCATTTATGCGCGTAAGGGTTCGACAAGACCAGGCCCGTGTCAAGGCGTATTTTCGCGTTAAGCCATCGATACCCATGGGAAGGATATTTTTCGTGGTATTCCTTGAACAGCATCAAATTGTTCGCAAAGGTTTTCAAACGCTCCGAAGGATGCTCAAGACGGCGTTTCCATTTATAAAAACTGCTTCGGTTGATGCCTAAAAGGTCGCAAAGCACCTTTATGGGAAACTTCGCGGAAAGTTCAAAAACTATTTCGAATTCTTGCTGTTTAAAGAAATGAACTCCTTGTTTTGCCCACCCCCTTTCACTTCGTACCCTTTTTTTGCGCACAATTCATTCGCCTTTGATCGAATTAACGCTTGGATTAATTCTTCTTTTGAGATCGATTGATACGATTCCATATCTCCATCGGATCCGGATTCAATGGCAACCGCTGAGATGGATTGGTGCTACTTTACTGGAATGCCATGCGCTCGTTTGTAGTCCGTGACGTACCCCTCCGCGCAGGACTTGCTGATTTTATATTGGTCCATCGCGTCCGCTTTACTGATTTCACGGGTGTAAATCCGTCTGCCTATGTCTAATCGTTGTTCTTTTGGGTATTTCATTTGACACCTCCTATGGATACTTTTGTAGAAGTGTTCCAGGTTTCACTTTAGTGTAACCCTTATTAATTACGGTGTCTACAAAAAGTGGGTAGGTGTCTACTTTTAGTTTACCACTACAAACTGTCGATGACATACAAACAATAGACCTTTTTACACTCAAACATCCATTAGTAACAGTCGCAACTATTCTCTTTCTAACGGTAATGTTAATTGCAATATCTCATCTACAGAATCTTCTTCATCTACAATTTGAATTTCATCTTCACATTCTTCCAATTCACCTAAATTTTCTTCATCTAATATATTAGATCGCAACGTTTTTAATATGTTTTCCATTTCGACAGAAACATCTCTTTCTTCCATTGCTTCTAATATATCTTCTTTATTAAGATTTAGCTTTATTTCATTGTTTAACCAATAAAAAATTTGCTTTAACGTTTCCTTTCCCATTCCGACCTTTTTATAAGCTTCGCCATCAATAATTTCCTCATAACTCCTTCTAATTCGCTCTGCTTCGCTCTTTACCTCGTTATTATTTCTATATTGATGCAAATTTAAAATTAAACTTGCTTTGAAAATACTATCTTCCAAGTTATCATCATATTTATACCTTGACATTATTATTGTATTTTTCAAGAACTCGTATATCTTATTTTCAATTTGTTCTACGGTTGGTATATTATATCCTGGAAACTTTTTACATAATGCTCTATGTATCAATTCTCCATTTAAAATATAATTTTCCACCTCATACTTTTCTAATAAGTATAACTTAACTTCTTTTTTCTCTCCATATTCAATTAGTTTTTGTCTCCATTCATCAGATAAGCCATCACTATCACGAATAAAGATAATCTCAATATCCTTATTCAAAAAATCCTTCAGCAACGGTTTAATTTGAAAGGGCATTTTATCATCTTTGCTTCTCCCTTTATGTATTGATACTGTATTAGCTCCATAAAATACTTTTGTACCCAAAATTTTATCTATAGTTTCCCATACTTCAATATTAGCATCTTCTATAAACACCATCTTCCCACTAATAACAGATTTTGCCAACTCATAATTATCTAGTTGTGCAATACTCTCTTCAACCTCTTCCTCAACTGATAATGGCTTACAAATCAAATTATTGGTCGATATTGGGACAACACTAGACGGTCTTACAGATTTAATTATTGCCGCGGAATGGGTTGATATAATTATTTGTATACCCAGCTCTTTTTGAATTTTTTGTAATGATTTAGCCAATGCTATTTGCATATTAGGATGTAAATGCGCATCCGGCTCATCTAGTAGAACCACTTTACAATCATCAGGGCATACAGTATAAATAGGTGCTAAAATCTGTAGTACCTGCATAAATCCACTTCCTGATGAGTTAAAATCAAACGTAATTTTTTCATCTTCAAACTTTTCACTATAGGCAGCTTTAACAAACATGTCTTTTTGTTCATTGAATTCAACATCATCTAGATAAAAGCTAAAATCATCAACTAATCTATCCCTTAATTTATTATAGTTTTCAATGTTATTCTTTTTCAAGTCCAGTACAAGATTTCTAATAACTGCGCTGACATTCCCTGATGATAAATGTTGCCTTATATTTACCGGAAAAGACCTTTGCTCCGTTTCCTGTAGACCAACAAATCCTGAAATTAAAAGAGGTGTAAAATCATATATTGTTGGGGCATTTTCCAAGTCGTTAGCTGTTGATAAACATTTTAGGTTAAATCCTCCAAACAATGAAGATACCTGTAACTTATAAATATTTTTTTTGTCATCTGTTAATTCAATTATTGCACCAAATGTCCTATTGCTTTTTCTACTTTGCCGAGATATTTTTCCATAATATAATTCTCTAAAATCTGCAATATTTATTCCGGGTAGTGTTGTTGCTCCAATACCTTTTACCTTTGGAGTCGCTTTACCACCTTTAAGCGTGATTAAACCACTTTTAGCAAAAGTGTTTAATGATAAATTTATTGCTTGTATAACTGTCGTTTTACCACAACTATTTTCTCCCATCATTACTGTAAATGGTTTTAGCAGGACTTCATTATTTTTAAATTTTTTAAATCTTAAGAGTTTCACTTTCGTAATCATAATATTACCTTCTTCCATTGTACTTAAATGTGATGTTATCATCACACAATTGATTATTCTATGTTCAAGCAGTTCTATCAAGCCATTTATCTTCAAATTTTATTCTATCAAAGTTAAAAGCCATAGCCGTAGAGCCTTCTCGTTTATTCTATAAAGATTATACAAGAATACACATAAAAAATCAAAATTTTATATACCTTTATTAATGTCAAGCTATTATGTAATTTTCTTACATGAAGCCATTCTTCCAGTACAAGATTAAATCCTGTTTGACATTATCACACATTAAAGCATATCGCACATAATCGAGAAAATATTTGGCAGCGTATTTGTATCCGTTAATGGTTGTGCCCAATAAGTTCTTTATTTTATACTGTCGTAAATGTATCTCAGTCAAACTTTTATATCCAAAGAATCCTCGCTAAATGTTTTTCTTTCTCTTTCTTCCCCTCATTAAAAAGGTCCTCGGAATTGCACAGCCAGTCCTCATCTAACCTGTCTGCCATTTTGATTTGCCTTGTCGGAAATAAGTGCGCATATCACAATGTAGCTATCTAGACACATATTAAGGCGTACGTATGATGACGATAGGTGATAGAATCAAATATTTTCGTAAGAAACAGTATATAACACAAAATAAACTTGCGGAACCATCCGGTATTTATCCTGTTTTGATTCGTAAATATGAAACGAACAAAATGATTCCACAGGACCCACAGCTAACAAATTGCATAGGATTTAAAAGTCAATGTGATTGTATTAACCGCGTATATATTCCCAAAATGCACTTTGATACTGTGGGAGATGTAATGGGTGTGCTCATGCTTCTTTTGAGTACCAGTATTATTGAAATGACTTGCGACAAATCTCCTAAGGGGGGGTGATCCTTAAGGCTGTTGAAATTAAACCACATTCTATTTTTTCATCATTTCTAGGGTTAGCGCCAACATCGAATACGAACAGCAAAAACGTTTGAATGATTTTATTACTCAAATCACTCATCAACCAATGACCGGTGATTTAGTTGCTTGGTATGAAAATCGGAATGACTATTATGAACTATTATCCCCTACTGCTTATAAGGATATTAAAGCGCCGGATTTGGAGTTGTACAGATGCAAAGCGTTAAAAGAAAGCCAGGAAAACTAGCTTCAGTTTGACAGATTGCCCTTTGAAGAAATGTTAAAACGTAGTCTGGAAATACACGCCTCTGAGAGGGATACGGTTATTAACAGGGCTAAAAACAGATGCCAGATTATATGAATCCTGAAAAGAGTAAAGAGAGAGGAAATGAAAAATTGTACTCAAAGCACATAAAAAAATCCCACAAACCCGCATAATTGCTAGATTCGTGGGATTCATTTTTCTATTCAAACTCAATCGTCCCCGGCGGCTTGCTCGTAATATCATACATTACCCGGTTCACATGACTGACCTCATTAACAATCCTGCTGGTCACCTTCTGCAGCACCTCCCAAGGGATCTGCGCCGCTTCCGCCGTCATAAAGTCAATGGTATTCACCGCACGCAGCGCAATGGCATAATCATAAGTCCGTTCATCGCCCATAACGCCTACCGACCTCATATTGGTCAGCGCCGCAAAATACTGGCCGATATCACGCGCAATTCCCGCTGCCGCGATCTCTTCACGATAAATCGCATCGGCATCCTGCACAATCTTGACCTTTTCCGCCGTAACCTCGCCAATAATCCGAATTCCCAATCCAGGACCAGGGAATGGCTGACGGAACACCAGGTGCTCCGGAATTCCCAGCTCCAGACCTGCCTTGCGGACCTCATCCTTAAACAGGTCCCGCAGCGGCTCGATAATCTCTTTGAAATCCACATAATCAGGAAGTCCGCCTACATTGTGATGGGACTTAATGACCGCTGACTCGCCGCCAACGCCGCTTTCCACCACGTCCGGATAAATGGTTCCCTGTACCAGGAAATCCACCTTGCCGATCTTTTTCGCTTCCTCTTCAAAGACGCGGATAAACTCCTCGCCGATAATCTTTCGCTTGCGTTCCGGCTCAGTGACCCCGGCCAGCTTGGAATAAAAACGATCCTGTGCGTTGACCCGGATAAAGTTCAAATCATACGGGCCTGACGGGCCGAAAACTTCCTCAACCTCATCGCCCTCGTTTTTACGCAGAAGACCATGATCCACAAAGACACAGGTCAATTGTGAGCCGATGGCTTTGGACAGCATAACTGCCGCCACCGAAGAGTCCACGCCGCCGGACAGCGCGCACAGAACCTTGCCGTTACCCACCTTCTCGCGAATCGCTTCAATGGAAGTCTCAACAAAGGAATCCATTCTCCAGTCGCCTTTGCAGCCGCAGACGTTGTACACAAAATTGGACAGCATCTTGGTTCCTTCCACCGTATGGAGCACTTCCGGGTGGAATTGGAGGGAGTACAGTCCCTTTTCCGGCATTTCGGCCGCTGCAACCGGACAGTCGGAAGTATGGGCAGTCACCGTAAATCCCGGAGCTGCCTGCTCAATATAGTCATTGTGGCTCATCCAGCAAACCGTCTTTCCTGACACGTCCGTAAACATTTTCGAAGTCCGATCCACTGTCACCTCAATCTTGCCGTATTCACGGACCGGAGCCTTGCACACATGTCCGCCCAGAAGGTGCATCATCAGCTGCGAACCATAACAGATTCCCAAAATTGGAATTCCCAATTCGAACAGCTCCCTGGTATAAGTCGGAGAATCCGGCTCATAGGCACTGTTGGGCCCGCCGGTCAGGATAATGCCCTTTGGATTCATCGCTTTGATTTCTTCAATATCTCTTTTATAGGAATAGATTTCGCAGTACACATTGCACTCACGCACGCGCCGGGCAATCAGCTGATTGTACTGCCCGCCGAAATCCATAACAATTATTTTTTCATGTTCCATGGAAATTTCTCCTTAAAGTAAATTCAACAAGTTTCCTGTATCTCGATTGTTTTGACAGCTAAAAATTGACCTCAAACTTTTTGTATCCATTTGCCGCAGCCACCGGGCCGATAAAGCTCTGCTATCTCAGGTTGCTGCTGTTGGAGGTGTCTTTCAAAATAACATCGTGGGCGCCGCCCTCTACCAGGCTGGTTGCCGAAACGATGGTCATCTTTGCGTTTTTCTGCAGCTCCGGAATGGAAAGCGTCCCGCAGTTGCACATAGTAGATTTCACCTTCTGCAGGGAGTAGCGAACATTGTCGCTGAGCGCGCCTGCGTATGGAACGTAGGAATCCACGCCCTCTTCAAAGGAAAGCTTGCTGTCGCCACCCATGTCGTAACGCTGCCAGTTGCGGGCACGGTTGGAACCCTCGCCCCAGTATTCCTTCACGTAGTTTCCGTTGATGTTCAGCTTGTTGGTCGGAGACTCATCGAATCTGGAGAAGTATCTGCCCAGCATGATGAAGTCAGCGCCCATAGCGAGAGCCAGCGTCATATGATAATCGTAAACGATTCCGCCGTCGGAACAGATCGGAATGTAAACGCCCGTCTTTTCGTAATACTCGTTTCTGGCCTGGGCCACTTCAATTACAGCGCTGGCCTGACCGCGGCCGATGCCCTTCTGCTCTCTGGTGATGCAGATGGAACCGCCGCCAATACCGATCTTAATAAAATCAGCGCCGGCTTCTGCCAAATAGTTGAAACCGTCTTTATCGACAACGTTTCCTGCGCCGATCTTAACCGAATCGCCGTATTTCGCACGAACAAAGTCGAGGGTATCCTTCTGCCATTCGGAAAACCCTTCGGAAGAGTCGATACAGAGCACGTCCGCGCCTGCATCAACAAGGGCCGGAATACGTTCCGCATAGTCCCTGGTGTTAACGCCTGCGCCGACCATGTAGCGCTTGTGCTCATCCAGCAGTTCATTTGGATAAGCTTTATGTGTATCGTAATCCTTTCTGAACACAAAGTGGGTCAGCCTCTGGTTATCATCAATAACCGGCACGGTGTTCAGCTTATTGTCCCACAGAACATCGTTGGCTTCGGAAAGAGTAGCCCCTTCTTTTACATAAATAAGCTTTTCAAAAGGTGTCATAAATTCCTTAACCTTTGTTTCCAGAGACATTCTGCTGATTCGATAGTCTCTGCTGGTGATAATTCCCACCAGTTTGCCTTCCGCGGTTCCGTCCTCTGTAACGGCTGTTGTGGAATGGCCTGTCCGCTTTTTCAGTTCCAGCAGTTCACCCAGAGTCTGGTCGGGACGGATGTTGGCATCGCTGGTCACAAAACCAGCTTTATGACTCTTCACCCTGCGGATCATCGCCGCCTGATTCTCAATCGTCTGGGAAGCAAAGATGAAGGAAATGCCCCCCTCCTTTGCCAGCGCAACGGCCAGCTTGTCATCGGATACCGCCTGCATGATCGCGGAAACAAGAGGAATTTTCATCTTTATGGAAGCTTCCTCACCTTTTTTAAATTTAACGACCGGGGTGGCAAGGCTCACATTGTCAACCCTGCATTCCTTTGAGGAATAGCCCGGTACCAGTAAATACTCGCTGAATGTCCTTGATGGTTCATTGAAATATACTGCCATCTTTACCCTCCTTTAAAACGTTTTTATACTTCTCCCAAATATTCTTCGAGAGTAACTTTCTGTTCATAGATCTCTTTTGCCGCGTCCTCGCCCACATAGCGGATATGCCACGGCTCATATTCATAGCCTGTAATATCTTCCTTATCCTTTGGATAGCGAATAATAAAGCCATATTTGTGCGCGTTCTTCGCCAGCCATTTTCCCTCCTTGGTCGAGCCGTAGGCCTGCTCCAGATTGTAGTCCACCGAAGGCGATGAAACATCTGCGCAAAGACCGCTCTGATGTTCACTGTATCCCGGTTTGGCGCTGTATTGCTCCGCTGTGTATTTCCCATCCTTGTTTACATACGTCTCATAGAGCGATTTCTGATAAGAGTACGGGCGAAAACCACTGGTCAATTTAATCGTATGACCCTGTTTTTTCGCAGCCTTTGCCAGGCTGTTAAAAGCCGATGCCGCCGTTTTTCGCAGCTTTTGATACTGCGATTCCCGCGACGCAACAGCGTATTTAACTTTTTTTAAATCCCCCGGTTCATAATCCTTTCCAAGCCCATGAGTCTTATTGACAAGAACCAGATATTCCGAAGACTTGTCCACTGCCGGCGGCTGTGTCTGAGTGGTAGCTTCAGTCGGTGGAATCGTTGCGCTTACCTGCGCGTCCCCTTCCCCTACCTCTTCATGAACATAGGGCGCCAGCAGAAAATAGAATCCGGAAAACACCAGCAGCATCAATATGGCAACAGCAAGCCTGAGCGTAGGTTTTTTCCTGTTCTTAACCATTTATTTCCCCTTTTTCTTACTCAAAACTATATTAACATATTTTATAATAAATTACCCTCTTTTACAAATAAAATTTCCCTCTTTTCTCTGACTTCATTGAAATAATCCTTGTTAAGAATATCCTTTGTAAAAACATCCGCACTCCAAAAAAAGCTGTTGCCCGAAACTTTCTAAAGTCCCGGGCACAGCTTTTTTGTTCTTTAAACGTTCTTTTACAGGGTCAGCGAAGGCGCATTGTAAGTTCTTGCCGCCAGCTCGCTGTCCAGCATATACAGTCCTTTGGCATCGGTGCCGAAGAGTTCAAATTTGCGGACCAGGCTGTCAGCAGTATCCTCTTCCTCAGCCTGCTCTTTTACGAACCAATCGAGGAACTGCATGGTACGAAAATCTTTATCCTGATAAGCCGCGTCATAGATATTGTGGATCAGGCCTGTCACATAGCGTTCGTGCTCCGCGCCTGTCTTCAAAGGATCGATAAACTCTTTAAATTCCTTATCCGGCTTTGCGATAGCCTCCAGCGTTACGGATTCGCTGTTCTGCTGCAAATATTCCATAAACAGCATTGCGTGATCCCGCTCTTCCTGAGCCTGCACCTTGTACCAGTTATAAAATCCGTCCAGATTTTCATCTTTATAGTAATTCGCCATATCCAGATACAGATAAGCGGAATAAAACTCTTTGTTTACTTGATCGTTTAATAATTCTACTACTTTTTTCGATAACATGTCGTATCCTCCTTATTTTGATAATAACCTTATTTTATATTTATACCACAGTTTTTCAAATTCTAACAGCTTTATTCTATGCAGCTCATATTCCGGCCGGCACTGTCTTCTTTCATATTCCTAAAAAGGAAGAGCAGTCTGCTTAGCAGACTGCCCGAAACTATTTTTTTGGAAATGTCAGATTACATCATTCCCGGCATTCCACCCGGCATTCCGCCGCCCATCGGAGGCATTGCCGCGCCTTCTTCTGCCGGAGCATCCGTTACGCCTGCTTCTGTTGTCAGGAGCATTGCGGAAGCGGAAGCCGCGTTCTGCAGAGCGGATCTTGTAACCTTAGCAGGGTCTACGATACCTGCGTCGATCATGTTCATATATTCTTCGTTAGCTGCATTGAAACCTACGCCTGCGTCGCTTGTGAGGACTTTAGCCACAACTACGCTGCCTTCAAAGCCTGCGTTTTCTGCAATCTGTCTAACCGGTTCTTCCAGCGCTCTCTTGATAATTGCAGCGCCTGTCTTTTCGTCGCCGGCCAGGTCTTTCACATATTTTGCTACTGCCGGAATCGCATTGGCCAGCGCTACGCCGCCGCCGGATACGATACCCTCTTCAACTGCTGCTTTTGTAGCGTTAAGAGCGTCTTCGATTCTCAGTTTTCTTTCTTTCAGTTCTGTTTCCGTAGCTGCGCCGACTTTGATTACTGCTACGCCGCCGGACAGCTTAGCCAGTCTTTCCTGAGTCTTTTCCTTATCGAAATCAGAAGTGCTTTCTTCGATCTGCGCTTTCAGCTGATGAACTCTTGCTTCGATTTCTTTTGCGTCGCCTGCTCCGTCAACGATCACTGTGTTTTCTTTGTCAACCTTAACGGTCGCAGCTGTACCCAGCATGTCGATAGTAGCTTCTTTCAGGTCATATCCCAGTTCTTCGGAGATTACTGTACCACCGGTCAGGATAGCGATATCTTCCATCATAGCTTTTCTTCTATCGCCGAATCCCGGAGCCTTAACTGCTACGCAGTCGAACGTTCCTTTCAGCTTGTTAACTACGATTGTAGCCAGAGCTTCGCCTTCCATGTCTTCGCAGACGATCAGTAGTTTTCTTCCCTGCTGTACAACCTGTTCCAGAATAGGCAGCAGGTCCTGAATGTTGGAGATTTTCTTATCTGTCAGTAAGATGTAAGGGTTCTCTAAAACAGCTTCCATCTTTTCTGTGTCTGTTACCATATATGCGGACAGGTATCCTCTGTCGAACTGCATACCTTCCACTACGTCCAGAGTTGTTCCCATGGATTTCGCTTCTTCAACAGTGATAACACCGTCTTTTCCTACTTTTTCCATAGCCTCTGCGATCAGAGAACCGATCTGTTCATCAGCTGCGGAAATGGACGCAACCTGAGCGATGCTTTCTTTGCTGTCAACTTCTTTGGAAATCTTTTTGATTTCGTCAACTGCTACGTCTACCGCTCCCTGGATACCTTTTTTCAGTACCATTGGGTTTGCTCCTGCAGCTACGTTTTTAAATCCTTCTTTGATGATGATCTGTGCCAGCAGTGTCGCAGTTGTTGTACCGTCACCAGCTACATCATTGGTCTTGGTCGCAACTTCTTTAACCAGCTGAGCTCCCATGTTTTCAACGGAATCTTCCAGCTCGATTTCTTTTGCGATGGTCACGCCGTCGTTGGTGATCAGCGGTGATCCGAATTTCTTGTCGAGAAGAACGTTTCTTCCCTTTGGTCCTAACGTAATTTTTACTGTATCAGCAAGCTTATCAACACCTGCCTGTAATTTTCTTCTGGCGTCCTCACCATAGTGTAATTCTTTTGCCATTTGTCATTCCCTACCTTTCTTATTATTCCACGGTTGCTAAAATGTCTCTCTGGTTTAAGATCGTGTATTCATCACCCTGATATTTGATTTCTGTTCCCGCGTACTGGGAGAAGATTACAGTGTCTCCTGCTTTCAGCTCCATCTTTTCGTCTTCTGTTCCAGGTCCAACTGCAACGATCTCTGCCATCTGAGGCTTTTCCTTTGCCTGACCAGGCAGTACAATGCCACTGGCTGTCTTTTCTTCTGCTTCTAATCTTTTAATAACCACTCGTGCGCCCAAAGGCTTAATTCCAAAACTCATAGTTTCATCTCCTTCACTTTTATAGTTATTTTATTACTTCCAATTTGTTAGCACTCACTCTTTACGAGTGCTAACTATAATTTAATACTTTCCGCCTCCATTGTCAACAGGTTTTTTGGGTTTTTTGGTTAAAGTTTTTTTAAAGAAAGGAAAACGGCAGCCGGGCCGGTTGCTTTTGGCCTGCTGCCGTTTAAAAGTTCTATATCTTATTTTCTTTCCTTAAATTCATTGTCTTTTAAAAATTCGTTGATGAATCCTTTGACCCCGTCCTTTTGGCCGTTTTTATAGTCGTTTGCCTTTGAGATACTGATCCTTTTTCCACTTTCCGCCGAATAGATAACCCCGTCTATTTTTACGATATTCGCTTGCCACTGCCCATGATGGTTACTCTCATACGCTATTGAGCTTGCAAAATAGATAACAGTACCATTACCCAGCATATAAGGCCGCCAATACATCGTACCTGAAAGCCCCGCCTTTTGCAAATCCGCATCACTGACCTTCGGCAGACTCCCATATTTGTTATATACGTTATCGATCAATGTGCCATCTGCCCAGGTCTTATTCCCTAAAGCCGCCATTTCCTGCTTCACAATGGCCTCGAACTTGCTAAACTCATCCTCCACGCACTTGCAGGTAAACTCGCCCCGATACCCCGCGCCGGACGGCACCAATCGAAACTCATAATCCTGATCATACACTGGGCACTTGATTTCTCCTTCATAATAACCATTATCCAGCATATACTTTGCTACATTAGTCCCAGTAATATGCACGACTGCTGCTGTGGTCGTACAGCTCCTGATTTTCGGGTCGTAGTTGTACATGGCGATAAATTTCTGCTCCAGGTCACCCCGCTGAATCGCGCATCTGGTCTTTTCCGTCTTTTTAATATAGCCAATATAGGTTGGAACCAGGACCGCGGCCAGCACGGCTAAAATTACCAGCACCACGATCACTTCCACCAGCGTAAATCCTTTTCTGCATCTCTCCCTATTCATAATGCGCCCCCTTATTGCTGCGGAATCTTTATCTACAGAAAACATTCCGGTTTTATTTTACCACAAATTTTGGATATGAAAAGCCCTGATGGGAAAATCAGGGCTTTTGCGGCAAGGAGGTCCTTTGTCATCTCTTCTGGCAACATTCCAAAAAATTACAATTTCCGTTTTATGTTCCAAACGGCACTCTAGCACCATTTGGTGAACATATTTTTTCTTGAATTGTGTGAGATATCCAAACAACTCAGGCTCTGCCTGGAGCAAAACAGCAAATTTATCTAAACAACTACCAATTTGAAAACAAATTAATGATTTAGAGAGTTTATGCAAGCTTGTTTTATGTTCTACTCTGCGACAAAAGACGCAATATGGAACATAAATCCGAAAATTTCCTAAATCTGACATATCCCTTAAACAGATTCGGCACCGCCATCGGCCCAACTGCCGAATTTTCATGGATAAACCTGAGACGGACAGTCTTTCTCATGGGCAAGCTCTAAAGCGGACAGCCAGCCCCGGCCCGCACTGTTTCATTACCGCCGTTTCACCGCTTTCACCGCTCACCGCGGCCGGTTTCTCTTATATAATAGAAGAGATATTGCTGGGCTATGCCCCCGTATTGGCCGAAGGCCCGGCTTGCGAAAGCATCGATTTCTTTGGCTGTTTCCAGTCCATAGAGCTGCTTCATGACCTTTTTCATCCACACGTCAACGGGAAAGCAGTCGTACTTGCCCAT
Organism: Anaerovorax odorimutans; assembly: GCF_024459955.1. Lineage (GTDB taxonomy): Bacteria > Bacillota > Clostridia > Peptostreptococcales > Anaerovoracaceae > Hominibacterium > Hominibacterium odorimutans_A. The sequence continues at coordinate 98,560 of NZ_JANFXK010000004.1, forward strand.
GGAAAAGAGCAGAATACAGTTGGCCACCTTCGGGCCCACGCCGGGAAAACCGGTAATGTATTCAAAGGCTTCCGCAGCCGTTACGTCGGGGCTGCCCATGGATTCCAGCATGTCCGCGCCGTCAGCGACAACTTTTCTGGCCGTACCGATCAGATATTTCGCCCGGTAGCCCAGCCTGCACTCCGCCAGGTCTTCCGGTTCAAGGACGGCCAGGGCCTCCGGATCCGGGAAGGTATAATAAGAAAGGCCGTCCAGCTGGCCGGCCTTTTGCCCAAACTGACGGCACAGGGCCTCAATGCATTTTTTGATTCTCGGGATATGGTTGTTCTGGGAGATGATGAAGGAAAGCAGTGTTTCCCATTTATCCTGCTGCAGCAGGCGGATTCCTCGGCCGCAGTCAATGGCTTTTTTGATGATTGGGTCCCTTTCAGCCAATTCTTTTTTTATCCGGCCGTAGTCACGATCCAAATCCAGATAATCGTTCCAGAATGTATCGAAGTCTTCCTCCGTCACATTGGAAAGTGTCAGCCGCCCCTGGCCGCCGGGCCCTTGGCAGGGTTCAAATTGAATATTGGCGATCCGGTTTCCTGCGATGCCGGTATAGCTTCCGTCCGGCTGTCTGCTCCACCGAAAGGCCTGGCCGCAATCGAAAATATGATCCAAATCAAAATCCCGAACATTTTCCCTGATAACCCGATTCATTTATTTCAGCCCTCTCACTTCTATATCAAAGCGATTTACGTTAAAAGCCGTCATCTCCTCAACCTGGCGGGCCGCCTCTTTCTGCAGAGCCGCAGCCTGGGCCACAAGATTGAAGCCGATGCGCATATTGATCAGAACCGTAATCTCGACTCCTTCCACAGCAGTGATTGTCATCACCCGCAGAACGCTTTCCACACTCTCCATGCGGGCAGCCACACATTCCACGATATCACTGAAAACTTTATCCGACAGCTTGTAATCTCCCAGGTAGCTGTAAGTCGGGCGCACCACGGACTTCTCTGCGAATCCGCCCTTGTTGGCCGCGCTCCACCCGCGGAAGATGCGCATGGGGGACATGAAATAGCCGGAAAACTGCCGTTTCAGCTGAAAGGCCGGGGCCGGAATAACGTGCTGCCCCATTTCATGGCGCTGTTTATGGGCGATTGCCCGTTCCTCCTCCGTGGTGATATCGGTTATGTAAATGGTCTCTGAAATCTGCGGAAGTTCCAGCCGCTTTACGATCCGCCTCACCATTTCATCTGAGGTGCCGATCACCAAAAGCTTCTTCGGCGGGGTACTGCGGACACTCTCCGCCACCTCCTGCCGATGCTCGTCCTTGGTGAACAGGGCTGTCTTGACGGCGCCCACCTTGGTTGCCTGTCGTTTTGCCGAAATGCCGGCCATTACTTTATTCTCGTAAATAAAGAGCCCGTCGTCGATAATGCCTTCAATATTTAATTCTTTACATAGGTTTTGGGCCTGGTAGCTCTTACCGGTGCCACTTTTACCCACAAGTGCGTAAACTTTCATCTTGAATTCTCTATACCCTTCTGTTATAATCAATTGTATCGTGAAGATAAACATTAAAGGAGGTTGTTTACAATGGCTTATGTAATTAAAGATGCTTGTATCAGCTGCGGAGTATGCGCAGGTGAGTGCCCAACTGAAGCTATCTCAGAAGGCGACGGAATCTATGTGATCGACGCTGATAAGTGCATTGACTGTGGCGCATGCGCAGGCGCTTGCCCAGTTGACGCTCCGGTTGAAGCTTAGTTTATACATACTATCTTGTATACGTAATAACCGTTTCTTTTTAAGAAACGGTTATTTATTTTTTGCTATTCATTTTCTGTCGCGTTGCGGTTCATGTGGTATGCCAGGGAATGAAGGCTGTCGCTCAGATGCACGTTTTCAATGGCTACGTGATCCGGCACCTCCAGATCCACAGGAGCAAAATTCCAAAGGCCGCTGACCCCTGCGAAGCAAAGTTTGTCCGCAACTTCCTGGGCGCTGTCCTTGGTCGTACAGATGATACCTATATTGATCTGATTCTCTTCCACGTATTCCACGATATTTTCATAGTCCATGACTTCAATATCATTGATCTTCAGGCCGATCAGCCTTGGATTGATATCAAAAATACCGCAGACTACGAAACCCGCTTTGTAGTAGTACGTGTAGTTGGCAATGGCCTGACCCAGATTTCCCGCTCCCACGATAATCATTTTGTACTCTTTATCCAGTCCCAGAATGGCACTGATCTCATTGTACAGGCCTTCTACATTGTATCCGTATCCCTGCTGTCCGAAGCCGCCGAAGTTGTTGAGATCCTGACGGATCTGAGAAGCCGTATATCCGATCAGGCTGCTGAATTCGTTGGAAGAGATCTTATCCACTCCCTTTTTCTGCAGCTCTTTCAGGTATCGTCTATATCTCGGCAGGCGTTTGATAACCGCATTTGATATTTTCGTATCTTTCTTCATTACGTTTCCCCAATTTTCCTTATAATTTGCAAAACCCGTCTTGCGACGGGTTTTCTTTTCCTGATCTGCTGTCTTACGCTTTTTCTTCTACATATTTAACGATATCGCCGACAGTCTGGAATTTTTCTGCGTCTTCGTCCGGCACTTCAATGTCGAATTCATCCTCGATCGCCATAATGATCTCAACTGCGTCCAGAGAGTCAGCTTCCAGATCCTTCATCAGGTGAGTCTCCATCTTTACCGCATCTTCTTCAACGCCCAACTGTTCCGCAATAATACCTTTGATCTTATCAAAAACCATAATATACCTCCATTCAGTTAAAACATTACCTGTTTATCTTATTTGCCCATTGCAAAGTTTATCCGCAAATAACTCAAACTTATTATAGTAGACACTTCTTTATATTGCAACCGTTTTTTAACTTTTTTTACATCGGCGGTCTGGAAATTACACTAAACTTCCTGCAATTCCACCCATCTTTCGTATTCGCAGGACAACTCCTCCTTCGCCGCGTCCAGTTTTTCGCTCAGCTCTTTCAGGCGGGCGGGATCGGTCATGACCTCCTCCAGGCAGAGCTCTGTTTCGATCTCTGAAATCCGTTTTTCCAGTTCTTCAATATTCTTTTCCGCCTGTTCAAGCTGTCTTTTGAGACGCCGCTTTTGGGCTTCTTCTTCCTTTTTCAGACGACGTTCTTCGCTGACGCTGAGCTTGCCGCCCTCTGATTTCTCGTTTTTCCCGGACAGCTCTTCCAGATACTTTTTCCCGGACTCGATCTCCTGTTTCTTTTCCACATAGTAGTTATATGTGCCCAAAAAAGGAGTTATTCCTTCCCGGCCCAGCTCAAAGATTCTCGTAGGAATCTTATTGAGAAAATAGCGGTCATGGGAAACCACGATGACTGTTCCCGGAAATTCTAAAAGCGCATCCTCGAATACCTCTTTGGATTCAATGTCCAAGTGGTTGGTCGGCTCGTCCATAATCAGCGTGTTGGCACCGGAAAGCATCAGCTTTAAAAGGGCCAGACGGGCTTTTTCTCCACCGCTGAGGGCGCTTACCGGCAGAAAGACCATGTCTCCCTGAAAGAGGAAGCTCCCCAGGATGGAACGAAGCTCCGTATCGGTATAGAGCCGGTACGCGTCGTGAAGCTCTTCCAGTACCGTATTGCCGCCGCCCAGCAGCTGCTGTTCCTGATCGTAATAGCCAAAGTCTACATTATGTCCGACCTTCAGCCGTCCTGAGTTGGGAGAAAGATCTCCCAAAAGAATTTTAAGGAGCGTCGTTTTTCCCACTCCGTTGGGTCCGACGATGCAGATTCGTTCTCCCCGCTTGATGTCGAAACCGACGTTTTCAAAGAGGCGTTTTTCGTTGGAGCCGTAGCCAAAGCTTTTGGACAGGCCTTCTCCTTCCAGCACGTCATTTCCCGTTTTAAAATTCTGGCGAAACTGCAGTTTCATCCTGCCTCGCACAGCCTCCGGCCGGTCCACCCGTTCTACGGCGTCCAGCCTTTTCTCCCGCGATGCCGCACGCTTTGCCAGCTTTTCCGTTCCGTGCTGTTTAAACCGGCGGATGATCTCTTCCTGACGGGCGATTTCTTTTTGCTGCTGCTGATACTGGCGCATCTGCGCTTCCCTGCGCTGCTTTTTCTGCTCCGCGTAATTGCTGTAGCTGCCTTCGTATGTATAAAGCTTGTGGTTTTCCACCTCAAAGATCCGGTTCACCGTCTGGTCCAGGAAATATCGGTCATGGGAAACCAGCAGGATCGTCCCCCGATAGGATTTCAGGTATTGCTCCAGCCATTTAAGCGTGCCGATGTCCAGGTGGTTGGTGGGCTCGTCCAGAAACAACAAACCCGGTTTTTTCAGGAGCAGGCAGGCCAGTGCCAGGCGAGTCCGCTCACCGCCGCTGAGCGTGGAAATCTTCTTATTGTAAAAATCCTCACCAAAGGCCATGCTGCTGAGAATGCCGCTGATCTCACTCTTGTAGCTGTAACCTCCCTTATCCCGATATTCCTCCTGCATCTGGTCGTACCGCTGCAGCAGGCGGTCCACCTCCGGACCGGATTCGCCCCTGTCGGCTTTTTCCGAGATTTTAGCGGAAAGCTCCAGCATGTCCTTTTCCATCTGTTCTATGCCGGAGAAAATAGCCTCCACTTCCTCCAGGACTGTGTTTTCCGATTGAAAGTTATCGCTCTGTTTCAAATATCCAATTGTGGTGTCCGCAGACACAAAAAAATCTCCTGCATCAGCGGTAAGCTCGCCGGACAGGATTTTCAGCAGTGTTGTTTTTCCTGCGCCATTGGCACCGATGATGCCGATGCGGTCTCCTTCATTGATGTGGAAGGAGACATCCTGCAGGATCACATCGACTCCGTAGGTCTTTGTCAAATCCTTTGCTGATAAAATAATCATCTTTCTTTTCCTTCTGCTTATAATGGTAAATTGGGAATCGCGTCCAGTGTCAAATCGTCCGTGACCCCTGCTTTGTATTTGTAATATGCCGCGCAGCCGATCATGGCTGCGTTGTCCGTACAGAGAATGGGCGATGGGTAATAGAGAGCAAGGCCCTCTTTCTTACAGGCTTCCTCCATCATGCTCCGCAGCTTGCTGTTGGCTGCCACGCCTCCGGCCAGCACGATCTTATCCTTTTTCATTTTTACTGCCGCCGATACCGTCTTGGTTACGATCACATCCAAAACAGCCTGCTGGAAACTGGCGGCCACGTCGGCCACCTGAATCTCTCTGCCTGCCTGTTTCTCCGAGTTAATATAGTTGAGCACGCCGGTCTTGATGCCGCTGAAGCTGAAATCCAGGCTGTCCTTCTCCAGGAAAACCCGTTTAAATTCCACCGCATGAGGGTCGCCTTCCTTTGCGATTTTGTCGATCAGCGGGCCGCCCGGATACCCAAGGCCCAGCACTCTTGCCACCTTATCGTATGCCTCGCCCGCCGCGTCGTCACGGGTCTTTCCTAAAACGCGGCATTCATTATAGCCGGTCACTTCTACGATATTTGTGTGCCCCCCGGAAATGACCAGAGCCATGAACGGAGGCTCCAGCTCCTTGTGTTCTATGTAATTAGCGCTGATGTGCCCCTGTATGTGATGAACGCCCACCAAAGGCTTGTCCGCTGCCAGAGCATAGGCCTTGGCCGTCGCCAGCCCGATCAGCAGCGCTCCCACCAGGCCGGGGCCATAGGTTACGCCGATCATATCCACCTCATCCATCGTCACCCCCGCTTCCGCAAGGGCCTGGTCCGTCACATGGTTGATGTTGTCCAGATGGTGGCGGGAAGCGATCTCCGGCACCACCCCGCCAAACACCTGATGCACCTTGATCTGAGATGCGATAATATTGGAAAGGACATGCCGCCCCTCCTGAACGATCGCCACTGAAGTTTCATCACAGCTGGATTCAATCGCCATTGTCAATAATTTTCCGTCTTTCATAATTATCCTCTATTCTAAAGGGAAGATCTGATTCTGCGCCTTTACCACGCATTGATTGTCCGACGACAGGTGCCGGCAGTTCTCACAGGACTGATACGTCCCCATATTGAACATATCGAAATCATGTCTCCTGGAAAATCTGCTGCAGTGTGACGCCACCGCCACCATATCATCGCCCAAACGTTCTTCCTCATAAAAATCATCGTGTCTCATGATTCCCTCCTCGAAAGCTATTCTTACTACTAGTATCCTCCGGGAATCTTTTTTTATACCACACGAGCTACGTCGAGTGTGGTTCAATGGTTCCGACCTCTCGGCAACAAGGAAGAATATCGCACGCGATATTCTTTTCAATTGAATCGGCTCAGCAAAAAAGCCGTCCAAAAGGCAAATTACTATTTTTATCAACAAGCAGTGAAAAATCGGATTCTTGTTGACCTTTTTTCAAGGATACAGAGCATCCCAGTAGAGAATCTCAAGCAAAATGCCGTTTTTCGCAGGCGCAGAGACCGCAAACCTTGAAAATACCTCAACAACAAGGCCGAAATCAATTCGTCGTTGAACAAATATGTACATTGTCGAAAAAGGGGCACGCTAAAAAAGGCTGCAACTCCCAAATTTGCGCATTTCTCAACAATCCTGCGGCCCCGAACCGACCGGCAGCACAAATTTTCATTTCTTACGCTTTCGAGTCCCCGCAAACCCGCAGCTTTGCGTAACCCGACGCCGATTTACAGAAAAAGTTACCGCAACTCCCAGAACCGGGCTAATTCCAGCCATTCGCATCCAAAACAGATAAATATCCAATAGCTGCCGAAAAAAGCGAAAATATGATAGTTTTCCCTAGCTTGCCATTGGAAAATCAGGAAGAATATCAAAATATGCAATTATATCGAAACTCAGCGATACTTTCAGGCAAGAACACGCTAAAATTCTCTCAAAACTATCAAAATAACGCACTTGAACGCTTATAATTGATATTTAGTCGCTTTTATTTCCCCGAATCCGTGCAAAAGTATCAAAATCGTACTGTTTCCCTGCCGCTATTGATATTTTGGGGAGAGCGGGACCGGAACGAAGCGGGAGCGGCAGCCGCAACAGAACGGAAGCGAGAGCGGCAAGCCGCAGCCCCCTTAATTTTTCAGCGGCTCAGCCGGATCTCTCCACATGATCACCGCGTCCTCGCCGTTATCCTGATAATATCCTTTGCGCAGGCCCTCTTCCTTAAAGTCAAATTTGCGGTAAAGCGCCTTCGCCGCTTCGTTGGAGCTCCTCACTTCCAGGGTAAACCGCCGGATTCCCTGCCCCTCCGAAAACTCGATCATCACCGCGATGATGGCGGAAGCGATATGCTTTCCCCGATGTTCCGGCAAAACGGCCACATTGGTAATATGCCCCTCATCAACAATGAGCCACATACCGGCATATCCCACGATTTCTCCGTCCAGCTCCGCGATTACATAAAAGGCCAGTTTATTTTCCGTCAGCTCCTGCCGGATGGATTCCCTGCTCCACGGTGTGGAAAAACAGATTTCCTCCAATGCGGCAATTGCGCCGATATCGTTTTCATCAGCCTGTCTAATTACTAAATTACTCATTTTTCTTCTCTTCCAATTTCCGCTCGGCTTCCGCCTTTCGCATATAGTTGGGTTTTAGCTCTTCGTAGCTGACCGCTTTTCCCTGCGAAAACAGGTCTTTTGCCAAACGCGCCACGGAAGCCGCCGACTGCAGGCGTATTTCCTCCGGTGCCAGCTGCGCTTCCTGAAAATAGTCTGCGTACGCTTTTGTACCGTCGCCGAAAAACATTCTCTGATCGCCGGCAGCATCTACTTTTTCCAAAAACTCTTCTATTAAATACGGCGCGCCGGTCACCACTTCCTGAATCGCACCGTTCTCCCACCGGTAAGCTCCTGCATAAACCTGGTTTCTCCTGGCATCAAACACCGGGCATATCAGCCCTTTATAATCCGGTGCCTGATATGCGAAAGCTTTCAGCGTGGGAACAGCGATCGCTTTTACGTCCAGCACCTGCGCCAGCGCTCTGGCGGAAGATACTCCGATACGGATACCGGTGAAGGAGCCGGGCCCCTGGGAGGCTGCCACTGCCGTTATATCGGACAGCCTGAGATTATTTTCCGCCAGCAATTCCTGCGTCATAGGCATCAGGTGCTGCAGATGGTTCAAAACCCCGTCCGACTTTTTCAGAAAGATACGCTCCTCTTCATCTATAATCGCCACAGAAGCATGCGCTCCTGTCGTCTCCAATGCTAAAATGTACATCGATATATCCTTTCCCCCTCATGCTGCCCGTATTCGATAAAGATCTTTTTCGCTTCCTGCGGAATCAGCTCCTCAATCAGGTCCGCCCACTCAACGACGCACACGCCGTCACCGAAAAAATACTCTTCATATCCCAATTCAAACATCTCATCCGGGTCGCCGATCCGGTACACGTCAAAATGGTACAGGGGAAGCCTTCCGTCGTGGTATTCCTGTACGATAGTGAAGGTAGGGCTGGTGATGGTTTCCTGGATTCCCAGGCCTTCTGCGATATACTTGGTCAGGGCCGTCTTTCCTGTACCCAGGTCGCCGATGAGGGCGATGATGTCGCCCTTTTTCGAGTTCTGTCCCAGCTGACGCCCAAACACTCTGGTTTCTTCTTCATTTTTTAAGGTTATTGTTCTCATATCCATTTATTCTACCACAAGAAAAGTAAAATTGAAAATAGCCTTTCAGGCAAAAGCAGCTTTTGCAAACAGAAAAACAGCTTCCTTTGGGGAAAGCTGTTTTTCTGTCAAGGTTCGCCCTTTGATCTGGTCTGAGTGACAGGAATTGAACCTGCGGCCTCGTGGACCCCATCCACGCGCGCTACCAAACTGCGCCACACCCAGCCGTTTAATATTCCGTGTTCCTTTCTATTCTACCATAGACGCTCAAATTGGCAAGTAGAAATTTAAAAATACCCGGCAGAATCTAAAAGATCTGACGGGCATTTTCGTATATGGACATTTACATGAATCTCTATCTGTGCAGGAACTTCGATATTCTCTTGTACAGGAAGAACGTCAGCACTGCATTGATACCCGCCTTTGTAAAGTTAAAAGCGATAATAACCGGAATCATAGCCACGATCGCGGATCTCGGCGCGCCCATAAAGTACGGGGTGATGAGAATATTGGCCGGAACCATGATGATCACCATGGCCAGAACGCCGCAGATCAAAGCGATGATCGCTTTTTTTCTGGTCTTTTCACCTTTGTAGATCGAACCTGCCACCAGCACAAAGGCTCCCGTAGCGATCACATGCATCAAAATCCCGTATGCGCCGCTGGCCGAGCTGACCGTCAGGCCCTGGATAACGGATGTGACTACCGTCAGCAGAAGACCCGCCCACGGCCCAAAGGCAAAGGTGCCGATCAGGATTGGAATATCCGCCGGATCATACTCATAAAAGGCCGTAAACATCGGTATATGTATAAAATATACCAGTACGACAGAAATAGCTACCAGCATGCCCATCTTCGCCAGCTTAACCGAATTGGACTGCCTGTGTCCGTTTTGATTCAAATTCTCTCCCATTTTCGCTTCACTCATTTTGATTCCTCCATTTTTCTGTGAATAATTTCAGGAATCTGTCAGGTCACTAAAAAACCCTGGAATTAATTCCAGGGCAAAGTCACTAAATACATGAAAAGTATCCGTGTTTCTTTCATCCGGACTATACCGTCGGTACGGGGATCTGACCCGTTCGGCCGAAAAGGCTCGTGGACTCGTAGCTCGCAGGCTCATTACCACCGGTGAGGAATCGCACCTCGCCCTGAAACAGATTTTCTTTACAGTTGTATTATAGTAGGTAAATCGGATGTTGTCAAATTTTTGTTTGGGGCCGCCTACCGGCTCCTCTTCTGAAGCTGCCTGTAACCCTCGAGTATAAAGGCTTTTAAAAAAGCTTCATCAAAGTCATAGCCGCTGCGGTCCCTGGTTTCTTTGAAAATATCATCAAGCACCCCTTCGGAAAAAGGCGGCAGTTCAATGTGCAGACCTTCGGTGTCGAGGAAACGTAAAAATTCCCGCAGAAGGCCGCCCTTCCTCTCCTTTGACAAACCATAGTTGGCAAATAAACTGTTATTGTTGTCATAGTTTGGCGCCAATTTTAAAATCTTTCCCGTCCGCCGGTCGGTAAGCATTCCGTAGTTTTTCGTGTGACGGTCGTAATTCTCGCATAATGCGTCCAGGGTGCACAGGTTCAGGTACTGCTTTGCCATGGCAGAGGAGTATTTCAGGAGCTCCCAGTAGTTGTACGCGTAATCATCATCGGGAACCGTCCTGCCTGCTTCCTCATGATCCCTCATGACAGCGTCAATATGCTGCAAATTTACAGTCCCGGCAGTAAAGTCCTTCGTTTTTATGAACCTGCCGTTTTCGGCAATCTCATACTCCGCCATATCAAAGCCCAAAGCCTTGCCGATCCGGTAAGTCAGATATTCGGAAACTATTTCATGAATCGGTTCATTTTTATAAAGCCACCAGACGCCATCCTCCAGCTTCCAGCCTTTTTCCTGCGCGCCTATATTGGTCAGCTCCGGCGTTCTGGAGGGTTGAACCGACAAGCCGGAAAAGTCCCGATATAAAGCCAGACTAAAAAAATCATTTTTCCGGAACAAAATATCCTGATAGGTTCGTTTGTCCGTCTCCGCCTTTACCCAAAAGTTATCCGTAATGGCGGCGGCATCCATTTTCATCGCGGTTTCCAACGCGGCTGCGTTTTTCGACAACCCCTGCCTTGATTTCACAGCCCGGGAGTTTGGTCGGTTAGGATCTACCGCACGTTCTTCGATCCACGCTTTCACATTTCCCCTGTTTTTTATATACAGCGGCGCCAAATCCGGATCTAAAATTTTGAAGTCAAAGGCCTCATCATACTCCACGACCGGCTTATCTCCTGCCATAATATACATTTCTTTTTCCCCCTGTCGGCACTATCTCTATTTCGTATCACGCTTTTTCCGTTCCCTTTATTATACCACAGCTCCCCCATCTTCCAATCCGGTGATCCAAAATTTAATATTGATCGAGCGCCTGTTCTTATTGATCCGCCTTTATGATCTTCTCTCCGGCAACCGCGTTTAAATCGTCAATCTGCTGATAGACCAGCTTCTTAAAGTCATCGGACACCCACAGCAGATAACGGGGCGAGCCTGGCGTCGCCTGGTAATAGACAGCCACTGTCCTGATGGATTTAGTAGATTTCTTAGTACCGTCCACATCTGTCACGGTTCCATACACACTATCCTGCGGATCAGAGGAATAACTGAAAGAGACTTCATTTTTCATGGGTTTTCTTTCGAATATTCTGGTCCACAGGGAACTGGTGCAATGGACGATCTCCGCCTCATATTGATACTTGTCATCTTCTTTGACCAGCTCAGACTCCCCATACCAGCCCGCGTATGACTGGCCATTAAAGACCATATTGTACTGCGTGGGAATCTTTTTGTCCTGCACCACCGAAACCTTGATATCTTCATAGGAAATCGGCGTTTCCGCCATCTGCATAAAGACGGAAAGTCCCGTCCAAAGTCCAATCAAAACCACTGCGGCTGCGATGACGATCAGATACCTTTTCCGCAGCTTCCTTTTTATTTTCTGCAGAGCGCCCTTCCCTTCGTCCTGCTGCTGCGGTTTCTCAACCTGCGTCTGCATCTGCCGCAGCGTCTTTTCGCAGTCAGCGCATTGGGCAAGATGCTCTTCGATCATCCTCCGGCTTTCCTCACTGCATACGCCATCGATATACAGCGGCAGCAGGTCTTTTACAATTTTACATTCCAATTTATCCATGCCATTCCTCCTCCAATTCCTCTTGAATCCTTACTTTTGCCCGGTAATAGATCACCCGGGCCCATCCTTCGCTTTTGCCAAAGAGCCTCCCGATTTCCTTAAACGGCAGCTCACCGAAGGTGCGGACAGAAAAAACTTCTTTATATGGCTCTTCCATATGGTGGAGAATCTGATAGATCCGCAGCGCGCTTTCTTTTAATATAAATTCTTCTTCCGTATCGGAAGGCGCCGCTTGTTCCCGCTCCGGCTCTCCGGCAAGGCGCTTTTCCTTTTTCAATTCCCCAAGATAAGTATTTCTGGCAATTTGGCAAAGCCATACCCGCAGCTCACAGTCACCGCGAAAAGAATCGATTGCTTTCAGTGCTTTGAAAAAGGTTTCCTGCGTGATTTCTTCCGCAGTCGCTTTATTCCGGCTCAAAGCAAGCATGTATTTATAGACATCTTTAAAATATCGATTGTAGATTTCATCAAATTCCTTCACCGTCTCACCTCTTTGACTATATGACTCCGATGGAGAAAAAACGTTACAGCTTTTTTTTATCTTATCACAAAACACCCTTTTATTAATGTTTCTTTAATCTTTCCGTGTTTTAATATAACCATAATCAGGAATTATCAGTAAAGGAGGAAGTAAATATGAATACAAGCATTGCAAGGAAAGCGACAGCGGTCATTGTGGCACTGGCCATGGTCATGACCATGGGAATCTTCACCGCCGCCCCCGTTTCAGCAGCCAGCTCATCCGCTCCTAAAATCGAAAAGATCAAATATGACGGGAAGGGAAAAGTGGAAGTTGACTTTTATGGAAAGGTTAAATACAAAAAGGTTAAGGTGACGGTCAAGGACACTTCCGGGAAGAAATACAAGGCTTCTATCCGGGACAAGGACAATGACGAACTGGAATTTAAGATCAAGAACTACAAAAAAGGGAAAAAATATAAGTTCACCATTAAGGGCATTAAAAAAGCCCGTGCGTCCAAGTACACTTCCGTAAAAGGAACGGTTAAAATTCCGGCAGCCAAATCTTCCAAGGCGAAGATAAAGGTTAAAGACATTGATTACGACTATGAAGATCAGGAAGTAAGCTTTGATTTCAAGACCAAGGTTCAGTGGAAAAACCCGAAGGTAAAAATAACGGATTCCAACGGAAACAGCTACAGCACAATCATCACGGACAGGGATAACGACGATCTGGAAGTATACGTTTCCGGTCTGACCTATGGAAATAAGTACAACTACTCCATCTCCGGCATCAAAGCCAGAGGAGCATCTTCCTATACAACCATAAGCGGTTCATTCTACGCAATTGACGACTAAGTCTAACAGCACGAAAAAAGAAGGCAGGCCCATTAGATAATGCGGCTGCCTTCTTTTTTTACGTCCTATTAATTTCTTCTGCGTCCGGAAGGCTGTCTCCGTCTTCCTTCCTTCTTTTTCTTCTTACCGGATGGCATCGCCCTGTGGGGCTCCTGGCTGATTTCGGCGATTTCATCGCCCATCTGCATCTGCAGCAGCGCTGCGGCCAGGTATTCGACGGAATAGCCGCTTTCCTTAACCTTTTTGTGAAGCAGCTTGCCTATGGGCCTCAAATCCCGGTTCTCGGACATCTGAATCGCCTGATTGAGGATCTTCTCTGACTTGCTCTTCATCACCGATACGGCGGAAGGCAGCGTGCCTTTGGTAAGGTGCGTCCTGCAGTAACCCTCAATGCTTCTCAGCTTGTAGATTTCTTTTCCTACCACAAAGGTAAAGGCCTTGCCCTCTTTTCCCGCACGCCCGGTTCTGCCGATTCTGTGGACATAAGCTTCCTCTTCCTGTGGGATATCGTAGTTAAAGACCGCTTCCACATCATCCACATCCAAGCCTCTGGCCGCGACGTCCGTAGCTACCAAAATGCTGGCTTTTCCATGACGGAATTGAGCCATGGCGGCATTTCTCTGCCCCTGGCTCAGGTCCCCGTGGAGGGGCTCCGCCGGATATCCTCTGCCTTTCAGCTCTCCCGACAATGCGTCGGCACCTCTCTTTGTCTTGCAGAATATCAGCGTTCTTTTGGGATCGTGATAATCCAGCAGGCGGCACAGAGCCTCTGTCTTGTCTCTGCCTTTCAGCTCAAAATAGAACTGTTCCACCAGGGGAATCGTCAGTTCTTTCTTTGTAGTCTTAATGAGGGCCGCGTCTTTTTGATATTTTTTCGTAATGTTGAGGATCGCCTGGGGCATGGTCGCAGAAAAGAGTACAGTCTGCCGTTCCTTTGGCGTATCGCCCAGGATCGTCTCGATATCTTCCCGAAATCCCATATTGAGCATTTCATCGGCCTCATCGAGAACCACCGTTTGAATGCCGTCCAGCTTTAAGGTTCTGCGTCTCATATGGTCCATAATCCGGCCGGGCGTTCCCACGACGATCTTGGTACCGTTTTTCAGCATCTGAATCTGCTTGGACATGTCCTGTCCGCCAAAGACCGGCGCGATTTTAATGCCCTTGATATATTTTGAAAACCTTCTCAACTCTTCTGTCGCCTGGATAGCCAGCTCTCTGGTGGGACACAGCACCAGGGCCTGTATGCCGTGGCTTTCCGGTTGGATTTTCTGGATCAGCGGGATTCCAAAAGCCGCTGTTTTCCCTGTGCCCGTCTGGGCCTGACCTACCAGATCTCTGCCTTCCATCATGACCGGGATCGCCCGCTGCTGGATGGGGGTCATCTGTTCGAAGCCCATCTCTTCTACCGCATGGAGGATTCCCTTGTTGAGTCCGGACTGATTATAATTCATTTGTTCCATTAAAATTCTCTTATCTTTCTTTTTTCTTCTAAACAATAAAAGCCGGCGCTCGTTTACTGGAGCGTCGGCTTCTTTTTTACGATTCTTAATCAGTATACGCTATAAGGACCGCCTAAGTCAACTGTTTTCTTCATTTCCCGGATCGCAGGCCAGGCGGAAAATGGCTTCCGCATAGATTTTGGTCATGGCTACCAGACTGTCCACGGACAGACATTCGTTTTTCTGGTGGCCCAGCTCCGGTTCTCCCGGGAATCTGGCGCCAAAGGCAATGACATTTTTCATGGCTCTGGCGTAGGTGCCGCCGCCGATCACCAAGGGCTCACCGCTTTCATCTCCGGTCTGCCTTTTATAGATATCCATGAGCGTGACGATCATCGGGTCATCCGCCGGGATATAGATCGGCTCTTCGTGCTTTTCCTTGACAACCCCCAGATTATAGCGGTCCAGCACCGGCATGATGCTCTCATAGACCTTATCGCCTGTGGATGTGACCGGGTAGCGGACATTGACCGTAACGGAGGCCGCTTTTCCGTCCATGGCCGCCATGCCCACATTGAGAACCAGTTTTCCCGACGGTTCATCGTAAAGTCCGCATCCCAGGGATTCGCCGTCCAGCTCGTAGCCGATACAGGAATTATAGAAGTCAATAAATTCATTGGTGTCTTCATTGGCAAAGCTCAGAGTCCCCAGAAAGTCCATCAGGATGGAAATGGCGTTCACTCCCTGCTCCGGCTTGGCGCCATGGGCGGAAACCCCCTCTGCGGAAATTTCCAGGCTCTTTCCGATACCTTTACAGGTTACTTTAACCTGTTTTTCTTCGCGGAAAGAGGCCGCCTTTTCCCGAATTTCATCATAACCGCCTCCGGTGGTATCACGGACCACAGCCCGTGCGTGGTCCGCCACCATATTGGCTGCGTTTCCGCCGCTCAGAGAACGCAGCTCCAGGCCTTTGGCCGTATCGCCGTTCAGCTTTTTGGCAATCTCAAAGACCAGGATGCCCTTCTCCCCATGAATAGCGGGGAAATCTCCATCCGGCGTAAATCCGTAGTCAGGAGGCGCGACCTTTGAAAGGTAGTGATTCATTCCCTTCCAATTGGTTTCTTCGTCCAGGCCCAGGATCAAACGGACTGTATCTTTGAGGGGCGCTCCGCTGTCCTTGACCGCTTTCATGGCATAAAAGGACGCGATCACCGGTCCCTTATCGTCCATGGTTCCCCGACCGTAAATCTTTCCATCCGCCAGAACGCCGCCGTAAGGTTCATAGTCCCAGTCTGTTCCCTCCGGAACCACGTCCAGGTGGCCGACGATACCCATGATACCGCCGCCCTTTCCCGTCAGATCGATATGCCCGCCGTAGTGGTCCACATCCCTGACAACAAAGCCTTCTTCCTCGCCCTTTTTCATCATGTAATCCAGCGCCTGCTGAACCCCTTCTCCAAAGGGATATTCCCCTTCCGTATCTTCAGCGATACTCTTAATCCGAATCAATTCCTGCAGAGTACGGATCATCTGCTCCTTGTTTTCTTCTATATTATTGTTGATTGATTCCAAGTATTCCATCTGCGTCCTCCCTGGCCTGTTTGGCTCTGGACAAATGTCCGGATGCCGCCAGCGCCTCATTTTCTTTCAGTTTCTCATCCAGCGGAACAATTGTGTAAACCTGTTTGCCGCCGGAGTAGTATTTGTCCACCCAGGTGGGAACTGCGCTCATGGAAAGCTGACTGATTCCGCTGTCTTCAGCATATGTAAGATCTACCCTTGCTATGACGCCTTGCTCCGTGTAGCGGTTGTTCAGCGTTTCCGTCCTCTGGTTGGAAATGAAATTTCCCATGCTGTAAAAGACCGGAACCTTTTTCCCGGAATCACCTGCGGTGAGCCAGGCTGTTTCCTGCAGCACATGGGGATGGGAAGCAAAGATTATGTCCGCGCCCATGTCGGCGGTCAGCTGCGCCAGCTTTTTCTGATATTTGTTGGCAGCCTTCTGGTACTCTTCGCCCCAGTGATAATAAGCTATGATCACCTGCGCTCCCGCGTTTCTGGCCCGATCAATGGTCTCCCTGATTTTGCCGGAGTCCTCTTCAAGGGTATTAAAATTAAAGGAATTGATATGAGCCGCCACTTCATCGGAAACCGCGCTGCCATTGATGGACACGCCGCCGCTGCCGGAGCCGGTTTCGTATGTAAAGGCAACTACACCCACCTTAACACCCTTCACGTCCTGAATCAGATAGCGTTCCTGCTCTTCCTCCTTCACGCTGCCAACAGCAGGCAGACCGTTTTTTTCCAGGACCTTCAGGGTTCGCAGAATTCCCTCCAGACCTTTGTCCGCCATATGGTTATTGGCGGTAAGCGCCACATCAAATCCCGCGTTTTTCAGCGCTGTGGCGATGGCATCCGGGGAACTGAAATAAGGAAAGCCCGAGTAGGGTTTTCCGGAAAAAGTGGTTTCCACGTTGCACAGAGCCAGATCCGCCGCCTCAATGTAGGGCTTTACATATTGAAAATTGTTGTCGTAATTGTACTCTTTTTTCTTCGAATCGTACTGGGCCTCGGTCTGGGGATTATGGGACATGATATCTCCCACGCATACGATTGACAGCGGAATCTCCCTGGCCGGCTTGCTTGCATCTGTCGGAGCCCCAGCCGGCGCGGCGGCCGACAATTTTGTCCAGGCTAAAAGAATAGCCAGCCCCAGCAGAGCCAGGGCCAGCATACTAAAGACTCCTATTTTTAATTTATTTGTCTTTTTTTCCATTTTTTCTTCCGTAAAAGTTACTGAACTGCTTCGACTCCCTTGATCTCCGGATAGCTTTCCATCAGGATTCTCTCAACAACGCCTTTGATCGTCATCTGAGCGCCCGGGCATCCCGCACAGTGTCCCTGCAGTCTTACTTTTACAATGTGATCGTCCGTATATTCTACGAACTCGATGTCTCCTCCGTCTCTCTGGAGGAAAGGTCTGATCTGGTCTAATCCTTCTTTAATCTTCTGTTCCATTATTCATTCTCCTTTTTCTTATCTTTTTTCTTTGTGTTTTTTTCCGGTTCTACCGGATCAATGGTACATATCGGCTTGATTTTTTTATTAGCAATTGTATTTATAACAACGGATTTCTTAGGATCTCCGACGCTATCAAATGTAATCTTTCCCGAAGCGCCTTCAAAATCGGCAGTCTCGGCCAGGGCCTGGCGGATATCTTCACCGGTACTGTTTTCCCCTGCTGTCTCAATGGCTTTGATTGCCAGCAGATAGGCATCAAAGCCCAGAGCGGTTTCTGCCGCCGCGGTCTCATCCTTGCCGTACTCTTTGCTGTAAGCATCGAGGAACTCCTGAGACGTTTCCGTAACAGCCTCCTCTTCCGTATACAGCGTGGAGAAGGCAACATTATTATAAACGTATTTTCCGGCGCTGTCCATAAATTCATCGGTGGACCAGTCGCTGTCTCCCAGGAATGTCACATTGCTGATTCCCATTTTCTTGGCCTGTTTGAGAATATTGGCCGCATCGGGAATATCTCCCGGAAGGAATACCGTGCTTACTCTGGAATTGGCAATCGCCTGCAGCTGCTGGGAAAAGTCCTTATCTCCGCCCTTGAACTTCTGATAAACGGCTATAGCCTCCGAATCCCCGGTCAGCTCAACGAATTTGTCCTTAAAACTGCTGGCCATGGCAGTGGCCTGATCGTCGTCCTCCGGCGCCAGTATTCCGGTTTTCTTTTCCTTTAGCTGTTCGTATACGTATCTGGCCAGAGCATCGCCCTGATAGGACTCCACAAAGCACACCCGGAAATAATAAGGATGATTTTTGGTCACCAGCGGATTGACGTTGGTCATGGCGATTCCCGGAATCTTAGCCGCTTCCAGGTAATCGTTGGCCACCAGCGAGTAGATGCTCCCGTAACTGCCCAGAACAGCCAGAGGCTGCTTTTTAATCAAGTCGGCCATCGCCGTATCCGCGGCGTCAATATCCGATTTGTTATCGGCATAAATCAGCTCTACCTTTTTTCCCAGAACCTTGGGATATAGTTCGTGGGCCAGCTCGATCCCCTGGACTTCCAGCTCACCCTGCTGTTTATCCGCACCGCTCATAGGCTCGTAAACTCCGATTCTTATAGTATCATCCGCCTGTGGATTTTTATTTATAAATGCTTCTTTAAAATTGTCAAATGTCGTGCATCCTGCGAGCGACAATGAAAAAACGCCCGCCGCAAGAATGCCGGCTATTATTTTCTTCGCCTTTGTCATGCTATCATCTCCACCTTTTTTCCCTTATTCTCTAATCGCGAAACCGCCCTTCCGGGTTACATGTACATCAAATTATACCTGTTTTTTGCAAAAAGGTAAAGTCTGCTTAAAAAAAAGGTTGTTTCAATCCATATAAAGGTGGTATAACTAAGTTACAGCAAATTTACAAGAAAATATTGGGAGGTAGAAAATTATGAAATGGACTTGTTCAGTATGCGGATACACTCACGAAGGACCGGAACCACCAGCTCAGTGCCCACAGTGCAAGGTACCCGCTGAAAAATTCGTAAAGGTAGAAGAAGGAAAGAGAGAATGGGCTGACCAGCACGTTGTCGGCGTTGCGAAGGACGTTGATCCGGAAATCGTGCAGGGCCTTAGAGATAACTTTGCAGGGGAATGCTCCGAAGTAGGAATGTATCTGGCTATGGCAAGAGTTGCCCACAGAGAAGGATATCCTGAAATCGGACTTTACTGGGAAAAAGCTGCCTGGGAAGAAGCTGAGCACGCTGCAAAATTCGCAGAGCTTCTGGGCGAAGTTGTTACAGACTCCACTAAGAAGAATCTGGAAATGCGTGTAGACGCTGAAAACGGCGCGTGCGCAGGTAAAAAAGCTCTGGCTAAAATGGCTAAGGATCAGAATCTGGACGCAATCCATGATACGGTTCACGAAATGGCCAAGGACGAAGCAAGACACGGCTGTGCTTTCGAAGGTTTACTTAAGAGATACTTTGGTTAAAATCAAAGATAAAAAGGATGCGGTTATGTCTGCATCCTTTTTTCGTACACAGGAAAATTAATGGAAAAGGAGCAACACGCTTTATGAAAAAGTTTCAATATTACATCCCTACCCGGATTCTCTTCGGCAAGGGAGCCCTGGACGGGCTGCACAAGCAGCAGCTGCCGGGCAAAAAAGCGCTGATCGTAATCAGCAGCGGAAAATCCACCAAAGCCAACGGTTATCTGGCCAGAGTGGAGGAGCAGCTTGAAAAAGCAGGCTGTGAGCATGTACTGTTTGATAAGATCCTGCCCAATCCCGTACTGCGCCACGTCACGGAGGGCGGCGCTCTCGCAAAAGAGGAAGGCTGCGATTTCGTCGTTGGCCTGGGCGGAGGCAGCAGCATGGACGCTGCCAAGGCCATAGCGGTTATGGCGACCAACCCCGGCGATTATTGGGATTACAATGGAGGCAAAACCGGCAGGAATTTGCCGCTGGTCTGTGATCCTCTGCCGATCGTAGCCATCACCACCACCGCGGGCACGGGATCGGAAGCCGATGCTGCCACGGTCACCACCAAAGAGGAAACCAATGAAAAATGCGGTTTTGTTCACGAAAAGCTCTATCCGGCTATCTCCGTGGTAGATCCTGATCTGATGATGACCATTCCGCCGATGCTGACCGCCTACCAGGGATTTGATGCTTTGTTCCACGCAGTGGAGAGCGTCATCAATAAGTATGAAAACCCCATGGGCGAAATGTTCGCCCTCAAGGCCATCGAGTATATTGCCAAATATCTGCCGGTGGCCGTAAAGGATGGGAGCAACGAGGAGGCCCGCAGCTATGTGGCTCTGGCAAACACCCTGGCCGGATTCTTTATGATGTGCACATCGGAGCATTCCATGGAGCACGCTCTCAGCGCTTACCACCACGACCTGCCCCACGGCGCCGGACTGATTATGATCAGCCTGCCTTATCATAGTCATTTTGTGGAGACGCATACTTGTGACGAGCTCTACATCAAAATGGCTAAGGCCATGGGCCGTTATCATGCCAAATCGGCAGATGACTTTATCGATGCCCTGCGCCAGCTGCAGATCGACTGCGGCGTGGACCAGCTGAAAATGAGCGATTACGGAATCAAGCAGGACGACCTGTCGAAATACGTAACCAACGCAAAGGAATCCATGGGACGCCTCTTCGCCTGCGATCCCGCAGAGTTGACCGATGAAGATGTACTGAAAATTTATCAGCAGTCTTATCGCTAAAACAGTTTAAGGAGCGGCCGCCGGCTGATTTTGCCCGGCGGGACGCTCCTTAATTTTATTGGGAATCATTGGATCCCGTCATACACACTTTTTATTGAAAATTAATCTTCATATCTCCCATATCGCACTGGGATTCAATTCGATTGGCCGCAGCGGGATTTTCCATTACATAAGTGCCGCCTACGCTTTGACCGTTTATGGAGCAGTCTCCCATATTGGTCTCTGTCTTAATGGCATATGTGTTCTGCGGCAGTGAAGTAGTCAGCGTACAGTCCCCCGTATCACAGTCTATTTTCGTCGTCCCGGCAAAGGCTCCCGACAAGGTCATTGCTCCGGTGTTTAGTTCAACATTCGCAGAGGATGAACGGATCTCATTGCCTTTCAGGTCCCCGATATCAGCCCGTAGATTCATTCCCCCTACCGTAACCCGTTCTATAGTCACGTCGCCGGCATCGGATCCCACCTCCAGTGTTCCCGCGGTCAGGTCGCTGATTTTTACATCTCCCATATCACTTTCGACCTTAACCCGATCAAATTTCGTTCCCTTGGGATAATAAATCTTTACGACTGTGCCTTTATAATCTCCGGTGCGGAAGATATTCAGGTTAAGCCAGTGTCACCTGTGGTCGGCGGGCCGTACGTTCAGAATCCCGTTTTCCACGGACACTTTTGGTACGCCCGCCCGCTTTTCATAACTTACCTCCACCGCAAACTGCTGGCCTTCCATAAGTTCCACCTGACCCAGATCAGCATCTACATCAATGGATGAAAAGCTTTCCGCTGCTATCCTCTGGTTTTCTCCCTGCCCATAGGTAAGGCTGATCCAGGGGACTCTGTCTTCTACTCTGGACAAGCTCCCGATTCCCCCAAGCGCCGCTCCGACGATGCTGAGGATAAGACCTGTGCCTACCACGATTCCGCAAATCGTCAAAAACATTTTCATTCTTTTATTCATGTCTGCCTTCCTCCTTTGCCAGCTTTCTCTCCCGCCTTCTCTGGCTGCTCCTCTGCATTTCTTTAGCAGTAACGCGAAGCAGCGCTCTGGCGCCTATTACAACACCCACACACAAAACAGCCGTCAGCCCGGCGGCCACAAGACCCATACCGATCAGCATCATACCACTTGCTATGCTTCCGCCAAGCCCCGCAAAACCGATTCCCACCAGTGCGATGCCTCCGGCGCAGAAAGCAATCAGGCTGGCCAGCAGAGCGATGATCACTATGAAGATGCTGACGAAAACAGCAAAGGCCACGGCTCCCAGCGCAATGGCTACCGGAAAGGCTACCGGAGCCGCAAAGATTCCCAGGATCACCCAGAGGACTGCCGACAAGCCCTTTCTGGTCGTCTGACGCCCGTTCTCGCTGTCCAGCTGGCGAACCGCGTAGTCAGCTTTGATCTGCGTTGCCACCTTGGATGGACCCCCAAGCTCCCGGATAGTCTCCTCTTCCCTGTCCGGTCCGGCCTCATCAAAATATTCGCTGTAATAATCCATGGCCGCCCGGATTTCTTCCTTCGGCAGCTTTGATAACTCCGCCGCCAGCCGGTTCATAAACTCTTGTCTATTCATTATCTTCACCCCCGCTAAGCAAGGTATCAATTTGACCCTTGTAAACTTTCCACTCTTTCCTATACATTTCACATCGTTCTTTGCCTTTTTCCGTCACGGTATAATACCGCCGGTTCCTGCCCTGGTAGGGCTGATCATAGGTCCGCAGATAATCTTCCTTCTGCAGACGCCGCAGCACCGGATACAGGGTTGACTCGGAAATATCCAAAACCTTTTTCATGGATTGGGTCAACACGTATCCATAGGTGTCTTCTTTTGAAAGGACCGACAATACACACGCTTCCAGAAGGGCTGATTCAATTTTAAATCCCATAGCTCCTCCTTCTTTCTCACGCAATTCCTCCTTACTGCAAAGCCGTCTCAGCGTAAGGAATATCGCACACTATATTGTTTATCTATCAATACTATACGACGTATAATATTGTTTGTCAAGCAAAAATTATGAAAAAGTTATTGACTAAATCGGTCAACAGAGTTATGCTGGTGTTGACCGATTCGGTTAACGAAAGGAGTTTGCCCATGAATGAGAAGTTTTTTAATCTGACTGCGGAAAAGCAGATGGCTATTGTCAACGCCGCGCTTCACGTATTCGCCAGGAACAGCTACAAAAAGGCTTCCACTGAGGAAATCGCCAGGCTGGCGGGAATTTCCAAGAGCCTGCTTTTTCATTACTTTGAAAACAAGAACGGACTCTACTTTTATGTGTATCAATACGCCGAAAAGGCTATGCTTGAAGGTATGAAAGACTACTACGACGCCGATGAGCGCGACTTTTTCAAGGTGCTGATCAGCGCGCAGATGGCGAAAGCTCAGGTCCTTCGCAGGCATCCGGCTCTGATAGAGTTTCTGATGAATGCTTATCTGGAAAACGACGACGCTGTGGAAACTCAGATGGACAGCCGTTTTAAGGATTTGATCGCATCCAGCCGCGAGGCGATACTGGCGCGCACCGATACCTGCAAGTTTAAAGATGAAATTTCCGTCGCCCAGGCGCTGGACATTATCTTCTGGATGTCGGACGGTTTTATCCGCTCCCGGACAGAAGCGCAGCTTGCGGACATAGAGACGCTCAACGAGGAATTTCTTTTTTATATGGAGCTTCTGCGCCGTCAATTCTATAAGGAGGAATATCTGTAATGAAGATGATCGAGACAAAGGGCCTGACAAAATACTACGGAAAATCCAGAGGAATCATAGATTTGGATTTGTCGGTGGAACAAGGCGAGATCTATGGGTTTATCGGGCCAAACGGAGCGGGAAAGAGTACGACGATCCGCCTTCTTCTGGGGCTCATAACGCCTTCATCCGGCCAGGCAGCCGTAATGGGCAGGGATTGTGTCAGGGAGCGCACGCAAATCCTGTCTGAGACCGGTTACATGCCTTCTGAGGCTATGTTTTACGACAACCTGCGTGTAAAGGAAGTGATTGATCTTTCCGCTAAGCTGCATAAAAAAAATTGCAAAAAAGAGGCCGCACGCCTTTATGAACCCACCAGCGGTCTGGACCCGCTCATGCAGAAAGAATTTTTTTCACTGCTTGCGGAACGAAACCGGGAAGGGGCTACCATCTTTCTATCCTCCCACGTCCTCTCTGAAATCCAGCGCCATTGCCAGTCCGCGGCCATTATCCGGGACGGACGGCTGATCGTCAGCGATTCTGTGGAGGCGCTTTCCCGAACATCGGCGCGCAGGGTGGAGATTCACGGAATCAAGCAGCCTCCTGCGATCGACGGCATCGTTGACATCGACTGCGGCCCTGACAGCGTTCGTTTTCTGTACCAGGGGGAAATGCAGGCGCTCATTGCGTCCCTCAGCGGGCTTGGCATTGAAGATTTGTCCATATCGGAACCGGACATTGAAGAAATCTTTATGCATTTTTATAACGGAGGAGGTGCCGGAAATGGTCTTGTTTAGACATGAATTAAAACAGAGCCGTAAAATGCTGCTGATCTGGAGCTGTGCGGTCGGGTTCATGCTGCTGATCTGCATGCTCCTGTATCCGGAGATGGAGCGTCAGATGGGAAGTATGGATAAGATGTTTTCCTCTATGGGCGGCTTCACACAGGCCTTTGGCATGGACCGGCTGAACTTTGCGTCGCTCATGGGCTTTTATGGTATTGAGTGCGGCAATATTCTTGGAATCGGAGGTTCCTTTTTTGCAGCTCTTTTGGGAATCGGCATGCTGTCCAAGGAGGAAAGCGGCCATACGGCTGAATTTCTTCTGACCCATCCCATCAGCCGCATACAGGCGGTCTGGCAGAAGCTGGCGGCTTTGATCTGTCAGCTGGTTCTGTTCAATGTGATTTGCCTCGCCTGTGCGTTCCTCTCTTTCGCGCTCATTGATGAAAGCGTGGACGGAAAGGCCTTTGCCCTTTTCCACCTTGCGCAGTTTCTTCTGCAGCTGGAGATCGCCTTCGTGTGTTTCTGCGTTTCCGCTTTTATCCGCAGGAGCGGTCTGGGACTGGGGCTCGGTCTGGCAGCACTGCTCTATTTTCTCAATATTATCTGCAATATCAGCGATGAAGCCAAGTGGCTCAAATATATCACGCCCTTCAAATATGCGGACGCTTCCTCAGTAATTCCTGAGGCTCAGCTGGATGCCGGTCTCGTCACTTTGGGGGTGTGTTATGCGCTGGTCGCCGTCCTGGTCGCTGTCTTCCATTACCAGCGAAAAGATATCAGCGCTTAAACAGGAGGGGCTGTTTGGGGCATTTCCCGCTAAATGGGATGATTCTAAAACCAGACCATTATAAAGACACCCATATTTTCCTGAAAACAAGAGAATATGGGTGTCTTTTTTATTCGATTATGCTTCCGATTTCCTTTTTCAGTTCACTCAGCTCAGTGATGCTGTTGATGCTGCGCCGCACAGCCGCGGAGCCGCGGATTCCTTTCAGGTACCATCCCACATGCTTGCGCATCTCCCTGACGGCGGCATACTCCCCTTTGACCTCTGTCAAACGGTCGAGATGGATCAGCATGGTTTTCACCCTTTCCTCAAGAGATGGCGGATCGGGCTTTTCTTCGCCTTTCCAGATGGCGATCGCGTCCCGGAATATCCACGGATTGCCGAGGGCTCCTCTAGCGATCATTACCATATCGCAGCCGGTCTCCTCAAGCATGCGGTTGGCGTCTTCTCCTGAAAAAACGTCTCCATTGCCAATGACCGGTATGCTGACGCTTTCTTTCACCCTGCGTATCATATCCCAGTCCGCAGTACCGCTATAATACTGCTCTCTGGTCCTGCCGTGAACAGCTACGGCAGATGCTCCCGCCGCCTCGATGGCCCTGGCGGTCTCCACTGCGTTGATGGAATCCTTATCCCAGCCAATGCGGATCTTGGCTGTTACCGGTTTGCCCGCTTCCGAGACAGCGGCTTTCACCAGATCATAGATCAGGTCAGGGTTTTTCAGCAGGGCTGACCCCTCGCCGTTTTTAACGACTTTGGGAACCGGACAGCCCATATTGATATCGAAGGCTGCGTTCCTGCGGTCCCGCAGACTTCTGGCCGCATGAGCAATAATCTCCGGCTCGCTTCCAAAGAGCTGGAAAGCGATGGGTTCTTCACCGGGAAAGATTTTCAACAGCCTCTCCGTATTTTTATCCCTGTACCAGAGTCCCTTGGCGCTGACCATTTCCGAATACAGAAAAGCGGCCCCCTGTTCCTTCGCCAGACTTCTGGTCGGTCCGTCGGTGATTCCCGCAAGAGGGGCCAATACAAAAGGATTGTCCAGCTCAATGTTTCCGATCTTCATCATTTCTGCCTTTTGTTCTTCCTATGGATGATTTCCAGGCCTTCAAGGGTCAGCAGCTTGTCCACATGGTCGATACAGTCGATTCCGCTGTCGATGAGGGTAGCCAGACCTCCGGTAGCGATGACCTTTACCGGTTCTTCCGATTCGCTGTAATCCTGCAGTTCTTTTTTCATTTTTTTCACGATATAGTCAACCGTTCCCATATGGCCGTAAACCAGCCCCGACTGCATACTGTGGATGGTATTTCTGCAGATCACGTTTCCCGGCTCCTCCAGCTCTACCTTGGGCAGCTTGGCTGTTTTTTCGAAGAGGGCTTCGGAAGAAATTTTCAGTCCCGGCGCAATGGTTCCGCCGATGTATTCCGCCTTTTCAGAAACCGCACAGAAGGTTGTGGCAGTTCCGAAATCAATGATGATCAGCGGGCCGCCGTACTTGGCATGGGCTGCCACGGCGTTTACGATCCGGTCGGCCCCCACCTGCTTTGGATTATCGTATTTTACCACCAGGCCGGTCTTGATCCCCGGTCCAATGACGATTGCTCTTTTGTTGAAGTATTTCATGGACAGGTGCTGCAGCGTGAACAGTACGGAAGGTACTACCGTGGAAATAATCACATCTTCTACTTCCTTTACGTCCAGTCCTTCATACTGAAACAGCTGGTTGATTACCATTCCATATTCGTCGGCGCTCTTATTGTTGTCTGTCTCCAGTCTCCAGTTTTGGATCAGCTCTCCTTCTTTAAAAACGCCAAGTACAATATTCGTATTCCCTACGTCAAATGCTAGTAGCATGGTTCTTCTTTCTCCTTTGCTCTGCCTTTTTTGAATTCTGCAAGCTATTATACTCTAATATGCGGGCTATGTCGAGCTTATTTCCGCCCAACAATGAAAACTGGCGGGTGAAGATGCCCCGCCAGTTTTCCATCATAATTACATTTACTTATTTTAAAGTAACCAGAACGTCTCCGGCATTTACGGAAGCGCCCTTGGTTGCAGGTACGGTATCTACGGTTCCTGCAGCCGGTGCCATGATTTCGTTCTCCATCTTCATAGCTTCCAGAATAATCAGCACATCGCCGGCGTTTACGGCCTGGCCCGGTGTAACTTTAACTTCCAGAACAGTTCCCGGCATTGGAGCGCTTATTGTTTCAGCGCCTGCTGCTGCCGCAGGTGCGGGAGCCGGTGCTGCTTTTGGAGCTGCTGCCGGGGCAGGAGCTGCCGCAGGAGCCGCAGGAGCTGCTGCTCCGCCTACTTCTTCAACTTCTACTGCATAAGCAGTGCCATTTACAGTAATGTTATATTTTTTCATTTTCGTTTACTCTTCCTTTCCTGATAAATCCTACACTTTAAAACTTTCTGCTGTCAATACAGTCGGCACGGCCAGCATCGCTCCATGCTGTCGTTTCGCCTGACATTCTGCGAATTTTCCGAACTATGAAGTTGTTGGAGCCCCCTTGAAATGCGGCTATTGCTGCAGTGATGACTGCGATCAGGCTGTCATCGGCAGCTGCGTTTACTGTTGTTGCTGTTGCTGCCGGGGCTGCTGAGGGCGCGGCGGCGGCATCCGCCTTCTGCGGCGCCGTGTCTCCCTTCTTCGGACGATATGTAAACTTCGTCATTATCGCGATACATCCCCATAAGAGGATCAGTACGATAAAGGTGATTCCCATACCCATCAGGGTGGTGATTCCTGCACCCGCCAGTTTTTCACTCATTGACAGGCTGTGCATCATCTCGGGATTTGCGAATTGTTCCATTAAACTCATAGTGCCACCTCCTACAGCGGAATGTTACCGTGCTTCTTAGCAGGTAAGGATTCTCTCTTTGTGCTCAGCATATCCAGAGCACTGATGATTCTCTGTCTTGCTGTAGCCGGTTCGATGATGTCGTCTACATAACCCATCTCTGCGGCTCTGTACGGATTGTTGAATCTATCTTCATATTCTGCGATCTTTTCCTGTCTCTTGGCTTCCGGATCATCGGCTGCTTTGATGTCTTTCTTGAATACGATGTTAGCTGCTCCGGCTGCTCCCATTACGGCGATCTGCGCGGAAGGCCATGCCATAACGATGTCAGCGCCCAGTTCCTTGTTGCACATTCCTATGTAAGCGCCGCCGTAGGCCTTTCTCAGAATCATTGTAATCTTAGGAACCGTTGCTTCGCAGTAAGCGTACAGCATCTTGGCTCCGTGGCGGATGATTCCGCCGTATTCCTGGTCGGCTCCAGGCAGGAATCCCGGTACGTCTTCCAGCGTCAGAAGCGGAATATTGAACGCGTCACATCTTCTGATGAACCTTGCGGCCTTATCGGAAGCATTGATGTCCAGGCAGCCGGCTCCGAACTTCGGCTGGCTGGCAATAACGCCCACTGTCGCCCCGTCCATTCTGATATAGCAGGTAATGATATTTTTCGCGTAGTGCGGCATAACATCGAAGAATTTGCCATCGTCTGCGATCTTTGTGATGACATCGTACATGTCATACGCTTTATTTGGATTATCTGGAATGATATCGTTCAGTTCTGGAATCATTCTGTTAGGATCATCGTTGGTCGCGTAAATCGGCGCTGTCTCCAGATTGTTGGAAGGCATGTAGCTGAGAAGCTCTCTTACCTGCATCAGTGTATCTGTGTCATCCTTGCCTATAAAGTGAGCAACTCCGCTGACTGTGTTGTGTGTCATAGCGCCGCCCAGCTGCTCTGCGGAAATATCTTCACCCGTAACCGTTTTGATTACTTCCGGTCCGGTTATGAACATCTGGCTTGTTTTGTCTACCATGAAAATAAAGTCTGTAATGGCTGGTGAGTAAACAGCTCCGCCCGCGCAAGGTCCCATGATAACGGAAATCTGCGGAATTACTCCCGAAGAGATCGTATTGTTATGGAAAATCTTTCCAAATCCGGAAAGTGCGTTAACGCCTTCCTGAATTCTCGCTCCGCCGGA
This sequence comes from Anaerovorax odorimutans, assembly GCF_024459955.1. GTDB lineage: Bacteria > Bacillota > Clostridia > Peptostreptococcales > Anaerovoracaceae > Hominibacterium > Hominibacterium odorimutans_A. The sequence goes on from NZ_JANFXK010000004.1 coordinate 127,575, forward strand.
GTCATTTAAGCCAACGATCGGCGCTCCCATTTTCAGAGCCATTCCCTGGACCTTTACGATCTTCTCTGCGTGGTATTCACCCAGAGATCCTCCAAGTACTGTAAAGTCCTGCGCATAAGCAAATACAAGTCTGCCGTCCACTGTACCATAACCAGTAACAACGCCATCCCCAGGAGCCTTCGTGTCAGCCATGTCGAAATTGGTGCATCTGTGAGAAACAAACACATCGTTTTCTACAAAGCTTCCTTCGTCAAAGAGAACGTTCAGTCTCTCTCTTGCGGTCAGCTTGCCTTTTTTGTGCTGCGCATCGATCCTTTTTTGTCCTCCGCCCTGAGCTATCTTTTCTTTCAATTGGCGAAGTTCTTCAAGCTTGTTCATATATATTTCCTCCTTAAGTATTTTGGATGTTTTGTGAAATATTTATCAGTGCATGGTACACCAACCTCACTATAACGTACTTCAAGCCCTTTTGCAACCAAATTTCCGTTGTATACATTATTCTTCCAGCTGGTCTTTACAAGGGAAACAGCCGTTTTTACCGGGCTTCCGAAGATATAGTATAACCAGCGTGTTTCTACTAACACTATCTAGTAAAAGGAGGTGGTAAAATGGATCTTGGCGATATGACTTCAAAGGATCTGGGCAAACTGACTTCGGCAGGCCTTGTCAGCATGGGCAAAAAGGTTCTTGAAGAACAGGAAAGCGATGTCCCCGGAGCTTTAAAAAATCAAAATCTGGGCCACAATTCGAAAAAAGAAGGTCTGGGCCCCAACACAAAGCGATAAGTGAAAACAAAAGACAGAGCGGATCAATTGCTGATCCGTTTTTTCTTTCTTCTCACAGCGGTCCCGCCTGTGGCACTGTCGGCGCAGGCCAGACATAAGGCCTTGATGCGAGCCACTCACCAAAAAGAGCAGTTCCGGTAACTATTCCTAATTTTCGCGGAAAGTTACGCATTTTTCAACGATCCCGCAGCCTTCAGAACGGCCGGAAGCACAAATTTTCATTTTTTGCGATCTCGAACGCCCGCAAACCCACATCTTTGCGTAACTTTTCCTGATTTTTTTGAAAAGTTACCGCAGCCCGCTAGCGGGGCCGGAATGAGTCTCTTGGGGCTGGTGCCGCACGAACCCGACCATTGGGGACTCGCAAACCCTGCCATTGGGGTGGGGACTCGCAATTTTAACAATATGCACATTTGCTCAACAACGGATTTATTTCGGCTTTGTTGTTGATGTATTTCCAAGCTTTACGGTCTCCACTCCTGCGAAAATCCGCATATTGATCAAATTTCTCTGCCCGTATACGCCGTATCCTTGCAAAAAGTTCAACAAAAGTCTGGTTTCTGGCTGCCTGTTGATAAAAATTGCAATTTGCCTTTTGGGGGGCAGTTTTCATACAGACCGATTCTCAAGAACGGAGCCCAGTAGTGAGCTCCAGCAGCGAATTCCGGCAATGAGCTCCAGCAGCGGATTTCAACATCGAGTTCCAGCAACGAATTTCAACAGCGAGTCTCAACATCCAGATCTCCTCAGCACGCCATCAGAGCCCAAATGTCAATAGGCGCACAGCAGCAGCACAATTTTGATACTTTCACAGCGTTTTGGGTCAATGGAAGTCACTGAATATCAATGACACGTATTCTATTGCGCTGTTTTGATACTTTCGCCTGGATTTTACCGCATTCTTTCCTGAAAGTATCATTTCGCCTCGATATAATTCTATATTTTGATATTCACCCTCAGTTTTCGGTAGCAATCCAAGCAGAACTATCATTTTTTTAGTTTTTTCGGAGCCGGCTTGATATTTACTTATTTCCAATACCCAATGGCCGGGCATAAAGCATGATGCCCACAACTTTTGAGACCAATTAACATACGCAAAAGGAGCGAGATCCTGCCCACATTGCATCCCACTCCTTTTTATCGTTTGGCTGAGAATCGCTCACCAAAAACGCAGGTCCGGTAACTTTTCCTATTTTTTTCGAAAAGTTACGCATTTTTCAACGATCCTGCGGCCTTCCGAACGGCTGATAGCACAAATTGTCGTTTTTCACGATTTCGAACACCCGCAAACCCACATCTTTGCGTAACTTTTCCTGATTTTTTCGAAAAGTTACCGCGGCCCGCAAATATACTATTTCTGAATCGTATGCAGCGGATACTTTTCGCAAAGCTCCTTTACGATTGCTTTTGCCTGTTCCATGGCCTGTGGATCGTCAGGGTTGTCCAAAACAAGGGCCATAGCCTCTACGGTTTTGGCAACATCCTCTTCCTTGAAACCTCTGCTGGTCATGGCAGGGGTTCCCAGTCTCAGGCCGCTGGTAACGAAGGGGCTCTGCGGGTCGTTGGGAACAGAGTTCTTGTTGGTAGTAATATTGGCTTCGTCCAGCAGGTTTTCCGCCCGCTTTCCGGTCAGATTTTTATTGACCAGGTTCACCAGAACCAGATGGTTGTCCGTTCCGCCGGAAACCAGGTTAAATCCTTTTTCAATCAGTGCTTTGGCCAGCGCCTGGGCATTGTCGATCACCTGCTGCTGGTATACTTTGAATTCAGGTTCAGCCGCTTCCTTAAAGCATACGGCTTTTGCTGCGATAATGTGCATCAGAGGGCCTCCCTGGGTTCCCGGGAAGATTGCCTTATCGATGGCTTTCGCATATTTTTCTTTGCACAGGATCAGTCCGCCCCTCGGACCGCGCAGGGTCTTGTGGGTCGTGCTGGTAACGATATCCGCGTATTCCATCGGATTTGGATGATGCCCCGTTGCCACCAGACCGGCGATATGCGCCATATCCACCATCAGGATAGCGCCCACTTCATCGGCGATCTCCCTGAACTTATCGGTTTCAATAGTTCTCGGATAGGCCGATGCTCCCGCTACAATAAGTTTTGGTTTATGTTTCAGAGCCAGCTCTCTTACATTATCAAAGTCTATTTTCTCCGTTTCCGGGTTCAGTCCATACGCCACAAAGTTATAAGATTTTCCTGAAATATTGACCGGGGAACCGTGGGACAAGTGTCCGCCGTTGGAAAGATCCATGCCCAGAACGGTATCTCCATATTCCAGCACCGCCTGATATACGGCTGTGTTGGCATTGGCGCCGCAGTGAGGCTGCACGTTGGCATGATCGGCTCCAAAGAGCGCTTTTGCCCGTTCAATGGCCATCGCTTCCACTTCGTCTACGAATTCGCAGCCGCCGTAATAACGTTTTCCCGGATAGCCTTCTGCGTATTTATTTGTCAGGGCACTGCCCGCCGCTTCCATGATCTCGTAATTTACAAAGTTTTCCGATGCGATCATCTCAATCTTCGTTTCCTGCCTGCCGATCTCGCGTTTGATAGCTGCGCTGATCTCCGGATCAGCCTTGTCCAAGTAATTAAAATACATTCTGTGTTCTCCTTTTTATACAATATAAGATGCGCGCCATACCGCGCTTTCTTCGCTATTCTGTACTTTACGGCAGCGCCGTACAAGTCGGGGGCGAAGCCCTTTTTATCAATATACATATTTATTCAACACCGGAGTCATTTTAGCTTTGTTGTTGATGTATTTCCAAGGTTTGCGGCCTCTGTTCCTGTTCAAAGCCGCATATTGATCAAAATTTTATGCGCTCGCACAGTGTATCCTTGAAAAAAACTCAACAAGAACCTGATTTACCCCGGGGTGTTGATGAAAATCGCGATTTATCTTTTGGGCCGGTTTTCGTATGAGCCAATTCCCACAGCAAAGCCGATCCAAAATAAAACAGCTTAGCTAACCACCCGCTCAAGGCGTTTCAGGGCCAGAGCAATCGTCAGCCCCGGGATGACCCGGTTGCCGGTGATTTCCACTCCCAGCACGTCGTTGATCCGTTTCAGCCTGTACTGAACGGTGTTGGTATGAATCCCCATAAATTCAGCGGTTTTACCGCTGTTCATCCCGGCATCCAGCACAAAGGTTTCCAGGGTATCCAGCAGCTGCTTGCCTTTGTTTTCGCCGGCGCCTTTAAATGGCTCCAAAAGCTCCATATAATTTTTTTTGACGTAACCGCCCTGCAGCTGAATATTGATACAGTTGCTAACCAGGGCCAATTCGTATTTCGTGAAAACCCGCTTGTATGGAAATACGTTCTGGACAAAGGACCAGCTCTCGCTGATCAGGCGGTAGGCGTCTCCCGCGCCCTCAATGCCGTCCAGTCCCGTGACATGAAAAATACGAACAGTTTTATCCTCTTTCAGCTTATTGAACAGCTTAACACAGCTGCCCTTTCCGTCGATATCCACATCCGGATCATCCCGGTCAATGAGAATCATTCCGTAAGTCTCATCGCCCTCACTGATCTTCATGATATTCAGGCCCTCTTGTTTTTCAAATTCCGTGAGGATTCCCTGATTGATCCCTTTGGCAAAGAACACGCTGAGAATATCGTCGCCGTCTATGCCGGCCTCGTCCTTGAGGGTATACGCCAAACTCTTGTTACCCCGCATGAGCGCCTTAATAAACTCGGCCCTGGCATCCCGCTCAGGCGTGTATTTCCACATGCCCATGGCCAGCTCGATGATTTCCGCCAGCTTGGTTATTTCACCGGCGGAATAGGAATCTTCATTGTCCACGATGAACATAAAGTATTTATCATTGTTGATGGTAACGGGTCCCCAGTAGGTCAGGACGCCGTTGACATCGATCATGGTATAAACTTCCGATTGTTTTTCCACTTCCCGTTCTTTCCCCAGGCGAATCGCCTCTGCGATGGTCGCCTTGTGGCGGGTTTCCACGGAGAGAATCGGGTTGAAATCTTCGCTGAGAAGAATCAGCTGAAAATCATTATTGATGGCAGCCTCTCTGACTGCGGACTGAAAGTTGCTGTGTTTCTCAAAATTCAACAGATGGAAGATCGTGTTACTGATAAGCCGATTGCTGAAATTGTCGCTGTAAAGGACCTTTTCCATGATCTGTGTGATGACATGGGAATAGTGGACACGGCTGTCCTTTGGCATGACAATCAAAGGCAGTCCTGCCGATTCCGCGGCTTCAATGACCTTTTTATCCAGAGCCTGCACCACTGCGCCCACATAGAACACAACCAGCGCCGCGTGGCCGTCGGAGGCCACCTGCTTCACAATCTGGCATTGCTGAGAAACATCGTTTCTGACTGCGAAGAATCCGGTCAGAAGCAGCTCGCCTTTATCATCCGCATAGGCTTTCACCTCGTTGGGCGCCGTAGCCTCCAGAACCGAGACCGCTTTTACATCGTTTCCCAGCCCTGCTTTTCCCGCGACTACCTTCGCGCCTTTAAAAGCTCTTAATTCCAGGCAATCCTTTACTGTAACTTTCATCTATTTTTCCTCTTTATCTTCCTCCGAAGCCTTTTTCCTTTTTTCCTCTGCTTCTTCGTCGTCCGTCTCTTCCTCTGACGTTTCGTCTATTTCCTCATCGTCGTCCGCAAAATAGTCTTCGTCATATTTCGCCAGCTCTTCTTCACTGGGCATATCGTCGTCCGGATCTTCTTCATCTTCGCCGTCCGTTACCCAGTTCTTTTCTTCTTCTTTATCCAGAATCATATTGTTGAGCGCTTCTTCCGCCTCTCTGGCCTCGCGCTCTTCCTGCTCTCTCAGTAATCTGGCGGCTTCTTCTGCTTCGGCTGCGTTCTTTTCGCGGCGTTCGTCCTCCTTGGCCAGCACATCGTCCGCCAGCTCCTGGGCCGTCATTTTACCGCTGTACAAAAGCTCGAACTGCTCGCCGTCCAGCGTCTCGATCTCCAGCAGGGCTTCCGCCACTGTATTGAGTTTGTCAAGGTGTTCGGTCAGAATCGCCTTAGCCTCTTCAAAGCAGGCTTCCACGATGTTTTTAACTTCTTCGTCGATTTCAGACGCCGTCTCCTCCGAATAGTTCTGTCTGGTGGAAAAATCCTTTCCAAGGAAGACTTCATCGGATGAGCTGTAGTTAACCGGGCCCAGCTTATCGCTGAATCCGTACTTGGTTACCATGTCTTTGGCGATCTCCGTGGCCCGCATAATGTCATTGCTGGCTCCGGTGCTGATGTCGTCCAGGGTCAGCATTTCCGCCACACGGCCGCCCAGGAGATGGATAATCTGCTCCCGCATGGTCGTTTTGGTACCGTAATATTTATCTTCCTTCGGCAGAATCATGGTGAATCCGCCGGCACGTCCTCTGGGAACGATGGTAATCTGGTGTACCGGGTCTGTCTTTGGCAGTGAGTGGGCGACTACCGCATGGCCCGCTTCGTGGAACGCGGTCAGCTTTCGCTCTTCCTCGCTGATTACCCGGCTCTTCTTTTCCGGACCGGCGATTACTTTTGTAATAGCCTCCTCGATTTCGTCCATACGGATCTTGAGTCCGTTTCTCCTGGCGGTCAGAAGCGCCGCCTCGTTGAGCATATTTTCAATGTCCGCAGGGGTAAATCCCGGCGTCCGTCTTGCCAGGACCTTCGGGTCCACTTCGTCAGCCAGCGGCTTGTTCCTCGAGTGCACTTTGAAGATCTCTTCTCTTCCTTTGATATCCGGCACGCCGATCACAACCTGACGGTCGAATCTTCCCGGTCTCAGGAGCGCCGGGTCCAGAATGTCCGGCCGGTTGGTGGCAGCCAGAATAATGATGCCCATATTCTCTCCGAATCCGTCCATTTCAACCAGCAGCTGGTTCAGCGTCTGCTCTCGTTCATCGTGGCCGCCGCCCAGGCCCGCGCCTCTCTTACGGCCTACGGCGTCAATCTCGTCGATGAAGATGATGCACGGCGAATTTTTCTTGGCCTGTTCGAACAGATCCCTTACTCTGGAAGCGCCGACGCCGACGAACATTTCCACAAAATCGGAACCGCTGATGGTAAAGAAAGGAACCCCTGCTTCGCCGGCAGCGGCTTTGGAGATGTATGTCTTACCTGTTCCCGGAGGGCCAACAAGCAGAATGCCCTTTGGTATCCTTGCGCCCAGGCTGTTGTATTTCTTAGGATTCCGCAGAAAATCAACGACCTCCTGCAGCTCTTCTTTCTCTTCATCCAGGCCAGCCACGTCCTTAAAGGTGACTTTTCGCAGATCGCTGTCCTTCTGCAGCTTGGCCTTGCTCTTTCCGAAGGACATGGCCTTGCCTCCTCCTCCGCTCTGATTCATAATGATAAAGAAGAAGAATACCAGCGCACCGATCATAATCAGCGTCGGCAGCAGGGTTATAAAGATCGATTCTTTATGCGGCTCATCCGTCTTATACTTCAGCGTCTTGGCGTCAATCTGCGGATAAACGTATTTTTCATTGAACCACTGCAGGTCGATGGCGTTGGATGCGTATGCGTATACCTGCTGATCGTCCTTCAGCGTGGCGCTGATCTTGGTCTCGGTGATGTTGATCTCCGAAATCTGGCTGTCAGCCGCGTATTCAGCCATTGTGGAAAAAGAAACTTCCTTTTCCGCATCCTTGTCGGAACCGCTGCTGTAGAACCATGCCATAGCCAGTACCAGCCCGAAGATGATCAGGTAAATTCCTATATTTTTCGATAACCTTTTCAAATTTCCGTCCTCCCGTGTCGGTATTTTTATCTAAAATTTTGTTCTAATATCCAAAATTGGGTATGTCATTTTATCACATTTCACAAATAATTTCAAGCACAAGGACCATTTTTGTTGATGAATCCAATTTATATTTTTCACTGTAACGATGGGATTTAAAATCCGTTTTTCCATCGGCTATGATCCACAGTATTTCACTGCCAATGGCTGCCAGAGGTACGCTTTCCCGGTCCTCTTTCGGCACCTTCCTATCCACGAAGAAGTCCTGAAGCTTCTTGCGTCCGTTTTTTAGGCGAATATAATCGCCCGGCCTTCTTTTCCTCAGCTCTATCCCCGGAGCCTCTCCATGCGCCATACAAATCTTCTCCCAGTCAAAAGCAGCCGCACCGGGTGGAAGAGCCCGACCCGCACGCACAACCTCCGTCCGCAATCCCAGGGCGCCAGTTTCCTGCCAACTGTCCGTTTCATTGGCAGCCGCCGGTTCTTTATAGAAGCGAACCTCGTCATAACCGATGGTCATTCGGTAGCCGCCGGGGAAATCCAGCGTTTTAGAGGTTTCTCCCCCTAGCAAAAGCTGATCCGCTGCCGCCAGATGCCGCTCTGTGATATCCTGGTCCAGACCGCAGTCCGCGAAGGCTTTTCGCAAAACCCGGTGGCGGATAGCCGCGTCCAGCCCTTTCAGCCCTTCCAGTTCCAGAACTCCAGGCTTTATCATAATCTCTTTATATGACTGCTGTGTGATTTTCCAGAGATATTCTTTATCTTCCCCGGCAATTTTCGCCAGCCGCACCAATGCGCCTTCGATATTCCCGTTGAAATGCTCCTCCAAATATGGTATCAATTGCAGTCTCACTTTATTCCTGGTATAGATCGGCTGTAAATTGGTTTCATCAATCCTTGGGTTGAGCTTATGGTCATGGCAATAGGTCTCGATCTCCTGCCGCTTTACATCAAGCAGGGGCCGTATAATGGCAAAATCGCCTTCCCTGCGCAGGTAGGCCATTCCTGCAAGCCCATCGGGGCCGGTCCCCCGCAAAAGCCGCAGCAGCACGGTTTCCGCCTGGTCATTGGCGTTCTGTGCCACAGCGATCTTTATTTTCTCCGCCGGTATTCCGCTTTGCACCAGCTTTTGACCCATTTTATCGAAGGCTTCATAGCGCACCTTGCGGCCCGCCTCCTCGCCGGTCATTCCCAATTCTCCGGCCAGCTGCAGGCAGTCGCGGACAACGGTTTCACAGGGGATGCCTTCCCTGCCGCACAGCTCTTCCACATAAGCCTGGTCCTCCTCGGCCGCGCCGGGACGAAACTTGTGGTTCACATGGACTGCGTACAAAGAAAATCCCAGCTCCGCGCTGAGGGTTTTCAGAACATGAAAAAGGCACACTGAATCAGGGCCTCCGGAAAGGCCTATGACAATGTGCTCTCCTCTTTGTATTAAATTATGCCGAAAAATCGTTTTTTTAATCTTTTCTCTGACCATGGGATCAGTATACCATAGATCAACTGACTCTTACAGACAAAACCGTCAAGTCGTCTTTTTCTTTCAAACCGTAGTTTTCCACGGCCCGGTTCATGATTAAATCGCACATGGTCTGGGGGTCCCTGGATTTGATTTCGTCGATCGTCTCCTGGAGCCACTCCATGGAAAGATCCTCTCTTTTGGAATCGGTGACGCCGTCGGAGATCATAATGACCTGGTCCCCCGGATTCAGATGCACCGTCACATAGTCGATCTTCAGTCCGTCCACGATGCCCATAGGCATGGCCGAAACCTTCACGGTCTCTACGGAGTTTTTCCGTTTGATGAATGTCGTCGCCGCGCCGATCTTGTAAAATTTCATTTTTCCTGTCTTTTTATTGAATATCCCCAGGTCAATGGTGGAAAATATCTCATTTTCCGCATTGAGAAGGAGGATGGAGTTGAGCAGCTTCAGCACCAGTTCCACTTCCAGGCCCGCTTTCAGCAGCTTGATTACCGTGGTCACTGCCAGGCTGCTTTCCGTTGCCGCAGTCTTTCCGTTGCCCATCCCATCGCTGAGGACAATGGCGAATTTTCCGCCCGGCAGTTCCTCCCACATATAACTGTCGCCGGAAATTCCCCGGTCTTTGGCATAACCGGCCCAGGCCGGCTCAGCAGTAAATCGTGCCGGACCTTCTTTATTTTTATGACTGATTTCTCTGATGGTATGGTCCATAATTCTGGACATGGCTTTAAATTGGTGGGACATGAGGATACGATTGTTTTCCTGCGAAACAAAAAGGGAAGACAGGTCATCAAAATTTTTTTGAACCCGCTCCAAATAGGCGGCCGCTTCCGCGTTTTTTCGTTTTTCCTTATAGGTGCCGCAGCGCAGGAACGCGCAGAGAGCCGTGTCCAGCCGAAAAACCCATTTCTGCGGCAGAAACGCAAGAACCGCCCCCGCCGAAAGGGGGCCGTAAAAGGGCAGCGCCAGATTGACGGAAAGGTCCATCGTCCCCGCTCCCATGGTGACAGCCGCAAAGCACAGGGCCGCCACAATTTTATTCTGTCCCCTTGAAAATCCTGCTGTGAGCCCTCCCAGCGCCAGAATGAAGACTGCTCCGAACGCTTCGCCGCTAAGAATCAGGAAAACACCCGAAACAAAAGCTGCCAAAAGCCCCTCCATGGTCCCCAGCAGGTATCCTGCAAAAAGCGTCACCAGCATGGCCGCCGGCAGCAATATCCAGGAAAACCCCGTCCCGGAAACAACCAGCATGATTGCGGAAATCAGGGCAAGCAGCCCTCCCGCTATGCCGCTCTTAGGTTCCTTTTTTTCAAGCAGCTGCAGGAATATCTCAAATATTCCGCACAGCACTGCCACAAAACAGCCCTCAAGGAGAAGATCCGCCATGGAAATCCGATATGTAAATCCCGCGGCAATATAATAGACGCTCCTTGCAATTACCGTGATGGACCCTGCGATGATGGATTTTTGCCATGCTGCAAAACGGATTTTAGCGGTACACAGAAAAACCAGCGCGCATCCGCACAGTGCGCCCACATCCCCCCAAATGGAGATCCCACTGCTGTAAAACGTTCCCAGTCCGATGAGCATAACCGGAAGCAGATAAAAGTTCAGGGTGTAAAACGAAAGCAGCACCGTAAGCAACGCAATCCCTGCCGGAAACGTTTCCCCCATAAAACAGGCTCTGCTGACCAGAAAGCTGAATATGACCACAGCCGCCACAGACCATATATTAATATCCCCTTTTTCTTTGCCGATCACCGGTCTTTTCGATATAAGTTCCATTACAGACTCCTCCTTTTGTACAAGCCTGTCCGTATTATACCTCTGCCCAATATTTTCCTTTGTCGAAATGGGAAAGGAAAGACCGGTTTTTTTACGACAAATTTCGGGAGGATGGGTGCTGATGGCCGGAAAAGATGGGTACGGGATCCCGGGAAAAAGATGGGCACGAAAGGCAGGGAAAAGGTGCCGTTTTATCAGGGAGCCGGGGTCATTTTTAGCAATATGCATATTTGCTCAACAACGGGTTCGTTTTCGCTCTGCTGTTGAAGTATTTTCAAGGGTCTGCAGTCTTTGTTCCTGTTCAAAGCCGCATATTGAGCAAATTTCCGTACCCGCACCCTCCAGAGCCTTGAAAAAAGCTCAACAAGCATTTAATTTTTCGCTGCGTGTTGATAAAAATAGCAAATTACCCTTTGCACAGAAGCTTTCTAAGGACAGAGGTTTTATAAATGCATGGTTTGCTGTAAAGCTTGATGCAAAACCATGTCCAACCGGTAACTTTTGCTGATTTTTTCGAAAAGTTACGCACTTTTCAACGATCCTGCGGCCTTCAAACAGGCCTGTAGCACAAATTTTCATTTTTGGCAGTCCCGGGCACCCGCAAACCCACAACTTTGCGTAACCCGACGTCAGTTTTTTAAAAAAGTTACCGCAGCTCCGAACACAATAAAAAATGGCCGCAGGTTTGCGACCAAATTCTTCAGAATGAAATATTAAAAAACCGCTTGGCGTTTTCTTTGGTGCGTTCCGCCACTTCCTCCAGCGTGAGGCCCTTGATCTCGGCAATCTTCCCTGCCGTATATTCCACGTAAGGCGGAATATTGCGCTTTCCGCGAAACGGCTCCGGCGTCAGGTAGGGGGAGTCCGTTTCCACCAGCAGCACCTCCAGCGGCAGATCCTCCACAACGCCAATCGTCTTTTTATTGTTTTTATAAGTCACCGGCCCGGCTATGGAAATCGTAGCCCCCAGCCTGACGTACTGCTTCCCCAGTTCTCTGCTGCCCGAAAAGCAATGGAGCAGGACGCGGGCGTCTCCGCTTCCGTCATAGCGGGGAGGGAACCAGCCTTTTCTCTCCTGGGAAAAAGCGCCTTCTTCCCTGAGAATGTCCATGACTTCCTGATCCGCTTCCCGGGAGTGGATGACGATGGGCATTTTCAGCTCATTGGCCAGCCTGATCTGCTGGCGGAACCAGTGTCGCTGAATGTCCCTGTCCGAATAATCGTAGTGAAAGTCCAGGCCAATCTCTCCAATGGCCTGCACCTTATCCTTTTTAGCCAGCCCCTTTATCATGGCCAGCTGAATCTCATCCATGTCCTTGGTGTCATGGGGGTGGCATCCCACCGCAGCGTAGCACCATGGCAGGCTCTGGGCATGCTTTACCGCCAGGGCCGAGCTTTCCAGGTTAAAGCCGATGTCCATGACATAGTCCAGTTTGGATGCCTCAATTTTCTCAATGAGCGCCTGGCGCTCCTCCTCCGTGAAGGATTCATTATTTATGTGCGCATGTGAATCAAACAACATTTTCCTATTCCTCCGCTTTATTTCTCTCCGGCCCAGCTGTACTCGTAATACTGCCCGCCGAAATACAGATAGATCTGCACTCCGCCGCTCTTCCACTCCTTCGGAACCTCAGCCACCGCATGGAGCAGCTGGCTTTCCCCAGGTTTGAGAAAGGCCAGGTCCTTCATATTTTTACCGTCTTTCGTTTCCGTAGCGATGTAGCCGTAAGCCGTTTTATTATCTTTATTCGCCGAAATTCCAATGAAATTCGTGTCCCGGCATTTCTTGCTCTGCTGGTTTTCCGCCTGGATCTGAACATCCAGCAAAACGGTACCTGTTTTCTTTGGAGTGTAATAGGTATACCCGTCATATTTGGATGCCTTCGTAGGCTCAACTTTTTTACCGGTGCTGACCTTTTTCAGGGTCATTTTTCCATAGCCGTCGGCTGTAACAGTCTTTCCCTTTTCCAGCGGCACGGTCACAGCCACAGCTTTATTCGTATCCATATCCAGGTGATAAATGTCCTCACCCTCATAGCTGCTGTTGGTAAAGGTCATTTCCATGCTGGCTTTTCCCCTTGTGCTTTGCTCCCCGTCCATGAGAATATATACGGTTCCCTCCTGACCGGGCTCGATGGCGTCTCTCGTTGAAAGCAGCGTATTGTTCTCGGTCAGCAGCATAGTCTGATAAGTATCGTATTCCTTTTCTCCCTGCTTGAGAATCGACGTCACGAAATTCTGCATCTTGATTTTGTCCTTTGAGAGATTTTTTACCTTTGCTACCAGCGCCACATAAGCTGGATCTTCCAGTTCACCGTTGTAAACCCATCCGCTTTCATTGCCTGTGGGAGCGTACATTTCGTCCCCTGTCGCCAGGACATTTATCGGGGTAAATTCAATATAATCTTCCAATACCGTCTTTTCGCCCAGCTTCATGGAAATATCCTCCGCTCCGCAGGCGGACAGCGCGAGGGCTGCCAAAACTGCCAGCGCAAGCAGTAAGGCAATACTTTTCTTTTTCATTTCTATGCTCCTTTGAAAAAAGCGGACCGCCAAAGCAGCCCGCCTGAAACTTACCTGAAACTTACAAGATCAAACGTGTTTTATGTCACCGGGTTTCCGTCATCCGCTGCCGTTGTTACAAACTCAAAGGTCTCTTTTCCATCAACCTCATTATCAGCAAAGAGGATCATGCCCTTCGATTCCAGGCCTCTGAGCTTTCGAGGCTTGAGGTTGGCCACGATGACCACTTTTCTGCCAACGCAGTCTTCCGGCTTATGGTAGTCGGCTACACCTGATATGATCTGCCGCCTCTCCGTTCCCATTTTAACCTGGAATACCAGCAGCTTGTCGGCCTTCGGATGCTTTTCGCAGGAAAGGATCGTTCCCACCCGCAGATCCAGCTTGTCAAAATCGTCGTATACGATTTCATCCTTCAATTCCAGAGGAATGTTCTCTTCTTCGCCGCCGCCCTTGAGGGCTTCCAGCTCTTCCAGTTCCTTTTCAATGTCCAGTCTCGGGAAAATGGCCTTGCCCTTTTTCACCTGCTCGCCCTGCATCATATCAAAGGTGAAAGCGTCCTCCCAGGCAACGTCCGCGTACCACAGTCCCAGCTGCTTTCTGATCTCTGCTGAGGTGGTGTGCATGAACGGATAGATCAGGATCGATACGATCCGCAGCGCTTCCGCCAGGTTGTGGAGCACCGTGTCAAGGCGAGGCTTGTCCGCCTCGTTTTTAGCCAGGATCCATGGCGTGTTTTCATCAATATATTTATTGGCGCGTCTTACGACGATCCAGATTTCCTCCAGAGCCAGATTGAATTCAAACCGGTCCATGTGGGCTTCCACTTTGTCCGCAGCTGAAACAGCAATGGATTTGAGATCCTTGTCGGTTTCATCCTCCGGCGCAGTGCTTTCCGGCACATAGCTACCGTTGTATTTTTCAATCATGGAAACCGTTCTGGATACCAGATTGCCCAGGTCGTTGGCCAGATCGTAGTTCATCCTCTTGAGCATCACTTCATTGGTAAAAATGCCATCCTGTCCGAAGGTATATTCTCTCAGAAGAAAATATTTGAGAGCGTCGATTCCGTAGCGTTCGATCAGCTTTACCGGGTCCACCACATTGCCCTTGGACTTGGACATCTTGCCGCCTTCCAGCAGCAGCCATCCGTGACCCCTTACCTGCTTCGGAAGCGGCAGTTCCAGGGACATGAGCATTGCCGGCCAGATGACCGTGTGGAAACGCACGATTTCTTTGCCAACCAGGTGAACGTCTACCGGCCAGTATTCGTTGTAAAGCTCCGGATCATCCGGGTAGCCCAGGGCCGTGATATAGTTGGTGAGCGCGTCCAGCCATACATAGATGACATGCTTCTCATCGATCGGCACGGGAATTCCCCAGTCAAAGGTGGATCTGGAAATGCACAGATCCTCCAACCCCTGTTTTACGAAGGAAATCATTTCGTTTCTTCTGCTGTCCGGCTGCAGGAATTCCGGGTTGTTTTCAAACAAGTCCAGAAGCCTGTCCTGATATTTGGAAAGACGGAAGAAATATGCCTCTTCCTTTGCTTTCTCCACCGGGCGTCCGCAGTCCGGGCATTTTCCGTCTACCAGCTGGCTCTCTGTCCAGAAGGATTCGCAAGGCGTGCAGTACATGCCCTCGTATTCTCCTTTATAGATGTCGCCCTTTTCATAAAGCTGCGTGAATATTTTCTGAACCCGCTCCACGTGACGCGGTTCCGTGGTTCTGATAAAGTCATCGTTGGAAATCTCCATAGTCTTCCACAGGTCTTTGATGCCGTCCACGATTTTGTCCACGTATTCCTGAGGGGATACGCCCTGCTCTTTCGCTATGGTCTGGATCTTCTGTCCGTGTTCGTCCGTACCTGTCAGAAACCGTACATCATAGCCCGACAGCCGCTTGAAGCGCGCCATGGCATCTGCCATTACGGTACAATAGGTATGTCCTATATGAAGGTTGGAACTCGGATAGTAGATAGGCGTTGTAATATAATATTTGCCTTTTTTCTCTGTCATTTTCAAATCATTCCTTTCTTACGCCAGCCGCAAATGAGCGGCAGCAGTGTAACGCATGGAGACTTTACCCCATACGCCCGGGCAGATCCGTCCCCGCAGCGAAGCCGCAGTCAATGGATGGAGGTGCTATTCATTAGAATATCACGGTTGGGGTACACCCGTCAATGAAGGCAAAAATCTTTTTTAAAAAAAGTGTTGACAGATCCGTGCGTCCATAGTATACTTTTGGTTAGTTAAAGCTAACCAATTATTGAACAAGTCGCTGCAGGGAATTGCTAGATTCCTTATTTTTTACCTCATTGGTTAGCAATAACTAACTTTCAGGATCAGGAGGAACTCATGTTAGATAAGCATCTGGTTGCCCATTGCTCGCCAACACTGGCCGGACTGAAAAGTGCCAACATATTCAATTACTCTTTTAAATCAATAAAACTTTTAGAGCAGCAGCTGGAACTTCTCCGCGCCGATCTTCGTCCAAAAGGCGTATCCCTCCGTGTGCTGCGCAGATCAGGAAAACGTGCTCTGATCTATGTGTACCGCAGCGCCAGGGTCCAGGAAGAATTACAAAGACAGGGTGTTTTGGACTTCCTTTCAAACTATGGCTATGAAACGGACCGACTCGAAGTTTGTTTGCAATATCTCAGCGTGCGAATATCTTCTCACTTAGAATTTCCTCACGAGATCGGTCTGTTTCTCGGCTACCCTCTCGATGATGTCAAGGGCTTCATCGAAAACAAAGGAAGGAACAGCCGCTGCTGCGGCTGCTGGAAGGTCTACTGCAATGAATGTGAAGCGCAAAAACTTTTTGACCGATTCGAAAAATGCAGAGCTATTTATTGGAATCTGTTCAACCGCGGCAAGTCCGTCGTTCAACTGACGGTGGCCGCATAGCTAGTAAATAGCCATTAATAAAATCATGTAAGCGCCTGTACAGAGCAGGCGCTTGCCTCCTTTTTTGGGCAAGATCCTTGTTTGGGGCGGTATCCATAATTGTTCAACACCGCGTCCATTTCGCCTTGGTTGTTGAGGTATTTCCAAGGGTTGCGGCCGCTGCTTCTGCTCCAAGATCCCTCTTGACCCAGTTTCTACGCATTCATGTCCTGTTATCCTTGAAAAAAGATCAACAAAAGCCTGGTTTCTCGCTGCGTGTTGATGAAAATAGCAATTTGTCTTTTTTTGGCAGTTTCTCATAAGGCCATACTCGCCGCAAAACCATACCCGACCGGTAACTTTTCTCGATTTTTTCAAAAAGTTACGCATTTTTCAACGATCCTGCGGCCTCCCAAAGCGCCCGAAGCACAAACTGTCATTTTCTACGGCTCCGGGCACCCGCAAACCCACAGCTTTGCGTAACCTTGCACCGATTTGAAGAAAAAGTTACCGCCAGCAGTCCGGCTGCAACAAAAAATGGCCGCGGGTTTGCGGCCACCTTGATTTTAAAAAAACGTTTTAAATCCAAAATACCCCAGCACGATCACGCCCAGCACGATCCGATACCAGCCGAACACTTTAAAATCGTGCTTCTTAATATAATTCATCAGGAATTTGATGGCTGCCATGGAAACCAGGAAAGCCACGATCATTCCGTTAATCAGGAGCAGCGATTCTTCTCCTGTAAAGTTCATACCGAATTTAACCAGCTTGAGAAGGCTGGCGCCGAACATGACCGGGATTGCCAGAAAAAAGGTAAATTCCGCCGCCGTCGTTCTGCTGACGCCGATCATCAGTCCGCCGAGAATTGTCGCGCCTGAGCGGGAGGTTCCGGGAAATACCGCGGCGATCAACTGGAAGACCCCAATAATCAAGGCCTGTTTGTATGTGAGGTCGTCGATGCTGTTTACTTTTGGAACAGCCTTTTTATTGCGGTTTTCTATGACAATAAACAGCACACCAAAAATAATCAGCATGATTGCTACTGTCTGGTAGTTATAGAACAGCGCGTTGAGCACATCGTCCAAAAGAAGCCCCACCACTGCTGCCGGCACACAGGCCACAACGATCTTCACCCACATGATCCAGGTTTTTTTGCTGGTGGGAATGAGCCTTCTCCAATAGATGACCACTACCGCCAGAATGGCGCCCAGCTGTATGACCACCAGAAACATCTCCAGAAATTCCGGGGTTACCTTCAGCTTGATAAATTCATCCACCAGAATCATATGCCCGGTACTGCTGATGGGTAGCCATTCCGTGATCCCTTCCACAATACCGAGAACTATCGCTTTTATAATTTCAATCTCCATTTATTTTTCCCTTTCCCCTGTTTTAATGATGGAACAGCCTGAGCCCCGTAAAGGCCATGGTAATCCCGTATTTATCACACGTCTCAATAACATTGTCATCCCTGACCGAGCCGCCGGCCTGGGCTATGTATTTAACACCGCTCTTATGGGCCCGCTCAATGTTGTCACCGAATGGGAAGAAGGCGTCGGACCCCAGCGAAACTCCGTCCAGCTTTTCCAGCCAGGCTTGTTTTTCTTCTCTTGTCAGCACCTGTGGTTTTTCCGTGAAAAAGGCTTGCCAGATTCCGTCCCGCAGAACATCGTCGTAATCGTCGGAAATATACACATCGATGGTATTATCCCGATCAGCGCGCCGGATATCTTCTTTGAACGGAAGATTCAGCACCTTGGGATGCTGACGCAGAAACCAGATGTCTGCTTTGTTTCCGGCAAGACGCGTACAGTGAATCCGCGACTGCTGGCCGGCACCGATACCGATGGCCTGGCCGTCCTTGGCATAGCAGACCGAGTTGGACTGGGTATATTTCAAAGTAATCAGAGCAATCAGAAGATCCCTCTTTGCCTCTTCCGGCAGTTCCTTCTGCGCAGTAGGAATTTCGCGAAGCAGTTCTTCTGTAATGCGAGCATCGTTTCTTCCCTGCTCAAAGGTGATACCGAAGACCTCTTTTGTTTCCTGCTTGTGCGGGATGTATTGGGGGTCGATCTGAATCACCAGATAGCTGCCCTTTCTCTTGCTTTTAAGAATTTCCAGAGCTTTTTCTGAGTAGGACGGCGCGATGATTCCATCGGAGACTTCCCTTTTCAAAAACTCCGCGGTCTGCTCGTCACATTCATCCGACAGGGCTACAAAATCGCCGTAGGAGGACATGCGGTCCGCCCCTCTTGCTCTTATGTAGGCCGTCGCCATATCAGACAGCTCTACGCCTTCTACAAAATAAATCTTTTTTAAGGTCTCGTCCAGCGGCGTACATACCGCGGCGCCCGCCGGGCTGACATGCTTGAAGGACGCGGCGGCGGCCATGCCGGTGGCTTCTTTCAGCTCCTTTACCAGCTGCCAGCTGTTGAAAGCGTCCAACAAATTGATATATCCCGGCTTTCCATTGAGTATTGTAATGGGCAGCTGTCCATCCTTCATATAAATCTTCGCCGGTTTCTGGTTGGGGTTGCATCCATATTTCAGTTCCAGTTCTTTCACGTTTTATTCTCCTCTCAGCGTTGTACGCATAATTTTTAACATTCCAAGAAATATATTATCGGATATGCCCTCCAATGTCAAAAATATCTGTTGCTTTTTTTATTATAATCTGTCATACTTTAAAACATAATATTGAAAATTATATTAGGAGATATCAATTATGACAATTCGCACTTTTAAACCCAGAGAATATTGGAGCTTTTGGACCCACTTTATCGGAGCGATCCTGGCTGTTGCCGCTGCCGTACTGCTGGCTTGTTTCCGCCGGGAAGAAAACTCCTGGTCTTATGTGGTCTTTGGGCTGTCCCTCATCGCGCTCTATTCCTGCAGCAGCATCTATCACTATTCGCAGGGGTCTGAGAGCAGGGTGCGGAGGCTTCGCAAGCTGGATCACTCCATGATCTACGTTTTGATCGCCGGGACCTATACACCGATCCTGGCCAATTGTATGGAGGAAAGCCGCGGCCTTATCTGGCTGATCGCTGTCTGGAGCGTCGCCATCGTGGGAATTGTCCTGAAAGTCTGCTGGCTCAACGGCCCCCGCTGGCTGTACACTTGCCTGTATTTAATCATGGGCTGGGCGATCGTCTTTCAGATCGGGGCTCTGAATGTATCATCCGAATTTGTCTTCTGGCTGGCTGCCGGCGGAATCCTTTACTCCATTGGCGCAGTTATGTACATTATAAAAAAGCCAAACATCTTTGCGACATTTGGCTTTCATGAGATTTTCCATATATTTATCATTTTAGGCTCTATGTGCCATTTCCTGGCAATCTTCTTATTTATCTGAGCCGTCTTTACAGTAGTCCGACAGATATCTTCTTATTTCGGGTTCGGTATCAAAGCTGCAATCCTGCCCGCTGATATATGAGGCCGTGTCCCGCCAGCCCCTGCCTGTGTAAAGGTTATGGGGAATCCGATCGATTGCACGCAGAATATCGGCCTTTTTGCCGACCTGATGCAAATCGGAAAGAAAGCTGCATCCGGCTTTCTCGGCAATCTCTTCAAGCAGCAAACTGCTGTCTTCCATGGCAACCGTCACCTCCCCTGTTTTGGTCAGAAAATCAGACAAAATTCGCCAGCCATGATATACTTTTTCAGGAAGGATTTTTGCTCTATTTGCTTGAATTTTGCCTTATGTACCATGAAAACAGGGCTGGCTAAAAAAGTCTACTTTTTTTACCACAGGCCTCAGCCGTATCCGGGACGGGAGCTCGTTCTAAAGGAAGTCCTTCGCCCATTTGAAGAAGGTGTTGTGGGTTACGTTAAGCCTGCGGGCGGCTTCTCTGCCGCTGATCTGGCCCGTTCTCCACATTTCCCGCAGGAAAAAGAAATCTTCAGGAATCTGCTTCTGCGGCCTTCCAAAGCGCACGCCTCTGGCTTTGGCCGCCGCGATGCCTTCGGTCTGCCTCTGGCGGATGTTTTCCCGCTCGGTCTGGGCCACATAGCTGAGCAGCTGCAGGACGATATCGGCGATCAGAGTGCCCGTCAGATCCTTGCTGCCCTGAGTGTTGAGAAGCGGCATATCCAGCACCGTCACGTTGACCCGCTTCTCCTTGGTCAGCAGTCGCCACTGCTCCAGAATTTCCTCGTAGTTGCGTCCCAGCCGGTCAATGGATTTGACAGCCACTACATCCCCCGGTTTCAATCTGCGCAGGAGCCGTTTGTACTGGGGCCGGTTAAAATCCTTTCCGCTCTGCTTATCCAGATAGATGTGATCGGCCGGAACGGAAAATTCTCTAAGAGCGATTATCTGCCGATCTTCGTTTTGTTCCCGGGTGGATACCCTTGCGTATCCATAGAGTTGTTTCATAATCTCTCCTCTCTCCTTTTCTTTTTTTCGTTAGTATATCCAATTGAATACCGAATCAAGCATTTGCGCAAATCAAAAAGGACCGTCATCCGTCCCGACGGTCCTTTTGTTTCAATTGTTCGTTTGCCGCTATCGATCCAGCTTCAATTCCAGATAATCCTTGATGATCTTCACGATATTTTCTATGGATATGTATCCGCTGTCAATACACAGGTTGTAGTTGACCGGATCTCCCCATTTGCGGCCGGTGTGGTAATTATAGTAATTGGCACGGGCTTTATCCGTATCGTTCATGATTTTTTTAACATCCTTTTCAGGCACTCCGTATTCTTCCACCGCGCGTTTGATCTTATCCTCCGCCTCTGCGTAAATAAAGATATTGGTTGCGCCATGAATGCCGCGAAGCACATAGTCCGCACATCTTCCTACGATGACGCAGGAGCCTTCATCTGCGATTTTTCGGATCGTATCGAACTGAGCCAGGAAAAAGCGTTCATTCAGAGACAGGCTGTCCGGGCCGGAATCCCCGGTCCCAAAGGCGGAAGACAGACTGTAAAAAAAGCTGTTTTTCGCTTTCATCTCTGCCTCTTCCATCATTTCTCTGGAAAAGCCGCTTTCTTCGGCAATCCTCGAAAGGAGTTCTTTATCATAATAGGGAATCCCTAAATCGTCAGCCAGACGTCTTCCGATCAGTCTACCCCCGCTGCCAAACTCACGGCTGATGGTTATAATTTGCTTTTTCATAACGTTGCCTCCCTTGATTTATTTTTTCTATTATACCAGATTTGCGTTGATTATTCCAATATCATTTCTGTACTGCATTCCATCAAAGGAGATTCGCTTTACATTATCGAAGGCTTTTGCTCTTGCCTGCTCGTGGGTATCGCCCGTTGCCGTAACGCCCAGTACCCGGCCTCCGGAAGTTACCACCGCGCTGCGGCAGGAATTTTCATCGCACAGATGCTGGGAGGCAGTGCCGGCATGGAACACGACCACGTCTTCATCGACCTTATCCAGCCCCTTGATTTCTTTGCCCTTTTCATAGCTTCCCGGATATCCGCCGGAAGCCAGCACAACGCATACGGCCTTTTTATCGCTCCATTTGATCTCTACATCAGCCAGCTTATTTTGTGTCACTGCCAGAAAAATATCGAGCAGGTCGCTGTCCAGTCTGGCCAGCACAGACTGGGCCTCCGGGTCACCGAAGCGATTGTTGAATTCAATTACTTTGGGAGCGCCTCCGGAAATCATCAAACCGATGAAAAGAACGCCCTTAAAGTCCAGTCCATCCTCCTGAAAGCCTTTGAGGGTCGGCTCCAGAATCTCTTTTCGTATCCGTTCTTCCAGCGCTTCATCAAATACCAGGCTTGGAGAATATGTTCCCATTCCCCCTGTGTTGGGGCCTTTGTCCCCATCCAGGATTCTTTTATAGTCCTGAGCGGATTCCATGGGAACGATGGTGTTTTCATCCACAAAGCACAGCATGGACGCTTCGATTCCCGTAAGGAATTCTTCCACTACCACCTTGTCTCCGGCACTGCCAAAGACCCGGTCGCCCATCATTTCCTCAATGGCTGCCTTTGCGTCCTCTTCATTCTCAGCGATGACAACGCCCTTGCCCGCCGCCAGCCCATCGGCTTTCAGCACCATCGGATAGCCAAAGAGACCCACTGCGTCCAAAAGCTCCTGCTTGTCGGTGAATTCCTTGTATCCCGCCGTAGGGATTCTGTGTCTCTCTAAAAAGCTTTTGGTAAAGGATTTGCTGGCTTCCAGCTGAGAACATTTTTTATTTGGCCCAAAGGCAGTGATTCCCGCCTTTTCCATTTCATCCACAATTCCCATAGCCAGCGGCACTTCCGGTCCGATGACCGCCAGATCGATCTGATGATCTTTAGCAAAGGCGCGGAGGCCTTCAATATCCTCGGCCTTAATGGCAACACACTCGGCGTCCAGAGCAATTCCCGCATTGCCCGGTGCGCAATAAATTTTATCTACTTTCGGGCTCTGGGCCAGCTTCCACACGATGGCGTGTTCTCTGCCGCCGCCGCCCACAACTAATACTCTCATATGCCTCTCCTGAACTTAATGTTTGAAATGACGGACTCCGCAGAATACCATAGCGATACCCAGCTCGTTGGCCTTATCGATGGATTCCTGATCTCTCATGGAACCTCCCGGCTGGATGATGGCCGTAATTCCCGCCGCTGCCGCTGCGGTTACGCAATCGTCGAAGGGGAAGAAAGCATCCGATGCCAGCACCGCGCCTTTGAGCGAAGAGTTGGCCTGACGAATGGCGTTTTCCACTGCCCAGATACGGTTCACCTGTCCCGGTCCGATGCCTACGGTAGCCTGATCCCTGGCGATAACGATACCATTGGATTTAATGTGCTTGACAACCTTCATCGCCAGCTTCATGTCTTCCATTTCCTTTTCAGTCGGAATCCGGTCTGTCACCACCTTCAGCTCCGCTTCGTCAAAGAGTATGTCATCGGTTCCCTGTACCAGCAGGCCGCCGCTGACCTTTTTAATATCAATCTGCCCCTCCGGTCCCTTGTCGCCGATATCTTCCAGCTTGAGCAGGCGGATATTCTTTTTCTGTGTGAGGATGTCCATAGCTTCTTTGGTGAAATCCGGCGCAATGACGATCTCAATGAAGATCTTGTTGATCTCTTCCGCCGTAGGCCCGTCGATGGGACGGTTAGCCGCTACGATTCCTCCGAAAATGGAAGTCGGGTCGCAGTCGTATGCCTTTTTATAGGCGCTCAGGATATCGAATCCGGTTCCCACGCCGCATGGATTAGCATGTTTTACCGCCACTACCGTCGGCTCTGTAAATTCTTTCAGCGCTGCCAGGGCTCCGTTGGTGTCATTGATATTATTGAAAGAAAGCTCTTTGCCGTGCAGCTGCTCAGCTCTAACCAGGCTTCCGGCGGCCGGCTGAATTTCTTTATAGTAAGACGCCTTCTGGTGGGGATTTTCTCCGTAGCGCAGCTCCTGCACCTTTTCAAAGGTCAAGGTGAGGTTATCCGGCAGCTCGCCGTCGATCTGTTTTCTCAGATAATCGGAGATCATGGCGTCGTAAGCGGCCGTATGCTGGAAAACCTTCAGCGCCAGCCTGTATTTCGTGTCATAGGAAACCGTCTTGTTTTCCTTCAGCTCTTCGATGACTTTCCCGTAATCCGCAGGATCGCAAACTACAACCACGTCCCGGTGATTTTTCGCTGCCGAACGGAGCATGGTCGGTCCTCCGATATCAATATTTTCAATGGCGTCTTCCAGAGTCACGCCCGGCTTTAAGATCGTCTCCTTGAATGGATACAGATTGATGGCAACAATGTCGATCGTTTCGATGTTCAGATCCGCCAGCTGCTTCATATGATCCGGCTTGTCCCGCATAGCCAGAATTCCTCCGTGTACCGCCGGGTGGAGGGTCTTGACTCTTCCGTCCAGACATTCGGGAAACCCGGTTACTTCTGAAATACCGATCACATCTACGCCGTTGTCCGCCAGCCGCTTGTGGGTTCCTCCCGTGGAAATGATCTTTACGCCTAATTTTTCAAGTTCCTGCGCGAATTCTACGATTCCGCTCTTATCCGAAACACTAAGTAATGCTCTCATTTTTCATTATTCCTTTCCGTTCCAACAATAAGTGCAAAGGTTACAGCTGTCCACGCCAATAGCCTCTATGGTATCCTCCAGGTTCTGGAATTTCAGGCTGTCAAATTCAAGCCTGCTGCGGATTTCCTCGACCATTGCCTCATGCTTTTGGCTGTTGCTGTCCGCGTATTCCGCCAAAAGCTCTTCCGGAATTTCATCCCCTTCGATTTTTTCCAAGTGTTTAATTACCCGGCGGGTGATTAACTCCATATCGCTGACTGAGCGGGAAAAATTGAGGAATTTGCATCCGTACATGATCGGCGGACAGGCCGAGCGGACGTGGATCTCCTTGGCGCCGTTGTCAATGAGGTAGGACACGGTTTCTGAAAGCTGCGTTCCCCTTACAATGGAGTCGTCTACCAAAACGAACTTTTTATCCCGGATGATCTGGAATACAGGCACCAGCTTCATTTTGGCGATCAGATTACGGGCCTTCTGGTTCTGGGGCATAAAGCTCCGGGGCCAGGTCGGCGTATATTTAATCAATGGCCTTGCGTATGGAACCCGCGATTGATTGGCGTATCCCAGGGCATGGGCGATACCGCTGTCCGGAACACCTGCCACATAGTCCACGTCCAGATCCCCGTCTCTCTGGGCCAAAAGCTCCCCGTTGCGGTTCCGCATCAGCTCTACGTTTCTGCCTTCATAGATGGAAGTGGTGTAGCCGAAATAAGTCCACATGAACGCACAGATACGCATGCCCTCCTGCGGCTCACCGACGGTCTTCTCGCTGTCGGCAGTGAGAAAGGCGATCTCCGCCGGACCCAGTTCTCTCTGGTATTTATAGCCTACATTGATGAAAGCAAAGGATTCGGAAGCCGCACAGTAGGCCCCATCCTTTTTGCCGATAATCAGGGGAGTCCTGCCGTACTTATCCCTGGCGGCATAGAGTCCCTGCCGTGTGAGAATCAGCATGGTGAGGGAGCCGTCAATTTTGGCCTGGGCAATACGGATTCCGTCTACAATATCGCGCCCCGTGGAAACCAAAGCCGCAACCAGCTCCGTATTGTTGATGGCCCCACCGCTCATGGACATAAACTGTGTCGGACGGTCTTTCAAAAGCTCCTTCACAATTTCCTCTTTATTATTGATACGTCCCACCGTAGTGATGGCATAATCTCCCTGTCTGCTGCAGACAGTCAGCGGCTGGGGATCTCCGTCACTGATGGCGCCGATTCCCATATTGCCCTCCATCTCTTCGATGTCGCTTTCGAATTTGCTGCGAAAAGGTGAATTTTCTATATTATGAATCGAACGGTTAAAGCCGTTTTTCTGTAAAACGCACATGCCGCCGTTCTTTGTTCCTAAGTGAGAGTGGTAATCTGTTCCGAAAAACAGGTCCATTACGCAGTCCTGTTTGGAAACAAATCCAATTACTCCGCCCATTGATTGCCTCCTTCTTTCTCTGGCAGTTCTGCCATTACCTTCTTGATTCCTTCTGCTAAAATTACATGCTCTGTTTCAAGTACTCTGGCGGCCAAAGTATCCGCCGTATCGCCGGGCTTCACCGGGACCTCTCTTTGAAGGATAATCTCCCCGGTGTCTACGCCCTCGTCCACAAAATGCACGGTAGCTCCGGAAACAGATTCGCCTCCGTCCAGCACGGCCTGATGCACCCGCTTGCCGTAAAAACCCTTGCCGCAGTATTTTGGAATCAGGGACGGATGGATATTGATGATCCGCTTGCGGTAGGCATCGATCACCGCCGGTTCCAGCACCTTCATATAGCCCGCCAGCACCACCAGATCGGTCTCCGCCTCGGCCAGCTCCTGCAGCAGCCTGCCGGTCTCCTTAACCACTTTTCCCTTGATTCCGGCTTTTGCGGCCCGCTCCAGGGCATAAACCCCTTCTCTGCTGGCGATGACCTGAACGATTCTGGCGCCTTCCAGTTCCCCGCCCTGAATCTTATCGATAAGCGCCTGCAGATTGGTGCCGCCGCCGGAAACCAGCACGGAAATATTCACCATTTATTTGTCCTCCAAAATCACTTTATCGTCATCGGTTTTAACTACCTGACCGATAATGTCCGCAGTCTCGCCGGCGCCGCGCAGCGCCTTTACCACTGCGTCCGCGTCTTTGGCATCTACGATCATCATCATTCCCACACCCATGTTAAAGGTGGAAAACATTTCCGTCTTTTCAATGTTTCCGCATTTTTTAATGTAGGGGAAGATCGGCGGCACCTTCCATGTGCCGATTTTAATTTTGGCGGCCAGGCCTTCCGGCAGAATCCGCGGGATATTTTCAAAGAATCCTCCGCCTGTGATGTGGACGATTCCGTTGACTTCGTATTTGGGAAGAACCGCGTTGCAGGCATTGGCATAGATCTTGGTCGGAGTCAGCAGTGCTTCGCCCAGGCTCATGCCCAGCTCTTCCACATGGTCCCTGACGTCCATTTCCATCTTATCAAAGAAAACCTTTCTTACCAGGGAGTAGCCGTTGCTGTGGATTCCGCTGGAAGCGATTCCCACGATCACGTTCCCTTCGGCTACCTTATCTCCTGTAATGATCTTCTCTTTGTCCACCATACCTACTGAAAAACCGGCCATATCGTATTCGCCTTCGCTGTAAAAGTCCGGCATTTCCGCGGTTTCTCCACCTACAAGCGCGCTTCCCGCCTGACGGCAGCCTTCCGCGATTCCTTTCACAATGTCGGCGATCTTCTCCGCTTTTACCTTTCCCGTGGCGATGTAATCCAGGAAAAAGAGCGGCTTGGCTCCCTGACAGAGCACATCGTTGACGCACATGGCCACGCAGTCAATCCCTACGGTGTCATGCTTGTCCATGAGAAAAGCGATTTTCAGCTTTGTTCCAACTCCATCGGTGCCGGATACCAGGACCGGCTGTTTCATTGCGGCCACGTCGATCTGAAAAAGGCTGCCGAAGCTGCCCAGACCTGTGAGAACATTCTCATTAAAGGTCCTTTTCACATGATCTTTCATCAGGGATACCGCCCGTTCGCCTTCCTTTGTATCTACACCCGCATCCTTGTAGGTCAGTTTTTTCATATCATCCATGGTTCATCCTCCAGTTCCATGTCCAGTTCCGGCAGCCTTATGGGATACTCTCCCGTAAAGCAGGCCGTACATACCTTATCTTCACCCATTCCAATGGCTTTCAGCATACCTTCCACGCTGAGATAGCCCAGAGAATCCGCACCGGTCTTTCTGCGGATCTCTTCCACGGAATGGGCTGCTGCAATCAGTTTACTCTTATCAGGCGTATCGATTCCGAAAAAGCAGGGGTCGGTGACCGGTGGAGACGCCACTCGCAGGTGAACCTCTCTGGCACCGGCGTCTTTGAGCATTTGGACGATTTTGCCGCTGGTGGTTCCCCGTACTACCGAGTCATCCACCATGATGATCCTCTTGCCCTCCACGTTATCCTTGAGCACATTTAGCTTGAGCTTTACGGAAAGCTCGCGCATCCGCTGGTCCGGCTGAATGAAAGTCCTTCCCACATAGCGGTTTTTAATCAGTCCTTCTCCATAGGGAATTCCCGATTCCTCCGCATAGCCGATGGCGGCCACCGTCCCTGAATCGGGAACGGAAATGACCATGTCCGCCGCTACGGGACATTCTCTTGCCAGGATCCTGCCGCATTCGCTCCGGGCCGTATAAACGCCGATCTTGTCCAGCCTGCTGTCCGGCCTTGAAAAATAAACGTATTCAAAAGCGCAGGACGCCCGTCTCTCCCGGGGCCCATAGCTGAAGGATTTCAGCTCTCCCTTTTCAATCACAATCATTTCACCCGGCGCCACGTCCCGCAGGAGCTGTGCTCCCAGTACCGGGAAAACGCAGCTTTCCGACGCCAGCACAAAACCCTCGTCATTCCTGCCGATGCATAAGGGCCGTATTCCGTTGGGGTCCCGCACGCCGATCAGCTTATCGCCCGCAGTGATAACCAGGGCATAACCGCCCCGGATCACATCCAGCGTTTTAGTAACTGCTTCTTCAATTGTCCCTTCATTTCCGTATCTGGCAATGAGGGCCGCGATCACTTCCGAATCAATACCTGTCTGAAATTTGACGCCGTCATCCTGCAGGTTCTTGCGCAGGATATGGGCGTTCACTAAATTTCCGTTATGGGCCAGCGCTACCGCTCCGCCTCTGTAATAGGCCACCAGAGGCATGGCGTTGACGGCATGGCTTTCACCCGCCGTAGAATAGCGCACATGGCCGATGGCAATATCCCCCTGCAGCCGTCCGATGATCTCATCGTTAAAGATCTCCTGGACCAGGCCCATGTCCTTATAATACCGGATTTTTCCGCCCCTGTTGGAAGCAATTCCCGCGCTCTCCTGTCCCCTGTGCTGCAGAGCGTGCAATCCGAAATAGACGCCGCGGGCAATGTCTTCTTTTCCCGGAGCATATACGCCTACGACGCCGCATTCGTCATGAAACTTCTCATCCTCGAGCAGTCTGTCCAGCCGATATTCTGTTTTTCTCTCTTTCATCCCTTTTCCCCTGAATTTATTTTTGTACTCGTTTCAGCACTTCCTGGTAGGTCTCTTCCACATTGCCCAGGTCCCTTCTGAAACGGTCTTTGTCCATCTTTTCGTTGGTCTTCACGTCCCAGAGTCTGCAAGTATCGGGAGAGACTTCGTCCGCCAGGATTACTTCTCCGTCATAAAGGCCAAACTCAATCTTAAAGTCGATGAGTTTCAATCCTTTTTCCAGGAAGAATTCTTTCATGGTCTCGTTAACGACAGCTGTATATTTTTTGATGGTTTCGATCTGCTCTTCTGTGGCAAGTCCCAGGGCCAGAGCGTGGGATTCGCACATGAGCGGATCGCCCAGGTCATCGTTCTTATAGGAGAATTCGAAGGTCGGATTCTCGAACACAATGCCCTCTTCCACGCCGTATCTCTTAGCGAAGGAACCGGCGGAAACGTTTCTGGTGATTACTTCCAGAGGTAAAATTTCAACAGCCTTTACTACAGTTTCCCTGTCGCTCAGCTGCTCCACGAAATGAGTGGGAACGCCCTTCTGTTCCAGCAGCTGGAACACGATGTTGCTCATTACGTTGTTTACTGCGCCCTTACCTGCGATCTGGCCTTTCTTTTCGCCGTTGAAAGCCGTGGCGTCGTCTTTGTATTCTACGATATACAGTTTCGGATCATCTGTTTTGAAAACTTTCTTTGCTTTTCCCTCATAGAGCTGTTCTAATTTTTTCATTGGTATTTCCTCCCTTTATTTATCTGAAATAATGACTTTCTGTTCCGGCGGCGCGTTGAATTCCTCGTCCAGCTTGATAATATCTTCTTCCATCTTCTTCTTGTAATCTTTGATGGCCTGTCTCAGCTGTGGGTATTTGGTGCTGAGGATCTGCACGGCCAGAAGTCCGGCGTTTTCAGCTCCGTCAACCGCCACGGTGGCAACAGGCACGCCCTTTGGCATCTGCACCACGGAGAGCAGGGAATCCAGTCCGTCCAGAGTGCTGGATTTCATTGGGATTCCAATTACCGGCAGCGGAGTCGTAGCAGCCAGAACGCCTGCCAGATGCGCGGCTTTTCCCGCAGCTGCGATGATTACTTCAAATCCCTTTTCCTCTGCCGTGGCGGCAAAGTCTTCGGCTACTCTCGGTGTTCTGTGCGCGGAAATAATTCTGGTTTCTGTCTCCACATTGAAATGTTTTAAAATATCTTCGGCTTTCTGTACCACCGGGTAGTCGGATTTACTGCCCATAATAATTGCTACTTTCACTTCTATTACCTCCTGATTATACTTACTCTGTTATTTAAAATACTTTACACCGGATTCAAAGATCTGCTGATCCTTGTTTCCGTCCACATTCTTATATACATACTGTCCGATTCTCTCTGAGTGGCCCATCTTACCCAGCACTCTGCCGTCCGGGGAAGTGATTCCTTCAATGGCCATATTGGAGAAGTTGGGATTGAAGGCGATGTCCATAGACGGATTGCCGTCAAAATCCACATATTGCGTAGCCACCTGTCCGTTGGCGATCAGAGATTGCATAACCTCTTCACCGGCGATGAACCTTCCTTCTCCATGGGAGATGGGAATCGTGTGGATATCTCCCACCTGGGCGCCGGCCAGCCAGGGCGACTTAACCGATGCCACCCGTGTGCGGATCAGACAGGATTCATGACGCCCGATCTTATTATAGGTCAGAGTCGGGCTGTTTTCGTCCGGATCGACGATCCTTCCCTGCGGCACCAGTCCCAGCTTGATTAAGGCTTGGAAACCGTTGCAGATTCCCAGCATCAGGCCGTCTCTGTTCTCCAGAAGATCAGTAACCGCTTCCTTGATTCTCGGATTGCGGAACACTGCGGTAATGAATTTGGCGGAACCATCCGGTTCATCGCCGCCGCTGAATCCTCCCGGAATCATGATAATCTGGCTTTCCCTTATTTTGCGTTCCAGCTCTTCGATGGAATCAATCAGCTGGCTCTGGGTCATATTGCGGATAATGTGAATGTCCGCCTGGGCGCCGGCCCGCTCGAAAGCTCTCTTGGAGTCCATCTCGCAGTTGGTTCCCGGGAAAGCGGGGATCAGCACCCTTGGCTTTGCGATTTTTACAGCCGGAGCTTTGGTGTTTCTCTCTGTAAAGGAAAGCTTTTGCGGTTTTTCGTCCGTATTGTCCTTTGTCCTTACCGGGAATACGCTTTCCAGCGGCTGCTCCCAGCGGCTGATTATATCGGAAAGATCCATGGAGACACCCTTCATCTCAATGATGCTCTCTTCCGTAGTTTTTCCAATTAATCGGTATTCTACGCCCTGTAAAATGGCAGCGATATCTTCACTGGCATCCAGCTCCAGCACAATGCCGCCGTAATCCAGTCCTGTGTTCTCCGTATCCGGCGCCGATACACCGATCTTATTGCCGACGGCCATCTTAACCAGGGTCATAAACAGGCCGCCTTCGCCGATGGCGGAAGCTGCCAGCACCTTGCCGGCTTTCGTCAGCTCTCTTACTTTATCCATCGACGTTCTGTATGCGTCAAAGTCGATAATTCCCTCTTCATCTCTGGAGGACGGCAGATAAACCAGCCGGCTTCCTGTTTTCTTCAATTCCGTGGATACTACCTGATCCGCATCCAATACCGCTACAGCAAAGGATACCAGGGTCGGAGGAACGTTGATGTCCATGAAGGTTCCCGACATGCTGTCCTTGCCTCCGATAGACGGGATTGCCAGTTCTCTCTGCACCCGCAGGGCTCCCAAAAGGGCAGCCATGGGTTTTCCCCAGCGCTTGGGGTCCTGTCCCAGCTTTTCAAAGTATTCCTGGAAGGTGAGGCGGATGGTTTTATAGTCCGCTCCCATGGCTACCATCTTTGTTACGGAGTCAATGACTGCGTACATAGCGCCGTGGAACGGGCTCGTCTTCGCGATCTTGGGATTGAAGCCATAGGTCATCAAGGTGGCGGTCGTTGTTTCCCCTTCCGTTACCGGCAGCTTGGCTGCCATTCCCTGTGCCGGGGAAAGCTGGTATTTTCCGCCCAGAGGCATCAGCACGGTGGAGGCTCCGATGGTGCTGTCGAACCGCTCGATCAGTCCCTTTCTGCTGCAGCAGTTGAGATCCTCAAGCGCCTCCTCAGCGGAGAAGGTCTCCGTCAGCGCCTGTGGGTCAAACCCGCCAGCTACATCTACCGATGCCTCCTGCCTGGCGCCGTTGGTATCGAGGAACGCACGGGAAAGGTCGAGAATGAGCTTGTCCCTCCAGTACATTCTAACCCGGCCTTCATCGGTTACTTTGGCAACGGTGGTTGCTTCCAGATTTTCCTCATGGGCGTAAGCGATGAATTCCGCTTCTTTATCTTTTTCGATCACTACGGCCATTCTCTCCTGCGATTCGGAAATGGCCAGCTCTGTTCCGTCCAGACCTTCATATTTTTTCGGAACCAGATCCAGGTTGATATCCAGACCCTCGGCCAGTTCGCCGATGGCAACGGATACTCCGCCCGCTCCGAAGTCGTTGCAGCGTTTGATCAGTGTCGCCACTTCTTTTCTGCGGAACATTCTCTGAATGTTCCTTTCTACAGGAGGATTTCCCTTCTGTACCTCTGCGCCGCATTCAAGGATGGAATCTTCGGTATGTTCCTTCGAGGAACCGGTAGCTCCGCCGCAGCCGTCTCTTCCTGTACGTCCGCCCACGAGAATAATCACGTCTCCCGGCTGCGGAACTTTACGAACAACGTGGTCCGCCGGGGCCGCGCCGATTACCGCGCCGATCTCCATGCGTTTTGCCACGTAATCTTCATCATAGATTTCGTCCACCAGGCCGGTGGCAAGGCCGATCTGGTTTCCGTAGGAGCTGTAGCCGGAAGCCGCTCCCTGGGTAATCTTTCTCTGAGGCAGCTTACCCGGAATCGTCTCGGAAACCGGCTTTCTCGGGTCCGCCGCTCCGGTCACGCGCATAGCCTGATAAACGTAGACCCGCCCTGAAAGGGGATCGCGGATCGCTCCGCCCAGGCAGGTGGCCGCGCCGCCGAAAGGTTCGATCTCCGTCGGATGGTTGTGAGTCTCATTTTTAAACATTACCAGCCAGTCTTCATCCTTGCCGTTGATTCTGGCCTTTACTTTTATGCTGCAGGCATTGATCTCTTCCGACTCGTCCAGATCGTGAAGAACGCCCTTCTTTTTCAGGTATTTGGTTCCCATGCAGGCCATGTCCATGAGGCAGACATCCTTTTCCCGGTCGCCGTAAACCTCATTTCGCATGTCCAGATATTCGTCAAAAGCTTTCTTTACCATGGCGCCGTAAGGCCCCTCTTCAAACCGGATATCCGTAAGGCTGGTGTTGAAGGTGGTGTGTCTGCAGTGGTCGGACCAGTAGGTATCGATTACCTTCAGCTCCGTTATGGATGGATCTCTCTTCTCTTCGTTTTTAAAATAGTCCTGAATCACCCGAATATCGTCAGGGCTCATGGCAAATTCCATTTCTCTGCGGAACAGTTCCAGAGCCTCTTCATCTTTTTCAATAAAGCCGTCCATCGTCTTCACGTCCTCCGGAACCACGGTCTCCATTTCAAGTGTCTCCGGCTTGGCGTTTTCCGCGATCTGCGAATCCACCGGATTCACGCAGTAATTTTTGATCGCCGCGACCTGCTGTTCCGTTACCTCGCCTTCCAGCACAATGACTCTGGCAAACTTTACGGTCGCGTCTGCCTGAGCGTTAATCAGTTTGATGCACTGGGCCGCGGAATCCGCCCGCTGGTCGTACTGGCCCGGCAGGTATTCAACAGAAAAAAAAGTTGCAGAACTCAGCTCCTCCGGCATATGCTCATCGTAAGCAATGTCAATGGCTGGTTCTGCAAACACGGTATATCTTGTTCTTTGGTAGGTGGCATCGTCTATGCCGTCCACGTCATAGCGGTTTAAAATTCTTACTCCCTTTAATCCGTCTACATGGAGGTTCTGCTGAATGTCCTCCAGCATACTCTGCGCCTCTACGTCAAATCCCTTCTTCTTTTCTACATATATTCTTCTTACCATGTTTCCGCCCTTTCCGTACATTTTTGGTATCATAGGCAAATATTGTTCGCCTTTTTGTCGGTTTTTACTCAGTTTACGGAATAATTTTAGCATCTTTGGGCGACTTGTTCAATGAAGAATGGGCGAAAAAAAGAAGTTTTTTTGAAGTACATCGAACGTTTAATCGGCATACAGGCTATATTGTTCGCCTTTTTGTCCTTTATTCGTCTTTTTGGCTTTTCTGTCTCCTCGACAAAAGACAGGCCAGCGCGGCGGCCGTTACTCCCGCCGTCAGTTTGCCCGCCAGCAGAGGCACGATCATCTGCGGGCTGTAGCTGGCGGTAAATCCCAGATGATCCCCCAAAACAAACGCGCCTGAAACAGCAAATGCCATATTCATAACCTTTCCCCTGGGGTCCATGTCTTTCAGCATACCGAACATGGGAATGCTGTTGGCCAGGCTGACCAGGAATCCGGCCGCGGCAGGACGGTTGATCCCCAGAAGGCGGCCTGCCTTAATCAGCGGCTTTTCAAAGAGACGGGTGATCAAATGCACCAGCGGAAAGGCCCCGGCCAGCAGGATGGCGATATTTCCTATAATAAGAAATACTTCTTTGAGAGAAGTCATACCCTCAAAGGCCGCAAAACCTGTAAGCTGGTCAACAAGCCCCAGCGCCAGGCCGATGATGCTGACAGTCACAATAAACCTGCCAAACCACACAAAAATTGTAATCAGCCTTTTTTCCCACTTCCACATTCCAAAAGCAATAGCCAGAGAAATAACAGCAATAGGGATGGTATTTCTCAACACCATCCCTGCTGAAAATCCGGCAGTCAATCCGCCCGTAATCACTCCCAGGGGAATTGTAATCAGTCCGGTCAGGATACCTTTTGCCAGAATCTGGCGGTCTTCGCCGCGCACGATGCCCAGAGCAACCGGTATTGTAAAGACGATCGTAGCCCCCAGCATGGAACCGGTTATGATTCCTCCGAGAGCCGCGGCCTGCGCGTCAGCTGTCATCTCTGCCGCCAAAGGCGCGCCGCCCATATCAATGGCAAAGAGAATACCGGCAAACATCGCCGGATCAGCGCCGATTTTCTGAAAGACCGGTACGATCACCGGACCCAGATACCTTGAAATTACCGGCGTCAAAACAAGCAGTCCCGCCATAGAGATCGTAAGCGGCCCCATAGCCATAATGCCCTCTGTGAATTTACCGCCCAGTCCGAACCGGTCTCCCGCGATATAATCGGCTGCGCCCAGCAGCGCGAAAAATACCATAATATAAATAATGATCTGATTGATGTCGATTTCAGTTCCCTCCCCGGCGCTGCGCTGTTCCTCACGCCTCAAGTATTATATCAACCTCTTTTCCTCAAGTAAAGGGACTCCTCTCACATCTGCGTCAGGACCCGATCCATTGTCCTTTCCAGGTCCCTGCGGCAGTTTTTCTTCAGCTCTTCTTCACTCCTGTAAATGCCGGGATCTGTCTGAAAGACTTTTTCCACTCCCAAATCGTAAATTGGCGATACGTCTCCTTTTACAGTTCCCACCACTGCAATCACGGGAACTTCCGCTTTCCTGGCGCGTCTGGCTATACCTACTACGACCTTTCCGCCCAGACTTTGCCGGTCCAATTGTCCCTCGCCGGTAAAAATCACTTTACACTCTCTGAGGATCGTTTCAAAGTTCAGCAGATCAAGGATCACATCAATCCCCTGCTTCAGCTCCGCTCCCAGAAGCGCAGAGGCTCCCGCCCCCATTCCTCCTGCGGCTCCTCCTCCTGTGAGCAGGGAGACGTCAATTCCGGTTGCTTCCAGGATGCGCCGTGCGTAAACCCGCAGATTCTGGTCCAGCCTTTTCACCATATCAGGATCCGCGCCTTTCTGCGGAGCAAAGACGCAGGCCGCTCCATTGGGCCCGTAAAGCGGGTTGTCAATATCGCACATGGCTTCAATTTCCACGCCTTTCAGCGTTCTTTCGCACTCTGCGGTATCTATGCGGCAAATTCGGTCAAGGTCTTTCCCCGCAGGGATAAACTCCTCCCCTTTCGCATCGTAAAACTTTACTCCCAACGCTGCCGCCATCCCCGCGCCGCCGTCATTTGTACAGCTTCCTCCCAGACCCAGTATGATTTTTTTCATACCGTCGGACACGGCGGCCTTCATTAACTCTCCCACTCCGTAAGTAGTTGCCGCCGAAGGATCGTTTTTTCCCTCTTTTCCTTTGGAAAATCCCGATACGGCGGCCATTTCCACAACTGCGGTCTCCCCGATCCTTCCGTAGCAGGCCCACATGGGCTTTCCGTAAGGGCCGGTTACCCGCACCGTTCTTTTCTTTCCGCCAAAGGCATGAAGAAAGCAGTCCACGGTTCCTTCACCGCCATCGGCGATGGGCACGCTGATGACCTGGGCCGCCGGATCGTGCCTCAGAATCGAGGCTTTCATGATCCGGCAGACTTCAATGGCGTCCATCGTCCCCTTAAATGAGTCCGGCATTAAAAAATATTTTTCTTGTGTCGGAGTTTCTCTATCCATTCTTTACATCCTTTGATTCCAACTTCTTGTACATTACGCCGCATACGATAGCTGCCGCCGCGCAAAGGCCTGCCGCTACAGCAATGAGCAGCATGAACGTATCAAAAATTGTTGCTGGTCCATAGACTTCGGCATAATATGCCGGGTCTTCATATCCGGGCAAAAACAGTCTTCCAATAATCATCAGCACTGCCAGAAGCCCAAAGGCGAAAGCCAGGCGTTTTGTATCTCCCACTGCCAGCTTCGTACGATTGTTGATGGGATACTTCTGCGGATCGTTCTTATACAGCCCTCCATAGGCCCGTTTAAACAGGATATAGGCGATCGGCCCGCTGATCATCCCCAAAAGCCCCAGTACAAAATAATCGGCTCCATTTATATACAGCGCAATGAAAGCTACGATTACCGGTATGGCGCAGAAGATGTCCGTGCCCACTTTTCCCAGGCGGATCCTGTAGCGCCTTGGCAGATCCGGCTCGGTCCGCCGCAAAACGATCTGAGAAATCATAATCAGTGAATAGAGTCCCAGGTTGAACAGAGCTACGATCGTAACCAGAATATCAAAGTTAAAAGCGCATAAAACCATAGATACAATCGCAAGGCTCAGAATCGCCACATAAGGTACGCCGTGTTTCTTATCGCACTTTGTCAACGCTTTCGGCGCCAGATTGTCTTCCGCCATTACGAAAAATCCCCTTGCTCCTGAGGCCAGATATACATTGAACATGGAAATGTTCGAAATAAAAGCCACCAGCATAAACGCCACGCCAAAAGCCGGTGCGTACTGCATAGCCACGTTCACATAGGAAACGCCGTTGGAGCCCCAGTCCTCCCACTGGCCGATGGACCCAAGGGAAGCGACGGTCGGCAGCACATAGGTGCCTATGATCAGGGGCAGCGCTATGATAATTGCCTTTGGTATGATCTGCGGATTTTCCAGTTCTCCCGCCAGGCTGGACATGGACTCGTAGCCGGCATACATCCACATGCCGATGGCTATGCTGGAACCAATGCTGCCAATTGCGGTCTGACCTGTAGCGATCACCGGTTCAAAGGGATTCTGGGAGAAGTTCAAAAATCCGATAATGGCAATGCCCGCAAAGGCCACCAGGATCGCACCCGAAATAATAGAGCTGACAATCGCCACGTCTTTTACGCCCCTCAGATTAATCCATGTGAAAACAGCGATAATGACGATTTTGCAGATATAGCTCTGGATATGGTTCATCCCTATGTAAGAAGCCAGATAGTCCGTAGCCAATACCACAAATACCGCTACATTGATATATATGCCGATATTTTTCAGCCAGCCGATCTGGAATCCCCAGAATTCACCCAGCGCCCGCTGTACCCATCTGTAAAATCCGCATTCATCGGGAATTGCCGATCCCAGCTCACAGGAGGCCAGCGCAATGGGGAAAGCCCATACCAGCGGCAGAACGAGCAGCATG
Source organism: Anaerovorax odorimutans (assembly GCF_024459955.1). Taxonomy (GTDB): domain Bacteria; phylum Bacillota; class Clostridia; order Peptostreptococcales; family Anaerovoracaceae; genus Hominibacterium; species Hominibacterium odorimutans_A. The sequence goes on from NZ_JANFXK010000004.1 coordinate 165,218, forward strand.
ATGATTGTCATGCCCGGCCCCGAAGCGGAAATCATATCTTCAATCCCGTAGGCTCCTGCCGCAGTCATGGCATAGATCATCCCTACAATACCGATTACCCCTACCTTATGCTGTTTCAGTCCGTTACTGCTCATTTTTCTACCCTTTCTATCAAACTCTGATCGTACGGCATTCCGCATCCCGCGGCTGAATCCCTGAAATAATCCAGCATCAGATAGTTGATTCTCGTATGGGGCAGCTGTTTTTTGATCTTTTCAGTCAGGGCTTTTGCCGCCTCCAGACTCTGGGTAAAGGCCTCCTGTGACAGATTTTTCAGTTTCTCCTGATTTCCGTCATATTCTTTTTTCGCGTTTTCCACCTGCTGAATAAACTGGTCTTCCATAGGCAGGAAGACTTCCTTTGCCAGCGGAGCGAAGTCATCGTAGCTCAAAGCGATATACCGTTCCAGCTGTGTGAAAGTCCACCACGGACTGTTGGCACTGTACATGCCGTCAGCAATGGCCAGCTCCTGCGGAATCCATCCTATATTGAACTTCGGCGTAAAGATCGAGCAGCACGGAGGCGCCATGCTCCCCCAGTAGACAAACTTAAAGGGATCCTCTGCGTTTTTATCCAGGGAGCACACTACGCTGGCCGCGGACGCGCAGCCGTTCATTCCGCCCGGATGACAACAGATCGTCGGCATCTTGGAAGTGGCGATATCGTAAGGCAGCGGCTTGCGGTAATCGGCATCGTAATGATCTCTCAGATTATTCATCATCATTTTTACGGTAAAGGGCTCTCTCCCCGTCATCAGCTCCTCCTGCCGGATATACCGGAAATATGCTTCGCCATCCTCGTAATCACAGTCGGAGATGGAGAAGGTCTGGCTGATGTTGATGCGGTCCTCTTTTCTGCACCATCCCTTTTGGGAGGCCTCTTCAATTACCTTGCTGCCGATCATTTGATAGTCATCGGTCAGTGCGTAGATATTTCCAATGTGCCCTACATGTTCGATCTTCCTGGCAGCCCACATCCGCTGGCAGGATTCGAACATATATGCCTCTTCACAGTCAGCTATGATATAGTTGGCGTTGAAATACTGCGGGCGGATCAGCGGGTCCCCGCCTGTTCCGTAGGTTTCCAGCAGTTCGCCGATAATCTCCACGGCCTTTGCCGCGCTGTCCGCACGTTCCAGAGCCAGCCTGAGCATGTCCATGCCGATCAGTCCCCACTGGCGTTCCGGCGTTTCTCTGCCCGTAACCGCCTCGTTGCCGATCATGACACCTTTTTCATTGATTCCGTGTTCAAAACCGAAAATATTATATGGTCTTGAGCCGATATATCCGTAGGTATGTCTGACCTGGGGAATCTTAATATAGGTACATTGTACCATATCTCCCTGCCTGTGATCCGCAGGCGGATAATATTCCAGCGGCTGTGATTCGTTGACCGGACGGTCGCTGTTCTTGCCAAAGATAATATCTCCCTGTTTAGTGGCACTTTGAAGCGCGATCAGTGTGGAACATGATCTGCTGGTGCCGGCGCTTTTTTTCATTTTCCTACCTCCGTTGGGAGCATCCGCTGCTGAGCGGATGCCTCCTGTCCCATAAAATTGTTTTAAAACCATTATACAAATCCATGGAACAAATAGAAATGGGCATCTGCCTAAAAATAACGCCGTATTATTGTTACACGTACTAAATTGCGACACTCGTACCGCCGCAGCAACGGAGTTTCATATCTTCCACTCATTCTTCCCTGCCCCTATAACATCCTCAAATACCCGTCCAGCCTCGCATTCACATATCCGGCAAACAGTTTCTCCATCCCATCCGCCTTATGCTTTGCCTGATACTCATCAAAAGCCCTATAATACGCCACCCGGTCCGTAAATTTAATATCAATGGGCGGATATCCTGCTTTCATCAGTTCCAGATTTACAAGCAATCGCCCAGTGCGGCCGTTCCCGCCGATAAAGGGGTGAATTCGCTCAAACTCGATATGAAACCTTGCCAGTTTCGAAATGATGTGCCCTGTATTGTTCCGATAGCTTTCCAGCAACTGTTCCATCTTCGGCTGAATCAAATAAGGCTGTGCCGGATCATGCTTTACTCCCATAATTCTCACAGGCACTCTCCGGTAAACGCCGCGGTCCTCTCTTTTATCCGCCAGCACAAGATAATGGACCTGCTTGATGATTCTCTCGGATAAAGGCGCCTGCTTTTTCACCAGCTCCTGCACAAACTGGAAAGCCTCTTTATGACCAACCGCCTCCATATGATCCTTCAGCGGTTTCTGGTCAATGGTTAAACCACGCAGCACCATATCGGTTTCACGAAGCGTCAGCGTGTTCCCTTCGATTGCATTGGAATTGTAAGTGTACTCCACTACAAACTCTTCTGTCAGCCGTTCCACTTCTCCCTCCGTCAGTGGCCGTCTGGTATCCAGCTCCGCTTTCTTTCTGTCGATCATCTCCAGCAGACTCTCCGCTGTTTTATAGCGCCCATCCTCCGGCTTCTCCGCATCTGCCGGTATCATCCAACTGCGTCCCTCACGGGTAACTCCCGGAATTTTCCCCGCCGAACATAGGGCCCGTACTCTTCTATCTGAAATACCCCATTTTTCCGCAGTTTCTTTTACTGTCATAAACATAGATTTGCACCTCGCTTCAAAAGCAGTATACCCTCTATTCGGAATAATAGCAATGCTTGCGGAATGATATTTCCCATTCATCGGAATAATATAAAAATTTGGCAACCGTATCAAAACTCTGCGGAATAAATCTCCGTATAGGTAAGAATTCCTTTGATCCGTTCTGACCGCACCAGGCTGATGCGGTCGATCCGCTGTGTTATCTCCGGCAGCTCTTCATTGACTGTTTCCAACTGAAAGCCGCTGTCCATGACCGCACGCCTTGCCAGGGTGACATGCGGGCGAAATTGTTTTCCATCCGGCTGAAAGCCTCTCTGTCGCAGCTGGCAGATAAGCTCTTTTTGCATTTCTGTCAACTGCTGATTTTCCAGAGCCCCCAGCCAAAAGAGACTCTCCGCTCCCCGGGAAAAACTTCCGATCCGGTTAAAGCGCAGCTCCAAAGCGGAGCAGTCGATGGTATCCATAGCACACTTTACATCGTATACACGATCCTCCGCCACCTCGCCTAAAAAAGCCAATGTTAAATGCAGATTCTCCCTGCGGGTCAGGCTTCCCCGTTTCATATATTTTTTCAGGGTACAAGCGATCTTCCGCATTTGCCGTTTCGTTTCTTCGTTAAAATTGACTGCAATGAATAAACGCTGTCCGTTCATGATAACACCTCCCTTATCATTCTTAATATACCACAGCTCCGCGCCCTTCAGGAGGTCTGCGCGGGCCAGTATTCCTGCAGCTCCCGGTAGTCCTGCCAGCTCAGTCCCGTAATCTGCTCGATCATCGGCCACTCCATGCCCATTCTCCGCATCCGTCTGATTATGGATATTCTGGCCTCGATGCGCCCTTCCCGGTAGCCTGCGCGGAAAGTCTCCTGTCTGATTTCCGTAAGCATGGATTCTATCTCAGTCCTTGGATCATTCTTTTGCTGCATGTGCTCCATTTCCATTGCCGCTTCTCCCTCCATGTAATATTTTTACATTTACATTCTTTTCCATATCATAACGTGCCTTTGCCCTTTTGTCAACCATATTTTTCCATTATTTAGTTATCTTTTCGTTTATGTCTTTCACAGGCTTTCTCTGCTGTGGTATAATAGGCTCCAAGAGAAGGGGGATTTTTATGGATTTGTCCGTTTACGAGCTTGCAGCTTTCTTTTTTATATATGGCTTTCTGGGGTGGTGCACGGAAGTATGCTTTCAGGCTCTGAGCAAAGGGAAATTAGTCAATCGGGGCTTTCTCAACGGAGCGATATGCCCGATTTACGGCGTGGGAGTGGTCAGCGTGGTCTGGCTTTTGGAGCCTCTGGCTTCCCACGGACTGGCTCTGTTTTTCGCATCCATTGTTCTCTGTTCTTTACTGGAATGGATCACCGGCTTTGTCCTGGAAAAGCTTTTTCACCAAAAATGGTGGGACTACTCAGATGAACCGTTCAATATCGGAGGTTACATCTGTCCCCGCTTTTCCATCATGTGGGGGTTCGCATGTGTGTTCGTTGTATATATTGTTCACCCAACCATCGCCTGGCTGGCATCCCTGGTTCCGCACACATTAGGGATTGTGCTCCTGTCCCTCCTGGGCGCGGCCTTTATCACGGACTGCGCCGCAACTGTCAAGACTATGATCGGCTTCAACCGGGAGCTGAGGCGAATCGACGAGGGCGCAGCCAAACTAAAAGAGATTTCCGACGACCTTACCGAGGCTCTCTACGAAGGAGCGGTCAGGGCCAGGGAAGAGGCGGAAAAGGCCAGGGAAGAAACCGAAGAATTCAAGGCCAAGGTATCCGCAGAAAAGGCCCAGCTGGAAATTCGCAGAAAAGAATTGGAGAAAAAGCTTACTTACGGGCAGCGCAGATTGCTGAAAGCTTTTCCCGGCGTGAAATCCACCAGGCACATCGAGGCTATGGAAGAAATGAAGCGCCGGCTTGATGAATATATAAAAACAAATAGGAGATAAACATTATGAAAGTATTAAAAGTATTTGTGGCGTTGATCGTATCGTTCCTGCTCCTCTGCACGCAGGGACTGTTGATGGGAGCATTCGCCTGCGACCGCTCGTTTTCTGCGGGTTCTGTGACAAAGGCTATTCAGGAGACCAATTTCACCAAAGAAATCTATGAACAGGCTCTGGCCGCTTCCGATCAGGACGCGGACAAAAAAGTCCAGAGCTTCCTCCTGCAGGCGATGGGGACCGACACCGCAACAAACGCCATCGGCCAATACGCTTCATCCGCGATTAATTCCGTCCTGTACGGAGAGCAGTTCAGTCAATTTACGTTGGAAGATCTCAATCGACTGGCGGAGGACAGTCTGAACGAATTGTCTTCACAGACCGGCGTCGCCATTTCCGACAGTCAGAAGGAACAGGTGCTAAAATATGTAAATAAAAATGGCCCCGAGATCGTAAACGAGATCAACAACACCCTCCCGGTCCTGGAAGACGATTCAACCATGGGCAGCAGTGAGCTGGCAGCCATTTCTCAGGTGCAGACTTTCCTGGGGACGCCTATACGAATAGCCCTCTGTGCCGTTTGTCTGATTTTAGGAATTATTTTGATTGCTCTGTTCTGGGGCAGCAAGCTGGGCTATATCTGGTGGGCTTTCGTCAGCTTTATTCTGGGCTCCGTATTCCTGCTTCTGGGGACCTCCAGCAACATGCTCAGCAGCTACATTCAGGACACCGGAGAAGGTACCACCTTTTCTCTGCTCCTTACCGGAATGTTCACACGGGGGTTCACCTTTGTGGGCGTCGCCTCCCTGGTTCTGATGGCAGTTCTCATCGTACTCTGCCTTGTGGGCAGGAGCGTTTCCAAAAGACGCGCCGCCTGATCGGCAGGAGCGCTCAAAACCGGATACAATACAGCGTAATACAAAAAGATACGGCGCAGCCCCTTGATTGGAACCGCGCCGTATCTTTTGCATTGTCCTTACTTTACCATATATGCATCGTAAACGATCGTCTGCATGTCCTTTATGCCGATCACGGCGAAGCAGCAGGCCGCGTTGAGCCACTGATACCGCGGATCGCCGGTCTCGAACAGCAGGTGCTGACGAAAATAGTAGTCGTCCGGGTCCACATACTCACCCCGCTCCATTGCCGCGTCCTGCTCCGGCTTTATCGCCGCCCGCCCGACGGTGGACAGAGAAATCAGTGCGCCATCGTCAGTTTTCAAAAGATAGCGGGTATCCACGCAGTTGAGATAGCTGGGATACATCAGATTCCAGTCCGCACCGAAATCCAGCACCTGACCCCGCAGCTTTTCACCCTCGAACCTTCCTCCGGAAATGGGACAGATGACCAGATCGCCCCTGCCCACATCGCCCACCTTATACTCTTCTTTGTGAAGCGTTACTTCGATATAAAACAAATGCTCCAGCGCTGCCTCCGGCAGCTTCATACGTTCTTTCATATCACACCTCCCTGATGGGAATCTGTATTTCCGTCAGATAATCTTCCCCAGATCACCTCTCCTTCAAAAACAACGGAATGGAATTCAATATCCTTGATCTTCCCCGGCTCCACGGAAAACGGATTTTCTGAAACAATGCAGAGATTAGCCAGCTTGCCGGGTTTCAGACTGCCCATGATTTCCTCCCAGTGAAGCTGCTCTGCCCCGGCAATTGTGTAACCCCTGAGCAGCACCTCCAAAGACAGACGCCCGTTTTCCGGCGGCCGCACGCTGCCGGGATAAACCTCAGGGTCCAGCGGGAACTGCGGATCAATCCGGGTATTGGCCACCTGTATGCCGAAAAACGGATTGGCCCGGTCCAGCTCATAATAGGTTATCACATCGCTGGAAAACGCCACCTGTGTTCCCGCGGCCAGCATAGGATTGAATTGATACATATTGTTCCACTTTTCTTCGGAGATAAAGTGCTTGGCATCATCGCCAAAGTAGCCGCCGGACCAATGGCAGCTCCAATTAACGCGGATGCCCAGCTGAGCGGGCTTTTCCATATCCGCCGGGTCCACCAACTCGCAGTGGGCGAATACAATCTGGGAAACCCACTCCTTTCCCCGGGCCGCCGCTTCCTTTTTTGCCGCCGCTGCAGCCTTCCAGCCGGTGCGGAAGGCCCGGTCCCCTACAATATGCAGGTGCACATCCAGCCCTTCCTCATTACAGAGCAGAAAGCAGCGCTTCAGCTCTTCCTCCTCCATCTTGATTTCCCCGTAATTGGCTTCCGAAGGGTCGTTGATATGCGGCTCCAGATAGGCGCCGTTTCCCGACTCATTGGTCCCATCTAAAAACAGCTTCATGGTCTGCAGTTTGATATGACGGCTGCCATATTTCCTTTGATACTCCCGCAGAACGGCAATTTTTTCCGGCAGATCGGCAAAAGACCGGAAGCGCACCGCTCCGTCATAATACAGCTTCAGCCTGCCCCCATCGTCCATAGCCCGGAGCACGCTCAGCTGCTCCTCACTTTCAACGACGGCATCGAACAGCGCCGTAATTCCGTTCTCTTTAAAAAAATTCAGAACTGTTCCCAGGGACTTCTCCGTAATTTCTTCCGGCGGTTTCCAGCCGATTTTTTCATACATTTTATCTGCAAAGGACATCCAGGCCCTTTCCTTTACCCAGCCGGTAGGATTGCCCTCTTCATCGCGCACAAACATTTCCAGACCGGGTACCGGGTCCGGCGTACGCGCATCCACCTCCATCAGCTCCAGCATTTTAGAGTTGACCCAGTGCATGTGGTCGCCAAAGTCCTGGCAGAGACACGGCCGGTCGCTGACTGCCGTGTCCAAAAGCTCTTTTGTCGGCCCGTCCGCACTGAACATATTGGTCGGATAATATTCGAAATAGAGGAACGGGATCTCTTCTTTCGGGTGATCGGCTGCGTAGGCTTTGATATATGCCAAGAGTTCCCCGGCCCGCTCAAACATGGGGACTTTGATGTGCCAGTTGCTCATGGCCACTGCTGCCGGATGGATGTGGCTGTCGATAAATCCCGGCAGAACAAACTTCCCGCCCAGATCGACAATCCGGGCCTCTTCACCGACTAGCCGGCCCCACTCCTTGGGATCGTCCTTTCCCACATAGATCAGCCGTTCATTCTCATAGGCAACGGCCTCCGCATACGGCTGCTCTTCCTCTGCAGTAAACACCTGCGCATTTCTCAGTAACGTAATCATAGCGAATAAACCTCTCTGCCTTTAAAAAATGTCTTTTCTGCTTTCAGCGTTTCAATTTCCTCTTTCCTGACATCTGTGATCCGTTTATCCAGTAGGACAAAATCCGCCGATTTCCCTTTTTCCAGCGACCCGGTCCGCTCATCCAGAAAACACTGATAGGCGCTGGAAATACTGTATCCTTCTATCATATCGTCTAATGACACTTTTTCTTTTTCCGCGCCCAGAGAAATCCCTTTATATTTTTGATATTCCGGATGAGCCGGTGTGATTTCTCTGGTCATGCCTGTCTGTATTCCGATAAAGGGACTGGGCGGGATGGTGACCGGAAAGTCGGTGCCGCAGCTGATCCGGCAGCCGGAAGCTCTCAGCGAGCCGAAGGGATACGTCCTGTGTATCCGCTCCTCACCCAGCATGGCTGCCCCCGCTTCCTCGCTCATGCTGTCGGCGATGGCCCACATGGGCTGTATGGCGGCGATGATGCCCAGCTCTCCCATCCTGCGGATGTCCGCTTCGTCAGCCAGCATGATATGGGTAATGGTATGGCGGTTCTTTCGGATATCGTTAAACCCGGCCGCGTATTCAAACGCATCCAGGGCCATGCGGACGGCCCCATCAGTCATACAGTGAAGATGAATCTGCAGTCCGGCGCTGTCCAGTTTGAGAAAATATTCGTTTAGTTCCTCCTGAGTCCACTGGGCATAGCCCCGGTAGCCCTCTTCCATGCCGATGCTCTCCAGCCATTCCTTTTCAAAAGGCTCATTGAGGAAAAATGTCAGGCCCGACCCGTCGATAAAGAATTTGACCGTCCTGATGGTAAATCCGTCGGAACAGTACCTGTCTTTCTCCGCGATGATAGTGTCAAATTGTTCGGCAGGAAGGGACGGGTCCGCGTAAAAGGAGGATCTCACCCGCAGGTTCAGCGCCCCTTCCTGTTCCAGCTCCATGTAAGCTTTCCTGGCGTTTTCGCTGCAATAGGCATCGAAGATCAGTGTATTGCCGTAGAGACTGCCGAACTTAGTCTGGTAGTATTTGATTCCCTCTTTATATTCCTCGACCGAATAGTCGGCCCCGGGCAAATTGCGAAGCAGCAGATCGATGGCCGTCGTTTCCTGAAAAATTCCGGAGGGGTTGCCTATGGGCCCTCTTTCCACAACGCCGTTGCGTGGCGACGGAGTGTCCTTTGTAATTCCGGCCAGCTCCAGGGCCTTGCTGTTAACCCAGAGATAGTGGTGGTCAAAGGAGCGGAGGATTACCGGAATGTCCGGGCAGACTGCATCGATATCCGCAGCCATAGGCTGCCCCATAGGATCGGAAACAAACAGAGTCGGATTCCAGCCCGACCCCCGGACAATTGCCACATCCCCATTGTTTTCCACATAAGCCTTAATTTTTTCCTGATATTCCCGGATGTAATCGTCCCGGGTCTTATCCGGCGTGAATTCCACACCTCTGAGATCAAAATCAAAGATCAGTTCTGCGGTCATGGACGCATGGAGATGGGAATCAGCCAGACCCGGCAGCACCGTCTTTCCTTCCAGATCGAGGATTTTCGTTTTTTCAGCGATCAGCGGTTTCATGTCCTCATTGGTACCCAAAGCCAGAATGGTTTCTCCTGAGACTGCCATGGCCTCGTATTCCACCCGCTTTCCGCTGCTATTAATGGAGTAAATTTGTCCGCCCCGCAAAATCAGATCCGCCGTATTGTTTTGTGAAAACATAGTGATCCCCTCTTTCTACTGTTCCTTCAGTTCTGTGTATTTTCTCTTGGAAGATGTGCAGATACCTCTGATAATGGCTACCACAACCAGCACGCCTGTCATAATCAGCCAAGGTATGTGATATGCGCCAAAGGTCTGATACAGTACGCCTACTGCTGTGGCTCCGATGGCACCGCCGATGCCGACAAATACATTGACGTATCCAATCAGCCTTCCCAGTTCTTTTTCTCCGTACATATGGCTCATCATCAAAGGCGAGATGATGTTGATGGCCGGAACGCCGAACATATATCCGATCATGAAAACCGGGGTGCCCCAGGCCGCTGTACCAGTATAGGCCAGGCCAAACACAGCCAGAGCGAAGAAAAGCGCAGTCCCCGCAGCTGCTACCGACAGTCTGAACTTATCGCAAATTATACCGATGATCGGTCCTGTAACAATCATGACTAAAGACATGGTTGAAATGAGCGCGGTAGCCTTTGTCTGTGAAATGCCTCCGATTACCATGGTGGCGATGCCGTGCTGCAGAATTGAACTGGATACAATAACAGCCAGAGTGCAGGATATGAAGGCCAGCCAGGTGATGGGCTTTTTCAGTGCGGCCGCAAATCCGATTCCCGACACTTCCCCCTGCTGCATAGCTGCCATTTCGCTTTCATCCAGATCTCCCACTCGCTTGATTCCCTTCTGCGCCGGGCTCCATACGACAGCCTTGAAAGCAATCAGCACACAGATCGCAACGCATACCGCCAGGATCACGTACCCGGTTCTCCATCCATAGGAAAGAATCACATAGTTCAAAGCATTCATCAGAATTACGGTAATGATGGACATGATGGCCAGGAAAATACTCATAGCTCTTCCTCTGGCTTTCTCGCCAAACCAGTTGCTCACCAGAATCTGACACGGGGTCATGGTGAAGGCGCCGAAGCAAAAGCCCTGGGGAATCGCAAAAATGTAAAACCACATCAGAGATTTCGCCATGGCAAACCCGATAAAGGAAACGATTCCCAGAATCCCTGCAACGATCATGATTTTTTTAATGTTCCTTTCGTTGAGATATTTGGAAATGAACAGCAAAGTCACGATGTTTGTCAGGGACATGATGGTTATGTAGAAAGAATAACCTGCTACCGGCAGACCCAGCGACTGGGTGACCGGCATCAGAAATACGCCTGTAACCGAGACAATGCCGCTGTAGACCAGCCCGCAGAAGATGGCTGCCGCCAGGACAATCCACCATCCGAAGTAAAATTTTCCGTTTTCATCGCGGAATGTAAATGATTTCATAAGACTACCTCCTTGGCCTGAAAATAAAATGATATTAATTGAATCTTTTAAAAGTTCACACTTATAAAATACAGTATTTTCTGAAATTTACAATTCAATTTTTGGGGTATTTTTATGTTTAAATAACACGAAAAAAGCCCCATCCACTAAAGTGGACAGGGCCATCTTCCAAAGAAACAGTTTATTTTTGTAATTCCATACTGCGCCGTGCTTCCTCAATCTTCCTGTGTTTTTTTACCTGCAAACAGGCTGCCCAGCATCATGAGAATAATGGGCACGCAGAGGGAAACCGCCATCCCGAGAAACTGATCCCATTGGTTATCCGAGGGCACGGCGATCCAGATCAAAAGTCCTGCGATAATCCCCAGCGAGGTTGCCGCAATGGGCAGGTTGCCGAAGTTTTTTCGAGCGAGAAACCCTATAATCAGCGGGCCGCAGGGGGCTGCAAAGAAAATGGCACAGAAAACGTCGATGGTCAGAAGACTGATGTCCTCCAAAGAAATAGCTACCAGTGCGCAGAATACACCTATGGCTACAGTCATCACCCTGCCGAACACCAGCATTTCTTTTTCCGAGGCCTGGGGCCGCAGCACCGATTTATAATAATCCGTGGCAAAGATGCCCAGCATGCCCATCAGATAGTGGGCAACCGTGCTGATACCAATAAAGGTAATCACAATGGCAAAGATCACGGCCACGGTTCCTGTAAACAGCTCGGCGGTGTCCTTGCTGGAAACAATCGAGGCTCTGCCCAGATACAATGAGCTGATCAGCGACAGGCTCCCCCACAGGAGAATGCCTCCGATGAGATAGGTTTTTTTCAGCTGACGGGTATCCGCGGCCAGCTTTCCCTTTATATAATAAGCCGGGTCGAACACCAGCTGACCGAAGGCAATCACAATGGCCATTACAAAATACCGGGCTGCGGGAATAAACACCGCGGCCATTGTCCGGCTTCCTTCCAGCTGCGGTTTGATCGGGTCGCCTTCGGGACTCCCGTGCCGGATAAGGAGGACTGCCAGCACTGCGAACCCGCCAATAATGACCCAGGAAGTGATTTTTTCACTGGTCAGCAAGCCTTTCATTCCGCCCAGGCAGATAAAAGCTACCGCCAGCATGACGCTGCAGAAAGCCGCCCATTTAAAAGAACTGCCGAAAAGGTTTTCCAGAAGATAAGCCACCCCTACCGCCTGCTCGATCAAAACGTAGGCCGAAACCGCAAAGGCAAAGATGTAGAAAAAAATCTTTGTTCTTTTCGAGTACCGTTTTTCTAAAAAATCCAGGTAAGTAACCGCCTCGGGCATCCTGTTTCTCAAACTGCACAGAACTGGAACAAACAGCCCAAAGGCGATACATGCTCCGACCACGTATCCCAGCGGTCCCCAGATACCGTATAAGAGATAGGCTTCGGAGGCGCCAAAAACAGAGGTTGTCCACATCCATGCCGCCAGCACGCTGAAAATCAAAGTGCTGTCTTTTGCCTTTCCGCCGGCAAAGATCATATTCCTGACGCTGCGTCTGTCAATACGTTTTTTATTTTTCAGATATAAATAAATCAGGCACAGCACCAGGCCGTAGCCGATCAGAATCAGGAACCCGGTCATATCTAGCATCCTCCTTGGTATTCAATGACAAATTCCCGTATATTATAGCACACTATTTTCCCCGATTGGAAGCGGCGTTGCGGGAAATTGAGGACTTGGATCGCAAACTGCGGCAATGGGCTGCGGTAACATTTCGAAAAAATTAATGCAAAGTTACGCAAAGTTGTGGGTTTGCGGGCATCCGAAACCGTAAAAAGTGAAAATCTGTGCTGATGGGCGTTTTGGAGGCCGCGGAATCCTTGAAAAGTGCGTAACTTTTTGAAAAAATCGTGAAAAGTTACCGCCTGACCGGCTGCGGGTTTGCCCAGTGGATGCGAGAAATCCACTCTTGACAAAATTCATTTTTGTTTTAAACTATTGGTATACAAATAATTTGTATACCAATAGTTTATTAAAGAAAGGATTACTGACTCAATGGATACCAGCTTACATTATTTATTGATGATCGTTCATTCCCTGTTTCAAAAACAGGTTCTTGGGGAGCTTTCTTCCCTGGAGCTTACCGCTGGCCAGCCCAAGATTCTGGATTACCTGGGGCGGCACGATGGCAGCGTGCAGAAAGCTATCGCCACGGGCTGCCAGATCGACCCTGCCACACTGACCGGCCTGCTCAATCGGATGGAACAAAAGGGACTCATCGAAAGAAAAACAAAGGATGGCAACCGCCGTTCATTTCATATTTATCTCACCCCCCTGGGCTGGAAGCGGCAGGAGGAAGTCATGTCTGCTTTTAAAAAGTGCGAGGAAAAGCTGCTGCGGGATCTCAGCGCCGACAGGCAGGAAGAATTGATCCGCACCCTCTCCGAGTTCTGCGGTAAAATGACGGATATCGAGGTGCTGCAATGAGTAAGATTGAATTATTGAAACGCTACATATTCTTTTTTCTGGGGCTGTTTATCAACTCCTTTGGAATCAGCTTTATCACCAAAGCTTCCCTCGGGACATCCCCGATTTCCAGCGTGCCCTATACTCTGAGCCTGGCCTTTACGCCAACCCTGGGCATGTTTACCTTATATATGAGTATTGTGCTGATTATCATTCAGCTCATTTTGCTGCGGAAAAACTTTCCCAAACAATATTGGCTGCAGCTGCCGATCTCTTTTCTGTTTTCCGGGTTCATCGACCTGACCATGTACCTGCTGAACGCCCTGGCACCGGAAACTTATATCGTCAAATTCCTATGCCTGCTTTTGGGCTGCGCAATCCTGGGGTTTGGTGTCTTTATGGAAATCGTGGCCGATGTGGTCATGCTGCCGGGAGAATGCTTTGTCAACGCCATATCCAAGACCTTTCACACGGATTTTGGAAAAACAAAAGTGGCGTTCGACTCCTCTATGGCCATCTCCGCTGCAATTATGAGTCTGATTCTGTTTCGCGAGCTGGCCGGTGTGCGGGAAGGCACCATTATTGCCGCGGTCCTTGTGGGAATGATTGCCCGTTTCCTGAAAAGAAAAATCGGCGCCCGGGTGGAGAGAACCTTCTTCTATTCCAAGGCGCAAAGGGAAGCGAAAGCGGCCGCGCCGCAGGCACCCGGCGTTTGCGGGCAGGAGCCCGTCATTATTACCGTTGCCAGAGAATACGGCAGCGGCGGCAGACAGATAGCGAAGCAGGTAGCGGAAAAGCTGAATTTTGCCTTTTATGACAGAGAAATTATCTCTAAAACCGCTGAGCGGCTTCACATGGCGGAATCGGAGGTTGAGAAAAAAGACCAGAAGCTGTCCAGCATCTTTCTGTATGACATGTTCTCCCAATTCTACGAGTTCTCCGAGCAGCAGCCCATACTGGATGAGGTCTATGAAGCGGAAAAGCAGGTAATCCTTGATGCCGCCGCAAAAGGCAGCTGTGTCATCGTTGGGCGGTGTTCGGACTATATCTGCCGGGAGCTTGCCAACGTAAAGCGAATTTTTCTTTATGCGGGGGAGGCCCACAAGGTACAGGAGATCATGGCCCGCGAAGGTTTTTCAGAGGCTGACGCTCAGAAGCGCGTAAAAGAGGTCAACCGTGAGAGGGCCTCCCATTATAAATATTATACCGGAAAGGTGTGGGGCCTTGCGGAAAACTACGATCTTTGTATCGATACCGGAAAAGTCGGTGTCGATAAGACCGTAGATCTGATTACTTCAATGATTTAGGCAGTCCTCCGACTTGCCCGGGTCAAATCAAATACCCTCCATTGATATTTCGCCGCTTCTATTTCCCCAAAGCGCTGTAAAAATATCAATATTATATGGTTTCTTTACAGGTATTGATATTTTGATGTTTTTGACCGCTGCCGGCGCGATTGCTACGCAGGAAGTTTACAATATCCTCTGTTTTGGGAACGTGTGGATAGGTATATTGGTCCGGTTCCGACTTTACCGCCTCCGCTACCGTTTGGATCAGCTCAGGGTCAGCGCCCAATTCCTTTAAGTTGGGAATACCGACATCCTCCGCCAGTTTTTCCACGGCTGCCGCAACCAGCGTGCCCAAATCGTCAATATCCATATCGTCAGGAATTTCCAATCCCATAATTTCGCCAATTGTTTTCACCTTTTCAGGCATAGCATGTACGTTGTCTTTGATTGAGAAGGGCAGCGCGATCGCGCAGGCAACTCCATGGGGGATATGCCAATAGGCTCCCATGGGATGAGCAATCCCGTGTCCCTGATTCTGAAAAGCATTGTTAAAGGCAAGTCCGGCCGTCAGACAACCCAGGCACATGCCCGTTCGATATTCAAGATTGTGCCCGTCATTTACCGCTTTGGGCAGGTATTCTGTAATCGTGCGGATCGCCTGCAGGGATAAGGCTTCTGTAATGGGCGTCGCGATCATCGACATATACGACTCCACCGCATGGGCCAGCGAGTCCATACCGGTGGCAGCCGTTATTCCTTTAGGAATGCCCAGGGCCAGAGTCGGATCGATCACTGCCAGATCAGCGCCCAAATGTTTGCCCCAGATGCTCACCTTTCGATTTTCCTCCGGCACGCTTAAAACGCCGCCGTCCGTTACTTCGCTGCTGGTGCCGAAGGTTGTCGGAACCAA
Organism: Anaerovorax odorimutans; assembly: GCF_024459955.1. Lineage (GTDB taxonomy): Bacteria > Bacillota > Clostridia > Peptostreptococcales > Anaerovoracaceae > Hominibacterium > Hominibacterium odorimutans_A. The sequence goes on from NZ_JANFXK010000004.1 coordinate 180,618, forward strand.
GATCAGATATCCGCCCGGATATCGCATCGTGTCATAATCGTGGGAATAATCAAGGATGTTTCCCTCATTGCCCAACAAAGCATTTACACACTTCGCCGTGTCCATGGTGCTACCGCCTCCAATTCCCAGCACGCCTTTCACCTTGGCACTGCGGGCGATACCGGCCGCTTTATCCACGAGATCGGCAGGCGGATCGGAAACCACCTCATCGAATTCCACCACAGAAATCCCTTCGCCGCTGACATTCCCAAGAACCCGTTCTACAATGCCGGTGCTTTTAACGCCTTTATCATATATGCACATAATTTTATCAATCTCGGCTTCCTTAAAAAACTGACCCACGCTGTCCGCGTAATTTTCTCCAAACATGATCTTGCTTGGCACGTTAAAAATAAATTCCATGATTCTCTCCTTTCCTATAACAGCTCTTTAAATTTTTCTGTTGAATATAGCTGCCCCGCCTCTTTGAGGGCAATTGCTTCTTTAATCGCCGCATGTCTTTCTTTTGTCATCGGATTTGTGGCCGTTGAAATAATGGATAACAGCAGGAAAAAGCTGGTTCCCGCCGATAATAAAACGGCAAACCCCGTCAATGTGGTCTGCGACTGCTCCGCCAGCCCGGGATCATATCCCATCCAGGTGATGATCCATCCGCAGATGGCGACTGCGATGGCCGAACCCAATTTTTGAGTAAGGGAAGCCATAGAATAATAAAGACCTTCTTTTCTCTGTCCTGTCCGGAATTCGTCCACCTCAACGCAATCGGGGATGGATGCCCACGTAACCTGATAAATGGCGTTGTAGCCAACTACATAAATGCTGGTCATGACATATACCGCAATGGCATTACCCGGAGCATTGATTATCCATACGAAGATGAACAGGGTCGCGATCCAGATGACCATGGAAAAATTCCAGGCTGCCTTTTTTGAATATTTCAAGGCGATATGATTTGTCAGCGCGATCCAGAAAAAGGCCACTACCCACATAATTACCATTGCCGCCGAAATCTGATTATCCGACAGCTGCAAATTATAGGACATGTAATAAACAGTTACGGAAACCGCAACGGTCTGTCCGACGATTCCAAACAGATAGGAAAGCGCCACATGGCGAAAGGACTTATTGGAAAACGGCCCCTTAAAGGCCTTGGCCAGGTTGAAAGGCTCCACATCCGCCATTTCTGTACTTTCCCGCCCCTTGGTAGTCTTCCAGGCAATGAGAATCGTTATCGTGCACAGCACGCCGAACATCAAATTTGCCACAGACCACCCGAGTCGGGCCGAATCAAACAGTTCGCCCAAATACGCGGTTATTGCCATTGTAAATCCGCTCACGATGCCGCCCACCGTAGCCCAGGAGTAGCGGATGGAGCTGAGCTTCGTTCTTTCGTCGTAGTCCAGCGTCATCTCGGACCCCAGGGCCGTATAAGGAACATCGACTAAAGTCTGTACCACGTAAAACATAATGATCAGAACCGCAAAATAGACCATGGACATTGCCTGCCCGAATCCCCAGTCCGTAAACAGGAGCCAGGTGACGATGCCAAAGGGGATTGCAGCCGCAAGTAAAAATGGACGCCTCCTCCCTTTTCCGGGATCTCGCTTGTCACTGATCGTACCGATCATCGGATCCGTAATCGCGTCGACAAATGTGCCGATGCTCAGCAGCATCCCGGCAAATCCCGCCGACAGCCCCACCACGTCGGTAAAGAAATATAGTCCGTATGTAATAACGATTGTGAAAGTAAATAGTGTCGCATACCCGGCCGAGCCGTACCCGACCATTACTTTTAACGGAAGTCCTGTTTTTGTATTGCTGTTCATTTGCTTCCTCCTCATATAAATCTACAACACGTTTCCAATAACGACTTGTTATAAAAACCCCGGAAAACCCGAAGCCTCATGCTCCGGTAAATTTCCGGGGTTCTATTTTTTTAATCCTTTAAGTAATCTTCCGATTTAATTTCTTCCAGCACCTGATCGAAGTCAATCTCCTTCTTTACCTTGTATTTGCCGCTCTTGCTCATAACCGTAAAGATAACGTACGGAATCAGGAACCATGGAATTCCCACAATCACTGCGATTCTCGTATCCGGGTAGTAGGCGGTGATTCCAAAGGCCAGCGCCAGAATAATCAGCCCTACGATATTGGGCAGCGGGTACAGAGGCGTGTGAAACTTGAGATTTTTCTTAGTCAGCCCATGCTCTTTCAGTCTCCTTCTGAAGATCAGCTGGGAAATGCAGATTGCCGTCCAGCAGAAAATCGTCGCGATTCCCGATACGGAAAGCAGGAAGGCATAGAAGGAGCCGGAGCTGTCAAAGGAGTAGATAAACAGAATGATCCAAACTACCACCAGCGAGAAGATAGCCGCTGTGATGGGAACGCCTTTTCTCGTGGTCCTTCCCATAACACCGGGGGACATTCCTTCCTTGGACATGGAGAACATATCCCGGATCGCCGCATAGAGGTTGCAGTTGGCGCAGGACAGCGCCGCGACGATGATAATCAGATTGAACACATGGGACAGTCCGCCGAATCCGTTATACGCCAGCGCGTCCGCAAAGGCGCTCGTGTCATAGCTGCAGGTCGTCCAGGGCAGAATCACCGTAACCAAGAAAGTGGGGATGATAAACAGCAGTACCACTCGAATGGCTCCCGCTCTTACTGCGCTGGGCATAACCTTAGCAGGATTTTCCGTTTCCCCCGCTGTCAGCGCGACGATTTCGATTCCCGCAAAGTTCATAACAATGATGGACAGATTGGCAAAGATCGCCATAACGCCCAGTGGGAACAAACCGCCCAGCCCCGCCATATTGGACATTCCCGGCGCTTCATGGGTGCCGATGACGCCAAAGGCGATCAGAACCGCCAGCACGACGAAAACGACGATAGCCGCTACTTTGGTTATAGCCAGAATGGATTCAATCTTGCCCAGGTTGCTTACCTGCCGCAGGTTAATGATGGTAATTACAAGGCATCCCAGCACCGCTCCGGCAAATACGGAAATCTGCGGCACATACATATTGAGAATCGTTCCGATTACAATGCACTCCGATGGTATGTATACGATAATCGCGATCCAGTAGGTCCACCCTACGCCTGCCGCGCACCCGTCAGAAATAAATTCTCTGGAGTAAGAGATAAAGGAGCCCGTGGTCGGCATCGCTACCAGGAGTTCTCCCAGGCAGTACAGGGTGCAGAATACCAGGATTCCTCCCAGCGCAAAGGCCAGAAAGGCTGCCGGCCCGGTCATTTCTATGAACCCGCCCACTCCGTAGAAGTAAGCGGATCCGATTACCCCGCCCAAAGCCACCATTTGTACATGCAGTTTTTTCAGCCCCTTATTCAGGGTTCCGTCTTGTAATATTTTTTCTTCCATACCGGTCTCCTTTCCTCACTCTAAAGGATGCTGCGACTATCTACTTGATCTGAGCCTTTGGCTGCTGGAGCGTCATGCAGTGAACATTTCCGCCCGCCAGGGACCACTCTCTCGTATAAATGGGAACAATGTCTCTGTCCGGATAAATTTCCTGCATCTTTTCCATGGCTTCCTTATCCCTTGGATCTCCGAACTGGGGAACGAGAACCGCGCCGTTGATGAGATAAGAGTTGATATAAGTAACAGCCAGCGGAAGTCCCGATTCTCTTGAAGCCGCGTCCTGACAAATGTCAATGCCGTCGTTTTCCTCTTCCGTAATGTAGAGAACCTCCGGAATGTGGATCTTGATAATTTCAAACTTTCTTCCTTTGGCATCGGTTTCCTTGGAAAGAATATCGTAAGCTTCCTTGAGGCACGGATACTGCGGATGCTTCGGATCGTCCACCCAGGACAGCACGATTACGCCCGGTCTTGCAAAGAAGCATACATCATCCACATGTCCGTCCGTTTCATCAAAGGCCATACCGCGCTTCAGCCAGATCACCTTGTCGATGTTCATGTATTCCTTCAGGTATTTTTCTGTTTCCTCTTTCGTCATATCGCCGTTTCTGTTGTGGTTCATGAATACCTGTTCCGTTACGATCAGCGTGCCTTCGCCGTCAACCTGAGTGGCGCCGTTCTCCAGTACAAAGCCGGTGGCATCGTATCTGTCGCAGTTTTCGATTTCCAGAATCTTCTGTCCTACCTGAGAGTCCAGTTTCCACGGGAAGTAGAGTCCGCCTTCCAGTCCGCCGTAAGCGTTCCAGCCCCAGTGGACGCCTCTCACTTCACCCTTGTCGTTAATCACAAAGCTGGGTCCCTTATCCTGAGTCCAGGCATCATCCGTTGACATTTCAATGACTCTCACTGCTTCCGGAAGTCTTGCTCTCGCGTTTTCGTACTGAGCTGCCGATACCAGTACGGTCAGCGGCTCGTATTTTACCAGCTTTGTCGCCACGTCTACGAAAACCTTCTGCGCAGGCTTGCCGCCGTCTCTCCAGGTATCAGTTCTCTCCGGCCAGATTAACCAGGAACGTTCATGTTCTTCAAATTCTCCCGGCATTCTGAATCCGTCCTGTTTCGGTGTGCTCTTTAAAGTTCTTGCCATTGTCGTCTCCTCCTCATTATTTAAAGGTGTTTTCAGGTGATAAGTTTTAATCAGGCGACCGAATTGATTTACTAGACCGACCGGTCGGTATTGAAATAATACAATATTTTCTGAATATTGTCAACACGGAATTCTGCGAATTGACTTTTTATTTTTTTTATGCTTAAATGTTTTGACAGTTATCGAAACGACATTGGAGGTCAGCTATGAAATCAGCACGGAATACAAAACAGGAAATTGTCAACGCTTCTCTGGAGCTCTTTGCCAGTAAAGGGTACGGCGGAACCTCCATGAACGATATTATTTCTGCGGTGGGAATCAGCAAAGGCAGCGTCTACTGGCATTTTAAGAGCAAGGAAGAGATCTTCATGCAGGTTATCACGGAAAACTACGCGGAATGGATCGACCTGCTCAACAGGGAATTGGCCGTTATTGACAATCCCATCGACAAGCTGCGCAAATACGGCGAACTGTTCATCGCCACCATCGACATGCCGGTCTGGCGTATTTCACCGGAAACCTACTGGAACGAATTCAGCGCCGAAAACCGGGAGATTCTCGACGCCTGCTTTTCTCAGGATGACATTATCATCCGGCAGATTTTTCAGGATGCCATTGATCGGGACCTGATTATCGGAGACAATTCGGAAAAACTGATGTGGATCTATATTTCCAGCCTGGAGGGCATGTTTGAGAAGATTATTCTCTCCTACAAAAACCACGATCATAACTGCGAAACCCTGGAGCAGTACGCTGCCTCAGGTATTGAACTGTTTTTGAGTACCATTCAGAAGTAAGGCTGCCGTCTGCTGACGGGCAGTCTTTTATTCCTTTCGTGTCAGCCGCTCTGACTGACTTTTCCGGCAGGCCGGCCTCAGATCATCCCCGCTGTCGCCATTGATTTTACCCCTTGTCTGTGCTAAACTGTTATTCATAAATGATTAATTGTTATTCACGGATGATTAAATGCACGATTGCGAGGGGACTATGAAGAGTAAATCGGATACAAAGCAGCGGATTTTGGATTCCTCTCTGGAGCTTTTTGCTTCCAGAGGATATTCCGGTACTTCCATGAACGATATTATTTCCCAGGTCGGCATCAGTAAGGGAAGCGTTTACTGGCATTTTAAAAGTAAAGAGGAAATTTTTGTCCGTGTCCTTACCACCAACTACGCCAAATGGATCGATTTAATCAATTCTGAATTAAAGGGTATTGACGATCCCATCGAAAAGCTGAAAAAATACGGTGAGCTGTTTATCTCGACCGTAGAGATGCCCATCTGGCGCATTGCTCCCGAAACATACTGGAATGAATTCAGTGAGGAGAATCAAAAGATTTTAGACAAATGTTTTTCACTGGATGACGAAATTATACTGAACATTTTCAATGACGCGCTGGATAAGGGCCTGTTAAAGTACGAGGATACGAAAAAGCTTACCTGGTTCTACATCTCTTCCCTTGAAGGAATGTTTGAGAAGGTAATTCTTTCCTATAAAAGCAAAGACGGTGACAGGAAGAAAGCCGAGGACTACGCCGTATCGGCCATTTCCTTCTTTCTGGATACCATCACCGTTTAAGATTACATACGTCAAAGAGGGCATACCGCATCAGACAAAACTGAATGCGATATGCCCTCTTTTCTTTAGCTGCGGTCCGGATTGCCGGGCCGCGTTTATTCTAATACCATTTCCGCCGGAAGCTTTGTGAAGAACTTCGTTGTCCAGGCCAGATAGAGCAGCCCGATAATCAGCCAGCTGAAGCCCAGGATCATGGAGAAACGGTCCAGGCTTACCCAGATGGCAAAGGTAAAGGCGGCTCCCAGAAGCGGTGCTACCAGGTAGCGGAAGATATCCATGCCATGTCTGCACTTGCCCTTTACAAAATAGTGGGCGATCACGGAGACATTGACCATCGTAAAGCCCAGCAGCGCTCCGAAGTTGAGCAGTGAAGTGGCCGTAGTCAGAGAAATAAACAGGGCGGCCAGGCTGACAACAGCCATAATCAGGATGCTGTAGGTCGGAGTCTTTCTCTTGGGGTTCAGATATCCGAACACCTTCTTCGGCAAGATCTGGTCTCTGCCCATTCCGTAAAGCACACGGGAAGCCGACGATACGGACGAGATGGAGGAAGCCAGGCAGCCGATGGAATACGCGGCTGTGAAGAAATATGCCATTCCCGCGCCGGCAATCTTCATGATAACCTCATAGGAGTTATCCGGATCAGCCATATCCATCCATGCGGTTGGCCAGGCCAGCTGCAGCACATAAGTCAGAATAACGAATACCGAACCCGCACCGATGCAGGCGATGAGGATCGCCCGTCCGATGTTCTTCTCAGGGTTGATCGCCTCTTCACTGAGCGTCGAAATCGCATCGAAGCCCAGATAGGAAAGGGCCAGTATCGAAGCGCCGGAGAACAGAACCGGCAGGCCCATCCCCTCCTTAACCAACTCCGTGGTATTGGCAAAAGCGCTTACGTCCAGCAAAGTACCTGCTCCGCCGCCGCCAAGGATATATTTGAGAGTGATGATTACAAATACGGCCAGGAAAATAATCTGCAGCCAGACAATCCCCTTGTTGAAAATATCGGTAACCTTAATTCCAAAATGGTTTACAATGGTAACAATGGTAATCATGCCGACGATCCAAACCCACTTGGGCACCTGCGGAATCGCAGAGCTGAGATACATGGCGGACACCAGGTAGTTGAGCATCGGCAGGAACATGTATCCGATGAGAATTACCCATCCGGACAAGAAGCCCAGGTGAGGGTTAATGGATTTATGTACGAAGGTGTAAACCGATCCTGCCACCGGATAGGCCTTTGTCATCCTCACATAGCTGAACGCCGTAAAGGCCATGCAGAATGTGGTGACAACGTAAGTCAGGGCCACCATGCCGTGGGTCAGGGTTGTCGCCAGACCGTAAGTCGTGAAAATCGTCAGCGGCACCATGAAGGCCAGGCCGTAAAAAATCAGAGAGGACAGCGGGAGCACCCGGTTCAGAGTCTGTTCGCCGGTGTCTTCTGTCTTTGATAGATTCTCATTTATCGCTTTATTTTCCATATCTCAATTTCTCCTTTTTCTATAAAAACTTTTTATACAATTCAGGTCTGTAATCGGGAACGCCTGTAAACCGGCTGTTCTTTGCCAGCCTTCTTGTGGCCAGAGACAGATCCAGCGTCTCCATGTAAATGCCCTCCTGAACGTTATCCTTGTTTCCCGCATAGTAAGTCATATTGGTTTCGAAAAACGGAGTGATCTTCGGCCCGATGATGCAGCTGCCGCCGCCGAAGTAATTCACCTGATCCGTGCCCGTCAGGTTGGCGCTGGCCACAAAGATCGTATTGCACAGCACTCCGTATTCCAGAGTCGGCGCATAGTAGTCGATAAACGCCTGACGGCTGCCCTCTTTGGGAATCTCTTCGATAACCGCGGTGGGGTTGAGATACAGCCGGGAACCCTTATAAACATAGTGGCGCATCAATTCCGGGAACTGATAGGTATCAAAGCAGATACCCACGGAAATCGGACCCCAGGGGGTATCGAACATGAAAGGCTCATCGCCCTTTTCGCACCAAACGCTTTCGGTCTCGAAGGGATGCATCTTCCGGTACGACCCGATAACGCCCTCCGGCCCTGCTGCTACCGCTGAGTTATAAAGCACCGCGTCCTCTGTGTCCTCTTTCTTCTCCGCCATGCCGAAAACCGTATAGATTCCGTATTTTTTCGTAATCTCCGCAATGGCGGCGCAGGACGGACCGTCTATGGTTTCCGCCGTAGCAATCTTGGATTCCTGCGAAACCGCCTCGTCCACATAGTAATCGTATCCGTAAAGGCATAGCTCCGGAAACAGGACCACATCGGCGCCCCGCTTAGCCCCGGCTTCCAGGAATCCGCACATTCTCGACAAATTGCTCTCTTTGTCAGCAGCGTCCACCTTAAAGTTGACAACCGCTACTGTGATAATGTCTTTCATAATGTTACCTCTCACCTCTTAATCAGCAAAACAACATACATGTTTGTTCATTATTGTACAACACCGTCATTTTAGTATAATGACAATTCTTTGTCAATCCTTTTTCGAGAATTTTCTTAAAACTCCGCCTGTTTTCCGGGCAAAAAAAGACTGCTTTCCGCAATTTTCCATGCGAAAAGCAGTTTTCTGCAACAAATAAAAAATTTTATTTTTCCGGTAAAGCAGGCCCTTCCTACTCCCTGTCAAAGGAAATCCGAAGCTTTGATCTGGCGAAACAGAAGCTGACGGCCAGATTCAGGGCCATGCCCACGCAGACCTGCAGCGGCCCCGCCTTTATGAATCCCAGGCCCATGGCGAAAACGTAAAGCGCCCCCACGATCATGCCCGCCATGGCCCCTCGGGTGGATGTATGCTTGGAGAACCAGCCCAGGAAATATCCCGGCACCAATATGATCGAGGTCATTCCGATCCCTGTCAGCCACAGGTAGAGAATATCCTCAATATTGATCGCAAAAGCAAAGGCGATCGCACCTGTAACCACCACAAAAACCCGGGCAAAAAAGATCATCTCCTTATCTCCGGCATCCCGAATAATGAATCGTTTGATGATGTCCTCCGATATCATCACTCCGCTGGCCAGAAGGAAGGAATCGGCCGAGGACATGATGGCAGCGATCAGGGCCACCAGAATGGGGATCATCCATTTGGAATCAGCCAAGTTGAAAATAAAGTTGTAGATGATGGAGGCGGACTCCGCGGTACCGTTGAAGATCGCCCGCTGAAATACCCCCAGGTAAGTAATCATCACCAGCATAATCATTGTGACCACCAGCGGAATCATGAATCCCCACTTGGCCGTTTTGCTGCCTTTGCTGGCGTAGATCCGCTCCCAGTTGGTTTGATCGTTCATCAGAAAGAACAGTCCAAAGGCGATGATATACAGCAGGATCTCATACCAGGACATGTCCGTCGCGAAGAGGCTGAGGTTTTCCAGGTTTCCCTGAGCATTGTAAAAGGAGGTTACCGCCTTCATGCCGCCGGCAAACCTGAGGGATATTATCACCAGCATTACCAGACCTGCCGTTTGGAGCAGTCCCTGAAAAATATCGGTTACCGCCACGCCCCACAGCCCGCTGAGGACCGTATAGGAAATAATAACCAAAAAAACCAGCAGCAGCGCCAGATTGCGGTTAATACCGAACACAAAAGTAACCAGGTACGACAGAGCCGCGAACTGCATGGCAACCATGGTCACGTTGCGAATCAAAAGCGCGGCCACAGCCGGAATCCGAACGGCCTCCCGATGTCCGGGATATCGCAGAGCAAAAAAATCAGTGACGCTCTTGAGTCCCAGTCTCCTGATTTTTCCGATAAAGAACAGCGCAAAAAACAGCTCGGCCACACAGGACATGGCGATAATCCAGTATTGGCTGGCTCCAAAGTCATAGCTCCTGCTCACCAGCCCGATGATGGTTCCTCCTCCGATCCAGGTTCCCAGATAGGTGAAGAACACAAAGCCTATGCTCAGAGACCGCCCGCAGTATCCGTATTCCTCAAAGGAATTAAGCGCTTTCCGAATCAGAAAAGCGCTTAGAAGGAACAGTATTAAGATATACGCGGCCACAAAATAAAAAGAGTTAATCATCGCCATCTGTTCTGCTGTTGGATTTTACCCATGCTACAACTTCATCCTGATCGAACCGTATGTTTTTGCCCAGTTTAATAAAGGGCAGCCCTTTCTTTTTGAGATTATAAATCGTGGTTCTGGTGACCTGCAGCATTTCCGCAACATCTTCTACTGTGAGAAACTTAATATCAGAAGACATCCCGTCACCTCCCTTTTTATGTATTATCGGCTGTTATTATCTAATATTGTATAAGAAATTTTCAAATTAATCAAGGGTTTTCCCTTTTTTCCGATTTATGCTATACTGTGACAAGATACCCTATAGTTACTGCAACCTTAGGAGGAAACGTTATGGACTTACAGAAACTGACCATCGGACAGATGGCAAAGCTAAACCGTATTTCACAGCAGACACTGCGCCTTTATGACCGGGAGGGACTTTTGACTCCCATGATTACCGACTCCCATACAGGCTACCGCTACTATCACATCATTCAATCCGCCAGACTGGATATGATCCAATATATGAAGGCTTCCGGCATGACCCTCAAGCAGATCCGCCAGCAGCTGGACGAAGGCGATTCCGAAACGATTCAGCGCTTTCTGGCCCAGCAGCAGGACGCCATCGACCGGCAGATCGAAGACCTGATCCGCAGCAAACGTTCCATTTCCAGGACTCTGGAAAACTACCGCCAGTACAAAGCGCTGCCCAAGGACGGGCAGATGTTCATGGAATACATCCCTCAGCGCTATATCTATCGTTATACTTCGGAGAAGGATTTTTTCGATCAGGACTATGCCGGCTATGAATACATGCTCCGTGAGCTGAAAATGCATTTGGACAACAATGATCTGTCCATGAGCTACTTCTGCAATGTGGGCACCATCATGCGTCAGGAAAACCTGCTGGAAGAAAATTTTTCCGCCAACGATGTTTTTCTTTTCGTAGATCCTGAGGACGATATGGTTGCTGCGGAAATCATTCCCGCCGCCATGTATTACTGCGTCTGCTCCGATGATTTTTACGCGGAAAAATCCAATGCCAGAAACCTCCTCAGGCTGATCCGGGACAGCGGTTTTGAAGTATGCGGAGATTATCTGTGCGAGGTGCTGGTGGAATTTCCGGTCTTTGAAAATGACCAGAGGAATATGTTCTATAAAATCGAAATTCCCGTAATTCCGAAAAAAAGTCAAAAAAACCCTTGACCTTATACCAAGTACAACCTTTATACTGATGGTAATAAAAGATAAGTGTCATCTTCTGACTTAAAATAATTACGCTTATACAGCAGAAAAGGGCCCCTGCCTAGCCAGCCGGGGCCCTTTTCTTCTCTTTATCTCATTACAGGGATACCCTTTTTCACTTTGGAATATTTGCTGTAATATTTTTTCTTGTCAACCGTCTTGTAAGCCCGCACTTTGTAGTAATATTTCTTGCCTTTTTTGAGGCGGGTATTGTTCATCTTGGTTCCCTTCTTTACAGTTTTAACCTTCTTATATTTTCCTTTTTTGGAAGAAGCCTTATAGACCACGTATCCGTTGGCGCCGGAAACCTTTTTCCAGGTGATTTTCAAAGTTGTGCTGTTTACTGCTTTTACGGATTTAATCTTGGGAACCTTTTTCTTAAAGGCCGCGATTTCTTTTTTCTTTGTCGGTACGGCCTTCATCTTCGAAATAGCTTTATCGTATATCGTCTGGGCTTCCGCTCTGGATTCCGCGTACATGAGGTCGTCCGACGCAATCCAGTAGATCTCCTCGATCTTCTCTAATGCCTGATCGGTATAGAGGTTCTCGTCCAGGCTATTGACATAGCGATCCAGCTTTTTATCCAGTTCTGTCAGAATCGGATATTCCTCCATTGGGAATTCAATGCTGGTGATAGCGGTATAGTCTTTACCTGCCTGCATATAAATCTGCACGATTTCTTCCATCATTTCCGCAGCGTTGATCTCTCTGACAGCCCGGTCGCGGATAGCGGTCAGCCGTTTCCAGTCATAAGCCGTATAGCGTGCCGGATCCAGGCCCAGGTTGACATACTGTTTGATATCGGCATTGGCCTGCATGCGCAGGTCCTGCAGATCCTCCCGGGTATAGGAGTTTTCCATAGCGTTCATAGCAGTCAGGTATCCGCTGATGGCGGTCCGGAAGTTCTGCGCGCCGTTTATCAGTTTGAGCCCTACATATCTTCCGTCCTGAATGCGGTCCCAGTAATAATCGCTGTACATGGATGCCTTGTAAGTTTTATACTGTTTTTCAATCTCCTTTTGATAGCTTGTCTTCAGCCCCGGGAGATCCTGCTTCGTGCTTCTGACCCAAGTCATTTCTCCCAGCATGGATAAAAGATTAAAGTCGTTTCCCAGGCCTCCCTCTTCATCCACCAAAAGAACGTAAAGATCCTCTTCGCTCATGCTGGCGATGCTTTCCATCATCCCCTTATAGGAGGTCTGTATTTCCTTCCAGATGTCGGCGCAGTAATTTTCTTTTGCCTGTATGCTCTCGATGTACAGCTCATCCAGCCATTCCAGAGCCAGTTGTTTCAATTGTTCTGCGTAGTCCTCATCAATTCCCGCCGAAACCGGGACTTTGCTTTTCAGCTCTTTTCGCTCCGTGGCCGCGAAAGATGCGGACGGAATCAGGGTAAACAGCATCATGCAGGCTGTGAGCACAGCCAGAATTGTCTTTTTTCTCATCGCTTTCTACCTCCCTATCTGTATGTGCGGACAGCAGCCTTGGAATACGGTCCGTAAACGCGTTTTCCTCCGATGGTGCGGTAGGCCCTGACTTTGTACTTATACGTTTTGCCCCACTTTACTTTTTTATCCGTATAGACGCGTTTCTTCGCTTTGCTGGATTTAACCGTCTTTTTCCTCACGTATTTTTTCTTGGAGGCGGAGTATTTGTATACGGTGTAACCCGTGGCTCCCCTTACTTTGGACCAGGTAACTGTAATTTTCTTGTTTTCTTTTTTCGTTTTCACAGACGCCTTTTTCAGCTTTGGCGTCGCGCTCTTGGCGGAAGAGTACCCGCAGTACTCGATTTTGTCTCCGGCTTTGTAGTACGCCCGAATTTTATATTTGTATTTGGTCCCGGTTTTCAATTTCCCGTTCTTCCAGGACTTCTTTGTTCCGTCCAGCGTCTTTACTTTCGCGTACTTTCCTTTGCCTGCGGCTCTCCAGATCTCGTATCCATCGGCGCTGGGGATGGATTTCCAGGTCAGTTTATTTCCTGCGTAGCTGTAGGGCGAGGCTTTCAGTCCGTAAGCCTTTCCCGAATAATCGGTTTTAAACACCGTGATCCGCAGGGAGGCGAGTTTTCCGTTGGGCGCCGTGGCTTTGATGGTGGTCTGACCTGTCCCGACAGTGGATACCGCTCCCGCTTTCTTATCAATATCCGCTACGGAACGATTGCTGCTGGACCAGGTAACCGGAAGGCTCTGGTTGGCATTATCGGGTGAAAAGGCCGCTTTAAAGGTATAGCTGGTCCCCAGCTTAATCTTTTTCTGGGAGGCAGTAAGCTTTACGCCGGCAATCTCCGCATAGGTAACGGACACTTCCACGATCTGCGCCACTTTGTTGCCGGGGCTCAGGTCCTTGGAAGGATCCTTATCCTTGCTGTTATACGTGTAGCCGATGATCCGGGCCTTTCCGATGCCTCTTGCTTCCACCAGGCCGTCTTCATCCACGGTAACGACATTTTTATCGCTGCTCTTCCAGCTGATTTCCGCGTTGTGAGCATTCTCCGGGAATACCCGGGCATCCAGGGAGAAGGCGCTGCCCATTGCCATATTTTTCGCTTTGTCGCTGTTGAAAATCTTGAGGGAGGTCGGTTCGATTACCGGGGCGACCAGCACGGTGCAGACTGCCTTTTTCGATCCGATGGTGCAGGATATCTCCGCTTTACCGGCCTCACGTGCAGTCACCCTTCCATCGTCGTCGACTGTGGCAACTGCTTCGTTTGAGCTTTCCCATTTAGGATTACCTGAAACATTGGCCGGTTCCACCCGCACCTCCAGCATCTGGCTCTGGCCCTCGTCGATACGCTCGCCTGCCGCTTTAAAGGTAATGCTCTCCGGCTCGGCGGCAGCTCCGGTCATAGCCGCTTTCACAGCTTTTTCGGCGTTTACAAGACCATATCCGGTAAGTTTATCAAATTTCCGGTCGCCTGTGTTTTCCGCCCCCATGTCCTCACCCAGATACTCGGCCGTATCGCAGAGAATGTTTTTCACCTGGAACGGTTCCATATCCGGTTTGACCGAATAAAGCATGGCGGCCACAGCGCTGACCATGGGCGCTGACATGGACGTTCCACTCATCTGTCCGTAATCCCCGGGGACTGTGCTCAGTATGTTGGTTCCCGGCGCGGAAATGTCCTTCGCCTGTCCGTAGTTGGAGCCGTATTCGCCGGTGTATCGTTTGTTCTGTCTGGTCAGGCTGCAGACACTGATTACTTCCCCATAATCGGAAGGAAAGCAGATTTCATCGGTATTCTCATTGCCCGCTGCGGCTACCACGGTAACACCCTGATCGTACGCCGCCTTGATGGATTCCTCAAGAATGTAATTCTTGCCGGCGCCGCCCAGGCTCATATTGATCACCTTAGCATTTTTAGATAATGCGTAATCGATGGCTTCTACCAGATTATAGGTATTAAAATACAGGCCGTCGTCGTATTTGGTCGTTGCATCGATGGCCATGAGCTTAACCCGGTTGCCCGTTCCTGCCGAAGCGATTCCGGCGATTCCCTTGCTATTGTTGGAAATTGCGCCGACAATGCCCGCTGTGTGGGTTCCGTGGGACTCGGAATCGCCCCTGAGTTCTGTGATGTTTCCCGAGGCGTCCAGCTTGATGGAGTCTCCGCTCACGTTGGATTTAAGGTCCTCATGGGCCTTGTCGATTCCCGTGTCAATCACTGCCACGGTCACCGGAGAAAGGGATCCTTTTTTCGTCTCCATGAGATTCCATGCTTCCCGCGCTTTGATGTTGGTCAGATACCACTGATTGACCCCTTCGTCATTGGCGTAAGGATCGTTGACTGCCGCCGGCTTGTACCGATAATTGGGCTGGGCGTATTCCACCTTCGGATTCTGCGCCAGCTTGGTGATGGCCTCTTCAACCGAGTCGTTTTTGTTGATGTCTGCCACTGCAATCTTGGCATCCGCCGCGGAATCGGTGATTTCCAGACATTTGGCATCCTCAGTTTTGATTTCCTTTTTGATCCTGGCGTCCGACACGCCGTCTTTGAAGACGACGATGACCTGATCGTCCACATAGTCGCCGTCCTTGACCATTTCCTTTGCTTCTGCCGATACGGAGGCAGGATCATTCTGATTTCCCCCCTGACCTGCGGTCTCGGCCATGACTGAGCCGGCTGTGGCAAAAAACAAAGCCGCGGCCGACAGCAGCGCAATCAATTTCCTTGTCTTTTTCATAAGCTTCCTCTCTTTTATTGATTTCACACAGTAACGATATATCCTTATTATAACTTGCCGGTCGCGCCGTGACAAGCCATGAGGAGGCTTCACGCTTAAATTTTACAGAATATTGGGAAATATTACTAAGGTGTGGTGGTTGCGGGGTTGTGGGGTTGCGACCAAACCCCTGTTTTTCCCGAGAGATTCCGCGACCATTGGCCCCACAAAGCCCCCTTGGTCGCAAATCTAGCACTTGGCGCCGCGGGGTTGCGACCAATTCCTGATTCCTCGAGGAGATCCCGCGACCATTGGATCCAGAAAGCTGCCTTGGTCGCAGGTCCTTCATTTACCGCTATGGGGTTGCGACCAATTCACAGTTTTCCTGAGAAATTCCGCGACCTTTGGCCCCAGAAAGCTGCCTTGGTCGCAGATCCGTCACTT
>NZ_JANFXK010000040.1 GCF_024459955.1 Anaerovorax odorimutans
TTGGTTATGCTGCACTTTACAATTTCCCCGTCCTGCTTCACTTCAAACGGATATAGCTTAGAATCCAGCACATAACCATCCGGCGCTGCGGTCTCTTTGAAGTAATACTTGCCTACCGGAAGCTGATCAAAGGTTACCAGTCCTTTTTCATCGGTTTTGCCGGATCGAACCAGTTGTTTTTCATGATCATAAATCTCAATTTTGGCTCCAGATAAAGGCCTTCCATCCGTGATATCGGTCTTTGTGATCTCCACGCTTCCCTGCTTTGGTTTATTGGTAATGCTGCATTTGACGATTTCCCCGTTTTCTTTCACCTCAAAAGGATGCAGCTTGGAATCCAGCACATAGCCATCCGGTGCTGCCGTTTCTTTCAAATAGTATTTACCGATGGGAAGCTGCTTGAAGGTGATGTTCCCCTTGCTGTCCGTTGTACCGGAAGCAACCAGTTTTTTATCATGGTCATAAAGTTCAATCAGCGCACCTGGCAGCACTGCTCCGGTAGCAAGATCGGTTTTTGTGATCTCCGCTTCCCCCATGCCCAGTTCATTGACAATGGTTACATCTTTTTCCACAACACTAACATCCTGTCCGGCGTAGTCCAGTTTAACGGTTTTCATGATTCCATCTTTGGGAATGTTATAGATGGATGCGTCCATTTGCTCAAAAGAATCTTCCATGGCATTGTCCGGAGCGGATTCTGCAAAATCCTTGAGCGCCCACAGTTGTTCCTCCGTATAGGAAAAGGTCTTATCCCCCTTCGGTGTTTCAAAATAGTGGCCGTCTTCCTCCACAATGTACGTTGCGGTCAAAGTATCGCCAAGGGCTTTGGTAAAGGCTTCTTTTGTTTCTTCGGCCGGTGGATCACCCCCGTTTACGACCAGCGTGTTCACCCAGGTTTCCAGAATAGCGGAAATCAGTTCTTCGGTCAGATGGTAGGTACGTACTTTTGTATAAAGACCGGTCTCTTTCACATGGTAGCTTCCCAGATATAAAGTTCCAGTTGTAACATTCCCATCTTCATCAGTCATGACGGATTGAAGGACCTTGCCCTTTTCTGCACGCAGCGTGCCATCTGCCGTCTTAATGTCTTCCGCTGCCTGAATATCAAATTTCACAAAGGGAAACGGCGCTGTCGTAAGGGTTTGCCCCGTCTCTGTCTCCTCCATCACCTGACGCAATTTATGAATATGAAGCATTCCCTTCTGTGGCGTGTCCTTGAACGTTACTTGTACAATTTCACCCGGCTTTGTGTCAGATGTCACTTGAAAGGTCACCGGTTTTATCGCTCGAACATATCCGTTTGGTGCCGTCACTTCAATGACTTCATACGTTCCCGCCCGAATGGTCTCGGAGCTTCTTGCTATTCCGTCACTTCCGGTGACAAAGGTGTCAATCGTCTCATGATTGTCATTTAGCTGTGTGACCAAGTTTCCCTTTTCGTCCCGAACCTTAAACTTGGTGCCTGCCTTCTTAATGGTCTTGCCCGTTTCAGCGTCAACCTTTTCAATCTGAAAACGATTCAGTACCGGTTTGTTGACTAGATCCATGGTTTTTGTCTCGGGTTCCCCATTTTCTTTTGCCGCAATTGTAATAGAGAAATCTTTAACCGCCCAATTCGTTTGGTCTTTGGTCACCTGCTGAACCAGATAATCTCCGATTGGTAATTCCTTAGAAAGCGCTATACCGTCTTTATTGGTAACCATTTCATCCTTAAAAACCGGTGGTACATCTTCAAACCTCCAGCCTTTCGCTACATATTCCGCATCCCAGATTCGGAATGTAATCCCTTCTTCCCGATGAATGACTGAAGACTCGATACCGGTTTCTGGGTCAATCCACAGCTTGGTCAGCTGCATCCGGCCCTTCTTCGTAATATTGGATAGGGCCTTTTCCGTCAACGTGTAGGTCGCATCACCGGTAATGGTAAAGGTGGCGCTCGCTTTCTGCTTGTACCGGCTGTCCTGCACTGTTTCTTTGATCGTGTACGGCCCGCCTTCCAAAAGCTCGATTTTCTTGCTGCCATCCCTCCCAATCAATTCACCGCTGCTGTTTACGCTTACCGGAACCGAATTGGGCATCCCATTTCCGGTAATTTCAAACCGCAGGTTGGCATAAACATTTTTGATGCCATCACTGGCCTTTTCACCGTCATCACAGTATTTCCTGCCTTGCAGCCAGCCCCATTTCACCCAGCGAACGGTAAAGGAAACTGTGTCCGTTTCCCCTTGTCCGCAAAAGAAAATATTCTGTTTACCGGTGATGGAAATCAAATATGGAGAAAAAGAGGCCAAACTGCCCTCCAACTTTCCGCTGCTATAGGTGCCTGCCACACTCTTGGGCGCAGTAAAAAAGAACGAATCGCCGCCATAAATTTTCACAGCTTTTCCGGCAGCAAAGGATTTTGTTTCCCCGTCAGAGGTGCGATGCAAAGTGCAGCTTGCAGGAACCGTCACCGTGATGCGGTTATCTTCATGGGTGTTAAGCTTTATCGCTGGTGTTGTCTGCTGTTTATTGTCCCAATCCCATACCGCATTAACGCTGCCCTTGGAAACGGAAATACTGGTATCGGTGGGCGCATCTGGCAAGGTTTCCACGTAGTCCGCTACTTTCACCACTAGTTTTTTCGTATCGGAAGAAACACCCATGAAAGCATCGCTGTTCATGGAAGCTTTATCGTACAGGTAGGAAAGAATCATGTGACAAAGCGCATAGGCGCTTTCATCATCGTTCCAGTCATCATCTTTATCTTTCTTCGAAACATAGGGCTGAACTTTCTTTGCATAACCTGGATAGCCATACATGTAATAAAGGGCCTGCACCATCTTCTTGTTGGTGTATTCGGTCGCGACATACGAGCCTTCGGAAGGCGGTGTTTCTTTTGGCTGAATACAATAAGCCACCACCTTTTTGCCCTTGAATTCACAGCGATAGTTTCGCGTAAAAAAGTCCTCATAATAAATCTTATGGTCGTAAGTAAGCTTCACTTTCATTTCGTCATCTTCTAGCGCTGCCGCCTGAGCTAAAGACGCGGATTCAAAGAGTACGGCTCCATGGCTTTCTTTTAGTTCCTGCAAGGTTTGCCTTGCCACCGCATCACCAGGGGTAAGCTCCACATGGTCTTGCTTTTCTAATGAAAGTCCCTGCTCTGTGGCTGCATGAGACTGCTCCGGTGCAAAGGGCGTAACTAGCCCTAAGAGAAGCATGACTATGAGCAGAAAGGATAGGACCACTTTTGGCTTTTTTAGCACATTGTATGATTCTTGATTCATCATGTTACCTCCAATAAAAAAATACCCCTTGCGGTCTGCAAAGAGTTCTTACACGTAATGATTTCTTTTTCGGCTGGTTCTGCTGGTAATCTGGGGGGGGGGTGAGGTGTGGAGAGGGGGGACAAAAAAATAGAACCAGCCCGCCTACTGCTCCCCTGGCGGAATAGATCACCGCTCCATGGACCGTTGCCGCTTTCGATAAAGCGCAAGCGCTTTCACAATGATATCCTCCATCTGTTTTTTGGACGTCCCTTTTGGAAAATATTTGTTGATGCGCTCCCGCGGTATCTTTAGCTGTTCTTTCTGGTTTGGTTTTTGTTCGGAAAGAATGGATAAAATTACATCTTCATTCAACCTCCCTTCTTCGTTAAGTTTCCGGAGTTTGATCGCCTGCGCATGGCTCGGTGTGCAGTCCTCCAGTTCCATCGTATTGAGCAGCACCTCTTGCTGTTCTTTCGGCAGGTAGGATAATTCCACCGCCGGGCGCATGGCAATCTTTCCTTCATCGACTAGGTCTAAAATGGGTGGAATGAGATAGGTCAGCCGGATATAGCGATGAATTTGTCTCGCACTGTCTTTTGCCTCCTTACTTAATTCTTCAACGCTGTACAACTTCTCGCCCAGTGGGCGAGAAGTTAAATCCGTCCTCTGTCCCTGCCGTTTTATGGCATCCATCTTCATTTTATATGCAAAGGCTTTCTCCGACGGTAGAATGGTTTCCCGCTGCAAATTGGAATCCACCATAACAATCGTCGCTTCATCATCCGATAAATCACGGATAATGCAGGGCATTTCTTCTTTTCCTGCCAGCTCGCATGCAACTTTTCGCCTATGTCCCGCTACCATTTCATAGCCGCCCTCTTTTTTGGGCCGTACCAGCGCCGGTACTAAGACACCGTACTCTTTTACGCTATTTACTGTACGGTTCATGGCTTTATCCATACGAACTTTGAACGGGTGGTTCGGGAAATCGCTTATTTCCGATAGTTTTAGGTGTACGACCTTTTCATACTGCTGTTCATCTCGTTCTTCCTGCGTGGTGAACAGGTCATCGACTGCGGGCAGATTCAGCTCGATTTTGTTGCCTTTGGCCATCCCGGAGCACCTCCTTTGTAAATTCCAGATAAGCTTTTGCCGCTAGGCTATTTTTATCATAGCTGTAGATGCTTTTCCCGGCGGCGCTGCTTTCCGCCGCTTTTACGACAACCGGGATCACCGTATGGTAAACGTTTAGAGCCCTGCCATAGTTCTGCCGAAGGCTTTCTGCTGTGACACGTGCAAAGTTTGTCCGCATATCCGCAAGGGTCAATAAAACACCGTCCACTTTTAATTGTGGGTTGATCTGCCGCTGCACCTTGCTGATGGTTCGCGTGAGCTGGGTCATGCCTTTTAATGGCAGATAGTGGGCCTGTACCGGCACAATCACACTATCTGCCGCCGCAAGCGCATTGATCGTCAACATTCCCAAACTCGGCATACAGTCGATCAGGATATAGTCGTAATCCTTTTTCAAGCCATGGAGATAGGATTTCATAGTAAATTCCCGGCTCATGGCGTTTACCAGCGTCATTTCCATTCCGGACAATTCGATACTGGACGGTATGAGATCAACGC
>NZ_JANFXK010000041.1 GCF_024459955.1 Anaerovorax odorimutans
CCGCATTGCTGTATATTTTCTCGTCTACAATAATTACTTTCCTGCATTCCGTAATAATCTGATAGACCATTGCGATTGTGTCTGGGCTTTGGTTCGAGTAAGATGTGTCCAGGCCAGCGGTAACTTTCTTTACTTTAATAGCCCCGGTCCTTATCTGTTCCTTAAGCCAGGCCTTTGACTTAACGTGTCTTGCCCGGTCAAAGTTCGGGAACACCAAACCGGTTGCCCGGCCCCGCAGGCCTTGTATTTTATTCTTATATAGCTTCGTGCCTGGTGGAGCGGACTGGATCTTTTTCTCGATGTCCGAATCCGTCAGACTCAAATTGTCTTTGAACGTAAAAAACCAATACCTCCACTTTGGCACTGGTTTCTGATTTAATTCTTTTAATATTTCTGGTGGAACGTCACCCGCATATTTTTTATATGGCCGTGACCGATTTATAAACTCATCATAGACCGGCAGGCTTGGATCGTCCGGGTTGAGCGTAGCCATTAAGTAATCGTTACGGGTAGATACCTCCCGGACAAAATCAATGTTGGCCGTGTTGATCTCGTCGATATAGACGCATCCAAACTGTGAACCCAATACAAGCTCCCACTTATCCCGGTTATCATATCCAAGGATATATATGATCTTGCCCTCAAACTTGATATGGGGCAGTTTATTGTCCTTGTCTCCGTTCCCGTAATACTTGGCATTACGGTGCAGGTCCAGAATCCCGTTGTCCTGCTGCAAAATATTTTTCTCTGCGATTCCGGTGGTCTTTGCTGCGATGATGTGCAGTTTTTTATGACTACGGCTGACCATGCGCATGAACTTGACCCCAGCGCCCACGGTTGTCTTGCCGGATGCCGTAGTCCCCTCTAAAAAGTCAGCATCCACATTCTCAACCGTGTTGATGAAGTCCAAATACTTCTGCGACAGCGGGAAGTCCCTACTCTTCAAGACCCTCACCGCCGATCTGGTCCATAATGTCAGCCAGCTTATTGCTGATCTCCCCGCTATGCTCGATCTGCTGCTTGTCTCTCCACAGGTCAGGCCTACGATTTTTGAGCCAGAAGATCTGTGCCGTGGTGTCTGGTATGACTTCTTTGGTTACCCGCTTTGTCACCACTCCCATTTCCTCTGTTATCTCGATGTACTTGTACCCAAGCGCCCGTTTCAGCAGCGCATTTTCGACCTGCCGGTCAATGACCTCTTTGCCCTTTTTTAAGGTCTCCAAAATCTCCATATGGCTGTTCTTCCAGTTGTTTAAGGTGGACACGGCAATTCCCATATTCGCCGCTATCTGCTCTTCGGTCAATCCATCTCTGGCCCAACCTTCTATTTTCAGCAAGCCTTCCGGCGTTAACCAGTCATGATATTTACCTTTCGCCATTCAGGCTCACTCCTTTCCTTGATTTATCATCCAGCTTCCGTTATACTAAACCTGTCTATAGACAAGAGAAGAACTCCCCACCCTGGCAATTGGAGCCTGCGGTCTGGGAGTTTTTCTTTTGCATAATAAAAGAGACAGGCACGGGGCTTGTCTCTATCAAATTATCAATCGTCTTCTAAATCTTTATCTATAACCTTAAATATCCTTTTTAACACTATGAATAAGTTTGTTAAAACAACAAAACTTATGTAATAAATTACTAGACCACATAACCAATAAAATTGCTGTGCAAATAACTCAACAAAGCACATAATTAATATTGCAACACTAAGAAGAATCTCAAACATAATTGAATAGTATACTTCTTTTAATAATTTCAGCGAGAGTGAAGCATCTCCTGCATTATATTCTCTACTGGCTTTTACCTTGCCCCGCATATCCAAAATCAGTGTAAGCAATGTAAAAAACATAGTGGTTAGGATGGATACAATAATTGTCAATAAATTGATTACATTGGTATCAATGTTTCTTATGCGTAGCACCGCTATTGCCAAGAAAAGAGGGATAACGAAATACAGAAAAATTGATACGTATGATGTCTTTCCATTTTTTGAGTTAAAGCAATCCAAATGCTTTTTTATTATCTCAAAACAATTCATGTATTTTTTCTTAAAAACGAATCGTCCCACCAATAAGATTAAAAGACATGTTACTAATATTCCATAGGGCGAACATATGAAGTTTTTGAATGGCTCAATTGACATTTCATCATCTCTTTCTATACCAGAGCCCCCTGTTCCCTTAGATAAAATTCACCTGTTGCTTTCATCTCCCTACACAAGCTATTAAAAGTTGGGTGGCCCTTTTCTAACGTAACATTATTTGTAACATCCTCTGAAACAACAACATTGTCTACCTTTTCAAGGCTTATAGTTTTAATTCTTTTTCCGCATTTAAATTCTAACTTTAAATCATCCATTTCAAATCCATCTATTTTTACAATGTCGCTAACACCACATTCTCGATTAATAAACTCTTGTAGCTTTATCTTTTTCCTTTGCATAAATCCAGCAGGTTTTTTGATCACTCGCTCTTCCACCATCTCTTTTACGCCCCTATCCACACCATAGCGGTCGGCCTCATCTTCAGGGATTCCATATCTTATCATCCTTATTGATTTTAATACGCCCTCCTCAAACAGTTTAGAAGCGTAAGTTCGAGGCATAACAGGCTCCATTACTAATCTTAATGTGCCATCTACACGCTGCAAATATTCCTGGATATACTTTTTCATGATAGTAATGATTCCATATCTCCCAATCGACTGAAACACAACTATTCCTCTAGTGTGTTGACCTGATGGAACCAAGACTGCGCATCCAAATGGCATTACATCAGCTTCACCAATTCTCTTTGTGTGCGCTATATTTCCAGTTTCGCTATCTATAATCTCTGATTCAACCCCATATTCTCCTGTTTTTACTCTCATCAACAGGCAGTCATACTCTTTCCTGTGGCTAGAATCCTCACATTCTTCCACCTTCACTTCATCAAACGTAAAGACTGATTCACCATCTTTATCATTAACATATTTCTTAAGGTTTAAATCTGCTTCTTTCTTGACAATATCAATAAATGTCTTCTCCTGTATAGTATGTAGCTCGTATTGTTCGTCATTTCCGTTTCGTACACAAAAACTATATGCTGTCAAACCTACTGATTTCATATAATAACTCCTCCTCTTTCCTTTATCATAACCCAAAATATGACAAAGTTCAAAAGGATTCGAGTCGTTGTTCAAATATTATGCTTTTTGTTACAATTTCAACTATCCGCAGCAATCGCAGAAGAACATATGTTCACATGTCTTAATTTAATTATATCTATCAATTTCTCAAGTATCAAGATGTTTTTTCGTAAAACAAAAACTCCCCACACCGGAGGAGTCTTTGCCGTTATTCATTAAGCTAAAGGAGGTTCGAAATGTCTTATCTTTATTCTTTCCACACTATCATAATATCATAAAATCCTTGCCCCGAGGTTGACATCAGTGCCCCCATGTTGCTTTTTTAAAGTTTTTTAAATCCAAAACAGCCTTTCCGCCACTTTATAGAGGAATTTGGATTTATGTTTCCAGAACGTTGTCCGATCCGGCCCCGTTACTCCTACGAGATACGGCGTCCTGTATAGAATATTATTCCATATTCCTTCTCGGTAAGGTTCTGGGATTTCCAGCTTAGATTGTTCAATCGCTTTAAGTTTTCGGGACAGCTCAGCTCGTTTCATTCCTTCCCTTGAGGTCGGATCACCGGTATTGCCGCCTCTCGGCTGTCCATCCGGAGGATCAGGGCTGTCCCAGATTGCGTTGTCATATTCGAGTTTCATGCGCTCATAGTCTTTAACGAGCCATACAACCTGATTAGCCAGCGCATCCGGGAGGCCGCAGCTTTTTGGTATGTAGTCTCTCATGCTCAACCTCTCTGATTGTCCCTTATCATTTCGATTATCTCTTCTGTTTTCGGCCAATACGTTAAATCTCTTGGGCTATTCGCTGCCTCATGTATAGCCTGGTATGCTCCCTTATAGAAACAGCAGTCCTTAAATCCGATACATTTTTTCTGGCTTAAGCAGGTGCATTCCTGTCTCTTTTTATTAAAAGCAAAACAATTTTCCATCGTTACCTCCTAACCCTCTTATCAACCGTATCCCGCTTGTAATGCGTATATCCTGCATCTTTTTCCCGTTCTGCCTTAATCCTCTCTCTTCTGGCCTTCTGCCACTTGTCCCACTCTCCGTAATATGGACAGCGGGTGTGGCAGCCTGCTGTGCGCTCGTCGCAGCTGCGGCAGGGGTTAGTCATCTTCTACCTCCTTAAAACATGCGTTCAGTTGTTCTTTAGTGATGTCAATCCAATAAGACTCATCCTCAAATGTATTAATCGTATAAAGACGAATATCTGCGAAATGTGCGTCCCTTCCTATTTCCCACACGCTACCTTCTCGAATAGTTGTATATGTATAATCGCCTATATCTTCTCCGTATTCATCAATCCTCGGTAAATCAAATGATTTTATACATTCATATTTCATTCTTCTACCTCCTCATACAGAACTTTCAGTCTAAGCTCCTTTGCGTATTCCAATCTTAAGCAGAATCCGGTCAATCTCCATGTATGCCTCATAGGGCAAGTCATACGCCGCGAGGTACGTCGGATTAATCGGCTTGTGCCCCGCCTCCGCAAGGCGATAATGCGCTCGCATAAACCGTTCCTGGTATTCCGCCCGCGGCAGACCGGATATTTTCCCGGCTATGTAGATTCTCATTGTTATACCTCCTAACGCTTCTTAATTCGTTCGATTCTTGCTTTCAGGCTCCGCATCAGCTCG
>NZ_JANFXK010000042.1 GCF_024459955.1 Anaerovorax odorimutans
TCAAGGTCATTTTTGGTAACGCTTCGGATCTTCTTTCGCAGCTGATCCGCACCTGCTTCATCGCCTCGCCGGGAAAGAAGATCATCTCCGCGGACTTTTCCGCCATCGAGGCGAGGGTGCTGTCCTGGCTGGCGCAGGAAGGCTGGCGGCTGGAGGTCTTCGCCACCCACGGGAAGATTTACGAGGCGTCCGCTTCGGCCATGTTCGGCGTGCCCATCGAGCATATCGTCAAAGGTCGGCCGGAATACGCGCTGCGGCAAAAAGGCAAAGTGGCGGAGCTGGCTCTGGGCTACCAGGGCGCGTCCGGCGCGCTGGTCCAGATGGGCGCGCTCAAGATGGGATTGTCCGAGGAAGAGCTTCCGGACATCGTGCGCAGGTGGAGAAGCACCAACAAGCGGATCGTGGACTTTTGGTATCGGATCGAAAGCGCGGCGATCTCCGTACTCAGGGACGGGCGGCCGGTCGGCATGGCGGGGCTGACCCTGCGGCGGGAATGCGACTTTGACCACGGCCAGGACTTTTTTACCATCCGGCTGCCGTCCGGGCGGAAACTCTTTTACGCGCATCCGTTTCTCTCACCGAACCAGTGGGGGAACGACAGCCTGCATTACTACGGCATGAACCAGACCACGAGGAAATGGGAGGTCGTAGACACCTACGGCGGGAAGTTGACCGAGAACGTGGTGCAGGCCATCGCGAGGGACTGCCTGGCGGAAGCGCTGGCCAGACTGGAGGCGGCCGGCCACCAGGTGGTGTTTACGGTCCACGACGAGGCGATCCTGGAAGTGCCAGAGGAGGTAACGGTCGAGGAAGTCTGCGCGATCATGGGCCGGCCGGTTTCCTGGGCGCCGGGACTCGACCTTCCGGCCGACGGGTTTGCATCACCCTATTACAAGAAAGATTAGAAAGGGGCTCACATAGATGATACTGCAAAACGACAGACAACTACAGATCAGCGCGGCGGGATCCCGTATAGCGACCGCCTGGCCAGTGCGGCAGCTTTGGTGGTCCGAGTTCATCGAGCGGATCAAGACGCCCGTCCGGAGCACGGAGAGCCTGCTTGCGTATTTGCGCTATTCCAAGAGCCAGCAGGACGATTTGAAGGACGTGGGCGGCTTTGTCGGCGGCATCGTGGACGGTCAGCGAAAAGCGGCCAATATAAAAGGCAGGGATTTACTGACGCTTGACCTGGACAACATCCCGGAAGGACAGACTGACAACGTCCTCTGCCGGCTGGACAGCTTGGGCTGCGGGTACGCGGTTTACAGCACCCGAAAGCATGAGCCGGCAAAACCGAGGCTGCGGGTGATCGTGCCGCTGTCCCGAACGGTGAGCCCGGATGAATACGAGCCGATCGCGAGGAAGCTGGCGGAGATCATCGGGATCGCGTTTTGCGATCCGACGACCTTCCAAGCCAGCCGCCTGATGTACTGGCCCAGCTGCAGCGCGGACAGCCAGTTCGTGTTCCAGTACGGCGATAAACCGCTGCTGTCCGCGGACGGTATCCTGGCCATGTACGGCGACTGGAAGGACGTCGCCCAGTGGCCGCGGGTGCCGGGCGCGCAGCCGGTGCAAAAGCTGGCGGCCAAGCAGGAAGACCCGGCGGAGAAAAAAGGCGCCGTCGGCGCGTTCTGCCGTGTCTATGACGTCTACGCGGCCATGGAGCAACTGATCCCGGACGAGTACGAACCGTGTGACCTGAAAGACCGCTACACCTATACCGGAGGCTCCACCACGGGCGGGGCCATCGTGTATGGCGACGGGAAGTTCCTTTACAGCCACCACGCAACCGACCCCAGCGGAGGAAAGCTCTGCAACGCCTTTGACCTGGTGCGGCTACATAAATTTGGGGACTTGGACGAGGAGGCGGCGGCAGGGACCCCGACCGGACGGCTGCCGTCTTATACGGCCATGAAAGAGTTCGCCCAGGCGGATCCGCAGGTGATGGCCCTGATGAAACAAGAGAAATACGAGACAGCGGTTAGCGACTTTGGGGGCGCGACCGATTCAGAGGAAGATTCTTCCTGGGTGCAGCAGCTGGAGATCAACGGATCCGGAAACTACGTGAAGTCGGTCAACAACATCCTGATCGTTTTGCGGAATGACCCGCTGTTAAAAGGGAAGTTTGCCTACGATGAATTTGCCAACCGGGGCTTAGTGCTGGGGGCCTTGCCCTGGAACAAGAAAGAAGATCGCCGGATGCACGCCGAAGAGGATGACGCCGGACTACGATGGTATTTAGAAGCGGTCTACGGGATTACCGGCAAAGAAAAGATTTACGACGGCCTGATGCTGGTCGCCATGGAGCAAGCGTTCAACGACCTGAAAGACTATTTACTGGGCCTGGCCTGGGACGGCGTGAAGCGGGTCGATACGCTGCTTTCCGATTACCTGGGGGCAGAGGATACGCTGTATTGCAGGACCGTGTCCAGAAAGAGCCTGGTGGCCGCCGTGGCGCGGGTGATGGAGCCCGGGGTCAAGTATGACTACATGCCGATTTTGTCCGGGGCGCAGGGCATCGGGAAAAGCACGCTATATCGCCTTTTAGGAAAGGCGTGGTATTCGGATAGCCTGGCCACCTTTGAAGGCAAGGAGGCGGCGGAAATGCTGCAAGGCGTATGGATCAACGAGGTGGGGGAGCTGAACGGACTTTCTAAATCGGAAACCAACGCGGTCAAGCAGTTTCTTTCCAAAACAGAAGACATTTACCGGGAAGCGTATGGCCGCAGGACGGGACGCTTTCCGAGGAAGTGCGTGTTTTTCGGGACCACAAACGATAAAGAATTTTTAAAAGACCCGACCGGGAACCGGCGCTTTTGGCCGGTGGACGTGGGGATCCGGGAACCAAAGAAAAACGTGTTTACCGAGCTGGAACGCGAGGTGGACCAGATCTGGGCGGAATGCCTGGTTTACTGGCGAATGGGAGAACCCCTGTACTTGCCGAAGGAGATCGAAGAACACGCCAAGGAGGCCCAGGAAAGCCACAGGGAGGCAAGCGCCAAGGAGGGTATGATTTTGGACTTTTTAGAAAAGCCGCTTCCGGAAAACTGGCAGCAGCGGGACATTCCCCAGAGGCGGATGTATTGGTCCGGCGAGTTTGATCGGAATCCCGGAACGGCGCCGAGAGATCGGGTCTGCGCGGCGGAACTGTGGTGTGAATGCTTCGGGTCGGAATTGCGATACATGAAGAGAGGAGACGCCAGGGAAATCAACGACATTCTGCGGGGCCTTCCTGAGTGGGAGCCAATGAAAACTTCCGGAAGATTTGGCCCGTATGGTGTGCAGCGTGGATACAAAAAACTGTCAACAAGTGAAAAAATCGTGGTTGTTGACACGTCTACAAATCAACATTCAAAAGATGGAAATGTTGACGTATAAGTAGACAGCGAAATCGTTGAAAAATTAAGCGGTTTATATAGTTGTCTACCTTGTCTACATTTTCTCTATAGAGATAAATGAAAGAAAGGAAATAAGGATTATATATACCTTTATATCTTAATTCTATATAAAGTATAGGGATTACTATACGCATTAAATTGGTAGGGTTACCAGAGGAGGCAATATGGTAGAGGTAGCAAAGGAGATATTGAATAAGCTGTTTGACCAGGCGGAGAAGGATACTGGAATCGCCAGGATCCCGGTGAGAGTGATTCGCTATTGCGCTGTGACAAAGTCGGGAACCAGGCTTTCAAAAAATACCTTGAAACAGGCAAGGCAAGAATTGGGACTTGAATCTTATCGAATTGACGGAGACCAATACTGGGAGAGAAGGAGGAGTGAAAACCATGAAGAAACAATTAAGTGA
The DNA here is from genome assembly GCF_024459955.1 of Anaerovorax odorimutans. Lineage (GTDB taxonomy): Bacteria > Bacillota > Clostridia > Peptostreptococcales > Anaerovoracaceae > Hominibacterium > Hominibacterium odorimutans_A. The sequence goes on from NZ_JANFXK010000042.1 coordinate 3,806, forward strand.
AAAAGCCATCGAAGATTATTTGCGGCTGCGAGTAAAGCAGATGGGCGGTCGAGCATACAAGTTCGTGTCGCCGGGAAACGCGGGCGTGCCAGATCGGCTGGTCGTGCTTCCGGGCGGCCGGATCGCGTTCATCGAGCTGAAAGCGCCAGGAAAGAAACCGACACCGCTGCAAATGAAAAAAATGCGGGAGCTCCACGGCCTTGGTTTTATAACGGGATGGGCTGACAGTAAAGAAGGCGTTGATCAATTCCTGGATCGGATGCAGATTGTCAGTGATGATGCAGTGCTGATGGATATTCTCGAGGCAGGCGGGCAGTTATGAGGTTTCAAC
>NZ_JANFXK010000043.1 GCF_024459955.1 Anaerovorax odorimutans
CCTGTTCGATGGCTTCGTCCACATCCGCTTTGATTAGGCCCCGCCAAGTGGGGCGGCCTTCCTGTTCGGCCCGCCACTCGCCATACTGCTTTCCTTTTCCGTTCCTGGATTTTTCAATCACAGACAGCCCATATTCTCTGCACAGCGCATCGGATGTTTGCCGCATGGCACGATAATCTGCTGCCGTTCGATGATAACGCAGTCCATTTACAAAGGACACCGTGTTCAGGACAAAGTGGTTATGCAAATGGTTTTCCTTATCCAGGTGGGTGGCTACCAAAACCTGATACGTTTCTCCCCAAAGACGCTGGGCCAGCTTCACACCGATTTGGTGGGCCATGGCCGGAGTTACTTCCCCCGGCGCAAAGGATTGATACCCGTGATAGGCCATGACGCCCTCGTCTTTGCCAAACCGGCGTTTGACTGCCAACATCTCGGTTCTTGCTGTGGCCGGAGCACAATTAATGCCGGAAACAAAGCGCTCCATGACTTCCAGGGTTTCATCATCGACAGTGCTGGTCTTTCGCTTGCTAACCGCATAGTCGATCACATCCGTAAGGGCCTCCCGCTGCTTCTCGCTAGAATCCTCTCCTCCCATATACTGCGGATTATTTGACTTTTCCGGATTCTCCACATAAGCGACTACCTTTCCCAACCAGCCTTTTACACTCCAGATCGATGTGACCGCCATTTAAAGCTTCCTCGGTAAAATGACCGCATTGGTAACTTCCTCAACCGTTTTCTCAAACAAGCGCACGGCTTCGTCATAGCGCTTTATATCTATGAGATCAAGTGTATGGGCTTTTCTCGCGATCTGATTGAGATTGTTTCCAATTTGCCGCAGCTCCTGCATCATGGCGTAGTAGTCCGGCGGCGGTGCGTCATTTGGCAACAACCCGTTAATCAAGTGACGCAGATAGGCCTCTCTGGACAATCCGCTCTTTTTCACCTTTTTGTCTAGTAGCTCCGCTTCTTTTCGGTTTAAGCGGAATAGAATCGCGATATTTCGTTTTCTCATCACCTGCGCCTCCTATCTCTAATTCGAGCTATTTTTAAATAGGTTTTTAAGTGCAGCATTTGTTTTTCAAAATTATTCTTTTTGATTTCCATTTTCAGATCTCCTTTCTCTGACATCCTGATCAAACGTTATATGGGGAGGTATTGGAATCTTACATTTCCTATTTGCTCCCTATGTATAGGGGCTTCTTGTTTATAACAATAAAAAACAGCTGACGATTGATCAACTGTTTTTATATAGTTATGAAAGAATGTTAACTTACTTTTTTGCCAGACAGATTTAAGTTATAAAGTTTGCTCAGCAGACTACTCCTCCTACATATTTTCGGCAATCTTATTGTCCATAATTTTTCTAGGCATATATGTCCCAATGATGGCTAATACAATACCTATACCTGCGGTGCTTATAAGAGCTAGGCTTCCTGTATTCCATACACTTCCATTCATATATAAAATTTCTCTCATACCATCACCGATGTAATGCTGCGGCACCCAAGGATAAATCCAATTGCTCCAAAAACTAGGCAGCATCTCCGGTGCGATCATTGCGGACGACATTCCACATGCAAAGACTAACAACAGCACTGTCACTCCCAGCGGGAATGTGACGCTCAATGCTCCGAATATCAGCATGATTACTGAGAAGCTGGCAAGCCATAGGAACAGCATTACCGTAGCTACTGGCATATCTATGTTCCCAAAGACCGACGCTGAGAAAATTGTTCCCCATGAAACCAGAAAAGACAAGCCTACAGCATATATGAGTGTCAGCCCCAACGCTTTCTTTTTTTCAAAAGAATCTCTCAAACTGCGTGTGGCCAAAAACAATAGCACTGCCGCTATCATACTCATCATGAACAATGGCATAACTGTCATTTGTACTCCCATAAGGGCTGATAACGCACCCCCGTTTGATGAAACCGGATGAACAACTTTCACCTCTGCTTTCATCGCCATCTGATCGACCATGCTCGTTAGCGCAGTCTGTATCGTTGAAGCCAACATGGTATTTTTACCTTGGTTGATTAATAGTTTAACAGTCGGCACCGTATCTTTACCGGATTGCGCTGCTGCCTGCTGTATTGTAAAATCTTCCGGAATAATCAAAGCTCCATAATACACATTCTCTTCAAGGGCTTTGTCAACTGCAGCCTGATTTTTTAGTTTCGTCCACTCTATCACTGCATCTTTATCATCTGAACCCGCTGTATTCGTTATCTTCTCAACTATCTGGCTGCCAATATTCATTTCGCCTTTTGGAGTGGACGCCCCTTTATCAAGCGAAACAATCGCTAGTGGAACATTTTTCGCCTGAGCATTAAGCATTGGGTATAAAACCAATGACATTACGCAGCAGATTACAATTACCCCAATAATGGGTAATATGTACTTGCGCTTTCCCAATTTATCAAACATATTCAAACCTCCTAGTCTCGTTTCATTGAAATGCTATTGCGCTGGATAAACTAAGATCCCGCACAACAAGCTTTTGTATCCTATCTGTTTATCAAAACTAAAAAAATCTAAACAACATGTTGTGTTATTTAGATTATATCAATGGTTTTTTGTATCTTCAATCGACAATAATTTGAACTTTGTCTACCTTTCCAGTATATTTTTCCTTTAGCCATTCCATTTATCGTTGATTGTTGTGAGCACTCCGGTTTTTGACATTTGAAAGATAAGCGCGGAAAGTTTCTCGAAAGAGATATCCTGCTTTTTGGCGATCCATGCATTCAGTACACCGATCACCGCAGATAGCTGATATTCAATAATATACTCTATCTCACCGTAATCATTGAAGAAAACAGGACTCTGCCTATGGAGCAGCGCCTGTTTAGCAATTTTTTTAACAGAATTGAGAAAATTGATATCTTTTGTCATCAAAATCGGAAATTCCTTCTCGTTACTATGATAAAAATCGGTTATTATTTTCAAGAAATCAAAGGACGCAGGGGAAATTTTTTCCAGAGTTCCTTCAACAAGGTTGTTGAGGTTCGTCTCGTAAAATTGTAAAAGCCGATTTTCAATACTCTCAAGGACATCGTAAATATCTTTGTAGTAAATATAAAAGGTTGCCCTGTTGTATCCTGCCGCATCTGTAATTTCTTTCACGGAGATTTTTTCAATGGGCTTTTCTTTATATAATTCAATAAACGCATTACAAAGTTTTTCTTTGGTTTTCGCTGATTTGATCTCTTTTTTATTCATGGTGACACTCCTCGCTCAACACGTCATCGACTATTTTTATTATACTATTGTTTCTAACCGAAGTCATTTCATTTTACTGCAACCAATTGGGGGGTTTTCGATAATTCGAAAAAATTGGGGTTTCAGGGGTATCCCCTGATAAGACTGCCTTTGGGCTATCCAAAGGCGATGCTTGCTGGTATGGTGTCTGCTTTTCGCATAAATATCTTACGCGCCGAAAAAAGCCTAAACCCATTCGATATCCATCCGCTCAATCTTGTCGCTGCGGTTTCGTGCTCTGCATAAACAGTCACCGTTTTCTCGCAAATCGCCATCATCCGTATTTCATACTTTTCCATGCAACTATTTCCTTTCTCATCGTTCCTGTTTTTCTTCTCGGTTCTTTTTCGTCCGGCTTGTAATCTGCCTTCCCAGCTTTAGACAAAGATAATCATTACAATCCTTTCCCTGCGGCGGCGGCCGGTCCCTGATAACGTAGCGTGATGGCAGTACGACCTTTAGTGCCTGTGTCATTCTCCTACCGGCATAATCATTATCCAGATGCAGTGCGATGGTTCTCACTTCCGGATGTTTCTCTAAGAAAGAAGCAAGCGCGACCGGAACTTTGCTTTCTTCAATCTGCTTTGCTGGCTGGTAAACACCTGCC
>NZ_JANFXK010000044.1 GCF_024459955.1 Anaerovorax odorimutans
TAGATGGCGGACAGGCTCTGCCTGCCGGCCCCTCCTGTTATTGCTGCTTTCATTTCTCTTACCTCCTTGCAATTGTGTTTCGACTATGGTTTTGATTCTCCGGAAATCACTTACTTAAATCGCAAGACCTGTGCCAAGAAGGAGACAAGTATTCAAAAAAGTCTCAAAAGATTGAAATTACTAACTTTTCTTGAAGGCAAAAAAATACAGCCCCATTTTAACCGCTCCAAAAATATGCGCAGACGCATAGGGAAATGCAGATATACATTCTCAGCGTCTATCAAAGGGACAATATCGCCATTATAGCATGTTCAAAAAAGTACTTCTAATAAAAAAACAGTATTGCCATATATTGGTAATACTGTTTTTTACTAGCTCTCTATATTTTATAAGCAGCCTCAAATAAAGATATAAAATCGGCTTTTTCCAGGCTTCGCGCATTGCTTGGCAGGGAAACATTTTTCATACATAGGTCTGCCAGCTCTCCAAATTTCTGGCGGTTAACATAGCCCAATTGTTTCAGCGAAGGAATTTTCAGTTCTGCGGAAAGATCTTTTAGCCATCCGACCGCTTCAGCTATAATTTCCTCTCTGGTCTTATTTGTCGGATCAACGCCAAGCGCTAAAGCAACATTCCTATGGCGCTCTAAATCAGCAGTGCTGTTGTATTCAAAGACAATCGGTAAAAAAATAGAGTTTGCCACACCATGAGGGGTATCGTACATTCCTCCCAGGGCTTCCGCCATGCAGTGCACGCCTGCAATATCTGAAAAACCAAACGCAATGCCGGCCATAAGGCTTCCCGCCATCATCTTAAAGCAGCTTTCCCGGTCTTTCTCCTGTATAAAAGAGGGCAGGCTCTCCGAAATGTACCGCATAGCCTGCAGGGCTAAACCATCTGTTACGGGATTTGCAAGTTTGCAGGTATATGCCTCTATTGCGTGGGTAAGGGCATCCATCCCCGTAGGCGCGGCGACAGCAGACGGAAGCTCATATAATACGGCAGGGTCGTTTATAGCAATATCCGGTCTGATCTTATCATCAAAAATACTGCTCTTACGATTTTCTTTTTCAATCGTCAGAACGGCAAAGGACGTCACTTCGCTTCCCGTGCCCGCGGTTGTCGGAATACAAATCAGCGGGGCCGGTCTGCGCTCGACTCGGTTTGGTTTCATAATGCTCTGAATGTCTCCCTGATTTGTCAGCAGTGCAGCGACAGCCTTTCCCAAGTCCATGCTGCTGCCTCCTCCACAGGCTACAACAGCGTCCGCTCCTTCGCTCCGGGCAAATTCCGCAGCCTTCTGCGCCTCCGTATCCCGCGGATTTGCCCGCACATCATCGTATAAGAGTACTTGCATGTCAGCGTTTTTCAGAGAGGTCATCACGTTATTGATAATTTCTGTCTTGCTCAGCCCTCTGTCCGTAATCAGAATTACTCTGCTGGCCCCCAGTGTTTTTGCTGAATCCCCCGTTTTAAGAATTTTCCCCTCACCGAACTCTATTTTAGTTGGCAATTCAAACACAAAATTTTTTTGCATGATTTCTCCTTCCTCTCTACTCTTTTCTTTTTTTCAAAGCCTGTACAATTTCCATATGCTTTTCTTCAGAAACAGGATATCTTTTGACACCGACAGCAGCGACCGCAAACAGCAGCCCCGGTATAATGGTCAAGGAACATTGTATTCCCCATAATGCCTCCGAGCTCTGTACCGCAGCGTTTTGGTCATATCCAAATATGAACAGCACAATAGCCAGCAGCTGTGCGGCGCAGGCATTGGACAGTTTTAAAATAATCTTTGACATGGAAAGGATTGTCGCCTCTCGCCTTCGATTGTTTTCATATTCGTCGATTTCGCTTATATCGTACAACATCGCATAGATCAGCTGCCAATACGCAGAAGTCCCTACTGTAAATATAACGATATAGATACACAGCATTACTATGGAACTGATTTTTATAATTGCAAAAGTCAGAAAGGCAATTGCTGTAATCAGATAGCACAGGGTCATAATCGCTTTTTTATCGTATTTCTTCGACAGATGGGATAAAATCGGAGTCATTACAATTCCCACAACAGTCATAATTCCCAGAACAAGCGCTTTGGAATTTTCTGTTATCCCCAGATTATATTTCATAAAATACGCGATGCTGGAATTGCAGAAAACATTGGCCACGCATATCAGCAAGGTTATCAGCAGCAGCTGGCGGAATGGTTTCAATCGAAGTACCGCAAGATATTCCTTAAAAAGTTTTTGGGAATCCTGGTTGATTGCTTCCTTTTTTTCAACCTTTGTTTCATTCTTAAAAGCTTTACAGGTTATAGCCTGAGATATTGCCGCAATGACCGCGATAACGCATATAACAATCTGCCACGCTCCGGATGTACTCACTCCTTTTGTCTCAAGCACCGCAATTATTGGCAGTAAAAACACGACTGCGACCAGATTTCCCATTCCCATAAAAAATCTCGCATAGCCCCTTAAATCCGTTCGCTCATGGGGGTTCATCGTAAGATCCGCGCCCAGGGCCTCGTAAGGGATCATAAAATTAGAATGTGCCGTCATCAGAATCGCCAGCATAACCGTATAGTATCCTGCTTCATAAAGCGAAGAGCCTTCTGTCACTGAGAAAAATAAAACCAGCGCTATTGCCATCGGCAGAATGGACAGTCTCATATAAGGGATTCGCTTTCCGCCTTTAAGGGGATGACGGTCTGAAAGATATCCCATCAGACCCACGGAAAAAGCATTCCAGACAGTAGCGATAAAAGTAATATTTCCAGCGATCAGAGGATTAAGCTTTACTACGTCGGTCATAAAATACAGGCTGTAAATAATCAGAAGGTTATAGACAGCCGTATCTCCCAGCGACGCCGCACCGTAACTTATTTTCTCTTTTCGTGTAAAGTGCCTTTCCTCCATTTTGTTGTTCCCCCCTTCCCGCGAATACTTTCTGCTGCAGCGAAGCCGCCATATAGGCGAAGCAAATCCATCCTGCTATGGCGGCCCCTCCGGTACTAAAGGTTAAAGCTGTTCCGTAACTTTGGCAAAGACATGGACGTCTCTCTTCTCCAGCTCT
>NZ_JANFXK010000045.1 GCF_024459955.1 Anaerovorax odorimutans
CTTTGTAAAAGGGCGAAACGCCCTTTTACAAAGGAGACAGTTTCTCAAGTGAATTTCCTTCGCAAAAAGGGACATTTTCTCAAGTTATTGACAATAGGAGGCAGTCCCCGTGTTTGAGGACTGCCTCCCTGATATGGAGGATTATCTATCTTTCAGCGTCGATCTTTGCGATTGCCTTTTCGAGAATGTCCAGGCCGGCGGCGATCTGTTCGTCAGTGATTACCAGCGGCATCAGGAATCGGATGCAATTGTCTCTCACGCCGGCGCCGAGAACAACCAGACCGTTGCGCATACACTCATTGATGATGGCCTTTGTTTCTGTCTTTGCCGGCTCTTTCGTACCTCTGTCCTGTACAAATTCCAGAACCAGCATCGCGCCTACGCCTCTCACGTCGCCGATGATCTGGTATTTTTCTTTCATTTCCAGGAATCTCTTCATGGTCACATCGCCGATATGTCTTGCTTTCGCGCAGTAATCGTCCCGCTCCATGATTTCCAGAACTTTGAGAGCAGAGGCTGTGGCCAGAGCGTTGCCGCAGTAGGTGCCGCCCAGTTCTCCCGGGGAAACGGCCTCCATGATCTCCTTTTTGGCGGTTACACAGGCTACCGGAATACCGCCGGCCACAGATTTGGCGCTCACTACGATATCCGGTCTTACGCTCCAATGCTCACAGGCGAACATCTTACCTGTACGGGCGTAACCTGCCTGAATTTCATCAGCGATCAACAGAATTCCATATTTATCGCACAAACGTCTCAGTTCCTGAAGGAATTCGTCTGGAGGAATAATGAATCCGCCTTCTCCCAAAACAGGTTCTAAGATAATTGCCGCTGTTTCATCCGGCGCTACATATTCCAGGAAGAAGCTTTCCTCAAACATCTTCGCGCAGTGCATGCCGCAGGATTCCTTTTCCAGTCCGTACGGGCATCTGTAGCAGTACGGGAACGGGAAACGGTTCACGCCCTGCGGCAGCGGGCCGAAGCCGGTCTTATACGGATGGCATTTGCTGGTCATAGCCATTGTCATATAGCTTCTTCCGTGGAAAGCCCCCGCAAAGCAGATGATCTCGCTTCTTCCGGTGTATCTTCTCGCCAGCTTAACGGCATTTTCATCCGCCTCAGCTCCGGTATTGACCAGTATGGTTTTCTTTTCTCCTTCGATTGGAATAATTTCGTTCAGCTTTTCCGCCAGACGCGGATACTGCTCATAATTAAACACATTCAGGTTCGGCGCGAAATATTTATCCGCCTGCGCTTTTACCGCTTCCACTACCTCAGGATGGGAATGGCCGATATTCAGCACGCCGATTCCTGCGACAAAATCAAGAAATACGTTTCCATCGACATCCTGCACCATTGCGCCTTCCGCTTTTTCTACGAACACTGGCGCCAGCATGGCTACCGCATCGGTGACATTATCCTTTCTAACCTTTAACAATTCCGTGGATTTTGGACCCGGTACCGTATCTGTAACGATCTTTGGCAAACTTGTTCTAAGTGACATTTTTCTCCTCCTCTTTCTATCAACAAAACATTATTTTAATAGCACTCCGCATAGATCTCTTTAATCAATTCTTTTGTAAGGGGAACATAGGAATTGGTTACCAGACGCTGCTGATTTGCCAGTACGGAATCTGCGAACACCTCAATATCCTCTTCTTTGAACCCGTATTCTCTCAGAGGCTTCAGATGCAGAATCGTCTCTTCAAGGGCCGCCAGCTTATCCAGGGCTTCCTCCTCGCTGCCGCCCAGAATACGAGCGATCGTTTTCTTGAACTCTGCGATTTTTCCATCCGGCTGGATCGCGTTATACTTTTCCAGCACCTTTCCGAAGAGCGCGTAATTGGATTCGCCGTGGGGCACGTGATAAGTACCTCCCAGCGGGAAGGACATGGCGTGTACCGTAGCGCAGCCCGCCTGCAGGAAAGCGATTCCCGCATAGCACGCGGCCGTAGAAAATTCTTCCAGATAATCAAACCTGGCCTCAGGGCCGGACTCTCCGATTCTTCGGAAGCCTTCGAGAATCAATTCCATGGCCTTCACGCCGTACAGCTCAGAGGTCATGGTTGCTCTTGCCGGAGACAGATAGGATTCTACGGCGTGGATCAGAGCGTCGATGGCCGAAGATGCGAACGGAGCATATGGCAGCGTTTTCAGCATCCCCGGAATCAGGCACACATCCTGCGGGATCAGCAGATCCGATACCAGTCCCAACTTTGTGGTATCTCCGTTTTCATCCCTTACGATGGCTACGGAAATATTGGTTACCTCAGAACCGGTACCGCAGGTTGTGGGAATCGCCACCAGCCTTTTTTCCGGTACAACCTCCGCCTCTTTGAAGAACAGCTGATGAACCGTTCCCGTTCTCTTTAAGGAAAGCAGTTTGCCGATATCCATGATCGCTCCGCCTCCCACTGCGATGACCCGATCATAGGAATCCTCCTTAACCGCCGAAAAAATATCCGTAATCATTTCTTCCGATGGCTCTCCGGCACCGAATTTTTCCTGAAAAACGACCTGACAGTCCAGTTTCAGTTCTTTCATAAAGGGCGTATAGACAAATTCGTTGGTAAACAGCAGATCTCTTGATCCCAGCTGAAATTCTTCCGCAAAGTCCCTGAATTCCTTGAATTTGTGCAGCTGTCCTTTAATCAGTATCTCTTTCATTTTAATTGAACCTCCTTTATATTCTGAATAACTATTCGTTAATAACGGCTAAATCGGTTATTCGGCGTCCCACTGAGCGATGATCTCGGGGATGACCTTTTTCAGGTCGCCG
>NZ_JANFXK010000046.1 GCF_024459955.1 Anaerovorax odorimutans
TATATCCGTTTGAAGTGAAGCAGGACGGGGAAATTGTAAAGTGCAGCATAACCAACACACCCAAACCAACGTTTCTGTTGCTCAATAAGATTTCCGCATCAACCGGAAAGCCCTTGGAAGGTGCGATATTTGGCCTGTATGATTCCAAGAAAAAATTGATTGAAAAGCAGACTTCGGATGAAAACGGGAAAGTGATTTTTGAAAACTTGAAGCCTGGAACCTATTATTACCGAGAACTGCAAGCGCCGAAAGGGTATCAGAAAGATGGTGACTGGAAAGCGATTACAATTAAGCAATACGGCCAGCATGTGAAGGTGGAGGTTGAGAATCAGAGCATCACGACTGCTGTGCAGACGGGAGATGATTTTCCGATCCTGCTGCTACTTGTTGTGGCGCTGCTGGCAGTAATAATGGCTGTGGTTGTGTTTCGGCACAGTAGGAAAAAGAAAGGGGAGAAAAAATAGGGTTTAGTAATTAGCAAGAAAAGAAAGCATTAAAATGGCTCTCCCTTCCTGGTGGAAGGTAGGGAGAGGCCAAATACATAACGAAGTGAACTGCCAGTTAAACGGTCAATAAAGATATGGAAATAAAGAGACTCTCGTGATAGACTTTAGATGAGTACTTTGGTTGGCAAATTTGAATTTGTAGAGGTGTTATATGAAAGACTATTTTTTGCCACAAAAATTGGGAGGACAGACTGCTTCTTTGATTTCAAATCAAGATTCACTAGCAACTGTTTATATAGTCGAACAGTTAAATAATGCGGATATATTTGATTTTGGTATAAACATTACAGATTTTTCAATGCAATGTGAAACAGACAACGATTTATGTATTGTAAATACTGAATATAAAATCTTTATCCAACTAAAATCCGCTAAAATTGTTGATAGTCAATTTCGTAAGATTTTAGATAATTTTATGGAAAATTTTCAAAATGAGCCTAGAAAATCGTTTTTTGTGGTGGTAACTTTTGAAAGTTTTACAATTAAAGATAAGAAAATAATTGATCGTTTTGATAATTATAGGAATATATTGCGTGACCCAAATGAAACGAAAGAAAAAAAGGAGAGAGTCAAAGAAGAATTGATAGAGGATTTTGAACTGTCGAAGTATGCGGATATTATAGATAGAATCAAAATCGTTAATAGGCCTTTATTTAGAGATGACAAAGATGTACCTGCAATTTTTTCGAGGTATTTGAGATTAGCTTATGGATTAAAGGATCAAAGGGAGTATCTAATTGATAATATATATAACGAATTAATAGCACAAATTGAAAAAACAAGAAGAACAAGAGGCTTTATTAGTAAAGAAAAAATTGAAACTATTATTGGTAAAAATTTAGTTAAAGATACCATTTTCGATAAGTTTGATCTATTAATTGGTTATGAGAAAGTTGAAAATGGATATAAAAAGAAAATATATGACAATGAAGAATTAGTTGATTTAGAGAAAGGTAGTCGAAAAGCAGTTAAAAAGATTTTTAAAAGCTGGAGAAAGGCATATAAAAAAGAGTTCTTTGTAAGTATGCTATGTGGAAATAAAAGATGTCCCGAATGTGGGCATCCTATGATAGCAAATATAAAGGGACTATTCGGAATAGCATGTCCCAATTGTGGATATAGTCCATACGTTACAATGTTTGCTACTTGTAATTGTGGTAATTATGAGGTGATTAAAACCCAGCCAGAATTGAGTGATTCAAAAGTATTTACTTATATGAATGAATTTTATTATAATGATAGAAGATGTTCAAAATGTAATAGGTTATTATCCGATAAATATTTTGAGCTAAGGGTTGTAATGTTACCCGTTCCATATCCGTTTTATAACTATAAAAATATTGATGAAATTTACGAGAATAGTAAATATTAAAAGTGACAAATCCCAGTTTACTTTATTCATAATAAAACAATTCGATAAATATTACTTATACCAGGGACGAGTAATCGTCCCTATTTTCATGCCACAAATAAAAAGAGAGGAAGGGGAAACAAATGGACATCAAACGATTCATAACCATAGCCCTGGTCATATTTATTATAGCCAGCAGCATGTTCCTGCACAGCAGGCGTAAACGGGAAAAGTAATGTTACAGCAGCCGAAAGGGCTGTTTTTTATAATATAGGAAATATCGAATGCGTGGCATTTCCTATATTTCAAAAAAATCTGCAATATGAAAGTGAGCGCCACGCGCGAATAACTCACTGAAGGTGATTTTTTTATTTGTAAAGGGGGATGTTTCATGGAAGAAAAACGTAGCATCGAAGGCTACGAGATTACCCATGCGGTGCATATTGGAAACAGAGAAATCGTATTTGGCGAAAACAGGGACGCTGACGCAGAAAACCAGTTTTTGTGCGCCTACTGTAGTACCAACCAGCTCTTTCGGAGTTACGAAGAGGGATTTACCGGGAGCTACCTGGAAATGATGAAGCTGTTTGGCGAGCGGGTACAAGAACAGGCGGTACAGATGGAGAAAGGAAAGCAGAGGATTACCGTTCCCCTAGAGTCGATTACCGCCGAACAGTGCTACCCCAATGATTTTGCGCAGAGTATCCAGGGGAAAGTGGTTGCAATCAAGGCGGACGCTCTGCGTCCAGAATATCGAACAGCCGATCACCAACTGGAATTCGTCCTTGGGGGCTTTGGCGCGAACGGAAATGCCAGAGGTTCCGCTGTCTTTTGTAAAAATTTATATAGTGGAAAAGAAAGCCGATGGGAACGGTA
>NZ_JANFXK010000047.1 GCF_024459955.1 Anaerovorax odorimutans
TTTTTCTTCTTTTCCCTCCTCCCAAAATCGGTGAACTTCTCTGACGCAGGCATTGACTTTACTCTCCTCCGCGTCCGGAAGAAGCTCATTCATCAGCCTTTGATCGAGGGCCAGTTTTCGTCCGTCATTGGTAATCAAAAGCATGTTGTCCTGGTTTGGGTCTACCATGCCATTTCGCACCCGCTCGGCCCTGATTCCCAGCTGCTCGACCATATCTTTCTGTACGCTGCTCGGTTTTATAGTCACGACCTTATAGTCCGCCTCCGGCACCGGGAGATTGAGCATATCCGCAGTTTGGATATCCGCCACTTCCCGAAACATTTGCATCAGTTCGGGTAAGTTATAAAATTTAGCGAACCTGGTTTTTAACCGGTATCCGGTCCCCTCGGGGGCCAGCTCGATGGCCGTCACGGTTTCCCCAAAGTTACTGACCCATGCGTCAAAATGCTGCAAGTGATTCACTTGAAGGGTGCTATATTGTAAATACCGCTGCATCGTATAAAGCTCTACGATGCTATTGGCAACTGGTGTAGCAGTAGCAAAGATTACACCTCTTCCTCCGGTCACTTCATCTAAATATTGGCGTTTCATAAACAAATCGGAAGCTCTCTGCGCTTCGGTCTGCGCCACACCGCCCACATTACGTATTTTCGTGTACAAATACAAATTTTTATAGGCATCCGCCTCGTCCACAAATAAACGATCAATGCCTAATTCCTCAAAGCAAATTACGTCATCTTTCCTGCTTTGATCATTCAGTTTCTCCAGTTTTCCTTTTAGCGACTTTTTTGTTTTTTCCAGTTGTTTCACTGTGAATTTGTTGCCGCCCCGTTGCTTGGCTTCGGCAATTCCGTTGGTAAGTTCTTTGAGTTGTTCTTTCAGTTGTCGCTGCTGCCGCTCAAGGCTAATGGGAATCTTCTCAAATTGGCTATGGCCAAGAATCACAGCATCGATCTCACTTGCGGCAATTCTGGCGCAAAACTTCTTGCGATTTTTTGTTTGAAAATCTTTTTTTGTTGCCACTAGCAAATTGGCAGCCGGATAAAGCTGTAACCATTCTGCGGCAAATTGTTCAATAATATGATTCGGCACGACCACCATAGATTTATGGCACAGGCCAAGCCGTTTCATTTCCATGGCTGCCGCTACCATGGTGTAAGTCTTTCCTGCTCCCACCACATAGGCCAATAGACTGTTTCCTCCATAAATAATACGAGCAGCGCCATTTTTTTGATGGGGCCGCAATACAATTTCCGGGTTCATGCCGACAAATGGTAAATGACTTCCGTCATATTCTCTGGGGCGAATCGCATTGAAGTGTTCGTTATAATACTGGGTAAGCCGCTGTCTTCTCTCCGGCTCTTTCCAAATCCAGTCCTGGAAGGCCTGTTTGATCTGATCTTGCTTTCCTTGCGCAATGGCTGTTTCCTGTTTATTAAGAACGGCTTTCCGTTTTCCGTCATCATCTTCCACATAGTCATACACACGGGTATCGCGTAGGTTTAAGATGTCTTCTATGATTTTATAGGCATTTGCCCGGCGCGTCCCATAGGTGCTATTCGCTTTCACATTCCCCTTGTCATAACTTTTTCCTTCCACGTTCCACTCACCAGTCAGCGTGGAATAATGGACCTTTATATTCCACGTAGCATAATTGGGCGTATCTAGCAGAGAAAACAGGAACTGTTCAATATCCCTTGTCGGAATCCAGGTAGTTCCAAGGCGCACACTAATCTCCGAAGCAGATAGCTCTTTCGGCTGCACGGCCTCCAAAGCCTGCACGTTGATCCGATACCGCGGGGACTGCTGTGCTGCGATCTTCGCTTGTTTCAACTTTTCACGAACATTGCCCGATAGATATTCATCTGCGGAGACGAAATGCGTTCCCTCTTCCTTTGGAGCTGGAATCCGGAACATATGACCCTGTAAGTCATTCTCGATTTCTTCGGCTGTTTTTCCGGTAAGGGATTTCATGTATTCCATATCAATGCAGGCTTTCTCTGATAACGACAACGCCAGCGCCTCGCCAGCCGTATCCACTTTTTGGACTTCCCTATGCGGTCTGATGGTACGCTTTGTGAATAAATCCGCTTTGCGATTCAGTGTTCCGTCCTCTTTCAGGATTTCCAGAGAGCAAAGCAGCGGATAGCTGTTATCTTCTGCAAATACCCTGCTGTTGGCCCTGGAGCTCAAGAGACCATAGGTCTGCTGAAACGCATCATAAAGGCTATTTAGTTCTTGTTGTTGTCTCTCAATGGCTTCGTCAGGATCGTCCTCCATCAGACACTTTATCAGCTTACGCGCGCAATCCCGAATACCGATCATTCCCTTGATTCGGTTTGCAGCTGTCACAGATACATGCACTGGCCGCATACGGCTATTCTCACGATAGTAAAGCTTGTCGTCCTGCAGCGTGTAGGAAAAGTTGGATACCGATGGATCGGCAGGAATTGTATCGTCTTCTTCAAAAGACAATTCATCAAACGCACCCTCCGTAATTTCGGCACCTATTTGCCCGATTGCCTGTGATAACAGACCTTCCAAATCTTTATCCGCATAAGGCCTGCACGTACTTTTCATACCGTACTGGGTCATTTCCATGGCCATCTGGCCTAAAACCATCTCCGGATGGTCAAAGAAATACCGGTTCATGGCAATGCCTTGTTCATCCGTGTCAAGGGATAACCACTCTGG
>NZ_JANFXK010000048.1 GCF_024459955.1 Anaerovorax odorimutans
CATACCTGTTTGGCCTGGGCATCTATGTTTCCACCAGACGTAATTACCGCAAAGGTGAAGAACATGGGTCGGCCAAGTGGGGTGAGGCGCGGGCGATTAATAAGAAGTATTGTGAGAAACCCTTTACCGCCAATAAGCTGCTGACACAAAATGTTCGTATTAGCTATAACAGCAGAAAGCACCGGCGAAATCTACTTACCGTGGTAGTGGGCGGAAGCGGGGCAGGAAAAACACGTTTTTTCTGCAAACCCAACCTGATGCAGGCCAACACGTCCTTTGTAGTCCTGGACCCAAAGGGTGAGAATCTGCGGGATACCGGATACTTGCTCAAGCAAATGGGGTATGAAGTGAGGGTATTGGATTTAATCAATATGGAAAAAAGTCATTGCTACAATCCTTTTGTTTATCTGAAAGACGACAATGATGTGCAAAAGCTGGTAACCAACTTGTTTAAGGCCACCACACCCAAGGGCGCTCAATCACAGGACCCCTTCTGGGACACGGCGGCCTCCATGCTGCTATTGGCGTTGATCTTTTATTTAAGATATCAGGCTCCAAAAGAAGAACAAAACTTCCCTATGGTGATGGAGCTGCTTCGGGCCGGAGAGGTCAAGGAGGATAATGACGAGTACCAGTCACCGCTGGACGAATTGTTCGATCGGCTGGAAATGCGGGAGCCGGATCATATTGCAGTCAAATATTACAAGGACTATCACAGCGGTTCGGCCAAAACGCTCAAGTCCATACAAATCACCTTGGCGTCCAGGTTGGAGAAATTTAACCTTTCCAGCCTGGCAGCGCTGACGGTTACCGATGAACTGGATCTGCCGTCTCTGGGCGAACAGAAAGTCGCGCTCTTTGCCGTGATCCCGGATAATGACACCAGCTACAACTTTCTGGTAAGTATCCTTTACACCCAGCTCTTTCAGCAGCTCTTTTACTTGGCGGATTACAAACACGGCGGCAGTCTTCCGGTTCCAGTTCACTTTCTAATGGATGAATTCGCCAACGTTTCCTTGCCGGATGATTTCGGCAAAATCTTGGCGGTTATGCGTTCCCGATCGGTAAGCGTGTCTATTGTGCTGCAAAATATAGCGGCACTGAAAGCTTTATTTGAAAAGGAATGGGAGGCAATTATCGGCAACTGTGATGAATTTTTGTATCTGGGAGGAAATGAGCAAAGCACCCATAAATACGTCAGTGAGCTGCTTGGGAAAGCCACCATTGATATGAACACCTATGGGAAATCTACAGGTCATTCCGGGAACTATTCAACGAACTATCAACTTTCAGGCAGGGAACTGATGACGCCGGATGAAGTGCGTATGCTGGACAATCGCTACGCGCTTCTTTTTATTCGGGGCGAACGTCCAATTATGGATGAGAAATTTGACATTTTAAAACATCCGAACGTGGACTTGACAGCGGATGGCAAGGCAGAGCCATACCGGCATGGAGAAGTGACCATGGCCGTTGCGGAGATTTCACTGGCAGACCGTTTAGATCAGGCCACGGTATTGGAAGAGCCAGATACGGCCTATGAACTGTTATCGGATGAAGACTTAGAAGAAATTATGAAACAAACAAAGGGGGACTTGAATGATGAAGCAGCAAGAGAAAACGTCACGGATGGGAAGAACGCTTAGAATCGGTTTTGGGGTTTATATAGCGGTTGTACTTTTAATGACCGTAGGTACGGCAACTGCTTTTGCAGCAAAAGACCCCATTGCGGTGGTGAACAATTTGAGCACATTTATTTTTGGACTTATACGGGCCATTGGCATGATTTTGCTGGGATTTGGTATTGTGCAGATTGGTCTTTCGCTAAAATCCCATGATCCCAGCCAGCGGGCCAATGGATTTTTAACTCTGGCCGGTGGCGTGGTCATTACCTTTGCAAAAGAGATTTTGACTTTGATTGCAGGGTAAAAAAGTTTGACGGATAGGGCAGATTTGTCGCAATCTGCCCTATTAAGTCCAATAAGTAAAGTCAAATGAAAAAGCACCTGTCCAATTCTTTCGGATAGGTACTTTAGCCGTTAACGAGATTCAGATTTCTTTGCCGGTATCTCTCATAATGAAGGTCGCTTTATAATCACAGTCTAGGATTTCAGCAATTTTAAGTAATTCCTTTTCTGAAAAATTATCGTTTTTTAACTTGTTACTTAAATTATTACCACTATATCCAAGCTGTTCTGCTAAATCTTTTATCTTCATATTTCGTTCTATCAAAAGAATACGAATTTTAGTTGCCATTCCCATAGGTAAGACACCCGCCTTTAACTCACAATTTTTTACATTATACTAAAGGAAGTGTAAAAAATCAATGTATCATGCTTTATCAAATTTATCTGTGAGATTGCACAATGGACAAATACTCATTTATATATGTATAATCTCATTTATAAATAAGAAAACATACAAAAGTATGAGTGACCAAGGAGGGTAATTTTTATGAGCTACATATCAGAAATTTTTGATCGGTTGGACGTTCAAAATATTCG
>NZ_JANFXK010000049.1 GCF_024459955.1 Anaerovorax odorimutans
TCCTTTCCTTGATTTATCATCCAGCTTCCGTTATACTAAACCTGTCTATAGACAAAAGATAAACTCCCCACCCTGGCAATTGGAGCCTGTGGTCTGGGAGTTTTTCTTTTGCATAATAAAAGAGACAGGCACGGGACTTGTCTCTGTGGTGTTGTAATTCTAAAAAACATTTTAATTTTATTCATGTATCAGACTCAAATTACCATTACCGCTTACAGCCTGCATAAAGCCGCTGCCTAGGCTCTTACGAATGGGCCATCCAACCATCTTAAATAGTTTTGAGCATTCCTCTGGTTCCTGCATTGTTTTTCCTCTACAAATATCTTTACATAAATATCTATTCAAAACGAAAAGACCTGCTAATGTTGTATATACATTTTTTAGGCTACCTTTTTTATGGTTATCATCATCCAATCTGCCATGTTTTATCTCATTGTAGGCTTTCCACCAAAATGGACTATCAGCTTCTGACCACCCAGCAAATGGTATAAATTCCTCTTTCGTTAAATTAACGCTTACTTTTGCATCAGTTAGACCATTATATCCGCATAAAATTTTAGCATAATCTGTAATATTTTTTCTTTGTGCATCAGCATTAACGCGTTCGCAAAGTGCTTTACAGACTATATCAACCTCAGATCCTATTGATAACAACTGCTTAGTATATTCTTTTGAATACGTTGAAAAATTATCATTTGAAAACTCAACATACCTTAACGTACTATAAAAGTCATCTTCTAACTGCAAATAAAACTGCCAAATCTTTGTGTTAAACTCATCTTTCGTCATTTTTTAATCCTCCTCTTCTAAAAAGCATTCTACCACACTTATCCTAAAACAAAAACTCCCCACACCGGAGGAGTCTTTGCCGTTTTATTATGTTAAGAGGAGGTCAATTTCTTTCTTGGATATTTGTGAAATTCCATTTTGACTTGATACCATATTACCACAGGTGAAATACGACATACCACGACATCACTAAAAAATCTTTTCAATTTTTCGCTGCACTGTTCTTGTACTTATCCCCAACTCTTCCGCCACCTGCTCCTGCGTGAGTCCATTGACATAGATCAGCCGCAGGATATCCCGCAGCTGAGAATCTTCCACACCGTCCAGCCACAATTCCAACTCCGCGATTTCATCCTGAATCTGCCGCAGCTTTTCCTGCAGTCTGCGCTTGAGTCTGTAGTACCCTTCGGCGGAGTACCCTCGGATCGTGATCGTCCGTGGAAACCCGGTGCGGTAATCTTTCGCCGAATCCGCAACATAGGGACCCGCCTTGAATGGAAGGTCCCTAATCTGTTCTTCAAGATGCTCCGCCTCTTTCATCAGCGCCCGCAGCTGTTTTAATCGGTCTTTGGTCATTTGCCTCTCCCCTTAACACTCTCATACTTGTCGCAGTCTTTTGTCGGAGGGCATCCCCGCAACTCGCCGACCATGCCTAAATAATCACACATGCCGCCTGAGAGCGTGGCAGCATATTTACAGTCATTATGACCGCACAGCAGATCCAATTTTTCTCGCATCTTCTTACTGATTTTCCCCCGTCTTGCGTTCGCCATGCTAGTCCTCCTCTCTAAAAATTCCACGGTTTTGACGTCTTTTAGTCGTGTTGTACGATTGTAATTGGCACTATAGATTCTGGTATATAGTTGACCTGATATTTGTATTTATTGACCTTCGCTCCACCTAAATCTTCCACAACGTAGAACGTGTCTTTATTTAACCCAATGATATGCTTTTTATAGCTTCCGTCCTCCATTTCACAGGTAACATATACCTTCTTGCTTACTTCATTTCCGCTTTCATCTTCCAGCGAGAAGGCTCCGATCAGTTCAAATTCCACTTTGTCCGTTCGGGTGTTAATTACTGCAAATCTCCTTAGTACGTTAAAATTGTCTGCCTCCTGGGACACGTTATAACTAACCTGGCTTGCTTCTGTGCAACCCACAAATACGATTGTCCCAGCAACTGCCATTACTAAAACTAAAGCCATTAATACGATTTTCTTTTTCATTCCGCTTCCTCCAATTCCTTGATTAGTCGATTCAGATACCATTCGCATTTTTTTAAATCCTCCACCACATCTCCTTTTTTCCCTGCTCGGGATAAGTATTTCATTGCGTTTCCCCGCAAATACCCCACAAATTCCTCTGGCGTCAGCTTCGCCCGCATATAGTCAATCGTTTCAATCCCGCCATCCGTATAGTGCTCCGGGTGGTGGACCGGATCCGGTGCCACACTTGGCATATCAGGTAAATCCCATGTGTGTGGTTCGTATGCTGTACATATGTCATGACCAAGCCTGTCCACATTAAAAATACACCCACCATCACAATTACCTATATATTGCTGGTCATTACAGTATTGTTCTAATTCGTGCGCCGCTTTCAAGATTTCGAGTTCTTGTTTCTTCATCTTTTCTCCTCCTTCTCCTCCTTCTCCTAACGCTTCTTAATTCGTTCGATTCTTGCTTTCAGGCTCCGCATCAGCTCG
>NZ_JANFXK010000005.1 GCF_024459955.1 Anaerovorax odorimutans
ATTTTCTCAAGTGAATTTCCTTCGCAAAAAGAGACATTTTCTCAAGTTATTGACAGGTGCGTTCGCTGTCCTCTCAGGGTTTCCCTCCAAATGAAAACCGAAACTTTCTCTCCATAGCGAAAAAAAGACGCGGGAATTATTTCTCCCCGTGTCTTCTCTGATTGAACTTTTTTTTCAAACTATCGTATTTTTCCGCCAGCCATTCAAAGCTCCCATGTCTATGAAGGACCACAGCCAGCCAAATCAGCCAGAAAATCAAAATTCCCAAGAATAATTCTCTGCTGCCCATTTGCTATTCCCCCTTCCCAAACTTTTATCCACTACACACTTTAAAGATAATTCTGAATTCTCTTATTATTCTACAGCATTATGCTCCTGATAGCAACCTATTTCAAACAAGAATCTGGATGGGGGGGAGTTCTTCGCTTCGGCTTATTTTACTGGTTCCGCTTCTGCGGCGGCCGGCAGGGGTTCTTTACCGTCACCTCTGTACAACAGATCGTAATGATATTTATCCTTATATTTTCGGAACATGAACAGGGCCAGGCCGGTGGTGGTGATTTCGGCAAAGGCCAGAGTCATCCACACGCCATGAAGGCCAAAGAGCCAGGATAGTGCGACTGCTCCGATGATAACCATGATCAACGCCCGGCTGAAGGATATCAGGGCGGAAATCTGACCGTTTCCGTAAGCGGTGAAAAATCCTGAGGCAAAAATGTTTACGCCGGTGAAGAGAAACGCCACGGATAAGAACCTTACCCCGGTCTCCGCCATTTCATAGACGGGAGTTCCCTTCGGCTCGAACGCCTGCGCGATAAAAGGCGCAAAGATAAAGCACAGCACGGCGATCGTTGCGGAAGACGCTAACATGAACACTCTCGAATACTTGAGAAACACATTGACCTTCAAGTATTCCTTCGCGCCATAGAAATAGCTGATCAGAGGAGCCACCCCCGTAATAAATCCCAAATGAGCGGATATGAGTAAATAATGGGAATTGAGCACAATGCTCAGGGCCGCCACGCCGTCTTCTCCCGCCAGGCGGATCACGATCATATTAAAGACAAAGGTAGTGATTCCGGCGGAGGCTTCGGAAACCATTTCCGATGAGCCGTTGAGCATGGAGTGGGCAATATATCTTCCGTCCCATCTTGGTCTGACGATTTTCAGCTGGGTGTCCCTGACAATAAAATAGGCGGCTCCCAGCAGCATAACGGTCACCAGGCCGGCCAAAGTGGCCCATGCGGCCCCCTGAATACCCCAGCCCAGCATAACGATAAACACATAATCCAGAGCAAGATGAACAATACCGCCTGACAGATATAAAGCCAGCGTAAAACCGGGCCTTCCGTCCACACGGATAAAGTATTCAAAAATAACGCCTAAAAACGCAGCCGGGGCTCCCAATATCAAAATCCGAATGTAGTCACTGCAAAGATCCCACAGCCGTTCCGTAGCACCGAGAAAATTGATCAGCTGATCGATGAACAGATATCCGACCGCGATCGTCGCTATGCCTATCACTGCGGAAACGATGCAGATCAGGGTGAATTTTTCGTTGGCCTCCCTCTGCTTTCCCTCCCCCATCTTTATGGCTACGATGGCGCTGGAACCGGCGGCCAGCATGATCGATACGCCCCAGACCAGACCCTGGATCGGATAAACGATTGACATGGCCGCCAATCCGTCCGAGCCCACGAAATTGGCAACAAAAATACTGTCGATGATATAATAGAGGCCAATGACAATCAGCATAATCACTGATGGCGTTATGAATTTAACGAAAACTGATAATTTAACTTCTTTATCAAATAAATGTTCCATACAGGTGTCTCATCCCTTCCCTTAAGGTTACTCGGAGGCTTTGCCCAGGACTTCGTGTATGATTCGAAGAGCGGCCCAGGATGTCACATCGTTCACGTCAAGAGGAGGTGCCACCTCCACAAGGTCCATGGCCTTTATCGGCGCCCTGCGGATCAGCACTTTAAAAATCTCAATCAGTTCCCTGCTGGAGAGCCCTCCTGCTACAGGGGTCCCCGTGCCGGGAGCAAAAGCCGGGTCCAGCACATCAATGTCCAGAGTCAGATAAACTGCGTCATAATCCGCGTATTTACGGACCAGCGCCTCGGCAACCGCCTTTGCGCCTCTCTCGTAAACATCCAGAGCCCTGTGGGTGGTGATTCCCGGATGTTCTTTCATCAGTTCCAATTCTATAAGCTCGGCTACACGAATTCCCACAAAGGAAAGATCTTCTCCGCCGCAAACGTCTTCCAGAGCGCGTGCTTCCGTACAGGCGTGGGACCACTTGTGTCCGTCATATTCCGGGCAGAGATCATAGTGGGCGTCAAAATGAATGACACCGATTTTTTTACCTTCATAATATCTGGCAAAGGCCTTTTGCAACGGGATCGTCACCGAATGGTCTCCGCCGATAAACAGCGGAAAACCGCCTGTCTCCATCACTTCCAGCGCCTTCTCCTCCACATCGGAAAAATAGGACTCCCAATCCAGCTGCGGGTGCATATCTCCGAAATCATACAGGATGCCTTCTTTGATTTCCCTAAAATCTTCTGTTACATCGGACATATCCACAGACAAAGATCTCAGCCTTTCCGGCGCTTTGGCGGTTCCCTTGTTCAGGCTCACCGCATTATCGAAAGGCACGCCCATGATGCAGACTCTGGCCTCACGTTTGTCCTTCGCGGCCCACCTGAGCCACGATGCTTCTTCAAAACTCGAATACTCAAACATGTTAAAACCTCATTTCTTTTCTTATAAAAATATGATAAAGTATATGGTAACCATACAGTCAAGAGGAGGAATGGAAAAATGGAAAAAAATCTAAAGGATTATTTTACCACCGGCGAATTCGCCAGGCTCTGCAATGTGAAGAAGCAGACCTTATTTCACTACGATGACATCGGCATCCTTTCTCCCGAGATCGTCGGCGAAAACGGATACCGCTACTATTCCTACACCCAGCTGGAAGTTTTTTCTACGATTTCTATGCTTAAAGACCTGGATATGCCTCTTGCTGACATTAAAAAATACCTGGACCACCGCAGTCCCGAAGCTTTTATCCGACTTTTGGAACGACAGCAGCAGGAGGTGGACGAAAAAATCAAAGAACTCCAATGGCTCAAACGATTTATCGATACCAAGCTCCGCATCACGAAAGAAGGGCTTTCCGTTCCCATCAACGAAATATTTTTGGAGACGCGGCCGGAAGAGTACCTGATCGCCACCGAATATCTGGGCGATGACGTGGAAAAGGATATCGCAGCCGCTGTGACCGAACATCTGAATTTTTGTCACAGCCTGGACATATACAGCGCCTACGCCATCGGCGGCATGATTCCCATCAGCTGCATTGTTCCGGGAGAAAGTTATATTTACTCGTACTTTTACACCCGCACCGACCAGTCCGGCTCAGATGCGGTCATCGTATGTCCTGCCGGTGATTTTGCGGTCTGCTGCGACAATCAGGGCTACGGCAGAGTTGAAGAAATCTGCGCCCGCCTGCTGCAGTACGCCGCCGATCACGGATACCGTCCGGGAGCGCATATCTATGAAGATCTGCTGCTGGATGAAATGTCCGCGGGCGGCTATGACAACTATACGGTGAAGCTGTCTCTTCCCCTGCTCAGAGCCTGATCAGATCAGTTTTTTAAACGGCTGCAGGTCGATCTCCTCACCCTTTTCCCGGCATGCCAGAGCGTCCAGCACTTTATTGTACATAGTCTTGGTAATCGGATATTTGATAACCATGATGATCGACAGCACCATAAAGAACGCAGGAATAACCGTAAAGGACAGATGGGTCCAGACAAGGGTTGTCTGCGACTGAACCGCGGCTTCTCCGTTGAACCCGGCAAACTGAAGGATCAGCCCCAAAATCTGCAGGCCCACCGCATTGGCCATGGATTCGGAAAGAGACTGCAGAGAAATAACCAGCCCGGCCCGCTGCTTTCGGTTTGCCAGCTGGTCCACCTCGCAGACATCGTAGATCATTGCCGGAACCAACTGCCAGTAACAGATGCTGCCCACGCAGTAAGCCATGGAAAACAGGCAGAGCATCAGAATGGAATGTACCCCTGTCAATCCGAAAAGAGCCATGATGGCCGCACAGAATCCCATACCAAAGATAAACATGGTTCTTTTATCGAAGTAGCGATTAACCCGCAGGATTACCGGTACGAACAATACGGAGGCAAAGGTCATGAGAGCCATGATAAACGTGATGCCCGCTGCCGAAAGCCCCATGTTGTAGGTAAAGAAATACATTCTGTCCGCGCAGAATATCGCATAAGCAACCAGATAGAAAATGCTGGTGCCCACGATAAAGCGAACTGAACGCAGCTTTAAGATCTGTCCGTAGTTTCGCAGCATATCCCAGATTATCAGCGCCAGCTCCTTTATCCTGCTCCCTGTTCTCCTTTTCTTTTCCGGCAGGGTGCCCGCGGCCTTTCGCTCCGCGTATTCCTTCTCATAGCGGTCTTTAATCCCCACTGCTCCGATAAAAATCGTAAGGGCGGAACATCCGCCGCAGAACACGGCCATGAGCTGCCAGCTCTGCGCGGAACTCCTTCCCATATTCAGGAGAAAATCCACAATGATGTTGGGCAGAATCATGCCCATTGCCATGCCCAGCGCGTTGAAGAGATAGGTGTATCCCCGCAGCACGGTCCGTTCATCGTAATCCTGCGTCAGCTCCGCGCCCCAGGCTAGGTAGGGAACAAAAAAGGTTGAAAAAGAAGTCCAGAACAGCAGTATGGTGATGCCGTAATAGACGATCCGAACGCTTTCACTGGCATCAATGGAGGTGAACAGAAGTCCTGTGAACACGGCCAAAGGGAAGGAAGCAATTAAAAGGTAGGGCTTCCGTTTTCCAAACCTGGTATATGTATTGTCGGAAAGGTAACCGACTACGGCCCCGCACACCGTCTCCCATATCGAACCGATGGCAGCCAGCGTTCCGGCTATTGCCGGACTTATTCCCACAACTGTGCTCAGAAAAAAGAGAAGAAAGGTTCCCGCCAGATTATAGAGGGCGGAATCCCCCACACCGGCCAGCCCATATGCGATTTTCGTTTTCAGATTCAGTTTCATTTTGGGATTTCCTTTTATTAAAAAGTAGTATTTTTATATAGAATTGGCACGTTTATTATAAACCATCCGGTTACCGTATAGTCAAGAGTTGTCGCAAAATTTAAAAAATAATAAAAATGACAGCTGTCTGCCGCTCTTCCTATCTGTAAGGCCTTCATGCGAATCTGCCCATCGTTAATTAAAAGAGACCCGCCGCACGCCTGCGACAGGTCTCTTTTTTCAAATCCTTTTAACTGAAGAACTCCTTCATGGATTCCAGGAATCCGCTTTTCTTTTTATAACAGTCGTTCTTCACCTCTTTTGCCATGTTTTGAATAGCCTTCTTTTGTTTTCCGCTCAGTTTGGTCGGAACTTCCAGAAGCACTCTCACGTAGAGATCTCCCTTCCTGCTGGAACGAACGGACTTTATGCCCTTTCCTTTCAGCCTGAATACGGTGTTTGGCTGAGTTCCCGCAGGTACCTTATAGGATACCTTGCCTTCCAGCGTCGGCACAGTGATATCATCTCCCAGCGCCGCCTGATCGAAGGTGATGGGAATTTCCAGCCACAGATCCTGGCCTCTTCTTTCAAAGAGTTTATGCGGTTTTACCGTCAATACAACGTACAGATCGCCGTTGGGACCTCCGTTGCTGCCAGGCTCGCCCTGCCCCTTGATGGAAATAACCGAATCATTGTCCACGCCGGCCGGAATATCGACGGAAATGGTAACCGTCTTTCTGACTTTTCCGGTGCCGCCGCAGTCACTGCACGGATGTTCGTTGATCTGTCCCGTACCGCCGCAGTCCGGACATGGAGACGCGCTCTGGAACGTACCGAACGGCGTTCTCTGGGTCGTATGGATCTCTCCGGTGCCGCCGCACTTGGAACATGTGGTCTTGGATGTGCCCGGCTGCGCGCCGCTGCCTTTACATGTTTCGCACTCCACATATTTGTTAATCTGTATTTCTTTTTTGGTACCGAAAGCAGCTTCCTCGAAGGTAATGGTCATAGCTTTCTGGAGGTCGTTGCCTTTTATCGGGCCGTTCCTCCGTCTCTGGCGGGAACCGCCGCCTCCGAACATACCCCCGAACATATCAAAGATATCTTCGAAGCCGCCTGCGCCAAAGCCGCCGAAACCGGCACCGCCTCCTCCAAATCCGGCATTGGGGTCTACACCCGCATGGCCGAACCGGTCGTATTTGCTTTTCTTTTCAGGATCGGATAAAACGCTGTATGCTTCATTGACTTGTTTGAACTGTTCTTCGGCTTTTTTGTCCCCCGGGTTTTTGTCAGGATGATATTTCATGGCCAGCTTACGAAAAGCCTTTTTGATTTCATCATCACTGGCGCCCTTTTGCAGTCCAAGGACTTCGTAGTAATCTCTCTTATTCTCTGCCATTGCCTTTTCCTCACTTTAAGTAATATACTCGGGCAGAGCACCCCCTGCGTGGGAGTGCTCTGTCAGAGTCGGACTAGTTGTCTTTCTTATCCTCATCTACTACTTCATAGTCAGCATCTACTACGTTGTCCCCTGCAGGGCCGCCTGCCGCGCCGCTGTCCGCCTGACCGCCCATATTCGGGTCAGCGCCCGCACCGCCGTTCTGCTGAGCCTGCTGTGCCTGCTGGTACATCTTGGCTGAAATAGCGTGGAACTGTTCCGTAAGTTTTTCCGTTTTATCCTTTATCTCGTCGATATTGGTGCCTTCCAGAGCCTTGGACAGTTCGTCCTTAGCTGCGGTTACGGCATTCTTTTCTTCTTCTGACAGACTGCCTTCGATTTCTTTCAGGTTCTTTTCTGTCTCATATACCAGAGTTTCCGCCTGGTTGCGTACTTCTACTTCTTCTTTTCTCTTCTTGTCTTCTTCCGCGTACTGTTCGGCCTCTTTTACCTTGGCCTTGATCTCGTCGTCAGACAGCTTGGTGGAAGATGTGATGGTGATGCTCTGTTCTTTGCCGGTACCCATGTCCTTGGCGTGTACGTTTACAATGCCGTTGGCGTCGATATCGAAAGTAACTTCGATCTGAGGTACACCGCGCGGAGCAGGAGGAATACCGGTCAGCTGGAAACGTCCCAATGTGGTGTTTCCTGCGGCCATTTCACGCTCACCCTGCATTACGTGGATATCTACGGCTGTCTGATTGTCCGCTGCCGTGGAGAAGATCTGGCTCTTCTTTGTCGGAATCGTCGTATTTCTTTCGATCAGCTTGGTAGCTACGCCGCCCAGTGTCTCGATGGACAGGGACAGCGGAGTTACGTCCAGCAGCAGTACATCGTTTACTTCGCCAGTCAGTACGCCTGCCTGAATAGCAGCGCCGATGGCTACGCATTCATCCGGGTTAATTCCCTTGAACGGCTCTTTGCCGGTAACTTTTTTAACTGCGTCCTGTACGGCCGGAATTCTTGTGGAACCGCCTACCAGGATTACCTTGGAAATATCGCTGTTGGTTACGCCGGCATCGTTCATGGCCTTCTGCATCGGTTCGATGGTCTTCTGAACCAGATCGGATGTCAGCTGGTCGAACTTGGCTCTTGTGAGATCCACGTTCATATGCAGCGGTCCGTCCTGATTTACTGTGATGAACGGCAGGTTAATGTTGGTGGTCTGCGCGCTGGAAAGCTCTTTCTTCGCTTTTTCAGCAGCTTCCTTCAGTCTCTGCAGAGCCATTTTATCGTTTCTTAAATCAATGCCGTTTTCCTTTGCGAAAGTATCGGCCAGGTAGTTGAGCACAGCCTCGTCGAAGTCGTCTCCGCCCAGCTTGTTGTTGCCGTTTGTCGCCAGTACTTCGAATACGCCGTCACCCAGCTCGAGGATGGAAACGTCAAATGTGCCGCCGCCCAGGTCGTATACCAGGATTTTGTGCTGCGCTTCGTCTTTGTCAAGGCCGTACGCCAGGGAAGCTGCCGTCGGCTCATTGATAATTCTCTTTACGTCCAGTCCGGCGATCTTGCCTGCGTCCTTTGTAGCCTGTTTCTGGCTGTCTGTGAAGTAAGCCGGTACGGTGATAACCGCTTCTGTTACTGTTCCGCCCAGATAGCTTTCAGCGTCCGCTTTCAGCTTGGAAAGGATCATCGCTGAAATATCCTGCGGTGTATATTTTTTACCGTCGATTTCTACGTTATGGTCAGTTCCCATGTGTCTCTTGATGGAGGCGATGGTTCTGTCCGGGTTGGTGATAGCCTGTCTCTTGGCAGTCTCACCGATCAGTCTTTCTCCGTTTTTGGCAAAGCCCACTACGGATGGAGTCGTTCTGTTGCCTTCGGCGTTAGCGATTACTACAGGTTCTCCCCCTTCTAATACTGCTACGCACGAGTTTGTTGTACCTAAGTCTATACCTATTACTTTTCCCATGTTACTCTCTCCTTTTATGTTGTATTCTAATGTATTTTAATTTTTAAACATTAACCGTTTTATTAACTTGCCACCCTTACCATGGAAGGCCGGATCACTTTTCCGTTTAACGTATACCCTTTCTGCATGACCCCGGAAACTTTTCCGCTGTCATATTCATCGGTATCTTCATTCATAACCGCATTGTGGAAGTTGGGATCGAAATCCTCTCCAAGGGCAGGTATCTCCTTGAGCCCTGCTTTTTCCAGCACGTCGAAGAGCTGTTTGAATATCATCTCCATGCCTTCTTTAAAGCTCGCGTCTTCGGCATCGTGCTCCAGAGCCCGCTCGAAGTTGTCGAGGACTGCCAGAAGTTCTACTGCGATTTTCTCGTTGGCATAGGAATAGATATCGCTTTTTTCCTTTTCCACACGTTTTTTGTAGTTCTGGAAATCGGCCATCAGCCTCATATAACGAGAGCTTTCATCTTCTTCCGGTTCTTTCTTCTCTTCTTTTTTCTCTTCGTCGTTTTCCCCAGTCTTGCCGTTTTCTTCATTCTTTGCTTCGTTTTCCTGGGAACCCTCTGTTTCCTTTACTTCCGGTTCCTTTTTTTCTTCTGCCTTTTCAGCAGCCGCTTCGCGTTCTTTGGGATCGTTAGTCGTCATCCTTGCCTCCTCCTGACAGTTTAAATGTATTGCTTATATTCTCCGTTAAATATTCAACTACCGAAGTAATCTGTCCGTATCGCATCCGCGTCGGCCCGATCACGCCGATCTTGCCAGCCAGCTTACCGTCCACATGGTAGGTGGCGGTAATCAGGCTGCAGTCCTGCATGATGTCTTCGGTGTTCTCTTTTCCAATGGTTATTATTACGCCGTTTTCCCTGTTAATCAAGGTCTTTGTGAAATCCTCTTTCTTACCCAGCATTTCCAGAAACATCTTGGCCTTATCCAGGTCATTGTACTCGGGAATGGAGAAAATGTTCGTCAGCCCATCCATATAGAGGTTGACGTTGAGCATATCTTCCAGCGTCTTGATGAAATTGGGTACCACCTTTTTAGCCAGCGCGCTCATCGCTTCGATGTCTGTCTCAAAGCTTTCTATGATATCCAAAGTCAGTACCTGACTGAGGGTCTTTCCTCTGTAGTTATAGGTCATGGTCTTGGCCAGAAGCTCCAGACCGTCCTCGGTATAAGGCACCTTTAGCTTGAGGGCCGTGTTGGATACCTTGCCGCTGTGGGAAACGATCATCAGTACGACCGTATGCTCATCTACCGGCAGCAAATTGATGTATTTCAGTGTATCTTCATCAGGTGACGGCGTCAGCGCGAAGGATGTGAGGTTGGTAATATCCGATAAGATCTTCGCGGCGTGCTGCACCGTCTTTTCCAATTCTGTCACATTCTCATAAAGCTTGCTGGCGATAGCGTTTTTTTCTTCTTCCGTCAGCTCGTATTTCTTCATCATATCGTTTACATATAGACGATATGCCAGCTCGGAGGGAACGCGGCCTGCGGATGTATGGGGATGCGTAAGATAACCCATCTCCTCCAGATCGGCCATTTCGTTTCGTATCGTAGCAGGGCTTATCCCCAGATCGAACTTTTTGGAAAGTGTTCTGGAACCGATCGGCTCTGCTGTTCTGATAAAGTCGCTTATGATGGCCTGTAGTATTTTCAGTTTCCTTTCACTTAATTCCATTGCGGTTCCTCCTGTTAGCACTCTTTATAAGTGAGTGCTAATTACAGTTTAAATTTACCACTCTTATGTAGTATTGTCAACACTCTTTTAAAAAATTTCTTGAAAATTTTTCGTAAAATCCGGCTGCCAAAAAACGGCCTGGCAAAAAATTTCTCAGCACCGAATTTATTTTGCGTCGATGCTGAGAAATTTTCCCTCCCGGAGGGTTTTCAGACTGTAATTCTGCGCTATCCCGCGCCGCCGGAATAAAACAGCGGCGCAGGCCCATAAAGACGTAATAAATAGAAAAGGCTGCGCGCAAATAATATTCTCAGCCCTTTGCGCACAGCCCGCCGATTAAAGTCTGTTTTTCAGTTCAGGGAATCTGGTGCAGATATAATTTATCGCGATTTCCTTTACTTTTTCGTCATCCAGCTTTCCGGTATCGATGCAAAGATCGTATCCGGTGAGATCCAGCCATTTGCGCCCTGTATAGGTGTTGTAGTAACGCGCTCTGGCTTTGTCGGCCTTTTCAATCATTTTAATGGATTTTTCATGCGGAAAATCCAGGTCTTTTTCCAGCCGTTCCAGCCTCTCATCCTCGTCAGCATGGAGGAAAAAGCTTACGTGTTTTTTGTAGCCGCGGAACAGATCGGACCCGCAGCGTCCTACAATTACACAGGGACCCTCTTCCGCCGCCTGCCGGATCAGCTCCGATTCGATCTGATAGATGTTCGCTCCTGTCGGTACGTTCCAGGCGTCTGTCATATACGGCAGGGTGTATACGCCGGATTGAAACAGGGACCTTCCCGCACGGAATTCTTTTTCGTCCAGATGTTCAAGATCTTCTTCCGAAATGTGCAATTCTTCGGCGGCTTCTTTCAGCAGCTCCTTGTCAATATAGCTAAAATTGAAATACTCTGCGATAGCCTTTCCGAGAACAGAGCCTCCGCTCCCAACCTGTCTGCCGATGGTAATAACATAGTTGTTCATAATTCCACCCCACTTTCCAAACAGTTCTTTTTCTTTATTGTACTCCTTTATTTTCCATTCGTCAAAGCGGAAACACCATTTTCTTCACTTTACATAACATAAATTAATGACTTTTAACGAAAGGAATGTTTTATGAAAGACTTACATATCAATCAGCCTGCTTTGCTGAAACGATGTTTCGGCATGCGTGAATCTATTACCATTACTGTTGGAACCGTCATCGGCGTCGGTCTTTTTACCGTGGGCTCGGGCGCTGTGGGCGTCCTGGGCCCCGCGGTCATCTTCGCCACTTTCGCAGCGCTTCTGATCAGCATTTATCCGGCTCTGATCTATGCGGAGATGGGAGCGGCCCTGCCCTTTGCCGGCGGAACCTATCAATACGCTTCGCTGGGCCTGGGGCGGCCCTTCGGCA
This sequence comes from Anaerovorax odorimutans, assembly GCF_024459955.1. GTDB lineage: Bacteria > Bacillota > Clostridia > Peptostreptococcales > Anaerovoracaceae > Hominibacterium > Hominibacterium odorimutans_A. The sequence goes on from NZ_JANFXK010000005.1 coordinate 11,503, forward strand.
TGCTGGCCGGATGGAATTTCATCATCTCTATGATTTCCGTAGCGAGCGGAGAGGCCCTGGCTTTCAGCTTCTATCTGCGCACTCTGTTTCTGGCGCTGGGGATTTCCCTACCCGTCAGTGATCCGCTCATCGCCTCGGCCGCTATCCTCTTCTTTGTCATTCTTTCCGTGAGAGGAGTGGAAATGAGCGGCAGACTGCAAAATGGGTTTATGTTTTTCTTCTGGGGAATTACCCTCGTCTGGTTCATAACCATGCTCCCGGTATTTCACCTGGATTCTTTTTCCGCGGCCGGAATCCAGGGCAGCGGCGGTTTAAAAGGCTTTTTCCCGTGCGTCGCTATGATCTGGTGGTGTTTTGCCGGATTTGAAACCTGCTGCGCCATGGGAGAAGAGGTCTGCTTTCCCCGCATCAACCTTCCCCGGGCGCTCTTTCTGGCTCCCTTCATCGTCTTTACGGTAACCGCACTGTTCCAATGGGCCCTGATCAGTATCTCGCCCGCAGACAGTCTGGCTGCGCTGGCTGCTGCCGATGCTCCCTATGCCCACGCCATGAAGACAGCTGGAATTGTAGGCTTCCCACTGATTCTTCTCTGTCTGGGCATCACCCTTGGCGGCGATTTTTCTACATTAAATGCCGCCATAGCCGCCCCTGCACGTTATCTTTTCACTATGGCCAGGGACAATGCGATTCCGCCAATTTTCGGAAGGATTCATCCACGTTTTAACAGTCCTTTTGTAGCTTTGATTTTGCTGGGCCTTCTGATGATTCTGCTGGTATCCACAGGTTCCATCACTTACATCGCTTCTCTCTCCCTGTTCGCGACACTGCTTTATTATGTAATCGGTATGGCATCCGCTCTGGGGCTTCGGAAAAAATATCCGGACCTGACGAGATCTTACCGCGCTCCCGGTCTGGCGGCGGGAGCAGCAATCAGCATTGTGATCTATCTGCTCCTGATGACGCAGCTTTCCCCGGAAGCGGTAATCGCCGGGATTCTCTGGTCCTGCCTCGGCCTGCTGCTTTTCTTCACCAGAAACGGCTTCAAAAAAATGCCGGAAACAGAAAAAGAGAAAGTGGACTTTCTCTTTACGGGTGATGCTATCGATGAGCCTTCTGACTCAGAGAGGAAAAAGATGGACCGGGAGTATGGAATCTGGCGCGCAGCCGTAATATGCGCCGCGGTTGGAGTCGCCTTGCTCTATGTTTTTTCCTTCCTTTTCTAATCCTTCAGCTGGTAAAACAGCTCTTTATAATCTGGCGAAAAAACACTGTTTCTTCGCCAGATAAACGTAAGATCATGTGTCAGTTCAAAATCTTTAAGAGGAATCTTCACAAGCGCTCCTGTTTCCAGCTCTTTTTTTACCGCCGCTTCATAGAGGAAGGTGATTCCGCATCCCTCGGCGGTCAGAGCTTTGATGGCACTGATGTTGCTGATCTCAATCATATTTTTATAATCGCTGATTAAAAAATTACGGCTCTCCAGGTAACGCTCAAAGATCTCTCTGGTGCCGGAGCCTTCCTCCCGCACGATGATCCTCTCCTCAAAAGTATCCTCAATTCTGAGCATCTTTTTCGCAGGTTTGTACCGGGGACTGCACACGCCGATATAAGGCTCTTTGGAGTAGACCTTTGAATCATATTCATTCTTGGCAAAAAAACCTTCTACCAGGGCAAAATCAATCTGTCCATCGTCGAGTTTTTTCAACAGCTCCTGGGTATTGGCCACAGTCATGCGCACCGCAGTCTCGGGATGCGCTTTCAGATAGCCGGCAACCGGCCCCGGGATCACGAATTCGCCTACCGTCAGTGTCACTCCGAATACCAGTTCCTTTTTTGCTCCCTGCAGCTGCTTCATCTTATCCTGTAGGTGCATGACGTCGTGGACCATGGTAGTCGCCGCGCTTTGGAGAAAAGCCCCCGCTTCGGTGAGCCTGATCTTCTTATTATTATAATCGAACAGTTTTACCTGAAAGAGTTCTTCCAGATAGTGAATATGCTGAGAAACCGCGGGCTGGGTGATATTAAGTTCCTCCGACGCCCGGGTAAAATTCATATATTTACATACGGTCAGAAATGTATTAAGACGAAAATCGAGCATGATCGGCCTCCTTTGTCTTCTGTTCCGCTATTTTTCCAGCTCCGGAAAGCGATTACAGATATAGTGAATGGCCAGCTCCAGAAGCTGTTCATCATCCAGCTTTGCTGTGTCAATCGTCAGATCATAGTTGGTCGGGTCCTGCCAGGCGCTTCCCGTGTAAGTATGAACATAGCGGGCTCTTTCCTTATCCAGTTTCCGCATCATTTTCAAAGCCTTTTCATCAGCCATTCCCAGATGCTTGCTGAGCCGCCGGATACGCTGCTCCTCGTCCGAATACAGGAACAAACTGATATGTCTTTCATAACCGCGGAAGAGATGAAATCCGCAGCGTCCCACCACTACACAGGATGCCCGCTCCGCGGACTGCCTGATGATTTTCGATTCTGTCTTAAAAAGGTCCTCTCCCGTGAAGGTCTTCCAATCGTCCGACATATATGCCCTGGGATAACCTCCCGTCTGCAGCAGGAGCCTATTGGCCAGGGTTTCCTTTTCATCCAGCGGCGCCAGGTCCTCCTCCGGGGAATTCAGCTCCTTTGCCGCTTTCTTTACCAGATCTTTATCGATATAATTGAATCCAAAGTGTTCCGCCAGGCTTCTTCCCAGGACTGAGCCGCCGCTTCCCACCTGTCTTCCTATCGTGATTACATAATTATTCATATTATCCTCACTTTCAAAATCACCAGATACCGAGCACATGCTGTATCAGCAGGCTGACGCCGGCAATCCCTATCCAGCAGCAAAGGCCCATAAAGATCGGCTTCCCGCCGTTTTTAAACAATTTTACGATGTTGGTATTGAGCCCGATGGCTGACATCGCCATGACGATAAAGAACTTGCTCAGCGTCTTAATCGGGTCTGTAACGGCCGCTGACAGGCTGAACACTGTGGTAATCACCGAAGCCAGCACGAAGAACAGAATGAAAAAGGGAAAAATTTTCTTCATGCTCACCTTGGAGTCATCAGAAGAATCCTTTGCTTTTTTCGTCTGATACAGTGCCAGGATCAGAGTGATTGGAATAATTGCCAAAGTCCGGGTCAGCTTTACGATTGCCGCCGTATCCAGCGTATTGCTGCCGTGAATTCCATCCCAGGCCGTGGCTGCCGCGGTAACGGAAGAAGTATCGTTGATGGCAGTTCCCGCAAAGAGACCGAATCCCTGGTCGCTGAGTCCCAAAAGTCCTCCCAGCGTAGGAAAGATCAACGCGGCAATGATGTTGAAGAGAAAAATGACTGAAATGGACTGTGCGATCTCTTCGTCGTCGGCCCGGATAACCGGAGCAGTGGCCGCAATGGCAGATCCGCCGCAGATTGATGAACCGACCCCTACCAGGACGGATATCTTGGACGGCATTTTCAGCGCTTTGCATAAAACAAAAGCAATGATGAGAGATGTACAGATGGTGCAGATGATGATCGGCAGCGATTGTTTTCCCTGCATCAGTATATCGGAAAGATTCATGCCGAATCCCAATAAAATGACCGCATACTGGAGGATCTTTTTTGATGTGAAGGCAACGCCCACTTTAAACGGCTCCTTTTTCTTCAGAACCTGCGTTACGATCATACCGATTAAAATTGCGAAAACAGGGCCGCCTACGACAGGAACCAGGTTACCGAGAAACCAGGATGGAATCGCGATGCATAAACAAAGAAGAATACCCGGTCCTGTCTTTTTAAAAAATTCCATAGATGCTATATACCTCACTTTCTTTAACTGCTATCATCATACCATCAAATATTGATAATTCAAAATTATATTTTTTTATATATCAATAATAAATTATTATGATCAAATCGAATGGAACAAACTGTGTGATTGGCTGTTTCAAAGGAGCTTATTTCTCTTTCTCCGCTTCTTTCAGCGCTTTATCCCGGTTGGTTTCAATCCCCAGGGCCCATTTCACAAATTTTTTGATATTCAGGTACACCTTATCATAAAGGAAATCGAACACCCAGTTATACCCCTTTGATACCGGCGGGCTGGAAAACACCACTACGCACAGGGATGCCAGTCCGAAAAGGCAGAGGTAATACACAAACATATTGGGGTCGGGAAGATCATATTTCTTCACCAGCTGACGGACAACCAGATGGAGGATGTAAACGGACATGGTGTTCATGCCCACGTAGGTCAGGTAATTTTTTCCCTTTGGCAGGATATTGAGCATGAGCACGATCCAGCCGCAGGGGATGATGAAATCGGCAATACGCATCAGAACATCCACATACCAGGTTAGCCCGAACGCGGCTCCCGGTCCCCGCAGAAGGTAGAATTCCACAGACACCGGACACTTGTAGGCCAGCAGGATATTGATACCGATGAGTACGATTCCCAGAATGGCGCAGTGCCACTTTTTCAGAGTCTGAATCTTGGCGATATGCTCCTTCTGGCAGAAATATCCGATCATAAAGAATGGGAAATAGCTTACTACCCTTCCCAGAGCTAGCGTTCCGTCCAGCTGCGGAATCAGTCCCGCCACCAGGTAAATGATAATGCTGATTTGTACGATATATTTGCTCTTAATAAAGTCTATTAAAAAGAATCTGTATACGAACAGAGCCACCAGATACCAGAGCGCCAGCGGCGGATCCATCCAGGTCAGATGCGCGTTTCCGTTGATCAGATAGCGTACTCCGTAAAAGAACGGCACCAGGAGGATATAGGGGAACAGAAATGTCTTAAAGGCCGTTTCCCTGGCCCTCGCCGGCCTCTTGGAAAAATAGCCGGACAGAAAAACGAATGCCTGCATGACAAATACGTTGATGGTTATGTATACGACTCCCCCGAAGGATGCCTGGTGAAAGTTGCCGCCTACCATCGTAAAATGGGAAATGGGAATGGTCCAAATCAAAAGACCGCGAAAGGTATCAAAAAAATAGCTTCGTTCCTTTTTTCCTCCTGCCTGCGCTGCTGTGTTGTTAAGTGTTTCGTTTGCCATAATCAAAGTCTCCTATTTCGCCCAGCCGAGAACGCATTTCACCGCTTTTTCCCAGCCTTCTAAAAGCGCTGCTCTTGTTTCATCTTTCATAGCAGGTTCGAACTGTCTGTCGATCTGCCAGTTATTGAGAATATCCTCCGTGCTGTTCCAATAGCCTGCGGCCAGCCCTGCCAGATAAGCCGCTCCCAGCGATGTGGTCTCAATGCATTTTGGCCTCAAAACCTTTTTGTCCAGCACATCGCTTTGGAACTGCATCAGAAAATCATTGGCACAGGCCCCTCCGTCCACCTTCAAAGCGAGGAGGTCCCTGCCCGTATCCTTTACCATAACTCGAATCAGATCATTGGTCTGATAGGCCATGGACTCCAGTGTCGCCCTCACCAGATGGTTTTTGTTAGCTCCCCTGGTAATTCCCAGAACCGCGCCTCTGGCATAAGGGTCCCAGTAAGGGGCGCCCAGGCCGACAAAAGCCGGAACCACATAGACACCGTTGCTGTCAGGAACGCTGGCAGCCATTTTTTCCGATTCCGGCGCGCTGGGAAGAATCTCCAGTTCATCCCGCAGCCACTGAACGGCCGCTCCGCAGACAAAAATCGAGCCCTCAAGAGCATAATTGACTTCTCCGGAAATCCCCCAGGCAATGGTGGTCAAAAGCCCGTTTTCCGAATAAACCGGTTCGCTGCCTGTATTCATGAGCAGAAATCCGCCGGTTCCAAAGGTATTCTTGGCCTCACCCGCTTTAAAGCAGGTTTGTCCGAAAAGCGCCGACTGCTGATCGCCGGCAGCTCCCGATATGGTGATCTGTCCTCCGAAAATATTGGGATCGGTCTTTCCGTAAATTTCGCTGGACGGCCGTGGCTCCGGCAGCATACAGGCTGGAATATCCAGCTCTTTCAGAATATCTTCATCCCATTTCAGCGTCCTGATATTGAAAAGCATCGTCCTTGAAGCATTGGAATAGTCCGTGATATGTACCCTGCCGCCGGTCATCTTCCAGATCAGCCAGGTCTCAATGGTGCCAAAAAGGAGATCACCCTTTTCCGCTTTTTCCCTGGCGCCCTCCACGTTTTCCAGAATCCAGCGCAGCTTGGTGCCGGAAAAATAGGCGTCGATCAGAAGGCCGGTTTTCTCCCGGAAAATCTCGGTCAGTCCCCGTGCTTTCAGCTCATCACAATACCTGGCCGTCCTTCTGCACTGCCAGACGATGGCGTTATGAACCGGCTCTCCCGTATGCCTGTCCCATACTACCGTGGTCTCTCTCTGATTGGTGATGCCAATGGCTTCTACGTTCTCATAGGTACCGCTTGCCATCAAAAGCGCTTCCTGCGCCACGCCCATCTGGGTGGACCAGATTTCCATAGCATCGTGCTCCACCCAGCCTGCCTGGGGGTAGATCTGCCGGAATTCCTTCTGCGCTGCGCTCACGATGCGTCCCTGCCGGTCGTAAAGAATGCACCGGCAGCTGGTAGTGCCCTGATCCAAAGCCATAATATATGTTTTCATAGTTACCTCCTGTCAGTCCGCGTCTGTTTCTGCGATGATAATTACACGAATTCCGCCATGATCTCATTGGAAATGTCGATTCCCTTTTCCGTCAGCGCAAGGTACGTCCCATTGAGGGCAAGATGCCCGCTTTTCACATAGGCCCGGATCGTCTGCCGCTGGTCTTCATAGACGGAAAAGAAGTTTTCTCCAAAGGTGCGCCGGAAATCTTCCATATCCAGCCCCTCTGTCTTCCTCAATGCGGTAAACACATATTCGCCCATGAGATCGGTCTGTGTTTCATAAGAATAGCCATCAGGGTCCGCAGGCAGCTCGCCCCGTCCGATCTTCTGAAAATAAGCGTCAAAATCCGAAACATTGCAGGATCGGCCTTTATCATACAAAAATGCGTGCGCCCCCAGACCTGCTCCGTAATATTCATCAAAGCTCCAGTACTTTAAATTATGTTGACATTCAAACCCCGGTTTGGCGCAGTTGGAAATCTCATAATGATGATATCCTGCTTCCCTCAGCATGCGGATGCCTTCGTGGTACATGGCCCGATCCTCTTCCGCAGGCGGAAGATCTATGCTCCCTTCCCGGTACATGCGGCTGAACGTTGTGCCCTCTTCCAGCTGCAGGCTGTAAAAGGAGATGTGCTCCGGTTCCAGCGCCAGCACCTGTTCCAGAGAGTCCCTCCACATCTGCCTGCTCTGCCCGGGCATGCCGAACATTAGGTCCACGTTGATATTGGAAAATCCCGCTTCTCTGGCTGCCTGAAAGTTTTCCGTAAAATCCCGACTGCTGTGTATCCGCCCCATAAAGGAAAGCATCCCGTCATCCATGGATTGGACTCCGATACTGAGGCGGTTTACCCCGGCCTTACGGTACGCTCTCAGCTTGTCCCTGCTGAGAGTCCCCGGATTTGCCTCCAGACTGACCTCCGCTTTTTCCGCAACGCAGAAAGCGGCTTCCGCCGCTTCTAAAATTTTCGCTATATGCTCTTGCCGGAGAAGTGACGGAGTTCCTCCCCCGATAAAGATAGTGTCACATTTTATATTCTGCCCCCTGTAGAGGGAAAGCTCCGCGATCAGAGACTCTGCGTATTTTTTCTGAATTTCCTCATCGCATTCTCCGAAAGAGAGGAAATCGCAGTATCCGCATTTTTTCACGCAGAAGGGAATGTGTATATAAAGGCCCGCAGGCCCCTTTTTTCTATTTATTTTCATCATATTTAAGCACGGCCGTAAAGGCTTCCTGCGGAACTTCCACGGTTCCGAACTGACGCATACGCTTTTTCCCTTCCTTCTGCTTTTCCAGCAGCTTTTTCTTACGGGAAATATCGCCGCCGTAGCATTTGGCGATAACGTCTTTCCTGTAAGCGCGCACCGTCTCTCTGGCGATGACCTTCTGTCCGATGGCTGCCTGAATCGGCACTTCGAACTGGTGCATAGGAATGACTTCCTTGAGCTTGGAGCAGACGAAACGCCCTCTGGCATAAGCCTTTGATTCGTGCACGATCATAGAAAAGGCATCGACCAGATCTTTGTTGAGCAGCACGTCCATCTTTACCACATTGGACTTTTCGTAGCGCAGGAATTCGTAATCCAGCGAGCCGTATCCCCGCGTCTTGGATTTGAGCGCGTCGAAAAAGTCGTAGATAACTTCGTTGAGCGGCATCTCGTAGTGGAGCTGCACTCTGGTCTCTGTGATATATTCCATATGAATCAGTTTGCCCCGGCGTTCCTGACAGATCTCCATGATATTGCCCACATAATCCTTTGGTATCATGATGTCCGCCTTAACGATGGGCTCCTCAATATGGTCAATGTCCGTCGGGTCGGGAAGGTTGGACGGATTCTGCACCATTTCTATATCGCCGTTTGTCAGCACCACCTTGTAGATAACGCTCGGCGATGTGGTGATCACCGCCAGATCGAATTCCCGTTCCAGCCTTTCCACAATGATCTCCATGTGGAGCAGTCCCAGAAATCCGCAGCGGAAGCCGAATCCCAGAGCAGTGGATGTCTCAGGTTCGAAATGAAAGGCCGCATCGTTGACCTGCAGCTTTTCCAGAGCATCCTTTACGTTTTCGTATTTTTCGCCCTCTGCGGGGTAGATACCGCAGTATACCATCGGCTGTACCTTTTTGTATCCCGGCAGCGGTTTTTCGGTAGGGTTTTCATCGAGCGTGATGGTGTCTCCGACTCTGGCATCGGCCACCCGTTTGATGCTGGCGCAGATATAGCCTACCTCGCCGGCTTTCAGTTCCCTGCAGGCCACCGGGCCCGGAGAGTAGATTCCTACCTCAGTAACTTCATATTTTTTGCCAGTGTTCATCAGACGGATAAAATCACCGGTTTTCACCTTTCCGTCAAAGATGCGCGTATAAATCACAACGCCTTTATAATTATCGTAATAAGAGTCGAATATCAGCGCCTTCAGCTTTCCGTCCACCTCTCCCGACGGAGCGGGGATCTTGTGAACGATCTCTTCCAGCAGGTCTTCGATTCCGATTCCCTCCTTGGCCGAAACCAGCGGCGCTTCCGATGCGTCGATGCCGATGACGTCCTCCACCTCAGCCTTGATCTCGTCCGGTCTTGCACTGGGCAGGTCGATCTTGTTGAGCGTAGGCAGGATTTCCAGATCCTCATCCAGCGCCAGATATACGTTGGCCAGTGTCTGGGCTTCAACGCCCTGGGTAGCGTCCACCACCAGAACGGCGCCCTCACAGGCGGCCAGGCTGCGGGAGACTTCATAGGTAAAGTCCACATGTCCCGGCGTATCGATCAAATTAAAAATATATTCATTGCCGTCCTTGGCTTTGTAGACCAGTCTAGTGGTCTGCAGCTTTATGGTAATTCCTCTTTCCCGTTCCAGTTCCATATTGTCCAGAAATTGTTCCTTCATCTCTCTTTGGGAAACAAGGCCGGTTTTTTCGATAATCCGGTCGGCCAAAGTAGACTTTCCGTGGTCTATGTGCGCGATAATGCTGAAATTTCGAATGTATTTCTGATATGAATTCATGGTTTCCTCTTTTCTCTTAAAGTTCCTATTCATTTTACTTGAAAAGGGGCATAATTTCAAGGTTTAAATGCATTGAAAAGCCGCATGCCCTATAGCCCGCTTTTCTCAGCTCCTTTTTTCGACTCCCGGAATCAATATTTGTTTTTTTGCCTAAAATGTAAAATTTTAGTTGACACTTGAAAATACATAACTTACAATAAATGTAAAAATATAACATTTATTGCTTTGGGGGATCAGAGAATGAAAAAAGTAAAACGCACTTACAAGGACGGCATCTTTCGCCAGTTATTCAATGAAAAGGAAAAGATTTTGGAACTTTACAACGCCCTCTCGGGAAACAATTACCCGAAAGGAACGCCCATTGAGATCATCACGCTGGAGGACGCCATATTCGGGGATTTGAAAAACGATCTGGCCTTCATCATCCACAACCGTTTGATCGTTTTGATCGAACATCAATCGACCGTCAATCCCAACATGCCGCTGAGGATGCTCGGATATATCGCCAAGGAGTACGAACGGCTGACTTACTCCCGGGCGATTTACAGCAAACGCCTGCTACCGATACCCACGCCGGAGCTGTATGTCTTCTACAACGGAGAAGAACCCCAGCCTTTGGAACAGGAATTGAAAATATCCGACGCATTTTTAGAGAAATGTGGTAAAATAACCTTAGAAGTGGTGGTGAAGGTAATCAACGTCAATTACGATAAGGGAGCGGAAGTGTTGAAGCGCTGCCAGACACTGAGGGAATACAGCCAGTTCGTTTCCGTCATCCGAGGCAAATGGAAGGAAAGCGGGGAGCTGGAAGCCGCCATAAAAGAAAGCATAGAAGCCTGCATAGACCAGGGGGTGCTGCGGGAATTCTTAAAGAAGAACGGTGGTGATATCGTGAGTTTTCTGTACGAGGAGTTAAGCAGAGAGGAATGCGAAGCGATCCGGGAAGAGGATGGTTACGAAAAGGGTAAATCAGAGGGCATTCAAAAGGCCCGCAGGATTTTTAAACTCCATATGGAGGGAAAATCTCCTCAGGAAATCGCAAGGCTCTGCGATGAAAGGCTGGAGACAGTTAAAGAGATCCTGGATATTTCCTGAATAAAGCATATATGGGACATTGAACAAAAGCGCTGTTTCTCTCCGACTGAAACGGCGCTTTTTGTGACAAGACATCTAAAAAGCGGATCTTTTTTCAACGTTTCCCAGCTTCGCCAGTGGATTTCGGAGGAGAATTCCCGGAAAACAAAACGGCATCCCCGGTAGACCCACTCTTTTCGTCCGCTTCAGGGACAGTTCAGGGCAAAAAGCGCCGGAGTGGCGGAAGAGTCTGCCAGGGCAGCGTGAGAAGAACTCCTGCCAGAATGGTAGCGAGAGGTATCACCCAGGGCAGCATGAAATCTGTCAGGGCGCGATGATCCCGCTTGAGCAAGCTCATAAATCCACTTCAAAGTTCAATCCGAAAAGCGAAACATCCACATCTCCATTTTCGTCTTTTATAATGTTCATTCCTGATTTTCCTCCGCAGCCCGTGCTTTCCCTGCACGACCGGTCCACTGCGATCAGGGCACTTGTCCCCAGAAAAAAAACGATAAATACAGCGATCCACTTTTTAAGCATATTATTTCCCTTCCTCTTCGATGACAGCGGCCAGTACGTGGGCAAAATATTTTCCGGTAGCCTTAACTTCTTCAATATTGTTCTGGTTGTTTCCAATCTCCAGCAGCAGGTATTTATCCGCAATGTATTCATTGTATCGGTACGTTTTTTCGATTGCTCTTCCTCCGAAACCCTTATACATGGATTCCGCCTTTTTGTTTATCTTCTTCGCATAGGACATCAGCTTGCTGAAGTTGGCGTTGTTCTGTCCGACGACCAGACTGAACTTGGCTACTGTCTCACCGTTGATTGTTGTTGTCTTTCCTACATTTCCCGAGTATGCCGCAGCATCTCTGTGCAGGTCGATTATGTATTTTGCCGTCGGATATTTTTTCTGCAGCGCTGTAATGGTTTCCAGAGAGCGGTCATAGGACTGGTTGTAGGACGGGCGGTCGTGGATCGTCTTATCGTGGACTACGCCGATTCCCAGGCTCTGCAGTTCTTTTGTGAGCACGTTGCCCACATCCCGGACGGTTCCCACTTCTTTTTCCCGGTGAAAATTGCTCTCTGAATAAGGCTGATAGGACTCTGTACTGTGGGTATGGTATATAATCACCAAAGGCTTGCTGTTGTCAGCCTTTTTCGTTTCTTTTTCAGGCTGGGTGGTTTCCTCCGCCGGCTGAGTCGTCTCCTGCGCGGCTTTTTCTGTGGCTTTCTCCGCGGTCTCGGTCTTCTTTCTTTCCACGCCCCGGTCGATGGCCGGGTAGACCTGCGAAACACATAGTTTCCCCAGCTCCGAACCGCTCACCTTAATATCCGGCAGGCGCCCTTGACCCAGACGCTGCCAGAAAAACAGGGTGGAAAGAATAAAGCAAACTCCGCATATACAAGCCAATGTTTTTTTGTTCATCATTTTCCTCCATCAGTTGCTCTTACGAATATATGCCGGGATGGAGAGTTTTATTTATACCATTTGCAATTATATCGGAAAAATCTTTGATAATCTGGTCAATGTCTGTGGAGGTAACGATCATATCCTGTCCCTTCTCTTCGATATAATCGTCGACTTGCTGCGCCTGCGGAAGGTTGGCTTCTAGAGCTTCACGAATAATCGTCCGTGAATCGATGACTGTGGGCACGCCGATGGCGATCACCCTGCGTCCCAGCGTCTGCTCCGAAAGGCCGGTGCGCACGTTTCCCATACCGCCGCCCGGATCGATTCCTGTATCATTGATCTGAATCGTTGTGCTGACCCTGTCAATATTTCTTGCCGCCAGGGAATCCACGACAATGACTACTTCCGGGTCGCAAAGCTCTACGGCGCCCTTAATCAGCTCTGCGGTCTCCATACCGGTGGAGCCGGTGACTCCAGGGATAAAACAGCTGACGCATCCCAGTTCTTCGTCTCCGTCCGCCTCGTACATAATAAAGAAATGTCTGGTCACTTTCACCTTGGAAACCGTATATGGACCCAAAGCATCGGGGGTTACTTTATCGTTCCCCAGGCCCACCACCAGAACCTTGAGATGATAGTGGAATTTAATCAGCTCCGAGAGCTCCTTTGCCAGGGCTTTGCCCGCCCGCTCTTTGATCTCATCTTTTTCGTCCAGTATGCCGTTCACTTCGATGGTGATGTAATTGCCCATCGGTTTTTCCAGTTGTATTTCCCCCATGGGATTCAAAATTTTAATCCTGGTGGAAGTAATATCCTCATCGTATTTAATCTTTTCCATGGACACCCCTTCGATGTCCTTGGCGCTGCCTCTGGCTTCATCCAGCAGCTCTTTGCGCTCGATGGCCAGGTCTGTTCTGTATTTCACCGCTTTACCGCCTTTCCTTTATTACGCTCAAAATCCAACTTTCTCTATTTTTCCCTTGCAAAATCGATTTTATTCGTATATACTAAAACTTGCGAATTTAGCTAAAAAATATGAAAGTGGGGTAATTTTTAATGGCAAACATTAAATCCGCAAAGAAAAGAATCCGTGTTATCGACAAGAAGACTGCAAGAAACAGAAGGATCAAATCCCATCTGAAAGCAATCTTAAAGAACTTTGATGAGGCAATCGAAGCAGGCGATATGGAAACAGCTGCTGAAAAGCTGACTCTCGCTGAGAAAAAGCTGATGCAGGCTGCTGCCAAGCACACCATTCACAAGAATGCCGCATCCAGAAAAGTTTCCAGATTAACAAAGAGATTCAACCAGGCGAAAGCCGCACAGTAAAGTCTCACCCGTCCCCACCCGTGTATAAGTTAAATACACATGCAAATGAGCATATAAAAACGATGGCCTGTGTCTCCCATCGTTTTTTTCTTTTTTGTATTTAGCGAAAAATGACGAAAGCGCAGGCTTTCGTCATTTTTCAAGTGTATGTGTATTGCTTTGATCAGCCGCTACCGTAGTACGGCTTCTGTCAGCTGTCTCTGATAATCCGCTATGTTCAAAACCTGATCCCGCTTTTTCCCTGATTCGGAAAGGGTACCGTGAAGACGAACAATCAGGTCGGTCAGCTCCGCGTTTCTTTTTTCCAGGAATTCGCACCGTTTTATGGCATCAATGTCCGAGATAAAACATAGAACCGTATCCTTTTCCATTTCATCCGGGGTGAGCAGAATACGCATCCAGCGATAGTCCCTTCCCGCGGACGAGCAGCGGAATTCTATGCTGTCATACCCTCCCTGCCGAACGATAGTCCTGAGATTTTTCTCCTCAAACATGGAAATAAACAACGGCAGATCTTCCGGGTGGATCTGCTTCTCAGCTTGATTAAGCATCTCCTCTCGCAGGCCGCTCTGTGCGATAAAGTACCGTTCCTCTGTAAAAAAGAACGTTTCATAAGTAGCCTCGTTCAGATCCATCTCGAAAATAGCAGTGTATCCTCCGCCTAACGAAGCTGTGTACCTTTTCAAGCTTTCCTTATCCAGGACAATATGATTTCTGGTATTGATAGGTGCCATGCCTTCTCCCCCTTGTATAGGTTCTAATAGTGTCTTATTCCGGGATTAATTATAGTCTTTTCGTTATAGTGAAACAAGAATATTGCTTTTTTCGACAAAATTTTACCGATATTGGGTTTTCATACAAATTTGGGCAAGGGTTTCGATCCCTGTGGCAAGACATTTTTCATTGATTTGGAATCTGCTGGTATGCAATCCGCTGTTCTCTCTGTCCGCAAAGCCGCATCCCAGAAAAAAATACGCGCCTGGCACCAGCTGCAGATAAGAAGAAAAATCATCCACTGTCATGGATTTACGATTGATTTCAACAGCCTTGTCTCCCGCTGCCAGCTTTACCTGCTCTGCGGACCGACGGTCATTAATCAGGGCCCTGTATCCCTGTGTAAACTTCACATCAATGGATAACCCCATGGCCTGCGACAGACCCCTGGCTAAAATACGGATCCGCTGACACAAGCGGTCGCAGACCTCCCCGTCCTCGCCGCGAATGATGCCTTCAAGCTCCACCTGGCCCGCAAGGATGTTTCCGGCCTCGCCTCCCCGGATACGGCCAAAGGAGATGAGGCCCGCCTTCACCGGGTCCAGATCTCTGGATACGATTCCCTGACAAAGAGAAATGAATTGGGCAGCTCCGTAGACCGCGTCCCTGCCCAGATCGGGCTTTGCTCCGTGGGCCGGAGTCCCCTTGATACGGACTTCGAGCATCCTCGATTCACCGTGAACCGTTCCATACTGGACGCCTATCGTTCCGGCCATAAGGTCCGGTTTGACATGAAAGCTAAAGATCTGATCCACTCCCTTTAAAACTCCCGTTTCGATCAGCCGGTCAGCGCCTCCCTTTCCTTCTTCGTCGGGCTGGAAAATCAGCCGCACGTCGCAGGGCAGCACGTTTTTCAGTCTATGCAGCACCTGGGCCAGCCCAACCAGAATGGCCGTATGCGCATCATGACCACATGCATGCATCAGTCCCGCCCTTCTGGAACGATAGCTGACCATAGCTTCCTCAGCAATGGGCAGCGCATCGATGTCCGCCCGAAGAGCGATGCATTTTTGTGGATTCCCCTTTCCTTTTATATCCGCTGTTACCGCTGTCGCCAGGGGCCGGGAAATTTCCAGCTTCATTTCTTTCAGTTTCCTGCCGATCAGGGTCACGGTCTTAAACTCTTCGTTGCCCAGCTCCGGCCAGCTGTGGATTTCCTCAAAGACTTCTTTTGCCAGCTGTTCGGCTTCCTGTATGTATTCATTCAGATTTTGTATAATCACCTCAAGCACCCCTTTCATCCCACTAATATATGAGCGGCTGGGGGTGAGTATGAGTTTTGATTTCAGAGAACGTACCAAACGGGCTTTGGGGGTAAATAAGCAAAGGTTCTGCTCCGGCAGGCCGGATATGGAAGAGCGCAATTCTTCTTAAATGGTATTTACTTTTGCCTTGCAGCCGCACAGCTGCCTTTTAAACATGCGTTTAAAAGCAAACCGCACTGCCGGCCCTGCGATCAAAAGCTGCCAGCAAAAAGCCATTGGAAAATTCCATAAAACAGTGTGAAGCCAGGTGATCGGCATCATACTTCCAAATCCATGAAAAATGATCGTAGCCGCAAGACTCATCAAGGGGCACATCAGGCATACCGTTGCCACGGAAACGGCCAGAATCACAACGATTTCTCTATTGTCCCGCGCATCTACGATCAAAAAGGCGATCTTTCTTGCTAAAGGGCCTGCCAGGATCGATTCCAGGACGATCACCAGAACCCCCATAGCCGCAATCTCCCCAATGGGCACCGCAAACGAACTGCCGCTCAGTCCTCCGTTTCTCAGCGATGCATTATACACTTCCATGCCATAGACCATAACCAGGGCCATCATCACACCGAAGATCAGTTTCTGAAATTTTGTTTTGGGCATTTTCATTGTCCTCCTTGTCTTTTGTACAAAAAAAGAATGCGCCAGTCCCAACCTGGACTTACGCATTCTTCGCTACTCGGTATCTTTATTTTAGCAATATGAAAATTTTTTGTCAAGATTTCTTTTGCTTCCATCACGCAGCCTGAGCCGCTTCCCCCAGCGTTCTGGTGTCGTACGCCGCATTCATTTTCTTCAAATAAATCAGGCAGATAACCAGTGAAGCGATCGTTGACACAGGTGAAGCAAGGCCCATTGCAAACAGTGACGTGCCGATGGTCTGCCTCAGCAGCAGCGCCAGCGGGACGCGGGCCAAAAAAGTCGCTGCCAGATTTTGCGTCATATTGAATATGGTTCTGCCATAGCCGTTGAAATAGCCCCCCAGGCAATAAACGATCCCTGCCAGGAAGATGTCCCAGGAATAGGACTGCAGGTACGTGGCCGCCAGGTTCATCACTTCTGCGTCAGAGGAAAACATTCCCGTCAAAGTAGTCCCGAAGAACTGACAGTAGGCTGCGATTAAAAAACCATACCCCCCTGTCATCCAAACGGCGGCCCGGAGGCATTTGCGTGTTCTTTCATATTCTCCGGCGCCGTAATTCTGCGCCACCATAGCCGATACTGCCGCATTCATGGCAATGGGAACCAGGAAGAGAAATTCCACCAGCTTTTCCACTACGCCTACCGAGGCGGAAGCCACCACACCAAAGGGATTGACAATGGCAACGATCAGCAGGAAAGATACGCCAACCAGAATATCCTGTATCCCCAGGGGGATTCCCACCTTAAAGAGCTGACGGAACTGCTCTTTGTGAAAGCGGATATCCTTCATCGAAAAGGCGAATCCCAGTCCCCGTCTGATGAGAAAAGCCACGGAGAAGAGAAAGCTCACCGCCTGCGCCAGAGTCGTAGCGATGGCCGCGCCCGCGGCGCCCATTCCAAAATAGCGAATCAGCACAATGTCCAGTACCACGTTAACTACGCAGGCAATTGCCACAAAGAGCAGCGGCGACTTGGAATCTCCCAGCCCCCGCATGATCCCGCAGACCACATTGTATCCTGTGATGAAAAAAGCTCCCATTGAACAGTAAAAGAGGTACGCCTGAGTGTTTGCCACTGACTCCTGCGGCGTGTTCATCAGGGAAACAATAGTATCTCTGCCCAGCAGAAGGCCCGCTGTGAGGACAATCCCGATAATCGTAAAGGTAATAATGGTAATTCCCATGGTTTCCGCCAGCGCTTTATGGTTTTTGGAACCCATATACTGTCCCAGCAGCACGGTGATTCCCATTGTCAGCCCAATGATAAACTGCGTAAAGATCATCATTACCTGACTGCCTATGGTGACGCCCGATACGTCGGCTGTAGTTGCGAAATTCCCCACCGTCAGCATGTCCGCGGCGCCGTATAATGATTGCAGCAGCTGGGCCAGCAAAAACGGTCCGGCAAACTGGATTAACTTCTTGTACACATTTCCCTGTGTTAAATAATTCAAACTCATCTTTATTCCCTCCAATAACAAATCTTGCGTCCGTCACTGACAAATGGTATTATAGAGCGTGTTGTAACAACGCAGTCAAGAGGAGAATGTAACATGGAAGAAAAAATTTATTTTACATCGGGAGAATTCGCAAAGCTTTGCGGCACAACAAAGGAAACCCTGCGCCATTACCATAATAAGGGGATTCTCTCGCCCAAAAAAGAAGGGGACAACGGTTATTTTTATTATGAAGCCTGGCAGTTTTTCGAGTTTGACCTGATCTCGCTGCTGATTTACGCCGGAAACAGCCTGCAGGAAATCCGCCAGTATCTGGACTCTTATAACACAGAGAATTTTTTGGAACTGATGAAGGGAAGTAAAGAGCGGCTTCTGCGCAAGAGAGAAAAAATCGAAAGCATGCTGCGGGTCGTGGATAACAGCGTCGCTCTGGTAAACCTGGGGCTTAAGCACGACGGCCATCAGCTGACCATCGCAGCCTGTGAAGAGGAATATTATCTGACTGTGCCAATTGAAGAATCCGCATATGAAAACAAGCGCAATCTTCTGGACGCCTTTTCCCGCTTCTGGGCTCATTCCGTGGACAACCCGCTCATCGGCGAATATCCGTACAGTTATGTGATCCCTGAGGAAAGCCATCGAAAGGGCGATTACTCCATTAAGTATATCGCCGGCAAACTGGATGAACCCTCCGGCAACAGGAACATCCACACGAAAAGCGCCGGCCGTTACGCCATCCTCTTTCATTACGGCAGTATCGACGAAGTCCATGTTTCCTGCCGCAGGCTCTGTGAGGAAATTCATCAGCTGAAACTGGAACACGCCGGGCCCCTTTATGTGGATGAATTAATCAGCAACCATGTGACGCCTGAAGAAGAGGATCACATAACCAAGCTCTCGATCCGGGTAGGTGAATAGAAAAACGCGGCGATTTCTATAAAAATATCTCCAACCACTTGCTCTGTGATTGGAGATATTAATTATTTTCGTTTAACTTTATTGCTTATTAAGCCTTATCCCGGAATTCCTTTTTCAGGCTGACGCCCAGGCCTTCCGTAGGAATCGGCTGCTGCCTGATCGGCAGAGTGGGATCTTTTTTCCTTCCGATGAAGAAAATAACCAATCCTACCACCAGCAGGACAATTCCCCCGATTCTACACCAGTTAATCATTCCCCAGAAATCACTGAAGAAACCGCTGCCATATTCCTCGAGATAATACTCTTCACCCCAGCTGCCTTCGTACCATTTCAGGAGTACAGAACCCAGGAGAGCGACAAAACCGGCCAGAGCCACATATGCTCCGATATAAACCGTATCTCCCTGCGCAAGCTTTGTCTTCGGATTGAGCGGGTGCCCGATTGGATCCTCTTTTGCCATTCCGCCATAGACCCATTTGCAGATCAGATAGCCTACCAGGCTGATGGCCAGCATCAGGAATCCTGAAATGAAGTAATCCGTTCCGTTTACATACAGTGCGATACCGGCAATGATGAACGGGCAGATGGTCATTGCGTACAAACCTGCTTTTCCGAAAGGAATGTAATATAATCCAAGCTTCTTTCTTTCCTCAAGCGGATAAACTTTTCTCAGTCTGTGAACAGCTACTGCCAGACACATATACAGATACAGCATAGGCGGCGTCGTTGCCATAGCCAGCGTTACAAAATCAAATTTGCAGAGGAAAATCGTAAACACAGCCATGATAATGATGCTCAATGCAGGAACGCCTCTCTTCTTAGAAACCCTGCAAAGGAATCTCGGGAACAGATGGTCGTCCGCCATTACAAAGAAGCCTCTGGAGCCGGATGCTATGTAAGCGTTGAAAATGGAGCAGTTGGACAAGATAGCGATTATCAGGAATCCCATTCCTGCCGCCGGTCCTACAAACTGGATTAAAACATCCATGTAACCTATTGCGTTTTCACCTTCCGTATTCCACAGCTCCCAGTTGCCTACAGAAGCGAGACCTGCCATGGTTGGAAGCAGATAGCTCAGTGCGATGATCGGCATCGCGATAATCAGCCCCTTGGGAATTGCCTGTGGATTCTCCAGCTCTCCTGCCACATTGGACATACATTCATATCCGCTGTACATCCAGATCGCGATACAGATGCTTCCGCCCAGGCTTCCTACAACGCCCTCTTCCTCATTGTAAAAAGGTTCAATAGGACTCGTGTTCCAATTGGCAAAACCTACGATCATAACGGCGGCAAAACCCACGATAACCAGCAGTGAGAAAATCGTGCTCAGGCTGGATACCTCTTTAATACCCATCAGGTTGACGGCGGAAAAAATAACGATCATTGCGACTTTCAGTATAGTTGCCGTCATTGGTGACATGTGCCAAAACTTTTCAACATATCCGACTACCAGCACAACATACATTGCCTGCTGCAGCCAGGTACTAATGGTTCCCCAGAACCCAACCTGCCAGCCCCACATTTCTCCGAGAGCATCTCTGGTCCAGACGTATGCTCCGCCTTCCGAAGGAAGCACAGCGCCCAGTTCAGCGACCATTTCACTGATCGGCAGCGCCCAGAAAATAGGAAATAAGACCAGCATCAATAACGTAAGGCCCGGTCCGCTGATCGGTATCATTTCCTCGATACCGAAAGCCCCTGCGGCAACCAGACAATAGATCATAAAGACTACTCCCCAAACGCCAACGTGGCGACGCTTAAGAGCACCAACACCTTCCAAATGTTTTTCCTGTTGCATGGTGTTCCTCCTTTTTACATTTCTAAAAATGCGGCTATGGAGCCGGAGTGGACTCCATAGCTTATGTAGTTAATTACTTATTTCTTTGCGTTTGCAAAGATGTCGGCCATCATTTCTTTATCCTTAGCTGCCTTATATGGGGAATCCATTTCAACGATTCCATATTCAAAGCCAGCCTCATCCATGATCTGCAGATACGGGATCGGATCAAAGTATTCCGGTGCGAATACGCCCTTATCCTTCCAGATGCCTCTGCCGATCAGTTCGATACCAACAGCTGCGCCAAATCCGGTCTGTGCTACAACAGCCTGCATGTTCCATTTTTCCATGGATGCCTGGTTGTCAAACGGCTGATACATAAAGATTTCTCTTTCCTTGCCGTCTTTGATTCCCTTGCAGTGAACGCCTACGCACATCTTACCGATCATTTCGTCTCCGATATCCTTCGGCTGCGGTGCGCATGCGGCTACGATGTCTCTTGGTACAACTTTCACCCCGTTTACCTCTACCGGGTCCAGACTTCTCAGGCCCAGAGAAGTGATAACCTTCAGCGCCTGAATCAGGTTGTCGTCCAGAGCAATCTTGAAGGTAACTTTTTCCAGACCGTATTTTTCCAGGAATCTCGGCATCAGAACAGTCTCTTCGTGTTCAACTTTTACTAATGTATTTGGTCCTACGCCTGCTGGCATGTCAAAGGTCTCTTCACCGGCAAACGGAACGTCTGTCACATAGCCCTTTTCCTTGCTCCATTCTACGTTCGGGTTCACGCACTCGTCCAGTACGGTCCATACGTTGAAACCGAAGGTGATGTCATCTTCGCCGGCATTGGGAATTTCCAGATTTCCGCCGTCTTTAACGTGGATTTCTTTCAGCTGATCAAACAGATATTCAGCGGCAAATTTTGCGAATACATCTACGACACCAGGGTCGATTCCCAAGCAGATGCAGGCCATGTTGCCCTTTTCTTTCCATTTATCAAACTGGTCGAAGTTGTATTTTGCCATCGGCTCTGAGAAACTTCCTTCCAGCGTTCCATACTTGGGTGGATCGTACGGTACGGACCATGTTCCCATGCTCACATAGTTTGCGCCTGCTTCATATGCGGCATCAAAGATATTGTTGGATACAAACGGCGCAGCAGCGTCCATTACGAAATCGCATCCCTGCTTTTTGATGATGTCAACCAGTTCATCCCTGTTCTTTGCGTTGAGCTGCTGCGGCGTAAAGCGCGCGTCGCCCTTCAGGTGCTCGCAGACTTCCTTTGCTCTATCGAAATCATAATCGCCTACTACGACTTTTTCCAGCCACTTCCCTTGCGGATCTCTCACCTGCAGAATTCTTAAAATTGATTCTCCTACGGCTCCTGCTCCTACCAATAACATTTTCATAATAATTTCCTCCTTGCTTTTGGGTGGGCTTTTGCCCATTCTCTTACTCAGCAGTTGGTACTAACCGAATACCCGATGCAGACGGTATTTCTCTTTTTCAATACATCATGCTCTCTTTGCTTTGCGCATGATTGTGCATAAAAAAAGAGAAATACACGCATATAGAATATGCTGCATACTCCTCTGTCCGTTTGCCAGTTGGTTATCTCCTCGTAGGCGCCACAATTAAGTGATCTCTCCAAAGTTTCGTCCAATAACCTTCCTTTTGCCTGTCAGTTTCCACGGGGTAACTGCCACTACCCTGCTTTGCTTCTTCGGCCTCCCGCTTGGGCGAGACGTCTAAGGCTATTTTCATCCGAAGTATTCAGTTGTATGAATTGAGTTTATTTTACCATCCTTTTTCAGAATATTCAAGTTGTTTTTAATAATTAAATTATTAACAGATTCGAAGTGTTTTTACTGCGTCTAAAAATTGTACGAGCTGTTGGGCAAAATAGCATAACATACGAATTGTCCGACAAAATCTGGCCAAAGCTGACCAAAGATAGTCTGGCGCTTTTTGCTTTGAAATTAAGCCAAAGCGGATAAAATATGTGGGTTTGCGGGTTGTATGTATTTATTTTCTGGAAAATTTCACTTAAGATTGACCGGCACGGGTAAGAAACGTTGAAAAAAGATCCGCTTTTACCCATTTTTTGATGATAAAGATCCGGGAATAATTTAATGCGTTATAATATGAAATCGGATAAACATTTCTTCTTGGCAGAAGTGCTGACACCCGGGCCTCCAGCCGTGTTGACACATCAAATAAGGATATTTCATTGTACGATCCTATTAAAAACTTCTATGGAGGCCCCGGCACAATTCCGCACTGGCCCTCCACAGGTTTCATCCGGGAATGTCCAGTCTTCCCTTTATAATCATAAATACTACTTCACACCAGGTATTTCCTTGTCCTTTGATTATTCCCCTATGATATAATTTATTCAAACAGGTATTTTATATGAACGGAGAATTTCAGTATGGCAAAATCACTTGAACCACATATATATGAACAGCTCCTTTCGTTTTATCTGCAGATGAACGACGAACTTCTGAAAGGTTCGGATTTTGGAGACGTCGTGACATCTCTGATCTCAGATTTTTGGAATTACAGAAGCTCCGTCACTATTTTTGAAGAGGATAAGTTCATCGGTATATACGATAACGTCAATTTAAAAAAGATCTATTCCAACGAATACATCGATAAAGACGTGAAAAACGAATACATTTTCGATCACAAAAACTCCTTTAACTTCTCAAACTGCGCTGATGCGTCTTCTAAGATTCTCTATCTGGAGGATATCATATCCTTTGTTGATTATGAGCAGACGGAATTCTATAATAAATTTTTTAAAGAGCGGAATATTTTTTACGAAGCCATTATTTTATTGGACAGTTCCCTGTCTGCCCTGAGCTTATACAAATCCAGAGAGGATGAAAATTTTACGGAGGAAGAGCGCCTTCTCATCACGTTTATCGGACAGATCACAAGACAGGGCTACCAGATTCACAAAAAGATCGGCAAAATGAATCAGGATATCAAGCTTCTGAAGGATACCCGCAACATCTTTCCCCTTGGAAACATCCTTGTCAACGAAAAGCGGGAAATTATTGATTACAATACTACTGCCGTGGAGTTTTGTAAAGCGATAACCGGAGAAGTCAACACAGACCGGATCATCAGCAGCTTCATTTCAACCCTGGAAGACTCCACTAATTTTATGATGAGCGCAGAGCAGAAGATTTCATATTACATCCTGGGCTATAAAATCGAAATCAACATTTTAATCAACAAAAACATCTATGAGAATTTTGAAAAAAACTATTTAATTATCATTTCCAGGCAGACAGCAAAAAAAGACGCTTCCGCCTTTATGTCCCAATACGGCATTACCAATCGGGAAAAAGAGATCATCGACTGCGCCGCTAGGGGCCTGAAAGCTCAGGAGATCGCAGAGGAACTGTGCATCAGCGTCTACACGGTTAAAGTACATATTAAAAATATTTTCTCAAAGCTGGAGGTAAACAATCAAAAAGCAATGATTGCCAGGTACAACGAATTTTTACGTTAATTGCGGGTCCAGCAGCACTTTAAGATCCGCTTCTTTACCTGTGTCTTTTTGTTCAAAATAGGATTGTAACTCCGAGAATCCAATAGTTTTAGAAATATATTTATCTACATCCAGAATGCCGCCGGCAATCATTCCAATGCAATCGTCAGCCGCCTCCCTTCCACCCATATCCCATAGAGAAATCCAGGCCTCCTTTACACGCCCGGATTTCCCCATGGAAGGTTTAAAAGATCAAACGTTCAATTTGTTTGCGGGTAATTCCCTTAAAAAACTCCGATACACACACGCCCTCCAAACGATGTGATACCGCCTGACGGCTATAGTCCAGGCCAATGAACATCTGCTCGAACTCCCGCGTATCGCGAAGGCTGAAATAATCTCCGAATACTTTCATGTTGGCAATTTTTCCTGCTTCCACGTCGAGCCTTATTTCGACAAATCCGCCTTCGAAATAACCGCTTCTGGTCAGGCTGCATTTTGGCGCGTATCCGTAATTCCAGCGATGGGTCCGGTATTTCCCGTCGGCCAGTCTGCGGACCTCCTTCTCTTCAAGGTCGCTCAGTTGATAATACCGCAAATCTTCCCGCTGAGAAAAAGCTTCCAGCAAATAGGCCTTAAACGCCTCAATCGTCATATCCCTTTTCAGATACGGCCGGATATTCGCGACTCGGCTCCTGACAGATTTGATTCCCTTAGACTCGATTTTCCCCGGCTTAACCCTGAGGGCTTGCTTTACGCAGTCCAAATCTGAATCAAATAAAATGGTCCCATGATGCAGCAGAATGCCGTTCTGATAATGCTGCGCGTTTCCCGAAATTTTCTTACCTTCAATGGTAACGTCATTTCTGCCCGTCTGCTCCGCCTGTATTCCCAGATTTTGCAGGGCGCTGACCAAAGGTGTGGTAAATGCTCTGAAATCCAGGTCCGCTTTGGCCTTGGGGATCAGAAAAGAGTAGTTTAAATTCCCTAAATCATGATAAACCGCGCCTCCGCCCGTGATCCTGCGAACAACGTGGATGCTGCCCGCGGATATAAAATCGCTGTTGATCTCCTCAACGGTGTTCTGATGCCGCCCGATGATAACGGAGGGCTCATTCTGCCAAAGCAGCAGCACCGGATCGTCTTTGCAAAAGTCCCTGAAAACATACTCCTCAAAGGCCAGATTGTAGTGCGGGTCTTTGCTGTCATTTCTGAGATAAATCATTGGAATACCCGCCAATTCCTTTTTTATTGCGCACCAGAAACAGTTTCCCCAAAATGGTATAGGCAGCCACTGCGAAAACAAAGGTCGCTCCTGTCGCCGACATGTACACGAACATCGGCTTCGCTACCAGCAGAATCGGATCGAAAAGCGCCACGTATACAACGCAGGATAAAGCGAACACCACAATGGCTACCCAGTTAAAACCTCCCCAGAACCGGTAACGGCTGCCTTCCGTCTTATCGAACATATCCACAAGATCCAGCTTTTGTTTTCTCAATATGAAATAGTCCACCATCTGAATCGCAACCAGCGGTACATAAACCACGCAGATAATTCCCATCAGAATATAGAAGTGATCGTAAATGTACAGCGGGAAGAAAATCATTATCAGGAAGGTTGGCAGCATGAAGAAAAAGGTTACTTTGCCCCAGTGCATATTTTCAAAGATCTTAAATTGCCGCATGCCCAGACTGGAAATATAGATGGTGACCGGTGCTGAGCTCAAATTCGCAAATGCGATGAACAAAAGAGCGATGATTCCCGGTACCAGGCCTCCCAAAGGCACCATCCATTCCGTTGGATCGATGGAATTGAAGGCGAGAGATGTCGCCACGCCCAAAATCGTTCCCAAAGAGGATGCCAGGCATACGCCCAGCATGCTGGGCCAGTAAGCGGCTCTCACTGTTTTACACAGTCTTGCGGCGGTTCCCCTCGATGCCCACCAGGAAACGCCTGCGCCAATATTGATTTCAAAGGCGATCATAAAGTTTACCATCTTACCGCCCGGTACAGGTGCAAGGGCTTCGTAATCCAGGATTGCTCCCCAGCCGCCCGGCGCTTTTGCGATCAGGATAGCCATTCCAACCATAACAATGCACATCAGCGGTGCGACGATCGCACTCATCTTACGCATGGCTACAGGACCCTTCCAGGCGATCAGCCAGGCAGCGGCGGCGGCAACCAGCCCCAGCACGTTGATCAGATATCCGTTTTCTGAAACAAACCCGGTTGTTGTCGCTAAAATGTTTTCAAAGGCGCGGCCGCACATAACGCTCAGGGTTACGGCCCATCCAACCTGCGTCACCAGAATGACCAGCAGCATCAGCTTCATTCCGTTGCCGCCCAGCCAGCTTCTGCCCAGCGTCCAGTGTTCCACCCCATACTTGGCCGAGGTAACGGCCGTGGCAACGATTCCGATAAAGACTCCGATTACGTTTCCGGCAATCGTTGCTACAATCGCTTCCCACAAGCCGACGAACAATGCCACCGTCCCGCCGGTCATGAAGCACCATGTGGCGATAGCCAGAGCAACGTCCACATTGACGTTATCAAAAAAACTATAGATTCTGTCTTCCTTCAGCAATGGTAAGTTCCCTGTCAGGAATTCGTTCTTACCGCCATGTTCACTTTTTCCCATATCTTCTCTCCTCCTAGAAAATACCGCAGGCCATGAAGATGACCGGCAGAATACCGAACATTACTGCAATGATAACGGTTAATGCCCAATCGGATTTGGGTAAGTCCTGGCAGACACCACCCTCTTCTTCGATTACAGTGATGCGTCTGATAAGCTCCTTCTCCAGCTCTTCAGGCATTTCTGTCTTTCCCTTTATGCGTCTTTCAACCGTTTCGTAAATCGACATAATTTGCTCCTTTCGAACACAGCTAAAGCAACAACTTCTATTTTTTATCCAGGTCGTAGGTTTCCAATATGAGACCCAAATCCTTCCGGGTATCGTAATAGGTATATCTTCCGAATCCAATCCAGTACCCGCTCTGTATTACCGGGATACCGCGCTCTGAAGCGACTTCATGCAGCGCCTTCCTGTTATCCCGAATCGCAATATGATGGACTCCTTGTCCATGCTCTTTGAGAAACCGGGCATAATCGCTCTTCTCGTCGATGGGCTGAATTAATTCAAGTTCGACGTCTCCTATCATGGCAAAGGCGGCATAAAACTCATAATCCCGGGCCTCTCCGTAAGTCTGGCGATCCCGCAAAACTTCTGAGGTCCCATCATCCCTTACCCAGGGACCCACTCCATAGGCTTCAAAATTCTTTACCGATTTTTCAATATCCTCAACGACAATATTCAGCTGCAGGATTTTCTGAATCACAACAGGACCCATGGCATGCCTCCTATCTGAACTCGCATCCGCCGCAGATGTTCAAGGCCTGTCCGGTGATGCTCCGGGCTTCGTCTGATGTCAGGAAAAGGGCGGCACTTGCTATATCCGCGGGTGTTTGGGCTCTTTTTAAGGCGCACAGCTGGTTGCAGAACTCATCCACCACGCCCTTTCCGTTTTCGGCGTTTTTGAACATTTGCGGATATTTTTCTTTATAAATCGGCGCTGCGTTTTCATAAAGCGGCGTGTAAACGAATCCCGGACAAATGCAGTTTACATTGATATTTTTCGGCCCCAGTTCTCTGGACAGGGTTTGTGTAAAATTAATCACCCCCGCTTTCATGGCTGAGTATTCTGCGATTTCAGGAGCACCGGTCTTGCCTGCAACGGAGGCGATCGTCAAAATATTGCCGTATCCCTGGTTTACAAAGGTTTGATAGATCGCTTTGCAGCAGTAGAATACACCTCGCAGATTGATCTGATAGCTGCGGTCCCAATCCTCCGAATCCAGATCTGTCAGCGGATCTCCCTTGATCCTGCCTACAACGCCGGCATTGTTGACCATAATATCAATACGCCCGTAAAGTCCCAGGGCCGCATCGATCAAAGCGGCGACGGATTGTTCTTCTGTGACATCGGTTCGCACAAAGTTGGCAGTTCCTCCCCCGGCACAGATTTCCTTTGCGGTTTCCATTCCCTCTTTTTCACTGACATCGGCGACAATTACCCGTGCGCCGGCTTTAGCGTACGCTGAGGCGATCGCCTTGCCGATTCCCTTAGCGCTGCCTGTCACAACCACATTCTTACCGCTGTAGTCAAATTTGATATTCATATTTCACCTCTGATTTCTGATTCTCATGTTTACTGTTTCCCCTTCGGCGGCATATGTATGCACCTGTCCTCAGCATCGAGGGCCGCTTCCAGCAGCGCCTCCCCAATGGTCGGGTGAGCATGGATCGTATCTGTGATGTCCTCCAAAGCCGCGCCCATTTTCAAAAAGGCGACCGCTTCTCCGATGATTTCGGTGGCATTGGCCCCCAGTAAATGGATTCCCAGCAGCCGGCCTGTCGCTCCGTCACTGATTACCTTGAACATCCCTTGTGTCTCTCCCATAGCCAACGCTTTGCCGCTGGCCATGAGCGGGAATCTGCCCACCTTGACGTGTTCGTATTGCTTCAAGGCTTCCTCTTCCGTCAGGCCCGCGAACGCCAGCTCAGGAGAAGTGAAGATGCAGCTGGGTACCAATGTATCGTCATATTTGCTTCTCATTCCTGCTATATGTTCTGCCGCGATCTTCCCCATTTCAGATGCGGCGTGGGCCAACGGTCTGATTCCTGTAACATCGCCGACGGCGTAGATATAGGGTATGCTCGTCCTGGCGTATTCATCCACCTTGATATATTTACCGTTCATTTCCAGGCCCAGAGCGGCAATGCTGTCCGTGTTGGGCGTTCTGCCGATGGAAACCATCACTTTGTCAGCATGGATAAATTCTTCCTCATCGTTTCTGCGTATGCGGACTTTCCGTTCGCCCCCTTCCCCACGGATTTCCTGAACCATGCACCCTGTGTTAACTGTAATTCCGCTCTCCTTCATGTACTGCTCAAGGGTCCGGGACATCTCCTCATCCGCATTGCTGATAAGACGGGGCATTGCCTCTGCGATCGTAACCTGGCTTCCGAAAGCCTGCAGTATATGGGCGAATTCACATCCGATCACGCCGCCGCCGATAATGACGACGTGCTTGGGAATTTCGCTTAAATCCAGCATTTCCTCACTGGTCACCGCATATTCTTTTGCGCTCGGGATGGGAATAGATGCCGGCCTTGAACCCGTTGCGATGATTAAATTCTTAAATTCGATCGTTTCCGTATCGCCGCCCTGCTCAAACCTTATTCTTGTTTGGCCCGATACCGTTGCTTCCCCTTTGAAAACCTCCACGCCATTGGCTGCCAGAAGGCCTTCCACCCCCTGGCGCAGCTGCCGCACCACTAAATTTTTCATATCTATGGTTTGTTGAATATCGACGGATATGTCTTTTATGTGAATACCTCTGTAATCGCTGTTTTTTACCGCATTGATAATTTCTGCGTTTCTGACCAGCGTCTTTGTTGGAATACATCCTGTGTTCAGGCAGGTTCCGCCGATCCGTTCCCGTTCCACCAGCGCGGTCTTCTTTCCCAGCTGGGCGGCCCTGATGGCGGCCACGTATCCGCCGGGGCCTCCGCCTAAAACTACTATGTCGTATGTCTTCATTTCTTCCTCCTAGCTAGTCCATTAACCTTTCAGGGGCTTCCAGAAAGCCTTTCACTTCATTTAAATAAGAAGCTGCCAGTGCGCCGTCGATAATCCTGTGATCCGCCACCAAATCCAACGGCATATAGCGTTTTTGCAGAATTTCTCCGCCTTCCATGACCAGCTTTTCGTAAATTCGGCTGACTCCCAGAATCGCAACCTCCGGCTGGTTGATAATCGGCGTAAACCTTTCGATGCCGTACATACCTAAATTGGTAATGGTGAAGGTTCCCCCGCAGATATCATCGTAGCTGAGCCCCATGGCTCTGGCGCCCCCGATGATCCGGCTCACTTCTTCGCACAGCTCTTCAAATCCGCGCTGATCCACCTTCTTAACGTTAGGCACCAGCAGTCCTTTTTCCGTTGCCACCGCAAGCCCGATATTGATCTCGTCGTGAACGACAATTTCGCCGCTTTCTATACTGGAATTGAACAGCTCATATTTCTTTGATGCAAGGGCGCAGGCTTTCATGAGAATGTGATTGTAGTTCATTTTCAGATTCTCATGGGCGTGTGCCTCATTGAATCCTTTGATGAACGTATCCGCTGCGCCGGTCTCCGCTGACATGGAGTAGGTGACGCGGGGTGAAGTCTGCCAACTCTCTTCCATGCGCTGATACATGATTTCGGCCATTCCTGTAATCTTGATTGTTCTGCTCATGGTATTATTCCTCTATGTCCGCCAAACATCCGCTGATATCCTCGTCAGCATCGGCAATGATACATAAGGGCGTCTGACAGGGGACCTTTTCTCCTTCCGGGACTAAAATTTTTCTTAAAATTCCATCCTGATCGGCTTCCAATTCATTTGTCAGCTTATCGGTTGTGATCTCCAGAATCGTCTCGCCCGCTTTGACCGCTTCGCCTTCGCTCTTAAGCCATTTTGCCGCCACGCCGTCTTTCATCGTCAGTCCTAACTTTGGCATTGTAATGATATTCGCCATGTTCCTTTCCTCCTCTTCTACTGATAATTCCTTCTTGTTTTGATGTTAGTCTGTGATCGACCGAATTCCCTCCACAATATCTTCCGTCTGGGGTATTACATAGCTTTCCAGATTTTTCGTATAAGGGATCGGCGTATTTAATTCCCCAATTCTTACGATTCGCTTTTCCAAAGATTCGTATATGTCCTCTGCGATACAGGCGGCCATCTCCGCCGACCATGCTCCCCGCTTTACCTCCTCGGTTACAATGACCGCTCTTTTTGTCTTTATCACGGAATTATAGATCGTTTCCTTATCCAGCGGATACAGGGTTCTCGGGTCAACCACTTCCGCACGGATCCCCTCTTTTTCAAGGATTTCCGCAGCTTTCAGCGCTTTGTGCACGCACAGTCCCGTCGCAATGACCGTAACATCGGTTCCCTGCCGTTTCACATCGGCGCTTCCCAGCGTAATTGGCTTTCCGTCCAATTCCACCTCCCCTTCCTCAAAATAAAGGGACAGATGTTCAAAATACATGACCGGATTTTCGTCTCTGACCGCGCCGATCAGCAGACCATATGCGTCCTGCGGTGTAGACGGATATACCACTTTTAATCCCGGTATATGGGTGAGAAAAGCTTCCAGGCACTGGGAATGCTGCGCGGCGGCCTGCAGCCCTCCTCCGCATGGCAGGCGCAGAGTCATGGGTATTTTCATATTGCCACCGTACATATATCGAAATTTGGCGGCCTGATTGAGCAGCTGGTCAAAGGCGCAGCCCATAAAATCATTGAACATCAATTCCGGTACCGGGATCATTCCCAGGGACGCGGCGCCGACTGACATGCCCACAATCTGCTGCTCTGTGATCGGCGTATCCCTTACCCTCTCCGGCCCAAACTCGCTGTACAGACCTTCCGTCAGCCCAAAGGTTCCGCCGACAATTCCCACATCTTCGCCCATGATGAAAACATTTGAATTTCGCTTCATTGCGTTTCTGAGGGCCTCATTAATTGCTTTTGCATAGGTCAGCTTCATCGGTCAACTCTCCCTTCCTCAACGATATCGGTATAAACATCTTTCACAGCAAGCGCTGCCGGGGGAAATTGGCTTTCTTCCGCGAATCTTACCGCTTCATTGATTTCGCTTTCGATCTTCTCTTGCAGCATGGACCGCTCTTCTCCGGTCAAAATATCCTTTTCCTTTATGAGCGCTTCGCAGTTTTTTATGGGGTCCTGATCCAGCCATTCTCTGATTTCCTCCGGAGACCGGTAAACATCCGGTTCTCCCTCAAAGTGGCCATGCTGCCTATAGGTTTTATATTCCACCAGCATTGGCCCATTTCCGCTTCGCACATACTCTACCGCTTCTTTTGCGGTTTCATAAACCACGGTCACGTCATTGCCGTAGGCCACCGTACTCTTCATGCCGTATGCAACAGCCCTGTCCGCAACATTTTTTACCGCCATCGAGCGGTCAACTCTGGAAGAAATTCCGTAGAGATTATTTTCACAGACAAATAAGATCGGAAGTTTCCATACGCTGGAAATATTCATTGCTTCGTGCCAGCTTCCCTCATTGGAAGATCCGTCTCCAAAAAAGCAGACCACGATATTGCCGCTCTTTTTCATTTGGCATGCCAGGGCTGCCCCTGCTGCCAGATTAAACCCTCCCCCTACGATGCCGTTGGCCCCCAGTATGCCAATGGAGGTGTCTGAGATGTGCATGGAACCGCCCTTTCCGTGACAATATCCGCTTTCTTTTCCGAACAACTCCGCCATCATGGTTTTGATATCCGCACCCTTTGATATAATGTGGCCATGGCCCCGGTGGGTACTGGATATGTAGTCGCCCTGATTCAAATTGGCGCATACCCCTGCCGCCGTTGCCTCCTGGCCGATGCAAAGATGCACGAAGCCCTGCACCTGTCCCTTTGCGAAACACTTTGACACCCGTGCTTCAAAGAGCCTTATTTTCAGCATCGTTTCATATAGAGACTGTACCTTTTCTTTTTCTAACAACGTTTTCGCCTCCTTCTCTTTTGATTGCAATTAAATTATCACAAATTTCAAATAAGTTTAAAATTCTTCGCTCATGGTATTTATATAACTCTTTTGAGTTATTTTTGGTTATTCTGTTCTCCGGATATTTTTTACAGACAAGAAAAAACTACGGCGAAGGAAGTCTCTTCTACCGTAGTTTTTATTATTCATGATTTATGTTCTATGAGAAAATACTCAAGACTGTCTTACAACTGCATCAAAACTCGCGATCCTTAAAAAGCTTTAAGGAAATCAGGTAGGAAATCAGCATAATGACAACCGCAAAGGAGATTACGGCTAATGCGATTTGAAAATCCGAGATATTGGAATCTGATAAAAAAACCGGTATCCTTTCCAGTAAAAAATCGCTGCTTCCAAGGAGTAACAGCAGTAATGCGCCCCCTGCGACATTTGCGGTCATCACATTGAATTTATAGGTAAGGGGCAGCACGACCGAGCAGTATATAGCTGCCCCTACAAGGGAAAGCACTATGATTTCACTGGGAATCGTCTGGGCCTCTACAGGCAGGCCGAATATCATAATAACTCTCTGGACAACCAGATCAACCACAACTGCAAGTATGGCAAAGATCACGATGGAAAGATACTTGGACAAAACAATCGTGCTTCTTTTTATGGGCAGACTTACCAGTATAATATTGCAGTCATTCTTCTGTTCTATATCGCCGGACCCCAACACCAGGATATATGTGACCCCCAACACTGACAGAACAAATGCAAATGTGGATCCCTGCTTTGCAAAGAGGTTAAGAAAAACAATAAATGCCACTGCCACTGCCAAATTTCTCTTCTGAATAAGAAAGTCCTTTTTAATCAAATGCAACATGTGATTTTACCCCTTCTATATAAAAAACCGCAATATCTTCCAAGGTGGCTCTTTCAACAGATACCTGATTTCCCAGCTCATTTTCCAGGTAATCGTTTCTCTCTGCCAGGCCTACAAACTCATGCTGATCTTTTTTAAGTCCGATAAACATCTGCTCACCCATGGTATCCAACGCGTCCGGATTGCCTCGAACAAGGCAGTGCTTTGCCATAAGCTCATCTTTATTCCTGGTGAAAATAATCTTTCCCTTATAGATCAGCGTAATTTGGTCCGCTATTTTTTCCAGATCCGATGTAATATGGGTAGAAAAGAAAACAGACTTGTTCTTATCCTGCACGTAGAGCTTCAATATATCAATAAATTCGCTCCTGACCAGAGGATCCAAGCCGGAAGTAGGTTCATCCATAATCAGCAGATCCGCATTATGGGATAAGGCGATCGCCAAAGAAAATTTCATTTTCATCCCTTTCGACAGATCTTTGATCTGTTTTTTTAAGGGCAGCTCAAAATCATGGACGTATTTCTGAAAAAGATTTTCGTCCCACTGGTCATAAAACCCTCGTATAACGTTTTTCATTTCATGAACCGTCAGAGTTTCATGAAAATGATTTTCATCAAAAACAAACCCGATCTTTTGTTTTATGCGCTTTTCATCTTTCAAATTGTCCAGCCCGAACAGCTCAATCTGACCGCTGTCTCTCTTGACCAGATTCATGATCAGTTTAATTGTGGTGCTTTTACCGGATCCATTGGGCCCAATAAAGCCCATAACCGAATTATTCTTCAATGTGAAACTGACATCAGTAAGTGAAAAATCTTTATATTCCTTACTTAAATTATGAACTCTCAGCGGCAGCGTCATATGCATGGTTTCCTTTCTTGTTATTCCCTGCTCGTTTGTACTTACACTCTAATTTTTCTTTAGTATTATACCACTGTGCATCAATAAAGTATATAGCTAATAAATAAAATGGGGCTTCATTATAAATTGCTAACATATTTATTATAAGAGCAAAACACAGCAGCAAACGTGATGCGCCTGCCGCTGTGTCTTCTTCCAGCTGTCTACCTGCAAAGTTCCCGCTTCATTTCTCCAATCAGATCAATGATGTCGGTAATGTAGTAATTATTTTCTTCCAAATGTTTTTTCACTTTTTCCAGATAGACACGGCCATTTCCGGGCACACCCCTTTCCACTTCGCTAATAAAACCCACCATGTTTTCCCTCAGTGTAACCGGTTCATCTACCGGCACATAGGCAATTCGCACCTGCCCGGTCTTGCGGTCATAAAAAATCGTATCTAAATTCAGCATAATCCTGCTAGGCGTAATCAAATATTCGCCGGCCTTGCTGACCAGAAGGAAAGTCTTTTCCAGAATGTCCAGGGCTTCCTTTATCTCTTTCACATCGCACTGCCGCAGAGCCGTATACCCGCTGCAGTGATAGGATACCAGTTCCCCGTCCTCACAGCTTACAAAACCCATAGGCATAAATAATTCACAGAGCCCGGAAGAAAGTACGACCTTCTCAAATTCCCTTACGGAGCCTTCCTTAAGCTGCAACTTAAAATCATTATTTCGAATCTCCATTTTATCCCCCTCCGCACTTGCCGCAGGGTGTGTACCCTTTAGCCTGTGCGTCCTCTTTTTCAATCTCTACCGTATATTTATCGACTGTTTTACAGCTGCCCCTGTGATACGCCTTACCTGCGCTGAGAAAGCAATATACAAAGCTTCCCTGCGGAAGTTTATCCGGCTCGCATAGTTTGCAGGGCTGGAAACTTTTTTTAACCGATCCCGTCAGAACCATCTGCCTGGCATTGGATTTTACATATACGCAGTCTTCATTATGATACCTCTTTCCCCACATAGGAAAAATCCATACGATCTTTGAATCGCCGTTTGTCTCCATTTCTGAAAACGCCATCGGGCTGCCTGAAACCGATCTGCCGATGAAGCCTCTGCACTTTATGCGGCTTTCCATTGTAACCCCGTTATAAAAATCAAGCGGCAGACGGATATCCACGTCATATTTTAATCTCAGAGAAATCAGACCGTCTTTTCCAGATTCCCTGTACAGGTACCGAAAGCGGTCGATTTCAATATTCCCGGCCTGTTCATTTTCCCGCCTCAGCCGTTCTTCAACCTTTACGGGAAAATAAGGAGCGGCCTTTACCCCATAGGCCTGCGCGGCCAGGTGGGCTGTTTCATCGAGAGCAGAAAAAGTCACATTTTCCGCTGTACTGAAAATTTTAATAAAATAGCCCAGTGTAGCGATCCCTATGATAAAGATCGGCAGAAAAACAGCCGCTTCCAGTGTAAAATACCCCTTTTTAGTACCTAGTATCATATTCCCGTTCCCTACCGCTTATCTTTGCTTTCAGTCTGAATCCCCCGTTATAGTTTTTCAACAGAAAGTCTCTGCTAGAAGTGCCCTTCATGTTTATTTGAATAAGGTCCATCATACGGGCCAGTTTTAAAGTTTCGCTTTCAAAGTGAAGAAATATCATCAAATAGTCCTGATAATAGAAACCTTTCCTGTTCCCCGTATCAATACAGCCTTCATCCCGATTGCTGAGCACGGAATCCAGGTCCGTTGCCCAGGAGGCTTTATCTTTGAACAGCACCACAGGCTTGCCCTTTTCCAGGAGCCTGGCATCGTTTTCCGCTTCGGCAAAAGCCCATGTGCCAATCAAGATCGCCTGTGTCAGCACAGCCTGCGGGCCGGGTGTCAGCACTTCTGCCGCAGCCAGAGTCTGTGCTCGTTTCTCTTCATCCAGATATAAATACGCTGCATTAAACCCGCTTCGAAACAATACTATACCTCGCCGTACTTCTGCTTTGTTCTTTTTATTACTGTAGTCTCCTTCCAGGATGTACTCCACTTCATTTTCGAAAAAAGTAGCGCGGCCCACCCGGTCTTCCAGAGCATTCTTGAATTTAAGCAGAATGTACCGATCCAGCAAGTATGTTTCTTTACTCTGATTAAAGATTTCATCAATTGATCCGATTTTATCTTTAATCTCAGCGATCCGATCTGCAAATCCCGGACTGCTGCTTTTAAGAGGCGCAGACGGAAGACTGTCAATGATCCTGCGATTACGCAGAGTCCTGTCTTCCCTTTTTTGACCGCTCTTATCGCTCTCCCACTTATCCAGCAGGTCTTCAGCCAGAGCAAATTTCATGTGATCCAATATCTGTTCTTTGATAATTCTCGGATCTGCCAATGAATACTCGCCAAAACCCGCACGGATTCCTGTAACCTTCGCCTCTTGGTTATCATGCAACGCATAATCTGCGTATTCTTTTATTTCAGCTTCCACCTCCTCTCCTGTTTTTTCGAAAGCAAATATGCCGTAACGATCTTTCAGTTCCAAGTTGAACTCAGATAAGATGCTTCTGCACGCAAGGTTCAAAATGCCGTCACCGTAGCTTATGACTGCCGCACGTTTGGCAGCATAGATGAAAACGGCTGTCAACGTTATCATCGCAGTTAGAATAAATATCAGAAACACCGAAGCGCTCCCTTTCCTATTTTTCATCTGTCTGCTCCTTAAGCCTGGCCAGATCTACGGTGCGTATGAAACTGGCTTCATTATCTGCGTATCTGTGTGCAGAAATTTTCTTTGTCGCCCTGCGCAGCATCCCCTTTTCAGAAAACCCCAGGGAAGCTTCGTAATACACCTGCCCGCCTTTGTTATAAACAGGATAGTCGGCTTTTACTTTCGTTATATATTCAACGGTTTCTGTGACTCGTCCGCTTTCCGCCCTTAGAGCGATATGCATTTGAGCGCGCGTTTCAGTCTGCTGATAAAGAAAAGCCAGCATATGGATCAGAGCCACTACCGCCAGAATAATCAGCGGAAAAACCAGTGCCGCTTCTACTATCGTCGTACCCTTCTTATTTTTTCTGGCCGACGCTAAAATCCGCTGTTGAGACTTTCGAAGGTCTTGTTTACAAATCCGGTTATTTCGCTTTTGAAAATAAGTCCGAGCACAATGGCGATAGCGACCAGAATCGCGACTTGCACCATCTCCATCCCCTGCTTGCTGTTGCTTATGAATTTCCATCTTTTCATCTTTATCCCCCTTACATTCCCATTAATGCCGGTGCTATGGTTATCAGAATCAGAACCGAGAGCAGGATTACCAAGGGCAGGGTCAGCTTTGTCTCCGCCAGCCTTCCCTTTTCCTCTGACTGCTGCTTCCGTGCAAACCACAGCAAATCGTTTTCCTTCTTCAATTTCTCCGCCAGATCAGTGCCTTTGCTGATATTGTCGCTGATAATATTTGAAATCCGCATCAGCTCCTTTACTCCGCTCCGCTTTGCGAATTGGCGCAGCTCCTGATGAAGCGACCCATTGGCCTCCTTCACTCCACGGCAGATCTGTTCCAGCTGCGTATAAAAATAATTGGGCGTGTGATCTGTTTGAATGCGATCCTCCACGGCCTTTAAAAAAGCTGTATTGAGAACAACGCCCGCATTCAGCAGCAGAACCAGCTTATTGATAAATTCCGGCAGCTCTCTGACAATCGACTCCACAGCTCGCTTTTCCTCTTTTTCAATCTCAGAAAAGCGCATTTTATAGACCAGCATACCTGCAGCCATAGCCATAATCAGGTACAGCGGCAGACTGGAATCATCCGCTTTTTTCCAGGTGAGAACCTCTCCAGTTTCAAGGCGGTCCGGCAACCGTACTGTTTCCGCCGCTGTATCCACATTGAACTGCGCCACAAGTTTTTTCAGCTCATCCTCCGCTTTTTCCGCAGCCGTTTTTTCCGGCAGAGCCGATTCTTTTTGAGGCTCTTTTTTCCCCACCGGCTCAATTGTAATATAGTATTCTTTTGTTTCCCTTCTTTCGGTGCCGGCTATCTCCACCTCCGTACTGAAAGAAATGGAACCATTCTCAGGATCAGGCCTCCGGACTTCCACGATTTGCCCGTTGTCTCCGAATTTCAGGCTACCGGAATTTTTCGCTGTTGATGCCAGATCAAAAGCCCCCGCGATACATAGAAAGGATATAATTACTACACACTTTATCAGCAGATTCCGGCGGTTCCTTTCGATTTTCTCCCGGCAGTCTTTTCCTCCGTAAAGCCTGTCATACCGCTCCCTCAGCCTGTTTTCAAACTTCCTGTACGCCTTCAACTCACACTTCAATGTTCGTCAGCCTTTCCGTCAGATAAAAAGCCGCGCCCAGCCCTGCTATGGCAGCCGTCATAATTATCCGGCCGGCGAAAGTCGTATACAGCGGCTCCAGATAATCCGGAGAAGAAAAATTGAGAAAGAGTATCACAACCAGCGGCATAACGCTGATGATCTTACCTTCAAACTTTTTCTGTGCAGTCATCGTCTTGATCTCCCGCTCAATATTGATTTTATCCACAAGGATTTCCGTCGTATTTTTCAGCATTTTTTCTAAATCCCCACCCATCGTTCTGCATGTCATATAGACCTGAACGAAATTATCAATATCTTCGCAGTGGCTTCTTTCCGCAAAATCAAGGAGAAGCCGGATGTCACTTTCTCTGTTCTCTGATATGGCTTTGACCATATGCTTCAATTCAACTATCATAGGCGTATCATCACTGTAAATAAGGCTCAAATTTTCCAGGCTGCTTTTCAGAGCCTCACCGATCTGCCTGTTTACCGCAATGGATGCCGATAGAGAATACAGCAGGTCTTTGAATTGTGTTGTAAGCAAAGCCTTTCTTTTTCCCGCCAGGTAATCTCCGTACCGATCCAGCAAAAGATACGGCAGAAACCCTCCGGCCAGGGAAAAAACAATACTATGATAAAACAGAAAGAGCACTGCGAAGAAACTGACATACCCTGCCGCTAAAAAATTTCGTTTTTCCTTTGAGGACAATTCGTACTTTGAATAATCAATGTTCAAGCGGAACCCCCCTTAACTCCAGCTTCTCGGTATGTACAAGCCTGTTGCTGCTCTTAATCAGCCCTTTGGACGGCCGGTATTTGAAGAGCAGGCTGGTTTCGATCTCACCGTTGGTTATACCCTTTATTTCCGCGATCTCCAGTACCTTTCTGCTGCCGTCGGAGAGTCTGCCCAGATGAATGATGATATCAATTCCTTCGGCGATCTGTGATCGTATGGCATCTACGGGAAAATCGGCGGCCTGGAGAAACATGGATTCCAATCTTCGTAGCATTCCTGAAATGGAGTTGCCGTGCCCCGTCGACAGGCTGCCGTCGTGGCCGGTATTCATCGCCTGAATCATATCCATCACTTCCCTTCCCCTCACTTCTCCTACAATGATGCGATCCGGCCGCATCCTCAGGCTGGTCTTGATCAGGTCCTCCATCGTGACCCTTCCTTTTTGCTGAACATTGGCCTGCTTGCATTCCATCCTCACCAGATTCCGAATCTGTTTAATCTGCAGCTCCGCCGAGTCCTCAATTAAAATGACCCGTTCATCCTCCGGTATGAAATTCGACAGAACATTGAGGAATGTGGTTTTGCCCGAGGATGTTCCCCCGCTGATAAAGCAGTTATAGCCTGCCTTTACCAGCTTTTGCAAAAAGTCGGCAGCTTCCTGAGTGATGCTCCCCATTTTGATCAAAGCCTTCATATCAATCGCTTTTTGTGGAAACTTCCGGATTGTCAGGATCGGCCCGTTGAGCGCAATATTCTTGTAAACCGCATTGACTCTCGACCCGTCTTCCAGTCTGGCGTCTACAATGGGGTGGAGCTCATTGATCTCTCGGTGTACTCTGGCCGCCAGCCGCCGTATCAGTTCTTCCAAGTCCTCTACCGTATCAAAGGCCAGATCCACTTTCTCCAGCTTGCCGCCGGTTTCTATAAAAATGTGATCTTTTCCGTTGACCATGATTTCAGATACCCGATTGTCTTCAATATATGGCTGGAGAATATCCAGGTCTCTTCGCAGGGCGAAGAAAATCCGTTGGACCAGCCTGCGGTTTTCACCGGGCGAACGCATGGCAAGCCGCTTGTCCTGCAGCACATAAGCCTCGATTACTTCCAGCGCCTGTTCATCCGTGATTTCCTCTTCCTTTGAAGTAAGCGTACCGCGAATCTCTTTTATGATCTGCCGCATTTCTATATCCGGCGCTCCAATTACATTTAACTCCATAATTTACTTTATTTTCCTTTCTTGGCTATAGTATACGGCACTTGGAAAATAATTACAAGTCTTTCTTTTCGACAAAATTCGACAAATGCTTTATTGCCCAATAAAAAAGTGTGAATAAATGGATCGAATATCCTATTCACACTTCTGGGTCTCAGGAGCTGGTACGTTTCTTTATTTATCTTCTGATATCACCTCTGTTTGCCGCAGGTTTAAATATTATTAAAAATCACTCTGCCGTCAAAAATCTTGCTCAATACTTTTATATCCTGAATTTCCAACGGATCTGTTTCATAAACATCTCTGTCTATAACAATCAGATCGGCGAATTTTCCTGGCTCTATGCTGCCAATTTCCTTCTCCATATGCAATGCGTATGCGGCATTAATCGTATATGCCTTTATCATTGTATGAACATCCACTCTTTCACTAGGTTTAAGCAAGTATTGAGGATCATCGATATCAGTCAATTTTTTTACTTTATAAAAGTCTTCTTGATATATGTTCCGTGTAACACCTGCCCTGACTGCAAAGAACGGGTTTGGGTCAGCTGTCACCGGATAGTCGGCGGAACTTGTTATAACAACGCCCGCATCTTTAAAGCTCTTCATTGGGTACTCATTTTCGGCCCTTTCCCTGCCGAGATAAGGGAGTTCCGCTTCAAAATATACACATGGATCTTTAAAATGCCAATATGGATTTGTGCATGCCACAATACCTAAATCCGCCATTCTCTGTATGTCTTCTTCTCTCATAACCTGAAGATGGGTAATACAGTTTCTATGGTCGCCCGGCACTTTCCGCTGAGCCGTTTCAAGTGCGTCAATCGCCTCCTTGACGGCCTCATCACCAATAGCGTGTACATGAATATTGAATCCTTTTTCCAGCACTTTTATAAACGTTTTTTCCAGTCTGTTATACTCCCAAAGCAATTCGCCCCTGTAGTCGGATCCCTGCCCGAGCGCTTCACAGTAGGGTTCCCTCAGACATGCGCTTCCGCCTTCTACAGTTCCGTCCACAAAGAATTTTGCTGTAGTGACCTTAATATATCCGTTCCGTTTTTCAAATTCTCTACGCTTTTCCTCAAGGTCCTTGATTTGATCATCTTCATTAAAGCTTGATTTAATTTCACGGGCAACGCAAATTCTTATGTTCAGCCCGCCCTCATCTTCAAGCGCAGCCATTCCGTCAAAAATCGGCACCGGATCTGTTGACCCTGACTGTCTCTGCGCAAGAACCGCAGTATATCCATATTGGTCAAGGATTTTCTGGCACCAGCTCAGAGCCTCTTTTCTTTCACTGGCTGTAAAAGTCTGTTCATCGTAAAGCAGCTTTGCTTCTTCTTTCAGTATCCCCCAGGGTTCTCCTGTCT
Source organism: Anaerovorax odorimutans (assembly GCF_024459955.1). Classification (GTDB taxonomy): domain Bacteria; phylum Bacillota; class Clostridia; order Peptostreptococcales; family Anaerovoracaceae; genus Hominibacterium; species Hominibacterium odorimutans_A. The sequence continues at coordinate 53,141 of NZ_JANFXK010000005.1, forward strand.
GTGGGTCTTTTTCAATGACCCCACCCTCCATATCAGGTGTTTCTTTTGTAATATCAAAATTCTCCAACGCCTTGGAGTTGAGCCAGGCAATATGACCTCCGTAATCCACAAGAATTACAGGCTTGTCAGAACAGATCGCATCAAGTCTTTCTTTTTTGGGGCCAATGCCGCTTTCTTCCCCTGGAAACACGGCTGTCATAAAACCTCGCCCATAGTAAATGTCACGCTCGGGATGTTCTTCAATGAAATTCTTGATCATTGTCATAGTTTCTTCAAGATTCTTGGCATCGAATAGATTTATATTATACATAACGTTATACGCATTACCTGGAAGATGTACATGCGGTTCAATAAAACCGGGAAGAACGGTTTTTCCCTTCCAATCTATGATGACAGTGTTTTCGTTTATATATCTTTCTATATCGGAATTTTTTCCCACAGCGATTATTTTATTATTATTAACTGCAATTGCTTCAGCCCGTTCCATTTTTTCATTCATCGTATAGATATTGCCATTGCGTAAAACCAAATTTGCTTTCATCACGCACTCCTTTCCGTTAAACATCAGAATCGCCCCGCAGTCAGGCCAAAATCCATAATTAAATTAGCGCCAGTGATTGTTTCAGAGCAGTCATTATAAGCCAGAAACATTACGGATTTCGCAACATCCTCAGGTGTAATAAACCTTACATCGTCTTCACTTTGCGGATAGTTCGCAAGCTTCATGCGGTCATACTCCGCTCGGTTGTCCATCTTCGAGCGGGTAAAGCCTTCATCAAGCATATCCGTCTTTACCATATCCGGACTGACAATATTAATGCGTATGCCGTGACGCGCACATTCAAAAGCCAATGCTTTTGTCATTAACGTCAGTCCGCCTTTTGAAGCACAATAAACTGAATCAGCGTCAAATCCCATAACTCCGGCAGTAGATCCTACATTTACAACACATCCTTTTGATTCTGATAAATATGGCACCGCATACTTTATCAGAAAAAACGGCCCGCGAAGGTTCGTATTAATCATTAGCTCCCAGTCCTTTTCGCTGACATCTTCAATGTATTTTTCATAGCATATTCCTGCACAGTTTATCAGAATGTCCAATCGCTTTTCTTGGTTTATCAATGTATTCACGATATTCCGGCAATCAGCTGTACGGGATACATCCCCTTTGATCATATCGATGCGTTTACTTATTTGTGACAGTTCATTTCTGGCTTTCTCAAGAGTTTTTTCTTTTCTCCCTGTAATATATACCCGTTCTCCTATGCGGAGAAAGGCGGCAGCAATGGCTTTTCCTATACCGCCTGTTCCTCCTGTAACAAGAACAACTTTTTCATTTGCTGTTTGATTCGTTCTTTTCATATACGATCTTTCCCTCCCAAATTGTCATTTCAACATCCAGATTGCTGAATGCGGGAGTTCCCACTGCATCATATGGATTCATATTCATGACTGCCATATCCGCAAACTTCCCAATTTCAATCGAACCCTTTATTTCCTCAAGGCCGGCTGTATATGCCGCATTAATGGTCACGCTTTTGACCGCAGTATCGAGATCAATGTTTCTGCAGGGGTTGGCATTGTCTACAAGCGCAATAATGTCCCTTACCGGGTTAACCGGTACAATTGGGGCATCTGATCCCGAGCATATAAAGTTGCCCGCATCAATAATTTTTTTCATAGGGTCCCAATTGTCCGCGCCTTTTCTGCCAAGCACCACTTCGAATTCTCCTCCATCAGCTCTGTCCCATGTCGTACTTGGTCCAGGCTGCATGGAAAGAATGAGGCCCAAATCCTTTGCCATTTCAATCTGAGCTTGCGTAGGCGTCGCAAAATGTTCAATTCTATGCCTTATATCACGCCTTCCTTCTTCCATGAATATCTGCCTGTATATGTAAATCAGCTGGTCAATTGCCCTATCGCCAAGAGCATGCATCGCAACTTGCATACCATTCAAATGCGCTTTTTTTACAAAGTCATAGATTTCAAGATCTGAATGATAAAGGAGCCCCCTCTTGGAGGGGACATCGACAAATGGATCAAAGTTACACTGAGTGTATTCAAACAGCGAGCCATCCAATGTTAAACATCCACCGATTCTAGGCCATCCGATTGCTTTAACTTTATCTACATCCCATGTCTGATAATATTCCACCATCGTAATCGGTAATTCTTTTTTTCTTTCCAGAATCAGATCAATATCCCGATCTCCCGATACAAACTGCCCAAAGAGCCCGTGCATCATAGTTGCGCCTCTGGAAATCGCAGTGTTTACACAGGTCTTAATATATCCCCAGAGTATCTCATCGGACTGTGAGGCTAACATGTTTCCCAGGGCAGCGAAAGCAGAATCATCCGAGACATAGATCCCGGCTGTTTCGCCATCTTTCATCTCCACACCTGGAAGATCGGCAGGCACGTTTATAAGATCCGCTGCCGCACTGTTTACGCATACACCATGTAGAGTATTTGCAATTATCATCACTTTATGACCATGAGATAGCTTATCAAGCTCCCACTTATCCGGATATCTTCTGTCTTCCTCTCTGACCATGCTCTGCGGCACATAATTCATCGCAATTACCCAGTCATCCCCAGGTATCCTTTTACATTCCTGCTCTACAAGGCCGAATATTTCCTGCATTGAAACTGCATTTAACAGATTCACCGACATTTCTTCCAGTCCTGCGCATACCACATGCACATGACAGTCTGACATTCCCGGGAGCACAGCCCGTCCATTAAGATCGATTACCTTTTTCCCTTCAGGAGCCTTGTCGTCAGAGCCAAGTGCTGAGATCTTATCTCCTTCTATGGCCACCCATTTATAAACAGATAAATGTTTATCCATTGAAATAATATCGCCATTTTTAATAACAATATCGTAACTCATTTGTACCTCCCTTTCAATTGCCTATTGCAGCGTGTGTTACAGTGCTTTTGTACTCCGTGGCTCCTTATAGTTTTTAAGCAAATCAAACATCTCATCGACATGTCTCTGTTTTCCGAATATAAAGCCACAGATTATAATAGCCAAAGTATTGCATACCAACCCTAGTAAGCCGCCTGTCCATCCACCTGCCCACTGAATTGCCTGCGGCCAGAAAACTCCTAGTACCGCCCACATTGAGCCGATTGTAAAGCCGGCAATCGCTCCCTGCAGGTTGGCTTTTCTCCAAAATAGTCCAATAAACACCAGAGGAAATGCCTGTACGCAGCAGTCGTAAATCGCGATTACGAAATACATCAGCTGCTTTACTTCAAACATTGAAATAACTACTGCTGCTACACCTACGCCGATCGTGGCCGCTCTGGCAATTTTGAACAGCTTATCTCTGCCCATTTTGGGGCAAAGTGGAGCTACGATATCCTTAGAGATCATTACAGCGAAACAGTTGAGAAAGCATGCTATAGAACTCATGCTTGCGGCAAGTCCCAGTACTCCCAGTAATCCCAGTCCAACAGGTCCGCCAAGTTTATCTGCAATCCAGAAGCTTGCCTCCTGTGAATCTGCCGGAAAGCCTTTGAAGTACGTAGCGCCCAGGCCTAATGCCATTACGAGAAACCCCATTATTATTCCAAGAATTGGTGCAAAAAGTACCGATTTCTTCGTAGTCCTTGGGCTGTCTGTCATATACAGCCGATAAAAAATAGCTGGCAGAACAAATCCTCCGAGGCCACAGGTGATAATTACCGATGCCCAATAGCAGGCTCCATTTGCGCGAAATGACAACAGCTGTGGTTTGAACTCCTCAACCAGCGCATATAAATCGAACACTCCGCCATAAGCTTTGCGGATCATCCAGTACAGGAAAACGACACCTACCACTCCCATTGTAATGCCCTGTATTAAACCTCCAATGGCCGCACCTTTCGCTCCTCCGAAGAATGTATAGACTATTACGAAGCCTACTGCTATAATAAGCGCCGCATTAAATCCAACCATATAATATGTCGCCGCATGTACCATATATCCCAATGCCTTGATTTCTACTATAAGCCATGGCGCATAGAAGATGAAAAATATTGTCATGAACACCCATCTGAATTTCTCGCTCCCATAACGCTTAGCAACATAATCTCCCTCTGTTTCAAGACCGTACTCTTTACCCCATATCCATACGGGCCTCGCTTCGTAATATTGTACGATTACAGCTACTACGGAATAAACTATTATGTATTGTGCGAACACTCCCGTATCAGCTGATGTCGCAAACCAGCCTACATACATGGCTCCGCAATACCACGCTCCAATCCCGGAAAAGGCGTTAAGCATAAAGCCGAAGGATCTGTTTCCTACGGCATATGATTCCAAATCCACTTGCTTCTGCGTAGAAATTTTAATGATAACAGCATTTAATATAAAATACCCGATCATAATTGATATTGTTATCAAAGCTTTAGTCATCATTGTTCATCACCCCTCTTCGTAGCATTATTCTCATCTTCCTCATTCTCCCATTTTGTGCGTTCCTCTTCTTCAAATTTTCCTTCGATGTTATAAAACACAATCAGTCCGATGCACATCATAAACGGTGCAAGTAGAATACAGAATTGTGAGCATGGCAGTCCGAGAATATGCGGATTTATTACATCAATTACCTTCTGAAGAGGCGGAAATGTGATAAACAAAATACATATGGTGAAATAAATTGCCATAACTATATACAGATTTACTCTTTTCTTTGACATAGTGGCCTCCTTTCTCATCTAAAACGATTTATAATCTTCCGCAGCATCAATGCATCTCATGAATTCGATATCGTCGTGCTTTTTAATGAACTGAATGAAACGCTCGTACATTCTAATTCTTGCCGGTCTTCCGCTGATCTGTGGGTGACAGGTTAATGTGAACGTGTTGTCAAAACTTTCTTCATAAAGGTATTGAAATTCTTCTGCCCATATTTCGTATGCAGTGCTAGGCGCAGGCATAGGTGCTCCCCATGTATAACCGCTAAGCAGCCAAAAAGGTGCGTCATCCAGAGTCCAGTTTATTGGAATTTCGACAATATTACTCTTTCTGCCAAACACTTCAAGCCTGCTGATTTTATCGCTCCCCATCATAGTACTATCGTAAAAGAACTCCATGTCTTGAAGAATCTCCAGGGTGTTCAGGCTAAATTCCCATGATGGAGCCCGGAACCCAACAGGATTTTTGCCAGTAACTTTTTTAATCGCTTCACTTGTTTTTACGTATTCATCTACTTCCTCCTGCTTTGTTCTGAACTCACAAGGGCATATGTGCGAATATCCATGATTCCCCACTTCATGCCCTCTTTCAGCAATTTTTCTTACAATCACAGGGTGTTTTTCAACAGCTTCACCGGGAATGAAAAAAGTACTCTTAATTTCATATTTATCAAGAAGGTTTAAAAACCTGGGTATGGCGACCTCCGCACCATAATAGCCCTGTGACAGCACAACTGGCCTATTTTCATTTCCTTTAGCATTTAGAGGGTCTGGTGCGGTCCATAGAGTTTCGGCATCAACATCAAATGTGAGCATTACTTTAAATTTTTTATTAGCCAATGATCTCTCCTTTCACAACTTACGTTTTCATGATGATATACTATAGCGCGCTTTGCTACTAATCTATGTACGCATAATCCATGCCAATATCTTGTTGTTGAAATTCCAGCCGTTCACGTAAACCTTTTAAAATCTGATTCGGAAATATTCCATATATGGAACGTTTATCGTTCTTTTTTTAATTTTTTGTTCCAAAAATGGAAAAAACGTCTTTTTGTTTTTATTTATGAAACAAAAGACGTTTTTTCATTACTTTTTTGTGATTCTGTATTGACTTAATCGCCGCGAAAGTGTTGCCTTACTCATATCTAACATATCCGCAACTCTACTCGCATGCTTATATCTTTCCATCATAGATATTAAGATCGTTTTCTCGTATTCTTCCATGAGTTCTTTCATACTTTTATTGCTAAACTGCGCAGCATCAATATTAATGTTGCTAATTGGTATTTCTAAGATTCTTTCTACTTGAAAGCCTTTTATTAATTCTCCGTCAAAGGATAACATTATGCGTTCAACAGCATTTTTCAACTCTCTGACATTACCAGGCCACGATGCTTTTTCCAATATGGTTAGCGCATCATCGCTTACAACTTTATTCATATTATACTTAGTGTTAAATTCCTTAACAAAATTAAGTGTAAGGCCTCTTATATCCTTTTTCCTTTCTCTCAGTGGTGGAATATTCAGCGGCATCACATTCAATCTATAATATAGATCTTCTCTAAACGCACCTGCCTTTACAGCTTCCATCAGGTCTTTGTTTGATGCGGTTATAACTCTGACATCGATCGGTATTACCTTGCCGCCGCCTATACGCATTAGTTCACGTTCCTGCAGTACGCGTAGCAATTTAGCCTGAAGGTGTACCGGTATCTCACTGACCTCATCTAGGAAAAGAGTCCCCTTGTTTGCCATTTCAAAATAACCCATTTTTCCATGTGGGTCTGCTCCCGTAAATGCTCCCGGTTCATATCCAAAAAACTCCGATTCCATGAGATTTTCCGGTATTGCGGCACAGTTTATTTTAATGAAGGCTCCATTAGCTCTTTCACTATGCTTGTATATATAATTGGCAAAGACTTCTTTACCGGTTCCGGATTCTCCCGTAAGGAGTACGGTTGTGTCCTGCGAAGCAATTCTTTTTGCTTGATTTAACAAGCTTTTCGAAATATCGTCGTCAACGATTATTTCTTCATCTGGTACGGTATTTTCTTTCCTAAGGCGTTTTAATTCTTCCTGCAGCGCTCTGTTATCTCTGTTATTTTGATCCAGCAGCTCTCTTAATATCTGTGTTTCAGTAACATTGCGTTCGGTACAGACAATCATCTCTATAGTATTGCCATCGTATAGGGGTACCCCTGTAACATAAACCTGTCCGCCGTCCCCGAGCCTCTCAATATGTGACTCTTCTTTTCCGCTGTTGAGAACTGTCGTGATTATGTTATCTTCCGTAAAGCCTATCGCTTCCAGTTCTTTCATATTCTTTCCCACAGTTTCTTCCCTGGTCAGTCCTCCGGTTGCACAAGATTCGTTATTGACGAAAACTACATTGGCATCTTTATCCGTAACAAAGACACCAATCTTCAGGCAATTTAAAAATTCAAGGAATTCATGATAATTGTTTTTTAAAAATTTTATTTTCATATGATCTCCTTTATCCAATTTAAACATTTGATGGGAACTTGATGAATATAGTATAACCTGCAAACTGTACCTCAGCAAGTTTCACTTATTGCAATAAAAAAGGTACTGCGCAAGCGCAGTACCCCTCTCCATTCTCTCATTCTTCTTAACTTTAATTTACGCCTGTTTCTCTTCTTCCGCCGATAAGAACTTATATACCAGCGCGGCGATAGCTGCGCCTACCAGTGGTGCGAGGATGAATACCCAAACCTGACTCAGCGGCTGACCTCCTGCCAGCAGCGCAGGTCCAAAGCTTCTTGCCGGGTTTACGGAAGTTCCGGTGAACGGAATTCCCAGAATATGTACCAGGGTCAGAGTAAGACCGATTACTAAACCTGCGACAGATCCGTTTTCCACCTTAGATGTCACACCTAAAACAGCAATAACAAACACAAAAGTCAGAATCACTTCTGCCAAAAAGGCAATGCCCATGCTGATTCCCAAAGCACTGGCGTCTCCATAGCCGTTTGTTCCCAGAGACTCGTTGCTTCCGAAAAGAGCCACCAGAATGGCCGCGCCTGCTATGCCTCCGATAAACTGAGCAACCAGGTATCCCACAAAATCCTTGCCGTTCATTTTTCCAGAGATAAACACTCCCAGCGATACTGCCGGATTGATATGACACCCTGAAATATTGCCGATGGAATACGCCATGGCAACGATCACCAGCCCGAAAGCAAATGCGATCAGTAAAGTCGTGAAGCCCAGCGGCACCTCAACTCCTAATTTTCCCACCAGCGTATTGGCGGCAACCGCGCTGCCGCAGCCGAAGATAACTAAAACCATTGTTCCGATGAATTCCGCTACATATTTTCTCATCTGTCGTCCTTCCTCCTTTGACTTGCAAAACTCTTACATATATTTCTATATCCAAGGTTATATGCTACTCTCCAAAGCAAGAACATTCAATGGTTTTACCAATTCATCATAATTTTTACTGATCTATTCTTCGTCGTCCAGGAAATCGGCTTTCAGCAGGCTGTTGGCCATTTTCTGCGTACCGATTACCCACAGAAGGTCGCCTTCTTCGATGATCATGTCGATGTCCGGATTGACGATAGGCAGCATACCCCGCTCAATGCCCAGAATATATCCTTTATACCTGGGCCGGAATCCGGAATTTTTGATTGATTTTTTCAGCAGGCTGGAATCCGATTCCACCTTGATCGGACAGCAGATGATCTGTTTTTCCGGTTCGATCTCGTAAAAGATCTGTCCGTAGATGTACTCCCGCAGCGTTACCATCGGCTCCTGGGGTTCCTGGATATGATCTTCTTTTTCCAGCATCAGAATACAGGATTCAATTTCATTTTTGGTACCAATGGCGTGAATGATATCTCCTTCAATGACCCGGAACTTTCCATTGGGCATGTTGATATGTTTTCCATCACGAATGATTTTAATGATCGTAACGTGGAAAAAACGGCTCTGGCAGAACTCAAGGATGGTGTTTTGCTTAATGGTATGGGTGACCTTAAATTCCACCACATAAAAGGATTCGTCCAGCCAGTGATATTCGCCCTTAATGCCCCGCTCCTTCTTCTGCTTTGCCAGTGTGGTTTCATAGAAATTTTCAACGAACCGCATTTCTATTTTCAGCGTTTTTCCCTTGATATAGTCCGATTTGATGATAAAGACAATAACCGCGAAAGACACCACCACCAGCAAAAGATACGGCAGCCGCAGCAGTACCCGCAGCGTCATCACAATAAACCCGCAGGAAATGATGATTCGCATACCTGTGAAAGCCAGAAGCGGCATGCGGTTGGCCTGGCTCTTAAGCCAGAGTTTCGTATAAAGCACGCTCTTTTTGGAGCACATAATGCTGATGAGCGGGATCATAAACCCGCAGGTCACCACAGCCGTCAGAATATTGCCCGCAAGTCCCTGGATATACTGGTGAACAAAATCCTGCAGGAAACGTGTTCCGCCGATATAAATGAAAAAGATGCCCACCGTGCAGATTGCCGTTCGTATAAAAAATTTGATAATATAACGCTGCCAATCCCAGTCCTTGTCCGCAGTGCTCTGCTGCTCGGAAGTATGCCGGTTGAGAAACTTATACATCTTCGGCGACAAATGGCGTTTGGCAAAGCCGTAAACCTTCTCCGAATGTTTGATGAAAATCGGCGTCGTAAAGGTAGTGATGACGGAGACGCAGACAACAATGGGATAGAGAAAGTCACTGGTTACTCCCAGAGACATTCCCAGGGTGGCGACGATAAAGGAGAATTCACCGATCTGCACCATGCTGAAACCGCCCCGGATGGCGGTATGCAGGGATTGGCCGGAGAAAAGGATGCCCAGTGTCGCAAAGGTCATCTGTCCTAAAATGGTAACCGCAGTGATAATCAGAATCGGGCCCAGATATTCCAACAGCAGCTGAGGTTCAATCATCATTCCTACGGAAACAAAGAAAACTGCTCCGAAGAGATCTTTAATCGGTTTGACCAGACTTTCGATCCGTTTACCCTGAATTGTTCCCGCCAGGATGGAACCCGCCAGGAATGCGCCCAGCGCCGAGGAAAAACCGATCAGATTGGCAATGACTACCATGCCCAGACACAGGGCAATGGCTACGATCAACAGCAGCTCGTCGGTGATATGATTGGATACTTTTTTCAAAAATGTTGGAATTAGATAGATTCCCAGTACCAGCCATATCATCAGACAGAGGAGCAGCATGCCGATATTCTTGAATACATCCAGACCGGAAGTGCTCTGTCCTACGGCCACAGTGGAAAGCACGATCATCATAAAAATGCCCCCGATATCTTCCAGGACTAAAGTCCCCAGTACCAGCTGGGCAAATTTTTCCTTTTTCAGTTTGTACTCCTCGTAAGCCTTGAGGATAATCATCGTCGAAGACATGGAAAGCATGCCTCCCAGAAAAACACTGTCCATTTTGGCCCAGCCTAAAAGCTGTCCCGCCGTATAGCCGATAATAATCATGGCGGTCATTACGGTCATGGCTGTGACAAAAGCGCTGCCTCCCACAGTAGCGATCTTCTTAAAGCTGAATTCAAGTCCCAGCCCGAACATGAGAAATACAATTCCGATGTTTGCCCATACATGAATATCTTCCACATCCACCACCGTAGGCAGATAACTGAAATTAGGGCTGATTAAAAAGCCGGCAATAATGTAAGCCAGAACGACCGGCTGGTTGATCTTTTTAAAGATGAGAGTTATGATTCCGGCCACCACTAAAATAAGGGCTAAGTCGCTGATTAAATAATCAAGTTGCTCCATATATCATTCTACCTTTCAAAAGTCACATAAAAGACGCTTCCCTCCCCTGCTTTGCTTTCCACTTTCAGGTCGGCTCCGAACAGCGCTGCGATATGCTTTACGATGGACAGCCCCAGCCCGGTTCCGCCGGCTTTGGTGGATCTTGATTTATCGACCCGGTAAAAACGTTCGAACAGACGCTCCAGATGTTCCTCGGCAATACCAATGCCCTCATCCCTGACGATTACCTGAGTCTTTCCGTCTGTAATCCCGGCCGTCACCCATACGCGTCCGCCCTGTTCCGAATACTTGATAGCATTTTCAATCAGATTTACCATCATCTGGCGAAAACGGTCAGGACTTCCGTAGATCCGGGCCTCCTCATCGTAATCCGCAATCAGGCGTACATCTTTGTCCTCTGCGATAGGCTCCAGCGCCTCAACCGTTTTTTCCAGTACATCTCGAACACAGAACTCCTTCGTATCCGCGGACTCTTTCCTGTTCTCAATATCCGACAGAACGAGAAGATCCTCAATCAGGCGTTTCAGCCTCGAGGTTTCAATTGCGATGATATCAATAAATTTTGTCCGTATCTCCGGGTCCTCGGCAGCCCCCTGCTGCAAAGTCTCTATGAACCCCGAAATGGAAGTCAGGGGTGTTTTCAACTCATGGCTGACATTGGCCACGAATTCTTTGCGAATAACCTCTGCCTTTCTGCTTTCCTCCGCCGCTTTCTTCAGTTCTTCCTGCGCCCTGCCTGCCGGCTTGATCATACTTCTATATATGTGAAATCCAATTGCGATTATGCCAATCAAATACACACAGACAAAGATTAACAGCCCGCTTTCCACCGGAACGCCATCGTAGGCTTCCGCCATCCTCGGCAGGATATACAGCTTATAGACCAGAAAAAGCGCTAGCAGAGTAAAGCCTATGATCTCTGCGGCAGCGATCAAAAACTTATTTTTCATTTTATCTTATATCCTTTTCCTCTGATGGTTTCGATATATTTTTCTTCATCGCCGCCCTGGCCCAGCTTCTTTCTCAGATAACGAATATGTACATCGACTGTTCGGGTTTCCCCGGCGTATTCGATGCCCCAGACCTTATCCAAAAGCTGGTCTCTGGTCAGAACATGCCCCCTGTTCTCCGCCAGATAACACAGCAGTTCAAATTCTTTCAGCGTCAGGTCCACAAGTCGCTCACCGACCTTCACCTGATGCCGCTCAATATTGATCTCAAGCTCATCGATTCTAAGGATATGTTCTCCAGGCGGTAAGTCCTCATGGGTATTATCGTAACGTCTGAGCACAGCTTTGATTCTGGCCATCAGTTCCCGGATTCCGAAAGGCTTGGAAATATAATCGTCAGCGCCGAATTCCAGTCCCAGCACCTTATCAATCTCCTCTGTCTTGGCTGTCAGCATAATGATGGGGGTCTCGTTGCCTTCCTCGCGAAGTTCTTTGCAGATATCATAACCGTTTTTTCCCGGAAGCATGATGTCCAAAAGGATCAGATCCGGTTTTTCCTTATGGACCATCGTTACACCCAGATATCCATCTTCTGCTTCAATGCCTTCATAGCCATTGGCTTTCAGATTGTAAAGCACCAGCTCCCGAATATTGGGCTCGTCTTCAATGATCAGAATTTTTTTCATCTTTTACCACCTTATCTTATTTTACCATATTTTAAGGGGAGCTTCAATTTGCGACTTCATCCATATCCTTGAAATCCACATTATCCAGCACAGCGTTGGCAATATTATCACAGCAGTCGCCGATTCGTTCGATATTATGGATTACATCTGTATAAATTACTGTAAATTCCGGCGAGCATGTCTTTTCGTTGAGTCGCTTCATATGCTGTTTACGCAGCAGCACCTCGATATGATTCAATTCCTTTTCCTGCTCCTTGACCTCATGAGCCAGAGAATGGTCCCCTTTCTCCAGTGCCAGGATGCTGTCCCTCATCATGCGCCCGGCGTGGTCAAAGCACTCATAAATTTCCGCACAGGCCGAGTCGGAAAACTCGTATTTATTTTTCGTCTTTTCTCTGGCGAATATGGCAATGTTCTCGCAGTAGTCACCTACGTGTTCGATATCCGCGGCCACGTGCATCAGCCCCGATACCTGGCTTGTCTGCTTTTCTGTCAAGGTTTCGGCAGATGATATGGATGCCAGATAGCTGACCGTTTTTTTCTGCAGCTCATTCACCGCATCCTCCATATCCAGGACTTCTTTTACTGCCGTGAGGTCATTGCCCAGGAATGCTTTTTTAGAGGAAACAATCATGCCGGAAGCAAACCCTGCTAATCTGGAAAGCTCTTTTTTTGCCAGATGAATAGCAGCAAAAGGCCGTTCCAAGACATTGTAGTCCAGATAGATCGGTTCGGAAGGAAGCCGGTCGGAATCCTTTCCCGGAACCAGTTTGGTAACGATCTTAACCAATACGCCGATCAGCGGCAGGAAAAGTATCGTATTGAAAATATTAAAACACATATGCGCATTAGCGATCTGCCTTGCGATTACAGCCACCTCCGGTCCGCTCGGCGATATGAACTGTATGAATTTAGCATACCATGGGATGAACCAGATAAAGATAAAGGTTCCTGTCATATTGAAGATAACATGGGCCGCAGCTGTTCGCTTGGCATTGACCGAGGCGCCGATGGACGCCAGAAGCGCGGTGATCGTTGTTCCGATATTATCGCCGAAAAGGATAGGCAGCGCTCCCTGCAGGCCGATAATGCTGCTGATACCATCCGGACCTGCTGTCGATGCCAGATTCTGCAGTACGGCGATCGTAGCCGAACTGCTCTGTACAACAACGGTCATAACGGTTCCCAGAACTACACCTAAGACCGGAATATCCTGCACCTGCATCATCAGATCGACAAAAAATTGGGACCCGGCCAGCGGTTCCATCGTCTCCCCCATGATATTAATACCGACAAAGAGCAGACCAAACGCAAACAACGTCTGCCCAATGCTGATTAGTTTTTCTTTTTTTAAGAAGAAGTAAAGAACGAATCCGATAGCTACGAACAGCCATGCATAATCGCCAATCTTGAAAGCGATCAGCTGCGCGGTGATGGTTGTACCAATATTGGCGCCTAAAATGATGCTGATAGCCTGCGGCAGCTTCATAAGTCCCGCACTGACAAAGCCCAGTACCATAACAGTTGTGGCACTACTGCTCTGCAGTACCGCCGTACAGAGCGCCCCTGCCAAAACACCCAGCACAGGATTTCTGGTAAGAAGCGCTAAAATTTTCTGCATCTTCTCGCCTGCTGCTTTCTGCAGTCCATCGCTCATCAGGTTCATACCGTAAATGAACATGGCGAGGCCGCCCAGCAGGGTAATGATCATCTGGAATACTTCTGCGTTCATCATTTTTCTCCTTTTATAAACATAATTAGATAAGTTTATTATAGAAGGTTAACTTTATGTAAAAAAGCAGAAGTTTGTTAAGGAATTGTTAATTCTATGTTAAAAAAGGGCGTTTTTCAAAACTGCCTCCGTCAGCTCCTTGATTCCCTTTCCATAGGGGCCATCAAGACTGATACTGCGAATTCCATCCTGAACCGAAAAGCTTTCCGGATCCTGCGGCAAAACAGCAGCCGTATGCAGCATCACATCTTCCTGTGATTTTTCATCAGCTGTCGAAGGGTCCTCCTCTTCTGCAGGCAGCTGATATCGGTTCAGGACTTTTGCCATGCGTTCTATAATCGTTTCTCCTTTTAGAAAGACCAGATATTCCAGCATACGCCCTTCCTTATAGCTGACCTCCTCCTGCTCTGCCACCAAACAGATGTGATTGGCCATTTCATAACAGCACAGAGCGCTCTTTCCCAAATCGCACCCCACATCGATCACGATGAAATCGTATCTTCCCGTATCCATAACCGCGCCCAGGAAATACTGCATTTCCTCACCGCTGAGCCCTTTCAGCAGATTCCTCCCCGGTGCGGGTAAAAACGCGTCCACACCGTAATAATCAAATACCAGAAAGCTTTCAATAAAAGGCATTCTGTCTCTGCTGTCATCGTTGAACAGATAGTAGAGGTACTCGCTGATACTCTTTCCTTCTGGAAAAGGCTGCATGTATTCCAGGGTGGATTCCAGTTCTTCCATGCTCAGATACATCACCCTTTTTCCGTGAAATCGTTTCAATTCCTGGGCGAAAGCCATTGCCGCGCTGGTACATCCACCGCCTCCCTCCGCGGAAACAAAGGCCACAGTCTTCAGGCTATGGTTTTTTATGGGTACTGCTTTCCGTCCTGTGAGGAATGTGTAAATGAACAGCAGCTCACCCGCAAGCTGTCGTACATTGCTGTATTTATAAAGCTGAAAGGCCTTGTTTTCATAATTCCGGTCCACCATCGAAGGTTTTTCAGCCAGCCCTATGATCTTGCCGCCGATTCCCGCCTGGGAATCCTTCAGTATCAGATCGAAAGCTCCCAGTTCACTATGTAGAGGATCACTTTGATATAAAGTGATCGTGAAATTCTTATAAACATCTACCAGCGCCAAACTCAGCGCTCTCCCGTATTCCCGGTCTTCTGATATAATCGCCAGTTTAATATTCTCCATTTTACATTCCCCTTTGTTGATTTGTAAATATTTTCCTTATTCTTCAATCATAAAGGGAATGTAAATTTTTGTCAATCATTATTTTTAATTTCGCTTCGTAATTTTTTCAGGGCCTGGCTCAAACCGCCTACTTCGTCTATGATTCCGATTTCCACCGCTTCATGTCCGAAGAGAATGGTTCCCACATCATTGGGCATATTATCGGTGCGGTTCATCAGTTTGGTTATGGTATCGCGGTCGGCTTTGGAATGTTTTTCAATAAAGTTAATCACCCGGTCTTGCGTCTTGCGCAGATAATCAAACGTTGTTTCCGCTGTAATTACCAGTCCGTTTGTGCGAATCGGATGGAGGGTCATGGTCGCCGTTTCCGCGATAAATGAATAGTCCGTTGAGGTGGCAAGAGGGATCCCAATGCTGTGTCCTCCCCCCAGCACCAGAGAAACAGTCGGTTTGGAAAGCGTAGAAATCATTTCCGCAAGAGCCAGTCCCGCCTCCACATCTCCGCCGACTGTATTGAGAATAATCAGCAGGCCTTTCAGCTTTGGATTTTCTTCCACGGCTACCAATTGCGGGATCAGATGTTCGTACTTCGTTGTTTTATTTTCCGCCGGCAGCACCATATGGCCTTCTACGCTGCCGATGATATTGATATATTGAACGTCACTCTCAAAATCCGTGCCAGTCGTCAAGAGTCCCAATTCTTTGATGATATCTTTGCTTTTGTCTTCTTCTGATGGCAAATTTTTTTCATTGTCATTATCTTTATTCATAATTCGCTCCTTTTTCTAATAGATTTGTAACATGCGAGCTGCGTCGAGCATGTTTCAGCTGGCGCTTCCCTGCGGCAACGCCGTTTTTATCAGCAGTTTCAGCTGTAATACGTGAGCTGCGCAATATTAGTATTTACCCATTAGGAGGTCATTATGCGACTGAGCGAAATCGGAAGTAAAGAAATTGTAGATCTGTCAAAAGGAAGCAGCCATGGACAGCTGTGGGACACGGAAATGCTTTTTGAGCGAAAAACAGGTATCATAAAAGCGGTTCTCATTCCCGGTCATCAGAGCAAAGGGCCCTTCAAGGCTTCTTCCGAGCAGTGGATTCAGCTGCCCTGGAACAGTATTGTCAAGATCGGTGAAGATATGATTATCTTCAAATCAGAAGAAGACGACTGAGATCTGCTCACTCAGCCGTCCTATTATCAAAGGTTATGTTTATGACCGCGATTTCGCTGTCGGTCCCCACCCGCATAGCAGGTCCCCAGATACCTACGCCTGAGGTGACGATGGAATGCATATCGCCCTTTTTCAAATATCCGCAGGCGTTTTCCCACATCATGCGGATGGTCAGGTTTCCTGGGAAAATCTGTCCGTCGTGGGTATGTCCAGACAAATCGACATCCACGCCCGCATCTGCGATTTCCTGTAATTCTTTAGGCTGATGATCCAAAAGGAGAACAGGCTTTCTCTGATCGACCCCGGCCAAAAGCTCTTCAATGGATTTTCGCGAAGCGCTTTCTGTTCCCGGCTTGGATGCGTCCCTCCTGCCAATGAGGTAAAACGCTTGATCTACCAGCTCCGTCTGATCCTGCAGCAGTTTTACGTTGGATTTTCTAAGAAAATCATTCATCTCATTTTCATTTATGGTTTTTCCGCCAAAGGGTACCGTAAATCCACCGACCAGATTTTCCGCCACATCATGGTTTCCGTAGCAGGCATAAACTCCGTATTTGCTTTTAATTGATCGGTAAATCTCCATGAGCCTTTCCGGGTTTTGCAAGGCACTGTAATCATTGTCAAAGATATCTCCTGCAATGCAGACAAGATCCGGCTTCTGCGCATTGATCTTTTCCGCCATCTCCGCCATCTGTTTTTTCCCGATGCTGTAGCCCATATGCATGTCGGCCACCAAAACGATCTTTAACCTATCTCCGGACGCACAGGCCTTATGAACCGTAATGTCATAGGTGCTGGTTTTTATGGTTCCCACATGAATCATTCCATATGCACTAAATCCAAGAATCAAAACAGCTACCGCCGCGCCGCGCGCTGCCACCAACCTCCGCCGGACAGGGTCGCCTCGTTTAATCTTCTTTACCCGTCTGTAAACAAATGTACCCAGCAGCGACAGCACCATGAAAAACAGCGCGTAGATAAAGACGCCAATCCAGATATTGCTGATATATTTCACCGCCGCTTTTGCGGCATCATTGCTGAATAATGCGTAAGCTGCCGGTGATACTGCCAAAAGAACGTGAATAATCGTAAAAAATATCGTGACCCATTTTGCATGAAGAACGCCGTGGAGACTACGCAGCCAGCCAAGGGTTCTCTTCCAGATAAAAATATTGAGCCCTAAGTAAACAATGATTAAAGCAATAAAAAATAACACATCCATAAGCAAACGTCTCTCTCCCCCTCAAAACACCTTTCATATAACCTGCAAGCCATGTCGCAGCAGGATTCAATGGTTCCCACCTCTCGGCAACGCCGTATACAATCGTGGAACCATTATAACCTGCAAGCAGCGTCGCAGCAGGATTCAATGGTTCCCACCTTTCGGCAACGCCGCATACAATCGTGGAACCATTATAACACATCTCCTCATCTTTTTCGACACGGGTAAATCCCGCGCCAGCGCTTATTGCGTAGGGAAACAGATTATCTTATTAGGATTTGACCCGCAAATAAGCTTCAAGAAATTTCCAATTTGTGTTTTATGTTCTAAATGCCACTCTAACGCTCTCTTGTGAATATAATTTCATTAAAATGTGTGTCATTTTCAAACAACTGGCTGCATTTCCTTTCTCCGGTATCGCTAGTATTTCCAGCTGCTCCAGCGAAAAGCCCATCCGCCCGTCAAAACCCAAATTCTTCCTGTTCTCTCTATTTGACTCACGGCTTTAGCCGCTGTTCTGCTAAAATATCGTCGTTAAATCCAGCGATTCAGTAACCGAAATACATCCATTCGGTATTTTTTCGGTATTATTTTTAAAAAACAGTTTCATTTCGGTGTATTTTCTGATACAATATGGTCAAACAGATGTTCTTATCATACGAGAGGAGTTTGGAGTTATGACGATTCAGGAAATGAAGGACCGCAAAAGAGAATTGGGCTATTCCTATGCCCGGATAGCCAATCTGTCCGGCGTGCCCCTCAGCACAGTTCAAAAGATATTCAACGGTACTACCTCTTGTCCCAGGTACGAAACGCTCCGCGCTCTGGAACAAGTTTTGGGCAAACCGGAGATACCGCCTGCGTCCCGCGCCTGCGAATCCCAATCCGCCTACGAAATAAAAAAACAGGGCGAATACACATTGGAAGATTACGATCGGCTTCCCGGCGAAAGAAGAGTAGAGCTGATTGACGGTGTTTTTTATGATATGCCGTCACCTTCCTCAGTTCACCAGCTGATTACTGGACTTATATACGCAAAGATGCTGACATATGCCGCAGAGCGTGACGAAGGCTTCACGCCCATTATCTCTCCCATTGATGTTCAGCTGGACCGCGACGGCAGAACCATGGTTCAACCTGATGTGATCGCTGTTTGTGATCGGGATAAAATCATCAGCCGCGGCGTTTTCGGTGCTCCTGATTTTGTGGTTGAAGTCCTTTCAAAATCCACAAAAAAGAAGGATATGGTAATCAAACTGAACAAATATCTGAACGCAGGCGTACGGGAATATTGGCTCATTGATCCGGACAGCCAAAAGATCATGGTTTATGATTTTGAGCATGACAATTATCCTGTCATCTACGGATTCGATTCGACCGTTCCGATCGCCTTCCAAAACCATGACTACACGATTAATTTTGCGGAAATATACGATTACATCCGCTTTCTTTGCGAAAAAAACTGATATACGAAACTTTTTATCATTAAGGAGAAGCAGCAATGAAAAACATCCTCAAATTATTTTACGACTGCCCCGGCGATTGGCGTGAAAACAATCAGACATCGGATTTCAGGTTTGCAAAGACGGCCCGTATCAAGAGTGAAAATCTGGATCTGCTCATGGACAGCTTTTCCGATAAACAGAAGGAATTGTTTGAACGCTACTGCCAGGCGGATGCCGAAATCGAAGATATGATAAATTTTGACCAGTTTTGCTATGCGTTCCATCTGGGAGCACAGCTCATGGCGGAAATAATCCGCGGCGAAGATGAATTATTGAGCGACTGAGCGAAACGGTAATCCCCTGCGGTTTCAACTCAGCCAGAATCCATGCCGGACATTCCAGGAATCTGCCATCGCCGCTCTATCAGAGCGTAGCACCGCAGCACCGTTGGGCACCGGATAAAATAGCCCTGACTCCAACTGGCATGCCAGATCGGAGTCAGAGCTATTATTCCTTTGAGAAAAGATTACGGAACATTTTCTGTCACCGCTGTTCACATCCGCCGATTCTCTTCGTTGTAAACCGGTATCTCGTTATTCTTCAGAAGACTGTTTTTGCAGAACAAACGATTCAACTTCTGGTCTCTGATCCTTAGGGTCCAGCTTCCGGTCCAGAATAATGAGCACAACTGCGATTACAGCATACGCGACTGTCACCCAAAGGATACCCTGTGTAATAATTTCATATGCGTTTGCCACGCCGTACGTTTCCGCATAATATTCAGGTCCCCAGGAGCCTTCGTATATCGGCATGAAGAAGTAAGCAATCAGGCCAAGCACTACGAACACCAGAAAGATCTGCGCAATTCTGAACAAATCACCATAGCAGAGTTTCGTCTTTGGGTTAATCGGGTGTCTGACCGGGTCCAGTCTGTGCAGTCCTCCGCAAACTCTTTTTATGATAACATAGAGTATTGGCACTAGGATCAGCCCCAGCATACCTCCAAGGAAGTAATCGGCGCCGTTAATCAGCAGCGAAAAAGCAGCGATAAGGATTCCCGGCGTAACCATGCATACGAACACTGCCGTATTCCCTGGAACTTTAAACGGTCTGGGCAGATCAGGCTCCTTGATCCTGAGACGAATTCCCGCAATCCAGATCAATACATAATCGACGATCACTAAGGTGACTGTAATGGTAATCAGCGCTGTAAATGAATACTGCACGGAAATCAATGTGAATACGGAAATTGTCAGAGTAGCAAATACAGGAATTCCCTTCTTTTTGCTCACCTTTGTCAAAACCTTTGGCGCCAGACAGTCTTCCGCGATTGCGTAGAAGCCTCTGGACAGAGTCGTCATGGCAGTGTTATAAGTTGAAACATTGGCCAGAAACGCGATAATCGCAAACCCGATTCCAAAAGCCGGCCCCGCAAATTGCGCGGCTACTGTCATATAGTTGATGCCGTCGGGCCCCCAGTCAGCCCATTGCCCCACCGAACCCAGGGTTGCGATTGTAGGAAGGAAATAAACAGCCGCGATCATGGGAATACCTATGAGAAGTCCCTTCCATACCACACTTTTATCTTTACAGTCGCCGGCGACCGTGGACACCGATGTGAACCCGGAATAAACCCACATCGCAATAGCCAGTGAGCCTGACAGACTCCACAGAAAGCCTTCATCCGTATTGTAAAAAGGTTCGAAGGGACTCTGATTCCAATTCATAAAACCGAGTACCGTTATGGCTGCGAAAGCGACCAGCACCAAAATGGCGATGCCTGTGGTCACAGCTCCCACATCCTTGATTCCCCTGAGATTAATGATGGTTATGATTATAATAACTGCGGCCTTGACCATATAGGCCTGCGCTTCCGTCATCTCCACGGCCAGGCTCAAATAAGAAACGCCGAGAACCACATATCCGCCCATCTCAAAATACTGCGCCAGCGTCCTGCACCATCCTGCGCAGAACCCCCAGAACTCTCCCATTCCCCTCTGTATCCATTTGTAAAATCCCCCCGTATAGGGAAGCGCTGAGCCCAGTTCTGCGGCGGTCAGAGCCTGCGGCGCCGCCCAGAAAATCGGCAGCAACAAAATCAGCAGCAGCCCAAGGCCCGGTCCACTCACACATATTATATCTTCTATTCCAAAGCAGCCTCCACAGCAAAAGCTGAATATCAAAAACACCATCGTATACAGCCGAACATTTTGCGGAACAATTTTACTATTGTCATAAATGTTGACTGCTTGCTCCTTCCCAGACTTACTCATCACAGCCTCCTTTCCTAAAAATCCTTTACATATTTTTTCAAGGCTTCTTTATCCAATCCCTCAACTCCCATATCTGCTTGCGTTCTCACCATATCGGAAAGCTTGGCCCCGATCAAAATCGAACCGATCGCCTGCAGAGCTTTCATAACCGGCACCTCCACAATCAGCAGCTCCGCCAGAGCGATCCACGCAGTAAGTCCATAAGGAATATCTTCCGTAAAATACCGGTTCTGCAAAGAAGTGGGTCCTTTAATAAATTCAAGAGTTTCACAGCCGT
This sequence comes from Anaerovorax odorimutans, assembly GCF_024459955.1. GTDB lineage: Bacteria > Bacillota > Clostridia > Peptostreptococcales > Anaerovoracaceae > Hominibacterium > Hominibacterium odorimutans_A. The sequence goes on from NZ_JANFXK010000005.1 coordinate 74,571, forward strand.
TAACCTCTTCCCAGATGCTTCTCGGCTGGCGGCCTTCCGCCAATTCCTCCGCCAATGACATGAACTTATATCCCAGCGTCTGAACAATAGCTTTTCGCTCTTCTTCAAGCTTTTCCATAACGCCTGCCACACACGGCGTAATTCCCTCCTCATATAAATAGAAGTCGCCCTTTGAGCGTTCTATGCGTGCTGAATTGAGCACACACCCCGGGATATGCAGCACCGGATTTAAGCTGTGCAGCCCGCAGGCAAGAACATCATCCACCTTTTGCAGCGAATAAAAAGTAGAAGCCAGTTTATATGCCAGATCGGTCTTTTCAGTGGGCATCACGCCAAACAGCAGGTCGGGGTTCCTCGCAAAAACATGGATTCTCCCCGGCGATTCAGCGCGGGTATCATAGGCCAGAGAGCTTGTTTCACATATCGCTATGTCCGCAGTTACGCCTTTTTCTTTAAAAATTCGTTTAAAGGTGAGGCTCCCCAGGCTTCCTGGCATCAGTACGATCACCTGACCGTCTTTTACCTGATCCGCCAGCAGCTCCGCGTAATTCCTCTGGGCAGACGCAGGAAGAGGGATGAACATAATTTCCACGTCCTCGATCGCCTCTGCTATATCTGTCGTAATGAGGTCGATTTTCGCCTTTCCTTTTATAAAACCCTCCAGCGTAATTTCCCTGGTTTCGAAGAGATTCCGGAGCGGTTCTGCGTATTCAGGCATTTCATATAGGGATACCCTATGCCCCTGCAGCGTTAAATCCGCGGCCATGGTTTGTCCGCCATTACCGGCTCCCAGTACGGCAACTTTCATAAAATCACCCCTTCCCTTACAGCATTTCCGTATCAAACGGCGTATAATCCATATTGTGCGTATCGGCTATATCCTTGTGGACCAGAGTCCCGCCCACAAAACTCATGGATCTGAACAATTCCTTACTATCCTCACAAGCCTTCTTGATCCCCTTGTTGGCAATCGCCTCAACGTACGGATAAATGGAACTGGCAAACAGCTCGCTGGAGGTCTGAGGAACTAAAGCGGGCAAATTGTCGATTCCAAAGTGTACCACACCTTCCTCCACATAGGTGGGATCTGTGATCGTCGTATATTTCACCGTTTCAATAATGTCGCATCCTACGAGATCCACGATCAGAGAATTTTTCTTCATCGTCCTGACCATCTCCCTCGTCACCAGCGGATATTCCATCCCCGGATACGGGTAAATGGTATTGATGAGAACATCACAATCCTTCAGGCGCTCCGCGCATTCATCTGAGCTCCACAGCAATAGATGGGCCTCCGGTATCAATCCCTGCAACTGATTGATCCTGCTGTATTGGGACTCGAAGACCGTTACATCCGCATGCAGCCCCAGAGCCACATCCGCCGCCGCATACCCGCATGTGCCGCCGCCTAAAATCAGGATCTTTGGTTTTCTGGTTCCGCTGATGGCCGCCAGACTGATACCGGCTCCTCCTGCGGAAAGCATGCAGTGGTGACATGCGCACATGACCGCAACCCTTCCTGCGATTTCACTCATGGGCATGATGATCGGCCGTGCTCCCGTATCCGTTCTGATTAGTTCCAGGGAAACTCCCGTCACCTTTGATGCTAAAAGTTTATCGAGCATCGGCTGGTCCGGCTCCACCTCGCCAAGATGGAAAAAGCAAACGATAATCTGTCCTTCCTTAAAAGGCAAGTCTCGTTCCGACGGCATATAATCCTTAAGCTTTACAATCATATCGCTCTTAAGATAAATATCCTGGGTGGTCGGCAAGATCTCCGCGCCGGCATCGATATATTCCTGATCTCCAATGCCCGCCAGCAAAGCCAGGCCTTTTTCGATATATACGGTGTGCCCCTGGCCGGTCAATTTTTTTACCCATTTGGGAGTCAGCCCGACTCTGGCTTCCTGATCTTTCTTTTCCTTTGGAATTCCGATAATCATGATAACCTCCTGTCTGTACTTCAAGTAATATGTTAGTAACAAAATTACCATAATTATCTTAATATTCAATTATTTCGTTGTCCTGCGGCTGGCACGTTTTTACCCGTATTTGTACAATTATTTTTTTCGGATCGTTTTGCCTGAGAAAAATCGCAAAAACATTAAAACCGGGCATTAAAAAAACGCAAAAATGTAAGAATGCACATTTTTGCGTTGCCAATGGCTAGTGGTTCAGCACTTTTCCAGCAGGATTAATTCACTTCCGAAACGCGGCATATGGACATATAAATCCATCGTTTCTTTCAGCGTCATCACTTCAAAACTCACTTCCGGGAAAAGGCTCTTTTCCAGAAGGAATTTTTCCTGCGAACTCAACCCTTCCGGGAATCCCATGGCTGCCAGTTTATTGAACAAACAGCACTCTTCGTTGAGACTCAGCCTTGTCACTTTATAAGTGCCTGTCAAATTACTGATTTCCACAATATACTCATTGCTCGGGACTCTTTCTTCAAAAACATCTGCAATCTCTTCTTTGCTTCTGAGAGAGCGAATTTTTTTATATCCTTCCTGGTAATAGTCGTAAAATAACAGCTGGTAGCTGTCGCCTTTTTTGGTAATGATATAATCATTATCCTCCGCAACCACACTATCGCCCAGCATAGCGTAGAACATGCAGGTAAAGTAGGCCGCCTTTTTCAGACCGTTCCACGCAGTAAGACCGCTGCTTCCTGAAATGGTACCGACAGATGTGCCTTCATCATCCATTAAGGCATAGGCTGTTTTTTTCTTATTTCCCAGCAAACCATGCAGCAGATACGGCGTTCCGCAGATCGCATCGAACACGTAGCTTCCCTGGTCGAAAGCAGAATCTCCGAGAGCCACCGGTTCTACTGAAAAAAATTTCTCTGCCCCAGCTTCCTCATTGAGATAATCCATCAAATACGCGAATTGTTCCGGTGATGAACTATGGTCCGCAAGGTATAACGTAAAATTTTCCGTATTGAGTCCATGAACATCAAGCGTAGAAAACAGTGTCTCAAAGAAACCTATATGGTTTTGTATGTTGCGGTCATTGCTGAATTCATAGATTGCCTTGTTCATGTTTTGCCGCGTCATGAATTCAAACCGTTTCAGGAGCTCCCGCTCAGGCCGGCCTCCTGCCACGGAAATCACCTCCGCCACATCAAAGCGGTTTCGTAAAACCTGAAAGATTGTTTCACTGATCCTGCCGGGAGTTTCCCAGGTCCTGCTGGCCGCAATAAGGTTATTCCTGCCGAGGCTTCTCTTCCGTCTGACTGCCTGACCGTTCAGAGGAATTACTTTGGAATAAAAGTCTCTCAACAATGGATTCCCCCGGTATGTCTGCTCGGTCCGGGCATCGTCCATGCTGTCCAGTATTGCCTGCGGGGACAGCACTTCTATTTTTATTTCTCCATTGGCGTGGCTGGTCCGTTGCGCCCGATACTCTTCCGGAGTTTGGCCGTACCATTCTTCGAACGCCTTGACATAATACCGGGTCGCGGAAAATCCACATGCCAGGGCGATCTCACTGATCCGCATCTCTGTTTCCAGTAAGTATTTCTCGGAAATTTCCACCCTGGAAAAGTTGAGAAGCTCCTTAAAGGATATCCCCACAAAGTCCTTTATGATATGGGAGAGATAATACATACTGAAATGTTTTTCCTCCGCCAGTTCCTGCAGAGTTACTTTTCTGTCATAATTGTCATATATAAACTTATAGATTTCCCTGATGCGGCCTACATTGGCGGGATTACCCTGCAGGTCCAGCTTATTGATAAAGTACCGGCCTTCATAAATGGAAAAATACTCAAAATTGCTTTTCATATAGGTAAGCAGGTCGATCGATAAGGACGTCAGCTTTTTCGAAAAATTGGCTCCCTTTTTTACATATAGCTCCATCAGCTCACGGATCTTTGAGGTGAGCGTTATATTCAGATCCTCGATTTTCTCTCCGTTCAAGTATGTCTCCAGCATCATATAAGAAAATTCCAGGCTTTCGATATATTGAACAAAGTAGTCCAGGTCAAACTGAATGATGAGGATCTTATTGGGAGCATTGGAATACATGCTGTGGAGTTCGTCCTCATTTACGATGAAAATATCGCCCTTTTTCAGCAGGATCGTCCTGTAGCCGATGATTAATTTAATGGTTCCCTCCATGACGACGATCAGCTCCAGATCCTTGCTGTGATAATGGATCGGATATTCCTCGATCGAACTTATGGTAACATTAATAGGTATTCCCTCAGGATATTGCAGCCTTTCTTCCAGCATCGCCCCGAATCCTCCTTTACTTTTCCTCAGTATACGTCAAAATACTTTTCATCGCAACTGTATCGCAGCGGTTGATTTTTTCAACTAAAATCAACCGCAAATCCATTGTAGCCTTGTCAAAAGCCGCTATAATAAAGTTAGAGGTGATTCAAATGAAAGAAATAAACATCAGCAAAACGCTGACCCAAAAACGCAAGGAAAAAGGCATTACACAGGATGAGCTGGCCGCCTATATCGGCGTTTCCAAAGCATCCGTGTCCAAATGGGAAACCGGGCAGAGCTACCCGGACATCACATTTCTGCCCCAGCTTGCGACCTATTTTAATATTTCCATAGACGACCTTCTGGGCTACACGCCGCAAATGAGCAAAGAAGAGATTCGAAACCTGTACCATGAACTGGCCGACCGCTTCGCAGACAGCCCTTTTGAGGAAACCTACGACCGATGCCAGAAAATCATCCACAAATATTACTGTTGTTTTCCGCTGCTGCTGCAGATGGCTGTGCTCTATCTCAATCATCATATGGTGGCGCCCAAAGAGCAGCAGTCCGCTGTACTGGACGAAGCCCTGGAACTGTGCCGGCGGATCAAAGAAGAGAGCGGCAATGTGTTCTTATCGAAGGATGCGACTATGGTCGAAGCAGCCGCCTATATGATGACGAACCGTCCCCAGGAAGTACTGGAGCTATTCGGAGAAACACTGCGCCCCATTACCCAGGAAACGGAAAGTATGGCTCAGGCTTATATAATGATGGGCAATCCGGAGAAAGGCCGCGAGGCCCTTCAAGTATCCATCTATCAGCATCTTATTGTCTTGGAAAGCTCCATGGCGCAGCTGCTGACTCTGCCGGGCCAGGAACCGCAAAAGACAGATTTAATTCTCAAGCGGTTTTTGGGCATAGCACGCCTCTTTGAGCTGGAGAAGCTGCACCCCAACGTTATGGCTTCATCCGCTTTGGCGGGAGCACAGTTCTTCTGTGCCATGGGAGAAGCTGAGAAAGCGCTGGATTTTTTAGACCTTTATGTCACGGCCTGTGAGAATTTTGCGCCTTTTACGCTCCATGGCGATGTCTTCTTCGATTCCATTGATTCCTGGCTTGCTGATTTTGACTTGGGCAATCAGGCTCCTCGCAGCAAAGATATCATAAAAAAGAGCCTGATCGAGAGCATCGAGCAGAACCCTGCTCTGACGCCCCTTAAAGAAACGCCCGAATTTAAAACGATTCTTATAAAATTAAAATCTGTCCTGGGAGGAAACTAGCTATGAATGATTATATTGAATATCTGCCCTTTCTGATCCCTTTGATTATTTTAGAGATTGCTCTGGCTTTAACCGCTCTGGTTCACGTCCTCAGACATCCTCACTATCGGTTTGGAAACCGCGTTTTGTGGGTGCTGGTCGTAATGTTTATACAGATCCTGGGGCCAGTGGTCTATTTTGCTTTTGGAAGAGGTGAAGAATAATGGATACTCTGTGCATTGAAGGCCTGACGAAAAAGTTCGGCGCTCATACGGTACTGGATGAAATTTCATTTACAGTCCCCGAGCATTCTGTCTTTGGCTTTCTGGGTCAAAACGGCGCCGGAAAAACCACGACCATGAAACTGATCCTTGGCCTTTTGAAAGCAGATGGCGGGCAAATCCGCGTTTTGGGCGAACCGGTGACTTACGGGCAGACCAAAACCAACCGTCTGGTGGGCTACCTGCCTGACGTACCGGAATTTTACGGTTACATGAAACCGGCTGAATACTTAAAGCTTTGCGGAGAGATCGCCGGACTTTCCAAAAAAGAAATTGCCCGTAGAAGCGAAGAACTCTTACATCTGGTGGGACTTGAAGAAGCCAGGAAAAAAATCAGCGGCTTTTCCCGGGGAATGAAGCAGCGTCTGGGTATTACCCAGGCGCTGCTGACAAGGCCAAAACTGCTGATCTGCGACGAACCCACATCCGCCCTCGACCCTGTGGGCAGAAGAGAGCTTTTAAATATTCTCCATCAGGTCAGGGAGCAGACAACGGTACTGTTTTCCACCCATATTCTTTCCGATGCGGAGCAGATCTGTGACCGTATTGCCGTCCTTCACCAGGGAAATCTGGCCCTCTGCGGAGAGCTTTCCCGGATAAAGGCGCAGAAATCAGCCAATGCTCTTTTCGTCAGCTTTGCTTCCGCAGCCGATGTATCGGAGCTGACAGCTTCTCCTTATCTGCTGCCTTATTGCAGTCAGATCGAGGTTCAGGGCAGCTGTCTGACAATCCGCAGTACGGATATAAAGCCTGTGCAGCAGGCTGTTTTATCAGCCCTTTACGGCAAAGGACTCTTTCCGCTGAAAATGGAAATACAGGAACCGACTTTAGAAGGAATCTTTATGGAGGCAATACAATGAACGGATTTATCGCTTTTACAAAAAAAGAACTGTGCGAATCGCTGCGAACTTATAAATTGATTATCCTGGGCATTGTTTTTCTGCTCCTGGGCATTATGAGCCCGCTGACCGCAAAGCTGATGCCGGAGCTGATCGGCTCGTTTCTGCCGGAGGGCATGACCATGTCCATCGCAGAGCCTACAGCAATGGATTCCTGGATGCAGTTTTTTAAAAACGTGCCGCAGATCGGGCTGGTTGTCACCGTCATTTTATTCAGTGCCATGATATCAGGGGAGCTTTCCCGTGGAACACTGGTAAATGTGCTGACCAAAGGCCTTTGCCGCAGCAGTGTGATTCTGGCAAAATTTCTGGCTGCCCTTTTGACCTTTACTGCGGCCTATGTGCTCTGCTTTGCAGCTTGCTTAGGATACACGGTCCTGTATTGGCATGACCCCGTATCCCTTTTGCCGCTGGCCGTATTTGCGCTCTGGGCCTTTGGTATCCTGCTGATCGCATCCCTGCTTTTGGGAGGTGTTCTTTTTCGCAGCGGCTATGGAGCTCTGCTCTTTACCGGGGGATTTACAGTCTGTCTGTTTCTGCTGAACTTCTTTCCTCAGGTTCAGAAATTCAGCCCACTGCGGCTGGCCGCAGACAACGTTTCTCTGCTGAGCGGCGAACTTGCCGCATCGGATTTTGCCATACCCTTTGTCATCTGTGGCCTGCTGCTTATAGTTTTTCTCTGGGCAGCCGTGTCGCTCTTCAACCGGAAGCAGATCTGAAACTCAGAAGAATACGGCGCCGCCGTTGGGGCTTACGAACTGACCGCAGAAGAAATTGCCATCATCGGAAGCCAAAAGCAGGGCGGCGGCGCTGATTTCTTCTACTTTGCCGAGCCTTTGGAGCGGGATGTCCTTTTCTTTTTCCACCCATTCCGGTTCCATGTCCGCCAGGATCATGTCCGTTTCAATAGGCCCCGGCGCTATGATATTCACCAGAATGTCGGGAGCCATTTCCAGGGCCAGGCACATGGTAAAGGAGTTGATGGCGCCCTTTGCGGCGGCATAGTGTCCATATCCGGCTCTGCCTTTTTTGGAAAGCTCCGAAGATATGTTGATAATTTTTCCCACAGGCTCGCCCTGCCCTTTTGCCATCAAGGGGATCAAATATTTGCAGTTCAGAAATACGCCCCTCAGGTCCGTATTGATTACCCGGTCCCATTCGCTGGTTTCCATCTCCGTTACCGGAACCTCCAGGCCAATGGTTCCCGCGTTGTTGACCAGAATATTGATCTTTCCAAACTCTTTTTCTATGGTTTGGGCCAATCTTTTTACATCTTCTTCTCTGCCTGCGTCCGCCTGAATAGCCAGCGCCCTGACACCACAGGCTTCGATCTCTTTTACAGTGCTCTGCGCCGCCTGCTCATTGCATCGGAAGGAAAAGACGATATTCGCCCCTTCTTTAGCAAATGCCAAAGCGATTCCTTTTCCAATTCCTCTGCTGCCGCCGGTTACAACGGCAACTCTGTTTTCCAGTTTTTTCATAACTCTTACCTCGATTCTACAGATAATATGGCGTGGAACGGTATTCCCCGCCGCTGACGATTACATGGCGGCCGCTGAAAGCCCGGCTGCCGGTCTCTGTTGCCAGAAATGCCGCCATAGCTGCGATCTCACTGGGTCGGGCGATTCGCTCCATGGCGATATCCTTCGCGTACATTTCTCTGACTTCGTCCAGGGAAATGCCCAGGTCATTGGCATCCACATTGAGCTGTGGCGTATCGATGACGCCGGGAATGATGGTACAAACCCTTATGTTATCCTCGGCATAGGTTCTGGCGAGATACTGCCCCATAGTCAAAATACCCGATTTAGACGCGCCGTAGCCGGTGGCGTTGGTCCAGCCGATGGATCCGAAGAAAGAGCTGATGAGTATGATCGTACCCCCGCCGTTTCTTTTCATATCCGGAATCGCACTTCGAATACAGGCCATATGGCCGGTCAAATTAATTTTAATCTGCCGCCACCAGGTATCTTCTTCGCTTTCCAGGAATGGCGACATGCTCATGCCGGCGGCATTGCAGACCAGCACATCCAGTTTTCCGTAATACTGCTGCGCCTGCTTGGTTACTTCCTCAGCTGTCTTGATTTCCTGCAGGTCGCCCATGGCTGTTTTGGCTCCCGTTCGTTCTGCTACTCCTTGGACCTTTTCATTGTTTTTTCTGCCGTTTATAATCACGCGGGCCTTTTCCCGGGCAAACTTCACTGCCATGGCTTCGCCGATCCCCTGGGTGCCGCCGGTAATGAAAACAATCTTATCTTTCAAATCCTTATATCTCATCTTTTACACCTCCCATGGAGATCACCTGCGCCGCGGTATAGCTATCCTGCTCGGCCAGATAAAACACGGTTTCCGCCAAAGCTGACCGGTCAATGGGAACATTGGGAGCCAGCGCGTTCACCAGGATATTGTCCTTTGCCACTTCCGCGCCGAAGCTCTTGGCAAAGCCATGGAGCGTTCCTGCTGCCGAAGCTTCCATAATACAGTCACCTTTTACCCACCTGTAGTCCGGGGCCAGCAAAATGATTTTGCCCTGCTTTCTTTGGATCATATACGAAGCCGCTGCCCTGCACAGGTTGGCGGCACCGCCCAAAACCGTCCGCAAAAGTTCCTCCCAATCCTCCATATTCGTGTCTTCAAATCCGCCTTCAAAGGTCATCCCCGCTCCGTGGAAAACAGCGTCAATCGCCTTGCTCTCCTCAATGGTTTCTATAATTTGTTTTACGCTTTCAAAGTCTTTCATATCGCACTGATAATAGGAATCCGTATTTTCCGCCTCCGGAGACAGGTCCAGACCTACGACGTCCCATCCCCGCTGCGAAAACAGTTCAGCGACCGCGCCGCCGACCTTTCCGGCACATCCTGAAATCAGGATTGTTTTATTCTTCTCCATGTTTTTCCTCCTTTTTATCCCTCGGCCTGATATAGGCAAAATAGTAGATCAGCGCCAATGCCAGCAGCCCTCCAACGATAGCCAGGTCTTTCGCGGTCTGCGATGTGATGGCAACCACGAGAAACAGAATTACTATGATGGAAGGAATCGGAAACAGCGGCATTTTAAACGGCCGGGTGGTTTTCTTATCTCTGAGCCTGCTGTTGATAGAGCCGATAGCGATCAAAAGATATACGGTAGCGGCGGCCATTCCTCCAAAAGTAATCAGAGTAACAATGTCCGATGCGAATACCAGAATACAATCCACCGCAGCAATCAGAATTGTGGCTACCCAGGGGACCTTGCCTTTGCCCGACACCTTTGTCAAGGCCCGATTCATTTTTCCCGGCCAGATCCGGTCGCGTGCTCCCGTATAGAGCACTCTTGCCATATAATTGATGATAACCACCAGGCAGCCAAAGGAAGATATGATGATACCGGCATTGATAATCGTAGCTCCGATCGATCCCATATAGGCTTCTGCCGTGTAAAGAAGCGGCGATTCACTGCCAAGGAAAGCAAACAGATCGGGAGCTGCAACCATAGACATAATCAGAACAGCAGCGATAATGACAGCCGTTGTGGCAGCGGAAATAAACACAGCCTTTCCCACATTTCGACAGGATCCCTTTGTTTCTTCCGAAAATCCCAGGGACGCCGGATACCCGTCTATGGCCGCGCAAAGGATGCCGATTCCCATCAATACCGCCGCAAAGGTCACAGGAACCATACCGGTTCCGCTTTCATTGAGCATTTCCGCATGAAACAGCACATCGCCCAGAGATCTTTGGGGATTGGCGAAGCAAATATACAGAAAGACAAAGATAACGGCCATCTGCAGCGCTAAAAATATCTTCGCTACCCGATTGCTGGTAACGATACTGTTGAGGCCGATCAGCAGAGCGATAATCAAGGTGACCGCAGATATGGCGCTGCCGGCAAAGGCGCCCTGAGGCAGCTGCGGAAAGAGGATCTGCAGATACTGGGCCACGCCCATGGCGATGGACGGCGGATAGATAAATGCCTGAATCATAAAGGTAAACACGGCAATGAACACCAGCGGCTTGGGCAGCACGTAGCTTACAATTGAATAAAGTCCTCCCGAAACCGGATACATGGATCCCAGTTCTCCCAGGATCAATCCAATCAAAATCACATTGATCCCCTGCAAGAGAGCAGCCGGGCCTGTGGCGATTCCCACTGTCGCAAAAGCGGCCAGCGCATAAACAAACGCAGCCATGACCGGAGACACGTTGGAAAGGGCCATAACCACATTACCGAATACGGACAGTCTCCGGTCCAGCTCCTGCGGATATCCCAGTTGTTCCAGCCTTCTCTGCGCTCCATCCTCTTTCGAGTCCACAAAAGGAAGATTTATTTTGTTTTTATCTTTCATAAGATCAACCTCCTTACTTAGCCCCGGTTACATCCGATCTTTTAATATAGCTGCGTAGTGGGCTGTGATATCCTCTGCCAAGAGCTTTCCTTTTTCTTTGGAAGAAGTCCTGGCAGTTGCCAGTAAACCCGTCTCAGGGACTTTGCATTTTGACGCGGGATAAATGGAATATCCCAATTCTTCATCAACGCCGTCTTCTATAAATCGTTCCATATGAACCAGGTCCGGCCGGAAATACATGGTCATGGAAGTCTCCGCAATCGCGGCATGTTCCAACGCCCAGCCCGGAAACGGTACTTCATCGAATACCTTGTCCATCACTTCATCGGATATCTGATCCCACCAGCTGCTTTCTATAAAGGTCACATCCTCATATTTTCGCGATAACAGGTCGATCGCCTCTAAGATAAAGGCTTCGTTTTCAAAGTGTCCGTTCATTACGAAAATCTTCTTAACGCCGTCTCTGATCAGCTCCTCCAGAATATCCGATACCAAAGCGGTTAAGGTGGCGCCGTTGAGATCCAGCGTTCCCGGAAATAGCGGCCCGCCGCCTGACAGGGGGGCTGATTTATAGCCATAGCAGACGGTTGGCGCAACGAGTCCGCCAATCTCTTCTGCGATCATTTTCGCAAGACCTGTGCTGATAATCGCGTCCACGGATAGCGGCAGCATCGGCCCATGCTGTTCGGTGGAGCCTACCGGCAATATGATAACCGCATCCTCTTTTTTTGCTTTGAATTCCTGCCAGCTGATTTCCTGCATAAAAACACTACTCATAACCACATCTCCTTTGACTATTTTTTCTTACTTAAAGCAATGATTGATATGAACTCAAAAACAAGATTTGCCGCCAGAAAAGCCGTTATCTGTGACGGATCGTAAGCCGGCAGCACTTCCACGAGATCGTAGCCCACAAAGTTGAGATCTTTCAGTTTGCGCACCATGCCCAGAGACTCGGCGCTGCTGAAACCGCCCACTTCGATGGTCCCGGTTCCCGGCGCAAAGGCGGGATCAACGAAATCAATATCAAAGGTCAGGAAGGCCTTTTTATCGCCAACCCGCTCAAGGATCTGGCGGACTACTTCCGACAGCCCCAGCTCACGCATTTCAAAGCTGGTGATTACCTTAAAACCCAATTTTGAGGAATCGGTTAAATCGTCTTCCGAATAGAACGTTCCCCGCATTCCCACTTGAATCGAGTGCTCCACATCGATCAAGCCTTCTTCCAGAGCCCGTTTAAATACGGTACCGTGGTTATATTTTTTGCCGAAATAAGAATCAATGGTGTCAAAGTGCGAGTCGAAGTGGACTAAAGCTACCGGTCCGTGTACCTTCGCGATCGCCCGCAGCTCGCCTAAGGTAATAGAATGATCTCCTCCCAGGCAGATGGGAATGACTCCGGCTTCGACAATCGGTGTCAGCCCCTGCTCCATCTGCTCATAGGTTTCTTCAATAAATCCCGGTATTACCGGAACATCACCGTAATCCACGCCGGAAAGCTCTTCCACCACATTGACCTTCTGCGGCACGTTGTATGGCTTGATCAGTGAGGATATATCCCGGATGGCGGCAGGTCCGAATCTGGCTCCGGGCCGATAGGTGGTTCCCGTGTCAAATGGGACTCCAATCACCGCATAGTCGATGTCCTGGGTTGTTTTCACATTGGGAAGACGCATAAATGTTTTGATTTCGGCAAAACGCGGGGTCTTCAAAGAATCTAACGGAATATACTTTTTCATAATGGCCTCCTTTAGCACAATTTGTTTGTTGTCCATATAAAATAGCAAGTTCCGTGCCAATTGTACGAATAGACAAACTATTCTGTATTCGGTTGAAATCACTTGCCTTTCCTGGGTCGTGCGGTTTTATGAAAATAACAAAAGACATGGAATCGTGCAATTATGCATCAATCCATGTCCTAACTTATATATTATCATTGAAATTTCAATATTTTATGTCGTTTCTTATATCGTGCAAAAACGCACGGATATGCGTGCATTTTTGCACGATTCTCTACTATTCTTCTTTCAGCAGCTTTCCGTACCTCGCCATTTTTCTTCGGATCGTTGTGGCATCGACTCCCAGCTTTTGGGCAGCCTTTGGAATGGACCCTGCTTCCTGGACAGCCTGTTTTAAAAGATGAGCGTCATATTTTGCCAAAGCCGTTTTATAATCCTCGGCTGTCATCTTGTAAAAGGGAAAGTCGCCTGTTTTTCCCCTTGTCAGATGGGACGGCAGCGATTTGCTGTCTATGATATCATCCTGCGTGCTGACCAGAATACGTTCTATTACATTCTCCAGTTCCCGGATGTTTCCCGGCCATTCATATTCCAGCAGCGTGTCTTTCACTTCTTCCGTCAGATGCTTATGAAACCCGTAGTGTTCATTGAGCTTTTCCATCAGGCGCAGGATAAGGGGAAGAATATCTTCCTTTCGTTCCCGCAACGCCGGGATACGGATCGGCACTACGTTGAGCCGATAGTAAAGGTCCTCTCGAAATTCTTTGTCGCGCACTTTCTGCGCCAGATCCACATTGGTCGCCGCAATGATTCTCAAATCCAGCTTTTTTACAAGTTTTCCTCCTACGGGAACGATCTCTCTGTGCTGGATCGCCCGCATCAGCTTTGGCTGCATGGAAAGGGGCATCTCCCCGATTTCGTCCAAAAATACGGTTCCGCCGTTGGCCAGCTCAAGCAGCCCGGCCTTTCCCGTTCTCTCGGCTCCTGTAAAAGCGCCCTTCTCATAACCAAAGAGCTCGGACTCGAACAGGGATTCAGGAATACTGCTGCAATCGATCTTAATAAAGGGACCCTCTGCGCAAGCGCTGTTGTTGTGGATAAATTCAGCAAGGACGCCCTTACCCACGCCCGATTCTCCGGTAATGAGAACGGTCGAATCCACTTTCGCCACATTCAGGGCCAGCCTGATGATTTTTTGCATGGCAGGGCTTTTGGCAATGAGATCCGCTTGCTTTCCATGTTCCTTTTTCAGCAGTTCCAACTCCACCCGGTATTGTCTTGCCAGCTCTTCTTTGACCGAAAGTTCCCGTTTTAGTTCGTTGAGGGCTGTAATGTCCCTGGAATTGACTATGACCTTGTCGATGCTCCCGTCTTCTTTAAAGGTCGGTGTTCCCGTGGACAGCAGCTGACTGCCGTTCTTCGCAGTCTGTATGATAGTAGTGGGAGCCTTTGTTTCCAACACCTTCAGGGTGACGGATTCGGAGTAGACTCCGTTGGCCACCAGCTCCTTAATAGTTCTGTTCATGGCCTCTTCTTTGGAGATCCCTTCAATTCTGGTGCAGGCGCTGTTTATATACAAAGTGTTGCCATCGCTGTCCAAAATATGGATTCCGTCGTAGGAGGATTCAAAGGCGGTTTTCAGGATCTCCACCTCTTTGGCAATATCCAGTTTTTTCACGGCTTACCTCCCATCTGTCCCAGCGTCTTAGAATTTCCCGTAATGTACCTTCTCCCACAGCTTCTCATCCAGCACTACAGGCCCTCTTTCCTTCGCCGGCATGCCCAGGGAAAGAATCGCTTCCACTGCGTATTTTTCTCCTATATCAAACATTTCTTTAATAAACTGTTCTGTGGTTACGCCTGCCTTTTTGCTGTTTCGGTTCCGTACCTGTATCCAGCAGCTTCCCACCCCTTCGTCTGCCGCAGTCAGGTGCATATTGCTCATGGCGATGGAGCAATCCTCAATCCAGACGTCGTTGATCTGCGTATCTGCCATAACGATAACGGCCGCGGCCGCTCCTTTCAGCATGTCGGCTCCCATTTCCCGACAGTCTGCCAGCTCTCCCAGCAGCTTTCTGTCCTGAACCACCAGAAATTCCCACGGGTGCAGGTTCTTCGAAGTCGGCGACAGCAGGCCGGCTTTGAGTACGGTTTTCAGTTTTTCCTCAGGAATCGCTTCCTCTGTGTATTTGCGGATACTGCGCCGCTGTGTCAATTTGTCTATCATAATAAAATACCTCCTGTTGTTTGTTGAAACGATTATACAGGATTCTTTGCGGGTACACAACCTGTATTCCCAATATGCCGATTTGTTTCAACAGCGGGTTCATTTTCGCTTTGTTGTTGAGGTATTTCCAAGGGTTTGAGGTTTCTGATCCTGTTTGAAGCCGCATATTGATCGAAATTCTGTGCTCCCGTGCCTCGTATCCTTGAAAAAAGTTCAACAAGAACTCGGTTTTCTGCTGCGTGTTGATAAAAATAGCGATTTGCCTTTTTCTGCCAGGGGTGCATATTAAAACAGGTGTGTTATCTTTCGGATAACACACCTGCATAAATTCACAATGGCCATGGGCTAAAGCCCTGCGGCACCTGACGGGGGAAATTCCGCAATTTGCTCCGCAAATTGGGACAATTCCTCCTATTTTTCGGCTTTTACTGCTGCCTGGGCTGCGGCCAGTCTGGCGATTGGCACGCGGAACGGGGAGCAGGATACGTACTGGAGTCCGATGTTGTGGCAGAACTCGATGGATTTTGGATCTCCGCCGTGTTCGCCGCAGATTCCCAGCTTGATGTTCGGTCTTGTGGACTTACCCTTTTCAACTGCCATCTTAACCAGCTGTCCTACGCCGGTCTGGTCGATGGACTGGAACGGGTCATCGTCGAAAATGCCCTTGTCTCTGTATTCTTTGATGATCTGACCCGTATCGTCTCTGGAGAATCCGAAGGTCATCTGAGTCAGGTCGTTGGTTCCGAAGGAGAAGAATTCTGCTTCTTCCGCGATTTCATCAGCTGTCAGAGCTGCTCTTGGGATCTCGATCATGGTTCCGATCAGGTAATCGAATTTCACGCCTTCGCGCTCCATAACCTTTTCAACTGTTTTAACAACCGTTGCTTTTACGTCAGCCAGTTCTTTTTTCAGGCCTACCAGCGGAATCATGATTTCCGGAACAACATCCAGGCCCTGTTCTTTTCTCACTTCGATGGCTGCCATGATGATGGCTTCCGCCTGCATCTCAGCGATCTCAGGATAAGTAACGGCAAGACGGCATCCGCGGTGTCCCAGCATTGGGTTGAACTCGTGGAGTTCTTCTGTCTTCTTAGCCAGTTTTTCATATGGAACGTTGATCTGAGCGGACAGCTGTTTGATCTCCTCGTCCGTGTGAGGCAGGAATTCGTGGAGCGGCGGATCCAGCAGACGGATGGTTACCGGTCTGTCGCCCAGCGCTTCGTAGATTCCCTTGAAGTCGCTCTTCTGGAACGGCAGCAGGAAGGACAACGCTTCTCTTCTTTCTTCTTCGGAGTCAGCCAAAATCATTCTTCTTACGGCCGGAATTCTTTCTTCTTCAAAGAACATGTGCTCGGTTCTGCAAAGGCCAATACCTTCCGCGCCGAAATCAACCGCCTGTTTCGCGTCTCTCGGATTGTCGGCGTTGGTTCTGATTTTCAGGGTACGGATTTCGTCAGCCCACTGCATGATGGTTCCAAAGTCGCCGGACAGTTCAGGCGGAACAGTCTTAACCTGGCCCTTAATTACTTCGCCGGCCGTACCATCCAGGGATATGTAATCGCCTTCTTTAAATACTTCCGAGCCGATTGTCAGCGTCTTTGCTTCTTCATCCACTTTGATTTCAGCGCATCCGGAAACGCAGCATTTGCCCATACCTCTTGCTACTACCGCAGCATGAGAAGTCATACCGCCTCTGGCTGTGAGAATACCTTCCGCGGCAACCATGCCGGCCAGGTCTTCCGGAGAAGTTTCCAGTCTTACCAGAACAGCAGGGTTTCCGTTTTCTACGGCTGCCACTGCGTCAGCGGCATTGAAATAGATCTTACCTGTCGCGGCGCCCGGTGATGCCGGAAGTCCCTTGGTCAGTCTTTCAGCAGCGGCCAGTTCCGCATCGTCGAATTTCGGGTGGAGCAGCTGGTCGATCATCGCCGGTTCCAGTCTGGTAACGGCTGTCTTTTTGTCGATCAGACCTTCCTTTTCCATGTCAACGGCAATCTTTACGGCAGCAGCCGCTGTTCTCTTACCGTTTCTTGTCTGGAGCATAAAGAGTTTATTTCTTTCAACTGTGAATTCCATATCCTGCATGTCAGTATAGTGTTTTTCCAGCAGTTCGGAAATCCGTGTAAATTCTTTGTAAACCTCCGGGAACGCTTCCGCCATCTCTGCGATCGGCTGCGGCGTACGGATACCGGCTACTACGTCTTCGCCCTGTGCGTTTACCAGGAATTCGCCGAACAGCTTCTTTTCGCCATTGGCCGGATTTCTGGTGAAGGCAACACCTGTTCCGGATGTATCTCCCATATTGCCGAATACCATGGACTGTACGTTTACGGCAGTACCGATGCTGCCCGGGATATCATTGAGCTGTCTGTAAAGGATGGCTCTTTCATTGTTCCAGGAACGGAATACGGCCATAACCGCTTCCATCAGCTGATCCTTCGGATCCTGCGGGAAGTCTCTGCCCATTTCGGCTTTCACTAATTTTTTATATTCTACGATGATATCCTGCAAGTGTTCAGTGGTCAAATCCACGTCATACTCGCAGCCTTCTTTTTCTTTCTTGGAATCAAAGATGGCATCGAATTTTGTCTTAGGGATTTCCATAACCACATCGCCGAACATCTGGATGAATCTTCTGTAGCTGTCATAAGCAAATCTGGGATTTTCCGTCAGCTTTGCCAGACCTTCAACGGTATTATCGTTAAGCCCCAGGTTGAGGATCGTGTCCATCATACCAGGCATGGAAATTTTAGCGCCGGAACGTACAGATACCAGCAATGGATTTTCTACACTGCCGAACTGCTTTCCGGTCACATGCTCAAGATCGGAAAGTTTCTCAAAGATATCAGCCACGATGTCATCCGCGATCGTCTTATTTTCTTCATAGTAGCGGTTGCAGGCTTCGGTCGTAACCGTAAATCCAAATGGTACAGGAAGGCCAATTTTGGTCATTTCCGCAAGATTAGCACCTTTTCCGCCCAACAGGTCTTTCATATCCTTTGAGCCCTCATTAAATGAGTAAACAAACTTTTTCTTTTCCACTTTTTAAATCTCCCTTGCTTAAAAAATTAGTTTTTCTTCTATATAGCTTTTAACCTGATCTACAGGAATTCTAACTTGTTCCATCGTGTCTCTGTCCCGAATCGTCACGCAGCCATCCTCGGCCGTGTCGAAGTCCACGCAGATACAGAAAGGCGTACCGATCTCGTCTTCTCTTCTGTAGCGCTTGCCGATTGAACCGGAAGCATCATAATCCACCGTGAAATACTTGGCCAGTTCTTCATGAATCGGCTCTGCGATCGGCGCCAGCTTTTTCGCCAGCGGCAGCACTGCGGCCTTGAACGGCGCCAGGGCCGGATGGAAACGGAGCACAGTCCGTACATCTTCCTTCCCTTTGCTGTCCGTTAAAATTTCCTCGTCATAAGCGTCAACAAGGAAAGCCAGGGCCACACGGTCAGCTCCCAGCGACGGCTCGATGCAGTAAGGCACATATTTCTCGCCGGTCTCGGAATCCACGTAGTTCATTTCCTGTCCGGAATGTTCGATATGCTGTTTTAAGTCAAAATCGGTCCGGTCGGCAATGCCCCACAGCTCACCCCAGCCGAAGGGGAAGAGATACTCAATATCGGTTGTGGCGTTGCTGTAATGGGAAAGCTCTTCCTTATCATGATCCCGCAGGCGGATATTTTCTTCTTTCATGCCCAGATTCTTCAGGAAGTTGACGCAATAATCCTTCCAGTAGGAGAACCATTCCAGATCCGTTCCCGGAGCGCAGAAAAATTCCAGTTCCATCTGCTCGAACTCACGGGTTCTGAAAGTGAAATTGCCCGGAGTGATTTCATTTCTGAAGGATTTGCCGATCTGCGCGATGCCGAACGGTATCTTTTTTCTGGATGTTCTCTGTACGTTACGGAAATTTACGAATATACCCTGAGCTGTCTCAGGTCTTAAAAAGAGTTCCGATTTAGAATCCTCGGTCACGCCCTGGAATGTCTTGAACATCAGGTTGAACTGACGGATGCCGGTAAAATCCTGCTTTCCGCAATCCGGACATTTGATGCCCTTCTCCTTGATGAAATCTTCCAGTTTTTCATTGGACCATCCGTCCACGGTGATATCGGAGATACCTTCTTCTTTGAGATATTCTTCGATAAGCTGGTCTGCTCTGAACCTGGATTTACACGCCTTACAGTCGATCAAAGGATCGGCGAACCCACCCACATGGCCGGAAGCCACCCAGGTCTGCGGATTCATCAGAATCGCCGCGTCCAGGCCCACATTGTACTTGGATTCCTGCACAAACTTTTTCCACCAGGCCTTTTTAACGTTGTTTTTAAATTCAACGCCCAGGGGACCATAGTCCCATGTGTTGGCCAGGCCGCCGTAGATCTCGGAGCCCGGGTACACGAATCCCCTGTTCTTGGCCAAAGCAGTAATTTTGTCCATCGTCACTTCTTTACTCATTGCTGTTTACTACCTACCATTTCTATTTGTATTTTTCTTTTATCTATCGTCAACTTTGTCTTCGATATTCTCTTTCAGGTCCTCTGCCGCGTCTTTCATATCGTCTGCGAGGTCCTCCGCTTCATCTTTGATATCATCTACAACATCGCCCGCCTCATCAAAGCAGCTGGAAAAATCGATTTCTTCTTTTTCTTTCTTCACTTTGCTGATGGCGTCGGAAGCCTTGGCCTTGGCGTTCTGATAAATATCGGAGCTCTTTTCTTTTACGTCCTGATAAATATCCGAGCTTCTTTCCTTTACTTCATCAGCCACAACGCTGCCTTTTTCAACCACAGTCTCCATGGTATCGGAAACCGTATCGCTCACGTCAATAATTGTACCGTCGTCTTTTACGACTTCCACCGTGCATTTGAATCCAAACGCTGCGATCACGCCCAGAACAGCGCCCCACGGAGCAACTACCGTTCCAATGATCCCCAGATTCACCGGAATGTTGAGGATTACTTCGTCCTCTCTCTTCACAACAATCTTGGAAACGTTTCCCTTTTTAATCAGTTCTTTCAGGTTATCCAATACTGCAGTCCCCTGTCTGCTGAAAGATTTGCTCTCCTTGCTGTCGATCGTTTCTTCGATGCTGATGATCGCATCTACCACACTGCCGTCCGCAGCCTCCAGCGCCTCTTTCGCTTCCGCGTAGCTCACACCGGTTCTGTCCTTGACCAATTCAATTTTTTCTAATGTAATCTCCATATTAAACCTCCTGGTATTCAATACTCCGTTAAAAAGCTCTCGCTCTTTAAATCACCAATATCTAAATGATACGCTGCGTACCGCCGAATCATGGTCTGCAGCTTTTTTTGGACATTCTCCTCCAATGCGAGATTTTCAAAATTTTTCAGAGAATTGTCCGCAAAGTACTTCAATATATCTACTATACCAAAACTAACCGGATAAATCAATGTATCATTGCTACTAAGTTCAACGGAACCGCCGCATTTTTCACAGATGATGCCTCCGTCTTTTATGCTGAAATACCTGGGAGGATTTTGTGTGCCGCAGATTTCGCCGCAGCAGGCGCAGCGATCCAGGCGCGGCATAACGCCCATGATTTTCAGCGCTTTCACTTCATATCCCAGCACCAGGGTTCCATGGCTTTTCTGTCTGTTTTCCATGACGCTGAAAAAATCCAGGATCAGATTGAACAGAGCTTGAGAGGGCTGTTCCTCCACCAATAGCTTTTCGGTAAATTCCAGTATGTAGGAGCTGTTCATGTATTTGTCCACATCTTCACCGATCCGGTAGTAGCTCTTAAGCACTTCGGCCCCGTTGATATTGTAACTGTCCCTGTTTTTAAACAGCTCATATCTTCCATAAGTAAAAGGCCGCATGGCCAGAGCCGATTTGTTTCTCCCCTTTTCGCTGATGCTGGTCCCGGCGCTGATCTTGCCGTATTTCTTGGAGAACAGAAGGACCATACGGCGTCCGTAGGCTGCTTTTATCTGTTTCAGTATGATTCCTTCAGTATCGGTGATCATGGCGCGTCTCCTTTCTTCTGCTTTCTGTTTTTTAGTTTACCACATTCACGGAAAAGCAACAATAGTTACGATTATGCGAAAAGACCGGCCTTATGGTAAAAGGTCGGTCTTTGGTGAAACTATGAGATTTCAAAAGGTCCTTCATTTGGACGATTCTTCGGAAGGCCCCGCGTGTTTGTGCTGGGAAAGAGGCATGACGTGGATATTGCTCCGCTGTTCATTCTCCGCCCAATAGATATCATCGGCTACCTTTGCTTCCGGATTGAATTCCACACCTTCA
This sequence comes from Anaerovorax odorimutans, assembly GCF_024459955.1. GTDB lineage: Bacteria > Bacillota > Clostridia > Peptostreptococcales > Anaerovoracaceae > Hominibacterium > Hominibacterium odorimutans_A. The sequence goes on from NZ_JANFXK010000005.1 coordinate 95,800, forward strand.
AAGATATGCTTCGCGAATTCTTTATAGCCCACCCGGTCGATCAGGTGGCCGCCGTGAAGATATTCCGGCTTGTAATCCAGCGCCCATGCAGAGAATTTCTGCCAGTTAGCAAACATTCCCAGGACAACGTCTTCCGTTACCCAGTTGAGAAATAGCTTGCCGGAACGGGGAGTCTGCTTTCCGGTCCTGCCGCCCAGGGTCACGCGGTACAGCTTCTTCGGGTCTCTGGTCCAGCCGCCCGTAGGACAGATCAGTGAACATTCGCCGCAGCCTACGCAGCAGCAGGGATCTTTATCGATCTTTCCGTTTTCATTGAGAGTCAGAACTCCGGTAGCATGGGACTGACAGGCATCCACGCAGGAGCCGCAGCCAATGCAGCGGTCATAGTCGTAGACTTGTTTGTTGACTCCGATGACGCCAAAGTCATTGAAATTGGCTTTGGCACAATCGTTGGGGCATCCGGCCACCGATACCTTTATGTGGTAATGGGACGGAAATACCAGTTTCTCAATTTTTTTCGCCATTTCATAGGTATTGGCGTTGCCCTTGATGCAATGGGCATTGCCGATACAGGCCATTACATTGCGGGCTCCGATGGTAGGGTATCCGTACTCCGTGGCTTCCATATCGCATCCGCAGAGCTTCACATCGACTTCTTCAATATATTGCTTGATATAGCGGTTGACTTCCGGTATGTTTTCATATTTGACTCCCGGTATATCCAGAGTCTGACGGGTTCCCATATGGAAGGAACCGTTTCCCCAGCGTTCGCAGATTTCTGCGACAGCTTTTAAGTGTTTCGCATCGATCACAGCGCCGGGCACACGCATCTGCAGCATGAATTCCCCCGCCACCTTGGACTGACGGAAGCAGTTGGTGCGAACCTTCTTTACATCAATATCATGATTCATTTCCCTCTTCTCCTTCCTTTAATCCACCAGATACTTGGCCTGCGTATAGTTAAACGTCGGTCCGTCCAGGCATACATAAACTTCATCGATACGGCAGTGTCCGCACTTTCCTACGGCGCAGGACATCTTGCGTTCAAAGGACAGCCAGATTTTTTTATCCGGCACTGCGCATTTGCCGCATTCAATGCCTGTGAATTTCATCATTGGCGGCGGGCCCACGATAACGACTTCATAATCCCCGCCAAAGGAATCAAAGGGAATTTCCTTAACAAACTCCGTCACAAATCCTTTATGCCAGCCGTCGATCTTTTCGTTATCCAGAGCATATATCGTGGAGAAACAGTGTTTCCATTCTTCCAGTTCGCTGCGGAAGAGAATGCCCTCCTGATTTTTAAACCCACAGATCAGATGAACGCTTTTCACATAATCCGGTTCTTTTTCAAATTTATGCAGCATGCTTCTCACCGGCGCCAAGCCCGTACCACCGGTAATGATGACCATATGCTTCCCCTGAAACTGTTCCAGCGGCCAGCCGTTTCCGTAAGCTCCCCTGAGGAACAGCTCATCGCCCGGCCGTTTTGAAAAGATTTCATTGGTTACTTTCCCTACAGAGCGAATGGTGAAGTCCATCCATCCGTCGCCGAAATCGCTGACCGATATGGGGGCTTCGCCTACTTTGGGGATTGAAAGCTGCAGAAATTGACCGTGGTTGGGGCGGATATCGGTTTTTACCCGAAAGGTATATTCCTGCTTGCTCTCCTGTTTGACATCTAAAATTTCACAGGCTACAGGCTGAATGATGTTTTTCATGGCTATTTTCCTCCTTCCGCTTTCTGACTGGCTGTAATCTCATCGACCGCGGCAGCCATTTTGTCTACCGTGGCGGCGATGGAAATCAATTCCGGACATCTGCTGATGCATCTGCCGCAGCCTACGCACATATGGAAATCCCGGAAGCGAGCTTTATAGTCGTGGAATTTGTGCAGCACTTTATAGCGCATCCGTTCGCCTGCCGTATTGCGGAACACAATGCCTCCGGCCATATCGGTAAAGCCTTCAATCTGGCAGGATGCCGAAGTTCTCTTGCGCTCGCCGGCATTGGAGTTTTCCTGATAAACGATATCGCTGGTGGTAAAGCAGGTACAGGTGCTGCAGGCCAGCGTACAGGCGCCGCAGGAAACGCAGCGTTTGTCGAATTCATCCCACATCGGGTGCCGCTTTAATTCCGTCAGCACTTCTTTATTGGGGATCTCCGGCACGGTTACCTGTAATGGATTTTCCTCTACAAAGGATGGTGTGAACCGGGCGGAAGCACATTTCTGAAAGTAAGGCGCCAGCTCTTCATCCTTTATTTCCAGAAACATCGCTTCATCCTCCGCACGCACCGCCGCCGCGTAGTCGTCTGTCCGGTTGGTTCCCATGCTGACGCAGAAACAGGTGTCCCAGCCTTCCCCGCATTCCATCAGCACAATTTTTACTTTTTCGCTCATACGCTGGTAATAGGAATCGGCAAAATCTCCATTCTCAAGATAAATTTTCTCCTGATGATATTTTGCGTGAACATCACAGGGCCGCATAAAAATGAGAAGTTTCTTCTTCGTGGCCTTACTTTCCCGATACTCGTCTTCCGTGAAATAAAACAGGGTCTCTGTAATCGGTGTCAGAACTTCTTTCGCAGGGAAATCGGATTTCTCGTTAAATTCGATTTCATCTGCCCTATGTATTTTGTCGTAACGGATCATGTCGGTGTCCGAATATCTCCCCTTGCCGACAAATCTTTTGGGAGCCCAGATCTCGTACTCCTTCTGCAAAGAGTCAAAGATGCGGTCCGCCTCCCCAAAGCTTAGTTTATAGCCCATATTGAAGCCTCCTTTTGGAAATTTTCTGATGATTCATTCGTTTATTATATTCTCTACCTTATTCATCATTTTGTCTAATTATTAAAGTTTATCAGATCATAAGAATTATTTATGTATAATTCCGAAAATTCTAAAAATATTTTTCTCACACCTCCCTTCCGGGCTTTCCGACTTTCTTGCATATCTCCCATTGGAAAAGAAGGCATAAAAAGAGGAACCCCGTGTTTGAGATTCCTCTTAACTGTTTTTCTCCTGTCAGCACAAAACGCATGAGCTGATTCTGCCCATATGATGCGGCTATATGCTTTTCTTCAGAGATCCCCTGTCTAACTTCTTCTGATCCAGAATTTTAATCGCTTCAAACGCATCCCCTATGCTGTGCTTTTGCCCCAATATTTTTTACATTTTTTTTCATATCATTCTTTGTAGCCAAAATTTGAGAGGGCAAAATCGCTGTCCCGCCAGTTTTCCTTCACCTTAACCCACAATTCCAGGAACACCTTCGTTCCCAGCAGGGCTTCGATCTCCTCGCGGGCGCTTTTTCCCACGCCTTTCAGCTTTCTGCCTTCTTTGCCTATGATAATGCCCTTGTGGGATTTTTTCTCACAGTAAATGACCGCCCCGATTTTGGTGATCTTAGGAGTCTCTTTATAGCTTTCAATCTCAACGGCCACACCATGAGGGACTTCATCCTGCAAATAGAGCAGCAGCTTTTCACGGATAATCTCGCTGACAATGAACCGTTCCGGATGGTCTGTAACCATATCCTCCGGAAAATACATGGGACCGTCCTCCATAAACTTGGCCGCGGCTTCTATCACATTGCCGACATTTTTTCCCTCTGTCGCGGAGGTTCCGATAATTTCAGCAAAGACCCCCGTCTGTTCATATTCTTCATAAATCTGCCGGAAATCCTCCGGACCCAGTTGATCGATCTTATTGATTACCAGGATTTTGGGAGTCTCGATCTCCCTCAGCAGGTCGAGGATATACTTGTCCCCGGGTCCTGCGCTCAATTTATCATCAACGATCAGGATCACCGCATCCACCTCTTTAAAAGTTCCGATGGCGGACTCGGTCATAAAGTCTCCAAGCTTATTTTTCGGTTTGTGTATCCCCGGTGTATCGATGAAAATCATCTGCAGATCATCCGCGTCCTCCTGCCCGTAGCGGGTGTAAATGCCGCGGATGGTATTCCTGGTAGTCTGGGGCTTATTTGTAGTAATGGCGATCTTTTCTCCTAGTATGGCGTTGAGCAGGGTCGATTTTCCTACGTTGGGTCTGCCTACAATACTGATAAATCCTGATTTCATTCTTTCTCCAATCGAAAGCCCTCCGGCAGCAGACGGTTAAGCGGCTGCACCCTCAGGCTGTTTTCATCTTTTCCTGTAATAACATCTAATTCCGGGCAAAATTCATACATAAACTGCCTGCATATGCCGCAGGGAAGCGCTTCTCCGCCGCTGGAAGCAACTGCGATGGCCGAAAACTGCCGCGCTCCCTCGGATATGGCTTTGACAAAGGCGGTTCTCTCGGCGCAGATCGTCCCGCCGTAAGAAGAATTTTCCACGTTAACACCGGTAAACACCTGTCCGTCCGCAGTCAAAAGCGCCGCTCCCACCTGAAATTTGGAAAAAGGCACATAGGCGTTCTGCTTTGCTTTATCCGCGATTTTATATAGTTCTTCGTACTTCATAACCTTCACCTCTCCAGACTGATCTTTGACATAACCGCCTCTTCTTTGGCCCGCATTTCCTGCTTGTCCGCTTCCTCCATATGATCGTAACCCAAAAGGTGGCAGATGCTGTGGACAAACAGATAGACCAGTTCCCGTTCATTGGAATGGCCGAATTCATCGGCCTGAAGCAGCGCCTGCTGCGTACAGATGACAACGTCTCCCAGCGGGATCTCACCCTCAGCGGGAAGCTGATTCAGATCCTCGTATTGGGGAAAGGAAAGTACGTCCGTAACCTTGTCCACTCCCCGGTAAATACTGTTGAGCTCCTGGATCTCCTCGGGACTGACAAAGGTCAGGCTCACTTCCACCCGATCGGAAGGGATTCCTTCTGATTCCACACAGAAAACAGCACCCTCTTCCATTTTGGAAAGAAGCCTTTCTCCGGGCATCCTTTCCTGGTCGCATATAATATTCATTTACTCCTCCTCCGTCTCAGGATGGGCCTGATAATATTTATCGTAAGCGCCGATAATCTTCTTGACCAGCTCATGCCTTACGACATCCACATCTTTCAAATAGCAGAAATCGATTCCCCGAACATGCTTTAGAATTTTGGAGGCTTCTACCAATCCCGATTTCTTTCCTCTGGGCAGGTCCACCTGGGTCACGTCTCCGGTCACCACGATCTTGGAGCCGAATCCCATTCTGGTGAGAAACATTTTCATCTGCTCCTTTGTGGTATTCTGCGCTTCGTCCAGAATAATAAAGGAATTATCCAGTGTCCGCCCTCTCATATAAGCCAGCGGCACCACCTCAATGGCTTCCTTTTCTTTCAGGCGAAGAGCGCTTTCCCTCCCCAAAACATCGTAAAGAGCATCATAAAGGGGCCGGAGGTAGGGATCTACTTTCTCCTGCATATCCCCCGGCAGAAAGCCCAGCCGTTCTCCTGCTTCCACAGCCGGACGGGTGAGAATAATCTTCTGCACTTCCTTGTTTTTAAAAGCATGAACAGCCATAGCCACTGCGATATAGGTCTTTCCCGTTCCCGCGGGCCCGATCCCGAATACGATATCCCTTTTTCGGATACTCTCAACATATTTTTTCTGTCCCAGAGTCTTGGGTTTGAGCGGTTTTCCACGGTGGGTAAAGCAGATAATGTCTTTGTCTATGTTGCTCTCCTCATAGGACAGCCCCTCATCTTTTAAAGCAATCACATAATTTATCTTCTGCTCATCCAGAGCCTCGCCTTTTTTGATGATCTCAGTCAATTCCTTAATGACCGCTTCCGCCCGGTCCACGTCCTGTCCTCTCAGAATCAGCTCATTGTCTCTCTGCATGATATCCACTTCCAGATTTTCCTTCAGGATTCGAATATTGGCGTCCAGATTGCCAAAGAGCTCACTGCGGTCGATCTCCTCACTGATCGTTATCTTTTTTAACTTTTCCGTCTTGTTTATCAACTACGATCTCCTCTTCTGTTCCTATTTGCTGTAGGGTTTCCAAAGTCACACCTATTGTTATTATATTTTTTTCCCGGGAAAAATTCAAACTTTTATTGAGAATTTGTGCTTTTTGCGGTAAATTTTCTTTTGCGTACTGACGAATGGCCGCATTTACCGTCTTTTTCAGCTCTTCATCCTTAACTTCCTTCTGACTCAGCGTCACCTGTTCAACAGTCACGGCGTCGATCTTGATGCGGAAGGGTTTCACCAGGTTAATCAGATTCTTTGTTTTGACACGGCAGACTTCATAGGGGTTGATTGCTTTTGCCAGATTATGGCCGTTGAAGGAAAGTCCCCATATCTTCTTTCCTGTCCCGGTTTTCATTCTTTTATACCTCTCCGCGTAAAAATTCAAACGCTGCGGTATTTTTGCTTCCACAGTACCCTCTGCGTGGACGTAGGTCTCTGTCTCATTTTCCGAGTCCGTTCCATAGGCCACATTCCTGAGCGGCACGGTTCCTGTGATGAGGATATCCCCCTTTTTCACAAAGGCCCCGTCCTTTACGGCACGCACCCCTTCTATGGGAATAATTTTGCTGATATACCCGTCCTTGTCGGCCACAATATTACACGGTTTTTTATCCTCCACCTTGGTCTTTACCGGCTTTGCGCCTTCTGCCACAGTCACCCTGGCCAGATTGCCGGTAAAGTCGATGCCCACCCAGGAGATTTCATCGTATTTCTCGTACATCTTTATCTTTATTTTATTCACATCGATGTCTTTTTTACATCCTTCGTAGAGCCCCGCTTCCGCCAGAGTCTGGCGCAGCTGCGGCTCATCAATTTTCTCGTATCCGTCGATCTGGATTTCTACGATAAACAAGCTCTGGTAATAAAAGAACGCCAGAAAAAGAAGCACTCCGACGATGGTGACTTTCCGTTTCCACAGGCCCTGCAGGGCATATCCGTATCCGCCGTCGGAAATCACTGTGATCTTATAAGTGCTCTTGGCCATCTTTTTCAGCCTTTTAAAATCCCGGCTGCTTACCGACAGAGTAAGTTCCAGATCACTGACAAAGGTCACTCCCCGCAGCTGAATACGGTTCTTTATGCACTTGTCAATCAGCTTATCCAGCTGAAACCCTTCAATCTTTATTTTTTTGTAGTGTTCCGTAAAACTGGAGTTGTTCCAAGTCACCTGTAATCAGCATCCTTTCGTCTTTCAGTTCTTTTATAGTCAGATCTTTTCCTACCACTGAGGTAAATCGCTGTCCGTTGTGGACGATAATCTGATCCCTGGACAGCAGTACCAGCTTTTTTACATTGTCCAAAATAACCGTATTGCCGCTTACCAGCACCCTGGGCATATTGATCGCGAAATCAAACAGCAGTTCATCCTTAATGGCCATATTCCCTCCTTATCGTTCCTTCTATTCTATTAGCGGAATCCCGAAAATATGTTGCCGGATCGAAGCAAGTTTTCGTGTATTTACCGCAGGTCCTATTGAAAAGCGCCGGCTTTTGTGGCAGAATCATTGAGTAAGCGAAATGAAGAAAGGACTGAGGCAAACATGTACGATTATCACACACATACCGCATTTTCCGATGACTGCGATGTTCCAATGGAGGAAATGCTCCGGGGAGCAGTAAAACGAGGCATCCGGGAACTGGCGATCACAGACCATTACGACCCCGGATACGAGGATCCTGAGTTTCCTTTCACCCTTGATTTTGATGCGTATTACAAGGCTCTCTGGGATGCGGAAAAGAAGTATCAGGGACAGCTGACCATTATTAAAGGGATGGAAATCGGCATCATGGACAGTCAGTTTGACGAATGCCGCCGGGCGGTCAACGACTTCCCCTATGATTTTATTATCGGTTCCTTTCACTGTCTGGGTAAGGACGACCTTTACCGGTATGACTTTTCCAAGGTGGACGGGCCGTCCAAGCTGGAAGAATTCTATACCTATGTCAATAAATGCTTTACAGAATATAAGGATTACGATATCGCTGGCCATCTGACCATCATAGACCGATATATCGGCAAAATCTACGATTACAGGCCGTATATGGATATCATCGAAGATACGCTCAAAACTATTATTTATGACGGAAAAGGATTGGAAATCAATACCTCCAGTTTTAAATACGGTACCGGCATCTGGCTGCCGCGGGAGGAGGTACTGAAACTCTACAAAGACCTGGGAGGCGAGATCCTGACTTTCGGCTCGGACTCCCATGATCCTCAGCATTTTATGGATCACTTTGAGGAAGCCCATGCGCTGGCAACGAACCTGGGTTTTAAATATCAGTGTACGTTCAAAAAGAGAAAACCTGTATTTCACAAGTTGTAGGAGAACCGTTATCAAATTGATTATTAAAATAACACGCAAAAAGCGGACCCTCTTTAAAGAGCAGTGTCCGCTTTTCGCTTATCATTTTTATGGTATCACATGTTTGAAGGCTTATTTAATGCAGTCTGCGAGGACCTTTAAGAACTTCTCGCAGTCTTTCGGGTAGATCTCTCCCATATTGGCAACCTGGAACATACCCATTTCCACGTATTTTCCTTTGCCGCTGTATACCACATACCCTTTGTCTTCCATGTCTTTCAGGAACTGGTCCAGATTCTTTCCTTCCGGCAGGAATACCGAAGTTACGGTATTGGCCATGTGCTCGGAAAGCAGCAGTTTTAGGCCCATATCCTCCATGCCTTTTCTGAGGATTCCCGCGCACTCGGCGTATCTTGCTACCTGATGCTCCACACCTTCTTCCAGAATGTTGGTCAGCGCCTGATTGAGCGCCCAGAACAGGTTTACGTTGGGAGTATTGGGAGTCTGGTTTTTCGCCACTGCGCTCTGATAATGCTTGGCCAGATTCAGGTATACGTTCTTACCCATTTCCGGTGTCAGAGTCTCAAATGCCTCTTTCTTACCGCAGATATAAGCGGATCCGGGGAATGCTCCCAGGCACTTTCCGCCTACGGAAGTGGCGAACGTGATGTTAAAGTCCACGATGTCAATATTCTCACCTGCTGCTGCCGATACGCAGTCAACAAAGTACCATTTGTCGTATTTCTTACAGAGCTGTCCCACTTCTTTCACCGGGTTAATCATACCGGTTGAAGTTTCGTGGCATACCATAGCTACGACCTTTACCTTTGGATTTGCCTTAATCAGTTCTTCGATCTTGGAAACATCCGGGTAGTCGCCCCATTCAAAGGAAGCATCCACGTAAGGGATCTGATATTTTTCAATGATCTCCTGTAGTCTTTCACCGAACACGCCGTTTCTAACCAGCAGAATTTCTTCACCTTCATTAAAAATGGAGGAAAGCACCGTTTCATTGGAAGAAGTGCCTGATCCGGAAACAATTACGGACTGATAAGAATCATCGGCCTTAAACAGACGGTTGATCTTTTTTACCGTATCCGCGAACAGCTCTTCGAATTCCGCTCCTCTGTGGCAGATATCATAGTGCATCATGGCTTCGCGTACATTGTCCTTTACCATAATCGGTCCCGGACTGAATAACATTGGTTTGCTCATTTTTAAATTCTCCTTTCAGAATCCTCGAATCACTTTTTATCTATTTTCTAATCTTCAACCCAGTTTTTTGCCCGTTCAACGGCCTTGTGCCAGTTATAGAGCAGGGTTTCACGTTCATCCACGCTCATCTTCGGTTCATAGCGTTTGCTCAGCTTCCAGTTGTCGGCAAGGTCGCTCATGGAACGGAAATCACCGATTCCCAGGGCCGCCAGATAAGCCGCTCCCAAAGGTGTAGTATCATTGATGGCCGGCACGTCCACCGGTATTCCCAGAATATCGGCCTGGAACTGCATGAGGAATTTATTCACTACCGCCCCGCCGTCCACACGCATGATCTGAATCGGAATGCTGGCGTCCATATTCATGACATCCAGATTATCTTTTACCTGATAAGCCGTAGCCTCTAAAGTCGCACGTACGATCTGTTCTCTGGTGGTTCCGCCGGTGATACCGATAATCGTGCCCCTGGCATAGGAATCCCAATGAGGCGCGGCAAGACCCGCAAAGGCCGGCACAAAATAAACGCCGCCGTTGGATTTGGCATCGTAGGCCATCTGTTCCGTCTCCTTGGCATCCTTGATGATCTTGATTCCGTCCCGCAGCCATTGGGTCGCTGCTCCCGTGATGTAAATGCCTCCATCCAGAGCAAAGGTCATCTTCTTATCGATGCTCCAGGCTACGGTGGTCAAAAGTCCGTTCTTGGAATAGATCGGCTTATCACCTGTATTCATCAGCATGAAGCAGCCGGTTCCGTAAGTACATTTGATTGCTCCCGGAGAATAACACGCCTGACCGAACAGCGCCGCCTGCTGGTCTACGATGGAACCGGAAATAGGAATCGATGCTCCGAAAAAATCCAGGGGATCCGTATTGCCGTATACCATTGAGCTGTCACAGATCGTCGGCAGAATGTTTTTATCGATCTCAAAGATATCGAGGATATCCTGATCCCACTTACCCGTATGAATGTTCATCAACATTGTACGGGAGGCCGTGGAAGCATCGGTGATGTGGACCCTTCCGTGGGTCATCTTCCAGATCACCCAGGAATCCAGAGTTCCTGCGAGAATTTTCCCTGCCTTGATCTTATCCTTGACGCCCTCTACGTTATCTATGATCCATTTGATCTTAGTGGCGCTGAAATAAGCATCGATCATCAGCCCTGTCTTCTCCCGGATCTGCACGCCATATTCCTCCGTGAGGCTGTCGGCATACCTGGCGGTCCGTCTGTCCTGCCAGACAATGGCATTGTAAACGGGAACGCCCGTATCTTTGTCCCATAGCATAACCGTTTCGCCCTGATTGTCGATACCGATGCAGGCAATCTCCTCCGGTTTTGCCCCCGCAATGTCCAAAGCCATACTGATGGAGCCCAGAACACCGTCCCAGATCTCCATGGGATCATGTTCGACCCATCCGGGATTTGGATAGTGCTGATGGTGCTCTTTATATCCTCTGGCCACCAGATTCCACTTTTCATCCAGCAAAAGGGTCGTCGTCCCTGTCGTACCCTGGTCCATCCCCAGGTAATACTTCTTCGTCATTGTTTTCCAACCTTTCTCTGTTAATTTATATATAAATATGGATCGATTTTATTGTAGTCCAGGCAGGAGAATCCCAGTTTTCTCAGTGTTCCCGATGAACAGTGGAGAAACCGCTTATAGCACCGGTTCATGTGAGCGTGGTCAAAGAAACCGCTGTCAAGAGCCAAATTAATAAGAGGCTCATGGTTGGAACTGTCAGCCAGCTTCTGCAGCGAGTTCTGCAGGCGCATGATCTCGCAGTATATCTTCGGGGAAACACCTACATATTTCTCAAAGACTTTACCCAGATACCGTTCACTGTATCCCGTTTCCGTTCCCAGCTGACTGACTTTGATATTTCCATGTTTTTCGTAGATACGGTCCGTACAGTAACGAATCAGGTAACTGGAATCATCTTCCTTCATTCTGACCCGGATCAGCTTGGAAAGGAGCATGGCCTTCTCCGGCACCGGCAGATCCTTGCAGGCCGCGGAAACGATCTGCCCCCCGTTCTTTATGTAATCCTTAATATCGTACACCTTATTGGTGAGGCTGCTGGCGTTGTCTTTCAATATTGAGGCCGTTGCGCTCGGCTGGAATTTAAGCACGATCAGCAGCTCTCCCGGTTTCAGTTCGATTTTCTTGATCTCATCGATCACTCCGCATATCTTGCCCTTCATCTCCTCTTCCATGCCGTAAAAAGCCATGGAAATACAACCGTCGGGGACCACGGGCAGCGTAATATTGTGAAGGCCGCCGCACTTCACGGCAAAGATATCCGAAACAGATGTGTAGAGGGGATGCCCGAAATTGACATCAATCCGGAAAGACTGACAGTTTTCGCTGCTCACCTTAAACGGTTTATAGTCGGAACGTCTTTCGGCAGAAGCCAAATGCTGCTTGTCGCTGATAATAAATGACATATTTTTTCCCCTTTCTATCCATTTTAGTAAAAATCAGAACAACGTTTTTTACATTTTTATCATAACACCTTCAATTATTTTGGTCAACTTCCGATTTGTGCTAGTGTTAAACCTTAAGAAAAAATTAAAATAGAGGAGGTAAAACAAAGCGTTACATTCGTTGAGGAAGGTTTTCGTTGGAAGTATGAAATAGTAGTGTGAGGTTACTGTTTTACTTCGATGTGCTTTTTCCGGATGTATTTTTTTGATTTTCCATTCGAAAATTGTCATCATTACAGACAAATTTATATCTTTTTCACACTTTTAGGAGGTTATTTTTATGGACGAGAAAAAAGGACTGGTCCGGGAACTCGGACTGCCTGAGTGCGTCACCATCACCGCCGGCGCTGTTATCGGCGTAGGCCTGTTTACCGTAGGTTCCTCACAGGTAGGCGCGATGGGCAGCTCAGTTATCATCGCATCCGTTATCGCTTTCTTAATGGTATTGTGGCCTGCCGCCATCTACGGCGAACTGGGAGCTACTCTTCCTCTGTCAGGCGGTACCTATTCCTTTGCTAAAAGAGCTATCAACTGGCCGGTAGCCATCTTCTGCAGCTGGCATTACACCATCGCGCAGATCGGTATCGCCGGCGGTGAAGCACTGGCCTTCGCCAGCTACTTTACATATCTTCTCAATGCTCTGGGAGCAGGATTTGTCATCGACTCCAGAATTCTGGGTTCGGCTCTGATGATCCTCTTTACCATCATTAACTACAGAGGAATCAAATTCTCCGGAAGATGGCAGAATGGATTCATGTTCTTCTTCTGGGCCGCTTCCTTCGTATGGATGATCATGGTAATGAAGCATCTGGATTTCGCCAACTTCGCGCCGATTTTCTCCGGCATCCCGACGGAATTCACTGCACTGGCTAAATGTATCGTAATGGTATGGTGGTGCTTCGCAGGATTCGAAACCTGCGTAGGCATGGGCGCGGAAGTTAAATTCCCGCAGATCACTCTGCCGAGAGCGCTGACTCTGTCACCATTCATCGTATTTGCCGTAAACGCGTTATTCCAGTTCTTCCTGGTTGGCCTGACTCCTCTGGCAGGACAGCACCTCCTGGAAACTGCTGACGCGCCTTTCGTAGAGGGTATGACACAGGCCGGAATCGTTGGATTCCCATTCATCCTGCTGTGCCTGGGCATCACCTTCGGTGGGGACTTCAGCTCCATGGTACCATGTACCGCCGGCGCTGCCAGATATATGTACATCATGGCTGTTGACGGATGTTTCCCGAAAGTATTCGCAAAGGTTCATCCGAAATACAGAAGCCCTTACGTTTCCGTAATCGTTGTAGGAGTAGTTGGAATCCTGCTGATCTCAACAGGTTCCATTGTAATCATCTCCGCAATGTGCGCATTTTCACAGATGCTGTGCTATATTATCGGATATCTGTCCTACCTGCTGTTATACAAAAAAGAACCCGAGCTTCACAGACCCTGGCATGCTCCTGCCGGTAAATTCGGCGCCGTTGTGAGCATCATTCTCTATGCGGCTCTGTCCATCCTGGCAATCGACTGGACTGCCATCTGGTGGAACATTGGACTGTCTGTAATATGTATCCTTTACATCCTGATTTTCGTAAGGAACAGACCGATTCCGGAAGAAGCCATCGACGAAGAACTGCTGGCTCTCAAGACTAAAGATCCTTCTCCGGAAGAAAAGGCCAAACTGGATGCTCAGTACAAGAGATGGAGAATCACTGCTTACATCTTCTTCGCAGTTGCGGTAGTGCTGTTCATTTTCGGTTCCACACTGTAAAAAGCACAAACTTTATAAACCACTATATAACGACTTAAATACAAAAGAGGCCTTTCCCCATCAGGAAACAGGTCTCTTTTGTATTTTTCTTAAACTTTATTCTATTTCTTGTTTACCGACCGAATATATATTACAATATAAAAGTCCACAGTTGTGTCTATACATTTTGCTTTATATTTAGTACTAGTCCCTCTAATAAACAGAACCGAGGTTTGAATCAATGACAATATGGTCACAAGCAGCTGAATTTCTGGCTCTTATATTGATTATAGTAATAAGTCTGTATTTCTTTGACAGAAAACACACCCGCTCACCGCGAAGGACATTGTTCTGGATATGTTTGGGCCTTTCCGCTTTTGAGATTATCCTCAACGCGGCATGCGTGCTGACGATCCGATATTATGCCCTTGTGCCTCAATGGCTCAATGTGCTGCTCAACAGCCTGTATTTTCTCGTCACCGTATGGACCTGTTCTATCCTTGCTCTGTACATATTCAATCTGTTGCTGGAGCATGTCTACGAAAAACATTGCCTTATCAGGGCCGTAGCCGGTTTAGTGATACTCAACGCGCTCTTTCTGATCCTTGTCATCATTAATTTCAGGACCGGCGTGCTCTTCTGGTTCGACGCAGACGGCGGATATCACCGCGGTCTGTTCAACAACGCCGGCTATGCCGTTATGCTGGCCGAAGTCTGCATGGTAATTATGTGTTACGTTCGCAATCGCTCCAGTGTCAGCAAAAACGTCTTTCAGGTCATTCGCACCCTTCCCCCTATCGTTCTGGGGCTGGCTGCTTTTCAGCTGATCTATCCTCAGATCCTGCTCAATGGGGTCAGCTTTGCTTTTGTGGACCTGGTCCTGTTCATCAACTTTCAAAATTATCAGGTGGGTACGGATAGCCTCACCCGCATTGGAAACCGAAGAAATTTTTATCAGGAACTGTCTCTTCGGATCGCCGGCAAACAAAAATTTCAGATTATTTCCATCTCCCTGAAACACTTTGTCGTTGTAAACCAGAGATTCGGCTATCAAATAGGAGATGACTTTCTCTATACAATCGCTTCCTGGCTGGAGAAATTCGATCAGGACAGCCGTGCTTTCCGTTTTGGAAACGTTTCTTTTGCGCTGGTGTCGCCGTTCCTGTCGGAAGAAAAGGCAGCGGCCAATTTGAAGAAGGTACGGGATCGATTCGAAGAAGGCTGGAGCGTGGGAGATATCCGCTTTGATATCATGGCCTGTTTCAGTGAAATCATCCGCAGGGATCAGAATTGGCAGCCGGATCAGGTGATCGAATATCTGGAATTTATGAATGCCATGGCCAAGCAGGAGGATATAGCAAGCCTTCGCTTTACCAAAGAAATCGAACAAAAAATTGAACGAAAAAAAATTCTCACCGAACTGCTGAAACTATCTATAAAAAAGGATCGTTTTCAAATCTGGTATCAGCCGGTCATTGACTGTACCTCCGGAAAGTACCTTTACGCAGAGGCGTTGCTTCGTCTCAGCGATTGCAGCGGGGTCCCTGTTTCACCGAACGAATTTATACCCTTAGCCGAAGAAACGGGACTGATCGATGAAATGAGCTGGATTGTCCTGGAAAAGGTCTGCCGTCTCCTGGGCGAAACACCTTCCCTGGATGTGAATTCCATTTCCATCAATCTTTCCATGCAGCAGTTCCTTGATCCCCATATTGCCCAGAGAATCGCAGACTGCCTGAAACGGCACCATGTTCCTCCGGAGAAGCTGAAAATTGAAATCACAGAACGAGTAATTGCCTATGACCTGCCCTATATCAGTTCTGTCATGGCACGCATTCGGGAAGCGGGCATTGGCTTTTATCTGGACGACTTCGGCGTAGGCTACTCCAACTTTTCCAGCATCATGCGCCTTCCTTTTGAGTGCGTCAAGCTGGATCGAAGCCTGTTCAGCGAACTACTGGTCAGCGAAAAGGACCGGACGATCGTTCAGACCATGATCGAGCTGGCCCACAGCGTAGGTTTTCAGGTGGTATCCGAAGGAATTGAGACGCAGGAACAGGCGGAACTCTTATCTCGCCTGGGTACGGATCGTATTCAGGGTTACTATTTTGCCCGCCCGATGCCGGAAAAAGAATTTCTTGCATTTAAGACAGAAAACGACCATTGACGCTTGTAGTCATTGGTCGTTTTTATATTCTTCCTGAAATATATCCAAATTGTCTGACAAAATAGCCTAATTTAGTTGCAAACACAACTAAATTATGTTAGTATATTTAATGGTTGCAAACACAACTAATTTAGTTTTAGGAAGGCTGAAAAAATGAACGAGAAAAAAACGCATTATGGCCTGATTATGGCCGTTTATCTTTTAGGAATTTTTATGGGTGCTCTGGACACCGGGATCGTAACTCCCGCCAGGACGGTCATTCAGAACAACCTGGGCGTCGATGATAACCTGGGTGTCTGGATGATTACCATTTATACGCTGGCCTACGCCGCCAGCATCCCCGTCATGGGCAAGCTCGCGGACCGTGCCGGAAGGAAATACGTCTATCTGGCCAGCATTTTTCTTTTCGGTGTCGGCTCTCTGCTCTGCGGACTTTCGCAGGACACAGGCAGCTTCACTATGCTGCTTATCTCCCGCGCTGTTCAGGCCATCGGCGGCGGCGGTATCGTCCCTGTGGCAACCGCTGAATTCGGCACTACCTTTCCGGCGGAAAAACGCGGAATGGCGCTGGGCATGGTCGGAGGCGTTTACGGGATCGCCAATATCTTCGGTGCCAGCGCCGGAAGCGCCATTCTGGATCTCTTCGGCAGCGATAACTGGCAGTTCATCTTCTACGTGAATGTACCGATCACCGTGTTCATCCTCATCGCAGGCTTTGTCTCTCTTCCCAACACCAAAGAAAAGGCTGTGACGAAAATCGACGGATTTGGAACCGTTCTTCTGGTCATTATGATCCTGAGTCTGATGTACGGCCTGAAGAATATCGACTTTTTCGATTTTGTCAGCACCATCTCCAGCCGCAGCGTATGGCCTTTTGTAGCGGCCTTTGCGCTCATGCTCCCGATCTTTATTCTGGCGGAAAAACGAGCTGAAGATCCGGTTATGAATCTCTCCTACTTTAAAAATAAGGATATCCTCGTTACTCTGATCCTGTCGGTCATGACCGGCGTCATCCTCATGGGCCTGATCTTCGTTCCTCAGCTGTGCGAAAACGCCATGAAAGTGGAATCCGGCAGCGGCGGTTATTTTGTCATTATACTGGGCATTTTCGCCGGCGTCGGCGCTCCCGTTTCCGGCAAAATGATCGACCGCTGGGGAGCAAAGCCGATCCTTGCCATTGGATTTCTTTCCTCTCTGGCAGGCTCCCTGTTTCTGATCTTTGTCATGACCCGCCATCCGGGCTGGGCTACCGTAGTCGTGAGCCTGATTCTCATCGGTCTGGGGATCGGCTTTACCATGGGCACTCCCCTCAACTATATGATGCTGGATCATACTGAGGCGGCAGAATCCAATTCCGCTCTTGCGACTTTATCTCTGGTTCGTTCGCTGGGGACAGTCGTCGCCCCTGCCATCATGGTCGGATTTATCGCCCACGCCGGTATAGGCGTTCAAGATGATCTCATGGCGCTGCTGCCAAAAGAAATCAGCGTGCCCGAGCTTCCCTATGCCGCGGAACTGCAGAAGGAAATGAAAGAACAGGACATCAAGGATATGCCGGACCTCACTGCCATGACCAGCGTCAAGATCGATATGGATGAAGACAGCGACTACGAAATACCCGAAGATATGCTGGAGCTGATGCAGAGCTCTGATGTAACCACCGTCGTAGCCAACACCAAGACCTTTGCCAAAACCATGTTCGGCCAGATGACCCCGGAGATCAAAGCTGAAATTGACCGGGGCATTGACAAAGGTACGGATGGCGTCAAATCCGGCATATCGAAAATGGACGAAAACATTGCTTCCATGGAAAAAGCAGTTGACGGCATGGACCAGGGCATCGCAGGGATGACCACTGCCATCGGCAAGCAAAAAAGTCAGCTGGCAAAGATGAAAAACAGTCTTTCTCAAATGAAGAAGGGCCTTTCCGGCATCAAAGACGGTATCGATTTTCAGAAAATGATGAAGGGACAGCTGAGCGGAGCCCGGGCGGTTCTTTCAAAAATGCCTGCCGTTGAAGGCGCGACTTTGGATCAGCTCCTTCCCGATGCCATGAAACAGCAGTTCGCCCCTCCGGTTACTGCCGAACTGAAAAAAATGACCAGCCTCAGTCAACTGGATAAAAGCATATCCGCCTGTGGAAAAAACATTTCCACTATGAAGAAAAAATCCTCGGACTTAAAGAGTGGAATCCAAAAGCTGGGTACCGGTATCAAAGGGCTCAGCAGCGGCATCAGTCAGACAAAAGCAAAACTACAGGAAACCAAAGCCAGCCGTACAAAATTAAAGCAGGGAATCTCCGGTATCCGCAAAGGGAAAAAGGAAGCGCAGGCAACTCTGAAAAAGATGGACTCCATGAAAGCCGCTGTACCAGGCGCTTTTGAAACAGCGGAGGAAAATTATATAAAGAAAATCGACGCTTCTTCTGATAAAATAGAAAGTACCTTCCAGGAAGCGCTCAACAAAGGATTCCGGCAGATCTACGCTACCGTAGCCGCAGCCTCTGCCATAGGCCTTTTGCTTCTTTTACTTTATCGAGACAGGAGACGAAGAAATGAACGGTAAAATCTACTCGGAAATAGGCCGTCTGATGATGTCCTACGGCAAATACTTTCGCACCTATATGAAAAAGGCTCTGTCCCCGGCAGGGCTCAATATGGCCGGAGCCATGGTTCTGATGCTGCTGTATGAAAAAGACGGCCGGAGTCAGGATCAGCTCCTTGAGGGGGTCCATTATGATAAAAGCGTAATGACCCGCACTATGCAGTCCCTGGAAAAGAACGCTTTTCTGATGCGGCGCAAGAACCCGGATGACGGCAGGTCATGGATCTTTGTTCTCACCCAAAAAGGACGGGATGTGAAGCCTCAGGTGCTGACCGCGCTCCATGAATGGTGCGCCATTGCCTTTGCCGACATCAGCCAGGAGGACATCGAAACATTGCTGCGGCTCATGATCCGGCTTCAGACTAATATCAAAGAGCTTTAATATGTTAGAACCTGTTTTTCATGTTCCAGAAAAGCAACAGCCTGCTTTTCTTCGCTTCTCAGATGGCTTTCCCAGGTAGCGGCGAACGTTTCAATGTCATCTTTCTTCAAAGCTTCCTCCATGCGTGAATTGATTTCAGCGTATTCCGCATGGAGGTTTTTCTTTTTCAGCCGCACAAAGGCCAACGGATAGCCCCAGGCCAGCAAATCTCCGATTTTACTGTAACATTCGCGTACCATATTCAGCGGACATGCTGCTTCAACAAACGCAAAGAGCACTTCAAAGCAAAGAAAGCTCTTTTTCTCCTCACGGATTTGGCAAAACCGCCGCGCCAGCTCTTCGCGTTTTTTCCTGCTTGCGCAGCGCAGGCTTAATGCAGTCACCTGACGAACTGTCATAGCAAGCAACTGCAGACTTTCCAGGTATAGCCTGTACCCCTCTTCCATTCCCGGGGCGGAAAGATTGATCTGTATGGGTTCCATGCTTATCAAAGTACCTTTACCCTGAAAGGATTTGGTTATTCCAGTACCCTCCAAAAGGCTGAGGGTACGGCGCACAGTATTCTGCGAAACTCCATATTTCCGCGCCATCTTAGGAAGAGACGGCAGATAGCTGCCGACGGGGTAGCTTCCGTTCATGATTTCCCTTATAATGCGGGAAGCCAGCGTATAACGAAGCTGCGGCCGCTGACGGTAAATATTCCATTTAAAGGGTATCTGCTCCGGAGGCTCCTCAAAATATTCTCCGTCTGCCTGGTCGATGAAGGCGAACAGAGCCTCTACCGCCTCACCGTATGACTGCGAAAACTCCTCTTTTAGGAAGGTGATGATCTCCTCATGGGACTTTCCGGCAGTTTCATATCGTACACGTTCCTCATCCTTTCCGCCCGCCAGATAGGGAAAGCGGATATAGCGCAGCATTTCCCAATAGAGATTGAGGACCAGACTGTTATTCAAGGTGCTCAGCGTCAGAATATAAAACTCTGCCGGCACCGATATGGCTCCGGGTAAAGGTTCTTCCATCTCACGAAGCAGCGTTTGCCAATCCTCCTCGCTCCATCTGCGCAGCCCCTCCTCCCAAAAAGGTTCAAACAAAATCTGGCCCGACTGGGTCAGATCTATGATTCCCGCTTTTCTGGGAACAAAATATTTGGCTGCGTTTTCCCGCAGCTGACCGGGCTGGGCATGATAAGTTACCTTCGCCGCTTTTCTGGCATCGGTCCGGATATATCCGTTCTTTTGCAGCAAAGACAGCGCCGAACGAACGGTTGCCGGCGCCATGCGAAACATGGCGCAGATCTTGGGGATAGACGGCAGAGAATCGCCACAGGTATAAAAGCCAAAAAGGATTCGCGTCTCATAGTATTCATAAACAAGTTTGTATAATTCGCTGTCAATTTTCATTATTGCACCTCATGTTTATTTTAGCACAAAGCTTTTTTCCCTTCTATAACTATATTGCCGCGTTGTATGGTGTTCCCGGTGGATCAAAAAACTCCGAAAAAAATAGGGGAACTGCGGCATTAGACATTATCTAATACCGCAGTTCCCCTGAAAACCGGTGCTTTGCCGGATACTTATTCCTTTGGATGATCGAAATTCTCTTCCAGTCTGTATTTGGATGGATCACTGCCTTCCAGCTCGATCACGTTTCTGCGGGCAATCGGTTTGTATATGCGGTTTTCACCCACGCTCATATAGGCCGGACGAATAATCTTATCTACGTTAATCAGTTCTTCAATGCGGTGAGCGCTCCACCCCACCACTCTGGCAATGGCGAAAATCGGTGTATAGAGCTCCAGCGGGATGTCCAGCATACGGTAAACAAGGCCGCTGTAAAAGTCCACGTTGGCACTGACCCCTTTATAGATCTTCCGCTTGTCGGCAATGACCTGAGGCGCCAGTTCTTCCACTGCGGAATACATCGCGAATTCCCGCTGGTAGCCCTTGGCCTCCGCAAGGTCCTTCACAAAGCCTTTGAAGATTTCCGCCCGGGGATCGGATACACTGTAAATAGCATGTCCCATACCGTAAATCAATCCCCGCTCGTCAAAAGCCTTTTTATCTACGATATCCTCCAGGTAGCGTCTGATCGCTTCCTTATCTGTCGTATCCTTTACCGTTTCCTCCAGGTCCCGCATCATTTCCACAACCTTGATGTTCGCGCCACCGTGTTTCGGCCCCTTGAGCGAACACAGCGCTGCCGCGATAACCGAATAGGTATCGGAACCTGCAGAAGTTACCACTCTGGTCGTAAAGGTGGAATTGTTTCCGCCTCCGTGCTCCATATGGAGCATCAGGGCAATATCCAGCACGTGAGCCTCAAGCTCCGTGTATTTCATGTCAGGACGCAGCATCCGCAGTATGTTTTCCGCCGTTGACAGCGATGGGTCCGGACGGTGGATGTACATGCTCTCATCCTGCTCGTAATGGTTGTAAGCGTGATAGCCATAGACAGCCAGCATTGGGAATACGCCGATGAGCATCAGACACTGCTGGAGTACATTGTCGATTGACAGGTCCGACGCATTGGGATCATAGGACGAAAGCGTGAGCACGCTTTTGGTCATGATGTTCATAATATCTTTTCCCGGAGCCTTCATGACTACGTCACGGACAAAGTTGGTAGGCAGCCGCCGCATAGTCCCTATCGCTTCCTGAAACTCCGCCAACTCTTCCTCCGTGGGCAACTCGCCGAAGATCAGAAGGTACGCCGTTTCCTCAAAGCCGTATCTCTCCTCGTGAATCGGCCCCTTTACCAGATCTACCACATCGTATCCCCGGTAATAAAGCTTGCCCTTGCATGGTACCTTGTGACCCATATATTCTTTATACGCCTCTATTCGCGATATGGAAGTGAGACCGGTGAGCACCCCAATTCCGTTCTTATCGCGCAGGCCTCTGTTTACATGGTTGTCGTGGAACAGTTCCCCGCTTATAAAGTCATTCTCTCTGCACAGTCTGGAACGGTCTTTCATGTATTCATCAATTTTCTTCATACAAAGCCTACCTCCTTTTTTATATGGACATTATAACATTTATGTAACTTTTGTCAATTATTGATTTTAGTCATCGTTTGACATGTGTTACGGTTTGGTATATACTTAAGGACAGTAATTAGGACTTGAAAGGATTGAATACGATTATGAATCATGCTGAAAAATCGGAGAAAGAACAGATTATTGTGTCCCTGTTGGGGCTCCTTCTTAATTACAATCAGTGTTTCAACAACTTTCTCGATATCCGGCAATACCATCTCACCAAGACACAGCTGATGGTCATAGTAGCGCTCAGCCGCTATCCGGGTATCACCATGAGCGAGCTGTCGGAAAAGATCAGCACTTCCAGAGAGCAGGCCTCAAGGGCCGTATCTCCCCTCGTGCGCAGGCAGCTGATCAGCAGGGATACCAATGCGCTCAACCGGCGTCAGATCAATATGGCGCTGACCGATGACGGCCGCAGATACCTCTCCCACATCAAGGAGAACTATCTGGACCTTTTGGTATCCTCCTTTGATAAACTGACGGATGAGGAATTGCGTACCTTCCTCACCTCTCTGAAAAACATTTCCGAAACTTTGAATAAACTGATGGAAACCTAAAAGGCCCGGCATGGATATTTCTAAATGCCGTCAGGCCTTTTTCTTGTATAAGCATTTTCACACTTTCATCAATTCCCGTATATTTTAAAAGCGATTCCCGCTCCCCGGGTACGGGGTATTTTACCCTTCGATAATCTTCACAAAGAAGGTTCTCCGTCTGGGTCCATCGAACTCGCAGAAATAGAGATCCTGCCAAATGCCAAAAACGATCCTTCCCTGATGGATAATCAGTGTCTGCGAGGGGCCGAACACTGTGGTTTTAATGTGGGCATGGGAGTTCCCCTCCCCATGGCGGTATTCCCTGTCATCCGTAGGAAACGTATTTTCGAACCCGTACAGCATATCGGAAACCACATCGGGATCAGCGTTTTCGTTGATTGTGAATCCGGCGGTGGTATGGGGAGAAAAAATCACAGCGATTCCCTCCTTTACGCCGCTCTTCTTAATATCCGCCTGAACCTCTCCGGTAACCTTTATCATCTGCTGAGGCCGGCCGGTTTCAATTTCATGTTGATAGAAATACATCGTACACTCTCCTTCTCTTCTCTATTATACCAGAAAGCTATAGAATTCTACAAATAGAAAAAGTCCCCTGCGGCCATAAAGATGGTCACATAAGGGACTTTTATCAAACTGCTGCTATCGCTCCAGCCTTACGATGGACAATGTCAGCTGCGTCTCCGTATTGGCAGTATTGGCGTTAAAGGTCAGGGAAAAGTTGGACCTGCCGGTTATTCCGACAATAACCGTTGTCGAACCGCTGGCGGTCTCACGATCGCTCCCTGTTTTCGCATAAATACTGTATTCGGTGTGCGGCGCCCCGTCATAAGAAGGGGTAATCTGCATGAATCCGGCAGTGGTAAGGAGCGAGCTCACCTGAAAGGTTATGTGGTAATAGCCGGGATTCAGGGTTATCGCTGTTTGCGAAGCCGCTGTTATATTTCCGGTGGTATCCGTCACGATCGGGTAAAGGGACATCTGCGTTCCATCCGTATAACGGGCACCATAGTCCGCATAGGAAGCAAACGCCTGGGCAGTAATGCCCGCAGGTCCGGTAGCGCCTGTGGCTCCCGTGGCACCGTTTGCTCCTGCAGCGCCCGTTGGCCCAGTTGGACCTGCAGGGCCGGTTGGGCCGGTCGCTCCGGTCGGGCCTGCTGTTCCCGCAATTCCTACAGGGCCAGTTGCTCCCAAAGGGCCAGCAGGACCCCTGGCACCCGTAGGGCCTGTGGCGCCTGGCAGCCCGGGTTCTCCTGGCAATCCGGCAGGGCCGGTTGCACCCGTGGGACCCGTTGGACCAGTCACGCCTCTCGGACCGGCAGGACCCATCGGGCCTTGCGGTCCCGTTGAGCCAACGGAACCGCTGACCCCTGTCGCGCCATTCTCTCCCCGCTCTCCCGCAGGGCCTCTTTCTCCGCTCGGACCAGTGGGACCTGTTGGGCCGGTTGGACCTATTGGGCCTGTGGCTCCGGAAGGACCGGTCGGACCGGTTGGCCCCACCTCGATGATCGGCGCAGGGCAGTCCGGCTGACAGCACTGACAGGAATCCGCCTCCTGCCGACAGTCGCGACTGTCGATAATACGCTTATCCATAAACAATTTCTCCTTTTCATAGAATACTTTATTTTATGAATAAAACCCCATGGTGTGCGTATCGCCGTGCCATACGCTCCTCCGTTCGCCCTCAGCCAGAAAAAGCTTATAATTTTACAGAGATCGATTTTCCTTCTTTGCGCCAGTTTCTGAACTCAGCCGTAGCTGTAAACAATGCGTCCGACGATGAGTTGAGCGCTGTCTCGCAGGAATCCTGAATAACGCCGATGATAAAACCTACGCCGACTACCTGCATGGCAATGTCATTGGAAATACCAAACAGGCTGCATGCCAGTGGAATCAGAAGCAGTGAACCGCCTGCCACTCCTGATGTTCCGCATGCCGCTACGGACGCTACTACGCTCAGCAGCAAAGCTGTGGGGAAATCTACTGTAACCCCCAGCGTATTTGCCGCAGCCAATGTAAGTACGTTGATTGTAATGGCTGCCCCCGCCATGTTGATGGTAGCTCCCAAAGGAATGGAAACCGAATATTTTTCTTCGTCCAGTCCCAGCTCTTCACACAGAGACATATTAACCGGAATGTTGGCAGCGGAACTTCTTGTGAAGAACGCCATGATGCCGCTGTCCTTGATGCATTTCAAAACCAGTGGATACGGATTTTGACGGATATTCAAGAATACAATAATCGGATTTACGATGAAGGCTACAAAGAGCATGCAGCCCACCAGTACCAGGATGATCCGTCCATAGGAAGCAAACGCCTTGATTCCAGTGGTTGAGATCGTTGTGAACACCAGTCCTAAAATACCGAACGGCGCACAATTGATGACCCAGCGAATCGCTGTGGAAAGCGCGTCTGAAATATTTTCCAGCATATTTTTCGTGTTATCGGACGCAGCCCGCAGAGCCAGTCCAAAGATAACCGCCCAAACCAGCACGCCGATATAATTGGCGTCTACGATGGAACCGATGGGATTGCTCACTGCGTTCATCAGCAGATTTTTCAGAACTTCCGCGATTCCTCCGGGAGCCGTGGCCTCAGCCCCTTCGGCCAGCGTCAATGTTGCCGGGAACAAAAAGCTTGCAAGGACCGCTGTAAAGGATGCCAGCAGCGTACCGATCAGGTAGAGCACGATAATTCGCGTCATATTGCTGCTGTTTCCCTTCTGGTGCCTGCACAGGGAATGAATAACCAAAAAGAACACCAACAAAGGTGCCAGCGCTTTCAGCGCGCCTACGAATAAGTCTCCCAAAATGCCGATTACCGCAGCCTTCGGGATAAGTAAACCTAAGATAATTCCTACTATCAATCCTGCAACGATTCGTTTGACCAGACTGATACTGTTCCATTTTCTGATAATACTCATGTTAAACCTCTTTACTTAACTATGAAAATTTATAATTGCCGTAGCGGACGCGGCGTTTACGACCGCCATATATAAGTTTAACGCAAAGTTAGAAAATGTCAAATAGTTTCGTCAACGGGACTGTCTTTAACCCCCATAACGAAGCACTCTTTACGGAAAAAACAAATCCCATACATCCGGATCACTATAAGTGGAATCTCCTGGTAAGCTCGCGGCGGATTTCGTCCCCCTGGAAAACAATAATGCCAGCCAGAGATATGATGCTGCACGAAATACAGATGATCGAAGGAATCTTCACATCCACGATACCGATCGCATAAAAGACAATGGGAATAAAGCCGAAGATAATATCAATGATCAGGCAGATCAGATACTCGCCTGCGGGAATTTTCATCAGCCTGCCCAGGACTGTCATGGAAATGATCGCTACCGCAAAGGTACAGGGGATGGCAAAATTGATCGACCAGCCGTGCCAATGGGTCACCAGGTCCCAGATCACACTGAAAACGGAAATGAAAATCGCCTGGTATGTAATATTTTTCGGCAGACTGTTTCTCTGATGTACGGCAAAGTACATGCTGATCCAAAGACCCGCGATTCCAATTACCACAAAGAGCGCCCAGTGTCCGCTCTGGGGAAGAAGCAGATTTACGGCGCAGGCCGCGACTGCTGCGACAATCGTTGAAAATATCAGGATTTTGAAAAAATGACGATACTGCCTGTACATTGTACGAACCTCTGGATACAAAGGTCCACCCTCCGCTTCTCCGACCAGCATCCGCTGGCACAGCGGACAGCGCTTCATATCGCCCCGAACCTGCACTTTACATTTTTCACAATACTTCATATATCGTCCTCCTCCCCGGTAAGATTTGTGGTAATCTCCACAGAAGCTCCCGCCGTCGTCAGCATGCGGAAAAAGCTGCGCTCAATGTCCGTACTGATATGGGGATTGGTGCAGCTGAGACTGAGCCGGTCACCAAAGGTGCAGATGCAGATCTGCAGTTTATTGGTGGAAGCGCAGACATCCACGGCGCGGATATATGGCGCCAGCTCCGGCGGCAGCACAATTCTTCCCACATTGGAAATGGTTGCGGTGACGCTCTT
This sequence comes from Anaerovorax odorimutans, assembly GCF_024459955.1. GTDB lineage: Bacteria > Bacillota > Clostridia > Peptostreptococcales > Anaerovoracaceae > Hominibacterium > Hominibacterium odorimutans_A. The sequence continues at coordinate 122,247 of NZ_JANFXK010000005.1, forward strand.
CATGTTTTGTTTATAGACACGCCTCAAAACCAGATTTTTTAAAAACAGAGGCGCCAGCTTGGCAAAAAAATTGTTGACCGGCGTACTGTAAGAATCCAATTGCCGCGACAGATAGTCCTCTGTCAATTTTTCATGAAACTCACCCTTGATCGTTTTCACTACATCATCAAATTCTCCGCCGCCCTTATTCCAATCGTAGGAAACCTGAATGGTTCCAAAAAAATTGCGGGCCGAAACCGACGGGAAATAACTGCGCAGGTTAACCGGAACCGACAATACGATCGGACGCTTTTTTTCTCTTCTTGAAACGTTTTCGCCAATGGCGCAGATCAGACACGCCGCCAGAAATACGGTCACGGTTGCATGATGCTCTTTGGCCATAGCCCGGATGGCCTCGGTAGAGGTCACGCCGATGATATTGCGCAGGATCGATTCCCCGTAACGCATACCCTGAATCCGGCACGCTCCCTCCGATTTGTCCCGTTTTTGCTTTTCCCCTGAATAGTAGCGTTTGTAGCTGTCGTCCCGGCTCTGGGTGTAGGAAGCATCCAGATCTGACTCCGGTTCGGCAAGATCATAGGCAATACAAAGATATTTGGTCACCAGAACCTTCAAAAACTCCATGGCGCTGGTTCCATCTGACAGCACGTGATAGACCTCCAGATTGATCCTGTTTCGAAAATAAGTCACTTCAAACAGAAGCTTTCTTGTATTGGCACAGCCCAGGTCCCGGCAAAGCTTTTGGGTCTCAGGCAGCACAACCGGCCGGATCTGGCTTTCCTCCAGGTAGTGCCAGAAAAATCCCCGTTTAAGCACCACCTGGTAGGTGGGAAACAGATCCAGGGTTTGCTCCAGCGCCGTCTGCAGGCACTCTTCTTTTACCGGCTCATTCAGCTCACAGGAAAACCGGAAAACCTGCGTTTCCGTCTTATGGACGCCGGCCGGAAAAATCTTGGCCGCATTGTCCAGGGAAGTCCAGTTATTCCGCATAGCACGCTCCTCCTCTCAGAAAATCGTCTACCAGCCGATAGGTCTTCTGTACATGGACAAACCGCTGGGGCAGTGTGAAAAATCCGTGAAGCGCATCTTTCATCCTGTGAAGCATAACCGGATTTCCCTGAAGGGCCAGCTTCTTTCCGTAAGCTTCTCCCTCGTCGCGAAGCGGGTCGTATTCGGCGGTTACGATCAGCGTTTCCGGCTGCCTGGAAAGATCCTCTGCCAGCAGAGGCGCAAAATATGGATTTTCCAGATCTTCTTTATTGGAGATATATAAATCGATATAATCACGAATGCGCTTTGAGGTGAGAAGATAATCTTTTCCAAACTCACGGACAGAAGCAAACTGCGAATCATCGCTGTGGTCGTTTCCGGCCGCCGGATACAGAAGAATCTGCCGCTTTACCTGAAAATCCCCTCTGTCTCTGGCCATCAGGCTGACGCAGGCCGCCAGATTTCCTCCCGCGCTGTCGCCCATGAGAACGATCTGCTCCGGGTGCAATTGAAATTCGCCGCTGTTCTGATAGATGGTAAGGGCCGCCTGGTAACAGTCGTTGAGCCCGCAGGGAAAGGGGTACTCCGGCGCCAGGCGGTAGTCAACCGACAAAACCCGCCGGCCCGTATTGTTAGCAAGAGAAGCGCATGGCTTGGTATAGGAATCGATGTTTCCGGTAACCCAGCCGCCGCCGTGGAAAAAGAGAAACACTTCTTCCGAACGTTTTTCTTTTGGTTCAAAGATCCGCACCGGTATATCCGCCTCGTCCAGGCTGATTTTATAATCGCTCACTTCGTAGATTCGTTTCACCGGTGTGACGATTGTATTGTTCACCGCCCGGTAAAGCTTGTAATTCTTTTTTAAGTCTGGTTCTGAATAGGTCAACGCTTTCAGCGCCGCTCTCATCCACTTATTAATTGCCAAATTTTCTCCTCCTAGCAAAAAAGCTGCTTTCTAAAAAGAAAGCAGCTCTCTGATTTGAAAAACTATGCCGCGCAAACGTTAGCAGCTCTAAACTTGTTGCGCTGCGGGTCCTGTTCGATATCGAACGTAACCTGCTGTCCTTCTCTCAGTGTTTTGAATCCCTCTCCCGTGATTGCGGAAAAATGTACGAATAAATCTTCGCCGCCCTCATTGTTTGTGATGAATCCGAATCCTTTGTCCTCATTAAACCATTTTACTGTACCTGTATGCATAGTGGTACCTCCTATTTTTTATTATATCGCATAGATCTCATATAATAAAATATAGTTCCAAGGCATTTGAATAGAAAAACCTCGAAACTATACGTTAATCACTGTTATCCATTTAATACTCTCTTAATATACCACGGATTCCCCATAAATGCAAGCATTAATTTAAAAAATTCGCAATTTCTATTCCTAACCGCAGCCCGAACCTCGCTCCACCGCTGTGGCAAATTCCACACTGCAGGCCGTTTCTTCTTATATTATGCGCAAAGATGGCCGAGAATCATCAGTATCCACAGGTGGACCGGATATATAATATAAAACAGATTCTTGGCAAAGCGGCTGCTGTTTCCCCTGGTTCCATCGTACAGCATCATAAATGGAACCGCTGTAAACATCATGAATTGATTATCAAAGGTCAGGTAATCGTAGAGGCTGGTATAAATGCCTGTCATGCTGCTGTAGCTGTAAATCGCTTTCACCAAAAGCAGGCCGCAGAAAAGAAGGATCAGCCCATACTGCAAGCGCGCTCTGTTCCTGCACAGATACATAATCAAAGCTATTGGAAGCAAGTAAATTCCGCCTTCGCACATTAAGGACGCCAGCATCAATGCCAATGCCGACACGCCCTTGAGCACCCGGAGCTTTTTTGTCCGCCGTATGGAATCCAGCAGCCAGATAATAGAAAACAGCACTGCCAAGGTCAGAAAAATATTGTTTCCTTCTATCAATGACAGAAAAGTGATTTTTCCGGTCATTGGATCGGTATTGTGGGTCAAAAAGTTGATGACCGTATTACCGGCCAGCATGACAGCCGCTCCTGCGTACAGGCGAATCAGATATTTCTTTCTGCTGCGGGTGTAGAAAAAGCCTTCTATCATTAGATATACGAAGATTGGCGCCACAAAGCGGGTCAAAAGCTCGACCCAGGAAGGCAGCAGGCCGTAAAAGGTTTTATTGACGTGATCCAGGATCATAAACGCCAGCGCGATCAGTTTGATTTGAAATCCATTTAGTTTCATATTGTGTTCTCCTCTATTTCTCAGTAAATTTCTTTCTCAATTATACGGATTTTGCCAAGAAATAAAATCGAATCACCTTGCAGAAACCTTACAGTTTTGTCACGTCCTCTTCCGTCAGAACTCCGTAAGCCTCTCTATACTTTTCCTTTCTCTTCCGGTCCTTTTCCTTAATGGTTTCCAGCCGGCCCAGATCCATATTATGTCTCAGATCAGCCTTTTTGACCGCTGCGCATATGGGATTGTCCTTGAGGCTATGTATGTATTCTATATAGGGAATCTGCGGATCGTGGGTCAGCAGCACCAGAGCTTCCTGAACCTGCTTTGAAATTCCCAGATTTCTAATATCCTCTAAAGTGCGGTCCGTATCTTCCAGCACGTCGTGAAGCAGCGCTGTGAGGATATAATCTCTGTCTTCTCCCACAGAAGACGCCACATGCATAGGATGAAATACGTATGGGACTCCCGCCTTGTCCTTCTGCCCTTTATGGGCTTCGAAAATAAAACAAACTACCTTTTGAATCATTTTGTCTTTATACATTTGCCGAACAATGTCCATCTTAGAAAACTCCTTTCTATACATCCAACAGGTCGAGGAAAAATCTATTCAGCCCACCCCAGTCTCTGTTTTCATCATCCGTTAAGGATGTCAGCTGCTCCTCGATCCTTCTTAACTGCTCTTCGATATATGTGTTCAGCTCCCCGATACTAGCCGAGGTTCCCATTTCAGGCGTATTCTTTTTTTGTTCCAACAAACGCTCTACTGCCGGAATCAAATACGGCTCCAGCTGTGTCTCCACCAGCTGATCAAAGGGTACAGGCGGCGTAGTTTTCTGATCCAAGGCCCAGCGGGCCGCCAAAATAGGCCGCAGCACATAGAAATATTTTTTCAGGTGTACCTGCTGTCCTTTTAAATAGTTTTGGTAGTTGGCCCTGGCCATATTATAATAATGGTGCGTCGTCTTTTTTACGGAAAAACAGTCGTTTGCCAGCTCTTTAAATCTTAAAAAGGCTTCGCTGCTGCGGTAAAGGATCGGGGATGCGCACCATTCAAAAATCGTAGGGTTGGATTTCATCAAAAGGCGCAGTGCTTTCTGCACATCCCATCCGTTGATGTCCAGCGTCTGGTCCAGCTGCCACTCAATCACATCCCTCTGGCCTTCCAGCTTCAGGTAATCTTCCCGCAGCCTCACATAGATGAAACGAACGTCATAATCGCTGTCCGGAGAAGCAAATCCCCATGCCCTGCTCCCCGCTTCCGCAGCCATAAGGATTGTTACCTTTTCCTTTTTTTCAATTTCTTTCAGTTTTTCTTCTATTACCTGCCTCATGCCGCCTTACTCCTTCTTTTTTCTTTGGCCCTCCATTGAAAATCAAAATATTGAATCTTTGTTTTTTACACACTTTTTTGGACTTGACTGTCGTATAATTTGCAAGCTGCTCACCAAAAGGGCAGTCCCGGTAACCTATGCTGATTTTTTCGAAAAGTTACGCATTTTTCAATGATCCTGCGGCCTTCAGAACGACTAGTAGCACAAATTTTCACTTTTTACGATTTCGAGCACCCGCAAACCCACAACTTTGCGTAACTTTTCATGATTTTTTTGAAAAGTTACCGCCGCTCGCAAATTATAACTTACGAGCCAGGTCGAGTAAGCTTCACGTATATTCAACCTCTCGGCGAAGCCGGCCCAATCAGCGTTTGGAAGGCCGCAGCTTTTTTAGCAATATACATATTTCTTCAACAACGGATTCATTTCTCCTTGGTTGTAGAAGTATTTCCAAGGTTTGGGGCCTCCCCTTCCGTCTAAAACCACATATTAATTGAGTTTCTGCGTTTACATGTTCTGTATCCTTGAAAAAAGCTCAACAAAAACTCGTTTTTTAGCTGCGTGTTGATGAAAATAATAATTTGCCTTTTTGAGGCGGTCTTTCATATGAGCCGATTCTTGCCGCGCAGCGAGGTGGCCCTGGGTTCTCTGCAAGGTGACCCGGCGGGCCAACGGACTCACATCTGCACCTTTTCAGGTTCGAATCCTCTTATCCGTAAAATGGAACCCTGCGTCGAACCCGGGGTTTTCTTTTATATGAAAAAATAACGCCCTACATGGGCGTTATCAAAATTGGTGCGGATAAGAGGATTCGAACCTCCACGAAAACAATATTCACACGGACCTGAACCGTGCGCGTCTGCCAGTTCCGCCATATCCGCATATGTTCTTCACTGACTTGATTCAGCTTTTCTATAATAAATCAAATCAGTGAATTTGTCAATCGGAAAGCTGCACTTTTTTCTAAAAATCCGCAATTTTTTCAGTCGATAAATTCCAGTTTCCAGCTATAGTAACCTTTTTGAGGATCTTTTTCGTAATGGAGGTAAGCGCTGAATTTATTGCCCTTTTTGCTTTTCAGCCCGTGAAAGCCCACTCTTCCGTTCTGCAGCAGCAATTTTACCATCTCCGGAGAAACCTTTTTACCCAGAGACTCGATATATTTGTCGTCCTTCCATATGGTGTAGCGGCAGCCGTTTTTCCAGTTGCTGCAGCCGTAGGCTTTCTCCGATTCAATGACCGGATTGCCGCATTCCGGGCACATGCCCAGCACCTCCACCGATTCGGGAAGGCTCACTTTGGAAGCAAAGACTTTATCCTCCTTGATAGCCTCCACAGACCTGGCGGTAAAATCTTTGATCATATCCAGAAAATCCTTTTTCTGAAATTTATTCTTTTCGATATCGGAAAGGGTCTTTTCCAGCCGCCCGGTGTATTCCAAATCGAACAAGTCTTTAACGGGAAAGGTTTCCACCATCATCCTCCCCAGCTGGGTGCAGATCAGCGACTTGCCTTTGGTCGTTATGTAGCCCACGTCTTTCAGCTTACGGATGGTCTCGGCCCGGGTGGCCGGCGTGCCGATGCTGAAACCGCTGAGAATCGCCATCATCATTTCCTCGGAGTCTTCCTCTTCAAAGCTCTTGCCGCAGGTCTCCATGACCCGCAGCAAAGTCTTTTCCGTATGATGCTTGGGCGGTTTTCGCACCACTTCTTTCACCGCCAGCTCCCCTGCGGTCAGCAGTTCGCCTTTTTCAAGGGGCGGCATCATTACTTCCTTCGTGGAAACGGATTCCGCTTTTTTCCATCCTTCTACCAGCTGAACCTTGCCCTTGGCAACGAAAACGCCCGGCAATTGCCCATTCTCATCTTTGATAACCAGCCGGGTCTCTTCGCTTTCCGATATGGGCAGAAACTGAGCTAAAAACCGGTTTCTCACCGCATCGTATACGATCTGCTCATCCGGTGTCAGGTTTTTAGGCACGACATAAGTGGGTATGATCGCCGAATGGCTCTCCACCTTTTTACTGTCAAAGATACGTTTGGACTCGCTGAATTTGATCTCATCCTCATAGGGCATCCCCCGCTTAACCGTTTCCAGAACCTTGGCGGCTTTCTCCTTCAGACTTTCATCCAGCACGCTGCTGGCGGTTCTGGGATAGGTGATGATCTTTTTTTCATAGAGATCCTGCGCTGTTTTCAGGACCTTTTCCGAAGTCCAGCCCTTGAATTTGCTGGTGATATGACCCTGCAGGTTGGAAAGATTAAAAAGATACGGCGCGTACTCCTTTTTCTGCTCCACTTCCTTCTCTGTGATAAGACCTTTCTTACCCTGCATCTGCGAAAGAATTTCTTCCAGATAGTTCTGGTCTTCAAACTTTTCGCTGTCCTTTTCCATGTAAAGAGCTTCGATCTCCTCCCCTTCATCTGTCTTAAAGGGAGCGATCAGCTTATAATATTTGGATTTTTTAAAGCTTTCGATCTCTTTATCACGATCGTAGATGATTTTCAGAGTCGGCAGCAAGACTCTGCCGATGTTCAAAACCTTGTCATTGTTGGAATTACGATATTTGACCGTAGCAACAGAAGTCAGATTGATCCCGATAAGCCAGTCCGCCAGCTGCCGGCCGAATCCGGCGTCCTGCATGGGTTTTAAGTCGCTGTTGGGGCGCAACCTGGAAAGACCCGCCAGTACCTCATCCTTCGTCCACTCGTTGAGCAGCAGGCGCTCCACCCGCTTCTCTGTTTCCGTATAGAGAAAGATTTCGTCAGCGATGATCTGCCCCTCCCGGTCGTAGTCAGTAGCGGAGACCACACCCTCGACATCTTCCCTCTCCATCAGGGATTTGATGATTCCAATCTGTTTTTCCGCACCTTCATCCACCTTGTTTTTATCACGGGAATCGGTCTTGATCTTATAGCGAAAGTCCTCCGGAATAAAAGGAAAGTTTTCCATACGCCAGCTCTTTCGGCTCTCATCGTAATCCTTCACATCATAAAGCTGGAGAAGATGGCCAAACACCCAAGTGATGACATACTCTTCTCCCTCCATATATCCGTCCCTGCGGCCCCTGATTCCCAGGGCGTCGGCAATATTTCTCGCTACCGATGGTTTTTCTGCGATGATCAGTTTTTTCAAAACCCGATGTGTTCCCCTTTCCTGTTTGTTCTGCATAGATGCTATTTTAACACGAAAGCGGCAGGAAAGTCGAGTCTGATTTCATTCAAACTCTTTTGTCCCGCGCAGAGATCCATCCTTCATAACGTACAGCGCGCCGGCTCCTTTGATGGATTCGATCAGAGACCTGCTCTTTTCATAATCCAGGAGAAAGGCCGCTGTGGACAGGGCGTCCGCAAGCCCGGAATCCTGGCAGTGTACGGTGACCGCCCGGTAATGCTGCGCCGGCATCAGGGTCTTGGGATCAATAATATGGTTATACCGCTTCCCATCAACCATATAATAGCGCTGATAATCGCCGCTGGTAACCAGAGAACTGTCGGCAATGGAGAGGTCCCGCAGCATTTTTCCGCTGTCATCGGGATTCTGAATTCCCACCTTCCAAGGCTCCGATTTGCCGTCTTTATAGCCGATGGCCCGCACATTGCCTCCCACGCTCAAAAGCAGAGCGTCCGCCTGCTTCTCTCTTCGCACGTCCCGGCTTACAGCCTCCACGGCAAAGCCCTTTGCCACTGCTCCCACATCCAGGCTCATCTGCGGGTCTTTCAGGAAAACAGTTGATTTCTGCCTGTCGATAATCAGGTCTTCAATATTCGTATGCTTTGCCGCTTCTCTGAGCGCTTCCATGGGCGGCAGCTGGGCACGAGCGGGATCATCCGTTCCCGATTCCCGATACTCATGCCAAATGGAGAGCACGCTGCCGAAAGCCACATTGACATTGCCGTTGGTCATTTGGTAGACCTGCCGGGAAAACTCCAAAAGATCCAGGATCTTTTCATCTACCTTCACCGGAGCCTTCCCTGCATGATCATTGATACTTTTTATATTGGATACCCCTGTATAATCGTGATAAATATCAAAGAGCTGATGATACCGTTTCAATTCCTTATGAATGAAATCCGTTTGATCCCGGAACTGCTTTTCGCTTTTGGAATAACCAACGATCTTTGTCATCGTATCGAAAACATCGATGAACTCTGCTTCATATCGTTCCGTTTTTTCCTTTTTTACAAACCAGACCGCCGCTCCCAGGATCAGCACAGCCGCAAGCAGCAGGGACAAACGTCCCCGCCGCTTTTTCAATGCGTTCATATTAGTTTTACCTCGCCATGTTAAAAGCTTTTGTAATACATCCGTTGAAGTCTCCTACGGAGATCGTTACTGAAGAAGCCAGCTCCGGATCAGCAGGCGAACCTTCTTTGTTCACTGCTACATCCGTTATTTCCTTTTCTGTTTTTCCCAGTACATAATCACTGTACGCTGCTGACTGTTCATACCATTCTTTTCCGATTCCGGATTTTGCTTTCATGCCGTAGTCGTCACCCATTCCGGCTTTTGTCTTCTGCGGAGCCGTCAGGTCTGAGGTGAACTTGCCCTGGCTGTTAAAGTTCAGGTTGCTCTGCGATCCGTCAATAACACAGCTTGTTACCTGTCCGTCACCGTTAAAGGAGGCCAGTGCATAGGAAGAGTTCGCCTGAGCCAGGCCGTCTTCTGCTCCCGCGTCCTTAGATTTGTCGATCCTGGTTACGATTCCCAGACCCAGGGTATCTCCCTTTTTCGCTCCCCGGTCCTTTGCGTCTGACACTGCCTTATCGAGACCTTCGATAAACCCGCCGATCTTGATTGTGACGGATGATGCCAGTTCTTCATCTTTCGGCGCTGTCTTTTCATCTACACTGATTCCCTTTACTTCATCCAGTGTTTTCCCCTGAACGTAGTCACAGAAAGCAGTGATCTGATCCTTCCAGTCCTTTCCCAGTGAAGATGCTTTGTGCAGACCATAGTCGTCTCCCAGTTCATATTTCGTAGGAACCGGCTTGTCCAGCGGAGTCAGCAGCTTCCCTTCTTTGGAGAAGTTGATCTTTGTCTGAGCCGAATCAATTACACATTTTACAATCACGCCATCGCTGTCCACCAATACGCCGAAAGCCGTGGAATCGGTCTGGGCCAGGCCGTCTTCCTTCCCCGCGTCCTTAGAATTTTCCACGGATGAAGTTACGGCAAATCCGGTTTTAAGCGTATCGCCATCGCTGCTTTTCTTCGAATCCTCCGAACTGCTTCCGCAGGCTGTGATAAATACCATTGACAGCACCAGGGCTGCCGCTAACAAAACTCGTTTCATGTCATCCTCCTTATTTCCTCCAACTTTTGATACTAACCTTTTAATCTATTAAAGCAATCCGCAGATAAAAATGAGCCCCGCGTCCGCGCTCATGATGAGGATATAGTTTTTGATGGAGCACAGGAAAGTCGTTTCTTTGTTCTGCGTTTTACGAAAGACCCGAATATTCTTCACCACCGGAATCAGCGTTATAAAAAACAGCAGGCACAGCGGCGGCAGAATTCCAATTATAATCATTACCAGGTGGACTGCGTAGACCGCGTAGTAAGTTGCGGAAAACAACAGCAGCGCCCGCTTTTTTCCCAAATAATACGCCAGTGTGTAGCGCTTTACGAGGACATCCCTCTCCACATCGCAGATATTATTAGCCAGCATAATGTTGGCCGTAGCGCAGGCCGGCGCCGCGGACAGCAGTAAAAGCCCGATAAGCGGCATGATATGCAGCGTAATAACCAGCTCTCCCGAAGACAGCGCCAGTTTCAGAAAGGTTCCTTCCGGCATATTGATATAGAGCAACAAAAAGGGAATGAGCAACCCATAAAATATACCGGAAAGAGCCTCTCCCAGGGGCAGGCGGGATATTGGAACCGGCCCCCAGGTATATAAGATTCCGCCCAGAAAGCACAGCCCTCCTGTAAGAAGCACTACGATATCTGTCAGATACGCCAGAAAAATTCCACAGGCCGTACTGACACATAGGAGGATCATAAGCGCTGCGAAAGCCGGTTTTCTGGGCAGAGTAAGCTCCTGATCGTTTGTCTTTGTATCAATGTAATTGTTGATCGCTGTTGTCGTCAGATCGAAGAGAAACATCCCCGCGAAGAACAGCAGCGTCAATTTCCAATGGATTTGCTGATCTCTATAGTACAGGAAGGCCAGTCCCATCAAAAATGCGAACAAACTTGTAATCTTGGTGGTAATCTCCACATATTTGAAAAACCTTCCGAGCACGTTTCTACCCTTCCTTCCCTAAAATTCCGTAATAGGACTGATTTACAAGCTGCAGGATATACCGTCTTTTTTCTTCCGTAATATCCAGTTCCGCAAGAAGATTTCGCGCTTTGCGATAATAAAGCTCACAGATTCCACGGGTGTATTCCACCCCCTGGCACTGTTTCACCAGTTCCTGAATTTCCTCTTTGGCAGGAGGTTTCTTGTTTATCTGCTGTTTAACCTGCGGGTAATGTTTTAACGCGTACACAAGCGGCAAAGTGAAAACTCCCTGCTCGTAATCGGAACGGACCGGTTTTTTTATTTTGCTCTCGTCTGAAACATAGTCCAGACAGTCATCGGTCAGCTGAAAAATCATTCCCGTGTACCTGCCCAGCCTCGCGTATTTTGCGGACTGACTCTCCGTTTGGTCAGAGAGAATGGCTCCGGCCCGAAAGGCCCCTTCAAACAGAGCCGCGGTCTTTCCTCTGGCTATCCTTAAACAGGTCCCGGGGGAAATGTCCGCGTTCCAGCCGTTTTCCTGCTGCAGAAGTTCCCCGCCGCACAGGCGGCTGATATAGTCCGGGAAGGAAAGACCAATGTATGTTTCCCGTTCAGTGACCTGGGAAAAGCATTTCATCGCCATGCACAGCAGATAATCCCCGCAGATGACAGCGGATCTTTTGCCGAATTTTTTCTGTACCGTAGGGATGCCCCTTCTGACAGAGGCATTATCTATGACGTCATCATGCACCAATGTCGCTAAATGCAGAAGTTCGATCCCTACTGATACGCGTACCGCATTTTCACTTATCCGGTTCTCTCTGTCCATGGCACAGGCCAAAAGCCCGCGGCTGCGAAGCATCTTTCCCTGGGACAGAGCCAGGTGCCGGGTATAGACTCGCACCATCGGAGGTGTGTTTTTCAGTAAATGTGAAAGCTGATGTTTTACCCTCTCAAGCGCCGTGTCGAACTTATGGGAAACAGTAGCGGGCTCTTGATTTTGCGCTGTTTTCTTCTCAGTCATTGTACCAGTACCACTTTCTCACAAATTTAACTCGTTTCCATTTCTTTTTCAGCCATGGCATTACATAATAATCCAATCCGAAAGTATGTCCGCCTCCAATCAGTACAGCGATCGCTGCGAAAACCATCCACACAGTTCCCATGTACAGTCCTGTGGTAGCGACGAACATGAACTGCAGGATCAAAGACGCTCCGGCAGAGAGGAAGGTTAATAGTCCACCGATCAGCGCCAGCCCAATGAGAATTTCCGCAATAACGATCGCCGACTGCATGAAAACCTGCATAGAATCGCTCGAAAGAACAAACCGATCCAGCATGTCATTCATCAGCGGAATATTCAACTTCACTGCGTAATCTGAAATCTCAGCGCTGTGAAGGTCCGCGCCTGAAACGAAGTACAGCTGAAACCAACCGAAAAAATCCCAATTGATCAAAGCCGTTCCGGCAGACACCGCCGTTTCCGCCGCAGCGCCGGTCGCTGATGACACGGCATCCGCCGCGGCTCCGGTAGCGGCTGTCTGCGCATCTGCCGCGCCGCCGGAAACACCGTTTAAAATACTGTCATACCAGGCCGAAGCGCCGCCGAAAAAGGCAACCAGCTTCGGCTCGGCAAGCCAGCCCTCTACGATTTTCATAATGCCCTCAAAGACCCAGGCCATTCCCAGAAAAACGCGGAGGGGAACCAAAAGAAAACTTGGTGTCACATTGGAGAAATGTCCCCCAAGGAAGCTCCTGTGATGACGGATGGTAAAAAATTCATGCTTTACATAGCTGAAAATTTTATTCCATCCCAAAACCTGTATAAAATAAATAATATTGATAAAGTGCTTTACAAACATGGCCAGAAAGGAGGCCAGGCTTATCATATGCTTTGGTGTGCCTACCCGGGCAACGCCGTATCGCCCTCCGACACAGACCATGACACCGTGAAAGGACGGCTCGTATACGGACAGCTCCGTCTGCTCATCGGAAAGAGATGCCGCGACGTTCTTTGCGGCTGTCTTTGCGCTCTGTTCACAGTTCTCAACCATCTGCGGAACCGGTTTTTCTTCACCGTCAGCAATATAAAACAGGTTATCTCCTACAATAAAGACATCCTCTCTGCCGTCCGCCCGCAGATACGGGTCCGCTTCCAATCTGCCTCTCCCCTTTGATTTCAGAACCTTCGCCGCCTTGCCCGCAATATCCGCGCTTTCAATGCCCGCAGTCCAGATAACGGTTCCTGCCCTGCGGCGTTCTGTATTTTCTCCGCATTTCAGGTCAATGTAATCCGGGCCGACTTCCATGACCCCTACACCTAATTCCACGGTCACATTCATCTTTTCCAGACGACGCCGTACCTTGTCGGATATTTTTTCCGGCAGTATGTTCACAGTCCGCGGCAGCTGGTCCACATCATGGACATGGACCAGATCAGGCTCGATTTCATACTTCTGGCAGAGAATCGGCACGTATTCCGCCAGTTCTCCTGCCATTTCCACGCCAGTGAATCCCGCACCCACAACATAGAAGGTAAGCAGCCTCTTTTTCTCGCTCAGATTTCTTTCTCCGGCTGCCTGTCGGAACCGTCTGTCTATGTGTTCTTTAAGGCGGATCGCGTCTTCATAGGACCAGAGACCGAAGGCGTTTTCCGCCGCCCCTTTGACGCCGAAATAAGTGGGTTTTGACCCTGATGCGATTACCAGTCTGTCGTAGTCGTAGCTGCGGTTCTCACAGATAACGGTTTTTTTATCAAAGTCGATCTCTTTTGCAGTATCAAGTGTTACCTTTACTTTTCTTCCGGCAAAAACTTTGTCCAGACTGATTCTGATACTGTCCTCCTCCACCCTGCCCGCCGCTACCTCATGAAGCTCGGTCAGCATGGTATGGTAAGGATTCTTATCAATGATGCGGATTTCCGTATCATCATCTTTTTTGTACAGTTTCGCCAGTTTTTTGGCTGTAAGTACGCCGCCGTATCCGGCACCGATAATAACAATTTTCTTCATTTAAAACACCCCTGTAAGTTCTTCTCTGTTTTCCTTATCGGTCCTCCGGCCCATCGGCCAAAGCCCGGCAAATCGCAGAAATCAATTTATTGGTGCGTAAGGTAGGGCCTGTAACCGCATCCTTGTCCTCTATGACCGCAGGCGGCTCATAAAGCTCCGTCAGAGCCTGTACGGACTTACCCTCCAGATAGGCCGCGGCTTCTTTGTATTGATCGGCGATCTCTCTGGCGGCAGAAGACTCTTCCTCTTTCAAGTAATCCAGTCCTCCATAATTGAGCGCTTTATATTTTACAGAAACGAATTTCCGATCCTTTATTTTCACTTCTACCGCGATCTGTTCCACCCCTCCGTCATCGTAAGCGCCCCGGTAGATTCCGTCTTTCAAATCATCGGGAAAGCTCACTGCCTCTGACCGGGCCGGCCGGAACACGTTTCTCTGCAGACCGTCTTCAACGGCACGTTCCAGCTTATCTGTATTGAGCGTAGCTCCCGTGACCGCATCCATATCGCTGACAATGCTCTTGGACTCCGCCAGGTCCGATACCGCATCTACGTTTTTTCCTATGAGGTATTTTCCGGCCTGCGTGTACTGTCCGGCCACCTGCTTTTGCAAGTCGGTGGCATCGGATGCCAGGTAATCTCCGTCTTTATACTTTAGGCTGCGAAAGGTCAGTCTTTGAAAGATATCATTCTCCAATTCAAACTGAACCGATAATTCCTCTTCATCCCCATATTTATAGAAGCCTCTGTAAACTCCGTCCGCATACTGTTGAAAGGACTCTGCGCTTTCAGAATTCTTCAATGTTTCACTATCCGAAGGCGCATCGACCGGCGGTACAAAATAGGCACACCCGCAGGCACCGGCCATTACACCGGAAAGCAGCACTGCTATTGCGATCAAACGTTTCATGTTCCCTCTCTTTGTCAAAATATTCTTTATTGTTTATATATTATCACCATTCTGTGTCTTTTTTGTGGCATTTCGTACCCGCCACTTTTTTTGTGATATAATAGGGCAAACATAGATGCCTCATCGCTCCGGCACGATGGTTATGGAGGGATTGTAATGACCAGGTTATTAATTGTCGATGACAATGAACAGATCACGGACGTACTTACACTATACGCAGAAAAAGAAGGCTTTGAGACTGTGGCGGTTTCCTGCGGCGAAGACGCGCTCTCCGCTTTTCGGGCCAATACCTTTGATTTGATTCTTTTGGATCTGATGATCCCCGGTATAGACGGGCTGGATGTCTGCCGCCAGATACGCAAGGTTTCCGACATTCCCATTATCATGGTGACTGCCCGCAGCGAGGACTATGAGCGGATCATGGGTCTTGAGATCGGCGCGGACGATTATATTGTAAAACCCTTTTCGCCCGGCGAGGTTATGGCCAGGGTGAAGGCTGTTCTGAGGCGGATCAGCAAATCGGAGGCTTCGGGTGCGCCGCTGGTCATTTTCACGCTCAATCTGATGATTGACCTGGATGCCTATCTGGTAAAGATCAATGGACAGACTGTGCCTCTTACAAAGCGCGAATGTGAAATTCTCTGGCTCCTCTGCGGAAATCCCGATAAGGTTTTTACCCGCACAGAACTTCTCAACCGCCTCTGGGGCTACGATTATTACGGAGACACCCGCACAGTGGATTCTCACGTGAAACGGCTGCGCAGCAAAATTTCCCGCTTTGAGCATCCTCTATGGGATATAAAAACAATTTGGGGAGTAGGTTACAAATTTGAAAAAAATATTAAAGATAAGAAGGATTGATTCACTGTTCAGGAAGATCGCATTCTGGCAATGCGCGGCGCTGTTTCTCTTCGCTGTGATTACCGGCGCGCTCTTTGCGTTCAGTTATTCCAAATATACTTATGAACGTCATCTGAGCCAGTTGGCCGGATCCATTGCGGAGGCGGTCAGCAATCATGTGGAAGATACGGGAAAGCCGGTGGGTTCTCAGGACCCATCTGAAATTCGTACTTATACGGATATCATTAGCGGCACTTCCAATATGGCGGATATCTCTGTCTGGATCATCACCAAGGATAAGGAACTGATCAGCTACAATCGAAAAACCGGCAGGCTGGAATTCGATCAGCTGCCGACTCGCTATACGGATATGCTGCATTACTTGCTGCAGGGAAATTCCGTTCATAATGATACCTATCGGAAGGTTTGGAACCGCGACATGTTCGGGGTGGGCACGCCCATTTTGGACAGCGGCGGGTTTGTCATCGGCGTAGTGTTGGTCCAGACTTCTCATGACGTAGTATTGGATGCCATGAAAACTTCTATGACCAATCTCGCTTTCAGTCTCCTGATTGCCATGCTCGTTACTCTGTGCATCGCTATTATTATCTTTCGTATTATCACAAAGCCCCTGGAAAAAATACAAAAAAGCGCCTTCCAGCTTCAGGAAGGCAACTATGAGGTGCGTACAAACGTCCGGCAGGATGATGAGCTGGGAAGGCTGGCAGAATCGGTGGATGAGCTGGCCATACGACTCTCCGAGGCCAGAGCGGAACGCGATAATCTGGATAAAATGCGGCAAACTTTTATTTCGAATATTTCTCATGAATTGCGTACGCCCGTTACTACTATACGGGCATCGCTGGAAGCGCTTTGTGAAGGTCTGGTAACGGACCCGCAGAAAGTACGCCAATATCATCAGGCCATGCTCAAGGACAGCATCCAGCTGCACCGCCTGATCCATGATCTTTTGGATCTTTCCAGCCTCCAGTCCGCCGAATTCAACATGAATCAATCGGATCTGAACCCCTACGAGCTGATACAGGACGCTCTCTCCGGAATCCGCCCTCTGGCGGAGAAAAAGAATATCACGCTTCGCCTGGACTGCCTGTGCGAAACTTGCTCTCATTGTTCTGTCAAAGGCGACTATGGCCGCCTGCGGCAACTTTTTACCATCCTTTTGGACAATGCGGTCAAATTCACTCCCGCCGGAAAAACGGTCACCGTCTCCGCGGAATATTCGGACCATTTTGTATGCCGGGTCGTGGACCAGGGATGCGGCATACCTGCCGAGGATCTGCCCAATATTTTCAGTCAGTTTTACAGAGGCAGGTCCAGTGCTGACAAAGAAGGATGCGGCCTGGGTCTTGCCATCGCGGCGCAGATCGCCGCTCATCATGATATTGATATTCATGCGGAGAGCTGGCTGGGCGAAGGAACGTGTTTTACCCTGGTTTTTAAAGATTAATCGAGCAAATAAAAAATGACAGTTTTGTAGATAGAGGGGGCCTGTGCAAACAAGCTTCAGTTGTACGGATCCCCTCTATGCACCCCTTGCGGGATGCGACATGTCAGAAGATTGTGTGCGCTACTTTAACTTTATTTCAATCCACGCACCCCTTGCGGGATGCGACAAATTTGTTTGGGACAAGCGGAGGAGACAACGGAATTTCAATCCACGCACCCCTTGCGGGATGCGACGAAACGCCTTTTTCACGTTGTCCAGCAGGTCGATATTTCAATCCACGCACCCCTTGCGGGATGCGACTTTAATGCTCAGGCTTGCGGTTTTTTCCGTATGATTTCAATCCACGCACCCCTTGCGGGATGCGACAGCAAAATAGTACAAAACATCACAGACAGCTCATACGATTTTGCTTTTCTCAAATAAAACTTAGCACATTCTGTTTAAATTGTTTCCCACATTAAACAATTCTCAGCCATTTAAAGGTGCGAAGGACCTGGAGAATTTATGTTCGCTTACCTTTCGCACCAGCAACCCATAGTCAGGGCTTCTTCTACCCATTCAATTTCATCGCAGCCTCCGCGCCGCTCATCCCCACCGCGACACCCATTTTTTCACCTTCAGGGGTCACCGCTTTCACTGGGTTTGCCAAAACTTCATCAAAATTGCTTCCGCCCACAACAGCAGCCGCGTCTCCAAATTTCTCGGCCGCGGCCTGATTCAGATAACCACACATAATATAACCTTTTTTACATAAAAGAACCAGCATATTAGGATGCCCTTCGCCGCCCGGGGCCTTTATGCAAATTCCTTGTATTGTCTGACCATTAACATCTAACATTTCAACCTGTATCATAATTTCAATCCTTCCTTTCAATCCTATATCTGCAATAATTTTTCATATATTTGTTATTATAACACACGGTACCTTGTGCGTTTCCGGGAATTCAAAATTTCTATCCCAGCCAGTTGCGTAAATAGAACGCCCCCGATCCGCAGAGTTAAATGCAGGCCGGGAAACCAGAGCCTGCATTTCAGAAAAAGTTATCGCCGGGCACTGCCACCCCTACCCATTCTTCATTACTTCTCAGCAGGCGGACTGCATCTGCGGATGATTTCTTCCGCAACCTTTATTCCGTCCACTGCCGCCGATGTGATTCCTCCTGCATATCCAGCGCCTTCGCCTGCTGGATAGAGTCCTTCTATATCCGATTCCAGGGCCTCTCCTCTCAAAATCCGAACCGGCGATGAACTGCGGCTTTCTACCGCAGTCATTTTTACGCTCGGGTCATCAAAACCTCGCAGCTTTTTTCCTAAATACGGCATAGCCTCTTTTATGGACTCCACTGCGAAGTCAGGAAGAGAAGCGGCTACCGGATCCCCCTTTTCAGCAAATTGCTTCCATGTCGTTCTTGGAGGGTTACCATTTTCAAAAGCCATTTTTTCATATTTCTCCTGGAATTCCACACCTGCCAGCACATCTTCCGAAGAAAAATCAGAAGTACGCACATCCACCAAAAGACCGCTGTTGGCGTACTGTCCGGCACGGGCGCTGTAGCTCATGCCATTGGTCACGGTCAAACCTTTTTGAGAAGCTGCCATAATCACTTCTCCGCCCGGGCACATGCAGAAGGTATAGACACCTCTGCCGTTTTCAGAGTGATGACTCAGCTTGTAATCGGCGGGACCGAGAATTTCCGCTAAAGCCGGATCTCCATACTGTGCCCGGTCGATCCACTCCTGCGGGTGTTCGATTCTCACGCCGATGGAAAAGGGCTTCTGTTCCATGGGAACCCGGCGGTCCCTGAGCATACGAAACGTATCCCGCGAGCTGTGCCCCAGTGCCAGAACCAGATGATCTGTCCCCAGCTGCTCCGCGCCGTTGATGACAACACCTTTTAATTTGCCATCCGATATAACCAGATCCGTAACCCTGCTTTCAAAACGGATTTCACCGCCCTTAGCCTGGATTTCTTTCCTCAAGTTAACAACCACGCGGCGAAGCACATCCGTGCCAATATGAGGTTTCTGTTTATAGAGAATCTCCGGGTTCGCTCCGGCCTGCACAAAAGTTTCCAGCACCTTTGCAATCCGGGGATCTTTGATTCCGGTGGTCAGCTTCCCGTCAGAAAATGTTCCCGCGCCGCCTTCACCAAACTGCACGTTGGAGACTTCGTCCAGTTCTCCGGTTTTCCAGAAATGCTCCACATCCCGGACGCGCTGCTCCATAGCCCGCCCCCGCTCCAGTACGATAGGCCGATATCCCATATCCGCCAGAATCAGCGCCGCAAAGATTCCGCAGGGGCCAAAACCAACGATTACCGGACGGCCGTTCATCGGAGCGCTGCCCGGATTCACATTTTTATAGCTCAGATCAGGAGCCTGCGGCAGTTTTAAGGTTTTATCACAGGAAAAATCCACGGTGTAAACTACCCGAATTTGCTTTTTATCCCTGGCGTCGATGGACTCTCTTCTTATAATCCAGTCTTTCACCAAGGCCCCTGTTTTCTTTTTTATCTTCTGCGGGATATGATTTTTATCTTCACCCGGCTGTAATTTTATCTGGTGTATTCTATAGTACATTTGTCATTATCCTCCCGCTTTTGCATTGTTAGTTTGGCTCAGTAACGCTATTATATCGCACACGCCTTTCCTGAACAAGTCTTATAAAGTATGGCTGCACACCCTTTTGCTTTCCGATTGCTTCATAGTTTTGTATTCATTCACCGTGCTTCATCTTCTCATTTAAAAGAGGCGGGAAGAATCACGCTATGTCATTCTTCCCGCCCCGCTTCAAATAAACTGATTACTAAATATTCCTGGCCAATTCGTAAGCATCCCATATCGCATACATAATGTTATGTACCCGCTGTGAATCTCCAATATTGTAAACCGGAATTTCCAGATCCTTAAGCTCGCTATAGAGCTGATCGTCCGAATCATATCCCACCGACAGAATGATCGTTTCTGATGGCAGCTCTATGGTTTCATCATCCTTTTTGACTATCGTCACGGCATCGCCGGTCTCAACGATCTGCGCGTTCGTATAAATTCCGATCTTATGATATTTGAGAAGATCATAGAGCATGAATTCATTCATATGAGGCAGCGCGCCATGACCTCCCAGCAATTCCGGAAGGACTTCCACAACGTTGACCTCTTTTCCCTGCTGGGCCAGCCAGAGGGCCGTCTCGCATCCCACCAAACCGCCTCCAACCATAAGAACCTTGTCGCTGCAGGAGACCTTATCTAAGAGTACCTCTTCCGCAGTTACCGTTTTTCCACTGCCTGGCAGGTTGATCTTCTTGGCCTTGGAACCGGTAGCTACTACGATAACATCCGCCTCGTATTGCGCCGCCGAGTCTGCTGTCACAACCGTATTATACCTCACATCCACGCCCAGCAGCTCCATCTGCCGCTTATAATAAGCGATCAGTTTGTGGTCGTTCCGTTTAAAATGCGGTACGCCGCCGGGGATCAGATTTCCTCCAAGGGCGTCGCTCTTTTCACAGAGAATCACTTTATGTCCGGCGATCGATGCGGTTCTGGCAACTTCAAGGCCGGCCACGCCCCCTCCGATAACCAGAATCGTCTTCTTCACAGCTGCCGGAACGATTCCATAAATCGTTTCCCTGCCGCACGCAGGATTTACGGCGCAGCTGACCGGTCCATTGCCAATTCTGCCCAGACATCCTTCATGACATCCCAGGCAAGGCCTTACCTCATCCAATCTTCCAGTGCGCATTTTTTCCACGTATTCCGCGTCGCACAAAAGCTGCCTGCCGTAGCTGACAATATCGCAGCTCTTGCCCAGAGCCTCCACGGCCATCTGCGGATTTTCCATTTTCCCCGCAAGTATAATCGGCACATCCACGGCCTTTTTCAGTATCTCACCAAACTCTCTGTAGCAGCCATCCTCAAAATACATAGGCGGATGGTTCCAGTACCAGGAGTCATAGGTTCCGGCGTCCACATTGAGCGCGTCGTATCCTGCCGCCACCAGAATTTTTGCCGCTTCAATACCTTCTTCAATATCCTTGCCGGCTTCCTCATACTCTTCTCCCGGAAGTCCGCCCTGCCGCAGGCCTTTCATGCAGCTTTTCAGACTGTAACGCAGGCTGACCGGAAAATCTTTGCCGCAGGCTTTCTTGATACCCTGCACGATCATCGTCGATACCCGCAGCCTGTTTTCCAGGCTGCCGCCGAATTCATCCTCACGATGATTGTACAAAGAGATCGCGAACTGATCCAGCAAATAACCTTCGTGAACCGCATGGACTTCCACTCCGTCGAATCCCGATCGCTTGGCAACCACTGCGGACATGACAAATTTCTGGATCAGGTTCATAATTTCTTCTTTTGTCATTTCCCTGTGGGTCACGCTTGGATCAAACCGATTGCCCTGTTCGGACGGTGCGATCTGCTTTGTGGTAAACCCAGGAAGCGCGCTCCTTCCAAGGCCGCCGGTCAGCTGCAGGAAAATTTTTGCGCCGTACGCATGAACCCGTTCATTCATCTGATAGGCATTGTGTACGAACTTCAGTGGCTCTACTGTCGGACAGGGAATTCCGGCCGTACTCATGCCCTCGATGTTGACATCGACGCTGCAGATACCGGTAATGATCAGACCTACTCCGTGCCTCGCGCGTTCTACATAATAGTCCTGAAGCCGCTGATCAAAAGCGCCGAAGGCATCAGCGTACCCCACCGGGCCCATGGGGGCCATAGAAGTTTTGTTCTTTAGTTTCAGCTTACCGATTTGCGCCTGTTGGAACAATTCTTTGTACTGAGTCATATGCATCTTCCTTTCCATTTAAAAATTACGTTAATTCACCCTTGTTTCTTTTTATGAAATTTTCTCAGACATAAGGTTTTCCTGTTTTGTATTATGCGTCTTGTCTTAGCAATTTCATAAATCATCCTTCTTTAACAATACCACGTTTTGATATTTTATTCAATTTTTAATATTCCGAATTTTGTCCACATTTCAGTTTATCCGAAAGCAGTATTCAGGCTTTGCCGAGAACATAAAAAAGACCCCTGACAGAGTGAACTCCCCTGCCCTGAGTCTTCTTAGTCCTTCCCATCATTTAGATATCTGATTTTCCTTTTTTCCGGGTTTGACCTTTTACAGGCTGGCCGCCATTGCCTTTCCTGCTTTTATTCCCGTTTCCCATGCGTTTTGCAGATTGAATCCCCCGCAGGGGCCGTCGTAATCGATGATTTCTCCCGCAAAATAAAACCCCGGAGCCAGACGGGATTCCATAGTCCGCTCATCAATCTCAGACAGCTCCACTCCGCCGGAGGTACACTGCGCCGTTTTCCATCCCTTTACCCCCGAAAGGGTCAGCTTCCATCCTTTCAAAAGCCCCGCCAGTATCCGAAGCTTTTCCTCCGTCACCTGTGCCGCCTGAACATCGCCGTTGATCTGTGCCGCAGAAAGCAGTCTCTCCGCCAAAATCGATGGAAGGATAGAAAGCAGGAGCTCTTTTGCTTTCAGGCCGGGAATTCCGCAGCGTTCATCCAGAAAAGCTTCCACCTGCCTCAGATCCATATGGGGCAGAAAGTCCAACCGGATTCCATACCTGCCGATTCCTTCCGAAAAAGCTTCGCCCGGTTCAAATTTAACAAACCTGCTTAAATCAAAAACACAGATGCCGGATAACCCTTCGGCTGTAAACTGGACCTCTCCTTCTTCCTGCGAGATCAGGGTTTCATCCTTCCATAATCCCACCGATGCTTTCATACGAATCCCCTTCAGCAGCCGGAAGTCCTCTTTCACATCCAGGGCCGTAAGAACCGGCGAAAGTCTGGTTATTGTATGTCCCATCTGTTTGGCCAGGGTATATCCGTCCCCCGAGGTACCAAACTGCGGCGCTGCCTTCCCCCCTGCCGCCAGCAGCACGCGCTTTGCGGAAAGTTCTTCTCCGCCGCCGAAAGCAATCTGAAAACCGCCGGGCACCCTGGAAATACGCTCTGCCGTACAACCGGTTCTGGTCCTGATACCAAGTGCTTTCATCTGCCGGATCATCCCATAGACCACATCTCTCGCCTGCTGAGAATAGGGATAAATTCTTCCCTGCTCATCGGTTCTGGTAACGATTCCCATGGACGAAAAAAACTCCAATGTCTGCCTCACATTGGGGCAGCCCGCATTGGTCAGATTGCACTTTCCGTTACCTGTGGCAGCCAGTTTTTTCCCCAGAGCATCCTTTTTTTCCAAAACGCAGATGGAAAGCCCGGGGTTTTCCGAAGCCGCGGTAATCGCAGCTGCCATGGCCGAAGCTCCGCCTCCGATTATACAGATATCCCACATACATCCTCCTTATAAATTCACAAAATGTTAATGAATTATACCATAGAATTTAAGCTTTTACCACCTGCGGCGCATTGAATCGGGACATAATAAGTGGTATTATAATAGAGCGATTTTAGAAAGACAGAAATGGGGTTTTGAAATGCTGAGAGCGATTGGAAAGCTTTTTAAATGGATATTTATTTTAGCTTTTATTGTTGTACTTATCGGTGTTCTCTGCGTAGGCTACGCGCACTTTATCGAACCAAACCGGCTGACGGTTACAGAAACGCAGGACACCAGTTATTCTATGAAAGAGCCTATCACAGTGGCCGTGTTCGCAGACACGCACTTTGGTTTTCAATACGATACGGATATGTTTCAGAAAGTAGTTGACAAAGTCAATGAAAATCCTCCGGACATCCTGCTTTTCGCCGGTGACCTGATCGATAACCTGAGCCAGTATAACAAGGATACTTCCGAGATTTCGGAAAAACTTTCTATGATGAAAGCCAATATGGGCAAATATGCTGTCTTCGGCAACCACGATTACGGCGGCGGCGCGGAGTACAAATACGAAAGCATCATGAAAAAGGGCGGGTTCAAAGTTCTTGTCAATGAAACTGTTACCTTCCGCAAAAACAATCTGCGGCTGATTGGAATCGACGACCTTCTCATCGGATACGGTGATCCTTCCGTTGTCAATAAAGCGGATTCTTCCATGTACAATCTGGTATTATGCCACGAACCGGATATCGTCGAAAAGATATTGGATTCCAACACGGATTACATGGTTGCGGGCCACACCCACGGTGGACAGATCCGGGTGCCCTTTTACACAGAAAAGTTTCTCCCTTCATACGGCGAGAAATACGTCAAGGGAAGCTATGAACTGAACAATAACAATAAAACGGTTCTCTATGTTAACTCCGGCCTCGGAACGACTAAGATACCGGCCAGATTCATGGCCGTTCCGGAGCTGACTTACATCACCATCTCACCGCACAATTCCTGAGAATTATCTATAGAAAAAGCCTGTATCGCAAATTTCGGCGGTACAGGCTTTTATGTATAATCCTTTTTATTTCTGGTCTTTAAAAATATTTGAAAAATCGGGTTTGTCATCGTCTTTGACGTCTGCGTTATTTTGAATAGAGGCGGCTTTTTGAAGCGCTGCTGCGATCTGAGCTTCTTCGGCCCTCCTGATTGCCGCTGCGATTCTATCCTCTTCCTCCTGCTGTTCATCGGCCGCTGAAACAGGATTTTCCTCCGGCTCCGCTTTAACAGTCGGCGCAGCCTCTGGTTCGACAGGCATCTGCGGTTCCTCTTTTATCTCCTGCGTCTGAGAAACGGCGGCTGTTTCCTGCGGCATCTGCACAGGCTGGACAGGCTGAATCACCGGTTCCTCCTCTGCTGCTTCCTTCTGCAATTGTTTTTGTCCTTTTTTATGTTTCTTTTCTTTCTTTGCCTTTGGTTTTTTTACCTTTTTTTCATGAGGCATATGAATGCCCAGCTCTAGGGTACTGATTCCCTGCAATACAAAGAGAATTCCCAGGAGCACCGCAATGGCAAGCCCTGCGATGATCGGATCCAGAAAAGCGTAGATGCCTCCCAGCACGCACAGGACTCCGGTAATCAGCGTCCAGGCAAAATTCAGTTTTTTGTTTGCCCGGTCGATCATTGTTGCCGTTACTACTCTCAGCACGCCGGAAAACATGACCCACATTCCGAACACCATCGGAATGGCCACATCTGCCGCAATCTGGTTGCTCAGCACCAGAATACCCAAAATAAAGGTTATGATGGCTTCTGTCAGAATCCATCCGTTATTGTCGTTCTGCCCGCTTCTTCCCCAACAGTAAGCGATCCCCTGTATGATGCTGTTGATCACCATGATCAATCCCAGCACAAAAGCCAGCGACAAAAAGGTCTCTCCAGGGTTGGCAAAACAAAATACTCCCGTCAAAACCAACAGTACGCCGCTTATAATCGTCAATACTCTCAAACTTATGTCCTCCCTTGTTGCCTGTTTCACGGAACGATTGTCAGTTCCGCCTGATTACTGATTTTTTCCCCAAATCTTGTAATGAGGTTTGCTTCATTTTTCACTTGGCCGGACTGCCCTAAGACCACATTGGTGATCTCATTCTTCTTCACCAGATCCACCAGTGTCTCTAAAATATTGTTGGAACGCACCACGGTCAGATTCGCACCGTATTCAATAGCTTTTCCATACAAATAGTCCAGGGCCTCTCCTTCTTCGGAACTTCCCAAAATCTTAAAATCTTTCGGCGCAACATGAATAATGAACAGTTCACCGTCCTGTCCATCCAAAACCTCGTGGCCATAGCGAATCAGCCGGTCACAGGTCTTCTGCTGCGTAACACACACCATTACGTTTTTCATAGTATCCCCTTATCGTAACCCCATCTACCACAATTCGTCGAATTCACTGGTAGTCTTATCCACGTGTCTTACTCGTTTCTCCTTTTTTTCTTTGGGCACGACATCGAATACTTTAACGATTCCGTAAATCAGTATAAACCCTATGAATATAATTCTCAGCACCTTATTGATCTTCTTTAGCATCTCATCAACCCTTTCTCATTCAAACGTTCTTGATTCCCGGCCCTTCTTACAAGACCGGACAAGCTGTCAAAACTATTTAATTATTATATCATAAATAGGGGTAATCCATCTACCCCTATCCTTTTCTTTCACGAAAAAACCATCTATTCGCAGATCCTCTTGATAAAGGCTTCAAAATCAGTGAGAATCTGTTTCATGTCCACGGATTCATCATCCAGAGCAAGCCCGTAAAACGGCGGCATTTTCAAACCGCACTCCCGGATGGCTTCTTTCAACTCTTCAATGTACACGCCCGATCCCTCGATGATCGCATCGTTATACTCGAGATCCACCGGACTGGCGCCCCATCTTTCATCCCAGCTGGTTATATCCACTCCGCAGGTGGGAGAACCGTCGCAGCTCAATACGCCCACCGTTTCATAGCCGGCCCGTTCGTATTCTTCCATATAAGTCACTGCCTGCTCCGCCAACTCCCTGCAGAAACTGCGGAAGCCGTGATTGTCGTAAAGGTTCTTAGTGGCCCACCATCTTTTGATGCCCAGATAGAGAGTTTCCGGGCACTGCATCTGATTGATTCCCAGATCATACTTATGTAAAGTATCAAATACTTCCTTGCACATCCCCGGGTATCTTGCCAGACCCTGAACCTTGTTATTAGTATTCAGCAGGCAGCTTGATACGAAAATAATTTTTTTACTCCTTGCGTCTTCTTTTCGATCCATTTTAAAATCCCCCCTGTCATTATTATTTGATTTTTCTGACTTTCTGTTTTACAGTATACCATATTTCTCACCCCACCGACATTGCCGCGGGAAAAAAGCAGCGAATTTTTCCCGTTAAAATTCAAATCTTTGCCTGATTCCCATGGCTACCGGCAGGAAAATCAGCTATAATAAAGGCATGGACAGAACAATACTTCATTGCGACATGGACGGATTTTACGCATCCGTCGAATTATTAGATCATCCTGAACTGAAAGACAGCCCGGTAGCGGTCTGCGGGAACCCGGAGAACCGTCACGGTATTATATTGGCCAAAAACGCCCGGGCAAAGAAATATGGCATTACCACCGCGGAAACCGTATGGCAGGCAAAGAAAAAATGTCCGGATCTGCGGCTTTTGCCGCCCCATCATTATAAATACAAGGAATTCAGTCTCAAGATCAACGATATCTATCAGCGGTTCACCGATATGGTGGAACCTTTCAGCATTGACGAATCCTGGCTGGATGTCTCGGCCTCTCTGAAACTCTTTGGTACGGGAAAGGAAATCGCCGATATGCTGCGGGAAACCGTTAAAACCGAGCTGGGCCTGACTCTCTCCGTTGGAGTTTCCTTCAACAAAATTTTTGCCAAAATGGGCAGTGACTACAACAAACCTGACGGCACTACCGTCATCAGCTGCGATAATTATAAAGATATCCTCTGGCCCATGAATGTGCGAAAGATGTTTTTTGTCGGAGAAGCTACTGCTGATAAGCTGAACAAGACCGGCATCAAGACCATCGGCGATCTGGCCCGTTCGGACCGGACTTTGCTGACCGCGCTCCTGGGGAAGCAGGGCGGAATGCTGTATGAATATGCCAATGGCCTGGACAGCAGCCCGGTCTGCCGCTACAGCGAACGTGAAAAAATCAAATCCGTGGGAAACGGGACTACCTTCCGCCGCAATCTTCAAGGTATGGACGATATTAAAGTGGCGGTAACCGCCTTATCGGATACCGTCGCCAGCAGGCTGCGCAAATATCAGATGAAGGCTTTCGGGGTAAAGGTAGATATCAAAGATCCGGAATTCAAGATAATCTCAAGGCAAAAGCAGCTTTCCGCGCCGACCAATCTGGCGGAAGAAATCTGTCGGGCCGCCATTGAGATCATTTCTTCATCCTGGCGCCTGCGCGACCCCATACGTATGCTGACCATTACTGCGATCAACCTGTGCGATGAAAATGAATCTGAACAGCTTTCTCTCTTCGACCTTGCAGATAACAGCCGGGAAGAAAGCGAAAAGGTAGAACGTACAATTGACAATATCCGTGCTAAATTCGGAGATAAGGCCATCACCTTCGGTCGGGTGATTAACAACGATATCGGTATTGATATGGACGATAACCGTACGGAATAGGAATAGAGGTCCATTCATAGGCAAAGCCCGGCTCTTGAAAATAAGCCGGGCTTTTTTCCTTGCGCTTTACCGCCTTAATGACCTCTGTGTTTTTCTTTTCGTTTTTTCTGCTTCCTTTCAAACCGCTCCTGTTTGAGCCGCTGTTTCTCATCTTTATTTTCCCTCTTTGTCTCAGCTTTGCGCTGCTCCTGCTGCTGTTTTAACGCCTGCTGCGCCTTTGTACCGATTCCTGCGGGCTCCAGGCTTTTGGCAATCGCCCGGCGCATTCGCTTGGGATTAATCCGCCGTTCCGGAAATTCTTCCATGGGTATGGGCTTGCTGAAATTGAGGTCTTTCCAATTCTCCGATAAAAAGCCATACACTTCGTAATCCTTTGGCTCCGCGCCAAAAGTCACTTTACAGACCTGATATCCTTCATCGCAGATCCGCTCATACACGCCAACCCAGAAAGGCTCCTCAAAAAACACGGTAAACTTGCTCCTGATTTTTTGCATGACAAAATTCTCCTTTTTCCTTCTGAAAAAGAGAATGGACAACCTAAGGAGGCAGGTTACTGACAGGGCGCTTTCCATCCTGCATCCGGACTACCTACCGGATCGTGTTTTTATCTCTCGAAAAATATTTACTTATTTATATTATAATATAAGATGCGGGCTGCGTCGAGCATCTTTCACGATTCTGCACCTTACGGCGAAGCCGGTTCAATTGGAGAATATCGTATACGGTTCGCATCGGGTCCCAACCCCAAATATCAATAGGTGCAAGAATTTCTCATGATTTTGATAGTTTCACGAAAATTTCGCCGAGTTCTTTTCTGAAAGTATCATTTAGCCTTTAAATAATTGCATATTACGATACTCTTTCTTATTTTCCAGAGGCTATCCCGGCAAAACTATCATTTTTTCACTTTTTTCGAAGTCTATTTGACATTTGCATATTTCGGTTGCAAGCTGCCAGACATAAAACTTATAACTTGGGAAATTGATTCTCACAACACAGTGGGCAGCGGCAACTTTTTTCTAAAATCGGACTCTGGTTATCAGACTGCATTTCGTTTCCCACGTATTAAAAAAAGCAACCATTTACAGACATGATATCTGTTAACGCTTGCTTAAAAGTGGGTACTTTTAAAATATTATGGCTGCCGCCTGATTTTCCAGTCCCACCCGGAAGCGGCATTATACAAATTAGGATTTTGGATAAATACGTTATATCCTCATAACAGCGTTTTTCAACGCTTTTTTATCCACTTTCTGCTCTCTCAGAATCTGCATTCCGTCAATCGCAGCACCCAAATCGGTCTCAAGAATTTGAAAATTACGCTGATCTTGTTTTTGAAGCTGAATCACAGCTCCCTTCAACCCAGAGATGTCCGCTTGCATCTGCCGGCTTTGTTCCTTCAACCCTGCGACATCCGCTTGCAGCTGCTTTAAATCTTTTTGCATAGAGACCAATATTTCCTTTAATTCTGCATCCATACTATTTCACCACCTTTCCTTTTTATTTTAGCATGTTGGCTTACTGTGTTAAAGTCTTTCTTTTATGGCCATTATATAGCAACCGGGATTAATTGTCAATATTTTACAATTAATCCCGGCTATAAATTTTCTTGGAAGCAGCTCAATCATTATGCTCCTTTTACAAAGGCCCCTTCTTTCATAATCACTTCCATGTTATCCGTGGAAACAGCCTTGATGTCCTCAGCCGGGTTGCCGGAAAGCACCAGAAGATCGGCAAATTTCCCTGCTTCCAGCGTTCCGGTGATGTCATCGATTCGCAGCATTTCCGCTCCGTTTTTCGTTGCTGCCAGAATAACCTCCATGTTGGTCAGACCCGCCTTATTGAGCGCGTACATTTCGGTAATGGCATATTTCCCGTAAGGAGTCAGGGTACTGCAGAAAGAATCGGAGCCGACTGTGATACGGATGCCCTTCTTGTTGGCATTCAGCAGATTGTCGGTGATTCGATTCAGCTCCTTTTCCGCCGTTGTCGCACCTGGATATTTGTCGTGAATCGGGCGGTAAGGCGGTTCGTATACCGTAAACCATTCGGTAAAGAACTGGTATGTAGGGCAGAAGGTAATATCCTTTTCCTTCATGATTTCCAGACATTCTTCATTGAGCTCCTGTCCGTGGATCACAACGGAAACACCGGCCTTGCAGGAATTGAGCGCGCCTTCGTATCCCTCCGCGTGAGACCATACGGGAAGCCCGATCATATTGCTCTCATCCACGACAGCCTGAATTTCTTCCATGGTATAATGGGAGTCCGCCTTGGCATCATGGCGCCAAATGCCGCCGCCAGTAGACCAAATCTTGATGGCGTCTGGATTTTCACGAATCCTGCGGCGAATAGCTTTACGCAGTTCCCATGGTCCGTCCACCCGTTCCGCCCAGGGATGGGATGCTTCGTTATATTCCAAAGGCAGTTTATGAGAATCGCCGTGGCCGGCAGTCCTGCAGAATCCGATTCCCGCCGTCACCGTTCTCGGACCCGGGATGACGCCTGCTTCGATCATATCCCGGATATATGGACCAAAACGGGAAATCTCGCCTACGGAAGTGAGGCCGTTTTCCAGCGCTTCTCTGGCCTGCGCCACAGCTACCACGGCCTTCTGGAAGATCGGTTCCATAACCCATTCCGTATCGTTATCGCTGAGGTTGCCGCTGTAATGGAGATGGGAATCGATCAGTCCCGGCATAATCGTCTTTCCGGAAATATCCCGCACCTCATAGCTGCCGTCAAACTCTTTTTTAGGGCCTGCATAAACAATCTTTTTATCGTCAATCAGCACCAGTGAATCCGCTACTGGCTCGCCACCATTGCCGTCAATTAAAAGCCCATTTTCAAAAGCGATTTTCATAACATCCTCCTTTTATTTTGCATTTATATTGATATATTTTGCCTTAGTCTTACTATACATGATTTTCTGACTTCCGTACAGTCCATAATATCCGGAAAGCATATAGCTGATGCTGCAGGCTATGCCGAAGAAGATCAATCCCTGAGCGCCGAACAGTTCGATGCCCAGCAAAATCGAAGCTACCGGACTGTTGACCACCGCACAGAAGGTGGCAATAAGGCCGATTGCAGCCGCAAAACCAGGGTCCAGACCCAAGAGGCCCCCAACGAAACAGCCCATGGTCGAACCGATGAAAAAGGTCGGCACGATCTCGCCGCCTTTGAACCCCGCTCCTAAAGTCACAGCCGTAAACAAGATCTTAACCAGAAACGCCCACCAGTCGGCTTCTCCATCCAGCGCCTGAAAAATCACACCCATTCCTGAACCGTTATAATGGCCCGATGGGAATAGCATCGACAGCCCCACTATAACTATGCCTCCGGTCAGTATGCGCAGGTAGGGATTTTTAAAAAACTTTTCAAAAATATCATCCACCCGGTCCATCGTAAAAATATAGAGTATGCTCAGCACTGCGCAGCAGACGCCCAGCACCGCCACCCGCAGGACAGGAAACAGTCCGAAGTCCGGCACTGCCAGCACCTTTTCAATCTCCAGGTCAAAGCCAAAATAGCCGGAAATGCTGTAAGCCACCAGAGCGGAAACCAGACACGGCACCAGCCCTGAATAATAGATAACGCCCACGCTGATAACCTCCAGTGCGAAAAACACGGAAGTCAGAGGCGTGCCGAAAAGCGCCGCGAACACACCGCTCATGCCGCTGAGTACAATTAAAGACATATCTTTTTCATCCAGACGGAACAGCTTTCCCACATGGGTGCCGATGCTTCCTCCCAGCTGCAGCGCCGCGCCTTCCCGTCCGGCAGAGCCGCCCAGAAGATGCGTAATAACCGTGCTGACAAAAATCAGCGGGCCCAATATAACCGGAACTTCCTCCTCCGCCCGCACCGAGCCGATTACCCTGTCCGTGCCAATGGGCGACTTGATTCCACAGAGCTGATAGCAGCCTACAATTAAAAGACCACCCAGCGGCAGTAAAAAAATCAGCCAGGTGTTAGCCTGTCTCAGGACATTGGCGTTTTCTACAGAAAGACGAAAAAGCGTTCCTACTCCTCCACTGATTACACCGACAACACCCGCGATCAGCAGCCATTTGAAAAAGCTCCTCACAAAGATGCGGGCATATTTCACTCTACTTTTTATTTTATATTTCAATCTGTTTTTCACTTTGACAACACATCCGCTAAATGATACAGGTCCGTATCGAACGGCCGTTTGATAGAAAGGGCTTCCTCCAGGTCATAGGCTACGATCTCGCTGCCGCAGATACCGATGGCTTTGCTGTCTTCATCGTCGTACAGCAGCTCTACCGCTTTGCTGGCTGTTTGGCTGGCCAGCATGCGATCCTTTGCCGTAGGTGAGCCTCCCCTTTGCAGATAGGCCAGGATCACCACCCTAGTTTCCTTGCCTGTACGTTCCTCAACCATCTGTGCCAGCTCCTTGGCGTCTACGCCAACGCCCTCCGCCTTCATGATAATATCGTGCATCTTTCCCCGGTTCTTGCCCTGAATGATCTTTTTGCAAACTTTATTGATATCAAAGGGCATTTCCGGCACCAGAATATTATCAGCCCCTCCGGTCAGTCCCGCATAAAGAGCGATGTCTCCGCAATGGCGGCCCATGACCTCGATCACTGTAGCCCGTTCATGGGAAGAAGACGTATCGCGGATATTGGTTACTGCCGACAGGACGGTGTTGACCGCCGTATCGAAGCCAATGGTATAGTCCGTATAACCCAGATCATTGTCGATGGTTCCCGGAAGCCCCATGACAGTGATTCCTCTCTGTGAAAGCTCCAGTCCTCCCCGAAGAGAGCCGTCCCCTCCGATGACCACCAGTCCTTCGATGCCAAAAGCCGACAGCACATTGAGCGCGTGCTTCTGCCCCTCCTCTGTCTTAAAACGTTCGCTTCTGGCCGTACGCAGGATGGTTCCCCCTCTGTGGAGAATATCTCCCACTGAGGACATATCCATTTCCTTAATGGCGCCTTCGATCAGGCCTTCGTACCCTCGCTGTATGCCGTAGACCTCCATACCCCGGTCCAGCCCGCAGCGTACAACAGCCCGCACCGCGGCGTTCATTCCCGGAGCATCGCCTCCGCTTGTAAGCACTCCTATCCGTTTCACCTCTTTGCCTCCTTATACCTTCAGGTTTTCTCTGCCGATCAGCTGAGAAACTCTCTCACAGAAAGCTTCATCCGCATTGACCCAGAGATCTTGTTTTGTTTTCATCGCTTTTCCGGTCTGGCCCAGATAAATAATCACCGGCGTGCCGCCCTTATGCTGGGATAAAATTTCCCGAATCTGTTCCAGCCCGTTCTCCAAACTGTCAGGGATTCGGATCTTCACCACATTTTGAGCAGCTGTTTTGGCCCCCTGGCTGGTTTCTTTCAGATCCAGCACTTCATTGGCCAGGAGCTTCGGAAGCTCTCCCTCTTTAAAATTGATGCTGCCTTTTACAACGACCAGCGCGTCCTCCCGGATGAGCTGCGAGCAGCGCTCGTACACATTGGGAAATACCACCATCTCCACGTTGCCGTAAAGATCTTCCATATCCACAAAAGCCATCATTTTATTGTTTCTGGTCATCAGGGTCTTTTTGCTATTGATGATTCCGGCCATGGTAGCCCGCATACCGTCAAAGAGCACCGGCCCGGCTCCTGCGGCAGGGACCTCTCCTGTCTCTTCCTGATCGGCCACATGGGCCAGATCCTCAGCCGTCACATTAATCATCTTTCCGATTTGATCTTCATACTCCTTCAACGG
This sequence comes from Anaerovorax odorimutans, assembly GCF_024459955.1. Taxonomy (GTDB): domain Bacteria; phylum Bacillota; class Clostridia; order Peptostreptococcales; family Anaerovoracaceae; genus Hominibacterium; species Hominibacterium odorimutans_A. The sequence continues at coordinate 155,984 of NZ_JANFXK010000005.1, forward strand.
GTGATCGGAAATGTATACGCCCAGCATCTCTTTTTCCAGGCTGCTGCGGTATTCCTTTGAAAAATTCTCCACATCCGGCAGACGGGCCGCCGCTTCTTCCAGTTCCATCTGTTCGGCGTTCAGCTGGAAGAGGGACATCTGCCCTTCGATATTTTTCCTGGAATCATTCTGCGCCGACTCGATCAGGCTTTCGTATACGGCCATGTGCGCAGCCCGGTTTTCATTGAGGCTGTCCAGCGCCCCCGCCTTAATCAGGCTCTCCACAGCCTTTTTATTCACTTCATGAATGTCCACGTTGCTGATAAACTGGAAAATATCCTTGGGGTTTCCCTTTTCTTCACGAGCCTTGATGATCGCTTCAATGGCGCCTTCCCCTACGTTTTTGACGCCCAGAAGCCCGAAACGGATCTTGCCGTCCTTCACGGTAAATTTCTTACCGCTCTCATTGATGTCCGGCGGCAGAACCTTGATGCCCATTTCCGTGCAGTTGCGGATATACTTTGCAATATATCCCGAATCGCCCATAACGCTGGTCATCAGCGCCGCCATGAATTCCACCGGATAATAGGTTTTCAGATAAGCCGTTTCATAGGCGATCACCGCGTATGCCGCCGCATGGGACTTGTTGAACGCGTATTCGGCAAAGCTTACCATTTGATTGAAGATTTCTTCAGCGATATTCTCCGGTATGCCGTTGCGCACGCACCCGGCGATCTCCACGTTGCCGTTCTCATCATCCTTGCCGTGGATAAAATATTCTTTTTCCTGGAGCATGACCTCCATCTTCTTCTTACCCATGGCTCGGCGCACCAGGTCCGATCTTCCGTAGGAATATCCGCCCAGCTCCCGCACGATCTGCATTACCTGCTCCTGATAGATCAAACAGCCGTAAGTAACCGACAGGATCGGTTCCAAGCTTTCATGGATGTACTCGATCTTATCGGGGTGTTTCTTATTTTCAATATAATTGGGTATGGAAGCCATGGGACCGGGACGGTAAAGCGCCACGCCCGCAACGATGTCTTCAAAACAGTCCGGCTTCAAATTTTTCATGAACTGGGTCATGCCGCCGCTTTCCAGCTGGAAGATACCCTGGGTATTTCCCTTGGCTATAATCTCATATACCTTGGGATCATCGTAATTCATTTTAGAAAAATCAATGGACTTGCCATAGTTGTTTTCAATCATTTCCAGAGCGTCCCGGATTACCGTCAGGTTACGCAGACCCAAAAAGTCCATCTTCAAGAGCCCCAGCTCTTCGATGGTAGTCATGGTAAACTGCGTGGAAACGCCCTTATCAGAAAAATACAGCGGCACGTATTCGTCGATGCTCTTTTTGGAAATTACCACGCCGGCCGCATGGGTGGAAGCATGGCGCGGCATCCCTTCCAGCGCCCTGGCCATATCCAGCACCTGCCGGACCTTCTCATCCTTTTCATAGGATGCTTTCAGCTCCGGGTTCATAGCCAGCGCTTTGTCAATGGTCATTTTCAGATCAAAAGGAATCGCCTTGGCAATGGCGTCGGTCTCCGGATAGCTGACGTTGAGCACCCTTCCCACATCGCGGACGGCGGCCTTGGCCTTCATGGTTCCAAAAGTAATGATCTGCGAAACTTTATCTTCTCCGTATTTTTCGATTACATAATCGATGACCTCCTGCCGTCTTTCATAGCAGAAATCAATATCAATATCCGGCATGCTGATCCGTTCCGGGTTGAGAAACCGTTCGAAAATCAGGCTGTAGCGGATCGGATCGATATCCGTGATCTTAAGCACATAGGAAACAATGCTGCCTGCGGCGGAACCCCTTCCGGGCCCTACCATGATTTTTTTACTCTTGGCATAGTTGATGAAATCCCAGACAATGAGGAAATATTCCACATAGCCCATCTTCTCTATGGTTGAAAGCTCGTATTCCAGCCGCTCCTGCAGCGCCTCCATATCCGCGTCTTCCTGCTCTCCGTATCGTTCTTCCAGTCCCTGCTGGCAAAGCTCCCGCAGATACTGCTGGTTGGTCTTGCCCTCAGGCGCCGTGAATTCCGGCAAATGAAGATTGCCGAACTCAAAGGAAACATCACATTTTTCCGCTACCTTCGCCGTATTGTCGCAGGCTTCCGGGAAGTTGGCGAAGATTTTGCGCATCTCTTCCTCGGATTTCAGATAAAACTGGTCGTTGGGGAAGCGCATCCTGTCTTCTTCATCAATGGTCGCCGCCGTCTGGATGCACAGCAGCACATCGTGGGCCTTCGCGTCCTCCCTGCGCACATAATGAACGTCGTTGGTCGCTACAAAAGGAATTCCTGTCTCCTCGTGGAGGCGGATCATATCGGGAAGAATTCTCGCTTCTTCCTCAAGTCCCTGGTCCTGCAGCTCGAGATAAAAGTTTTCTTCTCCGAAAATATCCCGCAGAGCCAGCGCTTCTTTTTTTGCGCCTTCATAATCCCGGTTCAAAAGCTTGCGCTGCACATCGCCCGCCAGGCAGGCGGACAAGGCAATGATCCCCTCACTATGCTTCCTCAGAACTTCTTTATCAATTCGCGGCTTATAGTAAAATCCTTTAATAAAACCTGCGGATACGATCTTGATCAGATTTTGATATCCCTGATTGTTTTTTGCCAGCAGCACCAGATGCCCCTGATATTTATCTTTATCCGCGTCTTTATCGGTCATAGACCTGGCCGCCGTATACACTTCGCAGCCGATGATCGGTTTTATGCCCTTATCCAGACATTCCCGATAAAAATCAATCACGCCGAACATGACTCCGTGGTCAGTAATGGCCACCGATTCCATGCCCAGTTCCTTTGCCCGCGCCACCAGATCCTTGATTCTGGCAGCCCCGTCTAAAAGGCTGTATTCCGTATGTACATGTAAATGTGTAAATGCCATCTATTTCTCCCAATCCTTACAAAATTATGCGATTCATTTTATTTTACCATAAAATACGAAAAATGCTTTTAAAAAAGCATAAAATATTGTAAAATATTGAGGTTGCGAGGTACTAGTAATTATGAAAAAAATTTTAATCCCACTCATTATTGTACTCTGTCTGGCCGGAGGCGGATTTGCTGTATGGAAAGTGCTGGACGCCAACGTTTTTTCCGTTGACGTGCTCCCACAGAAAACGACCATCAACACCATCGACTGCAGCGGTCTTACGACAGAACAGGCAAAAGAAAAACTGATCAAAGAATGGAACAGCAAGACATTCAATTTTACAGCAGACGGTAAAACGCTGGGCAGCATTTCCGATCTGCACTTTGACTATGGCATCGACGATGCCATGGCAAATGTAAAAAAGGACCACTTTTTCAGTGCCGCCCTTAATTATTTTTTCAAGGCTGATTTTGATGCGTCCGTAGACATGACCGTGAAAAAGGTCAACAAGGCGTTCAAAACGGATTTGAAAAATGCCGACTACCTGAAGGAAAAAGATCCGGTCGAAACGAAGGACGCTTATGTAGACCTTTCTTCGGAAGACTTTAAGATCGTCCCGGAAGTGTACGGAAACAACATCGACTATGATGTTCTGCTGAAAAAGATAACCGATCTGATCGCCAAGAATACGTTCACGCTGGAATATCAGGCATCCGACTTTTATACGAAACCGAAGGTAACGGCTGACAGCGAGGAGATCAAGGAACGTCAGGAATTCTGCAAAAAATATCTGACATCAAAGGTCACTTATATCCTGGGCAAAGACGAGGTCAAGATCCCTCCTGAGGAGCTGGAGAAGATCTTTGATATCGAAGTTGTGGAAAGCGGCTCCCCAAGTGAATCCGAAAAAGATGAAGCTGAAAAGGCCGCGGCCAAGGTCACCATCAAGGAAGACGCTGTCCGCGATTACGTGAAAAAGCTGGCTAAGGAATACAACACTCTGGGGAAAACCCGTGAGTTCACTTCTCTCAGCAATCGCAAGGTCAAGGTGTCCGGCGGCGATTACGGCTGGGCCCTCAGCGTTGATAAGGAAACAAAGCAGCTGATCAAGGATCTGAAAAGCGGAGAAGAGGTAAAACGCGAACCTGTCTGGCTCATGACCGGCTTCGGCGATTACAACAAGGAAGATGATATTGGAAATACATATGTGGAGGTTTCCCTTGCCGAACAGCATCTCTGGTATTTTAAAGACGGCAAAGAGATTGTAAACTGTCCGGTAGTTACCGGAAACGTCCTGTCCGGCTACAATACTCCCGCAGGAACCTTCAGCCTTACCTACAAACAGAGAGGCGCGACCCTGAAAGGCAACAATGCCGATGGAACTTCCTATTCAAGTCCTGTATCCTACTGGATGCCGTTCTACGGAAATTACGGAATGCATGACGCCCCCTGGCGGGGAGCCTTCGGCGGCAGTATTTACCGCGGCAGCGGCAGCCACGGCTGTGTCAACATGCCGGTCGCCTCTGCGAAAAAATTATTCAGCAATCTGGCCAATAAGGGAACACCTGTCGTTGTGCACTGGTAAGCAGGTACGTTTTCCGTCACAAAAGAAAATAAAAAGACCGTTCGATTTTTACATTTCGAACGGTCTTTTTATTTTCTTTGCGTTTACATCTGAGTTTTCTGTATATCCCAGATCCAAACGGATCTGGGAAGACATCAATTGCACCATATCCCCTGCCCCCGCATATACTGACTGTAGTATGAGAAGCAGAGGTGAATTTTATGGCACTAGACACTCGTGAGCTGTTCGCGCGGCTCATCCAATGCGAGGCGGGCGGAGAGGGTGACGACGGCATGCGGGCAGTAGCCACCGTCATCATGAACCGGGCCACCATCGATTACGGAGAATTTGCCCGGGTCAGCAATGGCGGAGACATACGCAACATTATCACCCAAAAAGGGCAGTTTGTCTGCATGAGAGAGTCCGTCGGCGGCCGCTATAACCCGCAAAACGTATATAATATGACGCCGACCGACATCCACTACGACATTGTAGACTGGGCCATGGCCGGCGGCAGACTCCAGGGCATTGACCATTCCCTGTTCTTTTTCAACCCTTACAGAGAAACCTGCCCGCCTTATTTCCCTACCAATGTGGGCGTGATTCATAACCGCATTGGCGACCATTGTTTTTATATTCCAACTTCGAACTATGCGAATACTTAAAAAGAGAGGTATGATTTTATGGCATGTTGTGAAACTCCATTGATACGTATTGAAAAAATCAAAAAAAATCAGATTGTAAATCCGGGATCATCTCCCTATGATCAAATGCCTGAGACAGGGGCCGGCAGCGGCACCCAGCCGGGGAACGTGCTTCCTGCGCAGGATATGACTCCGATCGTAACGCCCAACGCTCCGGGAACAGCAGGAAATCAGGCTCCGGCACCGCCGACCCAGTCCGGTTTAACACCGGAGCTGATTCCCAACGCTCCGACTTTCACCGTCCCAGCTAATCCGCTGCTGCCGGAAGGTTATCAGGAAGTCCTGGACTACAACGCCATTCAGTATGCCAATGGCTTTTACCGGACGCAGATCGGTCGTTATGTACGCATTGAGCAGCTGATGGGCTCCAATACCATTGAAACAAAGGAAGGCTATCTGATCGGTGTAGGTATCAACTACATCATTCTTCAGGAAATGTCCACCGGAAACATTCAGGTTATTGACTTCTACGGTATCAAAAGCGTGTACGTATACTACAATCTCGGCGGCAGCCCGGTTCTTCCGAGAACCATGGAAGCCGAGGCCGCAGGGACTTCCGCCCACCAGGAAACAGAAATAGAATCAGAATCAAAGGCGAAAAAATAAGACGGTTTCTATGGTTTTCCATAAAAATGCGTCCTTGATCCCTTAACGCAAAATCCCGACAGCCCACTGGCTTCGGGATTTTGCAGTATCCAAAATTATTTTTTTCCAATTCAGACCCGCTCGCGCCTACGGCAGGCAGCTGTTTAACTCCGGCTATGCGTGGAGCTTTTCTTCCGCTTCGATCTGCCGCTGAATAAAAGGCAGTACCTGCTCCGGTTTGATCCGCAGTACATAAGCGAATTCGTCATACAACAGCTTTTCCGCGTCTTTCAGGAAGCGTTCATCCACTTTATGCAGATTCTTTCCGATCTTTTTCTGTTCCTGCCTGTGCAGATACAACGTCTTTATCAGCTTTACGATTTCTCTGTGATTCCCTTTGAGAATAATCTCTTTATACTCCCTCATCCTGCTGCTCTCGTCGTCGATCCACGCCAGGGAGTCGCCCTCCGGCATTTCCTTGATGATCTTGCGGATCTCATCAGCTGAGAGGACGCGCCGCATCTTTGCCAGAAGGGCTTCATTATCAGCAGGCACGAAAATAGTAGCCGTATCATTGTACAAAGACCTCAGCACATAATACTCCATCTTCTCCCCTTTAAAATCCATCTCTGTGATTTCGGCAATTTGATAGACGCCTTCTGCCCCGTATAAAACCGTATCGTTCAAATGAAACATCCACATTCACTCCGTTTCTATAGTTTTCCCTCTATATTTTATCACTTGAAACCCGGGAAAAGTAAGTCTCAATTTCGAGAAACAACAAAATTTCTTCATACGTGCAAAAAGGGCTTGCCGCGGCAAACCCGTATTTATCATTCTTTCGTTCGGAACAGTAGTTTTTTCAGAGCTTTTTTATCAAGGGGAATCAGCGGATACAGGTAGCTGGTTCCTGCCAGGGTCTTGGTGGAAACCATAAATAACAGCCCTATGACAAGCCCGATCACCGCACCCCAGATTCCGTATACCGCAGCCCCGATCAGGATCAGGATGCGCATGAATTTTATCGCGTACCCCAGCTCAATACTGGGCTGGGTAAAGCTGGCCAGCGCTACTACTGCCATACAGAGAATCGTCTGGGGAATGAACCATCCCGATGATATGGAGAATTCTCCCAGAATCAAAGCGCCAATAACGGAAAGGGACATGCCCAGCGACTCGGGCGTATTGAGAGAAGCCAGCTTCAGTCCGTCGATAGCCAATTCCAGCAGGATAAACTGCCAGAACAGGGATATGGCAAACTCCTCATCAGGCACGAAAAAAGTCTCGTTGATGGGAATCGGGATATCCCCCTGACTCACCAGCAAGTATACCGGCGTAAGAAACAGAATCACCAGCGCGTTGGCAATTCGCAGCAGCCGGAAATAATTGCCCGTGATAACCGGGAAATAATAATCGTCCACATCCTGGACAAAGTCGAAGACCCCCGCCGGAATCAGAATCACCGTTGGCGAATTGTCTATGATGATCGCCAGTTTTCCCTCTGCTACATGGGCTGAAATAACATCCGGCCTCTGGGTATAGCGTACCTTGGGAAACGGATTCAGAAAACCGCCTCTGCGGCCTCCCCGCTTTCCCTGCAGCTTGCCCATGGCCTCGATCAGCGTCTGTTCACCAACCGTCGTGGTTTCCAGCTTCAGCTTGTTCAGCTCGTCCGACAGCCGCTCGACCAGCTTGGGATCCGCCTTTCCCTTCATATAGACAAGGCAGACATCGCTCTTGCTTTCATTGCCCACAATGAAACCTTTAAAAATCAGGTTATTGTCCCGCAGCCTCCGCCGGATGAGCGCTACATTGGTCATCATAATTTCCGTAAATCCGTCTTTGGCGCCCCGGAGCGATTTCTCTTTGGCCGGTTCCTCCACACTTCTCGCAGGATAATCTCTAATATCGATAATGATAATTTCATCCAGACCGTCAATAATAAACGGTATCAGCCCGGAATAAAAATGCTTTAAAGCTTTATCCACATCTGTCTCTGTCAGAGTGTCCAGAAACGGAAGATTATGTTCAATAAACGCTTTTGTGGTCTCTACGCCTTTCATTTTCTCCGGGGGCACCCGCAGCAGATAGGACATGACCCTCTGCATGACCTCGCCGTTGACCAGGCCGTCGATAAAAAAGATGGTCGTCTGCCTGCCCCCTATGGAAATGCTCCGCTCCAAAACATCAAAGCATTCACCCAGAGGCAGCTTGGTTCGGAACGCATTGAGATATTCCTTATATTTGTTCATATTTTTTCTCCCCTAACAAATCAGCTAACTATCATATGTTTAGTTTGTCAAGGTTTTGGAATATCATTCGCGTTTTTTCAGAAGATAAGGGCTATTCTCTTCCTCCGCACTGATACAGAATGGCATTGCAGATGGCAGCGGCGACGTTGCTGCCCCCTTTTCTTCCTCTGGCAACAATGTATGGGATATCCGTTTTCATGATTAATTCTTTTGCTTCCACCACATTGACGAAGCCCACCGGCACCCCGATAATCAACGCCGGGCGCAGCGTTCCTTCTGCGATCATTTCATAGAGCGCCGCCAGAGCCGTAGGCGCGTTGCCGATGGCAAAGATCGCCGGACCTTCAATGGCAGCCGCCTTTTTCATGCTGGCTGCCGCTCTGGTGGTGCCGTCTGCTTTGGCGGAGGCGCGCACGTCTTCGTCCGCCATGAAACAAACGACCCTGCCGCCGAATTTTTCCACCGCCTTCTTATTGATGCCGGCCATAGCCATGTTGGTATCGGTCACGATCGTAGCTCCCTTCACCACAGCTTCCATAGCCAGCTCTGCCGCTCCCGGCGAAAAGACCAGATTCTCCAGGTAATCAAAATCCGCGCTGGTATGAATTACCCGCTTTATGATCGGTTCCTCCAGAGGGTCCAGCTTCACATTTCCTATTTCCTGGGAAATGATCTCAAAGCTTCTTTTTTCAATTTCATCGGGAAGCACCTGCTGCAGTTTCACCTTATTTTCCATAATCCACACCCTCTTCAATTATTCTATATATCATATCCATATCCATATTCTTTCGAATACCCTCAGCCAGCAAATCATACTGGCGTTCCTTATAAGCGGCCATATCCACACCCGCTACCTGTTCGCCGCTGATTCCTTTTGCGCGAAGCAAGGATGAAACGATTGTCCCGGCCACGTCTCCGCAATCGAAGATTCCATGCACATAAGAACCGTAAATATTGCCGCAGCTGAGGCCATCGGCTTTTGCATCCATTCCCTCCTCTGCGATGTGGGAGAGGATGTTTCCTCCCTCCAGGGTCGTTGTTCCCATATGAATTTCGTAACCTTCAAATTTGATTCCGGAAAGACCGGAAAAAACGCCTTCCACTTTATCAAAGGTTCCCGTTACACGGGTCCTGGTCTTTTCTTTTTCAAAGATCGTTTCACCGGGAAGCAGGCCCATTCCGGCCATCTGACCGCCATGCTCTGTGCCATGAGGGTCTTTCAGCGTTCTGCCCAGCATCTGATAGCCTCCGCAGATACCGAAAACCGGTTTCCCCTTGGCAGCATGCTTTAAGACAGATGCCTCCAAACCGTTCTGCCGCATCCACAGAAGATCTTCCATCGTGTTCTTTGTTCCCGGCAGCAGAATCATGTCCGGATCTCCCAGATCCGCCGCATGATCCACATAGCGGACCGTCACCGACGCCATGGATTCCAAGGGGTTGAAATCCGTAAAATTGGAGATTCGCGGCAGCCGGATCACAGCCAGATCCACAAGGCCTGCCGTATTCTTTTTCGAAAAGCGTTCGCTGAGGCTGTCCTCATCGTCAATGTCCAGATTCATATAAGGAATCACTCCTGTAACTGGTTTGTGAATCATATCGGTCAGTTGGCAAAGTCCTGGCTCAAGGATGGAAAGGTCTCCCCGGAACTTATTGATTATAATCCCTTTTACCAACTCCCGCTCCTCCGGTTCAAAGAGCGCCATAGTCCCCACGAGGGAAGCGAACACTCCGCCCCGGTCAATGTCTCCCACCAGCAGCACCGGCGCTTTGGCCATCTTAGCCATGAACATATTGACGATATCGTTTTCCTTCAGGTTGATCTCCGCCGGGCTGCCGGCTCCTTCCAAAACAATGATATCGTACTGAGCCGCCAGTTTATCGTAGGCTTCCTTTACTTTGAACACCAGCTCCTTTTTATGTTTGTAATATTCTTTAGCGCTCATGTTTTCCATGACTTCGCCGCCGACAATGACTTGAGAGCTGGTATCATTGGTAGGCTTGAGCAAAATGGGATTCATCAGCACGGACGGTTCGATTCCCGCGGCTTCCGCCTGGGTCACCTGCGCCCTGCCCATCTCCAGTCCTTCTCTGGTGATGTAGGAGTTGAGAGCCATGTTCTGCGCCTTAAACGGCGCCACTTTATAGCCGTCCTGCTTAAAGATCCGGCACAGTCCTGCCGCCACCAGGCTCTTTCCCGCATTGGACATGGTGCCCTGTATCATAATTGCTTTTGCCATCGCGTTTCCCTCCTGCGCAGCGCTTCCACCAGCCTGCCGTTTTCCTCTTCGTTTCTCACTGCGATCCGAAAATAGCCTTTGCCCAGTCCCCGGTAATTGGCGCAGCTGCGGATCAGGATACCCTCGCTTTCCATATCAGCGATGAAATCATCCACATAGGCCGGAGCCGAAAGCTGTCGGAGCCGGAAAAAGATATAATTGGCACCGGGGTCATAGACTTTGTAGCCCAGCTGGGAAAGCTGCCGCTGCAGCTTCTCCCGTTCTTTGAAAATCAGGCTTCGTGCCTTTTCAAGATAATCCTTCTCCCGCAAAGCCTGAATACCCGCTTCCTGGGCTATCAGAGAAACGCTCCAGGGCTGTCCGGTCTCCCACAGAGCCCGGGTGAGCTCCGGTCTGCCGCATATTCCGTAGCCCAGCCGCAAGCCCGCCATAGCGTAATTTTTCGTGAAGGCCCGCAAGATGAACAGGTTATCGTACTGATCCAACAGCTTCCTGGCCGTGCAGTCCTGCGGTTCTTTCACAAAGTCGATAAAACATTCATCCACTACTAAAAAAATCTGCTTTTCATCGCATACCTGAGCGATCCGGCGCAGTAGTTCATAAGGAATCAGGCTGCCGGTGGGATTGTTGGGATTGCACAGAAACAGTACATCCAGCGAGTCATCCAGTGAGGCGAGCAGTCTTTCGTTCAGCACAAAGTCCTCCTCTTCCTTCAACTGATAATAGCGAACCAGACTGCCGGAGCTTCGCAGAGCCTTTTCGTATTCGGTAAAAGTAGGAGCCGGCACCATGACCTTTCCGGGACGCATTGCCGCCGCCAGACGGAAAATCAGATCAGAAGCCCCGTTGCCGAATATCAGATACTCCTCGGGCACCTGTTCCTTTTCCGCCACAGCCCGGCGCAGCCTGCGGCACCTGGGATCCGGGTAGAGGTCGCACTTCTCCAAGGCCGCCGCTGCCGCCGCTTTGACTCCCTCGGGCATGCCCAGGGGGTTAATATTGGCGGAAAAGTCCAGAATCGCTCTGTCCCTCCGGCCATCCTTTTCCATCATCGTATAAATATCTCCGCCATGTTCAAATTCTGTCATCATCCTACTCCCATCATTATCAAAATCATTATTGCCCCAATCACAAGGCAGACTCCCAGGCAAAGGAAAGCCGTTCCATAAAGCAGCCGGTTGGCGCTGCGGATGTCCTCCCAGGAAACCGGGCGGGTGCCATCACCGATAGTCTTTTTCGGGTAGAGTTTTCCAAAGTACCAGGCATCGCCGGCCAGCCGTATACCGAGAGCGCCGGCGCAAACGGCTTCTGTCTGCGCGCTGTTGGGGCTGGCGTGGTTAAAACGGTCCCGCCTGAAAATCCGGTAAGCACCTCGCCAGTCCATGCCCAGCAGCATGGAAGCTATGACCATCAAAAGCGCCGAAATCCTCGCCGGAATGAAGTTGAGCACATCGTCCAGCTTTGCCGAAAAGCGGCCGAAAAACAGATAGCGGTCGTTTTTATAGCCTACCATGGAATCCAGTGTGTTGACGGCCTTATAGAAAAATCCCAGCGGAGCGCCGCCTACAGCCATAAACAGCATGGGCGCCACCGTTCCGTCGGAGGTATTTTCAGCCACGGTTTCCACTGCTGCCTTGGCTACCTGTTCCTCGTTCAAATGCTCCGTATCTCTGCCTACGATCATGGAAACTTTTTCTCTCGCTCCCGCAAGGTCGCCCCGCTTCAGCTCATCAAACACCTTCATGCTCTCTTTTTTCAGGGATTTCACCGCCAAAATCTGATAGCACATGATCGTTTCCAGAAAGAGCCCCAGCCACAGATTCAAGCGATAGGCCGCCAGCAGGATTCCGCCGGAAACTGCCCCGGTCAGCAGTGGAATCAAAATTCCCAGGACAGCTCCCGCAGCAAGCAAGCCTCTTTCGGTATCGGGAAACAGTTTTCTCATTAACTCTTCTCCCAGCTCGATTGCTTTGCCCATGAGCCGCACCGGATGGGGCAGAAAATGGGGATCTCCAATCAAAAGATCCAGGAAAAAACCAACGGTCAGAGGGATAAAATGCAGCAGGATCATGGTTCCATCCTCAGTATGGTTTCGATCATGCTGTCAATCGTCGCCTGTTTTGACACCGTAACCTGCATACCGTATTTTTCCGCCGCCGCCGCAGTCTGCTCACCGATGCAGATTGCCTTTACCTGTGAATAATCAGTATCGGGGTTAAGCTTTACAAATCCCCGCACTGTAGACGCGCTGGTAAAGGCCACGCAGTCCACCGTATCGTCATATCCCGGCACCGGCTGGTTTCCCTCATTTGTTTCGTATACCGCAATATCATCAAAAGAGATTTCGGCGTCTCTGAGAGGCCGGATAACTGCTTCTGTTCCCATGGCCGCCCGCGGCAGCAAAATACGCTCCCCCGGTGAAACCGCTTTTGCCAAATCGCGCCCGAGGGCCTCTCCGCTGTAGACCTCCGGCATTAAATCAGCAAAGACGCCCTTTTCTTCAACTGCTCTGCGAGTGCCGGCGCCGATAACCGCGATCTTGATGCCTGCCAGACTGCGGATATCCATTTTCTTCTCTTTCATAGCTGCATAAAAAGCCTGCACCCCCGCAGCGCTGGTAAAGGCAATCCAGCTGTAAGCCTTGATTTGCTCCAAAGCCTGATATAAACGCCTGTTATCTGCAATCGGCCTGGTCTCAATGGTAGGCATGAGGACTACCTCCGCCCCCAGAGCCTGCAGCTTTTTCGCCAGCGAAGAGCTCCTGTCCTTCGGTCTGGTCACAGCGATCTTCCTGGTGCCAAGAGGCCTGTCCTCGGCCCAGTGAAAATCCCTTTCCAATGTGCAGACCTGTCCCACCACAATGACGGCGGGCGTTTTGATGCCAGCCTTCTCCGCCTCCCCGGGAAGACTGGAAACCGTCGCTACGACTCTTCTTTGGTGAGCGGTTGTCCCCCGCTCCAGCACGGCTGCCGGCATATCCGGTTTCATTCCCGCTTCCAGAAGTCCGCGGCAGATTCGGGGCATTGCCGCTACTCCCATGAGGAATACCAGCGTTCCGTTCAGGCGTACCAGCGCCTCGTAATCCACATCCGCTTCCTCTGCTTTTTTCGTATGTCCGGTAATGATATGCAGGGAGGAACAAAAATCCCTGTGGGTCACGGGAATGCCGCCGTAAGCCGGAACCGACAGCGCGGAAGTGATTCCGGGGACCACCTCAAAGGGAATGTTATGCCGGCAGAGCAGCTCCAGTTCTTCGCCGCCCCGCCCAAAGAGGAATGGATCTCCCCCCTTCAAACGCACCACATAGTTGCCCGCAAGGGCTTCCCGCAGCAAAATCTCGTTGATCTCATGCTGGGGCACCGGATGATGCCCCGCTTCCTTGCCCACAGAGATCTTTCGCGCATGGGAAGGTACCATAGCCATGATTCCCTGTCCCACCAGCTTGTCGTATACCACCACATCTGCCGTTTCTAAAACAGCTTTTCCCTTTAAAGTGAACAGCCCCGCATCCGACGGTCCTGCTCCTACCAGCCAGACTTTTCCCTGTTTTTTCTCTGCCGTCATGCTTCCGATTCCCCTTTCAGCTGTTTTGCCAGGCGGACAGCCAGCTCTTCTCCCTGATCCTTGGGGCCTGCGATATTGCCAGTCCGCAGCTCTCCTGTTTTCTCATTAAAATACAGCCCGCGAATCCTTATCTCCTGATTTTGAATTTCCGCAAAGGCACCGATAGGAGCGCTGCATCCGCCCTCCAGATAAGAAACAAAGGCCCGTTCCGCCCCGGCCTCCGCCCTTGCCTCAGGGTCGTCCACGCAGTCCAGATAGGAGTAATCTTCGCCGGCTCTGCCCTGCACCACCATCGTTCCCTGCCCCGCCGCAGGGATCATCTCATCAGGAGAAAAGACCCGACTGACGCGTCCTTCCAAATCCAGCCGTTTGAGACCCGCATAGGCCAGGACCAGACCACTGTACTCGCCGCTGTCCAGCTTTCGGAGTCTCGTCTGCACATTTCCGCGAACGCTCTTTTGCCCCATATCGGGGTAGAGTTTTCGCAGCTGGACGTTTCTGCGGGGACTGGAGCTGCCCAGCGGCTTGCTCTTATCCAGGCAAGAGACTCCCTCCGGCAGTACCAGCACATCGGCCGCGTTTTCCCTTTTGGGAAAAGCCAGGAGGGGCAGGTCCTCCGGTACTTCCATGGGCATATCTTTCAGGCTGTGAACGGAAATATCGATCTGTCTGGCCCGCAGCGCACGGTCCAGCTCTTTTACGAACAAGCCCTTGCCCCCAATCTTATCCAAAGTCTTATCGAGGATTTTATCTCCGGTGGTTTTCATAGTCAAAAGCTCCAGCTCCAGCTCAGGGTGGTGCTTCTCAATCTGCTCCATCACCAGCCTGGACTGGATCACAGCCAGCTTGCTGTCACGGCTTCCTACAATTACTTTTTTCTTTTTCATGATATTCTCCCATCCGTCATCGATCCAGGCCGTTTTCCAGCCCGCGTTCAATCAGAATCCTGGCTTTCTTCGCCAGGGCATGGTCCTTTCCCCCTGCTGTAAAGCCTATGGTCAGATCCCCGTGTCTTATGACACCCGGAAAATAAAAATCACATTCTTCTTTTCGATCCGCCACATTGACCGTGATCTCTTTCTGTCTGCACAAAATCCCGATGGACCGGTTCAATTCCCGGTCGCCGGTGGCCGCCAAAACGATATCGGCGTCCTCAAGGTCAGCCTCCTCATAAGGTCTTTCCTCTAAACGCAGAAGACCTTGCCTTTCCAGCTCCTTCACTGGAGGCAGCACCTCCGGCGCGACCACGGTCAGCAGACAGTTATATTGAGAAAGAATCCTTATCCTTCTGGCAGCGATTCTGCCCCCTCCCACCACCAGAATCCGCTTGCCGGTGAGATCCTGAAACATGGGAAACCAGGCGGCTTTCTTAGCCGGTACCTGGGAAAGACCGCAGAGTTTCAGGGCTTCTTCCAGAGAGATTCCTTCTTCCTGCTTCGGCCGGCCGATGATAATTACCTTCGCACCCGCGGCTTCGGCGGCGGCCAGCTTATGGGAAAACCCTCCGGCTTCGCCTGATTCTTTGGTAACCAGATAGTCCGCGTTTATATGGCGGAGCATCGCCAGGTTGTCTTCATAGGAGAAAGGGCCCTGCATGCAGATCAGATGAGCAGCGTCAAAGCCCAGATCAAAGGCCCGCTTCACCATCTCGGGGACAGGCAGAATTCTGGGATACAGCCGTTTTTCAAAATCAGCGATGACTGTAAATTCCGCCAGTTCTTTACTCCCGGTGGTAAGGAGCACGTTTCCTGACGTATCTTTCAAGTATTCGGCAGCTTCCTTGGCGCTGGCTGTGATAATATGTCGCTCTTCCGGTTCTGCCTGGCGCCGAAGGAGCCGCATGCAGGGAACACCGGTGTGTTCCGCGGCCATGCGGATATTTTCCGTCGCCTCCGCGGCATAAGGGTGGGTGGCATCGATGACGCGGTCGATGTTTTCCTTCCGTATCAGTTCTTCCATCTCCCGCCGGTCAAGGCGGCGGGCCAATACGGTGAGGCTATCGCTGTCCTTAGGCAGCAGATGTTTTCCGTGCTCCGTAGCTACGCAGACGAGAAAGCGATTCTGCCCGCTCTGATCGTCAGCGGCCGCTTCCGCCAGCTTTCGCCCTTCTGTGGTTCCCGCAAAGATCAAAATATTACTCATGTTTTCCTCCGATCCGATATCCTCTGGACGTGACCATTTTGCCGCCGATTTCTCTTGTGGTGGAATTGCCGATATAGACCGTGGAAAACATATCGGTCTGCGTGTTCCGCAGCTCCGCCAGAGACAGCACCCTTCCTGACTCCCCCTGTCTGCCGATATTTTTCGCGATTCCGCAAACCGTGCTCCCATCTTTATATTTCAGAATCAGGTCGCAGGCTTTCTGCAGATAATCATATCGTTTTTTGCTGGAGGGATTATACAGGCAGATGACAAAATCCGCTGCCGCCGCGCATTCGAGCCGCTTTTCGATCTGCTCCCAGGGGGTCAAAAGGTCGCTGAGACTGATGACCGCAAAGTCGTGGATCAGCGGTGCTCCCAGGACAGCGGCGCCGCTGCAGGCGGCCGTGATTCCGGGAACTACCTCGATTTCAATGGCATCGTACTCCTGAGCGATCTCGTAGATAAGTCCCGCCATGCCATAGACGCCCGAGTCCCCGCTGCACACCATCGCTACGTTCCGACCCTTGAGTGTTTCCTCAATGGCCAGCCTGCACCGCTGTACTTCCTGTTTCATGGAGGTGGAAATCAGCCTCTTATGGGCGAACCGCTCTTTAATCAGATCTATGTAAACCGTATACCCGAAAATAGCCTCGCATTCTTCCAGTACGCTCATGGCCCTTCCCGTGGCCTGTGGCAGTTCTCCCGGTCCCAGACCCACTACATAAAGTTTCATTTCTCCCACCTCGCTTTTCCGGTTTTCAGCGTATCCCGCCGTGCGGATTCTGTGAGAGCGGAAAGGCAGCTTTCCCACAGTTCCTCGGGCAGCGTATCCCGCAGCCCGAAGAGCAGCTTTTCCACCGCATGGTCCACCGCCTCCTCCGCGGAAAGCTTTTCCATGCGTTTGCAGGCATCCTCAGCAGTAACGGCAGACAGATGCTTCACCGTGTCCACATGCTGCCGGAAGGAAAACCACCGTTCCAGCTCTTTTTTGTATTCTTCCAGTATCTCCATCGCTTTTCTGAGGGATGCTTCATTTCGCTTTCCCGAGTAAGAATCTCCCAGCCGGTCCATGTCATATAGCTCAATCCCCTGAAGGTCCGCCGCCGCGGGGTCGATATCCCTGGGCACGGCCATATCGATCCAAAGGGATGGCAGAAAACGTTTCCCCTCAATCTGATCCTTTCGAATCGTAAAGTGGGGGCTCAGTGTAGCGCTGATAACCGCCCTGTACCTTTCCAGGCCGTCCAGACGCTCCTCGTAATCGATCATTTCACAGCCTTCCGGGATAATGGACTCCTGCGCCTCCTGTCCGTGCATTTTCTTCCGCAGCGTCATGGTCACCTGCGCCCCGCTGTCGGTCAGCGCATTGGCCGCCAGCTTTCCCATCTGCCCGTTGCCTATGACCAGACAGGGGACGCCTTCCAAACCTCCCAGCTTTTCCTTCAGCAGCAGCACGGCGTTGCGGGCGGCGGACGGGTCCGCTGTCTCGATTCTCACCTGGGTCTTTACCCGCTTTCCCGCGGAAATGGCAGTCTGGAACAGCTTTTCGATCACCGTGTCATCGGTCTTGCAATCCCTGGCTGCTTCCAAAGCCTCCCTTACCTGGGAAAGAATCTGATCCTCTCCGTAGATTCTGGATTTAAGGCCGCAGATCAGCTGCAGCAGATGGAGCACCGCCTCTTCTCCGCTGCGCAGAATGAACAGCTGCGCGTAGTGATCTTGGTTCAGGCCTTTGGTATCGCACAGCAGTTTTCCCAGATCCGCCTCGCTGCCGCTGACCCACAGCTCGGTACGATTGCAGGTGGACAACAGCAGTCCCCCGGAAAAAGCCCCCTCCGCCTTCCACTGGCAAAGAGCCCTTCTTGCCTGGGATTTGGTAAAGGCCAGCGCTTCCCGCTGCCGGATGGATGCGTTCTGATGGTCGATTCCTATCATGCGGATATCCATTACTCTTTCGCCTCCCTGAATTGGTGGGTAAAGGCCGGATCGTAAAGTCTGGACCGCTCATAAGCGTCCCCCAGAAAATCACCCACTAAAATCAGCGCCGTTTTGGTGATCCCGACTTCCTTTGCGATCTCCGGCAGCGTAGCCACGGTTCCGTAGAAAACCTGTTCTTCCGGCCAGGTAGCCTTATATACGATGGCAGCAGGCGTCTCCTCCTTATAGCCGCCGATGAGCAGCCGTTCTCTGAGAGGCTCCAGAAGTCCGGCGCTGAGAAAGACCGCCATGGTTGCCTGATGGGAGGCCAGAAGAGAAATTTCTTCTTTTTCCGGTACCGGTGTTCTTCCCGCCATTCTTGTGATAATTACCGTCTGCGATACGTCCGGAAGCGTGTATTCGGCTTTCAGGGCCGCCGCCGCCCCGCAGAAGGAGCTGACTCCGGGAACCACTTCGTAGGAAATCCCCTCCTCGCTGAGAAGGTCCATCTGTTCGCGGATAGCTCCGTAGATGCTGGGGTCCCCTGTGTGGAGGCGTACGGTCATATGTCCCTTTTTCTCCGCCTCTTTCATGACCTCAATGACCTCTTCCAAAGTCATGGAGGCGCTGTTATGGATTTGACAGTCCGCTTTTGCCAGCTCAAGAAGCTCTTTATTTACCAGAGATCCCGCATATATGATCACATCCGCTTCCTTTAAAAGTTTTTGTCCTCTTACCGTAATCAGATCGGGCGCGCCCGGTCCTGCTCCTACAAAATATATCATAACTGCTCCTTTACCTGTCCTTTACCACAATGATGGAAAAATAGCCCGCCTGAGGGTCGATCTCGTCAGCTGACTCAAATACCCGTTCACCTTCCATGCCGCAGCGCTCCACCATCCTGGCCTCCCAGCGCTGCGGTTGGCCGCAGATCATATCCTTAACCTGTCCGATGGACTTGCCGCTCTTCATCAGAACCTTGGTGCCTTTCAGCTCCATGCACTCCTCCAGCGCCTTATAGGAGGCCGGAATGATATGCAGGGGCTGTCCGGCTTCTGTCAGGCCCTGGTTCAGCCTGGCGGAAACAGCACAGAAAGATGGGATTCCCGGAACCAGCTGAGCCTGCCTTCCCGCCGCCAGCACCCGCTCGTGAATATAGATATAGGTTGAATAGATGGACGGGTCTCCCAGGGTGAGAAAGGCCACATCCTTCCCCTGGTCCAGATAACCGATAATCTGCTCAGCGGCCGCGCTGTGGCTGGCTTCCAGCTCTTTCTCGTCTCTGGTCATGGGCATGGAAACCTCTATAACCTCTTTATCGGAAAGCTCCGGTACCGCGCTTCTGGCAATGGTGTATGCCGTATTGACCCCATGGCCGGATTTGGGAACTGCGATGATATCGCTCTCCCGAATCAGCCGCACGGTCTTTAAAGTCATCAGTTCCGGATCTCCCGGACCTACCCCCAATCCATATAGCTTTGCCATCTTTCTTCTCCCTCCTATCGTCCTCTCCGTTTGTATTTACAAGGGGCTTCGCCGCACGCTCGCAGCAGGAACCGCTCCACTCCTGCCGTCTTCTCTGCCAGATATCCGTATTGGTTGGAATATAGCATCGCCTCCGCGTCCAGGCGGTACTCAGTCCAGCGTTCCATATTCTCCCTGATCCTTGCCAGCAGAGACTGCCATATGGCAGCTTCCGCCTGGGGACTGTACCCTTTAATCACCGAAATGGCATCCTCCGTCGTAACGCACGCTTTCAGCCTGCGGACTGTCTCCGGAGATGCTCCGGCAAGAACGGCGTGCTCCGCCAGTGTCTCCATGCGCCCATCGCCGTACTTGGAATGGGTATTCATCATTCCCGCGGCCACCTTCACCAGCTTCCCGATATGCCCCACCAGCAGCACGCCTTTAAATCCCCTCTCCGCTGCGCAGGAAAGGGCTTCTCCAATAAAATTGCTGCACTTCACATAATGGAGTTTTTCCGCAAGCCCTCTTTCTTTTAAAAACGTTTCCCCGTAATTGCCCGGCGTCAGCACCAGATATTCCGCTCCCGCCGCCTTTTTCATATTGATCTCGAGCTTGACGGTATCGATCAGGGCCTGCTCGCTCATGGGCTCCACGATTCCGCTGGTTCCCAATATGGAAAGACCTCCGATAATACCCAGCTTCGGATTGAAGGTCTTCTCAGCCAGTGCCTCTCCCTCCGGTATGGAGATCTCTGCTGTCAAACCTCCTTCATATCCAAAATGCTCCGCTGCCTTGTGAAGCTCTTCTTCGATCATTCTTCTGGGCACCGGGTTGATGGCGGCTTCTCCTACCTTGCAGGCCAGCCCGGGTTTTGTTACCCTGCCTATGCCCGTGCCACCCTCCACAACTACGGTTCCCGGCCGGTCAGCCAGCTTTCTCACCAAAGCGCAGACCAGTGCTCCGTCCGTGACGTCCGGATCGTCTCCGCTGTCCTTTCGCACAGAGCAGAAAATGCCGCTGCCTTCCCTGCGCAGTTCTTCCACCGGAATCCGCGCCTCAATTCCTCCGGGTGTCAGAATAGGGACCTCATGGGGCGAACACTGTCCCCGGGAAAGCAGGAACCGAGCCGCCGCACAGGCCGCAGCCGCCGCGCAGGTCCCTGTCGTGTAACCCCTTCTCAGCCGTCTGCCTTCTTTTTCCGCATAGCCTTCCATGTTATTTTCCCATCGCTCTTTTTACATGTTCCATGTAAATATCCCGGATTTCCGGCAATTCTCCCAAACCTTTGAGGATACATTTCACCTGATAGCCCTCTCTTTCAAGAATGGATTTCCAGGAATCCTCATCTTCGCCCGCCATATCGTTTACCGCATGATCGCCCGCGACTACCATGAAAGGCTGCAGAAGCACTTTCTTCATCCCGCGCTTCTTTATCAGCGGCAAAATATCAGAAAGCTCCGGATAGCCTTCTACGGTTCCCATGAAAACATTGTCGCAGCCCATGGCCCTGAATCGATAGGCGACCGCCGCATAAGCCGCGTCCGCTGCGTGTTCGGTGCCGTGCCCCATCAGAATCAGGGCTTCATCCTTTTCCAACTGCGGGAAATGGTTCATAACGGCCCGGCACACCTTTTCATAATCGTCGCTTTCCGAAAGCAGCGGTTTACCGATGGATACGTGGGCAAAACTGTTCTCAAAAGCCATTGCCTGAGCCTTCATTTTATCGTATTCCTCCCCGTTGATAACATGGGTCGGCTGTACGATTACCCGCTCATAACCATCGGCAGCCAGCTTTTCCATAGCCTGTGAAACATTGTCCACATGTATGCCGTCCCGCTGCTTTAGCACCTTCATAATCATACCGCTGGTAAACGCTCTGCGAACCTCATGGAGAGGGAATTCTTTCCGTATTTGGCGTTCGATGGCTTCTATGGTCTTTTCTCTTGTCGCTTTGTGGCTGGTGCCGAAACTGACCACCAGGACAGCCTCTTTCTTCATCATAATTGCTTGATTCCTTTCTCTCTGATGTACCCCATCAATTCTTCCACTCTGCGGGGCGGTCTCAATTTGTGATCTAAAATTCCTTCTTCGCAGAGGGTATCGAAAATTCGCAATACCGCCGGCTTTTCCAGATTCGTCTGACGCAGGAGTTCTTCGCTGCGAAAGATGTCTTCCGGGTGCCCCTGGCCTATGACTTTTCCATCGTCAAAGAGAACGACCCTGTCCGCCCAGATCAGCGCCCGCTCCGCATCATGGGTGGAGAGCAGCACGGTGATTCCCTTGCCGCTCAGCTGATCGACAATGCCATCGATCATTCTGGCGTGCTTGGGGTCCAGCGTCGCTGCCGGCTCATCCAGAATCATCAGCTCCGGCTCCATGACCAGTATATCGGCAATGGACACCCTTTTTTTCTCGCCGCCGCTTAAAAAATGCGTCGGCTTATGGGCAAAAGGGGTGATGCCAAGCTCCTCGATGACCCTGTCCACCTTTTCTTCCGCTTCCTTTTCCGATACGCCCAGATTCAATATGCCAAAGGAGATCTCCTGCCTTACGCTGGCGGAAAAGAGCTGGTCTTCCGGATTCTGAAAGACAATTCCTACTTTTTTCCGTACCTGCAAAAGTCCCTTTCTGGAATAATCGATCGGTGTTTCATCGATGAGAATCCTGCCCTTCTGCGGCTTTAAGATTCCGTTGAGGTGCAGAAAAAATGTGGATTTTCCCGATCCGTTGGCTCCCATGACGGCAACCTTTTCTCCCTTTTGGACTGTCAGGTCCAGACCTTTTAATGCCTGCGTTCCATCCTCATACGTGTAGTGCAGATCTTCTGCTCTTACGATCGTCCGCTTGCGTTCCATCAAAGACCTCCCTTCATATGGCAGAAAACCGCCAATGCCAAAAGGCCTGTCAAGTATGCCGCCACCAGCAGCACTTCTTTCTTCGCCGCCGGCCTGTGCTCCGTAAGCACCCGGATTCTTCCTTCATAGCACCTGGCCTCCATTGAATCAAAGAGCGCCGACGATTTGCCCATGGCCTGTATGAAAAGGGCCGCCAGCATGCCGCCCATGCTGCGAATCGAGGTTCTCAGGTTCCGGTTGCCCAGTCTGCAGTTCTGGGCCGTGGTAATAGCCAGAGCCGAATCCAGCAAAACGAAGATAAACCGGTAAATCAGGGTCATCAGCTCTATGACCAGCCAGGGCAGGTGAAGCCGTTTGAGTCCGTCCATCAGATCCGGCATAGTCGTGGTGAGGATCAGGAAATAGAGACAGGACACCGATGCCAGGGAAACCAGAATCAGCCTCGCCCCATAGGCCAGCGATTCGGTCAGCATTACAATATATTTTGAACCGATTGCCACATGAAGAAGGCCCATCGGTTCACCGGCCACATCAAAAAAAACCGCAATGGTGCCCAGCATTAAAAACCCCAGAGGCCAGAGCATCATCTTTCCATAACGAGAAAGAGATGCCTGGCTGTAGGTTACAGTCAGACATCCCATCAGGGCCAGGATGACGGATGAGACCAGAAATGAGCGGACTGCCACACAGATCAGCAGCGTGCCTATGGCAAAGCAGCTTTTCAGATGTGTGCTTTTATATCGCCAGGGAGACGAATAAGCCAGCTTATCAATCATCATCATAGTCTCATTCCTGTTCTTTCTTTGAATATTTCTTTCTGCAGATCAGATATCCCATGCCAAAGCCGAAGACACCTCCTCCCAGCGCCGCCTGCAGACAGAACAGCAGAGATTCAGTCTCTCCTCCCGGCGGTTCTATGAGCGGATCCGCCCATGCCTCATAATCGGGATCGATTGCCGCGATAGCCTCCTCCGCAGCGCCGTCAGCGCCTCCGAATTCGGAATCGTGGATAAACAGGAGCGGCACCACTGCGATAAGCGCGGCCAAAACCAGACAGATGATAACGATCTTCATATTCTTAGTCATATTCTACACCCCCAGATATCCCAGCTCTGTCAATTCCGGTTTTGCGTAGCTTTCCAGAGCTTTCATCACAACTACGGCAACCAGACCCTCGATAACGGCCAGCGGAATCTGAGTCACGGCAAAGATACCCATGAATTCAGCCAGCGATGCCGTAAAGCCGCCCACCGGCGAAGGGTGAGCCATTGCCAGCTGAACGGCGGTGATACAGTATGTAAACAGATCGCCCAGGCAGGCTGCCAGAAATATGCCCAGAGATTTGGGAGCATGGAGCTTTTTGCATACCAGAAATACTCCGTAAGCCAGAAACGGCCCTGCGATAGCCATGGAAAACGTATTGGCTCCCAAAGTAGTAAGTCCTCCGTGGGCCAGGAGCAGCGCCTGAAACAACAGCACAATCACCCCGATCACGCACATGGACGCCGGTCCGAACAGCACTGCGCCAAGGCCGGTTCCGGTCGGGTGAGAACTGCTGCCCGTAACGGACGGGATTTTCAACGCCGAAAGCACGAATACATAGGCTCCCATCATTACCAGGAGAATGAGTGTCTTTCTGTGCTGTGTCACCGTCCTCTTGATGGAAAACAGCCCTGCGATGAAAAACGGAACGCAGACTGCTCCCCAGAGAACGCAATAGCCCAGCGGCAGATACCCCTCCATGATGTGCATGGCATTGGAAACCGCCATGGGGCCGAAGAACAATGCGACCACTACTCCTGCGATAAACAAATACCGCTCTGTTTTGCTTCTTGTCATAAATTTCCCTCCTCAAAATAAAACAACTATTCTGACTTTTCAGAATAGCGTAACGAAGCAGAAACCGCGTTTCTGCTCTTACACTTTCCCATCGTCCGTAAGAAAATGCATCCAACTGTCCACAGGCAGGTCTTCTGGCTCAGGCTTCGTCATCATATCTCATCTTCCCATTTTTCACAGTGATGCAAACAGATACGACTCTTCCAATACAGCGGCGTGACCGCGAGGGAATTTCACCCTTCTTCCCTATTCTTTCGGCGGGGAAACACCGAACACCCGGGACATATTTAATTCAGACCAATTATATCACAGACTCTCCTGTTTGTACAAGGCAAGATGCTGTGACAGCTTGATTATCTATTTCTATTTTAACTCTTTGTACGCCCGGCAGGCGGCGAGAAAACGCTCTGCCGCCGCAGGGTTGGAATAATAGTAGATATGGGGATATCCGGCAAAGAGATTGTCTCCGGCGACAATGCAGTCCCATGCTTTTTTACGCAGCGGTTTCCGGGCGTGAAAGGCATCGCCCGCACAGGTGCTGTCCCAGTAATGGAACTCATGGCCTTTGATGGACTCTCCTTTTTTGCAGAGCATAGTATCCTGCCCGGCAGTCAGTGTGATATACCCAAAACGGCTCAGCTTTCCCAGAGGATAGCTTTCTCCAGCTATCAGTCCCACCAGGGGAAAGGCGGATCCGTCCTGAGCTTTTACGGTCTCATGGAGGTACATAAAACCGCCGCACTCCGCCTGGCAGGGCAGTCCTGCGGTAATCGCCTTTTTTATATGCTCCCGCATGGAAACGTTTTCCGACAGCTGGCGCAGGTAAAGCTCCGGGTATCCGCCACCGATCATCAAACCGTCCAGCCCCTCCGGCATATGATCGTCCTCCAGAGGGCTGAAAGGCACCAGCTCCGCGCCCAGCTCTGAAAGCAGATCCAGGTTGTCCTGATAATAGAAGCAAAAAGCTTTGTCCCTGGCAAGGCCGATACGCACCTTCGGCCCCCTTCTCTGCGGCAGAACAGGTTCCTGACAGCACAGGGGCGCAGCAGAACAAGCCAGAGCCATCAGTCCTGCAAGGTCCACAGATTTCTCCAGCTGCTCTGCCAGCCGGCATATAATCTGCCGCAGGTCTTTGATCTCCGCTGCCGTTACCAGACCCAAATGTCGGCTTTCCAGGCCGCAGTCATCCATTTTGGGAAGATATCCGTACACCTTCACTGGCAGCCGCTCTTCAACCATCTCTTTCAGCTGCGGGTAGATCATCTCCGATACCCGGTTAAGGATCACCCCTCGAATCATGCTCTCTTCCTCCAGCTCAAGAAAGCCCTTAATCTCCGCCAGAAGAGAGAGGGATTTTCCCCGCCCATCCAAGAGCAAAACAGCGGGAGTTCTGGTTTTCAAAGCCAGGTCATAAGAACTGGCCTGCGGCGAAATCCCGGCCAGTCCGTCATAATATCCCATAACGCCTTCCATTACAGCTATGTCCGCCTCAGCCGTATGCTTTGAAAGGAGAAAACGTACGGTATTGGATTCTGCAAAAAACAGGTCCAGATTTCTCGAAGGAACCTCCAGCACCTCGCTGTGGAACATGGGGTCAATGTAGTCGGGTCCGCATTTGAAAGCGGCCGGATGTTTGCCCATGTTTTTCAATGCCTGAAGCAGTCCGCAGGTGAAGGTTGTTTTACCGCAGCCGCTTCCTGATGCTCCAATAAGGATACGGGGAACATTTCTCATTTCCTGCCTCATTCTTCCCTTTCCTTCCTCTGCCCAGTGATAATGAACACTGGGTTCTGTCCCATCATCATATGATAGTCAGCGACTTTTTTCGCTCTGCTGACAGCTACCTGCACAACCTCAGCCTCCATATCAAAGTGGACAAAGCTCTCCATCGCCTCATGCAGCGATTCCAGGGAAATGGCATTGACCGCGATGCGGATTTTGGGGTTTTTCTTTATCAGCTCCCCGATGATTTCACGCATATTGCCCCGGCTGCCTCCGATGAACGCTTTATCGGGAACCGGCAGCGAGTCCATGGCTTCCGGTGCCGTACCATGGACAATGTGAAGATTATTGACATTAAAGGCTTCTTTGTTCTTTTGAATCAAATCTGCGGCCTCCGGTTTGCTTTCAATGGCATATACCGATCCCCCACACGCCTGAATCGCCATCTCTACTGAGACGGAGCCGGTTCCCGCACCCACATCATAAAGGATGTCATCCCTTCCGATACGCAGCTTGGACAGCGTAACGCTTCTCACCTCTTCCTTTGTCATGGGCACGTTGCCACGGATAAAAAGATCATCGGCCATTCCATGGGTGACCGGCTGGCCGGATCTCCTGCCGGCATGTTTGTTAAACACCAAAAGGACACTGAGAGGATCGAAGGTCTTTTGACTCAGCTCACTGGCAGTCCCTGTCGTTATTTTTTCGTCTTCATAGGAAAGCCTCTCCCCTACCGCGACAGGCAGCTGCCCCAAACCGGCCTCTGCCAGTTGTGCGCAGATGTGGCCCGGGGAGTGTGTGCGGTCTGTCAGGAGAAACGTTTTTTCGTGGGTGCGGATCTCGCTCACGAAATTGCTTTTCCTTCCATGAAGGCTGACGGACCTCACATCTTCCCACGGAATCCCAAGACGTCCGCAGAAATATTGGAGAGAGCTGATCCCAGGGATCAGCTCCGCTCTGTACTCAGTCTCTTCTTCAATTCGTTTTATCAGCTTTTTGGCGCCGCTGAAAAAGCCCACGTCGCCGGACATCAAAACGGATACAGGGTCCAGATCCTCATGTTCCCTGATCCATTTGAGGATTTCCGGCGGGGAAACGGCAAAGCAGGTTTCGGCCTGCTGATTTTCAAAAGCCTCGACCATACGCCTACCGCCGATCAGGGCCCGGCTCTCTTGAATTCTGCGCAGGCCGCCTACGGTCAGGGTGTCAGGATTTCCCATACCAATACCGATTATAAAAACAGTTTTCATTGTTCTTTATACTCCGAAATATTCCGCCGCGCTTTCCAACGTCCGGTCGATATCGCCTTCTGTGTGGGCACTGGAGAGGAACATGGCCTCAAACTGAGCCGGTGCGAAATAGCTGCCTTTGTCCATCATAAACTTGAAATAATCCGCATATCTGGAGATGTCCGCTGTCTTGGCTGTGGCAAAGTCTCTTACTTTTTCTCCCGTAAAGTACAGCGTGCCAATGGAGCCTATATAGTTGACGCTGCAGGAAACGCCGGCCTTTTCCACGATCTCCGCCAGCCCGCCGTATAGCCTCTGGCCCAGTTCATTGATTACCGTGTAGACTTGCGGATGTTCCTTCAAATAGGTTAGCTGGGCGATCCCCGCCGCCATGGCCACCGGATTTCCGCTGAGGGTACCGGCCTGGTAAACAGGTCCCAGTGGAGCGACCACTTCCATAATCTCTTTTTTGCCGCCGTAAGCGCCCACAGGCATACCGCCGCCGATGATCTTGCCAAAGGTGGAAAGATCCGGTTTGATGCCCAAAAGCTCCTGCGCACCGCCCAGGGACAGACGGAAGCCGGTGATGACTTCATCAAAGATCAGGACTGCTCCTTCATCCGTACAGATCTGTCTGATCTTTTCCAGAAAGCCTTTTTCCGGAGGTACGACACCCATATTGGCGGCTACCGGCTCCAGAATAACAGCTGCGATTTCCCCTTTATAGGTATCAAAAAGCTTTTCTACGCTTTCAAAATCATTGTATTTGGCAGTCAAAGTATCCTGCGCGCAGCCCGGAGTAACTCCGGCGCTGTCCGGCGTTCCGCCTTCTGCGATCAGGCCTGAACCTGCTTTCACTAAAAGGCCGTCGCTGTGCCCGTGATAGCATCCCTCAAATTTAATGATGCGGTTTCTGCCGGTATAGCCCCTGGCAGCCCGCAAAGCACTCATGGTGGCTTCTGTACCGGAATTCACCATCCGTACCATTTCTACGGAGGGCAGAATTTCACAGACCATCTTGGCCATGTAAATTTCCCGTTCCGTAGCCGCGCCGAAGCTCAGCCCGTCCCGGATCACTTCCTGTACGGCCTTCAGCACGGTTGGATGGTTGTTTCCCAGGATCATCGGCCCCCAGGAGCCGATATAATCGATCAGTTTATTGTCATCCGCGTCATAGAGATACTGCGCTTCCGCCCGCTTGATGAATCTTGGAGTGTCACCCACCGCCTGGAAGGCTCTTGCCGGGCTGTTGACACCGCCCGGTATATATTTCTGCGCTTCTGAGAAAAGCGCCGCTGATTTCTGTGTATTTGCCATTATCCGATTCTCCCTTCGTCAATCATTTGTGCGATTTCTTTCGCAAAATAGGTTATTAAAATCTCTGCCCCTGCGCGGTAAATTCCGGTGGTGGTCTCGGCGATGATCGCCGTTTCGTCTACCATACCCTGAGCGCCGGCCGCCTTAATCATGGCATATTCGCCGCTGACACTGTATGCTGCCACCGGAACGTTGACCCGGTCCCTCACTTCCCGGATGATATCCAGGTAGGACAGCGCCGGTTTGACCATGATGATATCCGCGCCTTCTTCCAGATCCGTATCCACTTCTTTCAGCGCTTCTCTGCGGTTGTGCCAGTCCATCTGATAGGTCTTTCTGTTTCCCTTAAAGTTGTCGGAACCGGCTGCGTCGCGGAACGGTCCGTAAAAGGCGGAAGCGTATTTCGCGGCATAGGACATAATCGGAGTGTCGATATAGCCCGCTTCATCCAGCGCGCTGCGGATAGCCGCCACTCTTCCGTCCATCATATCCGATGGCGCTACCATATCCGCCCCTGCGGCCACCTGTGAAACGGCTGTTTTAGCCAGCAGAGGAACGGTTTTATCATTGTCCACGGAGTCGCCCTTAATGATCCCGCAATGTCCGTGGCTGGTGTATTCGCACATGCACACGTCTCCGATGTAAAGCAGCTCGGGCACATATTTTTTCCCTGCGCGCATGGCTTCCTGAATGATGCCGTGATCGCAGTAAGCCTGGCTTCCGCATTCGTCTTTATGTTTTGGGATACCGAAAAACATAATATTTTGGATGCCCTGCTCAGCGGCCTCTTCCAAAGCTCTTGGAAGGGTGTCGGGGCTGTAGCGCTTTTGCCCCGGCATAGTGGGTATTTCCCGGATAATACCTTCTCCTTCTTCAACAAAGATGGGATAAATCAGCGATTTTTTCGTGATCCTCGTCTCACGGATCATATCCCTGACTCTTCCGTCCATTCTCAGTCTCCTTGGTCTCTTTACTAAATCCATCTTCTCTCTCCTTTGTATTGAAATTGATCGATTCTTTCCTCTTAAAATGTATAGGTTCGCGCTTTAACGGCAACAGCCAGTGTCACACCGTCTCTTGCCTGTTTTCTCACGGCCAGGTTTCCCCGTCCGCAGGCCAGCATCGCCGCCCGCTCGCAGACATTGTCCACGCCGGTAACGGTTCGCACAAAGCCGGATCCGCTGAAGTCTCCTGAAAGGGCAGCCAGCTCTTCGGCGGTATAAACATTCAGGGGCAGTCCCCGCCTTTCGCAGAAATTTGTCAACCCCGGTTCGTCTTTCTTCAAGTCGATAGACGCCACCTGGCAAACGGATTCCCAGCATATGTTTTCCTGCTCCAGCACTTGCTCCGCCAACGCTTCGATCCTTTCCCGGGAAATACCCCTGCGGCATCCGATGCCCAGTACAACAGACTTGGGAATCAGGCGCAGCGTGTTGTCGCGCAGCGGCTTTCTTGCTGCCGATATCTCAATGTTAATGGGGGCCTTTCCGTAAGTCAACCCCTGTGGAAGATTTCCTACGATGGAAAAGGCGGTAACCAGACCGATCTTTTTTCCCTGCAGAAGGTCGGCGGAAATCTGCTTGGCAAGCTTCATGTCACCGATCATCAGGTCGTTTTCCTTCGCCCACTGGTCCACTGCGAATACATCGTTGATATCCGTAGCTGTCGTGATAACAGGGGTTGCGCCCAACTGTCCCGCAATCTGCCGGGCAAGCCGATTGGCCCCTCCAATGTGGCCCGATGCCAGAGGAATCACATAGCGTCCTTGTTCATCCACCGACACCACTGCCGGGTCGACGGTCTTGCTCTTTAAAAATGGCGCTATAGCCCGTACTGCGATCGCTGCCGCTCCCACGAAAACAAGGGCGTCCTCTGTCTGAAAAGCCTCTTTCGTCCACTGCGACAGCGTCTCCTTCACCGGTGAAAGGCCCTTTTCCGGCGGAAAGGACCCCTTTTGAAATGCCCTGCACTCGACTCCTGCTCCCGCACAGTTTTCGGCGATCCGCAGGCAGGTTCCGGCTCCTTTTTTTGTAAATGCGATTAAAGAAATTTTCATAATTCTGCCTCTTTTTCCGTTTCCATATTACCACATTATTGGAGTTTTGCCCATGATTCTTTGTGCAAAGCTTCCTTTCTTATGGCATATATCGCGCCGGTGGATACGGAATTACATCACCATTAAGCAAAAGCGCCGCCTCAGCCGGAGCAAAGCAGCGCTTTGTTTAATGTCTCATATGTGCTTCGTTCAGGAAAGGTCCAGGATCTCTTTAACGGTCTCCAACCTTTCATCGCAGAGCCTTGCGATTTCCTGAGGAGATTTTCCCTCCATATGGAGTTTAAAGATCCTGCGGGCCTTTTGAATGCCCTCTTTTGTCCCGTCTATCTTACCCGTTTCATAGCCATCGGTCTTGCCTTTTTGATACCCCTCTGTCTTACCCTTTTCGTAACCATCCTCTTCCCGGATCGCTTCGCATTCCTCTCTGCTTAACTCCTCGTACAGAAAACTCACGATATCACCACCGTTCTTCTTTAAGAATTCCCGCAGCACCCCTTGGTCTATGCAGGCTTCTATGCTTTCTTTTATGGCGGCTTCCAGGTCCCCGCTTTCCTTCCATTTGCCTCGGATGACGGAAACGAACTGGCTGTATTCCCTCAGCGTCTGGCAGCGTTTCAAGACTTCCGCTCCCTTATCGTAATTGACGTTGATTACCTTCACCACCACTTCTAAGGCTATTTTACCACATTTCTCTAAAAATGCGTCGGATATTTTCAATTCCTGTTCCAAAGGCTGGGGTTCTTCTCCGTTGTAGAAGACATACAGCTCCGGCGTGGGTATCGGCAGCAGGCGTTTGCTGTAGATCGCCCGGGAGTAAGTCAGCCGTTCGTACTCCTTGGCGATATATCCGAGCATCCTCAGCGGCATGTTGGGATTGACGGTCGATTGATGTTCGATCAAAACGATCAAGCGGTTGTGGATGATGAAGGCCAGATCGTTTTTCAAATCTCCGAATATGGCGTCCTCCAGCGTGATGATTTCAACGGGCGTTCCTTTCGGATAATTGTTTCCCGATAAGGCGTTGTAAAGTTCCAAAATCTTTTCCTTTTCATTGAATAACTGGCGAAAGATGCCGTCCTTGTAAGTGCGTTTTACCTTTTTCATTCTCTGATCCCCCGAAACAATAAATGTTATATTTTTACATTTATTGTACAGCTTGTACCTCGTCTTGTAAACCATTTTTTTCCAATTTTATTAATTGATTTGGAGCCAACGACAGCTTTTCTTACCACTCTGCGCATTATTTCGTATATCCATACGACAAAAACGCCGCCTTAGCCGGAGCAAGACAGCGCTTTTGTTGTATGTCCCATATATACATTATTCATTCATATATGGAAACTTTGTTGTTGTTTCCTTGTTGTAAGCAGATTTCGGGAAAGCTTCATAAATTTCCTTCAAATCATTTCTGAGGCCCAGCATATCGTTTACTACTTGTTTTTCATCCTGCTTGTCTAATTTAATTTCATCGTTCCCATCAAAATACTTTTCTTTGAATTTCCTTTGTAAAGGATGCTCCCCTTCCCATTTTTCCAGAGCATTTATAAGCAAGCCCTCTTCTAAACAGGTTCCGTCAAGGGGAGCATATCCCATCATTTTCAAATATATGTCCAGATCTTTTACGATCATCCCCAGCGCCAGCCCTATGGATATATACGTTTTCTTGTTTTTAGGCACATATTTTTCCCCTGATGTCAGATAGTTGATCATCGAATCGTCTAAGTACAGTGCCACATAGTCCGGGTCAAAAACAATATTTTTTATGTCATTATCCAAATCAGCAGTACCAGCATCATCCTCGGCAATTTCTTCGTTCATATGATTATAAATTTCTTTAATAGAATTGCTGCATTCGTCAAATTTCCGATAATAATTATTACCGGAATCCGAGTCCCTGAGATTTGCGTTTATAAGATAAATCCACACTAAATCATTAAAAACGTCTTTTATATAGAGCTGCTTTTTCCCTCCATATTTTACGAGCCATCGGTTTATCGTTTTCAGCGGCAGCTTATAAGCCATCCCGATTCCGATATAGGTCTCTCTGAGCTTTGGCAGTTTCCTGTAAAAACCAGGCAATCCGGAATAGGTGATGCCTATATAATCGCATACATCATTCAGGGTGATTCCTGTTTTTTTAAATTTTCTTTGCCACTTTTAGCTTTCTTGCTTGAAATTATAATACCCACCATCTTCATAACAAAAGCGTTCACCTAATTATACAGGCGCTGTTCCGCAAAGCTTTCAAAAAAACAGCGCATTTTCCCTTTTTTCTCTTTTTCTGTCAGACGCAAAAAAAACGCCGCCCTGCCCCAACTATTTTATAACCCATAGTCGGGGTAAGACAGCGCCTCTTTACAATTCAATTTATCTATTTTTTCTTTTTACCGTGACGGTTGTTGTGTCTCGGAGTTGGCTCCGCTTTTCTGGCGGCGGCATTTCTTTTCAGCCTGGACTGAATGAACAGCCAGCCCAAATACGTGATCGTCAGGCATATGCACAGCATAACCACATTGCCGGCGGAATTGGTCAGGCCGACCATTTTCCCAATCAGCAGCCCTCCCAGAATAAATATCCAGAAATAGATAAACTTACCGATTACACCATCTCCCATAACAACTCTCCTCTGCTTCGGCAGTTACTTCAATTTAGCGACCAGCTCGCCCGCTTTAACCTGCTGACCTTCTTTTACGTAGATCTTGTCAACGGTTCCTTTCATCGGCGATAAAATATTGGTCTCCATTTTCATAGCTTCGATTACTGCGATCGGCTGCTTTTCATCCACCGCTTCGCCTTCTTTTACCAGCACCTTAAGGATATTTCCCGGGATATTGGCTCCGATCTCCGACGGATCTTCCGCATTGGCATAGAGGATCTGAGAAGCTGTGGATACGATGCTCGCATCCTTGTCTTTGATCCTTACTGCGCTGCGGTTGCCGTTCACTTCGAATACCACATCACGGAAGCCTTCTTCATCCGCGTCTCTGGCGTTAATCAGCTTGATTACCAGCTCTTTTCCTTCTGCGATCTTCACTTCGCAGGTTTCTCCCTCAGACAGGCCGTGGAAGAAAATATCGCTGCCCATGAGACGGAAGTTGCCTTCCTTCTTCAGGCTCTTGGTATAGTCCTCGAACACCTTCGGATACAGAGCATAGCTGAGCGCTTCTCTCTCCGTACCTTCAAGACCCAGTTCATCCTGCAGGTTTTTCTTGATCTGATCGAAATCTTCCGGCGGAAGCAATTCGCCAGGTCTGCAGGTGATCGGCTCTTTGCCGTGGAGCACCAGCTTCTGCAGTTTTTCCGGGAAACCGCCTTCCGGCTGACCCATCATGCCTTCAAAATAGGAAACGATGGAATCCGGGAAGTCGATGTCCTTGGCTTTTTCATAAATGTTTTCCGGCGTCAGGTCGTTCTGCACCATAAAGATGGCCATGTCGCCCACTGCCTTGGAAGACGGCGTTACTTTGACAATATCGCCCAGCATTTCATTGACCGCCTTGTACATATCTTTTACTTCTTCAAATTTGTGGCCCAGACCAAAGCTTTCCACCTGTGGTTTCAGGTTGGAATACTGGCCTCCCGGGATCTCGTATTTGTAGATCTCCGCGGAGCTTGCCAGCAGCTCGGATTCAAAGCTCTTGTAAACCGGTCTTACGGCCGCCCAGTAGTCGGAAATCTTCTGGATGCCGTCCGGGTCGATACCGGTTTCTCTTTCCGTGTTCTCAACAGCGGCAACAACCGAGTTGAGCGCCGGCTGACTGGTCAGTCCCGACATGCTGTTGAAAGCAGCGTCTACAATGTCCACACCTGCGCTGGCTGCCATCAGAATGGTAGCAATGCCGTTTCCGCTGGTATCATGAGTATGCAGATGAATCGGAATGCTGATTTCCTGCTTGAGTGCGTCGATCAGCTTTCTGGCCGCCATCGGCTTGATGAGGCCGGACATGTCCTTGATGCCCAGAATATGGCTGCCCCGCTTCTCCAGCTCCTTAGCCATGCGCACATAATAGCTCAGGTTATATTTTTCTTTCCGGTCGTCCAGAATATCACCGGTGTAACAGATGCAGGCTTCTGCGACCTTGCCCTGATTGAGTACTTCGTCCAGAGCGATCTCCATGCCTTCGATCCAGTTGAGGGAGTCGAAGATACGGAAAATGTCAATGCCCGAATCCGCCGACTCTTTGACAAAACGGCGAATCACGTTATCCGGGTAATTCTTGTAGCCTACGCCGTTGGCTCCGCGGATCAGCATCTGGAAAAGGATGTTGGGCATCTTTCTCCGCAGCGTATCCAACCGTTCCCACGGATCTTCCTTCAGGAAGCGGTAGGAGGTGTCAAAGGTGGCTCCTCCCCACATTTCCAGAGAGAACAGGTCTTTTCCATAGTAGGCCGTGGCCGGAGCGATTTTCTCCATGTCCACCGTCCGCACTCTGGTAGCCATCAGCGACTGCTGCGCATCACGCATGGTCGTATCGGTCAGCAGCAGCTTTTTCTGCTCCAGTATCCAGCTTACCAGACCGTCCGGACCTTTTTCATCCAGGATCTGCTTGGTCCCCGACAGCTGGTCGATGACATCCTGCTTGATTCTCGGGAAAATCGGCACATCGAAGTCCGGCTTCACGCCCTTGGTTTCATTGATGAATTTATCTCCCAGGAAAGAAAGAACTTTCAGCTCTTTATCCTGTCTTGCACGAATGTTAAGCAGCTCCGGATTGTCGGCGATGAATCCGGTGTCACACTGTCCGGCCCGGAAGGTCGGATGGTTGAGCACGTTCATCAGGAAGGCCGCATTGGTCTTAACGCCGGTAATCTTCATCTCCCGCAGAGCACGCATCGCCTTGTTAGTTGCATCCCTAAAGGATCTGGCCCAGGAAGTTACCTTTACCAGCAGGCTGTCGTAATACGGCGAGATCGTGGAATCGGTGAAAGCGTTTCCTCCGTCCAGACGAATTCCAAAGCCCGACGCGCTGCGGTACATGCTGATGACACCCGTATCCGGCGCAAAACCGTTGATCGGGTCTTCTGTGGTAACACGGCACTGGATGGCATAGCCTCTCGGCTGAATGGAATCCTGTCCCTTGATATTCACCTCATCCGAATCCAGCTTGTGTCCCTGGGCGATCAGGATCTGAGACTGGACAATATCGATGCCCGTCGTCATCTCCGTTACCGTGTGCTCCACCTGGATTCTCGGATTCATTTCGATAAAGTAGTGATCTCCGTTTTTGTCCACCAGAAATTCCACCGTACCGGCGCTTCTGTAGTTAACAGCTCCCGCGATCTTGAGAGCATCGGCGCAGATGCGCTCCCGCTGCTCCTGACTGATGCAGATCGCCGGGGTAAACTCAACCACCTTCTGATGCCGTCTCTGGATGGAACAGTCTCTCTCATACAGATGAACCAGGTTACCGTAGTTATCTCCCAGAACCTGTACTTCGATATGTTTCGGCCGCTCCAGATATTTTTCAATGAAAATATCGTCGATACCAAAGGCTTTCTTCGCTTCGCTCTTGGCGCTGCGGAACTGTGGAAGCAGCTCCTCCGGAGTTCTGACGATTCTCATGCCTCTGCCGCCGCCGCCTGCCGCTGCTTTGAGCATAACCGGGTATCCGCAGACTTCTGCGTATTTCACTGCGTCCTCTTCTGTCTGAATGGCTTCTTCAACGCCCGGAATCGTAGGTACGCCTACCTTGTTTGCAACGATCTTGGACTGGATTTTATCTCCCAGATTCTCCATCATCTTATATGTAGGTCCTATGAAGACAATTCCTGCTTCTTCACAGGCTTTGGCAAATTCCACGTTTTCCGACAGGAATCCGTAACCCGGGTGAATGGCGTCCACGCCCTTTGCCTTGGCCAGTTCGATGATCTCGTCGATGGCCAGATAAGCGTCAACCGGGGATTTACCCTTACCTACGCGGTAAGATTCGTCAGCTTTTGTTCTGAAAAGCGTGTTTTTATCTTCTTCGGAATATATAGCCACGCTTCTGATACCAAGTTCTTTGCAGGCTCTGAATATTCGGATGGCGATTTCTCCTCTGTTCGCCACTAACACTCTTTTAAACTTTTTGTTCTGTTCCATATTCGGAGTCTCCTTTCTTTTACTTATCCCTATATTTTATCATTTTCAGCAGCTTGTCGCCACTATTTATTTCTTCTTGATATGAACGTCCATCTGAGGAAACGGTATTGTGATGCCCGCCTCATCGAAAGCAAGCTTTACGTTCTCCTCCAGGAAGTATTTTACGTCCCAGTAATCGTCGGTCTCGCACCATACTTTCATATCAATGGAAATGCAGTTGTCCTTCTGACCCGCAACCCCGATGATCGGTTCCGGATCTCTATATATAGCAGGGTGGGATTCGGCAATGGCTGCCAGAATATCCTTCGCCTGTTTTATATCGTCGTCATATCCGATGTTAAAGCAGCAGTCCACGCGGCGCTTGCTTTCCTTGGTATAGTTGATCAAAACGGATGTGTTGACCATGC
This sequence comes from Anaerovorax odorimutans, assembly GCF_024459955.1. Classification (GTDB taxonomy): domain Bacteria; phylum Bacillota; class Clostridia; order Peptostreptococcales; family Anaerovoracaceae; genus Hominibacterium; species Hominibacterium odorimutans_A. The sequence continues at coordinate 192,803 of NZ_JANFXK010000005.1, forward strand.
CGTTGGGAATGGTGATCACTTTATTGTCGTACGTTTTCAGGTGGGTCACGAAAAGGTCGATATCCCGCACCTTTCCCGTCGTGCCGTTGATGTCGATGAAGTCGTCCTGCGCAAAAGGCTTGTTGATGAGGATCATAATCCCTCCGGCCACATTGGCAAGACTGTCTCTGAGAGCCAGAGCGATCGCCGCGCCCGCTGCTGCCAGCACCGTAATCAGACTGTTCATCTTAAATCCGAATCGTTCCATAATCATCAGGATCAATATGATCCACATAATAATCTTGGTGATCCTGAGGATAAACCGGTACAGCACCGGGTCCAGCGAAGACCGCTCCAGGGTCTTTTTCGCCACATGGAGAACAATCCTGATGATAATATATCCGACAATCAGTATCGCCAGCGCGATTCCCAAATTAATCAGCTTCTCCAGGGTCGCATCGGAAACAGAAAAGTTGTCAAACATAAAGACCTCCTAACTGACCGATCAGTCGATCTTCCTGCCGCTCCGCCTGCGGTCCAGTTCTTTGAGGATTTTTTTGCGGAGACGGATATCATCGGGAACGATTTCTACCAGCTCATCGTCTCCGATAAACTCCAGCGCCTCTTCCAGGGTAAAGGTTCTGGCCGGGGCCAGCTTGATGTTGTCATCGCTTCCCGCAGCCCGCATGTTGGTCGCCTTTTTCGCCTTGCAGGGGTTGACCACCATATCGTCGCTGCGGCTGTTCATGCCGATAATCATACCTTCATAAACCTTGGTGCCCGGCTCAATAAACATCTGAACCCGCTCACTGATATTGAACAGCGCATACGGCGTAGCAACGCCTTCTTCCTGGGCAATGGCAACACCGTTGGTCCGCTGCGGAATGTCGCCTTTGTATTCGTCAAATCCGTCAAACCGTCTGACCATCGTGCCTTCGCCCCTGGTGTCATTGATAAACTCGGTCCGGTATCCTAAAAGGCCCCTGGTGGGAACCAGGTATTCCATTCTGGTATAACCGTTTTCCGCGCTCATCTCCCGCATCACGCCTTTTCTCAGGTTCAGTTTGGAAATAACCGAACCGGAGTATTCGTCCGGCACTGAAATCACCACTTCCTCAATCGGCTCCAGCACCTTGTTTTTTTCATTTCTGTGCATGATGACTTCCGGTTTGGAAACTGCCAGCTCATAGCCTTCTCTTCTCATGTTTTCAATGAGAATGGAAAGGTGCAGCTCACCGCGCCCGGAAACCTTAAAGCAGTCCGTGGAATCGGTTTCCTCCACCATCAGGCCCACGTTGACTTCCAACTCCTTGTCCAGCCGCTCTTTGATGTGGCGGGAGGTGACGAATTTGCCAACTTTTCCCGCGAAAGGACTTTTGTTTACCATGAAGTTCATCGAGAGAGTCGGTTCTTCGATATGGATGGTTTCCATGGGCTGCGGATTCTTCTCATCGCAGATGGTTTCTCCAATGGAAATATCCGCGATTCCGGAAACAACCACAATATCGCCGGACTGGGCTTCCTTTACCGGCACCCGCTTGAGTCCCCGGTAAATAAAGACCTGGTTGATCTTTCGCTGTTCCAGACTGCCGTCCGCCTTTGCCACAGCCACTGTCTGCGCCTCCCGGATGACACCCTTGGTAACTCTTCCGATCCCTAATCTTCCTATATAATCATCATACCCCAAAGTGGAGATTTGAACCTGCAGCGGCTCATTATTTAAGTCCGGGTAAGGATTTACGTGCTTGATAATCGTATCGAATAGAGGGGTAATGTCCAGACCGTTCATACCGGCAGCGGTCTTTCTGGCCTTCTTGTCCTCCTGCCCGATCTCGATTCCTTCCGCGTCTTTCGGATCGTAAACCACGATTCCCTGTCTGGCAATGCCGTAAAGAATGGGGAAATCCAGCTGACGGTCGTTAGCTTCCAGGTCCATGAAAAGCTCGTAAACTTCATCCACCACTTCTTTGATCCGCGCATCTTTTTTGTCGATCTTGTTGATCAGCAGGATAGGATTGATGCCTTCCTCCAGGGACTTTTTCAGTACGAAACGGGTCTGGGGCATGGGGCCTTCGCTGGAATCCACCAGCAGAATAACCGTGTCCACCGTTTTCATGATCCGCTCTACTTCGGAAGAAAAATCCGCATGTCCCGGTGTATCCACAATATTGATCTTCACATCGTTGTGCATAACCGAACAATTTTTTGAATAAATAGTAATCCCGCGTTCCCGCTCGATATCATCGCTGTCCATAACGCAGTCCACCACGTCCTGGTTTTCCCGGAAAACGTTGCTCTGGTTTAAAAATGCGTCCACCAGCGTGGACTTTCCCGCATCGACGTGTGCGATCACTGCTATATTAATAATTTTCTGTCGTTCTGTCATTGTTGCTTTTTCCTACTTCCCTTTATTGTATTAAAGTTATAATCATACATGTAAATGTAACCCTTAAATTTTACCACAAAAGTATTTTATTTGCAAGTACCCGGAAATTTGCCCTGTTGTTAACTTGTGATAATGTCACTATAGGATTCACTTGAGAAAATGTCCCA
>NZ_JANFXK010000050.1 GCF_024459955.1 Anaerovorax odorimutans
CTTTTTGAATGGTAAATAAAAAGCAGCAAAGCGGGATAGGTCTTTCCGCTTTGCTGCTATGTAGGGTGGAAAAAAGAAAAAGGACTACCGATGCAATCCTTTTTGATTTACATTGATAATCTGAGAGTTATATAATACTGTTCGATTTCATTTCTACAACTCCCCATCCATTAGCTGTTGAAGCTTTTCCTGTATATTGTCTTTTCCTTTTATACCTATCATTGGAATAGATATGTCTTCTCTTGATAATTGATAAGAAATCTTCTCCATAAATAAACCCATTCCACTAATTTCCTCATTATGGTCTGAGGTCGTATCTATACCACAATTTGGGGAACGATTCGCCCCAATAATGCCAACAACCTCAAATCCGTATTTGTCATATTCTAAGATTTGCCGCACTACATAATCAGCTAATCTCGTTAATTCTATATCGGAGCTATCCTTTTTCATCTCTGTGCGGATGCGTGTATTTTCTACAATTACAGGACTTTCTGCACCATGAATATTTCCTCTATCAATTCCTAAACAGTAAAGCTCAGGACAGGGCATTTGGACAATACCAATATCCGCATTTAAGAAAAAATCAACCATAACTCTGAATGCCGCTGGATATACTGCCGTTCCATCGGATATGGAGTTTTGATTCAGAAAACAATGTGCAACAAAAACTACCCTTTTACTCCTTATATCATCAAACATACTACCACCTCACAAACTATTATTTGTCAAAATCTATTATGATACCATTTCCTCCAATAGAGACAAAACACCATCTTTCAAAATCCCCTCTATTAGATGGGCCAGTTCTTCTAACGGCATATTTTCTTTATCACAAAACCATTTTGAAAAAACGGATATTATTCCTGGCAAATAGAATTCGAAGATATACGCAGCTTTTTTATTTTCCGCACTAAAGTGAAATAAATCAAATAAAATTGGAACCATGCTCTCCTTTAAGCGATTTATAAATTGAGTAGAAAATGGTTTAAGAAGCAGTATACTTCCATATGCGCAATTATCATTCGCCAGATTAACAAAGGTTATCAAAAAATCATCAAGCTTTCTATCAGTCAAAAGGCTCTTTGATATGCCTTCTGTTACGTGATTTATAAAAACATCTTCCATATAATTTAGTACATCATATGGATTCGAGAAATAACTGTAGAATGTTACTCTACTATACCCAGCCCTTTCAGCAATTTCTTTTACCGTTATCTTTTTGATCGGCATTTTTTTATATAGTTCACAAAAAGCTTGTATAAAATTCTCCCGTGTTGCATCCGTTATCTCAGGCTGTTTATTCATAATACTGCTCCTTCATATCACAATCTTACACTAAGACTTAATGTGTAAGTTGATGATCTTATCCAATCTGATATAATTATATTACACGTGTTAACCGATTACAACATAGGTAAAAAATAATCCTTGGAGGTGTAATAATGAAAAAAAAACAGACCATTCTAGATAAATGGGTTGACCACAACTGGCTCTATGCCAACTTTATACTCGGTGTAATAATGTTTGTGCTTTTAATTTGGCAATGGAATGTATGGGAAGTGCCACAGCGGTTGATCTGCATATTAGCTATACTTGTTCCCATACATAATTTTGAAGAATATTTGTTTCCGGGTGGATTCTATTTTATGAATAACATAGTAGGCGGTTCAGATGACCCTCTGCTTTATCCGCAAAATAAATTCATGACCATTATCACTAATAATGGTGCCGAACTACTTCTTGTTATTTATACGCTGCTTGCTCCACAGTTTGAGACCGCAGTTGTAATCGTTGCTATGGCATTTGGATATCTTGAAACTATTGTTCACATTATATTTGGTGCAGCTATCTGGCGTCGTTATAAAGATATTGACAAAAAGTCAATTTACGCCCCGGGATTGTTCACATGCATAACAGTACTTACAGGACTTTCAACGATCAGTTTAAAATGGCTTTCAACTCAAACACTTGCCACAACAGATATCGTAATAGGAATTGTATTTCTATTGATTATATTGATAGGTCTCCTATTAATTCCTCTCGCAGTCTTTTCTAAACTGCGTCAAGAAAGATTCAGGTTGGAAGGACTGGGCTATTTCGAAAAATATGAACAAGAATTAGTAAAATATCAGACCGCTAAGAAAAACTAAAACAAAAAATGCACTTTGCATATTATAGAATAAGCCTCCCTAAGTCAAAGCTATGGAGGCTTATCTTTATACAAACACTCAAGGACTGCCAAAGCAGTCCTCAAGTCATTGCTATTCAAAATAGTCCAGTAGCTTCGCTATAAGTCCC
>NZ_JANFXK010000051.1 GCF_024459955.1 Anaerovorax odorimutans
GGATAATATATAGTTATCAATTACAAAAAATAGATGGAGAATTATAGATGTGTATAGACTTTTTTGTTTCGCACAGTAAAGAAATAAAACATACTATTGCTATCCCTCTTTCTCAAACATTATCATCCCTTGGATTCAATACATGGATTGATCAAAAATGGATAACAACAGGTACAAGCATATATCAAGAAATTGAAAATGCAATTTCGAAGTCTACTTACTGTATCGCTATTATAGACGAAGCTTTTTTGTCACGGAAATGGCCCCAAAAAGAGCTTCAATTATTTCGTGAGAAAAATAATAATAAACATAAAAATAACATTCTTCCCATTTATGTAAACCTGAATAAATTAACGGTATATAAAACACTTTCTTGGTTAGAAAATCAGGCATTTGAAGAACTAAAAAATAATCACTTTAATAATTATGCAGATTTAGAAATAATATGTAGAATTGTAGGTCGATATTATGGTGATATTATATCAACTTCTTTAGAAAAAATTGCACATGAATTTTCTGGATATACATTTTCTTGTAAAAACACATTAATGATCTTACTTAATAACAAAGAATATTTTTCAACGGACTTACGCATTGCTATTATAGATATATGTAACATTGGAGGCGTGGTATATGCTATTTATAAATCGCTAACAAAATCTCCAAATCAGATTATAGATATTTGTTTTCGTTTCTGTAATATGTTACGTGATGCATGTTTTGATACTGATTATCCTTTGAGTTACAGTATGTATACTGCTGCAAGTAATTCAATTGTTGCAGCAATGGAACAATTAAAAGTTCTTTTGAATGTTTGCTAATACATTTATTATAGATGAAGTAATTCTTTTTGGATCAGTACATTCTTGTAATACGTTTATTTCCGATTTTAAATAAGGATATTTCTCCAGATTTGAGTGAACTTCTTTCCATATATTATTGGCAACATATCCTGTTGAACCTATGGGTATGATGTAAGCGTTGAATTTTTTCGCGATTTCAAACTCTTCATAAACACCATCGGCCAAGATGACTTGATTGTCAACTAATTTATTACCAAACATAAATATAGCAATTCCAGCATGTTTAAATATCCCTTCTCGATATTCAGTTCGTATATCTGTGTAATCAGGGCGATTCTTGTCTTCATAAGGAAATGCCTTAATCATAAGATGTTTTTCTAGTTTTGAAACATTAGATTGACATTCTTCTATTATAGAACTTATCACATAACTCCCTATGCCCCTTGCATGGCCTGTTATAATTCTATAACGATAGCGATACAATGTTTTGACAAGATGTTTTATAAATAATGGTGCTGTAGATTCCCAATCCTTACCGTATTCATGAGCAGCACCAGAAATAAAAATATTGTTACATTTAGATGCTTTTTGAATTTCTTTTAGAATATCTGGAATTTCATTATAATGGTCAATTAAAACAGCTTCAATACCATATCTTTTTAAATCATGAATACGTAAATTTTGTTTATTCAGATCATAGTAATAGTCTTTGTCATTACAGTAGTCTTGTTTATCAATCTTTTTCAATAAACAATAATGTGTGCGACGATTTTCATTTAATAAGTTTCTTATTCTACTAAGAATATACTTCAAATTAGGGTCTTCAAAACTAAATCCAATGAATAAGAAGGTTTTAGTGACTAAATCACCTTGAAGTGCAGTGGTGAATAATTGACGTTTTTCATTATATAGTTCATAATCATCTTTTGTAATGATACATGTTGATGGATCCAGATAGTCACCGTGCATTTTATAAATTATCGCATCAGATTCACATAAAGTTGTTGCAAGACTCTCTGGAGTTGTTTTTATGTCAATATGCTTCTCATGGTTTTTTAAAGTATCTTCTAATAAATGATCATAATTTGTTGTCCAATATGTATGTATTGACATTTCTGCTAATAATTGAATGCTTATATTTTCTTGGGATTCAGTAACAAACCGGTTAAGAATTCTATCGTTTATTTCTCCTCGCCCTCTTTTTTCATTACAATAATATTGAGCAACCTCAACTAAATCCGCTTCTTTATCAACATCTAATTGGATTTCTTCTGCAAGGTCTCTTAAAAGATCTTTCCAATCAACAAAGCCGGAAGGGCGAGACAGACCTGCTCCTGCAAAGATAGCAGCATATCCTTCTTGAATTGCTTTTACATAGTGTCGTTTCAATTCTGATAGTGTGGCCATAATCAATCCCCTTAAAAATGATTAGTATCGTTGATAACTATATATTATCC
>NZ_JANFXK010000052.1 GCF_024459955.1 Anaerovorax odorimutans
ATAGGGTTGGAACCCTGCCCCCATTCTGATAATCGCGGTATACGGCTTCCGTGCAGCGGTCCACGATAGACTTTTCTTTTGCGCCGATTCCATGGGGCTTGGCAAGCTGCTCAAAGAGAGACAGGATAAACTCAGATTTATCCACCACCGGGTCGCTGCCGTCTCCGTACCCTTCCACCATATCCATGGCATTGATGAAGTGGTCGCTGCCCGCAGCAATGCGAATCACTTCACCGCCAAGGGCCGAAACCAGGGCCGCATATTCATTTTCCGGATCACAGATCAGAATATCATCTTGAGTAGCCATAGCTAAAAACTCCAACCAGCCTTTCACAAAAAAGCTCTTACCGCTTCCAGGAACGCCCAGAATAAAGGAGTTTGGATTGAGCAGGTTTGCCTTGTTACAAAGAATCAGATTGTGCGATATGGCGTTTTCCCCGCAGTAAATGCCACCATCGTCTTGAATCTCTTGCACCCGGAAGGGCATGAGCACGGCTAGGCTTTCCGTAGTAAGTGTGCGCAAAGCATGAATGTTGCGGCGGCCGATGGGCAGCACGGTATTCAGCCCGTCCGCCTGCTGAAAGTTCAAGGTAGAAAGCTGGCACAGATGTTTTCTGGCAATGGTCAGCAGCGTGTCAGTATCATCGTCCAACTGCTCGCGGCTATCCGCCGTATGAACTAAGGTAAGTACCGTAAACATCATACGTTGGTCCCGCGCCGTCAGATCATTTAAGAATTCTTTTGTCTCTTTCCGCTGCAATTCCATATCATAGGGAATCACGGCGCTGAAATTATTATTGGCGTTCTGCCTGCGCTGCCAGTTGGTGATATTGGTTTCCACGCCCAGGAGCCGGTTTTCCACTTCCCGCACCGCCTCATCGGTGGGAATGGGGATCACATCCATACTGAGCATAAGGTTTCGATCCAAATCCGTCAATTCCGCTACCATACTGTCTTTGATAAAGGACGCAAAATCCCGCAGAAATAACACTCTCCCATAGCGTTCTCCCATTCGGAAGGTTCCGCACTCAAATTCAAAGCTGTCGGGGCAGATCGCATCTTGGAAGCAATGGCCCTTTCGCATAGCATCTGCCAGTTCAAAACGAAACTCCGTTTCCTGGCCTGCACGGTAAAAATCATGGAGCACCCGCAATTTTTCGACAGCGTCCAATTCCCTTAGTTTTGATCCCAGCCGTGCGAAATGACTGGTCAGTTCCGTTGTCACACGGGAGAAATACGTCCGTGCTTCCTCAATGCTTTTCTTGAACACCGACACAGTAATATATTTCTCCTGCACCATACTATTGGACCCGGTCGCTTTCTCAAGAAGCATCCGGTTATATTCCTTGCGATAGCCGTCCATTTCATCACCTTTTAAAGGAATGAGAATTTTTTCTTCAAAGGCCTGCCGGTTGATTCTACGGTTATTGATGGTGATTTTAGTGGTTACTCCGCTGTCAAAGGAATTCAGAAGCTCACTGTATTCCAAAAACATGGCCTCTTTGTCTTCCCTACTAGCTACCGCATAGTTGATGTCCGAAAACTGATAAGTCTTTGCATATTTTGTTTTTCCCACTTGAAAGATTCCATCCGGCCAAATGGTCTGAATGGGAATCATCTGCTGTACACTTCTTGGGATTTTGAAATTTTCCCGGTCTTGTTTGAGTAAGTTACGCAGCGTTTTTATCATGATATTTGGTCTCCTCCTTTTTCTCGCTTTTCATCTTCCAGGCTTCGTAATACAGGTTTTCGGATCGAAACCCCAGCTGCCTTGGCATAAGCAGCTCGGCCTTCATCCACACCCAGACAAACTGCTCCGCGTTCATGCCGTGATAACGGATAAAACCGATGGCGGCAAAAGGCGCAGCGCCCAGGATGCACATCCAGCTGACGGTTTCCGTGCCCAGATAGTTCCGCAATAGAAAATATAGCAAGGCCGCCATACCGCAGGCCAATACTGAAAAAAAGAACTGCCGCATGGACAGTCCGAAAAACATGGATTCCGTATAATCCCGGATCTCC
>NZ_JANFXK010000053.1 GCF_024459955.1 Anaerovorax odorimutans
ATCCCGAGTTTGACACTTAAAAAAAGACGGATGTTGAAAAATCAACATCCGTTGGCATTTTTTGTTATGCTTTTTTTGCGTACAATTTTCGTTTCTTTGACGCGGCCACGACTTTTTTCATAGCTGCCTTTGTCACGATTTGATAATCGGTTCTGAAACCGAAGGTTTCGTGAAGGTCATCGGTTAAGGTCGTTCTTGTATAGGTTGGAAGATAGCCTTCCCCAACGAGTTCTCGGACTTCCATGTTTCGCAGGGTGTCGGTGATCGCTTCGCAGGAGTAGTTGTTTCCCAATCGTTTTTCCAAGTATTTGTAGAGAACCAGCGCGATAAAGCAGGTCAGGAAGTGGGCCTTGATCCGGTTGTCCTTGCGCACGTAGGCCGGCCTTGCTTTGAATTCGCTTTTCATCGTGCGAAAGCACTGCTCAATTTGCCACCGCTGGTGGCTGACCGCCGCGATGTCTGAAGGGTCGTCGTCCATTAGGTTCGTGGATACCGCGTAGAAGCCGTCGTACCGGGCTTCCTTGGCGATGGCGTCGACATCGATGGACTGGCGGGATTTCTCCGCGAGTTCGCCGTCTGCCGTGTAGCATTCCTTGCGGATGAACCTCCGGAAATCATTGGCATGTTTCTTTGCGCGGACGCCGCTGTTTTTCAGGGCCTTTTCCGCGCGCGCGACTTGCCCTTCCCGGATCTTGCGCGTGTAGTCCCTGTATTTGATGGAGTAGGTGACGAGGATCCGTTCATCGAAGTCCGTATGGTCCACTGGAAGCTCTTTGTAGAATACGGAGTTCGGATGCTTTTCTTCGTCAATCTTCGTAATGTCATAGGATTTGTATGGTTGTTTGTCCCCCATTAAACGCCACTGGGTTGGGCTGAGCGCGGTTTCTCGCAAGTCCTTGTTCAGCTTTTTCAGGGACTGGGTGGTGATGAAGGCGCGGTTTCCCAGGGAATTGAACCGCTTGTTTGCTTTTGAGCAAAGGCCCGCGTCCGTGCAAACGATAAATTTCGAGAGCGCGAAATCTCGCAGCAGTTTTTTCTCCAGTGGTTTGAGCGTGGTCTGCTCATTGGTGTTTCCCGGATGGATGCTCATGGTAAGGGGAATCCCATCCTGGTCAATGAACAAGCCCATCTCCACTAAGGGAAGCGGCCGGTTTTCCTTGCTCTTTCCGTGCCTGCGCAAACCGTCCGCGTCCGGTTCCTCGGCTTCAAAGAAGAAATTCGTGCAATCGTAGTAGATCACGCTTGTGTTTCGGTTCCCCAGGGCAAAGCTGTTCTTGTACAGGCCCGCCTGGATCGTGTCGAAGTGGTCCGCCAGAACGTCCAGCGCCCGATACATCTGGTGCTCTTCAAAATCCGGCTGTTCCAGAAGGGTCTTTGAAAACGCGAAGGTCGCCAGTTTGGAGGATGGATGCAGGATCCTGCCGTAACAGAGTTTGGCGAGGCTATCGCTGAGGTTGAACGTGATCTTGCTGTCCGCCTGGATGGCGGCGCAGAGTTGGTCCAGCTTCAGCTCATGGAAGATCTTTTGCAGGAAAAGGTAGCCGATGTTAAAGGTATACTGGTAATCCTTTGTAAGCAAGGAAGAAGGGGAGAACTCCACCGTGACGTTTTTGTTCGCTTCTTTTTCTTTTTCGGTCAGGTATTTGGCGCGTTCCCTTGCCCATTCGTCCGGATCCCGGCCGGTTCTTTGCCGGATATCGTGCTCGTTTCCCAGTTTTTCAACCGTGATGGTATGTTCGACGCCCTTTGTGTCGTAATAGGTTTTGATGATGTAGAATAGACGACCATTGCTGGTTTTGCCGGTTCTCACTCGCATGCGTTGTTCCTCCAAACGATATAGATAAGTATATTATACCACTAGACGCCAATAGACGCAACAATAATATCAAAAATTTGACACATTTTTTTAAAAATTAAGGGAAAAAAAGAAGCATTTGCAACGCTTGTGAGAATTGATGGAAGATATTGGATGGAGATGAAGTGTCAAACTCCCG
>NZ_JANFXK010000054.1 GCF_024459955.1 Anaerovorax odorimutans
TTTGCAGCGGTGTCGGTTTCTTTCCTGGCGCTTTCAGCTCGATGAACGCGATCCGTCCGCCCGGAAGCACGACCAGCCGATCTGGCACGCCTGCGTTTCCCGGCGACACGAACTTGTATGCTCGGCCGCCCATCTGCTTTACTCGCAGCCGCAAATAATCTTCGATACTTTTCTCGCTTACCTGTTTCTTCATGCTTTTTATTCCTCCTTGCTGTAATAATGCGCGCATACGTGTACGCGTGTATGTGCATATTTTTAAATAAGATATTAAGGTATGTGTATATTCTTTATTTCTTATTTTTATTTCTCTCTATAGAGAGAATGTAGTAATCGTATATAAGGCTTTAAAGCCTTGATTTTTCAATCTTTTCCCCAAAACATTTTTTGAAACATTCAATTTGATTTCTGTAACCTTTGTTTTTCTCCTACATTCTTAAATGTTTTGTTTACAGTCCAAAACCCTACTTTGTAGACGCCTTTTGTAGCCACGCTGCATGCCGTAAGGCCCAAACCTTGCCGGCGATTTGATCCGTTCCCACCCAGGAAGGTTTGCAAGAATGGCGTTGATCTCTCGGGCATCCGACTTATTCATGTATTTCAATTCCGAATTCAAACACTCATACCAAATCTCCGCAGCGCAAACGCGATCTCGCGGCACCGACCCCGGACTTCTGCCGAATTCACCGGACCAATACATGCGGCGCTGGGTTAATTCCCGCCGTTCCCAGCCTTCCGGAAGGGATTTTTCCAGGAAATCCAGGATAATTCCTTCTTTTGCGCTTGCCTCCCGGTGGCTTTCCTGGGCGTTCTCCGCATGTTTTTCAATTTCTTTCGATAGGTAAAGCGATTCTCCAAGCTTCCAGTATAGAACGCACTCCGCCCAAATCTGATCGACTTCTTCCGCAAGCTGGGTAAAGACATTCTTTTTCGGCTCCTCCTGTCCCACGTCGACCGGCCAAAACCTGCGGTTTCCAGTCTGGTCTTTTAAGAACTCCTCGTCGTTGGTCGTACCGAAGAAAACGCATCTCCGCGCAAAACGGCTGGTCTTACGGCCATAGGCCTCTCGATAGATATCATCGGTTTTGCTTAAAAACTGTTTGACCGCGTTGGTTTCAGACTTTGTAAGGCCATTCAGCTCGCCCAGCTCGTTGATCCACGTTCCCTGGATCATCTCCGCAGCTTCTTTCCCGTCAAAACTTGTCAAACTATCCGAATACCACGCCTTTCCTAAAATACGGTAAAACGTGCTTTTCCCAATGCCCTGGGAGCCTGCCAGAATCGGCATATAGTCATATTTGACACCGGGTTCCATCACCCTGGCCACGGCAGCCACCAGGCTCTTTCTGGACACGGCCCGGCAGTACAAGGTGTCTTCGGCCCCCAGGTAATCGGAAAGCAGCGTATCGACCCGCTTCACGCCGTCCCAGGCAAGGCTTTCCAGATAATCTTTCACGTCATTGATCTGCTGCTCTTTGGCCACCAAAGCCAGCGCGTCATAAATCTTTTCTTTTCCCGTGATTCCATATACGGTTTCCATATACCAGCGCAGGCCAGCGTCATCATCATCCGTATGCAAACGGCGCTCCGTCCGCTCGTCCCACGGCAGCGCACCAAGGATTAAGGACCGGTTCGCAAATTCGTCATAGCTGAATTTACCCTTTAGCAAAGGATCATTTTTTAATATCTCGATCATGTTATTGGTGCTCCTCTCATAACCATTTCCCGTGCTGTTGAGTTTCAGCCGCTGGATCCATGAATGATCCTCCTCCGGGTCCTGCCCTCCAAAGTCCTGTAAGGCCGCCTCGTATTTCTCTTGCTTCATCAGGGCCATGACCTGCGGATCCGCCTGGGCGAACTCTTTCATGGCCGTATAAGACGGCAGCCGTC
>NZ_JANFXK010000055.1 GCF_024459955.1 Anaerovorax odorimutans
TTGGCACCAGAATGGTGCAGCTGTATTTCGGCTCCTGTCCCGAGTTATGCGCGTAAGGTGTAAATAGATGCACATAGGACAATCTCACTTTATCGGTAACGACTTTCGTTGGTTTTAATTCTGCCATTTTTTACTCCTCCTTGAAATCTTCCTCCGCGGAAGTCTGTAATGTGATAGGTTCTCGTTCGTCTTCCTCCGGGGCCAGGGTCGGTTTTCCCGGGGGTTTAACCACCTGGTCGGCCAGCAGCTCCCGAAATTCTTTTTTGCCGAGCATCTTCTCAATCTCGGAAAGGGTGTGCGGTTTTCGCACGTAGAGCATTTCTTCTTCGACCATGCCGGAGCAGGCGAGGATCTGGAACGCTTTGTCCTGGTCGGCGAATTTCCGGACGGACCGGCCTTCCACCGCCTTCCATCCCGGGACCGTTCCTCCGGAAAGCACTTCTTTCAGCGCCCATTCTTCCAAATCCGAGGCCCAGGCTTTTAAGTCCTTTGCCTGTTTCAGGATCGGACCGATTTCCTCCGCCGTAAGCAGCGGCGGTTTTTTAAAGTCTTCTTTGGCCAGTTCCAGGTTTTGTTCCGATCTCGCGCGGCAGGTATGTTTCGCCCTGCAAAACCGGCAGGTTTCCTCAGAGGGTCGGTACTCTCCTTCACCCTTGAAGGCCAGTTCCGCATTAGGTTTTACAACGGCATTCAACCATGCGTTCAGTTCCTCTACATAAATCACCCCTTCATTGTTGTAGTCAATCCTGGGCTGCACAATGTGCATTCGGATCTCTTTAATCGGATAAAGAAAGGCATATTCTTTGAGCGCCCCCGCAGCGTAAAGCTTCATCTGTGGATTGCCTTCCGCTTTCACCGGCACGCCCTTGCCATATTTGAAATCAATCACGTGCATGACGTCTCCGCCGATAATGACGCAGTCCCCGGTACCAAATCCCTCCGGGACAACATGGCTATAGTCCAGGCGCTTCTCTACCGCTATGTAAGGCGGGGAATCGAAGCCATGGACGATCCCGGACACGTAGTCCAGGTATTCATCCGTATAGCCGTCCATTTCCTTCTGGTACAGGTCCTTTTCCTGTAGCGCTTTCAATTTCTTTTTAAAGGTGGCCGCGGACTGCTTCTTGATGAAGTTCTGCCGCACTTTCAGCTCACAAATCTCATGGGCCAGGCTACCCTCTTCGGCGTAATCGGACGCCGCGTCCGGAAATTGTTCTTCCAGTCTGGCCGACGGGTGGCAGATCAGCCACCGACTTGCCGCCGACGCGGACAGCAACGCGTGTTTTCGTTCCTGGCTCATAGTTTCGCCCCCAGAGCCCGCAGCTCGGTCGCGAAGGCGCCGTACTGCTCTTTCGGCAGCTGCGTCAGGGCCTGCACCCCGAACTTGCCCAGCAGGTTAATCACGACGCTCTGGTCCTTCTTGGCTTCCATGAGCTGTGATGCGGCAAGGGCGAGCTGTTCCTGCGTGTAAGCGGCCGCCTGTGTCGGCACGGCTGCCGCTGGCTGCGTTTGGGGCTGCATGGCCTGCTGCGCGGCGGAGTTGGCCGGCTGTGTTGGCGCTGCCTGAACCGGTACGGCCGGTTGTACGGGCGCCGCTGCCGTTTCTACGGCCTGCGTTGCCACAGCCGCTGCCGCTGGCAGAATTTGCGTCTGCCGCGTCGGTTCCGCCCGCGTAGGCGTCCCCATGTCCGCCGC
>NZ_JANFXK010000056.1 GCF_024459955.1 Anaerovorax odorimutans
CTGGTCGCCGTACCGAAAAGATTGACAAGCCCCGGCGTGTTAAACTGCGTCATATTGCGAAAGTCCTCTGCACTTAAATAGTCTTTCGTCTCCAATCCGCATCGTACCATGGCCATAAAAGCAATGCTGTTTGCCAGCATGGTGCGTACTTCTATCGTAGCGCTCTGTTCATCCAGCTCTTCAAGGAAACTTTCGCTTCGATTTGTAAGGATATCCGGCAGATAGTCCAGCAGGTTATCCGATGCGGCATTCTCCGCCGCTTTTAAGATGGTATCTGCAAGCCCGTCCGTTTTTTCTGGTACGCCAAATGTATTTGCTAACGCTTCTTCGATGGCCGCTTGGGATTCTTCTTCGGCCTCCCATAACGGCACCGGACGGACGAAATGCTTATGGCGGCTTTCCTGGGTATCGGACAAGTCAAAATAGTATTTCAGTCGCGTTGTCCCTGTACGCTTATCAAAGACTGCGATCCCCTTTGAACCTCTTTTGACCCACCGACCAAACTTACTGTTCCATTTCTCAATTTCCAGTACGGCGATGGCATCCGGTCGCTGCACGTGTACCAACAGCTGCTCATCAAAGGGCAGGCGATAATTGCGGCAGGCGGAGCGAAGAAAGTTCATCCAGCTCTCGGGATTTTGGGTAACGCTCCCTAATGCTTGTGCATAGAGGTCTTCCAGCAATTCCATTTTTCTTGCCACGTCTTCGCCTACCTTTCCGGTTCTCTATTTTTTGCTTTTATGCAGTGGTTCGCTTCGTTAAGTATCTCTTCGATCTTGTTATATCGGCCCTCTTTTAGGTGCTTTTTTATCTGCTTGGAAACACGGGAATCGGGGCCGGTAATGGCCTTTGACACCCTATTGACCAGGTCAAGGGAATGATGCTTTTGGAAGAGCTGTGCAAGTGCTGCTGCTTCTTTTGTTCCATTATGCAGTAAGCGGATTTGAAGCACGGAATTTCCGCCTAAATATACGCGTTCCGGAGGAATTTCAATGTCTACGCTCCCCAAAAGTTCGGAAAGCCTGGCCGTTGGAAATGGTATAATTGCCTGCTTCTCTTTATAGTTGATATCGACCAGCAGCATAGGCCCATCACCAGCCAAATCAAACATAGACATTTGCCCTCGTTCTTCCAAATCGCGAAGTTCTTCCAACACACGCTCACAGAGATCAGCAGTTGCTTTCTGTAAATTGTTGGTGTAGTGGCCCCAGAAATAATTTTACTTGTCCTTGCACTTCCAGGTGACAAAGAGGCCCGGCGTTTCCATATGTTCACCCAAGACAAACTCATACGCTCCCACTTGAATTGCGTTGGTAATTAAATATCCCGCGTTTGTTCTTTGTTCCATACTATCGTTCCTCCTTTTCGACCTGGTTTCGATGGCTGACCGGTATTTTGTTTTGAATCTGCTCCAAGCTTTTCTTTGCCCACTTTGGCAAGTACTCCGGCCTCACTTCCCCTTGCACGTCATACCGTTCCCATCGGCTTTCTTTTCCACTATATAAATTTTTACAAAAGACAGCGG
>NZ_JANFXK010000057.1 GCF_024459955.1 Anaerovorax odorimutans
TATACTACCATTCTCGCCGGCTTTCCACTGTTTTGCATAGCTGGTAGCCCGGGCATCATACATTTTGCGATTCTGCTCATCTAAGGAATACTTTGACAGCCGGCCATATTTCTCTGCCTGCCGCTTGGCGTATTGTCTTTGTGCATCTTCTTTATTTGCTTTCTCTATCGCTGCCAGCTCTTCCTTTGTCCATCTGTCTTCTGCCGTAGTAATTCCAGGAAAATAAGTTGAATGGCTATCCTTGCACCTTGGATGATAGAGCCCCGCAGCGATGGCCGTGCTCATCAGGGGATACGGCCCGTCAGATGCCTTCCCGCCGCTCCACACATCATCAATCATAATCTTGCCGACGAAAGGCAAGCATTTCGGACAGGGATTCCCCCGTTTGTTCATAATCACGGTACTGACGCCCCACTCCTGCCGCTTCTCACCTTCTCCGGCGAGATAGGCCCGTTTGGCAGCTGTCCGGATCGCCATATCCGCATAATCCTGTATCGTGTGGCGTGCTCCGTTGGCATATTCAATGCAATTGATGCCGGCAGCCAAAAAGTCTTTTGTAGCCATATCCACGGCCTTCTCATATGTCCCTGCGCCGGTATTGGCGTAAACCTGCGCATTAAAGATCACCTGTCGGTACTGGTCTTCCGCACGGCGGAGCACCGCAACCTCTGCCTTTTTAAAGTCGTGCTCCGTGGCCCGAACCAGCGCATCCAGCTTGCGGGTGTTTAGCTTAAAAAACTCCGCAGAAGTCTGAACCGATTTATTCAGCTTCCTTGGAGCTTTCCAACCATTTTTAATTGCGTCCAGGATTTCAAGTTCCTGCTCCATGTTTCCTTGTTTGCGGGCCTGCTCAATCACCTGTCGGACAGAGCCGTTTATCTCGCCAAACTGCCGCTGGAATTTTTTCTTGTTGGCCCGCTTGTATTTGTCCAAAGCTTTCAACTGTTCGGCCTGCCACATGGACCAATTAAAGCCCTCGGCATCCTCCCAATCTCGATGCCGCTGCATGTTCCGCATCATCAACGCGATCAGTTCCTCTTCGATCGCGGCGAAGGCTTTTCCGATGTCATATTCATTCATGATTATTCGCCTCTATATTTTTTGCGATGCGGGCACATCTCTTGCTGTTTTTACAGCGGATGTTATGTAGGCGCCTTGGCGCTCCATCCGTCATGCTTGTACAATCTACGCATTCAACAGAGGCTTCAAAATCAGGGCAGTACCCACAAAATTCTTGTAACAACAAATCATATCCCGGTATATCCATCCCTGCTACCTCCCATTCTGGTGGACCTTCCAGCCCTGACTCCGGAATTTCCGAATCTTCTGCTTTAGTTGTGTAATACTGTTACACTTAATGTTCATCAGCTCCGCGTAGCCGTTCTTTTCAACTGCGTAAATTCCAAACGGAACCTGTTCACTGGCCACTTTGAGTAGTCCCTGGTACTCCTTCTTTCCCATCCGGTACGTTCGGTTCGCCACTTTGACCTCCATCGGCC
>NZ_JANFXK010000058.1 GCF_024459955.1 Anaerovorax odorimutans
GAGGCGTTACGCGGAGGGAAGAATAGTACCGGAAGCTGCTGATTTCACGCTGTCAAGAAAAGCCGCTAGCCAGACCGTAGGTGCCCGTACCGCAAACCGACACAGGTAGATGAGGAGAGAATCCTAAGGCGAGCGAGAGAACTATTGTTAAGGAACTCGGCAAAATGACCCCGTAACTTCGGGAGAAGGGGTGCCTGCGCAAGCAGGCCGCAGTGAAAAGGCCCAGGCGACTGTTTACCAAAAACACAGGTCTCTGCGAAAGCGAAAGCTGAAGTATAGGGGCTGACGCCTGCCCGGTGCTGGAAGGTTAAGGGGACTGCTTAGCTTAGGCGAAGGCATGAACTTAAGCCCCAGTAAACGGCGGCCGTAACTATAACGGTCCTAAGGTAGCGAAATTCCTTGTCAGGTAAGTTCTGACCCGCACGAAAGGCGTAACGATCTGGGCACTGTCTCAACAATAGACTCGGTGAAATTGTAGTACCGGTAAAGATGCCGGTTACCCGCAGCAGGACGGAAAGACCCCGTGGAGCTTTACTGCAACTTGATATTGAGTTTCGGCATTGCACGTACAGGATAGGTGGGAGACTGCGAACCTAGGGCGCCAGCTTTAGGGGAGTCACCGTTGGGATACCACCCTTGTAATGTTGGAATTCTAACCTTGCGCCGTGACCCGGCGTGGGGACAGTGTCTGGTGGGCAGTTTGACTGGGGCGGTCGCCTCCTAAAGAGTAACGGAGGCGCCCAAAGGTTCCCTCAGTGCGGACGGAAATCGCACGAAGAGTGTAAAGGCAGAAGGGAGCTTGACTGCGAGACAAACAAGTCGAGCAGGGACGAAAGTCGGGCTTAGTGATCCGGTGGTACCGAGTGGAAGGGCCATCGCTCAACGGATAAAAGCTACCCCGGGGATAACAGGCTGATACCCCCCAAGAGTCCACATCGACGGGGGTGTTTGGCACCTCGATGTCGGCTCGTCTCATCCTGGGGCTGAAGTAGGTCCCAAGGGTTGGGCTGTTCGCCCATTAAAGAGGTACGCGAGCTGGGTTCAGAACGTCGTGAGACAGTTCGGTCCCTATCCGCTGTGGGCGTTGGAGATTTGAGTGGAGCTGTCCTTAGTACGAGAGGACCGGGATGGACATACCTCTGGTGCACCAGTTGTCTTGCCAAAGGCATAGCTGGGTAGCTAAGTATGGACGGGATAAGCGCTGAAAGCATCTAAGTGCGAAGCCCCCCACAAGAAAAGATCTCCTCCTTT
>NZ_JANFXK010000059.1 GCF_024459955.1 Anaerovorax odorimutans
TCAAAAGATCCATTTGTTTTATCTCCGCCAAAGTCTCTGGCTCAATATATGCCAAGAGAGTCACCTCCTTCCACCACTGAAAAAAGCCAATCAGTCCTCAGACCAGTCGGCTAGTAAATCCAATCCAACAAAAAACCCCCTGGATCTGTTTTTTCAACAATTCCAGGGGATATCCCTTAAAATTCCTTTATTTGATCTGTTCCTCAAGGAAATCCTCGATTCGCTTGACAAACCGTTCTGCGTTTTCGTGCTGTTCTTTGACTTCCTGCTTCGATACCACATAAAATTCGCCGTAGTCGCTTTGGGTCCGCAAGGAAAAAGCCTCTTTGGCGATTTGCGCGTATTCCACTTCCAGCAATCCTGTTTTAATGTAGTCTTTATTGAAATTCGCTAACACGCCGGAGTGCTTTTTAAACCCACGGCCATCCAGAGCAAAGAGTGCGCTCATTGCGTGGAAAATCGCATAATAGGATCGGTTTGCGCTGTCTGCGTAAAAATCTTCACTCAATAAAAGGTTTGATGCTTTCAGGCATGAGTTGGCTTTTTCGATTTTGTATCTTGCCAGTGCGATATCATCTTGTTTAGGCAACGAACTCAACTCCTTCTTTTATGACATTTTTAAAGAAAGGTGATGACCCTTTCCATCGTTCAAAGGTTGCTTTATCTTGTAACAGAAGAGAAACTACGATGTCATACTGCAAATCCAGTTCCAGGGAAAAATCAGAAAAAGCACGGTTGAATTCCTTGACCTTACTTGCAGGTAAATCCACGATGACCATCACATCAATATCCGATTCATCATCATAATCTTCTCTGGCATAAGAGCCATACAAAATGACCGAGTTCAGCTGACTGCCAAATTCGCTTTTTGCCCGCTCACAGACACGTTTAAGAATTGCGTCCAGGGTATCTTTGCTGCACATTGCTTTATCTCCTGTTCCTTTATTTTTCGGCCGAAGCAGGCCGTCTTTCCTTCTAGTATGCCTTAATTGTTAGCTTTATTATACCATATGACGACCGAAGCGCGCATCACATTTCAGCGTGGTCGTTTTGACTTGATAATCTGCTTTTTTACAAAATTCCCATCCGCTGCGCCAGCCGGTAGCAATGTATGT
>NZ_JANFXK010000006.1 GCF_024459955.1 Anaerovorax odorimutans
GCCATAATCAATCCCCTTAAAAATGATTAGTATCGTTGATAACTATATATTATCCTTACACCCAACAGCCCATTGATTTCAAACCTTAATAATAAATAAACAAACCCTCATTCTCACAAAAATAAAGACAACCGCATCCCCAACCCAAACCCCAAAATTATCACAACACTGTGATTACTTCCCAATTGCAGTGTTTTTTCTATGCCTGTATAATAAGTAAGTAGCAATGTAAAACGCATTTGCCCCCTTTTGACAAGCAGTTTTGTCAGGATGTAAAGCGCGTTTGATAGATTATTTAACTTCCAAATGAGATAATGCTGTTTGAAAGGAGGACAGATTTGAATATAGGAGAACAGATCAATCGCTTGCGCAAGCAAAGCGGACTAAGTCAAGATGAGTTTGCGAATTTATTAAAAGTTTCCAGACAAACGGTTTCCAATTGGGAGAACGAAAAAAGCTATCCCGACTTGGAGATGGTTGTAAAAATCAGTGAGCATTTTCAAATTTCAATTGATGAATTATTGAAACAAGATGGCTCCTTTGTTAAAAAGATTGATTCGGAAAAAAAGAAGAACCATAAACTTTTAGTGTTGATAATTCTTTTAATTGTAATTTTTGGAGCGGTTGTTTTGGGGATATACTTGAAAGTTCAGGCCGACGCTTCCGTAAATCTTACCATGTCAAACGATAAAACGTATCAAACGAGTGAACCTGCGCTGAATGTTGCCGAGGGATACTTCACTGTACCCAAGAGCGACCACTTGGACATAGTGCTAAAGGCTGAAACGGATGATGGCGAATTGCATGTTTTCATTACGGATAAGAAGAAACAAATTTATTATCAGCTTGACGGTCAGACTTTAAAGGACAAACAGACCTTGTATTTTGAAAAGGGCTCTTATAGTATTCAAATCGTTGCTGATGAATATACAGAAAATGTGATAAGCCTTGGCTATCATCTTGAAATCAAAAACTAGAAAATCATCAGCTGTCAAACAATGAAAAAATATTTTACAGGGAGTACGTTAAAGCTATTAGCAGTTGTATCCATGCTGATCGACCACGCAGGACAAATTGTTTTAAAAAATGGGATCATATTAAACGCCCCTTATTCCGCCTTTACGGATAAAGCGTTTTCCATGCTGCTATCACTATTGGATGTATGTCATATCATCGGGCGCCTGGCTTTCCCCATCTTCTGCTTTTTATTGGTGGAAGGGTTTCTGCACACGCACAATTTGAAAAAATATATGCTGAATCTGGGGATATTTGCAATCGTTTCTGAGCCTGTCTATGACTTGGCTTTTCGAGGGCAGTTCATCAGCAGTGAGGCACAAAATGTTCTGTTCACATTGTTGCTGGGGTTAGTCATATTGGCAGCGATAAAAAAATTAAACAATAACATTCCGGCTGCTTGTATTCTCACGGCCGCAGGCGCTTTCCTGGCCTATAAGTGTATGCTGGACGGCAGTTATTATGGGGTTTTGCTAATGGTTGCTTTTTACTTACTTCGTGATAAACCTTTCATAAAATATATAACGGCAGCCTTGATTATGTATGGCTGCGGATTGGATTTTACCATAAAAGGAATGCTTAACCCTTACTTTTTAACTGCTTTATGCGCACTAATACCGATTAGCTTGTACAATGGGAAACGTGGAATCAGGATGAAATACTTCTTTTATATTTTTTATCCCGCCCATTTACTGATTTTGTTTATAATAACATCACAGATTATCATTCCATTACTGTAACAGATTTGCTTTTTTGTATCCCGGTGCGGTAGAAAACAGAGGTGACTTATGGAAACTATACTAATTATAGAAGACGACAGAGAATTGAATCAGGGGCTGGCTTACGCCCTGGAAAAGGAAGGATACGGCATATTGTCCGCCTTTTCCATGGAAGAGGCCAAAGAAATCTGCGGCAGAGAAAAGGCTGACCTGATTCTGCTGGACGTGAACCTGCCAGACGGTGAAGGATTTGAATTTTGCCAGTGGATCAAGGAGCGGCAGGAAGTGCCGGTTATCTTTCTCACGGCCAGGGACCTGGAGGAAGACGCGCTGCAAGGTTATGAGCTGGGTGCGGACGATTACATCACCAAGCCTTTTTCCGTCCACATTCTCCTGAAAAAAATAAGCGTAATCCTCAAACGCTCTGTAAGCGTGCAGAGGGCTGTTTTTGACGATGGGTTTCTGAAACTTGATTTTGACCGGGCATCGGCGCAAGTGGCAGGAGAAGACTGTCCGATCACGCCTACGGAATTCCGCATGCTGCGGCTTTTTACCGAGCACGCCGGGCAGCTGCTGACTTACTCCCAGCTGCTGGAACGCCTCTGGGACTGCGGCGGGCAGTTTGTGGATAAGCACGCGCTGGCCGTCAACGTAAACCGGCTGAGAAAAAAGATCGAAAAGGACGGACATAAATATATTTCAAACGTATATGGGATGGGGTATCAATGGTTGGATTAATCATCACAACAATTTGCCTGGCGGCAGCGGCAACGGTTTTTTATCTGAAAATGAAGCGCATGGAACGGGACATCTATCAGTTTTCCGATCGTCTGGAAGAATGTCTGGATGAATTGATTTCCGGCAAAGAGCTGGAGAATACCGACAAACCCAGGGATGCGCTGTGGGATAAAATCTATGAAAAGCTGCTGCGGGTGAGTCACATAAACAGGAAGCGGAGCGAGGAAAACCGCAGGGAAAAGGAGCAGATGAAAGAACTGATTTCCGACATTTCCCACCAGACCAAAACGCCTATTGCCAATCTGAGGCTGTATCTGGAAATTGCGGAAAATGAGGATACAGGCGAAGAAAAGCGGAGAGAGCTGATGCAAAAGATGGCCGGCCAGACGGAAAAGCTGGATTTTCTGTTTCAGAGCATGGTGAAAATGTCCCGTCTGGAAACGGGGATCATTGAAATTCGCCAGCAGCCGGCCTGTCTTTACGAGACTCTGGCGTCTGCGGTGGCATTCATCGTACCTGCGGCGGAGAAAAAGGAAATTCGGCTGTACGTGGACTGCGGCGAAGATGTTCAGGTGAACCACGATAAAAAATGGACCGAAGAAGCGCTGTTCAACATCCTGGATAACGCGGTCAAATACACCCCGGATGGCGGAACCATCCATGTGCGGGTATCTGTTCGAGAGTTTTTTACGGAAATTTGCGTAGAAGATACGGGCAAAGGCATTGCTCCCGAACGGCAAGGGTCTATTTTCAAACGCTTTTACCGGGAGCCAGAGGTCCACGATCAGGAAGGCATCGGAGTGGGACTCTATTTGGCGAGGGAAATCATCACCCTACAGAAAGGCTATATAGAAGTTCAGTCGGAGCTGGGAAAGGGCTCTGCCTTTCGCGTCTTTCTTCCAAACGAGTAGAGTTTTGCGGACGATAGTCACAGTTTCGTGAAACTTTTAGGCTGTGAGCGGTTTGTGATTTTTATGAGCTATGCTTGTGGTATCGAAGAAAGGAGAACCAGAACATGGACACATGGATTGTAAAGACCCAGGCATTGAAAAAATATTACAAACTGGGCGTTAATACGGTAAAAGCCCTGGACGGAGTGGATTTTTCGGTCCGGGAAGGGGAATTTGTAGCGATTATAGGGAAATCAGGCAGCGGTAAGAGTACGCTGCTCCACATGATCGGCGGGCTGGATACGCCAACGGATGGAGAAGTTTTCGTGGACGGCAGGCAGCTTTCCAAAATGAATAAGGAACAGCTGGCGGTTTTTCGGAGGAGGAAAGTGGGTTTTGTGTTTCAGAGCTATAATCTGGTCCCGGATCTGAATGTATATGAAAACGTAGTGCTACCCATTGAACTGGACGGAGCGCGCATTGACCATAAATTTGTCGATGGACTTCTGCGGCTGCTAAAACTGGAAGAAAAGCGGGAAGCGCTTCCCAGCACCCTGTCGGGAGGACAGCAACAGCGAGTGGCCATTGCCAGAGCCATAGCCGCAAAGCCGGCGATCATTCTGGCGGACGAGCCGACGGGGAATCTGGATACCGCCACCAGCCACGATGTGTTGGGGCTGCTGCAAGTGGTGGCGAAAAAATTCCGCCAGACGATTGTGCTGATTACTCACGATCAGGATATCGCTCAGCTGGCGGACCGGATCGTACGCATTGAAGACGGACGGATTGTGAAGGAGCGTGACAGCCATGCTTGCCAATAACAACCGCAAGGTCATTACCAGAATGGCGAAACGCTCGCTCGTCAGCAATAAGCGCAAAAACCTGATGATGGTGATCGCCGTTTTACTGGCTTCCTTTATGCTTTTCAGCGTCCTGACCGTTGGGGGAACATTTTTCAAAATGCAGCGGCAGCAGGATATCCGCCTTTCGGGGGCGGATTTTGACGCATATATTTATGGCGGATTTACAGAAGAACAAAAGAGAGTGTGTGATAAAAATACGAAGATTGAGACTGTGTGCGTTGAAGGTATGGCGGGCTGGGCGGAAAAGAGTGAGTTAGACGATACACTGCACACGATATTTATATGGGCCGATGATACGCGATGGAATAAAATGATGGCGCCGGCGGTAAAGCAGGTGAAAGGCCGTTACCCGCAAAAAGACGATGAGGTGATGGCGACAAAGAAGGCTCTGGAGGACTGCGGACTTGAGCATCTTAATATCGGTGATTCTTTTAAACTGACTTACACGGATAACCTGGGCAGCCATACGAAACGGTTCACTCTATCGGGAATTCGGGATGGATACGGAGATCAGGAGGTTTTTTATGTGTCTCAATCCTTTTTCCAGCAGTCCGGATTTAAGTTTACCGATTCCGGCAGGAGCTTTTTATATCTCAAATTCAAATCCTTTCTGGTGACCGGGAAAACACAAAAGGAACTGGAATCCAGCCTCAATTTGAGTAAAAAGCAGCATTTGATTTTCACCTCGGACGCAGCCTGGTCCATGCAGCTTCTGGCGGGTATGGCGGGTCTGATTCTGATAACCTGTCTCAGCGCGTATCTGCTGATCTACAATATCTTATACCTGTCCATTTCAGGAAACATCCGCTATTACGGCCTGCTTCAGACCGTCGGTATGTCGGGCAGGCAGATCCGCCGACTGATAAAAAAGCAGATGCTCTTTGTGGGAGCGGCAGGAATCGGCAGCGGCTTGATTTTAGGGGCGGCGGCTTCGTTTGTTATCATACCGGCTGTGGTCAAAACTCTGGGCATCCGGCAGACGCAGATCAGCGTTTTCTTCCACCCGGCGATTCTGCTGGCGGTCATTTTCTTAGCGGCAGTGACCATTTATCTGGGAAGCAGGAAACCGGTTCGAATCGCAACGGAAATTTCTCCGGTGGAAGCAATGGGCTACCGCAGTCAGGCGGGGGCAAAGAGATCCCACAAAACCGGAAGAGGCCGGCTGATCCGAAGGTTGGCGCAGGAGCAGCTGACCAGGGACAAAAAGAAAACTTTGGTCGTGGTATTGTCTCTTACCGCTACGCTGTCGGTGTTTTTGTGCCTGGCTACCCTGATTGCCAGCCAGGGACCGAGAACCATTGTTTCCGGCTATATGGACACCGATATGGTGATAAAAAATGATACCATGTGGAAGGAGGACCAGAGTCAGTGGAAGCAGCTCTTTGACCGGGATTTTTTCTCCCGGCTTTCGGAGGAAGAGGAAATTAGAGAGTTTCACCCCATGTTTACCGCCAGAATCGTTGTCCCCTGGAAGCAGGGCTTCGTCGATTCCTGGATGGAGAAGATGTATGAAATGTGGATGAATGAAACTTATGATGAAGTGAAAGAGGATTATAAAAAACACCCGGAAAAATATTATTCCAATATGATCGGAATCGATCAGGGAGAATTCGAATATCTGAACAGTACCCTCAAAACCCCGGTGAATAAAAAGGATTTTCTTGCGGGCAAAGCCTGTATCCTTTATGGAAGCGATCTGGAGTTTGATGAGAAGACGCTGAAAAAGCAGGAATTGACCTGCGCTTTGAAGGAGCGGCCGGATAAGCCATACTCCCTTGAAATCGCAGGTGCGACAGATGATACTTACTACGCCCTTCCGGGGGTCACGCCTACGATCATTGTCAGCGAGGCCTTTATGAAAACGATTATTGAGGAGCCGTATATCTTAAAACTGGCGGTGCATTATCAGGAGGAATACGATGAGACGGCGGAGTCAGAAGTAATGGCGGCAATGGAGGCCAGCCCCTATGCCAAAGATTTTTCTTACGACTCCAAGCTTGAGGAAATGAAGGCTACGGAAAAGGCCCAGAACAATATGATGGGAATCGGCATTGGAATCACCGTGCTGCTGGCACTGATCGGCATTATGAACTACATCAATACGGTTTCGGGAAATATCCAAAACCGGAAGGTGGAGCTGGCGATCATGGAAAGTGTGGGAATGACCGATCGGCAGATCAGGAAAATGCTGGTGGCGGAAGGTCTGCTTTATGCGGCGGTCTCCCTGCTGCTGACCGGAACCATTGGCCTTGGCGTAACCTATCTGATCTATCAGAGTATGAACTATATGGATATTGCTTTTGCTGTTCCGGCACTTCCGGTTCTGGCTATGGTTTTGGTTGTGACTGCGATTTGTGTGATCGTTCCGCTGCTGGCTTACCGGCTGCTGGTTGGGAAGAAAGCGGTTGTGGAACGAATACGCGGGGTGGAATAGCCGGGTATCCGAATTGGCCTGAAAAGCAGGATTAGGAGCATGTTCGGGACGCGGGAAAATAGACTTGGATATCAATAAAATATCATCTGGGCTGCCAGGTGATATTTTATTGCCTTGGAGGCGCAACAGAGATACGGATGAGGGGATCGGGAAGGGAAAAGTGGCGGAATATCAATGGGGCGCATTATATTTCGCCAGTTTGATAGTTTTACGAAAATTTTACAGCGTTTTTTTCTGAAAGTGTCAATTGGCCTTTAAGTGATTGTATATATTGATACTTTCCCTTATTTTCCAATGGAAATTCAGGCAAAACTATCGTTTTTTCGATTTTCACGGAGTCTGTTTTGTATTTGAGCTTTTTATAGGGTCTTGGACAATCCCGATCAATTATGATTGACACCGGAATGTGTAATATGGTAAAATATTACATGTAAATAAATTACATAAATGTGCGTATAGTTGCAGGCAGTGCTCGCAGTGACTGGGCTTTTGCGTATGGGCGATTAAGGGCAACGGGCAGATAGCTATCCCCGTATTACCTGATAGAAAGGAATGGGATGTTAAATATAACCGAAGTGTTTGGAGAAGCTGCTGAATATGACAAAAAGCAGGCAGTGGAGATGAAGAAACCAAAAAGCTGGCTGAAAAGCATCAGTGCATTTGCCAATGGCAGCGGAGGTGTCCTGATTTTTTACGGATTATTCATTTTCTAAGTTGAGGGAGCGGTTTAAGGAATGGAATGCCGATAGTATGTCAGAGAAGAGTTTTGAGTCTTTTGGGATAACGGATGCAGATGGTAGACTGACAAATGCAGGGGCTTTGCTTGCCGACAAATCACCCGTCAGATGTTCGCGATTGTTTTGCACCAGATGGAACGGTTTGGATAAAAGCGGCGGGCAAGTAGATGCTTTGGATAGTGCGGAATATAGTGGGAGTCTAATTGTCCTTTTAAAGCTTCAAAAAATAAAGCCGTCCAAAATAAAGCTTCAAAAAGAGAATAATTTCTTCAGGAGAGAAAAGTGTTAATTGACGTGATAAAACAAATGCCCAACATTACACAAGCAGGAATTCAAAGTGAAATGGGAATCTCCCGCACCTGTGTTCAGCGAATGATGAAAGAACTTCAAGCGGAAGGTATGATTGAACGTGTTGGATCAAAGAAAACAGGCTATTGGAAAGTTAATGAAGGAAAAGATTAAATTAAAAGGGGGAACTTATGGCACAAACCGCGAAACGAAATTACAAGGATGGTCTCTTTCGAGTCCTGTTCAACGACAAAGAAAAACTCATCGAACTCTATAACGCCGTCTCCGGCAGCAACTATCCCAAAGAAACGCCGGTCGAAATCATTACGCTGGAAGACTCCATATTCGGCGGTCTGAAAAACGACCTGGCCTTTGTCATAAACAATCGGCTGATCATATTGATCGAGCACCAGTCCACCATCAACCCCAACATGCCTCTGCGAATGCTGTGCTACATAGCCAAGGAATACGAACGCCTGCTCTTTTCCCGCGGCATCTACAGCAGACGTCCAGTTCCCATTCCAACCCCGGAGCTGTACGTCTTTTACAACGGAACGGAGGATTTGCCCCTGGAACAGGAACTGAAACTTTCCGATTCATTCGTCGAGAAATGTGGTAAAATAGCCTTAGAAGCGGTGGTGAGGGTGATCAACGTGAACTACGAAAAAGGCGCGAAGCTTTTGCAGAGATGCGAGACGTTGCGGGAGTACAGTCAGTTCATGCACGATATCCGTGTCCGGTACAAAAAAAGCGGAGATTTGACCGCCGCGATCCGTGAAAGCGTAAAGTACTGCATGGACCATAACGTCCTGCGGGATTTTCTGAAAAGGAACGGTGGTGATATGGTGAGTTTTTTATTCGAGGAGCTGAGCAGAGAAGAGTGTGAGGCCATTCGGGAAGAGGATGGCTATGAGCGTGGCAAAGCAGAAGGCATTGAAAAAGGAGTAAAGCAAGGATTGGAAAAGGGCGAAATGCTCAAACTGATCACACTGGTTCAGAGAAAGGCAAGCAAGGGGCAGTCCGCAGAAAAGATCGCAGAAGATCTGTTGGAGGAGCCGGAAATGATCAGGAAGATTTTCAAGGCTGCCACAGAACATCCCACTTGGAATGAAACGCAGATTTGCGAACATATTGAGGAAGTAGGAAAATAAAATTAGCTTGCAATAAAATATCACCTGAGTTGCCAGGTGATATTTTATTGTCTTCAAGCCGCATCAGCGATGTGAATCAGCGGACTGGAATCTTGGTTACATCGGATCTTAGCTACCCAATATCAATAGTTGTAGGGAAGTGACGGGATTTTGATAATTTCAGAGGGGTTCGGGTAGATAGAAACGGCTGAATATCAATGAGGAGCAGTCTCTTTCGCTAATTTGATACTTTTACGAAGGTCTTACAAAGTTTTTTCCTAAAAGTATCAATTATCCTTTAAGGAATCGGATGCTTTGATATTTGCCCTCATTCCCCGATGGAAATCCAGGCGGGACTATCGTTTTTTCGCTTTCCCCGGAATCTGTTTGATATTTATTGATTTCGGGCGGGGACGGACGCAGGCTGCCGGACTGCCGGCCGTAAAAATTTTGCATGAGGACTATCTTTTTCGTGAGCCGATTCGTTATACTTGTTAGAATGGGAAAAACGTTTTGATCATTACAAATGGAAAGGAGGGGCTAGTGGACGCGGATTTTCTTTTAATACGAAAAATGAAGCAGGGTGACGAGGATGCCATCGACATTTTTGTACGCGGCTACTACCCGGATATTCTGAACTATTGCAGTCATCACTGCAAAGACAGGGAGTGGGCGGAAGATCTGACGCAGGAAACCTTTGTGCGCTTCTTTCAGCATCTTGACACATACCGGCATTTGGGAAAAGCAAAGAATTATTTATATACCATAGCTGCCAACCTCTGCCGGGATCATTACAAAAAGGCGGCGGAGATACCGATGGATCAGCTGCCTGAACCGGAAGTGAACCAGAGTCAGGAGGTTCAGAACAAGCTGTTTGTAGAATGGGCTCTTGGCAGGCTTCCCACTGAATTAAGGGAAGTGGTGATCCTATACTATTTTCACGATATGAAGCTAAAAGATATCGCGGGCATCCTGCAGATCGGCCTCCCTCTGGTAAAATACCGGATAAAGAGGGCGAAAGCGCAGTTGGAAGAATTGTTTCGAGAGGAGGAATCGGTATGAATATTGAAAAGCAATTGAACTTATATAAAGCTGCGGAACAGATTGCGCCCAGAGAAGAGAAAATCGCAGCTGCTGTCAGAAGCTCAAAATCGGCCTTTTATGAAAACGATCAGGGGCGAATGGTATCTTATTGGGAGTTCTTGTGGCAGCAGTCAAAGTTTATTCCTAAAAAATGGTGGGTTCTGCAATTGTTGCTGCTGGCCGGAATCTGGGCGCTGGTTATCTGGAAGGGGGAACCTGGTGATATCCGGGAGGAACTGGGCGTGGCCGCTCCGCTGTTTGTCATCCTGATCATTCCGGAGTTTTGGAAAAACAAAACCTCCTGCTCTCTGGAAGTGGAAGGCGCAGCTTTTTATTCGCTGAGACAGGTGTACGCGGCACGACTGATTTTATTCGCATTTTTGGATGCTCTGTTGATCAGTGTTTTTTTCGGCATTGCTTCGGTTACGTTCAGAGTGACACTTGCTGAACTGATGACGCAGTTCGTACTTCCGATGAGCGTAACCGCCTGCATTTGTTTTCAGACGCTGTGCAGCAGAAAGCATGGGGACGAAACGGTTGCGGTGGTACTGTGTGTGGTTTGGGGCGCAGCGTGGAATTTGATTGTATCCAACGACAATATATACACAGCGGTCGCACCGCCGATCTGGTTAGCACTGCTGGTAGCGGCGGTTTTCTGCCTGTGCAGGATCATACACCGGACTTTGAACACATGCGATAATTATTGGGAGGAACAACAGGCATGGAATTAAAATTAGAGAATTTAACAAAAGAATTTCAGGGGTTTACAGCTGTGGACCACATCAACTATACGATGCGCAATGGTGTATACGGGTTACTGGGAGAAAACGGCGCGGGAAAGACAACCCTGATGCGGATGCTCTGCACCCTCATCAAACCGACCGGCGGAAAAATAACTTGCGACGGAGAAGATGTTTTTTCCATGGACGGGCAGTACCGAAAACTGCTGGGCTATCTGCCCCAGGATTTTGGTTATTATCCGGACTTTACGGCGCGGGACTACTTGCTGTACGTTTCATCGATTAAAGGACTGCGTCCGGCGACGGCGAAAAAACGGGTGGAAGACTTGCTGACGAAAGTGGGCCTTGCGAAAACAGCGGGTAAAAAAATGAAAAAGCTGTCCGGAGGCATGAAAAGGAGGGTGGGAATTGCCCAGGCAATGCTCAACAATCCCAAAATCCTTGTCCTGGACGAACCAACCGCGGGGCTCGATCCCAACGAAAGAATCCGCTTTCGTAATCTGATCAGCGAGCTGTCGGAGGAAAGACTGGTGCTGCTGTCCACCCATATTGTTTCCGATGTGGCCTACATTGCCAATCAGATCCTTTTAATGAAGCGTGGTCGCATTGAACATACGGGGACGGCGGAGCAAATCATTTCCTCCATGCCGGAGAAGGTATGGATTTGCAAAGCGGATAAAAAGCTGGTGCCTGCCCTGCAGAAGCGGTACAAACTGGCCAACGTGAAGACAGGGGCAAGCAACACCGTCGAAGTCCGAATCCTGTCAGCGAAAAGGCCATTTTCAGAGGCCGTACAGGCAGAGGCTTCCTTGGAGGATGTATTCCTATATTATTTTGGAGAAAAATCGGGGGACGAGAATGACCTACTATGAGATCAAGAAAGTATTTGCAAAGACCAGCAGTAAATTGTCGCTGGCAGTGTTGTGTATTGTTTTAATCGTTGTGTGTAATTTTGCTACCGGTGAAGCCCAGTATGTCAATGAGAACGGAGATGGAGAATCGGGAAGAGCGGCAATCGCGAAGCTGCGGGAGCAAAAGCAGCAATGGGAAGGCCCCCTGACGTCGGAAAAGCTGGAGAAAGTGATTCGGCAGCACCGAAAAATAAATGCTTCTCCGGAGGCAAAGTCCGACGATGTGCAGGAGCTTGACAAAGCTTATGCGAAAACCCAGGGCTATGGAGACATCCGGGATCTTCTCTCCTGCGCCTTCGGAGATTTTATTGAGTTTGATTACTATGCCGCGGATTCCCTAAAGCCGAAGGATGCGGAGAAATTTTACGACAGCAGGATTTCCAGCCTGAAGGATTGGCTTGACGGGACAGGGAGCGCCCGGTTTACAGAGGAGGAAAAGGCTTTTCTGGTCAGTCAGTATAAAGAACTGAAAACGCCGCTGGATTATAAATATGCGGATGGCTGGGAGCAAGTGTTTTATTCTTCTCCGATGCTGCTGATCTTTACCATATTTATTATCGGCTTCCTGCTGTCCGGCATTTTTTCCTGTGAAAGCCAGCTGAAGACGGATTCGGTTTTCTATTCATCCTATCATGGGCGTAGGAAGGCGGTGCTGTCCAAATTGAAAGCAGCCCTGCTGATCGCTTCGGTTATTTACTGGGTGATGGTGCTGCTCTATACCGGATTTGTTCTGTGGTTTTTCGGAGCAGGCGGAAGCGACTGCATGGTTCAATCCAACCTTGACGGCTGGAAGATCTTTTACAATATTACAATCGGACAGGAGTATCTGCTGATTGTGCTGGGCGGATATGTGGGCTGCCTGTTCTTCTCCGCGCTGCTGATGCTGATTTCCGCAAAGACCAAATCCCCGGTTCTCGCTGCGGCTGTTCCCTTTATTTTGTTTCTGATACCAACGGTTCTGGATAGTGTGGATAGCGATTTCCTGAAAAAAGTTTTAGGCATTATGCCTCATCAGCTGATGCAGATAAGCCGGACCATCCGCAATCTTGACTTGTACTCCGCAGGGGAAAAGGTGATGGGCTCCATTCCGATTCTATTTGTACTGTATCTGGCGCTGTTCCTGGTGATCGGACTGGTGTTGTATCAAAGCTATCGGCGGGCGGAGGTAAAATAAAGGCCGACTTTGTGTACTGTGTGTTTAAAAAAGTTTTCTCCATATTTGCGTTTCTGTGTTGCTAAAAATAATAATAAGGGGTAGTATTTTATTAAATATAAGAATCCATGGAAGAGAAGAAACAGAAAGGCGTCGGGGGAGCAACATGTTAGAACTGTCAACGATCCGGGAAACGGTTATTCAAGTAGCCAATGCCATTACCGCAGCTATCGGCATTGAATCGGAAATTGTCGATGCGCATCTGAAAATAATCGGCGGAACGGGAAGATATATTAAGAAAATCGGGTCCTATGAGGAAGATGGCAATCTGGATTCCCCATACATTTACAGTGAAATTCTTCGAAGCGGCAGGGAATATGTGTGTATGGACGTAACCGGGGACAAAGCGTATTCTCCGCTGGAGGAGGAATTGGCGGAAATCGCCTGTCCCATACAGGTGGAAGCGCAGGTCATCGGAATTATAGGCCTGGTTGCCTTTACAAAAGAGCAGCAGAGCAAGATGGAAGAAAATCACGAAAGCCTGCTGAATTTTCTGCGGCGCATGTCCGAGCTGATCGCGAGCAAACTCATTGAATCCCAAAGCAGCAGTAAACTGGCAGTGCTTTTGGAATCCATGCCGGAGGGGCTTCTTGCCGTGGACCTTGAAGGGGTGATCTTTGCATGCAATTTCACCAGTGAAACCCTGCTTCGAAAAAAGCGCCAGCAGCTGATGGGGACCAGCATATGCGATCTGTTTTCTTCAAAGGAGCTTCATCCTGGGCTGCTGAAAGAATACAGGGAAAAAGAGCTGATCTATGAGGATGGAAAAAAGAAGCGGAGGCTGATGTTCACCATCGTGCCAATTCCGGAAATCGGAACTATGCTGCTGTTTCAGGACTTTGAGGATGTGGCTGTAAACGCCGGGAATATCGCCAACATACAAAACCAGACAACCTTTGACGATATATTCGGCGTCAGCCGTGAAATGCGGAAAGTGAAAGAAAGGGCGCTTCAAGTGGCGGAAAGCAATTCGACCGTTTTAATCACAGGAGAAAGCGGCACAGGAAAAGAACTGTTCGCGAGGGCAATTCATGCGCAGAGCAGCCGCCGCGAAAACGTATTCATCGCAATTAACTGTGCGGCGATTCCGGACGCTTTGCTGGAAAGCGAATTATTCGGATATGAAAAGGGCGCGTTTACAGGAGCCGATAAAAATGGGCGACCGGGTAAATTTGAGCTGGCGAATCATGGAACCCTGTTTTTAGATGAAATCGGGGACATGCCGCTGCATATGCAGGTCAAACTGCTGCGGGCCCTGCAGAGCCGGGTCATAGAGCGAATTGGAGGCTCCACTCCGCTGGAAATCGACGTGCGGATCGTCGCGGCTACCAATAAGAATCTGGAGGAGATGATTGAACGCAATGAATTCCGGGAAGATCTGTATTTTCGACTGAACGTAATTCCTCTGCACATTCCCCCTCTGCGGGACCGGCCGGAGGACATTGAACCGATGCTCCGAAACTCGCTGAATCGGTTTAACCGCATTATTGGAAAACAAATTACAGGTTTTGATGAGGAGGCAGTGGAGGCTCTGAAGGGCTACCATTGGCCGGGAAATGTCCGGGAACTGGAAAATGCCGTTGAATACGCAGTGAATATGGAACAGGGTCATAAGATTCAATTGAGCAATCTTCCGGACAGAATCCGCAGCAAAAAGAATGAGCGATTGATCGAACCGAAGGCAACCCTGAAGGAACAGACAGAGCGGGCACAAAGACTGATTATAATGGAATGTCTGAAAACCACAGGAATGAGCCGGGAAGGAAAGCAAAGGGCGGCGGCTGTTTTAGGTATCAGCGAATCCTCTTTATATAGAAAAATGAAAGAGCTGGGAATCGAGTCTGATCAGAGCGTACGCTGTTGACTCTATTACTAAATTTAATAACTAATTCTTAAATTTAGTAATGAAATGGGACATCCATCCGTACCCCTTTTGCGCCATATTTTTTTTAAGGTTGAAATTTGTGGGGTTGGAGGGCACAGTGGCGGATTTCGCGGGCGTCTGGCACGGTACTTGCACTATATATGGGTATTAAAGAGGAAAAGGAGAAATAAAATGATAACCGATAAGAAAAGCCCATATCGTTTGGTTACGGATGAACAGCTGAGCAAATTGAGAGCGCGGGAAGATAAGCTATTTGATGAACGGACACAAAAGAGCAAGGAGATATTTCAGCAGGCCCATAAGAACCTGCTCAATGGCGTGCCGATGCCCTGGATGGGAGACTGGGGAACCACCCACCCGGTATTTCTGGAAAAAGCGCAGGGAAACAGATGCTATGATATTGACGGAAATGAATACGTTGACTTTTGTCTGGGAGATACCGGAGCCATGTTCGGCCATTCTCCGGCGGCCACTGCGGCAAAGGTAGCGGAACAGGCCAAAAATGGAATCACCACTATGATGCCCACTCCGGATGCCCTGGAAATCGGAAAAGAACTGGAAAAACGGTTCGGACTTCCCACCTGGCAGGTAGCCATGACCGCCACAGAAGCCAACCGCTATGTAATCCGCAATGCCAGGGCACTGACCCAAAGACCAAAGATTTTGGTTATGCAGGAATGTTATCACGGCAGCTTGGACGAGTCCCTGCCGCACATCAATGAAGAAGGAAAGCTGGCCTTGAGAACTGAGTACGATTCCAACCCGGGACTGCCGAAGGACCAGCTGACGAGAGTGGTCGAATTCAATGATCTTGAAGCAGCTGAAAGGGAGCTGGCCCACAGGGACTGCGCGGCGGTTCTTCTGGAACCGGTCATGACCAACTGCGGAATGGTGCTGCCGGCGGAAGGCTATCTGGAAGGTCTGAGAGAATTGTGTGATCGATATGGCACCTATATGATTATCGACGAAACCCACACCCTTTCCAACGGCTACGGCGGCTATACCCGTGCTCATGGACTGAAGCCTGATTTTGTGACCCTTGGAAAATCCATCGCAGGCGGAATACCGGTAGCGGTTTATGGTTTTACCAGAGAAATTACCGACAAAATCAACGCCACTTACGGCAACGCAGGGGTTTCTGACCCTATGGGAATCGGCGGAACGCTGGCGGCCAATCAGTTTGCTATCGCAGCTATGCGCGAAACCCTGGCTAAAGTGGCCACAGAAGAAGCCTTTGAAAAGATGTTCCGGGGACAGCAGCGGCTTTCCGACGGACTGGAAGCCGTATTGAAAAAACACAATGTACCGTGGAGCCTGACCCGCTCCGGCGCCAGATGCGAGCTGCAGTTCATGCCTACGCTTCCGAAAAACGGAACAGAGGCCAAGGAGCATTTCGATTGGCAGCTGATGTATTATACCCACGTATTCCTCTCCAATCGGGGAATTCTCATTACGCCGTTCCACAATATGATGCTGATTTCACCGGTGACTTCGGACGAAGATATTGACCGTTTGATTAAAGGTTGGGATGACTGCATCGCGGAACTGGTTGTAGTAAGCAAAGAATAAGCTTTTGAATCAGGAAGGCAGGGGGCCTGTCACATGGAACTTTTGGCCAATGTGACAGGCCCCTTTTTTTGAGTATACCGGATATTTCCGGAAAATGTTTGCGCATTACTTGTTCATTGGATAAAAAATAATTGACATATATTTCCATAAAAGGTATAATGATAATTACAAATATTACCATTCTATCAAAAGGGGGAACTTATGGCACAAACCGCGAAACGAAATTACAAGGATGGTCTCTTTCGAGTCCTGTTCAACGACAAAGAAAAACTCATCGAACTCTACAACGCCGTCTCCGGCAGCAACTATCCCAAGGAAACGCCGGTCGAAATCATTACGCTGGAAGACTCCATATTCGGCGGCCTGAAAAACGACCTGGCCTTTGTCATCAACAATCGGCTGATCATATTGATCGAACACCAGTCCACCATCAACCCCAACATGCCTCTGCGGATGCTGTGCTACATAGCCAAGGAATATGAACGCCTGCTCTTTTCCCGCGGCATCTACAGCAGACGTCCGGTTCCCATTCCAACCCCGGAGCTGTACGTCTTTTACAACGGAACGGAGGAT
Organism: Anaerovorax odorimutans; assembly: GCF_024459955.1. Classification (GTDB taxonomy): domain Bacteria; phylum Bacillota; class Clostridia; order Peptostreptococcales; family Anaerovoracaceae; genus Hominibacterium; species Hominibacterium odorimutans_A. Next base: position 16,788 of record NZ_JANFXK010000006.1, read on the forward strand.
CTGCCCCTGGAACAGGAACTGAAACTTTCCGACTCATTCGTCGAGAAATGTGGTAAAATAGCTTTAGAAGCGGTGGTGCGGGTGATCAACGTGAACTACGAAAAAGGCGCGGAGCTTTTGCAGAGATGCGAGACCTTGAGGGAGTACAGTCAGTTCATGCACGATATCCGTGTCCGGTACCGGAGAAACGGAGATTTGACCGCCGCGATCCGTGAAAGCGTAAAGTACTGCATGGACCATAACGTCCTGCGGGATTTTCTGAAAAGGAACGGTGGTGATATGGTGAGTTTTTTATTCGAGGAGCTGAGCAGAGAAGAGTGTGAGGCCATTCGGGAAGAGGATGGCTATGAGCGCGGCAAAGTAGAAGGCATTGAAAAGGGTGAAATGCTTAAATTGATTGCCCAGGTTCAGAAAAAGGCTGGGAAGGGGCAGTCCGCAGAAAAGATCGCAGAAGATCTGTTGGAGGAACCGGAAACGGTTAAGGCAATCTTTGCCGTTATCACGGAGCATCCTGCCTGGAACGGAGAGCAAATTTACAAGCATGTCCGGGGGACCGGAGAGTGAAGCTTTTGCTGATAAAATGCCGCATTGTGCAGTACAAGGACGGATATTAGCCAATACTAATTGCAGATTAATAGGCGTATAATATTAAAAGCAGGCAAATAAATTAAAATTGCCTGCTTTCTTTACTGCCAATCAGTAAAATTTCCCGTTTTTATATGGACATTGCTGCGCAATCCGGGCATTTCGAATATAAATCCAGCAAATCACTCAAAGTAACCAATTTGCAGCCCTTACTTTCATAGTAGCGCAGCATCTCGTCAATTTTCCTTTTATCGTAACTGGTAATGCAATCCGATATTACCGTAACGCCGTATTTTGCTTTACGCAAATTGTAACAGGTTGACTTGACACAGGCAACGGCATCTGCACCTGCTATGTAGAATTCACCGATTTCATTTTGGCTGATGAAATCCGCGAACGCCTCACTGCTCAACGCGTTTCCCTTGTATTTTGTAAAGACGTTTTCTGATACCACTTTCATGTCCGGGACCAATTCAGCACCGTGCGTATCTGGTTTAAAAGTTCTCGTTCCTGCTGACAGATTTTCATGTCTTATGTAGACAACGTGAATCTTCTTTTCTACCGCCCAATCGATGGCCTTATTTATATTACCGATTATTTCCTTATAATTCTTTGTGATATCATTTTGAATATCAATTACCACTAATGCTTTTTTTGTCATGCTGACTCCTCCTAATATATGTTGCTGTCAGCATATCACATAGAACTTGCAACACGGTGTCAGGTTTTATATTTTTCTGCAATGTTTCTCGCTCTTTCAGATATTTTGTCACGCAGACTTTGAGGATGAAGCACTTCCACTTTATCCCCGCACGAAAGAATATAGCGAAATAATAATTCATTGTTTGGCATGACGGTTTCCACTAATAAACTGCCGTCCTGGGTTTCCGTCACTTCGTCATCAAACTTATCGTACACCCGAAAGGACATACTTTTATCGAATAAAAGCGTTACCTGAATGGTTTCCATTTCAAAATCTTCGGCTTCTGTAAATATTTGATCTGGTATGGGGCGGGTATATCGATCCTTGGTAATTTCAAGATTTCGTATACGGGTTAATTTGAAAAAACGAAAGTCACTGCGCATAGAGCAATAGCCATACAAATACCAGTCCGTACTCTTGAAAGCCAGTTTAAGCGGTTCTACAACGCGTTTGGTCGATTCCCCTTTCCCATTGTAATAAAGAAATGACACCACCCTGCTCTCAAATATGGCGCTTTGCAGTTTTTGAAAGTTTTCTTTCCCTGCTCCGCTCTTTGTCCAACTGGAAAAATCAATCTCCAGCCAGTTTACATTTTGTTTCTGAAACGCACTGTTTAACTTTGACAAAAGGGCTCTTGTGTCTTCATCTTCAACAATTCGAAGCCCCTGTAAAGCCATAAGGATCTGGGTCTGCTCCTGTTCGCTGAGGACGGACTTTTTAAGCACGAATTTATCCTGAATGGAGATGCCGCCGCCTTTACCCTGTGTGGCATATACCGGTATGCCCGCAGCGCTTAAAATATCAATATCCCTGTATATGGTCCTCACGGACACTTCAAAATGTTTTGCCAATTCCGGAGCGGTCATACTGCCTTTTTCCAGCAGCAGATAAACCATTTGGAAATATCTATTTTCTTTCATCCAAGGCCACTTCCATTTCAATGCAGTTCCATACTTCACCCATACAATGGTAGCTTTCCGTATTTTCTAATTCGACCTTTTTAAACCCGCAAGCTTCGTAGCATTTTATAGCGGCTTTGTTGTTTTCAAAAACTCCCAGTGATATTTTTTTGACTTTAACAAAGTCAAATGCGTACCGGATCGCTAAAGAAAGCATTTCCTTTCCGTATCCGTTTCCCCGCTTTTTATCGTCAACAATTACAAATCCTAGCCGGATTTCATCGAGGCTCTTGTCCTTTGGGAAACGCAAGGTAAAATGCCCAACGATACCTGTATCATCGAATGCTGTCATGCCCCAAATGCGTTCATTGTTCTTGTCTCTGTCATAATACGAATTCATATCATCAGCAGTAATGGGGTATTTCTCATAACGGTCCGCGCTCCATTGGCGAAAAGCATATTCATCTTTTATCCATTTTGCTATTGCCTGTGCATCACAAGCCTTGTATGGCCTTAATCTTATCATAAAAATATCCTCTTAAATTTTCTGTTCTGCAGGTCTCACCGCAAGGTTGAATATGCGTATCTGACCTGCGACCATGAAACTTCTCTGTGAACAATGGTTGCGGGATTTGCCGGTAGAATTGGAATTTGGTCGCAAACCCCAAACCCAAACCCAAAACCATTCTCTGCTATCTGCCGCATCCGGGCCGCATTCTGCCAGAAAGGAACGTTTATCCAGTTTCGCATTGTAACGCACTAAACTATTTCCGGATCTTTTATCAAAAAACGGAGGTAAAAGCGGATCTTTTTTCAACGTTTCTTACCCTTGCCGGTCAATTTCAAGTGAGAATTTCCAAAAAACAAATCCGCAACACCCTCAAACCCACATATTTTATCCGCTCCGATCTGATTTCAATTCAAAAAGCGCCAGACCAGGAGCCAGGCCATCTTTTTGCCAGATTGTTCGTCAGTTATACAATATTCGTAAATTGAATCGGCTTCTTATGTCAAAAGGTATGATCGATAATTTCACTTCACAAAAAGCATTTACCACAATCAGACCGCCTTAAACAAAATGCTTATCACATGCGCTGGGCGTATAAGTCAAATTTAACCTGCCACTGGCCGTCGTCCTTTACCATAACATCCTGCCAGTGGAATTGATTATCCTCGATTTTGGCAAAGACCCATTTTCTCCTTTCGTCCTCAAGGTTTGTAAGAACGATTTTATCGCCTTGTTTTCTCGCCTCAAGCCGCATAATCCTCCCCGTATAACAATAGGCCACATCCCAAGCATGAGTATCGGGATTATACATGCGGAGCGTCGTTCCGGATTCATAATCGGGCAAGATAATAACATCCTGAATGGCCATTCCATCCAGAACCCATGAAAAATGCCATTCGCCTTTAATCGAGTGGGAAGTGCTATTATCAATATAGTCGATGTTCCAACTGCCGATAAGCTTCCCGAAATAATTAAATTCTTCGGGCACCCCGGCATTTTTGCCTTCGCTTGTCAGCGCTTTGAGAAAGTTCTCCATACGTTAATCCCTCCGTTAATATAAATAATATCTGCTTCAAATTCAAATTTATAGGAAGAACATTATATCATGTCCAAATAAAAACAGCTACAATTTGATTTTGTGCTTCTGGAGTTTTCTTGTGGCTGTGGATTTGTCAATTGACAAGCTGACTGCCAGATCGGTAATGGTTTTGCAATACTTCATCTTTGAGAGAATGATGTTTTTTTCGAAATTATCCATTTCCGTTTTCAGGTCGATCACAGTCGGGTTATTGTGGTTTGCGGATTCCAGATTTGACATGGGGAAAAAGGAGGAAATGTTTTCCCCGGAAATAACATCGGCATTATTTATGATTACGATACGCTCCATGATGTTTTCCAATTCACGGATATTTCCCGGCCAATTGTAACAATGGAGTATTTTTTTCGCAGAAGAAGAGAGGATTTTATTGCATCTGTATTTTGCGTTGAACTTTTCCAGAAAAAACTCGCACAATGGGGCGATATCCTCTTTTCGATCCTTTAATGAGGGCATGGCAAACTGGCAGACATTGAGCCTGTAGAACAGATCTTTTCGGAATTCCCCTTTTTTTACAAGGTCCACAAGATCGGAATTGGTGGCAGATATGATTCTTATATCAATAGGTATGTATTTTGTGCCGCCCACGCGCATAATTTCCTTTTCCTGCAGAACGCGGAGAATTTTCACCTGGAGATGGAGCGGTATGGTACTTATCTCATCTAAAAAAATCGTGCCGCCGTTGGCGATCTCAAACAAGCCGATTTTTCCTGTATGATTCGCACCGGTAAAGGCTCCTTTTTCATATCCGAAAAGCTCGGATTCCAGGAGGTTTTCGGGAATCGCGCCGCAATTGAGCTCGACAAAAGGCTTGTCTTTTCTCAGACTGTTCTGGTAAATGAATTTTGCGATCAGGCTTTTGCCTGTGCCGGACTCTCCCTGGATGAGGACCGTGGCGTCGCTGGCGGAAATTCTGGCGACCATATTAATCAGCTCGACCATAACGGGACTTTCGAATATGAGCTCAGACTTTATGTTGGGCATACTGGCCTGGTAATACAGATCTTTTTCTGTTATTTCTTTTAACTGATTCAATTTATGTTCCAGATTGCCTAATTCCGTAACATCCCGCTCGGTAATCACTACATAAGAAATCGTGCCGTCCTTATAGAAAGGCGTGCCTGTTACTAAGAGATCGAGTTTGTCGGTCAGGCTTTTCTGCATTTCCGTCACCGTACAGTTTCGCTCAATTACTTTTAAGGCCACCGAATCATCAAAGATGCCTTCTTCGACTAAATCCCGCATGTTTTTTCCGATGAGGTCTTCCTTCTTTGAATAACAGAAGTTTAAAGAAGCGTCGTTGCATGCGACGACTGTTCCGATCCCGTCGGTTATAAAGATACCATCCTGAATGCAGTTTAACAGATCCTGAAATTCTTCATCATTGAAAGTTTTCATAACACACTCCTGGTTGTTTTGTTGTACATTGAATTGGAAAAATATTGGTAATTTATATAATTATAATACAATGATATAGATATAATCAATATAAAATCCAAAGCGGTGCATTTTTGCATTGGTTGTAAAGGGACAACAGCGATAGGGGAATTGGAGCTGCTTTGCCCTATTAAATATTTTTTTCAAAAAACGAAATGATTCACAGAACCATTGAAAATAGCAGGGTTTAGCAGAAAGAATATTTTTTATGTCGATAATTCCGATACTTGGCACGCCAAATGCTTATTATATAGTCAAATAATAATATAGGAGGTTAGTATCCAATGAAGGACATGAGCTTAAACCTGGAATATATCCATATTAAAGATGTGGTGTTTGGTGAAAAAACATTTATCGAAAATGGAGTATTGACGGTTAACAAAGAGGAGCTTATCGATACGATCAAGAGTGACAAATTGATAAACATCCAAATTGATATCGCAAAGCCAGGTGAATCGACAAGAATAATCCCTGTCAAAGATGTAATAGAACCGAGAGTAAAGGTGGAGACCCAAAGGGCTTTCCCCGGCGTGCTGGACGGCTATACATCCTGCGGGGAGGGAACGACAAAAGTGCTGAGCGGCTGCTGCGTAACCACATGCGGCAAGATTATCGGCTTTCAGGAGGGCATCATTGATATGTCAGGCCCTGCGACAAAATACTGCAGATTTTCAGAGCTGATTAATGTAGTCGTAGTTGCTGACCCGGTGGAAGGATTGACGCCTGCGGAACACGAAACGGAAATTCGTATGATCGGATTAAAAGCTTCTCTTTACCTGGCCAAGGCTGGTTTAGATGTAGAAGCCGATGAAGTAAAGACCTACAGAAGAGATCCGGTAGACCCTGCGAAAAAGCTGCCTAAGGTCGCGTATGCGTTCCTGATTATGGCCCAGGGGCTTTTGCACGACAATTATGTTTACGGGCTGAACGCCATCCAGCTGAACGCGCAGCTGCTGCATCCAAACGAAGTGTTTGACGGGGCCATTGTTTCCGGAAACTGCGTAACAGCCAGCGATAAGAACACAACTTATGATATTCAGAACCATGCGATCATAGAAGAGCTTTACAAGAGGCACGGCGTAGACCTGGATTTCTGCGGTTTGATCGCATCGCCCATCAGCACGATTCTGGCAGAAAAAGAAAGAAATGCCATGGTAACGGTAAATCTGGCTCAGACCTGTCTGGCGGACAGCATCATCATCAGCCAGGAAGGCGGCGGAAATCCGGAAGCCGACCTGATGCTCATATGCGAAAGAGCCGAGGAAAGAGATATTGCCAGCGTCATCGTGCTTCACGACAATCCTGGTCCTGACGGAACGTCAGAGCCTATGGCAAACACTTCTCCGAAAGCGACAGCCGTCATTACAACCGGAAACGACAACTGCATCATCGAGCTGCCGGAGATGGAGAAAAACATCGGCTACAGAGAGCAGCTGCATCTGCTGTCCGGTTCGCCTGATGACTGCGAAATCGGGGACGGAAAGGTGAAAGTTGGCATACTGGTAATCATGGGATCGGCGAGCAACACAGCAAACGGATTCTACTGCACGGAGCCGTATTAAAGAAGGAGGAAAATTGAAAATGAGAGCTTTACATTACATAAATCAGTTTTTCGGACAGCTTGGCGGTGAAGATTCCGCTTACGCGCCGCTGGAACTGAGAGAAGGCACGGTTGGTCCGGGAAATATTCTGCAGACGATGTTAAAGGATATTGAAATCGTCAATACAGTGGTTTGCGGTGACAATTATTTCGTTGAAAACACGGAAAAAGTCAGCGAAGAGCTGGCAAAGATCTTAGAAGAAAAAGAAATCGACATCGTATTCGCAGGCCCGGGATTCAACGCAGGCCGGTACGGCATGGCGTGCGGCGGCGTATGCAAAATCGCTTTTGAAAAAGAAATTATCGCGATTTCCGCCCTCAACGAGGAAAACCCTGGTTTGGAGCTTTACAGAAAATACGGATATATCTTCCCTACAGGAACAAAGGCAAAAGACATGAAAGATGCTTTGACCAAGATTTCCGCCTTTGCCAACAAAATCGCCGAAGGAAAAGAGATCGGACTTCCTGATGAAGAGGGATATTTCCCAAGAGGAATCAGAAGACCGTGCTGGAGAGAGAAGAGCGGAGCTGAAAGAGCGGTAGACATGGCAGTGGCAAAAACTCTGGGACAACCCTATACAACGGAAGTTGAAATGCCGAAGTTCGACCATATCGTTCCCAGCGCTCCTGTCGTTGATCTCTCAAAGGCGAAAGTCGCTATCCTCACATCAGGCGGCATGGTTCCCGAAGGCAACCCGGATCATCTGGAGGCGTTATCAGCATCAAAGTGGTGCGCTTACTCCATCGAAGATTTCGGCGGCAGTGCTGAAAATTTCAAGGGTGAAGTAGCCCACGGCGGATATGACCCGGTATATGGCAATGAATGGGGAACAAGAATTCTGCCTTATGACGCGTTTAAGGAGCTGGAAAAGAGAGGCGTTATCGGCGAATTATATGACAAAATGCTGGTTACCGTAGGCAACTGCATGGACGTTGCCAAGGCCACCAAGTATGGAAAAGAGATGGCTCAGCATCTTAAGGATGCCGGTGTTCAGGCAGCTCTCTTAACCTCCACCTGAGGAACCGACACACGTTGCGGTGCAACGTTAGTTAAGCAGATCGACGATGCTGGTATTCCAATCGTGCATCTTTGTACCATCTGTCCGATTTCCTATTCCGTAGGAGCGAACAGAATCTACGCAGCTGTGGCAATTCCTCATCCTGCGGGCTATCCGAACCTTTCTAAGGAAGAAGAATTGGAAGCAAGAGTGCAGCTTTGCGAAAAGGCGATCAAGACTACGGCGGTGGAAGTTACGGAACAGACAATCTTTGGAAAAGACATGTAGCAATAACCTAAGGCAGTGATTCATTTATCCGAGTATCACGTGACACTGCGGAAGATACGGAGGATCAGCGGATTCTCCGTATCTTCTAAAATAGATAAAATTTAAATAACTTTAATTCAAAATATAGATAAAAATTATGTTATATGGTAATATAAAATGGGTTATGGGAGTAGATGGGTGCTGGTGTGCCCTCTGGTCTTCAAAACCAGTTCGAGGAGTTAGCAGCTTCTTGGGTGGGTTCGATTCCCACATACTCCCGCCAAAATATATAGGTAATTAAGAAGTATGTGCTCCGTTACAGAGCACATATTGTATTTTCCGGGCAATGATTCAGGTGAAGATATGGAGAAAATCGGCAGGAAAGAATTCATTTCGCTCATCGACGGGATGGATAAAAAGTTTGTGATATACAACAAAGAAAAAGAGGCCCTGGCTGTTTCCGCGAATTTGGACGCATTGAAGGACTTCTGCAAAAATCAAAATGTAGAAATTTTTAAATATAACGACGCATTCGATGATCGCTCTGAAAACTCTCTGAATTATAAAGAGACCGATTTTATCTTTAAAAGCGATACCATGCGCAGAACTATAGAACTGCTTGAAGCGGTAGCGCCGACAGACACCACCGTATTGATACAGGGAGAAACGGGAACTGGAAAAGGTTTTATCGCAAAGCTGCTCCATATGAGCAGCGACAGAAAGGACAAACCCTTTGTGGATATCAATTGTGCCGCTATTCCCGAAAAGCTGTTGGAATCCGAGCTGTTTGGATATGAGGCCGGTTCTTTTACAGGGGCGCTTGATACGGGAAAGCCCGGGCTGTTTGAAACTGCCGGTGACGGAACCGTATTTTTGGATGAAATCAATTCGCTTCCCATGTCTCTGCAAGTGAAATTTCTGCGGGTCATACAGGAAAAAGAAGTGATGCGAGTCGGCGGGGCAGAATATTTGCCCGTAGAGGCCAGAATTATCGTGGCTACAAATACGGATCTGCTTGAAGCGGTGGAAGCCGGGACTTTCCGGGAAGATTTGTATTATCGGTTAAATATCGTGCCTGTGACCGTGGCCCCCTTAAGAAACCGCAAAGAGGATATACGGGTATTGGGGCAGTTTTTTCTTGAAAGATGCAACAAGCGCTATAAACAGAACAAATATATCAGCGATGCCGCCTGGAAGGATTTGGAGTCGTACAAATGGCCGGGAAACGTCCGCGAAATGGAGAACCTGATCGAAAGATTATCGATCGTTACGCAGGAGGACCGAATTGAAAAGGGTGATTTAACCGACCTTTTTTCAAACATACAGGTTGAGCAGCAGTTTGAATCTTCTTTAAAAATGACTTTGAAAGAAGAACTGAACGCCTATGAAAAGCGGATCATTGAGGCGAGAATGGATACCTGTAAGACCACTGCGGAACTGGCAAAAAATCTGGGAATCGATAAATCGACCCTGACGAGAAAAATCAGAAAGCTGGGGATCAAGCGATAATCCTGGCTCCGGTCAGTGCAGGTATTTCAGGCGCTTCGGCCACAGAATCTGACTTCGGGATTTCATTTTCCTTCAAATATCAATAGATGCCCAGCCGCAACATAATTTTGATACTTTTACAGTATTTCGGGGAAATAGAGGCGACCGAATATCTAATGAAGCGTATTTTATAATACGATTTTGATAATTTCCTCTGAATTTCACCGCATTCTTTCCTGAAAATATCATTGAGCCTCGATATAATCGTATGCTTTGATATTCTTCTTTATTTTCCAACGGCAAGCTAAATAGAACCATCATTTTTTTCTTTTTTTCTGACACTATCTGATAACCTACGAGAAATGGAGATTGTTAAATTTCCATAAATTGGTTGACATGACATCACAGATATGGCAAAATATTACATGTAAATAAATGTAATATTTTGTTGCTGCATTTTCATGTTCGGGCAGGAAGATTTCCTTGCCTTCATCAAGCAAACTGGTATACTAAAAGGAGAAAGAGATTGGAGAAAAAGAAAGAACTAAAGGATTTAAATTTACTGGATCGATTTTTGTTTGCCGAAGCCGTGGAGGACCCGGAGATTCTACAGGATATGCTGGAGATCATTCTGGGAAGGGACGTGGTGCTGAAACACCTGCCCCAGACCGAGAAGGAAGGCCGCCGGGCGGCCTGGAGCCGTCAAATCCGCATGGACGTGTGGGCTATGGATGAAGATGAAGCCATCTACGACACGGAGGTACAGAAGAAAAACACTTACAACCTGCCCAGACGAACCCGTCTGTATAACGGACTCATCGACAGCAAGCTGCTGGAGTCAGGGGACATCGAATACAACAGGATGAACGACGTGTACATTATCATGATCATGCCCTTTGACCTGTTCGGGCTTGGCCTGTACCGTTACACCTTCCGCATGGCCTGCCAGGAAGTGCCCGGGTTGGAACTGGACGATGGGGCTACCAGGATCTTCCTCAACACCAGAGGAACCGACCCTGCGGGTGTCAGCGAAGAGCTGATCGCCCTGTTGCGATATTTTGAAGACACGTCCAAAGAGATGGCGGAGCATTCTTCCAGCGGAAAGATTCTGAAGATGCAGAAAAAAATCGAACAAATCCGATCCAGCGAGGAGATTGGAGTGAAATACATGAACGCATATGAGGAGAGACTGCTGGAATTGCAGGAGGCCAGAGAAGAAGGGTTGAAAGAAGGCCGGGAAGATGGGCTGCGTGAGGGCTTGGAAAAGGGGCTGCAGGAGGGGCAGAAAAAAGCAAGTAAAGCAATGGCTGCCGAATTGAAAAAACTGGGCAGACCTCCGGAAGAGATTTCGAAGGTCACAAAGCTGAGCCTGAAAGAGATTGAGGCATTATAAGCTATGGGACATTCTGTCTTATCCACTGAAAAAATTCCGATGGACTATCATTTTTGGTGAATAACACTAATATGTTTCATTAAATAAACATCCTTATCTGATCTGCAACCACGAAGCTTTTTTGGGCACAATGGTTGCAGGACTTGCCGGCAAATTTGAAATTTGGTCGCAAACCAAAAGCTACCATTCTTTGCTTTCTGCCACATTTTTACAGAAAGCAGCATCTACCTGATTTCGCGTTATAATGCGTTAAATTGTTTCCGGATCTTTCATCAAAAATAGAAGTAAAAGCGGATCTTTTTTCAACGTTTCTTACACTTCCTGGACAAGCTGAAGTGGAAATTTCCCCAAAATAAATTCATAAAACCCGCAAACCCACATATTTTATCCGCTCTGGTCCAATTTCAAAGCGAAAAGCGCCAGGCCATTTCTTTGTCAGGACGTTCGTAAGTTATACGATATTATTCACCAATTTAACCGGCTTCGCCGAGAGGTTGAATATACGTGAAACTTACTCGACCTGGCTCGTAAGTTATACGATACGAGCCACGTCGAGCATCTTTCACTTATTCTGCACCTTACAGCAATGCCGGTGCTTCTGTAAGATAAAAAATAGTAAAAGCTTTTCGCCATGATGAAAAGCTTTTAGCAGACTCAAAACAGCTTTAACTAGGAAGGTTAAGCTGTTCTTTTTTTGGGGTGCATTTTTGCAACGATTGTAGAACTGCAAAGAAATAGAACGGAAAAGCAAATTTTCAATTATAAATACAAAAAAATGTAATTGGCCAAAACTGTGTAAATTTAAGGGGTTAGCGGGAGTTTTCAGAAAATAAATTCTATTTTGCCCTGTTGGCATATGAATTGCGCTTATTACTTAATGTAATCGTTATTTTATATTTTCATTACATTTAAGAAAGGAAAACGCAATGTTAAAGATCGGAAAAAACGAAGTTCGCATCAGCATGGTCATCAAGCTTGCGGGTGCATTCTGTGCATTCCTCATCGGAGCAGGATTTGCCACAGGACAGGAAATCATGCAGTACTTTACAAACTATGGGCTTACAAAGGGTATCGGTGTTATGATCGTCAACTGCATACTCGGGGCCTGGACAGCTGCGGCAATTATGAATCTGGGGAATGAGTCCAAGGACGAACAGGGGCTGAATTCCTACAAAAACTTGTGCGGAAAATACGTAGGCGCATTCTTATCCTGGTTTATTCCCATTTTCATGTTCCTGACTCTGGTAATCATGATCGCGGGATTCGGCTCAACGCTCAGTCAGCTGTTCGGAACGCCCAACTGGGTAGGATGCCTGGTTTTCGCAGTTGTTGTAACAGCAGTAGTGTTATTGGGCCTTGCAAGAGTAATTGATACCATCGGTTTCATAGGACCGGCAATTATTATCGTAACCATGATTATGGCCATCGGCGTACTGGCAACCAAGGGAATTGATATTGCCAATTGGCAGAATTACATTACCACCCACGACGTTCTGCTGGCTTCCGGCAGCTGGTTCATGTCCGGCGTACTCTATGCGCTGTGGAACATTGTAATGTGCCTGCCCTTCATGTCCGCGATGGGTTCCAAAGCAAGAAACAAGACAGAGGTTATTACCGGAACTATTTTAGGAAATGTGTTATTCACAATCGGAACCCTGTTCCTGGTACTGGCAGAAGGTTCACAGATTGATATTGTAGGAGAAATGTCAATTCCGGCATTATCCATGGCGCAGGAATTATCTCCGGTATTCGGCGTTATTTACGCAGTCATTCTTATTCTGGCGATCTTCACAACAGCAGTACCTCTCATGTGGTCGGTAGCCTCACGTCTGGCAAAGGAAAAGACCGTAAAGTTCGCCATTATTTGTTTAATTATCGCAGCATTGGGCTTCTTCGGAGGACAGCTGCCGTTTGAACAGCTCATTAATTACATTTATCCGCTGATCGGGTATGTTGGCTTTATTGAGTTTGCGTTCATCATCTGGAGAGATATCAAACTAATTCGGGGGATCAAATCAGGAGATCCGCTTCCTGAACCGAAAGACGAAGTGAAACAAGCAAAATAGGGATCAAATGAAATTGTATCGTTAGGAGGAACGCAAATGAACAAAATGACAGTGGCTGTCTTAGGCGGCGGAAACGGAGCCCATGCCCTTGCTGTTGATTTGACCAACAGAGGCTATTCCGTAAATTTATATGAAATGCCAAGATTCAAGCAGAATATGAAAAAGGTTTTTGAAACAAAAACCATTACATCCATCGGCGTAATTCAGGGAACTTTTGAAATGAACATGGTTACGGACGACATAGAAGAAGCGATTAAGGATGTCAAATACATTGTTATACTGACTCCGGCCTTCGCTCACACCGACTATGCCCGGCTGCTGAAAGGAAAGGTTACGGCTGACCAGGTAATCGTGACCATCCCGGGAGCTTTTGCTTCACTTAAGATTAAGAACATAATCGGCGACGATCCCTGCCCGGTGCTGGTCGATGCCAACAATCTGATGTATGACGTAAGACTGGTGGAACAGGGTAAAGTAAACATTCTGGAGCTTGATAAAATAGAGTTGGGATTTTTGCCCACCGCCGCAGAAGCGGAATTAATGCCCGAGCTCAACGATATGTTCGATATCTGCGGTACGTTTCACGATGTTTTGGAGTGTGGGCTGGCCCTTGTAAATCCGGCGCTGCACAGCGGAGCCTGCATTCTCAACGCTGGTCCGATCGAATATGTAAACAATGACTTTTACCTGTACGAACACGGGCTGACGCCTTCGGCGATAAAGGTCAGCGTAAGTCTCGACAGGGAAAGAAAGGCCGTGGCCAAAGTGTTCGGGTATGAAGTCAACCCCTTCCACTGCTTCCCCAACATCCGGCATATCGAAGAACGGGGAGAAGAGTATGAATGGCAGGATCTGTACAGAGCGGCCCACGGGGACATCGGCTTGACACCGATACAGGGACCCAACGACATTTTCAGCAGATATTTAACGGAAGATGCGCCGTGCGGACTCGTTCCCTGGTCCAATATCGCAAAAGCGGTGGGAATATCCACACCTACCATTGATTCCATTGTAAACCTGTACTCTGTTTTCCACGAAATCGACTGGTGGGAGGAGGGCGTTACCCTGGACGACCTGGGCTTTACCGGTTTAACCAGAGATCAGATTAAGAAATATTGTGAAACCGGAGAAAAATAGGCTCTTGAAAATTTAATCAGGTTAAACAGCAGATGATAAGAGGCTGGCACACGAGGTAACGGATAAGGTACCTGTGGCCGGCCTCTTTTGCTGCTCGGGGCAGGTGCCAACAATATAAAATATAAATAATAAAAATCCTGTAGTTTGAAAAAAATAATACTTATGCTATAATCATTTTATTTCAAATGGAAAGGAGTTTCATATAACGTAAAAGATTATATGGAAAGGCACATATGATTACTGTAAAAAGAATACTAAAGGATGAATTGTTTGAGGATTTTAAACTTGTTGCAGGTGAAAAGGGCTTAAATAATATTGTGACAGGCAATGCAATCTTTGATTGGGAAACTCCTGAGGAAATCAAAAAGACTTTCAAGAAAGGCGACTTTGTCATAACAACACTGAGAAAAGCGAAAGAGGATAAAAAACTTACGGAAGAATGCGTCAAAACTCTTTTTTATATGAGGGTCTCAGCGATTGCGGTCAGAAGCATATATTACGATGAAATCCCGGAAAATATTAGAACCAATGCAGATGCCTTCGGTGTGCCGATTTTTTTGTTTAAAAAAGGATACACAGAAGACATCATTTATTTTATAAGAAAAAAGATTGCCGAGGATGCCAATAAACGGTTTGCTGCCAGACTGGCGCGTGAGCTGTTGGGCGATGTGCAAAATAAGGAACTGGTTCATGATTTTATCGAGCAAAATGGAATGCGCATATACAAAAATCTCATTTGCATCTATTGCTGCGGTTTGATTGTTGGAAACAAAGAGCTTTATGAGGACTGGCGCATGGAAGAGGATATTGTTCGGATTGTCTCAGAAAAGGAATCGGATAATGCCGATTATTCAACCATAAAAGCAGGAAACGGAATTTTAATCACTTATTCTTATGCGGAGGGAGAAGTAGATAAAAAGGGAACTTCAGCGGCTATTTCCGATTTGCTAAAACAGCTGGAAGAGCTGAAGGCGTTCCATATAGGCGTCAGTAGAAACTATACAAACCGCAATGCAATCAGTGAAGCGATGAAAGAAAGTATCTTTGCCAATATAAGCAGCAGGATTGATAATGAAACAATACGTTCCTTTGATGCCATAGGAGCCGATAAATTATTGATACCAATACAGAACAATCCCTGTGTTGTTAAAAGCTATGAGGAAAAAATCGATCTGATAACACAATACGACAGCAGACATAATTCTTTCATGTTTAAAACTCTGCTCACTTTCGTTGAAAGCAACGGAAGTATAAAGCTCACCAGTCAAAAAATGTTCCAGCATGAAAATACAATTCGCTACCGGATAGATCGCATTAAAAAAATGTTTGCCATGGAAGACTCAGAAAGCTACTATATAGAAATGTATATAATTGTGAGATTATATAAAATAAAAAAATGTATCAGAGAGATGTTGATAGAGAATGATGATATATAATTTGCTATGAAGAATCTTTGTAGGAACCTACAATAAAACACTAATTTTTTTGAAATTTCATACAATTGTCCCGATATCACTGCTGTTATATGATTTAGACAAACAAAATGAACTTTGAAAGGAGGAATTCGATGAACAAAAAAACCAGTGTTCCAGCAGCAGTCAAAGTCGGTGTATTAGGAATTGCGGCGCCGTTTATCGGAATGCAGGTAGGAGCGGGATTTGCTTCCGGTCAGGAGCTGATGTCTTTTTTCGGCAATTTTGGAACTAAAGGTCTGATCGGAATTGTGATTGTCGGTTTCGGTTATTTCATGCTTGGGGTCATGGGCGCGCTTACCGCCAGGAGAATGGATTCTCCGTATTATGACGCGGTCTTTGCCCCAAAGAACAATAAATATTTCAGATGGTTTTCCAATGCGGTTATAATCTTTCTCGGATTGTTTGGGTGTCTGCCAATCATGTATGCGGCGGGAGCATCCATACTGGAAATGCAGTTTGGCATCCCAACGATCATCGGCTCTGTTTTTATGGCTGTTATTACGTTACTGTCTGTCATGTTTGGCACCCGGGGATTTGTCAACAGTCTCAGTATTGCGGTGCCGATTCTTGTCGTATCGTCTGTAATAATTTGCATCTATCTTCTTTTTAATCCGGTGGATACGTCCGCGGAGTTTAACCCGGTATCGACGAACGGTCTTCTGCAGAACTGGTTCCTTTCCGCGTTGCTCTACCTTTCCTACAACATGCTCTGCGGCATTGCGGTTGTAGCACCTCTGGGACCTTTGGCAAAGAACGACAGGACCATTATCTGGGGTTCTCTGATCGCCGGAGCAACAGTATGTATCATGGCAATTATTTGCTGTAAAGCCATTATGGAAAATTACAATCTTGTAAAAGATGTGGATATGCCAACGGCTGTTATGGCTCAAAACTTATCTCCCGTGGCAGGAGCGGTGTATGCGATTGCCCTTTTCCTGGCAGTTTATACAACGGCGGCGGCCAGTCTCTTTGCACTGGACATACAACTGAACAGACTGAAGGATTCGAAAATCAATATAAAAATGAGCAAACCCGTTATGCTCGTTATTATTACCATCGTCGCTTATCTGTGCAGCTATGGCGGCTTTGTCGGTCTTGTAAACTTCCTGTATCCATTTACCGGATATTTCGGATTTGTGATATTGGCCGGCCTTCTCTACAATTTCTTTACCGTTACCATTAAAACAAAAAAAGCAGGGCCAGACAAGCTTGACGTATAGAAAGGGGTGCTGAAATAAAATGTTAATCAGCGAAAGTTATGTAGGCAAACACTACCAGGAACTACCGGATCCGTGTCTTATCGTTGATTTGGATAAGCTGGACTACAATATAAACTTAATGCAGGACTATATCAGTCATAACACGTCCTGCGTGCTGCGGCCCCATATTAAGACCCATAAATGTCCGGCTATCGCCAATATGCAGATCGCTGCCGGCGCCGCAGGTATAACGTGTGCCAAGATAGGGGAAGCGGAAGTCATGGCAATGTCCGGTATTAAAAACATACTGATTGCCAATCAGATTGTTTCGGAACCTAAGATCAAGGTTCTCGCCGGCCTGAACCGATACAGTGAAGTGATGGTGTGCGTGGATCAGAAAAAAAATATCGATGACCTGGATTATTGGGCGGGGGCCTTTGGCGCTAAAATTCCTGTCCTGGTGGAACTGGATATCGTTCAGGACCGGTGCGGCGTCAGAACCGCCGAAGAAACTTTAGAATTAGCCAGGTATGTGTGCCAGAAAACCAATTTAATCTTTAAAGGAATGCAGGCATATGAAGGGAGATTTCCGGATGACTGTTTTTCAGAAGAGAGCAAGAAAGCATTCTCAAAGGAAACGACAGGCTTTGCGACAGAGGTAAAAAAATATCTGGAAGATTCAGGAATTCAAGTGGACATCCTTTCCGGGGTCAGCACCAGTACGGTAAAATATGCGACGCAGATTCCGCAGGGGATGACCGAGGTTCAGGCAGGGTCCTATGTTTTCATGGAAAGCGCTTACGATCCGGAGGTGATTGGATTGCCCTTTAAGCAGAGCTTGTACATAGTGACGAAAATCTGCAGCATCTATGGCGATAGAATCGTCTTGACGGCAGGGGAAAAGTCGATCACCAACGACCAGGGCAAACCTCTTTTGCTGGATGACCCCCAGACAGGGATGGATTTGAATGAAGAACATTGTCTGGTAGATATGACTGAAAAACTAAAAGACTGTGCGGTTGGCGATACGATGCTGGTGATACCGAGTCACTGCTGCACAACCGTCAATTTGCACGACAACCTCTTTGGCGTAAGAAACGGTATCGTTGAAGCTGTATGGCCCGTCTGCGCCAGAGGACGTTCCTATTAAACTATTTTTGATTAACAGAGCAGGAGGTATTTTACCTTCTGCTTTTTTGTGTTCCATAGAGCGGCGGCGGATAAGACGGAGCTGTATTCTGCTAAAAGGTGCAAAAACGCACCCGTTGCGATAGCGCAATAACAAATGGGTTCGAACAACCGGAAATTGCCTGTTTTTTAACCATATAAGTAAGCGCCGATACAAATTTTTTTCAAACCACTCAAATGGAATTTTCTAAAAAGAAATCCGCCGCATTGCTATAAGGGTTGGAATGTGGAACCTCGAGAGAGCCGGCGGAAAACCCGCGGTCAAGCATTTCCAATAATTATAAAGGAACTGCGATATATTGATAATACAAATCAGAAAATGGCACAGGACTTGCTAATAATATTAATGCAAGGCCGTTAGACACAAGGAGCAGCGCCCCGCACAGGAACTCCTCGATTTTGAGCAGGTTCGATCAAAAATGCGCAGGCCGCCGAGTGCCAGTCCTGTGAAAGCTGCCATTCTTGCGGATTCAAGAAATGGCACTATATTTGCATTAACATAATGAAGAAAGCAATTGACCCATGTACAGATGCAAAATACATAAGGCAGGTGAAAGAAAAGCCCATGAATTACATTATCCTGACAAACAACCCGATGACCAGGGAGCTGGTCGAAGAACGGACAGGCCATGAACTGCACTTTATTGACGGCAGTGTGCAGGCCGTACTTTCCATGTGCGAGGAATTCTTCTCAAAGGGCAATCATTTCTTAGCAGCCGACCCAATGGGCGGCAGGCGGGCCAGACCGTTTCCCTATTTGACGATCATATTGGAAAGGGGACGGGACGCAGAGCTTGCGGACTGGGAACGAATCGCGGATTATTCCGTGCTTAACGGCAGACGAATGGACCAATATGAAAACAACAGCGAGAGCTTAAACGAGGATTTTCGGATTCTGGATTGCTCGCTTACTAAGACAGCTTTAAAAATCTGAAAGAGAGGACAAGAAAACAATGAGCAAATTATACGATGTAGTAATCATCGGCGGAGGCCCCGCAGGACTGTCGGCAGCCCTATACGCAGGAAGAGCAAGGCTGTCCACTCTGATTATCGAAAAGGATAAAGAGGGCGGGCAGATCGTACAGACCGCGGAAATCGAAAACTATCCCGGAGGGCTGGAAGAGGAATCAGGCCCCACGCTGATCGACCGAATGAGCGGACAGGCGGACAAGTTTGGGGCCGAAAAAGTCCTGGACACCATCGAAGATATGGATCTTGGCGGTAAGGAAAAAATCCTTAAAGGAAAGAAAGATACATACAGGGCCAAAACCGTAATCATCGCAGCCGGAGCATCCCCTGTGCCTATCGGCTGTCCGGGAGAAAAAGAATTTACAGGAAAAGGCGTATCCTACTGCGCCACCTGCGATGCGGCATTTTTCGAGGATTTCGAGGTGTACGTGGTGGGCGGAGGAGATTCTGCGGTGGAGGAAGCGCTTTACCTGACAAAATTCGCGAGAAAAGTAACGATCATCCACAGAAGGGACGCCCTCAGAGCAGCGAAATCCATACAGGAAAAGGCCTTCGCAAACGAAAAAATTGCCTTTATGTGGGACAGCGTCGTGAAAGAGCTGAAAGGCGACGGATTGCTGGAATCCATGGTAGTGGAAAACGTAAAGACCAAAGAGCTTACGGAAGTGAAAGCAGATGAAGAAGACGGCACCTTCGGCGTATTCGTGTTCATTGGCTTTAAACCGCAGAGCGCAGTCTTTGAAGGCAAAGTGGAAATGGAAAACGGATACATCGTTACCGACGCCGATATGAAGACAAACGTAGAAGGCGTGTACGCGGCAGGAGACATTCGTGTTAAAAGCCTGCGGCAGGTGGTAACCGCCGCGGCTGACGGAGCAATCGCAGCCGTACAGGCAGGCAAGTACATCGAAGAGAACGAGTAGTTCGGCTGCAAGGGGCGTTCTGCCCGGATTGACGTTTACGAAGGCTCTGACAAGAAGATGGCCTGACAATAAGATAGTTTGGCAAGAAGATGGCATGACAAGAAGATGGCTTGGCGCTTTTTGCTTTGAAATTGGAGCGGAGCGGACAGAAAATGTGGGTTTGCGGGTTTTACGGATTTGTTTTTCGGAAATTTCCACTTGAAATTGGCCAGCAAGAGCAAGAAACGTTGAAAAAAGATCCGCTTTTGCCTCTTTTTTTCAATGAAAGATCCGGAAACGATTTAATGCGTTACAATGCGAAACTAAATATGGACGTTTCTTACCTGGCAGGATTGACAGAATTAGTAGAATTGGCAGAACGCCGCCCGGATGCGGCAGAGAGCAGCGAATAACTTGGGGTTTGCGACCAAACCCCAAGTTTGCCGGCAAATCCCGCGACCATTGCCCCCAAAGAAGCTTCTTGGTCGCAGGCCACATGATGCAGCTCGTAAGTTACAACCCAAAACAAAAAAAGAAAGAGAAAAGGAGAAAAACATGATTATTTGTGACAAAAAAACATTTGAACCGGAAGTATTACAGGCGGAAGGCGTGGTATTGGTTGATTTCTTCGGAGACGGCTGCGTGCCGTGCCAGGCGCTCATGCCGCATATCGAAGGTTTCGCTGAGAAGTACGGCGACAAGATCAAGTTCTGCAAGCTGAACACAACAGCGGCAAGAAGACTGGCCATCAGCCAGAAGATCATGGGCCTGCCGGTTATCGCCATTTACAAAGACGGCGACAAGGTGGAAGAACTGGTGAAGGATGATGCCACAGCAGAAGCCGTGGAAGAGATGATCCAGAAATATATTTAATTCAGATATATATAAATTTATGTATATATAGCACGGCGTATCGAAGATCATTGATGCGCCGCAGCAAGAAAAGGAAAGAAAGGAGGACAACAAAATGGCATTGTTAAAAGACAAGAAAGTAGTCATCATCGGAGACCGTGACGGTATTCCGGGCCCTGCGATTGAAGAATGCGCCAAGAGCGCAGGAGCAGAAGTTGTATTCTCATCAACGGAATGCTTCGTTTGAACCGCCGCAGGCGCTATGGACCTGGAGAATCAGAAGAGAGTAAAAGAATTCCACGACCAGTATGGTAAGGAAGACTTAGTCGTTCTGTTAGGAGCCGCGGAAGGAGAAGCCGCCGGCTTAGCAGCAGAAACCGTAACTCTCGGAGATCCAACCTATGCAGGTCCTTTAGCAGGAGTCTCGTTGGGACTCTCAGTATACCACATCTGTGAACCTGAGGTTAAGGCAGAAGTAGATGACGCTGTCTATGAAGAGCAGATCAGCATGATGGAAATGGTACTTGACGTTGATGACATTATCAGTGAAATGACTGCGATCAGAGATCAGCTGTAGATTAAAAACAAGCGGGAAGCCGCCTCAGAAAAAAGGGCGGCTTCTTACTAAAAACGATGGAGGAGAAATAAATGGGCGGATATGCAGTACTAAAGGGCAGCAGCTACACACTGGCAATCACACCAGATATGGTTTTAAGAAGCGGCACCACACAGACAACAGAGAAAGCAGTAAATCCGGAATCGGAATATTTAAAGGAATTACCAAAGCACCTGAGAAGCTACGAAGACGCGGTCAGCTATCTGCCGAATCAGGTATACATAGGAAACAAAACGCCGGAAGATCTGGCAGCGGAAGAGTTTCCGTGGTATGACAAGAAAACAGAAGGCAAAAGAGAAGGCAAATACGGAGAAATCATGCCCCAGGATGAATTCATCGGACTCATTCAGATCTGCGATGTGTTCGACCTGGTAAAACTGGAAAAAGCTTTTGCAAAAGAAACAGGAAAAAAACTGGCGGCTCATGGGCTCATCGGAGTGGAAAGAGCAGCGATTTTAGATAAAAACGAAGATACGCAGGAAGAAATAGCAAAGCTGGTAAAAGAGGAGCACGCGGAGCCTCTTTACCATGACGGAAAGCTGGTGGGAGCAGTAAAACGGGCCCACGACATAGACGTGAACCTGTCGGCCCATGTTATGCTGGAAAACCTGGTGACAAAGGCATCCAGCGTTCTGTCCCTCTTGCACCTTGTAAAAACAACCGGCATTGACCCGTCGGAAATCGAATACGTAATCGACTGCTGCGAGGAAGCATGCGGAGACATGAATCAGAGAGGCGGCGGCAACTTCGCAAAGGCGGCGGCAGAAGTGGCAGGGCTTGTAAACGCCACCGGTTCCGATGCCAGAGGCTTTTGCGCCGGGCCGGCCCACGCGCTTTTAAACGCGGCGTCCCTTGTAAAGGCCGGAACCTTTAAGGCAGTAGCCGTAACCGCAGGCGGATGCACGGCCAAGCTGGGAATGAACGGAAAAGACCATGTGAAAAAAGACATGCCCATTCTGGAAGACGCAATCGCGGGTTTTT
Source organism: Anaerovorax odorimutans (assembly GCF_024459955.1). GTDB lineage: Bacteria > Bacillota > Clostridia > Peptostreptococcales > Anaerovoracaceae > Hominibacterium > Hominibacterium odorimutans_A. Next base: position 39,147 of record NZ_JANFXK010000006.1, read on the forward strand.
CCGTACTCATCACAGCAGATGACGGCGTAAGTCCGCAGATCCGCACAGACATCGTAGGAAAACATACCGTGGGAACCGGATCTTCCCCGCAGGCGGTAATCGGATCGCTGGTGACAAATCCTCTGGATGAAGCGGGCCTCAAGCTCACGGACATAGATAAGTTTTCACCGGAAATGCAGAACCCGGATATTACAAAACCGGCGGGAGCAGGCGATGTTCCGGAAGCCAACTACAAAATGATCGCGGCTCTGGGCGTAAAAAGAGGCGAAATTGAAAGAAAAGCAATTCCGCAGTTTGTAAAAGACCACGGGCTGACAGGCTGGGCGCCTACGCAGGGCCATATCCCATCGGGAGTGCCTTATCTGGGCTTTGCCAGAGAAGACATGCTGGCAGGCAAGATAAAAAGAGCGATGATTATCGGCAAAGGAAGCCTCTTCCTTGGACGGATGACCAACCTCTTCGACGGCGTGAGCTTTGTCATCGAAGCAAACGATGGAAGCGGCGCAGGAGAAACGGCAGGTATTGACGAAGGAAGAATCAAGGAATTGATCGGAGAAGCCATGCGGGAATTTGCCGGAAGTCTTCTCAGCAAATAAGCGGAAAGGAGAAGACGATGTCAGAGCAGAAAATAAAAGAAATGATCGCAAAGACCTTCATTGACATAGCCGATGGCATAGAATCGGGCGATTACGGTAAAAAATTTACCATAGGAATCGCGGCCGACGGCAGCGAGCATGGCGAAGAAAACCTGCTGCAGGCGATAAAGCTGGCGGAGGCAAAGGGTCTGAAAGCCGTACTGATACAAGGGGAAGATGCCCACGATGAAATGGAAAAAAGGCTGGAAGCAGGAGAAATTGACGGGGCGGTGACCATGCACTATCCCTTCCCCATTGGCGTATCCACAGTGGGAAAAGTCGTAACGCCCGCTGAGGGAAAAACCATGTATCTTGCCACGACCACAGGCACCGCTGACACGGACCGGGTCTGCGCAATGATCAAAAACGCCGTATACGGAATCATCGCGGCCAAGGCTGACGGTGTTGAAAATCCAACGGTGGGAATTGCCAACATAGACGGAGCACGGCAGTGTGAGAAAGCACTGAGCAAGCTGGCAGAAGGCGGATACCCGATTAACTTTGCCCAGTCCAAAAGAGCGGACGGCGGCATCGTGATGCGAGGAAACGACCTGCTGCAGGGCACGCCGGATGTGATGGTAATGGATTCCCTTACGGGAAATCTGATGGTAAAAATCTTTTCCTCCTACACGACCGGCGGCGGATATGAAGCCCTGGGCTGGGGCTACGGACCGGGAGTAGGCGAGGATTTTGACAAGACCATCATGATTATTTCAAGAGCATCGGGAGCACCGCTGATCGCCGGAGCCGTGGAATACGCGGCAAACCTTCTGAAAAACGGCATGAACCGCATCGCGAAGGAAGAATTCAAGAAGGCGAAAAAAGCGGGACTGGATCAGATCTTAAAAGAATTCTCGGCGCCAAAGGCCGGGGCGGCAGATGAGGGCGAAGTGGAGGCTCCGCCGAAAGAAATCGTTACTGCCCAGATCCCGGGGATCGAAGTCATGGACCTTGAAGACGCGGTAATGGCTCTCTGGCGGGAAAAGATATACGCCGAAAGCGGCATGGGCTGCACGGGACCGATCGTCCGTATCAGCGAAGAAAACAAAGAAAGAGCAATCGAGATTTTGACAGAAAAACAATACATTTAAAAAACGTGTTTCCTGTGGTGTTAAGTCCTCCTTCTTTACACTGCGGAGTCCATCTCCGAAAAACGCGTTTAATCATTCCTTTGGGTCAGGCTGGCAGAAGCGTCAGCCGGAATAACGGGGGATCTGCGGGGCTTGCGGCCAATTGCCGTTTCCCTCGTTTTTTCCGCACCCATGGGAGAAAAGAAATACCCTGGCCGCAAATTTGATTATTCAACAAACAAACATCCGTACTCAGACAAGACATGGGAGCAGACAGGCGCTGGTGTGCCTTCCGGTTTTTAAAACCGCGGAAACTTCCCGGGCGGGTTCGATTCCCGCATACTCCCGCCATCAACTTGCAGATTAGGAGGATTTTAAAATGGAACAGAAGCAAAGGCTTTTATCAAAGCTTCCAAAAGTAGACCAGACGCTGCAGGACCAGCGTCTATTTGGGTTTTTTGAGGACATGCCCAGAGAGCTGATCGTAGAGTCCGTGAGAGAAATAATCGCTGAGGAACGGGAGAATATCCTGCAGGCGGAGGAGCCGGAGCTTTCCTTCTGTGAAGAGGATTTCTTCCAAAAGATCGCAGACAGGATCAGGCAGAAGAACCGCCGCAGCCTGATTAAGGTGGTAAATGCCACAGGGGTTGTGCTCCATACCAATCTGGGGCGGGCGGGGCTGTCTTCCGCGGCCTGCGAAAATGTCATGGAGATCGCCAAAGGATATTCGAACCTGGAATACAATGTAAAAAAGGGAGCCAGAGGCTCCCGCCATTCCCATGTGGAAAAGCTCATCTGCAAAATAACCGGGGCGGAAGCAGCCATGGTTGTAAACAACAACGCCGCGGCAACCATGCTGTGCCTTTCCGCCATTGCCGAGGGCAAAGAAGTCATCGTCTCCAGAGGCGAGCTGGTAGAGATCGGCGGGTCGTTCCGAATTCCCGACATCATGGCCAGGAGCGGAGCAAAACTCATTGAAGTGGGAACCACCAACAAGACCAAACCCGCAGACTACAGGAACGCCATAAGCGAAGAGACTGCCGCCATCATGAAGGTCCACACCAGCAATTACCGGATCGTGGGATTTACGGCAGAGGCTGATTTGCAGGAGCTGACGGCTCTGGGAAAAGAAGCGAAGCTACCCGTTATATACGATATGGGCAGCGGCCTTTTGATGGATCTGAGCCACTACGGCATCCACGAGCCTACGGTGGGCGAAAGCCTCAAAACAGGCATAGATGTGATACTGTTCAGCGGCGACAAGCTCATGGGCGGCCCCCAGGCGGGCATCATAGCGGGGAAAACCAGTTTAATCAATAAGATGAAAAGTCACCCGCTGGCGAGAGTCGTGAGGATCGACAAAATGACCCTGGCCGCGCTGGAAGCAACTTGTCGGGCCTATCTAGACAAAGACAAAGCCAGAGAGGAAATACCGACTCTGAGGATGTTGACCCAGGATTTAGCTTCCATGAAAACGCGGGGCGAAGAGTTAAAAACGCTTTTAGGCGATGCAAAGCTGTTCACATGTCAGGTGGTGGAGGCCACGGAGCAGGTGGGCGGCGGCAGCGCTCCTACCGCAGAGCTGGCGGGCATTGCGGTAAAGATAACTTCGCAAGTGCCGGCGGAAAAAATAGAGCGCTTTCTGAGGAAGAATGAAGTGCCGGTTATCGCCAGAATCATAAAGGACGCAGTCCACTTTGACATGAGAACGGTCAGCGATGAGGAACTGCCTGTCATCGCCGATGCCATGGCAGCAATGGAAAGAGCGATGGGAGGGCCGGGAAGATGAAAAATGTAATAATCGGGACAGCAGGACATATCGACCACGGAAAAACCTGTCTCATCAAAGCGCTTACGGATATCAATACGGACCGCTTAAAGGAGGAGCAGCAGCGGGGCATAACCATAGAACTGGGCTTTGCGGACCTCCCCAACGATTTGGATATGGACATCGGTATCATTGATGTACCGGGCCACGAAAAATTTGTCAAGCACATGCTGGCAGGGATAGGCGGCATCGACATCGTGCTGCTGATCGTAGCGGCTGACGAAGGCTTTATGCCCCAGACAAAAGAGCATTTTGAAATTCTGAAAATGCTGAAGATCAAAAAAGGCATTGTGGTAATGACCAAGATCGACATGGTGGACGACGAATGGCTGGAAGTGGTAAGAGAAGACATCAAGGATCATGTAGCCGGTACCTTTCTCGAAGACGCGCCGATCATGGAAGTTTCCTCCTATACCGGTCAGGGTATCGGGGACTTGAAGAAGCTGATTTTTGAAATGGCGGCGGAATGCGGCGACAGGCGAGAAGATAAAAGCCTGCTGCGCCTTCCCATCGACCGGGTATTCACCATCGCCGGATTCGGCACGGTCATTACCGGGACGCTGATGGAGGGCTCCGTGAAGACCGGGGATGAAGTGATGATCTATCCTCAGCAAAAGAGGGCCAAGGTGAGAAATATCCAGGTCCATGGAAACACCGTGGAGGAAGCGAGAGCCGGACAGCGGACAGCCATCAATCTGGCCGGAATCAAGAAAGAAGAGCTGGAACGGGGGAATGTGGTCGCTTATTCGGGACTCCTTGAAAACACGCGTATCATAGATGTAAAGATCGATCTCTTCGATAACACCGGCAGGATACTCAAATCAGGCAGCCGGCTCCATTTTTATTACGGCTCCGCAGAAGCTTTATGCAAGGCCGTTCTTCTGGATGAAGAGGCCATTGGCGAAGGACAGAGCTGTTACGCCCAGCTGCGGTTTGAAGAGGAGATCGCCGTCAAAAGAGGCGACCGTTTCATACTGCGGTTTTACTCACCCATGGAAACCATCGGCGGCGGCAGGATACTGAACGCTGCGGCCGGAAAGAAAAAACGCTTTGACCAGGCGGCCATCACCGGACTCAAGATTCGGGACAGCGGAACCGATAAGGAGATATTGGCGCAGATTTTCAGAGAAGAAAGCGACCGTCTTGCGGATTTAACGGAGATCATTAAAAAATTCGGCAGGACAAAGGAAGAATCGGAAGCGCTGATCGCGGCCCTGCTTGCGGAAAAAACCATTAAAAAGATCAGCGAAAACTTCCTCCTGCACCAGGCGTACCTGGACCAGGCCGGAAACCGGGCGGCGGCGCTTTTAGCTGCGTATCACAAAGAAAACCCGGTCAGCGGCGGCATGCTCAAAGAAGAGTTTCGCGCAAAGCTGAAAAAACTGCTTCGCACGGAAGATGTGAAAAAGCTTGAGCTTTTGGTCGCGGAGCTTTTGGACAGCGGAGGGATAAAAGAAAAGGCGGGAATGATTTCTCTGAAAGAGTTCCAGGTGGCATATACGCCGGAGCAGAAGAAAGCAGCCGATGCCTTCGAGGCCGTGTATCTTGCGGCAGGTCTGGAACCCCCGCTGACAGAAGAGGTGACTGCGGATTCCAAGGATAAAAAGCTGGCGGGGCAGCTCCTGGATTCCATGTGCGGCAGCGGCGTACTGACAAGGCTTAACTACCAATACTACATTCATACGCAGGCATTGAAACCGGCCATGGAAACTTTGATCAGTACCATCAAGAACCAGGGGAAAATCACCCTGGCGCAGTACCGGGACCTGATCGGGACATCGAGAAAATACGCGGTTATGATACTGGAATACGCGGATGAAAACAAGATTACAAAGCTGACAGAAGATTTCAGAGTGCTTTACGGACAGGAGAAATGATATGGACTTCAGACAGATAGAGGCATTTGTAAACGTGATAAAGTACAAAGGATTTTCCAAAGCGGCGGAGGCGACCTTTCTGACCCAGCCCACCATAAGCGCCCATGTCAACGCTTTGGAAAAGGAATTAAAGCTGCAATTGATTGATCGGACGAAAAAGGAAGCCATGCTGACAGCGGAGGGAAAACTCTTTTACAATTACGCCCTTACCATGCTCAACACCAGAGAGCAGGCCATTTACTCGCTGCAGAACTTTTCCCTGAACATAAGCGGTACCATTGACATACAGAGTTCCAGCATTCCGGGAGAGTACATCGTGCCCGGCCTCATCGCTGAATTTAAACAGGAATACGGCAAAGCCAAATTTCGTCTGGAGCAGTCGGACAGCTCTGCGGTAGCGGATAATATAAAGGCTCACAAGGGTGAAATCGGATTTACCGGGCATCGGGAAAATGACGGGCTGACCTATGAGCTTTTGATGAAGGACAGAGCGGTGCTCATAGCGCCGGAGAACGGTTTTTTTGATAAGCATGAGGGAAAGAGCCTGCGGATGAGGGACCTGGTGGGCGCACCCTTCCTCTTGAGGGAGCAGGGTTCGGCCACAAGAGAAAATTTTGAAAGGGAACTGGATGCCAAAGGAATCCCCCACACCTCGATCAACATCGCGGCCAGTATGAACAGTATGGAAGCCATCAAGCAGGCAGTCAGAGGCGGCATGGGTGTTTCCATCATTTCCGAGGTGGCGGCGGACAGGAACAGGGAGGACAGAGGCTATCTGGTCTTTGACATCGAGGACTACGATGTGGAGCGAGAGTTTTACATGGTGTATAACGATAAGATCACCATGTCGCCCACCGCGGAGACCTTCAAGTTCTTTGTCCTTGAAAAGTACGGATACGAATTCGAGTATTAGGAGACAGGAAAATGAAGCAGATTTATTTTGATAATGGCAGCACCTCCTTTCCCAAAGCGCCCGGGCTGGGAGAGGCGATGGGAAAACATATCGACTACAACGGATATAATATCAGCCGGGGCGGATACAGCAAGGCTTACAGCCTGGAGGGGGAGATCATTGAGGCCAGGGAAGCCGTGTGCAGGCTGTTTCACTGCGATGATGTGAAAAAGGTGATCTTCACTCCGGGGGCCACCATAGGCCTCAACATGGTATTAAAGGGCCTCCTGAAAAGAGGAGACCATGTCATAACCACATCCATGGAGCACAATGCTGTCGTAAGGCCTCTGGCACAGCTGGAGGCGAAAGGCGTTTTGTGGAGCCGGGCCCAGTGCGATGAAAAAGGACGGCTCGATCCGCAGGAAATCCGAAAGCTCATAAGGCCGGAAACAAAGCTGGTTCTCGCCATACACGGCTCCAATGTCTGCGGAACTTTGATCCCCATCGAAGAAATCGGCCGGATATGCAGGGAAAACCGCATTTTCTTTTGCGTCGACGCTTCTCAGACTGCGGGCAGCGCGGTTATTGATATGCAGAAGTGCAATGCGGACGCACTGATCTTTCCGGGACATAAAGCTCTGCTGGGGCCTCAGGGAATCGGCGGAATGATTCTTTCCAGGACCATGGCGGAAACCATGGAGCCTCTCTTTTCGGGAGGCACGGGCAGCGCTTCTCACCGGGAGGAAATGCCGGAGCTGCTGCCGGACAAATTCCAGCCGGGTACGCTGAATATCCCCGGTATCATCGGACTGAAACATGCCCTTGCGTATATTGAAAAGGAAGGCCTTGTCAGTATGATGGAGAAGAAAAAGCGCATTACCGATGCTTTTCTGGAAGAGGTAGGCAATATGAAGGGCGTCAGGCTCATCGGGCTTCCGGCGGGCGATGACAGATGTTCGGTGGTATCTCTGGATTTTGTGGATCAGGATAACGCGGAGGTGGCCTTTCGCCTGGAAAACGAATTTGGGATCATGACAAGGTGCGGCCTTCACTGTGCGCCCCACGCTCACAAAACGCTGGGCACGTTTCCTCAGGGCACGGTCCGCTTTTCCTTTGGCTGCTTTAATACCATTACTGAGATAAGATTTGCAGCCGGCGCGCTCAATCGGATTTTATGCGGCTGAACAGGCCGGCGATGACGCAATCATGGAGGTGCGGCATGGATTTTAATAAGCTTACGGAAAATGAAAAGAAGTACGCCAGGGCCATCATAGAGTGCATTGACGATGGTATTTTCATTACAGACGGCGAAGGGACGGTAATTGACCTGAACGCCAACAGTCTAGGCTGTCAGAAGCGGGAAAACATCATAGGCAGGAACATGCGAGAGCTCATTGAGGCCGGCATATACCGGGATTCGGCGGCTCTGCGGGTGATCGAAGAAAAAAAGCCGGTGAGCATGTTTCAGTATGAGGAAACCGATCTTTTAACCACCGCCATGCCTTATATGGAAAACGGAACAGTGAAAATGGTGGTTTGCTGCGAACGGGAAATACACACCCTGGAGGCCATCGAAAGGGAGCTCGAGGAAAGCCTTGAAAAGAACAGTAAATACGAGCAGGAGCTTTTATATATCCGGGCGGAAATGACGAAAAACGTCGATATCATTGCCGAATCCCCTCAGATGAGAAGGGTTGTGGACCTGGCGATAACAGCCGCCAGCTTTGACTCGCGGGTGCTGATTCAGGGCGACACCGGCACGGGTAAAGAGGTAATCGCAAAGCTGATCTACAGCAGCGGCAAGAGGAAGGGAAAGCCCTTTATCGCTGTCAATTGCAGCGCGATCCCGGAAACCCTGCTGGAATCGGAGCTGTTCGGCTATGAGAAAGGCGCTTTCACAGGGGCAAATGACGCAGGGAAAAAAGGCTTCTTCGAACTGGCCCATGAAGGCGTGCTGTTTTTGGATGAAATCGGTGAGGTGTCATTGGGCTTTCAGGTAAAGCTGCTGCGGGCAATTCAGGAGAACGAAATCATCCGTGTGGGCGGCAGCGAGCCCATAAAAATTGACGTGCAGATCATAGCCGCCACCAACAAAGACTTACTGCAAAAGGTGGAGCAGGGCGAATTCAGAGCCGATCTTTACTATCGCTTAAATGTTTTCCCAATCAAAATACCGGCGCTGAAAGAGCGAAAAGAAGAGATCATGTCCCTGGTGCAGTTTTTTTCAGACAAGCTCAACAAGCAGTACGGCAGGGAAAAGTGTTTTTCGCCCCAGGCCATGAAAATATTGCAGAATTACGCCTGGCCGGGAAATATCCGTGAGCTGGAAAATGTGGTGGAGCGGCTCATGCTCATCAGCCAGAATGACGTGATTAAGGAAGACGACGTGACGGCCATGCTGTTTGACAGCGACGGCATCGACGATCTTCAGTATGAAGGGCTGGATTTAGAGGAAGCGGTGGCCATAACGGAGAAAAATCTCATAAAAAAATACATGGAAAAATACCGGCATCCTGCGGAGCTGGAAAAGGCCCTGGGCGTATCCAGAGCAACGCTGAACCGGAAAATCAATAAGTATGGGTTGAGATAAAGCTTGCCGCATCTGGCTCAAGGATTAAAAAGAATCATGTGCAGCACTGCCGGCTCACTGCCGATATTTTTGTATGAATGAACGGCGTCGGCTCTGAATCGTATGCTTTCGCCCTTTTCAACCGCAAAGCTTTGGCGGTCAGCGCAAATCTCAATTTTACCTGCGAAGACGGTAATAAATTCAATGGTTCCTTTCAAGTGCGGTTCGGATTCCCAATAACTGCCCTCGTCTAATTCCAGATAATATACCGCAAATCTGCGATTCTCGTTGTCTGGGAAAATCGAATAATTTTTTACTTTTCCTCCATCCTCAAGCAATGGCTGGATGTCTGACGTTTTTACAATTTCATACGGACTTTTGGGGCGAACCGTTAAAGCGTCAAAGGGCACTTTCATTCCGTTTGCGATTTTCCATAACGTGGATATGGTTGGGTTCCCATCGCCGCGTTCAATTTGCGCAAGCATACTCTTACTGACCCCGCTCAGTTTCGCGAGCTCGTCCATGCTTAATTTGTTTTCTTCACGTAACCGCTTAATGTTTTTCGCAACAATCTGATTCATTGAATCCAAAAAAACCACCCTCCTTATTGACAATATATCGTACAAATTGTATTATTATATCGTACATGTGCAATATAATGTTCATTTTGTATCATTATACACTTTTGGGTTAAGCTTGTAAAGGCAATTCCAGGCTTTGAATTATGATTGAAATAGAGGGGTTCAAGATGTTTCATTTATACGATTTTCTGATTTATTGTTTTATTACTGCCTACACGCCAGGAGCAAACAACCTGCTTTCCATGAGCAACGCGATGCGGCTGGGATTCCGCCGGAGCGTCCGTTTTAATCTTGGAATACTGGTTGGATTCGCGGCGGTTATGTCCATTTGCACCGTTTTTAGCGCAACGCTCTATTCGTTTCTGCCGAAGGTCAAAATCGTCATGCAGATATTGGGCGCCGTCTATATGCTGTACCTGGCATGGAAAGTTTGGAAAAGTTCTTCTGAATTAAGCGCCGACGGCGGCAGGGAAGCCAGCTTCCTTTCAGGTATGGTATTGCAATTTGCCAACCCCAAGATTTACATTTATGCGATTACGGCAATGTCGCTTTATATCTTGCCGGTTTATCATTCTGCCGCGGCTCTGATCGGATTCACAGCGATACTTTCGCTGATTGGAGCTTCGGGCTCTTTTATATGGGCGTTGTTCGGAGCGGCATTCTGCAAACTCTTCTCCAAGCATACGAGACTGGTAAACACAATTATGGCTCTTCTGCTTATTTACTGCGCGGTTTCGCTATTCCTTTAAGTATTAAAATAAGTTTTTGATTATCTGTTTATAACTTTTTATATGTCCGCAAAGCCTTATTCTATCGGTTTTACGGGCATTTTTACTATTGTCATATCTTGAATAAAGTTGACATTAGCAACTATGTGTGATATATTAAAAGAAGTTGACGATGTCAACTATTGAAAAGGAGAATAGGTATGGAAAATAAGACGATTTTGAAAATAAGAGAGTTTAATCGATTTTATTTATCTACTATGGATTTTTACGAAGCTAAATATTTAAGCTCCGATTATTCCATGACGGAATCCAGAGTATTGTATGAAATCTATGAAACCGGGAAATGCAATGCAGACGACGTTGTGAAGAAATTACATCTTGATAAAGGATATTTAAGTAGAATAATAAAACGATTTGAAAACAAACAGATTCTACAAAGAGAAAAATCCCAAACAGATGCAAGATTTTATCATATTCAATTAACAGAAAAGGGTAAGAAGATAACAGAAGCATTAATTTATGAATCCAATCAGGGAATAGGAAATATCATTCAGTCACTTTCAACAGAAGAATGTATCCAGTTAGAGAAGTCAATGGATACGATTAAAAAAATACTTACAGGAGGATTAAACCATGAAAATCATAAAATATGATTCAAAATATAAAGATAAATTTATAGAGTACAATAAAGATTGGATAATTGATAATTTTGGAACTTTAGAAAAAGAGGATGAAGAAACATTTGAAAATATAGAAAAAGAATTAGAAAATGGCGCAATGGTATATTTTTCGATTGAAAATGACGAGGTACTTGCAACGTGTATGTCAAAGCCTATGCAATATGATACATGGGAAATATGCAAACTAGCTTCTAATAAACATCGCGATCATAAAGGAAGTGGAAGTGCCGTATTTGAAGCGTCAATGAATTGGGCAATAGAGCATGGTGCAAAGAAATTACTTCTTTTTTCTAATAGAAGATTGAAACCTGCAATTCATATTTATGAAAAATTCGGGTTCAAAGAATTAAATATTGATGATTATGGATATACCCGTGGCGATATTGCATTTGAAAAAATCTTAGAATAATTTTCGTATAAATATGAAAATTGAATGATTCGTCTGTTCAAAACTGCTCTCAACTGAGTTTAGCTGCTCATTTGAGAGCAGTTTTATTTTTTGTGCTTTCCAAAAGCACCGTGATTTCAAGGTTTCCCAACTTGGCATTGTACTTGCTATATATAAAATAAATCATATAGTTTAATTATATTGAAATATATAATCAAACTGCCGGCCGATTGGCGGGAATTGTCTTTGAATTTTAGGCTGAAAGCTGTCGTGAAAAGGAGGTACCGCATTAGATCTGCAACCAAAGTGTTTCTTTTTGGCCAATGGTCGCGGGAAAAACAGGGAAACCGGCCATTTGGTCGCAAAACCGCAGAAAGCCGATCGCAAGCCCGCAGCAACCCGGCCGGGCCCTGCGGCAAGCAGAAAATTGATCCGACACTGCGGCCGGCCGCAGGCAAGTTATTGAATCATGAATACTGATTGGAGGGATTTATCGACATGAGTAAAATGCAATTGGATTTGGATGTTATTGAAATCAAGGATGTCTGTTTTGGAGAGAAAGACGATCTGGACCACGGCACGCTGGTTATCGACAAAAAGGGTCTCATCGAATACCTGGCTGACCCGGTATTTTCCAAAATAGACATTGAGCTGGCCAAGCCCGGCGATTCGGCAAGGATCATCCCGGTAAAGGATGTGATCGAACCGAGAATCAAGGAAGACGGAAAGACTTCCTTTCCGGGAATCATCGGCGATTATACGGAATGCGGCGAAGGCACAACCAAGGTGCTGCGAGGCTGCGCAGTTGTGAGCACGGGTACGATCGTCGGCTTTCAGGAAGGCATCATCGACATGTCCGGCCCCGGCGCCAGGTACACCAGATATTCCAGCCTCAACAATATTGTTCTTGTCACAGAGATCATAGAAGGAATCAAGCCTGCGGAACACGAGGCCGCAGTGAGGATGGCCGGATTGAAGGCAGCCCATTATCTGGCGAAATCCGCATTGGGAAAAACTCCCGATTACCGGGAAAGCTACGCCCTGGCAGAGAGCAAGGAAAATCTGCCGAAGGTTGCGATCATGTATATGATTATGGCCCAGGGCCTGCTCCACGACAACTATGTATACGGCGTAGACGCCAAAAGGCTGCACCCCGCTTTACTGCATCCCAACGAAGTGTTTGACGGGGCCATTGTGAACGGCTGCTGCGTGGTCGCCGGAGATAAATATACCACCTACGACCATCAGAACAACTCCATTGTCCAGGAGTTTTACAAACGTCACGGCAAAGAAATCGACTTTAAGGGGCTCATTGCAGTGCCCACCTATCCCGGACTTGCGGACAAGAGAAGATGCTGCTCGTCCGCCGTAAGGATGGCAAGGCTTTTGGGCGTTGACGGTGTAGCCATTCCTGAAGAGGGCGGCGGCAATCCCGAGGCGGATCTGATGATGCTTTGCCGCCAATGTGAAAAGAACGGCATCAAGACGGTCATGATGCTGGGACCGGACGGCGTGGAAGAGCCGGTTGCTGATACCGCTCCCGAGGCCGACGCAGTAATCAATGTGGGCGACTGCAACGAATTCGTGGTACTGCCGCCGATGGAGCGGATTATCGGGGATCAGGAGCAGGTGAAATACATGTCGGGCGGCGCGGAAGAAAGCATCAATGAAGACGGTAGCATCCGCGTGTCCCTGTCCATCATCATGGGATCGGTCATTGGCCAGGGAACGCTGAAAATGAGTTCATACGTATATTAAGGAGGTTTTAACGTGAGAGTTGTACATTATATCAATCAATTCTTCGGCCAGATCGGCGGAGAAGAAATGGCGCATCACCCCTTGGAAGTAAGAAAGGGCCCCTTCGGTCCGGGCCAGGCCCTGCAAAGCCTGCTGGGGGAGGATATTCAGATCACAGCCACCATTGTATGCGGCGACAATTACTTTGTGGAAAACGCCGAGGCCTTGCAAGAGGATGTCGTAAACATACTAAAGGACGAAAAGGCGGATCTGCTGGTGGCGGGTCCGGCCTTCAACGCCGGAAGATACGGAATGGCCTGCGGGCAGGTATGCAAAATATCCTATGAAGAATTGGGCCTTGAAGCGGTTTCGGGAATGTATGAGGAAAATCCGGGGCTGGAGCTGTTCCGGAAATTCGCCTATATACTGCCCACCGGCAATTCCGCCAGAAATATGAAGGATGCTCTCAAAAACATCAGCGATTTTGTGAAGAAACTTAACTCCGGCGAAGAAATCAAAGGCCCGGAAGAGGAAGGCTATGTGCAGAGGGGCATAAGAAAGAATTACTTTGAAGAGAAAACGGGAGCCGAGAGATGTCTGGACATGCTGCTGAAAAAGATAAAAGGCGAGGAATTTGAGACCGAGCTGCCTATGCCTGTTTTTGAAAAGGTAGTTCCAAGCCCCGCAATCAAGGATATGAGCAAGGCGAAGATCATCGTAATGACCTCCGGCGGCATGGTGCCCCCGGGCAATCCCGACCATCTGGAAGCGTGCAACTGCACCAAATTCAGAAGATACGATTATGAGACTTATTACGGCGGCAAAGGGGTAACGAAGGGGAAAGTGGTCCATGGCGGATACGACCCTGTTTACGGCGATGAGGACGGCAACCGGATACTTCCCGTGGATATGCTCACAGAGCTGGAAAAGGAGGGTCGTATCGGCGAGCTGTGCGACTTTACTTATGTAACCGTGGGCAACGGCATGGGAACCGACCAGGCTGCCGAATTCGGCGACGCGCTGGCGGAGGAATTAAAGCGGGAAGAGATACAGGGCGCTATACTGACCTCCACCTGAGGAACCTGTACTCGTTGCGGTGCAACGATCGTAAAACATATCGACGCTGCGGGTATTCCCATCGTGCACGTATGTACGGTAACGCCCATTTCCATATCGGTAGGGGCCAACAGAGTCGTTCCGGGTGTTTCCATTCCTCATCCTGTGGGAAGGCCGGATCTTCCGCTGGAAGAAGAAAAGGCTTATCGGAAAAAGATGATGGAAACCGCTCTGAAAGCATTGGAGACAGACATCACGGAACAGACTGTCTTTCAGGTCGAATAACAGATGAGAAGGGACTGTCGCATTAAGAAAGAAAACTTTGCAACGGTCCCCGCGCTTCATTTCTTAAAATCAGGCTATTTAACAGGAAATGATCGAAAACAGGTCTTTCCAGGCCATGACTTTTATCCATAAAGGCGTTTTTCCTGCTTAAAACGGATAAGAAACCCCAAATATGGCGAACTGGTCCAGAACGGAGCTTCTGATCCGTGTCCAAGCAAATGGCAGCGCCCAGATTTTACCAACCAATGCGGCAGCAGGTTGCTTTTGAACAACTTTCGTTGCCGCACGGCAACCGGCGTTGCCATGCGGCAACGATTTTACTGGAAAATTAAAAAAATACTGAATATTACAGCCCAAAACCCTAAGATTTCGGGGAAATAAAAAAGAAATGCTTTTCAAATCATGTGGTATGAAAATTGCGACAACTATATAGTGAAAGCTTTCCTTATATTCAACCTGACGGCGCCAAAACGAAATGATGTACCCAGTACAGTTTCTGAAACGGAAGGAGAAGTAGTTATGAATAATACACAAACAGGAGGATTAAAAGAACATCCTGTGACCCTGCGTGCAGCGGTTATGATGATGTATTGTCTGGTAGCGGCCGGTGCCTTTGGCATCGAGGAAATGATACCTGACGCAGGCCCGGGAATGACCATCGTGGTATTGTGCGTCCTGCCTTTTATATGGGCAGCGCCCCAGGCCCTCTGCGCGGCGGAGCTTGGCTCGGCCATCACCGATGCGGGCGGATTCTACAAATGGATTCAGAGGGGCATGGGAGAATTCTGGGCATTCCAGGGATGCTGGTGCAGAACCTTATCCTGCTATGTGGACAACACCACCTATGTTGTACTGGCAGGCTCCTACACAAGCATGCTGATTCCAATGTCAAGTACTGCGAAATTTATCTTTATGGCAGTATTGATCGCAATCTTTACGGTTATTAATTTGCTCGGCATTGAAGAGGTCGGCAAGGTAAGCACCATTTTCTCGACCGTTATTTTCATCGTATTTGTGGGAGTGACGATTATCGGTTTTGTCAACTGGGATCACAATCCGCTGGAACCCTTCTACAACAGCGGGGACTATACTTTGATCGGGGCACTGGGTTCCTGCCTGGCAACCGGCATGTGGATGTATTCCGGTTATACCTCCATGTCAACCCTGGCTACGGAATGTCAGGATAAGACCGTCATTCCAAGAGGACTGATGATTGTAATGCCGATCATCGCGCTGTCCTACATTTTGCCTACGATCGCAGGACTGGGTTCTGTGGGCAACTGGTCCGAATGGGGCACGGAAGGAATTTCCTTCGGTCACGTACTGGCTCTGGCCGGTGCCTGGGGACTTCCGGTTTTCACAGTGGCGGCGGTATGTTCGCAGCTTTCCATCTTTAATACGCAGATCATCTCCGTATCGAGAGGATTCTTCGGCATGTCCATCGACAATCTGGCTCCAAAAGCCCTGATGAAGCTGAGCAAGAAACGTAAAGTTCCTTATGTGGGAGTTCTTTCTCTGTCGGTTGTCGCGCTTTGCCTGTGCAACCTGGACTTTTCCGTACTGATTACAATCGATGTAACCTTACTGATGGTCGACTATGTATTGGTGTTCCTCTCAACGGCCAGACTGAGAAAAACGGAACCCAACATGCCCAGACCTTTTAAAATTCCGGGCGGAGATACCTTCGTTAAGGTTTTAGTGGCTCCGGGAGTCATCATTTCAGTGGTAGCTCTGTTCCTCAATGGAGCGGACTATTTCCTGGGCGGAATGATCGGCTTAATGTCAGCTCCGATCCTCTATATCATCTGGAAGCGAATGTACGGAGGTCTTTACAAGATCGATCCGGTGAAATATCCCATCAACCCCAGAACCAAACTGGCGATAGGCGACCTGCACAGGGTCGTGGTGATTCTGGTCATATTCGGAGTCATTGGTTTTATCGGCGCTACGTGGTGGTTCGGCTTTTATGAAGTCGGCTGGGAAGCGGACTATCTGGATACCTATGGAAAACTTAAGTTTATGGGTGATACAGGAGAGGAAATTGTCAACTGGCTTTATACGACCACGAAATGGCTGTCCGTACTGTACCTGGCCGCAGCTGTGGTAATTAAGATAGCAGCGGTTAAGATCGACCCAAGAAGCAAGGAAATACCTGACCAAGATATGAAGGAGGAGAAAAATGAACTTTAACTTTACAGAAGAACAGGAAATGCTGAGAACCGCGTTTGCGGAGTTTGTAAAAGAAGACGTAGCGCCCAATGCCGCTAAATGGGACGAAGACGATTATACGCCTACAGAGCTGATGCCAAAGATGGGCGAACTGGGAATTTTGGGCATCTTTGTCCCGGAGGAATACGGCGGAGTGGGCCTCGGCCATACAGAGCGAGTGATGGCTCTTGAAGAAATCGCCCGTTATTCGGCAGGTCTGGCAATGATGGTATTCACCCATCAGCTGGGCATGGCCGCGATCCTCGATTTCGGTACCGAAGATCAAAAGAAAAACTATCTCCCGGAAATGTGCGCGGGCACAAAGATCTGCGGACTGGCAGTGACCGAGCCCGGAGGTGGCTCTGATGTTGCCGGACAGAAAACGACGGCTGAGCTGGCAGACGGTCAGTGGATCGTCAACGGCAGAAAATGCTTCATCACCAACTCCCACATAGCGGATACCACCGTTATCACCTGCAAAACAGGAGAAGATGAAAGGGGCAGAGCATCCTTTTCCGCGATCGCCATTGATAAAGGAACCGAGGGCTTTGCTCCGGGAAGACACGAAAATAAGCTGGGGCTCAAAGGCTCAGTAACAGGCGAGTTGATCATGAACAACGTTAAGGTGCCGGAAGGCAATCTGATCGGAGAAGTGGGCAAGGGAACGCCTATCGCCATGAAGGAAATCGGAGAAGTGGGCAGAGCGAGCATGACGGCCATCGCAGTCGGCATACTCCGAGGCTGTCTGGAGGATTCGGTTAAATTTGCCAATGAACGAATCGTATACGGAAAACCCATCGCCAAGCTGCAGGCAATCCAGTTCCACGTTGCGGAAAACCGGGTGGCATACGAAGCAGCCAGACTGATGCTGTACAGAGCAGCGGCCGTAAAGGATGCGGGAAAACCGGCGACCATTGAATTCGGCATGGCCAAATATTTTGCCACCGATAAAGCTGCTGACGCGGCAAGAAGAACCATTGAGCTGATGGGCGGGTACGGAGTTGTCAACGAGTATGCGGCGGGAAGATATCTGAGAGACGCCATGGCCTGCATTTCTTCCGGCGGAACGAGCGAAATCCAGAAAATCATCATAGCGGGAGACACCTTAAAGAAATTCTAGGAGATTCAAATGAATATATTAGTTTGCATAAAACCGGTACCCGATCCGGAAAAGTATGGACAGCTGAAAATAGATGAAAAAACCAAACGGCTTGTCAGGGAAGGAATCCCTGCGGTCATAAACCCGGCGGATAAAAACGCTCTGGAGGAAGGCATAAAGCTGCGGGATCTGAAAGGCGGCAGAGTCTTTGTGCTGGCCATGGCGCCGGAATTCAGCCGGGACAAACTGATAGAGGCCCTGGCGATGGGAGCGGACGAGGCCTATCTGGTTTCAGACAAAGCTTTCGGGGGCGCCGATACCTACGCCACATCCTATGTACTGGCAGCAGCGATCAAGAAGATTTCCCAGGGAATTGATCCCCAAAGAGACTTGGCCTTTGATCTGGTGCTGGCAGGCAACGAAAGCGCCGACGGCGCCACCGCCCACGTCCCGGCCCAGACCGCTGAGTGGCTGGGCCTGCCCCATCTGTGCAAGGTCAGCAGATTAGAAGCCGGGGACGAAAGCGAAAACGCATTCAGAGCGTGGAAACGAGTGGAAGCCGGAAAAGCGGTTTTTCAAGTGAATGGGCCATGTGTAATCGCAGTAAGTACGGAAATCAACAAGCCGAGGCTGATCAATGCCATGGGCATCATCAAGGCAAAAAAGAAACCTCTGACCATCTGGAGCAATGAAGATCTGCGATTGGATGAAAAAACAATCGGTTTGGCCGGTTCGCCCACGCAACCGGGTGAGCTGATAACGCCGGATTTAAGGAGAGCGTCCATTGATTTGGGCAGCGACGCGGAGGCGGCAGCTGATGAAATCGTGAAAATCATGAAAAAGGCGGGTGTATAGCATGAAAAAAAGCGAAATAAAAAAAGTGATGGTCTACGACCAGGGATTGGCCGGTCAGCCCCACCCGTCTTTCTGGCAGAACATGGCCAAGCTGCAGCGGCTCCTGCAGGGTGAGCAGGTAGAATTCGTGCGGCTGTGCTGTCACTGCGAGAATCCGCAGCAGGCGGTCTTGTCCATTGAACAGGTCATAAAAGCGGAAAGTCCGGATCTGCTGGTTATTGCGGCCACTCCCTTGGGGGAGGAGGTCGCGCCGGCCCTGGGCGTAAGGCTGAAAACCGGTGTGGCGGCTCACTGCGCGGACATTGTAATCAATGGCGAGGACCGGATCGCGTATATGGTGCCGGCCTTTGGCGGCAAGGTCATAGGGGAAATTTTTATCCCGGGTAGCAGACCGGCCATAGCGACGGTAAAGCCAGGGGTATTCTCATACGATAAAAAGGATGCGGCGGACTACAGAGAAATTCTTTGCGATTGCATTTCAGAGGATTCGTGCGGGCTGCGCATCGTGGAAACGGAAGAGATCGCCCAGCAGCAAAGCGCCATCGAAAAAGCGGAATTGATCTTTTGCGGAGGCTTCGGCATAGGCTCAAAAGAAAGCTGGCAAAAGCTAGAAGCCTTAGCCAAAAAGACAGGCGGCGGCGCAGGCTGCACCCGGCCGGTGGTGGATATGGACTGGGGCCCGGATGAGTATTATATGATCGGTACCAGCGGGAAAACCGTAAGACCGAAAGTATACATCGGTTTTGGCATATCCGGCGCGGCGCATCACCTCTGCGGGATAAAGGACGCGGACATTATCATAAGCATCAATAATGACAAAAATGCGGAAGTGTTCGCGGCCTCGGACTATAAGGCCGTGCTGGACGCAAACCAGGTGATCGACCGCCTTGCGGAAAAGCTTTAGCAGCAGAAGATGACTGTAATTGCGCTGAAAGGAGCAAATACATATGACAAAAATATTAGACGGAATCAGAATCATTGATTTTACACAGGGCCATACGGGCAGCTACGGGACTATGCTCCTGGCTGACTTTGGCGCTGAGGTAATAAAGATCGAAGACTATAAGAAGGGCGGCGATGTCATGCGGAGCAGTTTCCCCAAGACGGAAAAGGGAAGCGCGTATCACGCCTACATGAATCGGGGGAAAAAGAGCATCTGTATAGACCGTTTCTCGCCAAAAGGGCAGGAAATGATCCTCAAATTGATCGAAAAATCCGATGTTGTCTGCGATGGATTTCCTGCGGGAGAAATGGAACAATGCGGGATCGGTTATGATGAGGCACGCAAAGTAAATCCCCGGATTATTTACGCTTCCCATACCGGGTTTGGCAAGACCGGTCCGCTGAGCAATACCGCCGGGTGCGACATCGCATCGGAGGCTATCTGCGGACTGATGGAAACCACCGGGTCGCCTGAGGGAGACCCCACTGCCCACGGTTCAAGAATCGCCGACCAGTTCGGAGGGGTATTCTTTGCTTTTTCCATTGTGGCGGCGCTGATGGCAAGAATCGAAATGGGAGAAGGACAGCAGATCGACGTTGCCTCGTCGGACTGCATGTTCACCGCGCTGGAGGACTGTGTTGCCGAGGCATACATGGACGGGGTGACGGAGCATCGGGAAGGAAACGGCTCGAGAGCCATAGCGCCTTACGATACCTTTGAAGTGAAAGACGGCATTTTATCGACAGCCGTGTCCACCAACTCCCAGTGGAAGAAATTCTGTCTGGCCATGGGCTTCGATGACCTGATCGATGATCCAAAATATGCCACCAACGAGCTTCGGGGAGAAAACTACTATGGCGAAAATGGTCTGCGGCAGCGGATCGCCGGCAAGTTTGAAACCATGACAAAGTGGGAGATCGAGGATATGCTCAGGCCGTACAACATTCCCAGCGGACCGGGATTCACCGTTCCCGAAGCCTTTGAGAATGAGCAGCTGCAGATCCGAAACATGGTCGTTGAGGTTGAAGACAAGAGTCTGGGAGCAATCAAGATGCCGGGGATTCCTATCAAAATTTCAGGAATCGATGATACGGATATCAGCTCCGCGCCTTTGCTGGGCGAAGATACCAAAGCGTTTTTACAGCAGGCCGGATATACGGAGCAGGAAATTGAGGCCATGGCTGCGGATGGCGTGATTATGTGCGGAGGAGGGGATGCGGCATGAGACCTTTTGACGGAATAACGGTACTGGATTTTACACAGGCGTACAGCGGACCCTACTGCGCTTTGAACCTGGCGGATAACGGCGCGCGGGTCATCAAGGTGGAACGGGCGGTGGACGGCGAACAGTCGAGGTACTGGACCCCCTATACGGAAGACGGGGAAAGCGGATATTTCGCTCTTTATAACCGCAACAAGGAATGTCTGGCGGTGGATCTGGGAGAGCCGGAAGGAAAAGAAATCATCAAAAAGCTCTTTGCGGAGGTCGACGTGGTTCTGGAAAATTTCAAGTACGGCACCATGGACAAGCTGGGAATCGGCTATGAGGTGGCAAAGGAAATCAATCCGGAAATCATTTTCGCTTCCATCACCGGTTACGGGCAGACAGGACCTCTGCGCAAAAACACAGCCTACGACAATGTGATCGAATGTATGTGCGGGTTTATGGAAATGACGGGCTATCCCGATGGAGAGCCAATGCGTTCAGGGACTTCCGTAGGGGACAGCTATACGGGCCTGACCATGCTGCTTGCCATCGCGCTGGCCTGCTACGACAAAAAGCGGACAGGCAAAGGCAGAAGACTGGATGTGGCTATGTTCGACACCATGTTCGCGACAATTGAGGACGCTGTTTTAGCCTACAGCCTGACCGGAGAAGAAATCAGCAGATCCGGCAACGCAAAGCCAAGAGAGATCGTGCCTTATGACGTGTACAAATGCGAGGACGGCTCAGTGGCGGTGGGCATCACGGAGGAGTCCATGTGGCCGGGCTTTTGCGAGGCCGTGGAAATGCCGGAGCTCAAGGATGACCCCAGATTCCGTACCAATGATCTGCGGTGTCAGCACTTTGCCCAGTTCACAGAAATCATGCGGGACTTTATGAAGGAAAAAAAACAGGCCTGGGTATTGGAACAATTTGCGAAATATAACATACCCGCCGCGCCGATTTTAGTTCCCCTGCGGACTATGGAACACCCGCAGACCTTAGCCAGGGAGATGGTCATTGATATCGACGATGCGAACATAGGAAAGTATAAAGCGTTCGGACATCCGATAAAATTCAGCAAGACCCCTTGCTTCGTAAAGAAATCCTCGCCCAGGCTGGGTGAAAACACCCTTGATATTCTGACATCCCTGGGGTACGGCCAGGAGGAGATCCAAAGATATATCGATGAAGAAATCGTCAGTGTTCCCGAAGAAAAATAGGAACTGTGTTATATAATCTGATAGAATAGTTTATGGGCAGAGTATTTATTTTTTAAATAAATACTCTGCTTAATATGATATATTGCAAAGAATTTTTGAGGGAGAGGTATCAGAATGAAATATATTCAGTTTCTGAAAGAAAATTATGATTATCTGATGAGTTTTATTAATTGCATGAAAGTCGGTATATGGATCACGGACGCAGAGGGAAAAGTAATCATGGTTAATGACTACTCGCTCAGCACAGGCGGCCTGGGCCGCGATGAACTATTGGGACGATATACAACAGAATTGATAGAAACCGGATATATTTTATATGAATCGTCGGTATTAAAGGCGATAAAAAGCGGACATGAAGAGAGCATCGTGCAGGAAGAGGGAGAAGGCGGAAACCTGATGGCTACCAGCATTCCTCTGTTCGACGGCGATGAGCTGGATCTGGTCATATGTGTTGAGCTGGACATCACAGAGGTGATGCGCCTGAAAAGACTTCTGGAAAACCAAGAAAATATTGCCAGAAAGTACAGAGATGAGCTTCTGAAATTTTTAGGGCAGAACAATGGCGATAACAGCAGCGTTGAGGAAATGGTTACCTACAATGTAAACATGATCCGCATCAAGGATATGGCTGCCAAAACAGGCAGAACGGACGCCACGGTTATCATTACCGGCGAGTCGGGAACCGGCAAAGAGGTTATGGCGAACCTGATCCAGAAAAACAGCACCAGGGCCGACGCTCCCTTCATAAAGGTCAACTGCGCGGCAATCCCCGAATCCTTGATTGAATCGGAATTCTTCGGATACGAGAAGGGCACCTTTACCGGCGCCAACGTCAACGGCAAGATCGGTTTGTTTGAATTGGCAAACGGGGGAACCCTGTTTTTAGACGAGATCGGCGATCTGCCGCTGCAGATGCAGTCCAAGCTGCTCCGGGTCATTCAGGAGAGAGAAGTTCGCAAGATCGGCGGAGAAAAGGTCATCCCTGTGGATATCAGATTCATTGCCGCCACCAATAAAAATCTGAAAAAGGAAATGGAACGGGGGAACTTCAGAAGCGATCTTTATTACCGGCTGTTTGTTGTACCTATTCATATTCCGCCGCTGAGGCAAAGGCCCGAAGATATCGCACCCATGGCAAATTACTTTATAAAAATTTTTAATGAGCAGTATAAAATGAATAAAGTCATCTGTGAGGACGCTATTAAAGAATTGGAGACCTACTACTGGCCAGGCAATGTGCGGGAACTGAGAAACGTAATTGAACGATTGGCCGTCAGCGGGTCGGGAGATCAAATAACCAGGTTTCAGGTGAATCTGTGCCTCAACGACAACAGCAATACCGGCGACAGCATGGGGCCGGAAGGGAGAAACCAGTCCCTGAATACGCTGCTGAGAGAGTATGAACGGGAAATCATAATGAAAGCGGTGGATGAATGCGGGAGCATCAGCGCTGCCGCAAGAGCCCTTCAGGTTAATAAATCGACCATATCGAAAAAGCTGAAGGAATATGGTCTCTAAAATCATCATAAGCGGATCCTGAAAGGGGAATGAAAACCGGCCGTGCGCCGAAAGGCACGGTCGGTTTTCCAGTATGGTAACAATAACTTTTACGCTTCATCAACTACGAAGGTAGTCTTTCCTTTTACGGTTAAAACCGGCTCATCGAAGACCTCTGAGCGATCGGTTTTTTGATTGTATTCAGAGGTTTTGTACATTTCATATCCGTATACTCTGGATCTGGTGCCCTGTTTGATCAGCCATACGATGATTTCCACTGCGTCCAGCATATGGACGGAGCGCAAAATGTCTGCTTCGGTATGTACGAACAGGCCGCCGTCGCCGTTGTCCCGGATGTTGCACAGCTCCGTAACACAGTCGATACACTTCTCCATTAACTTGCATCCTGAAATCATTTCCCCAGGATAATGCATATCTTCACCGTTGATGGACATCCTGAACGTTAATTCGGTTACGTCCTTTCCCTTTTTTACTTCGCCCAATAAAGCTCTTTTTTCAGCTTCTACTTTTGCCATAATCATATCCTCCTTGTTAATCGCAGATCAGTTCGTTTTAGCTTATCTATAGTATACGCATAAATGATGCCAACCTTTTGCAAGAAAGAATTTGTTGGAATTTCAACGAAAAGTAAAACGGCGGATTCTTTAATCGCAAAGTATCGTTGCCGCCTGGCAACGCCGTTGACGTACGGCAACGGAAATATAAATATAATATTGAATTGATTGGTAAATCGTGGTAGCATAAAATCAAATACTGCGATTTCTGAGTTTAAAGGGGTGTCAGATGGATTTCAGACAAATTGAGGCATATGTAAATGTTGTAAAACAAAAAAGCTTTTCAAAAGCAGCCTATATCAGCAATGTAAAACAACCGACCATAAGTTCCCATGTCAACGCATTGGAGAGGGAAATGGGCGTAAAGCTGATCGACCGGACCCATCGCGAGGCGAGGCCGACGCCGGAAGGACAGGTGTTTTATGACTATGCCATAAATATGATTAATTTGCGGGAAACCGCCATGTACTCGGTTAAGGGCTTCCAAAAAAACATCAGCGGAATCATAAGAATTCACGCTTCTAATTTCCCGGCCGAATATATTCTGCCGGATCTGATAAAAGATTTTTCCGATCTGTATCCAAATGTAAAATTTCAAATTGAACAATATGACAGCAAGCAGGTGCTGAAAAACATGCTGGAAAATAAAGCGGAAGTGGGATTTACGGGGGTAAAGGGCAGCTATGGCCTCACCTACATGCCCTTATTTGAGGATGAACTGGTGGTCATCACGCCGAAGGAAAAAGCATATGAGGATCTGATAAAAGATACGGTCAAGGTATCGGAAATTGCCGCCTATCCGCTGATTTTCAGAGAACAGGGCTCCGGCACCAGAAAACTCATCGAAGCGGTGCTGATGAGAGACGGCATTCAGCTGGAAAACCTGAATCTTGCGGTGATTGTCAATAACAACGCCATGGTGAAGCGATTTGTAAAAAAGGGTATGGGAATTGCGGTTATCTCAAAATGCGCGGTGGAAAAAGAGGACGAAGATGTTTTTCATATTATAGAGATCGATAACCTGGGGGTTAAGAGAAAATTTTATCTCACCTATAACAAAAAAATTACCGGAACCCCCACGGTGAATCTGTTTAAATCTTTTGTGGAGGAGCGTTTTAAATAATTCTATACGGATAAAAGCCAGCTCTAAATTTCAAGCTGGCTTTTATCGTGTTTATGTCAGAAGAAAATTCAAGATTGCTTGTTTGCTGAGTTCTTTTTTACGATTCGTATTACCACCCTGACTGCCACAAAGAGGATAAAGATGATTCCCACATAGCCGTTTATGACATAAATGATATTGAGCAGCTTGTTGAACGGCAGCAGTAAGGCGATTGCCGCGCCCAGCAGTGCCAATACAACGATTACGATCTTGCCTTTGCTCGTTTTTTCATCGACAAATCTGGTGGCCGGACTGTAGAGCAGCGGCACGGCGGATGAGTAAATGCCGAACATGATGATGATGGCGAATATTCCGCCCAGGGCAGGGCTGAGGTTTGTTGCCAGAGTGAGGATCGGAATCTGCGACCCTTCCATGGACGCCATATTGGCAAACATGGCGAGTACCACGATCAGAGCAGTGATGGTAAAGAGCACAACGCCTAAAATCTGCCCATAGGCGGCCTGCTTAAAGCTTTTCAGAGTTTTGCCATACGCAGGCAGGAAAGCTACCATCCAGAGGATGCCGAATCCCAGGTAATTGAATACGGACATGTACCAGGAGTCCGCAGGCTTGACCAGATCCAGGTCAGCCGTAAGGGCCATGCCTTCCTTGATGGACAGGTCTCCCATGAAGATGTTGGGAATACAGATTAGGATGGTGATTACGATTAACGCGGGGCCGATTTTGCCGATGATATCGGCGATTCTGTTGAGTCCCAGGGTAACGGTCAAGCCGCCCGCAGCCGCCAGTACGATCACGCCGACCCAGGTAGGCAGTCCGTAGTGCTGATTGAGGGTCGCTCCGGCGCCGGAACACATGACGATGAAGGACATATAGACAAACAGGTTGGTGAAGTAATCATAAAAGGTGCCTATGTACTTTCCGCAATAGTATTTATAGACGCCGTCCTTTGTTTCAAACTGCTCCCGGTATCCGGTGGTGATGAATTCCGTGTCCATCCAGGAGCCGATAATCAGATAGGCGATGAGGGCGGCAAAGGCGCTGACACCATAGGATGTGAAATACTGCAGAACCTCCTGCCCCGTGGCAAATCCCGAACCGATCGCAAATGCGATATAGGTGCCGGCTACGGTTAAAATTCCTCCCAGACTTACTTTATTTCCGCTCATATCATTTCTCCTTTATAATAAATTTATGCTTCATATACGATATTGCCGTCCATCATAGTCATGAGTACCGGCATTTCAAACATTTGATCGCGGTCGCCGATTATTTCAAATGGATCTTTGCCTAAAACCGTGATGTCCGCCAGCTTGCCCGCTTCCAGAGTACCCAGCTCCTTCTCCCTGCCGCATGCGTAGGCCGACCCATAGGTATAGTTTCTCAGGGCTTCCCGCAGGGATAATTTTTCCCAGGGGTTATAGCCGCCTTCCGGCTCAAGCTCATTGGTCAGCCTGTTTACACAGCGGAATAATCCCTTAAAGGGCGTGAAATCCACCACCGGGTAATCGGTTCCGAAGGCCATGTGCGCACCGGTATCTGAAATTGATTTAAATGCCCACATGTATTTCATCCGTTCTTCTCCGATGAGATGGTGGAAGGGATGGGTGCTGTAATGGGTGCGGGGCGAATGCTCCGGCTGAACGGAAGCGATAACGCCCAATTCTTTGAACCTTGGAATATCTTCGGGGACGATCATTTCAATATGCTCAATGGCATGTCTCAGATCCCGGAAACCATTGACTTTCCCGGCCTCTTCAAACGCGTCCAGCGCCAGATGGACAGCGCCGTCGCCGCAGCAATGGAGACGACATTTAACCCCCAGGGCATCCAGCTCGGTGATTCTTTTCAGGAGCTTGTCCCGTGGAATAAGGGGCTCGCTTACGAAGCCCGGCCGGTCCTCGTAGGGCGCGGCCAGATATCCGGTGTAGCCCATGGGCGTGCCGTCGAGAAAATCCTTTACGCCATTGAAGGTCACAACAGGTCCGGTAAATTCCTTTTCCATAGCCTTGATTTTTTCATTGGATTCCATCATAGCCACGGAAAAGTTGATGCGAATGGAGGAATCTCCCGCTTTCTGCAGAATCCGGTAAGCGCCTTCCCTGAGAATCCCGTGCAGCGGCAAATCGCCGACAGAAGTTATTCCCAGACGGTTGGCCATTTTTGCAAAGGCCCTTGTAAAATCAGCGATTCTTTCATCAGAGATTTCCTCAAAGATTATCCTCAGCAGGGGAGCCACCGCCAGCTCATGGACATAGCCGGTCAGCTCGCCGTTTTCATCCTTGAAATATTCGCCGTTGGGCGGGTTGGGCGTATCCTTTGTAATGTGAAGCCTTCTTAAAGCCTCGCTGTTGAGCCATGCTCCGTGACACTCCTTGTTTAAAGAAAATACAGGCGTGTGGGGAAAATACCTATCCAGGCTTTCCTTTGACGGGAGCTTTTGACCCGGCCAGACGAAGTGATCCCATGCTCCGCCCAAAATCCACTGGTCCGGATCTTTATCCTTGTTGTGCTCGTACAAGTATTTTGCGGCTTCCTCCTCCGTCGCTGTCCGGCGGATGGTGCCAAAGTACTCCATCATGGCGGCCATGGCTATGTGAACGTGATAATCGTTAAAGCCCGGCATTAAAAACCCGTCCTCATAGTCGAGGATTTCATCCGCCAGGTTCGCGTGCCACTCTTCCGCCGGAATAATATCCCGGATCCGGTTTCCGTCGATTAACAGATACCCGTCAATCAGAGCGTCCGAAGCCACTGTATAGATCTTTTTACATCGAATTGCTTTCATGCTCCACCTCCGTTTTTTAAATTGAGAGATATGTCGATCTTTTTCTCACGCAATAATAAGTGCAGGTTATGTGCCAGATTGGGAAGATCAGGAGGAACGCAGCAGCCAAAGCCTTGATTTGCAATGTGTTCAAGGATTTTAATTTTTTTAAGCGGCCCGGCGGCACTGGGAATTCAGGCGGCAGAAACGCAATTGTTGCATTATCGCAATGACGTGATAAAGTGAAAGGCGCTTGATTCCGGCTGGGCGGGCAGTGGAAATAAGGGAGAATGTCATAACTAGGAAGTTATTTATTGGCTAATTGATACTTTTAGGAAAAAATGCGGGAGGATCTTGGTAAAACTATCAAAATAATGCAATGAGCTGTGGCTGATGGATATTTTGCTGTTTTTCTTTTTCAAAATCGCCGTAAAAGTATCAAAATTTTGCTGTTTAGTTGTATATATTGATATTCGGGGGCTGAGGCTGATGCCGACAATCGGGACGTATGTCTTTTGCCATGGAGCAACTTTCTATTTATTGTGTGCAGTGAAGGTGAATTAATAGACTGATACCGCAATAAGAGTAAAAAAATATTGATTTTTATAATACTAACGGCTATGATTGATTTAAGGCATTACATCTTGTAACTTCCCCACAAAGGAGCTTCTCTATGGATTTTAACAAACTCACGGATGGAACAAAGCGATGTATCAGCGCGGTCATCGAATGTATAGACGACGGAATTTTTATAACCGACGGCGAGGGAACGGTAGTTGCGCTTAATAAAAGCGCACTGGGATGTCAAAGCAGAGAAAACCTGATCGGAAAAAATATGAGGCAGTTAATTGAGGAAGGAATATACGAAGATTCCCTGGCCTTACGGGTCATAAAAGAAAAAAAGCCTCTCAGCATGGTACAGCATGAAGAAACGGATATCTTAACGACGGCCATTCCTCATATTGAGAGCGGTCAGGTGAAAATGGTCGTCTGCTGTGAACGCGAAGTTTACGAACTGGATGCCTTGAGGCGGGAACTGAAAGAAAGCAAAGCGAAAAATCTGCAGTACGAGCAGGAGCTCAGGTACCTGAGAAAAAATGCCACCAGGGATGTGGGCATTATCGCGGAGAGCGCACAGATGCACGATGTCATAGAGCTGGCGCTCACGGCCGCCAGATTTGATTCCAGGGTACTTTTACAGGGAGAAACGGGAACCGGAAAAGAGGTAATCGCCAAGCTGATCTACCGCAACGGCAAGCGGGCCGACAAGCCTTTTGTCGATGTGAATTGCGGTGCCATTCCCGAAAATCTGCTGGAATCGGAGCTGTTCGGATATGAGCGGGGAGCCTTCACAGGCGCGAGAGAGGATGGAAAGAAAGGGGTATTTGAGCTTGCTGACGGCGGCGTGCTGTTTTTAGATGA
This sequence comes from Anaerovorax odorimutans, assembly GCF_024459955.1. Classification (GTDB taxonomy): domain Bacteria; phylum Bacillota; class Clostridia; order Peptostreptococcales; family Anaerovoracaceae; genus Hominibacterium; species Hominibacterium odorimutans_A. The sequence goes on from NZ_JANFXK010000006.1 coordinate 68,389, forward strand.
AATCGGGGAAACCTCAATTAATTTCCAAACCAAGCTACTGCGGTGCATACAGGAAGGTGCCGTAACGAGAGTGGGAGGAGACAGGGCCATTCCCGTCGATGTCCAGATCATCGCAGCTACGAACCGGGATTTAATGAAGGAAATAAAAGAAGGCCGGTTCCGCGAGGATTTGTATTATCGATTAAACGTGTTTCCCATTCAGATACCGCCCTTGCGTGAGAGGAAGAGCGACATCGCTTCATTGGTATATTTGTATGCCGCGAGGTTTAATGATAAATACGGCACCGATAAAATGTTCTCAAGGCAAGCGCTGGAAGCTTTACAGAATTACAAATGGCCGGGCAATGTCCGAGAGCTGGCGAATGTAATCGAGCGGTTGATCCTCATAAGCAAAGATAAAATAATCAAAGAAGAAGAGCTGCAGCCCCTGTTGTTTGCCGACAGCGCCTTTGAAGATTTTGAAATAACCGAGGCTTCGCTGGAAGAAAATGTGGCTCGTATTGAACAGGAGGTCCTGTCAAGGTCCCTGAAAAAATACAAAAAACGGTCGGAACTGGCGGACGCTTTGGACATATCCGTGGCTACACTGAACAGGAAGCTGAGGAAATATGGACTGGGTGAGTAGCGTACTTCGTGCAGAATTGATTGATGTCGATCAATTCTGCGCTATTTTTTTTGCCCTCAATTCGATGAACGTTTAAATTTCAAGGCTTTGTACATGGCATGGTTATTGCGTTTGTTTACAGCATATAAGGAGGGAGAATTATGAATGGCCTGAAATTAGAATTGGAGATTGTCGAAATCAAGGATATCGCGTTCGACAGCACAACCGCGGTCAGGGATCATATTCTGTACATTGATAAAGAAGAGCTTATCAACTATCTGGACGATCCCCGCCTGCAGAACATGGAAGTCGATTTGGCACGGCCCGGTGAGTCAGTGCGGATCATTCCGGTAAAAGATGTCATAGAACCGAGGATTAAGGATGACGGCACGGGAGGCAGCTTCCCCGGATTTTTAGGCGGCTATGAAGGCGTCGGCGACGGCAAAACGATCGTTTTGAGGGGATGCAGCGTGATAACCACAGGGAAAATCGTAGGCTTTCAGGAGGGCATCATCGATATGTCAGGACCGGCAGCCAGGCACTGTGAATTTTCTGAGCTGAACAATGTCGTTGTCAAAGCGGACCCGGCGGATGGTATAGAACCCTCCGAACATGAAGCCGCGATCAGAGAGGCGGGACTCAAGGCAGCTCATTTCCTGGCAAAGGCCGGAATCGGAGCCGGTTTTGATTCGGTAGAAACCTACCAGCTTCCCGAAGTTTCAGCGGAGCTGCCCAGAGTGGCAATTATGTATATGACCATTGCCCAGGGACTGCTCCATGACAACTACGTATATGGCATCGACGCAAAGATGCTTCATCCTACCTTGCTTCATCCAAACGAGCTGCTGGATGGGGTGCTGGTAAACGGAACCTGTGTTGTGGCCGCCGACAAGCAGACCACCTACAGACACCAAAACAACGCGCTTGTCAGGGAGCTGTACGCAAGACACGGCGTTGACCTGAACTTTGCGGGGGTGATCGTAGTCCCTGTAAGACCTGAGCTTAAAGAAAAGAAACGATGCTGCAATGGGGCTGTCAACCTTGCGCGGACCATCCGGGCAGACGGGGTTATTATTCCGGAAGAAGGCGGCGGAAACCCTGAGGCGGATCTGATGATGACATGCAGGGCCTGTGAAAAGCATGGCATTAAAACCGTGCTGATTATCGCCCTGGAGGACCCGCTTACGGATACGACACCCGAAGCCGACGCGGTGATTGACGTAGGAAACGATGACGAAGTGCTTACGCTTCCGCCTGTAAAAAAGGTACTCGGATACGAAGAACAAGTACAGCTGTTATCCGGAGCACCTGAGAACTGTATCGGCGATGACGGGACAATACAGGTCCCTCTATATGTAATTACCGGGCTGCATGGAAGTCTGATCGGTTCTCATGTGAGAGGCGAAGTGTATTGACAGGAAAGGCGGTGAGAAGAATGAGAATCATACATTACTTAAATCAGTTTTACGGGCAGATCGGAGGTGAGTCGGAGGCTTACTGCCCACTGCAGGTAAAAGAAGAAGCGGTTGGGCCGGGAAAGAGGATCGAAGCCATGCTTGGAGACGACGCACGAATTGTTGCCACGATTATTTGCGGCGATAATTATTTTAATGAAAATACAGAGACCGTGGGCCGGCAAATCGAAGAAGCGCTGAAAAAATACGATGCTGATTTATTGATAGCAGGGCCGGCCTTCAATGCGGGAAGGTATGGAATCGCCTGCGGCGCTGTCTGCAAGATTGCCTATGAAATGGGCATCGAGGCTGTGAGCGGAATGTACCGGGAAAATCCGGGAGTGGAAATGTACCGCAGGTACGGCTATATCGCATCCACTGCCAACAATGCCAGGAGAATGAAAGAAGCCCTGGAATCTATTTGCGGTTTGGCGAAGAAAATCCTCAGTGGGCAAACATTGGCAACTGCGGAGGAAGAAGGTTATTTTGAAAGAGGCCTGCGCAGAAACGTATACGTGGAACGAAACGCGGCGCAGAGAGCGACAGACATGCTTTTGGCAAAGATAAAGGGTGAGGCATTCGTCACAGAAAGAGAAATGCCCGTATTTAAAAAGTTTGCTCCCAGTCCTGCCATAAAGGATATGAAACATGCGACGATTGCGGTTATGACAAGCGGCGGCCTGGTGCCGAAAGGTAATCCGGACAGGCTGGAAACGTGCAACTGCACCAAGTATAAAAAGTATTCCCTGGAAGAGGCTTACGGCGGAAAAGGAGCGGCGGCCGGACAGGTGGTGCACGGCGGCTATGATCCTGTATACGGGAACGCTGACGGAAACCGGATACTGCCTGCGGACGTACTGGTTAAGCTGGAGGAAGAAGGCGTGTTCGGTAAATTCTATGATCACACCTATGTGACCGTGGGAAACGGAACCGAGGTCGATCATGCGGCTGAGTTTGGCGACAGGATCGCCGAGGAACTCAAAGAGGACGGTGTTGACGGTGTGCTTCTCACCTCCACCTGAGGAACCTGTACTCGTTGCGGCGCAACGATAGCAAAACATATCGACAAAGCAGGAATCCCCATCGTGCATATTTGTACCGTCACACCGATTTCCATGACCGTCGGGGCAAACAGAATTGTTCCCGGCGTTTCGATCCCCCATCCTGCGGGAAATCCCCATGTAAGCCGGGAAGAGGAATTGAAAATCAGAGAAAAGATTGTAAGAACAGCGCTTAAGGCGCTTGAGACAGAGATAACGGAACAAACGGTATTTGAAGTGGAATCGGTCAGGAGGTATGAAAATGAGTGAGAAAAACAACGGCATCGTCATTGACAACAGTAAAATTAAAAAGCAGGATGTAAAACTGTTTACCATGGTGTTCATGATGTACGCTTTTTGCAGCGGCGGAGCTTTTGGTATTGAAGAAATGATCCCTGTGGCAGGCCCCGGAATGACAGTGTTGCTCCTGCTGCTGATCGCGATTTTCTGGGCAACGCCCCAGGCCTTCATATCCGTAGAGCTTGGCTCGGCGATGCCCTACACGGGCGGATTTTACAAGTGGGTCCAGGCAGGTTTGGGAGAATTTTGGGCCTTTACCGCAGGGTGGTGCCGCGTCATCGCCCAGTATGTGGAAAACGCTTCCTATATTATCCTGAGCGTGGGCTATCTCAGCACGCTGGTTCCTATGTCAGAAGGCGTGTCGTATATGGTAAAGGTCGCGATCATATTGTTCTTCACGGCGATTAATCTCAGAGGGATAAAAGAAGTAGGCTGGGTAAGCACACTTCTTTCGCTTACCATACTGATCGCCTTTGCCGCGGTGACGGCGGTTGGATTTGTCAATTGGGACACCAACCCCCTTGTACCATTTTACAATGAAGAAGAAGGTTTGTTCTGGGGCATTTCCGGCGCGCTTGCCATTGGAATGTGGATGTATTCCGGATACACATCTGTTTCAACCCTGGCAGGAGACTGCAAGGACCCGACCATTGTTCCCAAAGCGCTGATGATTGGACTTCCCCTCATTACCCTTACCTATCTTCTGCCCACCTTATCCGGCGTGTCGGCAATCGGCAACTGGCAGGATTGGGGACCTGACAGCCTTAACTACGGTTCAGTAGCGGCATTGGCAAGCCCTCTGTTCGGCTCCTTTATGATGATTGTGGCGATCTTCGGCTGCCTGTCCTGCTACAATTCCTGTATGATTTCGCTGTCAAGAAACTTTTACGCTATAGCGGAAGATAAGCTGGCTCCCAAGATTTTAACAAAGGTTGATAAGAAGAGGGGCGTGCCTTATATCGCGATCCTCACAATCGCCGCGATTTCCATTGTCGGCTGTTCTATGGATTTTTCAACGGTGGTGACGATGTCGGTAACGCTGTTCATGGTTGACTACGTGCTGGTCTGCATTGCGGGCATCATGCTGAGAAAGAAAGCGCCCGATCTGGAAAGACCCTTCAAGCTGCCCTTTGGAACAAAGGGGGTAGCACTGTTTGTAACGCCCGTATTTGTGGTTGCCTTTATTGCGCTCATGATTAACGGCGCCGACTATTTTCTGGGCGGAATCATCGGTGTTGCCATTATACCGATTCTCTATGTTTACTTTAAACGGAGAAGGGGCGGTTTGTCTAAATTGGGCTACAACAAAGAAGCGATAAACGAGAAGACGAAGCTGTGCTGCGGAGACTTGAAGAGAATGACAAAGCTGTTCGCCGTTTTCTCCGTACTGGGGATCATCGGCAGCTTCTTTATCCCATTTTATGAAGGCTCCTGGGGCCCGGAATATTATATGGAGACATACGGTCCTGAACAGGCCTACGCCTTTATTATTACGGCAATCAGAGTGATGACGGCTATCTATATGGCAGCAGCGGCAGTGCTCTATGGCCTGTCCAAAAAATATGAAGAGTAAAATCAAATGATTACCCGGCAATAGATAGAAAAAATCTATACTGCCTCCGCAGGATTGAAAAGCCCCGGCTGATAATATTATACTATTCGGAAAGGAACGTGACTCGTTAATAGGAAAAAGCCAAAAGAGAGGGGATAAAATGAGTGAAACCAAGAAAATTGCCATCATGATAGCGGCAGATACGATCGGAAAAGGAAGCGAAGAATTGGGACATAACCTGATGAAAAGCTACATCTACTCACTGACAGAAGCGGATGTAAAGCCCGAAACAATCATGTTTTTAAATAGGGGCGTTTATCTGACGACAGCGGGTTCGCCGGTGATCGAGATGCTGCGGCAGCTGGAGGCCGACGGCGTGGAAATCCTTTCATGCGGCGCATGTCTTGACTTCTATCAGTTGAACGACGCCCTGGAAGTGGGGACTGTAACAAACATGTATTCCAACGTTGAAATTATGCATGAGGCGGACAGCACCATCGTAATTTCCTAGGTGGCGGATATGAGCGAAGCGAGGTTGCGGGAAGCGTTCTTTGCCATGGTATTTTCCTGTACCACAGATACCATAGAGACTGAGAAGGCGATGCGGAAAAACTTTAAGACCATGATTATCCCCACGCCGAGGGAGATTTCAAAAAGCTGCGGCTTTGCCATAAGATTTGCGGATGTGGAAGAAGAAAAGCTGATCGCAGCCGTAAAATGTGTAGAGGTGCCGCATGCGCTGTATTTCCTCAGTTCAAAGGACAAGTGGGGAACACGGACCGCAAGCCTGATTGAAGAGGTAAGCGAATGCTGATACGGGATGATTGAAAGGAGGGATCACAATGAAAAAAGACAATATAAAATTAACCAACATGTCTGCCCACGCCGGTTGAGCCGCTAAAATAGGACCGGGTGTCCTTTCAGAAGTGCTGTGTCATTTGCCGAAATTCAGCGATCCCAACCTTTTAGTGGGGTTTGACACAAGCGACGATGCGTCGGTATATAAGATGGATGAAAACACGGCCTTGATCCAGACTGTCGATATTTTCCCGCCGGTTGTGGACGACCCTTATGAATACGGGCAGATTGCGGCGGTCAATTCTCTGAGCGACGTATACGCCATGGGCGGGGATCCTAAATTGGCGTTGAATATTTTCTGTTTCCCCGAAGATTTGCCGAAGGATGTCGTACAGGCGATCCTCCAGGGCGGCTATGAAAAAGTGCAGGAAGCAGAAGCGCTCATAACCGGCGGCCATACGATTCAGGACAATGAGCCCAAATATGGGCTTTCCGTAACTGGCTTTGCTCATCCGGCGGAAATTCTCATGAACAACAATGTCAAAGACGGAGACGTATTGATTTTAACAAAGGCTTTGGGCACTGGCATTCTAACGACTGCGGCCAAGGCCGGGCTGCTGGATGAAGCCACATATAAAGCGCTGGTAAAATCCATGACGCAGCTGAACAAATATTCCGCCGAAATTATGAAAAAGTACAGCGTAAACAGCTGTACGGATGTAACAGGCTTTGGACTTTTGGGCCATGCCTTTGAAATGGCGTACGGAAGCGGGGTGACCATAAATCTGGATCATACAAAGCTGCCGGTGCTGCCGGAAGCTTTCGATATGGCTGAAATGGGAATCATTCCGGCGGGAGCTTACAGAAACAGAGAATCTTTGGACGATGTGGTTCTTGTAAAGGAAAAGGTTCCCCTGGCCGCCGAAGATATTCTGTACGATCCCCAGACTGCGGGAGGGCTGCTCATATCGCTGCCCGAGGCTGAGGGAATGAAGCTTGCGAAAGAATTAGGAGGTGCGGCTGAGATAATCGGTTGGGCTGAAATGTTCAATGATTACAGCGTTATAGTGGGATAGAATCATGCTGCTGCGGACGAGAAAATAAAATGGACGGTCTGCGGCAGCGTTGTTTTTTGAAACAAAATTCACATATAGAAAATATCGATCATCTGTTTCTTTAAAATAAATAGATTCATTTTTACTAATAATTGTAAGACTGTTACCCTAAAGGTGAAAGCAATTATTTAACAATTTTCAGGAGGAACAGGAGTAAAAATGAAGAAAACAGCTTTAATAGGAATTACAGGAGGAATCATCGGACTGATCGCAGTGGCGCTGGTTTATTTCGGAAATCCCGGCAATATGGGATTCTGCATCGCTTGCTTTTTCAGGGATACCGCAGGCGGAATCGGGCTTCATCGGGCGGAAGTGGTACAGTATATAAGGCCTGAAATCATCGGGTTGGTATTCGGCGCGTTGATTATGTCGCTGATCGGCAAAGAGTTTTCACCGAGGGGCGGTTCCTCGCCGGCAATCCGTTTCGTGCTGGCGATTTGTGTCATGGTGGGCGCACTGGTATTCTTAGGATGCCCGCTGAGAATGATGCTCCGCATCGGCGGCGGTGACCTGAACGCGATCGTCGGATTAGTTGGGTTTATCGTGGGAATCGCTGTGGGAATCCTCTGCCTGAACAAAGGGTTTACACTCAACCGGGCATATAAATTGAGCAAGTGTGAGGGTGCGGTATATCCGGTAATCAACATCGGGTTGCTGGTCCTGCTGGTGGCTGCGCCTGCGTTTATTTTCTTCAGTGCCGAAGGCCCCGGGTCCATGCACGCGCCGATCATTCTTTCCCTGATCGCAGGGCTTGTTGTCGGCGGTCTGGCCCAGAAATCGAGATTCTGCACAGTTGCGGGAATCCGGGATACGATTTTATTTAAGGATACGACTATGTTGATTGGATTTATCTGCGTGATCGCAGTTGCGATTATCGGTAATCTGATAATGGGAACTTTTAACCTGGGATTTGAGGCGCAGCCCATTGCCCACAGCGACGGACTCTGGAACTTCATGGGAATGGTAGTCGTTGGTTTTGGCTCGGTGCTTCTCGGAGGATGCCCTTTGCGGCAGGTAATCCTTTCAGGCGAAGGCAATACGGACTCAGTTGTAGTAATTTTCGGATTCATCACAGGCGCCGCCATATGCCACAACTTTGGTCTGGCGTCATCAGCAGAAGGCCCGTCGCCTTACGGTCCGGCGGCCGTCATCATATGCCTGATCGTGGTGGCACTGATCGCCGTATGCAATCTAAAGAAAACTTCAAAAGCTTAACAGAAAGGCAGGTATACAATGGTAATTCATGTTGACGCACGGGGATGCGCATGCCCCGAACCGGTAATCAAGACAAAGAAAGCGATTGCTCAGGAGCACGATGAGGTGGTCGTTCTTGTCGATAATAAAACAGCGCTTGAAAATGTTAAGCGGTTTGCCGGGAAAAGCAAGCACCAGGTAACCGTTGAAGAAGTCGAAGACTATTATCAGCTTACTTTAAAGAAATAGACGAGGTTCATATGGAATACATCATAACCTTCCACACCCACTTTGATGCCCTGCAGTATGAACGATTTTTGAAAAAAGCCGGGTTAAAAGGAAAGCTGCAGCCGGTGCCCAGGGCCCTGAGCTCTTCCTGCGGCACCTGCGTAAGATTCGCCACCGAAGAGCCGGTGGGGGAAAACACCGAGTTTCTTGCGCATGACTTTGAAAAAATATTCAAGGCGGAAGAGAAAACTTATACCCTCATTGCAGACAGCGATGACATTTAAAGAAAACAAAGAAATGGTGCTGGCAGCAGGCAAATAAATGAAAATTGCCTGCTGTCTTTTGTGTTCAATCAGCAAAAATGCCGGTTTTTATAGGGACATTGATGTGAGATTCGCGCATTTCGAATATAAATGAGGGCATTTAGTGTTGGCGCAGGCGGGCAGTATTAAAATTCGTATAAGGCGTAATTTTATTGATCTGCGACCAAGATGTTTTTTTGGGGACAATGGTTGCGGGATTTGCCGGCAAAATTGGAATTTGGTCGCAAACTTAAAGTCTTACTATTCTCTGCGCTCTGCTCTCTGCCGCATCCGAGCCGGGCCGCGTTCTGCTAGGAAGAAATGCTTATCTAATTTCGCCTTATAATGCACTAAACCGTTTCCGGATCTTTTAGCAAAGAAAAGAGATAAAAGCGGATCTTTTTTCAACGTTTCTTACCCGTGTCGGTCGATTTTAAGTGGATATTTCCGAAAAATAAATCCGTAAAACCCGCAAACCCACATATTTCATCCGCTCCAGGCCAATTTCAAAGCAAAAAGCGCCAGGCCATCTTCCTGCAAGACAGCTGGTAAGCCATAACTCGCAAGGCGCGCCGCAGCGGGTTTCACTATTTTTTCCCTTGCCGAGTGGGAGCAGTGCTTTGCTTATGGCGACTATTCTGTTACAATTGAATAAATCGGAATTTGTTCGAGCTGACGTTGCAGGGCCGCAAGGAGGATCAATTATGAGAGACCGGATGAAAGAGATCATTAACTTTATTGAGGTGAATGTGAATGGTAAAACGCTGTTTACAAAGGAACTGGTTTACGAACTGGAAAATGGCGCCTTGCAGGGCGTATACTCTGATCAAATATCCTTTTCCAATCTGAAATATTCTCAAAGTGGATTTCAGCTGGATATGTTCATTGTATCTAACGAAAAGATATGGCTCGTGGGAAAGGATGGACAACAGGAGGATTTACGAAAAGATTTCAGTGCCGTATCCCTGTTCCGCTTTGAACTGGCGGAGCGAAAAAGCACCGATGACATTACCGGCTGTTTTCGGTTTGTTTCGGCTTCAGGGAAAAATGTGGCGGCAGAAGCTATCGTAAGCGGTATTTATGATGTTCGTCTTGAAAATGATGTGCTGAAATTATCGGAAGATCAGGCGTTGTATCGGGACCAGCCCGTACAGGGCAAGCACTTCAAGCCTGTTGCCTTTCAATCGGAGCATCGTTTTTATAATAAAGACGGAAAACTGCACTATGAATATGATGGCAAGAGCTTTGACGTGGACGTAAAAACTATGCGGCGCAGCGATAGCGCCGATACTTTTCCTCCGTTTGTTTCAATCGAGAAAGGAAATAATGATGAAAATTGAAACAGAGCGGCTTGATATTATCGCGCTTACCCCTAAGCAACTTGAATTGTGGATTGATAATATCGTAGAGCTTGAAAAACAATTGGCATGCGCGTATAAAGCCGAACCAATGGAGGGGCTGTTTCGCGAAATTGCATGCGGGCAAGTGGAAAAAGCCAAAAAAGATCCTATAAATTATTTATGGCATACTTTCTGGCTTATCGTTAATAAATCGGATAACGTTGTGGTTGGAGCGATTGACTTTAAAGATACTCCGGACAGTAACGGAGAGGTCGAGATCGGCTATGGCTTAGGGCGGGAGTTTCAACATCATGGTTATATGACAGAAACGGTGGCGGCATTTTGTAAATGGGCCCTGCGGCAAGACGGCGTAAATCATATTATTGCGGAGACTGATCTTGATGGTGCCTCATCACAGAAGCTTCTAATAAAATGCGGCTTCAAAGAGTATGCCAGAAATGATACGATATGGTGGCGTTTATAAATCATTTGATTATTGAATAACGCAAAGATGTTTAGGGGGCGGGAATGGACGGAACAATAAAGTTAACAACAAAGAGACTGATTCTTAGAAAAGAAACGATGGCAGACGCAGAGCTTCTCTATAATGCCCTTGGCTGCGATCCGCAGATTACCCAATATACCGGGTGGAACCCATATGCTACACGGGCTTCCGCAAGCGAAAAGGTGGCGGAGGATATAAGAAATTACGAAAAGCCCGGATGCTATGCGTGGATCATTCAGCATGGAGAAGAAGTAGTAGGGACTGTTGGCGCATATGGCTATGATCCGGATGCTTCCAGCATTGAGATCGGATACAGCATATTCAGAGCTTCCTGGGGAAACGGATTCGCATCAGAAGCGGTTTCGGAGGCAGTCCGCTATTTGTTTGAAAACGAATGGATAAACAGAGTTCATGCCTGGTGCCATAGTGAAAACGCTGCCTCTTCAAAAGTGCTTGAAAGAGCCGGATTAAGACAGGAAGGCCTATTGAAGCGGGCAATAAGAAATTCGGATGGCTCGCTGTCCGACCAAAAGCTCTACGGTGCGATTTATAAGGAATGGGGGCTGTGAAGCAATGTCGGTTTAATAACTTAAGGAGGGATATCATGCAGGTATATTATTTTTCGCGCACTGGAAGAAGCAAGGCGATTGCCGATCAGCTGGCGTCTCGTTATCATACTGCGGCGAGGGTGATTGACGATCATAAGAACTGGAAGGGAAAAGGAAATTATATGAAGGCTGCGATAATGGCGCTCATGGGAAAAGCGATCCCGGCAGATTATACTGAGCCGGATATTTCCGACGAAATCATTGTCGTGTTCCCTCTATGGGCGGGAACAATGCCTCCGGGAATAAAGACCTTTGTAAATACGGTGGGAAAAGAAAATATAACAGCTGTCATTACTTCTCTGGGAAGCACAATGAAACGGCGGGACGGATTCAAAAAAGTAATTGACCTGGTTGGAGAAGATATCACTGCTCCGGATAACGAGGAATTGGGAATTGTTTAAGCTAATGCTGCAGAGCAATAAAAATGTATTATTTTAACATTTGCGTTCCGGAGCGAGTATATTTGTATCCATGCCCACACAGCTGTTCTGGAACACAAAATGCGGATTTGCGGTTATCAAAGAGTTAAGAAGAGTGAGAAAGTAGAAGTTGAAGGAAGACAAATATGCTTATAAATTTTAATGAGATGGTTGAAAGAACCATGCCGGGAATGAACGGCGGAACAGGTGAAATGACAGCGAAGATGTTTATGGATGAGCAAGGAAAAATAATTCCCAGCAGTATCCACCCCGGAGGATCGATCGGCTTACATAAACACGGGACAAGCGATGACATTAATTATGTTATTTCCGGTACAGGGCGTGCTGTTTGCGATGGAGAAGAAGAGCTTCTTACAGCCGGAACCTGCCACATATGTAAAAAAGGCTCTGAACACAGCATCGTCAATACAGGGAAGGAAGACTTAGTTTTACTCACGGTTGTTGTAGAGCGGTAAATGCCAATTAACAGGCTGGCCCCATAAGGAAAGCGTTGCGTTCAGCAGGGAAGAAAGTCGTAACTGTCTGCCAAGAGAATGGCCGCCGCCTGGACTGGCGCTTTTTGCTTTGAAACTGGACCGGAGCGGATGAAATATGTGGGGTTGCGGATTTTTCGGATTGATTTTTTGGAAATTTCCACTTAAAATTGACCGGCTAAGCTAATAAACGTTGAAAAAAGATCCGCTTTTGCCAATTGTTTTGGGTGAAAGATCCGAAAACGGTTTAGCACGTTACAATGCGAAATTGAATAGGCGTTCCTCCCTGGCAGAACGCAGCCCGGATGCAGCAGAGAGCAGAGAACGGTTTTAGGATTGCGACCAGATTCAAATTGAAAATTGAAAAGAGAAAACATATGCCAGAATTACTAAAAAACAAATACTATAATCGCGAGTCGCTTCATGAACTGGCTTTGAGAATAAAAGCCGTATATCCTTTGTTTCAGGTTGACGATTTTCTGAGCGGCATCATGGATGAAACATGGGACGGATTAGAGCTGAAGGCCCGTGTGCGGAAGATTGCCATAAACTTGGGGACGCATTTGCCCGCCGATTATGAGCAGGCGCTGGGCATCATTGATAAAGTTATCGCAGGTTTTCCCATAGGGTTTAACGACTATGCCCTGGTGTACTTTCCTGATTTTGTCGAAGTCTATGGGCAGGATGAGCGATACTTGGATTTGTCAATTGTGGCCTTGGAAAGGTATACGATCTCTTCATCCTCCGAGTTTGCCGTGAGGCCCTTTATTGTAAACCATGAAGAACGCATGATGCGGCAGATGGCTATCTGGGCCAGGCACGACAATGAGCATGTCCGCCGGCTTGCCAGCGAGGGCTGCCGCCCCAGACTTCCGTGGGGACAAGCGTTGCCCAGTTTCCAAAGAGACCCGTCGCCGGTTCTTCGCATTTTAGAGCAGCTTAAGGCCGATCCGTCGCCGTATGTCCGTAAAAGCGTGGCCAACAATTTAAACGATATTTCCAAAACACATCCTGACCTGGTTGCAAAAACTGCGAAGGCTTGGTACGGTAAAAACCAGTATACGGATTGGATCATAAAACATGGGTGCAGGACACTTCTAAAAAAGGGCAACAGAGAAGTGCTAAACATATTTGGGTTTTCCGATACCGATTGTGTAAAGGTTGACAGCTTTGCGCTGAGTGCCGAATCCGTCTCCATTGGGGAGGATATAACATTTTCCTTTGCGATTACAGCAAAGAAAGCCACAAAGGTGAGGCTAGAATACGGCATTGACTATGTGAAAGCCAACGGAAAACGCAGCCGCAAAGTATTTCAAATATCCGAAATTTCATTAAAAGAAAATCAAGAAAAGGCTTACACGAAAAGCCATTCCTTTGCGGATTTGAGTTCAAGAAAACATTATCCCGGAATCCACTCGATTGCGCTTATTATCAATGGTGCGGTACGGGAGAATCGGGAGTTTGAAGTATTAGCTGCTGAATGATTTCTTCTATGGCCGGTTGAGGAAGGGAGAAAAATGTATTATTTTAACATTTGTGTTCCAGAACGGCAATTTTTACGATGATGCCCACACACCTAGAACACAATCCGGACGTGATACAGGCGCATAAACAGTTGCTCTCGAATACAAACCGTGAATTAGGGGAACAAAGACAATTGCGGACACTCCAAAATGATAAACCATAGACCAATGTCAGCATGAGCATAGTCTTAACTCAAAAAACGTCTGTCTGCTGAGCAGAAAACCCGGAAGTTTGCATACCGAATGGATTTTTGTTGGGAGGTGAATGAAAATGAATTTCGCTTTATGGATAGCCATAGGAGCAGCAATCCTATGCGCTGTAGCAGCCGGAATCAAGAAGAAAAAGTAGATATAGAATTTAATCATGTACATCAAAAAGGATTGCTCAGGCAGTCTTTTTTCTTTTTTATAGCACCGAAACTCATTGAAATCAATGGGTTTGCAAACCAACAAAAAGTTTTCTGAAAATATCAGCACTCACCTCTTGACAGTGCTAATAAAAAGCGTTATCATATAATTGTTCCAAAAGGGGGAACAATAAAAATAAATTCATTGACCTGCGCTTTACGCCAGGTTAGCAGATTTAGGAGGGATGATATATGAGAATGATGCCTAGAAGAAACAGTTTCGGTTTTGGTTTTGATCTGTTTGACGAGATGTTTAAGGACCCGTTTTTCAGCAGAACAGAGGGCCGCAGCGATGTGATGAAAACCGATATCAAGGAAAAAGACGGAAATTACCTGATGGAAATTGACCTGCCAGGATTTGCCAAGGAAGATATTAATGCGGAACTGAAAGATGGCTATATGACCGTTACGGCAACCAAGAATGAATCCAATGATACAAAGGATGAAGATGGAAACTATATCCACAGGGAACGTTACAGCGGCAGCTGCTCCAGAACCTTCTATGTTGGAGATGGGGTGACGGAGGAAGACATCAAAGCTTCCTTTAAGGATGGTATCCTGCATCTGTCAATACCGAAAGAAGAGCCAAAAAAATTGGAAGAACAGAAAAAACTGATCTCCATTGAATAATAAGCGCATCAAAAAAGAGGACCCTGCACAAAGCAAGTGCGGGGTCCTTCTTTTTTGATGGAGGAGGACCTTACCCATATCCAGCAAAAAAATTCCCTTTATGGATAAAAGTTGCCGCCCGGCAGCCCCTGCTTTCAGACTTCGTACACTGCGAACCGCAGCGTCTGCCAGTTTTCAATGACGCACTCACAGACAAAAACTTTCATCTCCAGCCATTTATACTCCGGGCTTCCGGTTTCAAAACGGACCGTACCTTTATAATAATACTCACCCGCAGAAACAGGTCTTCCGGCCAGAAGCCGATCCTCCAGCTCCGGCTTTAAATGCAGGTATGCGTCGATTTGCATGAAGATTTTAGCGCCGTCGTCTGTTTTGAGTACGACCGGAGCATGAATGATATTAACGCCGGCAGAAGGCGTATAGGCAGTGGATGCTCCCACGGGCAGCACCCTGCCTTTCAGCCTTTCCCCGGAAAACGATCCTTCTACGGCAGGGGATATCAGCAGATCACCTTTAGCGGTGCCTTCTATTAAAATATCTTCCGTCTGCCTGATTTCCACATCGAATAGTTTAATCATAAGCTGCCCCTGATGACCTTTCCTTCAAAAATCACTGCGTCAATTTTAAGGTCCTTTATTTGATCCAAAGGTGTGTCGAACATATTTTTATCCGTTACGAGCATATTTGCGATTTTGCCCGGCTCCAGTGAACCCATTTTCTCCTGCCAGTGGAGCTGCTTTGCTCCGTTGATCGTATAACCCTTAAGCAAAACAGGCAGACTCAGTTTTGCCGAAGCCGGCGGCCTCATAGAATTTGGGTATTTATCCGGGTCCAGTGGGAATTCCGGATCTATTTTTGTCGCTGCCACCTGCATGCCGAAGAAGGGATAGGCTCGGTGAAGCTCATAGCCTGTCACCACATCGCTGGAAAAGGTGACGAGCGCTCCGCTGTCAATCATCGGATTGAACTGATACATTCTGCTCCATTTTTCCCTTGAATAATAGTTCATGGCTTCTTCGCCGAAATAGCCTCCCGACCAGTGACAGGACCAGTTGATGGTGATGCCCAGCTTGGCGGGACGCTCCATATCAGCGGGGTCTACGACTTCGCAGTGGGCCAGTACCGGCATGCACACCCAGGGAACGCCTGCGGACCTGGCCGCGGCCTGAGCAGCCTCGACCGCGTCACAGGCAACGCGGAATCCCCGGTCGCCCACCACATGTATATGTAAATCCAGACCTTCCTGGTTGCACAGCAGAAAACATTTGGTAAGCTCATCCGTTTCCATCATGATTTCGCCGTAATTTCCGGAATCATTGATATGCTCGTGCAGCGAGGCTGAGTTGCCGCTCTCGTTTGTGCCGTCCAGAAATAGTTTCATGGTGTTGATTTTGATATGATTCGTCGTGTATTGCTTTCGGTATTCTTTCAGCCTGGCGATCTTTTCCGCGAGATCTTCATAATTCCAGAACCGGACCATGCCGTCGTAATACACGTTCAGCTTGCCGGCTTTGTCCAGTTTATAGATCGCTTCAATCTGGTCGTCGTTTTCGATAAAGCCGTCGGCAATGGCCGTTATGCCGCTTTCCTCCAGAAAATCGAAAAAGCCTTTTATGGTTTCCTCATTCAATTCCTCCGGCGGGTACCAGTTTAGCGCACGGAACATATTATCCGCGAACTTATACCAGGCCATCTCCCTGATCCATCCGGTGGGATTGCCGTCTTCATCTCTGACAAAGGTTTCCAATGGTCCGGGATCCGGCGTATCCTTATCCACGCCCAACAGCTCCAGCATTTTGCTGTTGACCCAGCACAGGTGCTCTCCAAAATCCTGACAAAGCACCGGACGGTCGCTTACAGCCGTATCCAGCAATTCTTTCGTGGGCCCATGTTCATCGAACATGGATGTGGGATAATATTCAAAATAGAGAAACGGGTATTCCGATTTTGGATGTGCATCGGCATATTGTTTCACAAAGGCCAGCACTTCATTGACATCTTCCGTCCAGGGGAGCGGTATGTGCCACAGGCTCTTGGTTACCCATCCGGGATGGATGTGGCTGTCGATCATGCCCGGAAGCAGACATCTTCCGCCAATATCGTGAATCTCTGCATCCACGTACTTTTCCAGCGCTACTTCCCCTATATCGCCGACAAATTGAATGGTTTCCTTATCAAAGATAATGCAGTTTGCTTTTGGACAGCCCTCGCTGCAAGTATAGATATCGGCGTTTTTTATAATGGTTGTCATTTTTGTTTCCTCCTTGTCCTTACTCCTCGATCTTCATTTCCGGCGGCAGCTCTTTGAAGCCCTTTGTTTTGATCGCCAGATAGATAATACCGATCAGCAGCCATACACCTCCCAGAATCTTGGCCGGGGTTTCTATAAAATAGAACACGACGATGAGGCTTGCCATGCCCAGGGCCGGGACGATGAGGTGCCTGAACATTGCCGCTGCGCCTCGTTCTTTGCCCTTGATGACATAATGGCTGATGACCGAGAAATTAACCATGAAGAACCCGCATACGGCTCCAAAGGATACTAAAGATGCGGCGCCCATTACATTGTCCTGATAAAAGAGAGCTGTGAGGGCGATGAGTGTAGTCAATACGATGTTGTTTACAGGCGTCTGGAATTTGGGCGACAGTTTGCCAAAGAACTTCTTGGGCAGAATGTTGTCGCGTCCCATGCCGTAGAGAATACGGGAAACGGCTCCCATGCCCGCCATTGCGCATACGAAACTGCCGCAGTTATCAATTACGAAAAACATGGTTCCCAGCCAGTTCATGCCGATATGGGGGAACAGCTCGAATATGCCTGTGTTGGGATCTTCTATCTCCAGGTGCGCCTGCGGCCATGCGATCTGCGAAAAATAGGCGACGATCGCAAAGATGATTCCGGCTCCGATCACTACGCCCATGATGGCCTTTCCCATGACTTTCTGCGGTTCCTTCGCTTCTTCGGCCAGAGTTGTTACCGCATCAAAGCCCACAAAGGATGCGCACAGTACCGCCGATGCGGCAAGCGTACCCTTGATCTCAAAGTTCTCAGGGTTGTAAAAAGCCGACGGATCAAATAAAGTTCCTGAGCCGCCTCCGTTTGTTACGTATCTCACGATGCAGGCAACGAAGAGGATCGTGAAAGCAATGGCCGCACAGGTTACGATGGTATCGATGATGCTGGCGGTTTTTATACCTACAATGTTTACGATCATTCCTATGGCTGCGACAACAATAACGATGGCCCACACCGGGATCATCGGGAAATATTCATTGATATATACACCCAAAAGCAGATAGCAGATCATTGGCAGCAGCAGGTAATCCACCAGCATAACCCAGCCGGACAGAAAGCCTAAATGCGGCTGCACCGATCTGTTTACATAGGTGTATGCGGAACCGGCGGAAGGATATGCTTTTACCATCTGTGTGTAGCTGTAGGCTGTGAGAGCCATTACTATGGCGGTCACGCATAATGCCAATGTGTACATGCCGTGGGTGCTGGGTGTAAACAGGCCGTAGTAGTTGAAAACCACAGTGGGGGCCAGATACGCCAGCCCAAACATAATGATCAGCGGCAGTGTCAGCGTTCGTTTTAATGTAACTTCTCCTGCTTGATTTCGTTCACTCATAATAAACCTCCTTATATTATAATGGAATCATGTCGATACAATCATAATATTCAGAAAATTAATCCTGAGCAATGTTGTTTTGTTGTTGTTTTTTGATGATGGATAATGATTTCAACAATAAACTATCCGGCAAGAAAATGGTGCAGATAGCAGCCTGGCGCTTTTTGCCTTGAACTGGGGCCGGGGCGGACGAAACGTGTGGGTTTGTGGGCTTTAGGCCTTTATTTTTTGGGGATTTCCACTTAAGCTTGCCCGGCAAGGGTAAGAAACGTTGAAAAAAGATCCGCTTTTATCGTTTTATTTTGATGAAAGCTCCGGAAATGCTTTAGTACGTTATAATGAGAAAGCGGATGGGCGTTTCTCTCCGGCAGACTTGGCGGAATTGGCAGAACGCAGCCCGGATGCGACCCGGATGCAGCAAGGATGCAGCAAGGAGCTAAGAATGGCTGCGGGTTTGCGACCAAATTCCGATTTTGCCGGCAAATCCCGCGACCATTGACTCCCAAAAAGCACCTTGGTCGCAAGGGTCATATAGTTACGGTCAATTAGGCGCGGCTTCGCCGGATTCGTGCGGCCCCTGCTGGCCTGAAGGAACTCGAGCCGTTTTGCAGGCTGCGGTAACTTTTCGCAAAATTGAGGCAAAGTTACGCAAAGTTGCGGGTTTGCGGGTGTCCGAAACCGCAGGAAGTGAAAATTTGTGCTTCCGGCTGTTTTATAGCTCGCAGGAGCGTTGAAAAACGCGTAACTTTTCGAGAAAAAAGGGATAAGTTACCGGGGCGGCCTTTTTGTTGAAGGGGCCTGATTCATAGCTATTCCAAAAACAAACTCATATAGTGTTCAATCATCAATTGATCCACAATCGTGCGGATGACGTAAGGCTCATAATACACCATGTTGTCCTGGGACTGTTTAATGTATTTTTCCCGAAACTGTTTCGGCGTGCATTTATACCATTCTTTGAATGCTTTGTAGTAATACTGGGGATCGGAAAACCCGCAGGCCTCTGAAATTTCAACGATTGTATAATTGGTATTGATCAGATACCATTCCGATTTGTTGGCCCTGATGTATGCGAGGATCTGCCTGAACCCAATGGACATCTTACGCATGAATTCGGAGAGATAGCTGCTGCTCAGTCCAAGATGCGCAGACAAGTCATCGAGGGCTATTTTCTCCTCCAAATGCTGGTCCACATAGGCATAGATTTCCTGAATCCTTTTCAGAATTTCTTCGTTGATCTCCGTTCTGCCGGAGTGAAAGAAAACAATATCAAAATGATGAACGAACAGATCGACGATGGATTCGGTAATACGGGTGATCTTAGCCGTATCCTGCTTTACGCTGCTGTCAAGAATAAATTTCAGCAGCGCGATCAAGATTCCCCGCAGGCGGTCGTGATAAACGGTCGGATAGGGCATGGTAGTTTCCGCGCAGCCCTCACAGACGAACAGGATATCTTTAATATTAGGATATTTTTTTTCAAACCACATTAAATCAACATAAAATGAAACGCACATATTGTAACCATCACTGTGCAGATAATATGCGTCCCGGTCCACAGAAACGTATTCGCCCGCATTGAGGGTGAACTCTTCATATGCGTAGGCGAACTTTATCGTTCCCGTGAGACAGAAGATGATCTCCAGCGTGCCTGCCTCATGCATGCAAAGGGGCTTGTCCTTAACCGAGTAGACGCTGATACTGAGGGGAGTGCCTTCTATTTGAATGATATTTTGCATAAATGAACTTTCCACTGATTACCTCCGTGTATGATTTGAAAACCATAGGTTCCTTTTTCCCGATGCCATGCTGCAACCCTATTCCGTTATTTTATATCACCTCTGTGAAAATAACAAATGGCTTTGCGAAGAAAAGATTTTTACTTGACATACCTAGAATCTCTAAGTATAATAACCGTACATAGAATTTCTAGGTATGAAAGGAGGTGAAAGTATGAAAATCGACAAAAATTTAATAGGCGGCAGCACCAATATGCTGATCCTGACGCTATTATCCGAAGAGGATTCTTACGGTTATCAGCTGATCCGTGAGCTGGAAGAACGTTCCGATCATACGTTCCAGTTCAAAGAAGGGACTCTGTATCCGATTCTCCACAAGCTGGAGAACAGTGGCTACGTTGCTTCCTACAAGCAGACGACGCCCCAGGGAAAATCCAGAAAATATTATCAGATTACGAAAAAGGGGCTTAAGCAACTGGAAGCGGAAAAAGAACAATGGAATATTTTTTCCGATTCCGTAAACAAAGTGATTGGCGGTGGTGTGTATGGTATGGCCTAAAAAGAAGGAAGGTTCTCATAGAGACGATTTTTTGAATGATGTGCTAAAGCAAATTCATTTTATCTGGGACAGGGCAGCGATAAAAAAAGAGCTGGAAGCTCATATTGAAGATGCGGCATGGGAGCTGCGGGCACAGGGCGTGGAAGCGGAAAAGGCCCAGCAGCAGGCTGTCGCAGCGATGGGAAACGCAGAAGAAATCGGAAAGGCGCTCAACAGGCAGCACCATTTCTGGCTGGGGTGGCTCTGGCTCATCAGTACGGCAGTGACAGCAGTGTTGATTTTCGTGTGTATTGGCTTTTCGCTGGGAGGTATTAATCAACTGGTGTCAGCCGCTGACTCTGCTGAAAAAGAGGTAAAAGCGGAATACAGCCAGCAGAACATTTCCTGTGTTACTCAGAAAATCGATAAGACAATTGATGCGGACGGATATCAGGTGACCATAGAAAAACTGATTCGCGGCACTGGAAAGGACCAGAGCGGATGCTTGATCGTATCTGTGAAGAAAGACTTATTTGGAGGGGAATTCTTCGATATATCCGGTCTCAAAGCAACTGCCGGAAAGGAAGAATTTTCTCAATCCTTGGGGGAACAGAACTCCTCCATGCGGGTGATATGGCAAAGGCAGGGTTTTAATTATCGCAGGATTGGTCTCAGTTTGAACCCTATTCCCAGAGACGCCGAATCGATGCATCTGAGCTTTGACCGGTATGGGAGAAGCTGGGACGTGGACATTCCTTTGAAGGAGGGCGGCGATGCGTAAACATATAAAGCTTACAAGAAAAACAAAAGTGGTTATAAATATCCTGCTGATCCTGCTGCTGGCTCTGATTCTGGGAACTGTTTTTCAGGTAAACCTGCTGCCGCAGCAGGCAATGCGGGATGAAGAAAAAAATATCGGCTTCGGACCTTCCGAGATCGCAGGCAGTGTGAAACAGGAAAATATCAGCATTGTTTTCGGCAACTGCGGACCATGGACCCTGTGCTCCATAGAAGAGCGAATCGGCGGTTTTCTTTGGAAACCCGCAGGTTTGCAAAGCGTCTATGACCGTGAAAAGCAAACGGGTGACTTTGGCTTTCGCATTGAAGAATCAAAGCCTCTGTACGAAACAAAGGCCGGCGAGACATATGAAATGCAGGGGATTCTCTACGGTTTGATTTCCAACCCGCAGATCACGAGAATTGAAGCCGAATTCACAGATGGGCGGACGGAAAAGGCGCAAATGCTGGATAAAGGAATCTTCTACATCCCGAAGATTTCCGGAGAATACACGGAATCGGAAACACTGGATTGCTTAAACGAGGAATATACAGTGGGAGAAAATTTATATGACGGTCCATGCCCCGAAATCCAGTGGGAGATCAAAGCGGTGACAGGCTATGATGAAGATGGAAATGCGGTGCGGAGAGTGGAGGATTACCATAAAGGAAGGGAAGCCCTGGTTGCGATGGAATAACGAGAAACCAGTGGTTTAAGTCAGGTCCGCCATCCTTTCGCTGTCAATCTTGCCATTGCAAAACCATCCTTTTGCACCTATAATAACTAGTGTACTGTCCCGCCGGCAATCGGGCAATCCGATCAGCCGGATAGAAAAGGGACCGTGCAGCATGTAAAAGGAGAAAAATAATGAGCAAGATTGACACTGTATTATTTGATTTTGACGGGACCGTCATGAACACCAACGAGGTAATCATCAATTCCTGGCAGCATACCTTCAAAACGCTGGAAAACCGGGAAGAAGATGTTGAAAAGATTATAGAAACCTTCGGGGAGCCTTTGCAGATAACCATGGAAAAATTGTTTCCCAATGTACCGATAGAGCAATCCGTGGAAATTTACAGAAGCTATCACCGGGACAACTTCGGCGAGCTGATCTCCCTGTTTCCGGGAATGAAAGAGCTGCTGGCCGAGCTGAAACAGCGGAATTATAAAACGGCAATGGTAACTTCCCGGCTTCGGAACACCACCCAGCAGGGTTTGGAAAAATATGAGATCGCGGACTATTTCGATACGGTGGTTACTGCCGACGATACGGACAAGCACAAACCGGATCCTGAGCCCATCCACATCGCTCTGGAAAAACTGGATTCTGCCCCGGAGCGCAGCATTATGCTGGGGGATACCATGTTCGATATCCTCTGTGCCAAGAACGCCGGCGTCAAATCCGTGCTGGTAAGCTGGGCCATGGCTGTGACCGAAGAAGAGAAAACCGGACCCAATAAACCGGATTATATAATCGAAAAAGCAGAAGACCTGCTGGACTTGATCTAAGGGTAATTGGAACACAAATCTCAAAAAAGAAGAAACCGTTTTGCACAGGTCGAGGACCCTGCCGCAGCAAAACGGTTTCTGTTCTTTTATATCAGCTTTGTCGTCCACTTACTGCAATCCCATACATCCGTCACCACATCCTGATAAAATTCCGGCTCGTGACAGATCAGCAGAACGCTTCCTTTATAATCGATCAGCGCGCGCTTCAGCTCCGCTTTGGCGTCCGCGTCCAGATGATTGGTCGGCTCGTCCAAAAGCAGAATATTGCTTTCGCAGTTAATCAGCTTGCAAAGCCGTACCTTGGCCTGTTCGCCTCCGGACAGAACCCGCACCTGACTTTCAATGTGCTTGGTGGTAAGGCCACACTTGGCTAGAGCCGCGCGCACTTCAAACTGATTCAGTCCCGGGAATTCATTCCACATCTCCTGGATACAGGTATTGGTATTCCCCGGCGGCATCTCCTGCTCAAAATAGCCGATCTGCAGATAATCGCCCAGCTCGCATGTCCCGGAAAGAGGCGGAATCAGGCCCAGGATACTTTTCAAAAGCGTCGTTTTCCCGATGCCGTTGGCTCCGATGAGCGCAATCTTCTGTCCCCGCTCCATGGAAAGGTTCAGGGGTTTTGAAAGCGGTTCATCATAACCGATGACCAGATCCGCAGTTTCAAATAAAACCTTCCCAGAGGTACGTCCCTTCTTAAAATTAAATTCCGGCTTGGGTTTTTCCGCCGCCAGCTCGATTAAATCCATATTGTCCAGTTTTTTCTGACGGGACATGGCCATGTTGCGGGTGGCTACCCGCGCCTTATTGCGGGCTACGAAATCCTTCAATTCACTGATTTCCTGCTGCTGCCGTTTGTAAGCGGCCTCCAGCTGCGCCTTCTTTACCGCATAAACCTCCTGGAATTTATCGTAATCGCCCACATAGCGATTCAGCTCCTGGTTTTCCATGTGATAAACCAGATTGATTACACTGTTGAGGAAGGGGATATCGTGGGATATAAGAATGAAAGCGTTTTCATAATCCAGCAGATACCTCCGCAGCCATTCGATATGCTCCTCATCCAGGTAATTGGTCGGCTCGTCCAAAAGAAGAATGTCCGGCTTCTCCAAAAGCAGTTTTGCCAGCAGGGTCTTGGTCCGCTGGCCGCCGGAAAGATCCGACACATCCTTGTCCAGCCCAATGTCCGTGAGCCCCAACGCCCGGGCGACCTCTTCAACCTTAGCGTCAATAATATAAAAATCGTGCATGGTGAGCATATCCTGAATTTCTCCCAGCTCATCCATCAGCGCGTCCATCTCCGACACATCGGCGCTTCCCAGCCGGTCGCAGATCTCATTCATGCGCGCCTCCATCTCAAATAGATAGGAAAAAGCGGATTTCAGTACATCCCGCATAGTCATGCCTTTTTCCAGAACCGTGTGCTGATCCAGATAACCGACGCGGCAGTTCTTTGCCCATTCCACGCGGCCCTCATCCGGGGCCAGCTTACCGGTAACAATATTCAGAAAGGTAGACTTTCCTTCACCGTTGGCGCCCACAAGACCGATATGCTCGCCGGCCAGAAGGCGGAAGGAAACGTCATTAAAAATGGCCCTGTCTCCAAAGCCATGGGATAAATGTTCAACTGTCAAAATGCTCATAAAAAACTCCTTAAATTGATAAAAGTATTATAACCTTATCCGGCGAAATGGGCAAGCAGATTTCGGTGAGCTGGGCGGGCTATGTTTCGCCCATGAGTATAAACAGAACCCGGCCAGAGCGAATGATATCAAGATCCGTATATTGCAAATATGGCGTAATTATGATAAAATTATGCCATAAAGAATGTGCAAAATATGGAGGGTAAGAAGATGATTAATATAAGACCGGTTTCCGATTTAAGAAATAATTTTACGGAAATTGAATCAATCGTAAGAGAAGGGGAAGCAGTATATCTTACTAAGAACGGATACGGTTCGATGGTGGTTTTGAGTCTTGAGCAGTATGCGGCGCTGACAGAAGACGTAGAGCTGAAATTAGATGAAGCCGATAAAGCTGCGGCAGCAGATGCAACAAGATTTACAGCAAATGAAGTGTTCGGAAGAGTAAGGGAGCGTATGAATGGAAGTGAGAAGGATTCTATATAACAATAGAAATATAAAAGATAAGCTATGATGCCATTGGAAAAACCCGATTTTTCGGGTTTTTTTGTGTAGAAAATATCGAATGCGCGGCATTTGCTGTATTTCAAAAAAATCTACAACAACAAAACCCATTGACTTTTCCTGAAAATAAATTATAATATTATAAAATAGTTTGACTATCAAACTATTTTATCTATAAACAATAAAAACAGCATCAAAGGAGGACGATTTGGGCGTAGAAATTGTAGGATTGGGAAAATGCCTGCCGGAAAAAGTCGTAACCAATGACGACATTTCCGATCTGGTCGATACGGACCACACCTGGATCATCGAGAGAACCGGCATTGAACAGCGGCATGTGGCTACGGTTGAGACCGGCGTGGATCTGGCGTGCGGAGCAGGGGAAGAAGCACTGCGGGGGATTGACCGGGATTCCATCGGTCTGGTACTGGTAGCCACCGTGACGCCGGATGCCATGGTTCCGGTGACCAGCGCGCAGGTAAAACGGAGATTGGGACTGGAAAACGCAGTAGCCTTCGATATAAACGCTGCCTGCAGCGGCTTTATGTACGGACTGTGGAACGCGGAGGCATTGATGAAAAACGGAGCCATGCCAGGCTCCAATACAATGGAAATCAAAAGGGCGCTGGTGATCGGCGTAGAGCGCCTTTCCAGGATCACCAACTGGGAGGAACGTTCCAGCTGCATCCTGTTCGGGGACGGAGCCGGAGCGGCCGTGCTGGAAAACAGACCGGGCAGCTCGGGAATACTGGCTACATACCTGAAAAATTACGATGACGAAAGGGGCGTATTGACCTGCGGCAAGGAGTATCATAAGATCCCCTTCTGGCAGGACGAAATACAGCCGCAGCATCTGGCCCTTCGGGGAAAGGCCGTATTCAAATTCGCAGTCAATTCCATTGAAGAGGTAACCATGGCGGCTTTGGAGAAAGCGGGACTGACTCTGGATGACATCGACTGGTTCGTACCGCATCAGGCCAACGGCCGGATCATGATTGCCGCGGCACAGCGGCTGAACCAGCCCATCGAAAAATTCCAGATCAGCATCAACAAAAGCGCCAATGTTTCTTCAGCAAGTATTCCAATGGCATTGTATGATCTTTCAAAAACTGGTAAAATGGAGAAAGGCGATAAAATTGCAGTCATGGGATTCGGCGGCGGACTTTCTGCCGCTGCGGCCATTATAGAATGGTAGAAAAGGGCATTCCCATAGTCAGATAGGAAGTAGGAGGAAAATGAAATGGTAAATGTATGCGAAGTATTGGGCACTGAATATCCGATTATCCAGGGAGCCATGGCGAGAATTGCCGAATGCAACCTGGCAGCGGCCGTGAGCAACGGCGGCGGACTGGGAATCATCGCGGCAGGCGGTGAATCAGCGGACTGGCTGAGGGAGCAGATCAAAAAGACAAGAGAAATGACAGACAAGCCTTTCGGTGTCAACATCATGCTGCTGGCCCCCAATGTGGATGAGCTCATCGATGTTGTTTGCGAGGAAAAAGTACCGGTAGTAACGACAGGCGCGGGAAATCCGGGAAAGTATATTGCTAGAATGAAGGAGTGCGGTATTAAAGTTGTCCCGGTTATCGCGAATGTGGCTTTGGCTCTGCGTGTGGAACGTGCGGGAGCCGATGCGGTAGTTGCGGAAGGAACAGAGGCCGGAGGGCATATCGGAGAGACTGCGACCATGGCGCTGGTTCCGCAGATCGTAGACGCAGTGAAAATTCCGGTTCTCGCTGCCGGAGGCATTGCTGACGGCAGGGGCATCGCCGCAGCCTATATGCTGGGCGCCAAAGGCGTGCAGGTAGGAACCAGATTCCTGGTAGCCAACGAATGTATCGTGGCTCCAGGTTATAAAAACGCTATTTTAAAAGCAAAGGATTCTTCCACCGTGGCCACCGGCCGGAGCACGGGCCACCCGGTAAGAGTCATTAAAAATAAACTGGCCAGAGAAATTCTGGCGCTGGAAAAGAAAAACGAGGACGTGGAGAAGATCAACGAGCTCTGCACGGGAACCTTGGCCGCCGCAGTGCGCGACGGAGACGCGGATCATGGCAACATCATGTCCGGACAGATCGCCGGTATGGTAAAGAAGGAACAGCCGGCAGCAGAAATCATCGAAGAAATGTTTAAGGAGGTAGAAGAGATTTATGAAGATCGGAATCACATTTGCAGGACAGGGCGCTCAGTATAAAGGGATGGGCAAAGACCTGTACGACACATATGAATCAGCAAAAGAAATTTTTGACATGGCGGGAGACCAAGTGAAGGAATGGTGCTTTGAGGGCGATGAAGAGACTTTAAAGCAGACCCACGTCACCCAGCCATGTATCTATACAGTGACGATGGCCGCTTACAAAGCCTTTCTGGAAGCCCTGAAAAAGGCCGGCATGGAAGACGATGTGGAAATTATCGGTTATGCGGGATTCAGTCTCGGCGAATACGCGGCTCTGACCGCAGCCGGAGCAATTGATGAAATTAAAAAAGGCATGGAGATCGTAACCAAGAGAGGCCAGCTGATGAATGAAGCCGGTTTGGGGCCTGATGGCAATCCCAGGGGCGCGATGGCAGCCGGAATGGGAAAACGGGAAGCGATCCTGGAAGTGGTGGAAGAAGTCAGAGAAGATGGGATTCTGGAAGGCGTAAACTTCAATTCCCCTGCCCAGACGGTAGTAGCCGGCGATAAAGAAGCGATTGAACGTTTTGTTAAAGCCGCGAAGGCAAAGAAAATCAGAGCCATGGTGCTGCCTGTGGGAACGGCTTTCCACAGTCCAATGATGGTTCCGGCGGCAAAGGAGCTGAAAAACGTGCTCAAGGAGGCGGGACTGAAAGCTCCTGGTGCGAAAATCTACGCCAACGTTACCGCAGAAGATATGATGAAGGATTTTGACGGCACAGACCCGGTCGAATACCTGGCGGATATCATGTCCAGACAGGCCATGAGCCCGGTTTACTGGGAAGAAACAATCCGCAATTTCAAACGCGACGGCGCAGAGGTGCTGGTGGAAATCGGACCGGGTAAGACTTTATCCGGACTGGCCAAAAAGACCGACCCTGCCATCGCGAGATTCAATATCGAAAACGCAGAGAGCCTGCAGCAGACGATCGAAGGGCTGACGGCTCTGAAAGAAGGAGAATAGATATGTTACAGGGAAAATCAGCTATCATTACAGGCGGCGTCCGGGGCATAGGCAGAGCGATTGGAGAGGAATTCTGTAAAAACGGCGCCGACGTGCTGCTCTGCTATCGAAGCAATGACGAGCAGGCGCAGAAAACAGCCGCCGAGCTTGCGGAGCATGGGACGAAAGTCGAGCTTTTAAAAGGCGACGTGGCGGACCCGGAGACAGCCAAAGCTGCTGTAGCAAAGGCCAAAGAGCTGTTCGGCAAAGTGGATATTTTAGTCAATAACGCGGGCATTACCAGAGACAAGCTGCTGATGCGCATGTCGGGCGCGGATTTTACCGATGTGATAAACGCCAACTTAAACGGCTCCTTCTATTTCCTGAGCGAAGCTTCAAAGGTTATGATAAAGCAGAGATCCGGCAGGATCATCAACATGTCGTCCGTTGCCGGAGTAAAGGGGAATCCGGCCCAAGTCAACTACAGCGCTTCCAAGGCGGGCGTCATCGGCATGACCATGTCGGCGGCAAAAGAACTGGGAAGAAGAGGGATCACCGTCAATGCCATCGCGCCGGGATTCATTGATACGGACATGACCGCCGTGATGACGGACGATCAGAAAGCAAAGATTGCTGAGGCCATCAGTCTGGGCCGCACGGGAAAGCCGGAGGACATCGCA
The DNA here is from genome assembly GCF_024459955.1 of Anaerovorax odorimutans. GTDB lineage: Bacteria > Bacillota > Clostridia > Peptostreptococcales > Anaerovoracaceae > Hominibacterium > Hominibacterium odorimutans_A. Next base: position 97,047 of record NZ_JANFXK010000006.1, read on the forward strand.
AAGACCGCGTTGTTTCTGGCTTCCGACAGCGCTTCTTATATTACAGGACAGACCATCTGCGTAGACGGCGGATTAACCATGTAGAGAGAAAGGATTTGAATTAATGGAAAAAAGAGTTGTAATTACAGGCAGAGGAGCCGTTACACCCGTTGGAAATAATATTGCCGATTCATGGGCCAGCATCAAAGCAGGAAAACACGGAATCGCGGAGATCACCCGCTTTGATGTCACTTCCCATAAAGTAAAAATGGGCGCGGAAGTCAAAGATTTTGTTTTTGAAGATAAACGGGAAGCCAAGAGACTGGACCTTTCCTCCCAGATGGCCCTGACAGCCGCAGGAGAAGCGGTGGCGGATTCAGGCATTGTCAGCGGTGAAAACGTGAAAGCGGAACGGTTCGGCGTGTTCGCCGGGACCGGAATCGGCGGCATCTCCACCCTGGAAAACGAAGTGACCAAATGTGTAAAAAAGGATAATCCCGCAAGAGCATCCGCTCTGCTGGTGCCCATGGTAATGCCCAACGCCGTATCCGGCAATCTGGCGATCAAATTCCAGGCGAAAGCATCCTGCTTCGGTGTGGTTTCCGCCTGCGCGGCCGGTACTCACAGCGTGGGAGAGGCTTTCCGCAACGTAAAGCACGGCTATGCGGATGTGGTTCTGGCAGGCTCTGCGGAATCCGTATTCACACCCGTATGCTTCTCCGGATTTGCCAACATGAAGGCTATGTCTACAAGAACGGACCCCTCAAGATGCTCCACACCGTTTGATGCGGAACGAGACGGCTTTGTGCTGGGAGAAGGTGCCGGTTTTCTGATTTTAGAAGAGCTGGAACACGCGCTGGCAAGAGGCGCGAAGATCTACGGCGAGATGGTGGGCTACGGAGCCACCTGCGATGCATACCATATCACGGCACCGGCGCCGGACGGCGAAGGCGCGGCCAACGCCATGGAACTGGCGCTGCAGGAAGCGGGCATCGCACCGGATCAGATCGACTACATCAATGCCCACGGAACCGGAACGCCATACAATGATTTGTTTGAGACGAATGCCATCAAAAAAATCTTTGGAAACGATACAAAAGTTCCTATCAGCTCCACCAAGAGCATGACCGGACATCTGCTGGGAGCGGCAGGTGGCATCGAAACCGTATTCTGCGTAGAAGCCATCAACGATGGATTCATTCCGGCTACCATCGGCCTTGAAAAGCCGGACCCGGAACTGACGCTGGACTATGTGCCAAACGAAGGAAGAGAGGCAGATCTGAACTATGTGCTCTCCAATTCCCTGGGATTCGGCGGACACAACGGCAGCATTATTGTCAAGAAGTTCGAGAAATAAGGTGATAACATGTTAATGAATCAGGAACAGATCAAAGAAATCATTCCCCACAGAGAGCCCTTCCTTCTGGTGGATGAAGTGGTGGAAATGGAAGCGGGCAAGTCGATTACGGCCATCAAGCACGTAAGGGAAGAGGAATATTACTTTCAGGGCCATTTCCCGGAGAGAAAAGTGATGCCGGGCGTTCTGCAAGTGGAAGCTCTGGCCCAGGCCGGGGCGGTCGCTGTCCTTTCTCTGCCGGAAAACAAAGGCAAGCTGGCTTTCTTCGGCTCCATCAAGGAGGCGAAATTCAAGCATCAGGTGGTCCCCGGCGATACCCTGACCTTGAAGGTGTATTTTGAAAAGCTGAGAAAAAGAGCCGGCACCGGAAAAGCTGAGGCTTACGTGGGCGACAAGCTGGCCTGCAAATGCGAGATCATGTTTATGTTTGAATAAGGAGCGTCCAAGGTGGATAACGTCAGAAAAATCAACGATATTTTAGTAAACCTTTTCAATGTGGTTTTAAAGCTGGAAGAAAAGGCGATTAAAGAATCCACCCGCAGGGACCTTTCCATAACAGAGCTGCATACTCTGGTAGCCATCGGCGAGGGAAAACCCAAGACCATGAGCCAGGTTGCGGCAGCCTTAAAGATCAATGTCAGCACCCTTACCGCAGCAGTCAATAAGCTGGTGAAAAAGGGATATGTGGACCGGTTCCGTATCCCGGAGGACCGGCGGATCGTAAAGATACGTCTGACGGACGAAGGCGCCTCAGCGGTGCGGGAGCACGAGGAGTTCCATACGGCCATGATTCGGGAGGCCATTTCCCAGATCCCGGAGGATCAGGTGGGAAAATTCATCGAATCCATCGACAATATCAATGAATACCTGCTGATGCGCAAGCACCCTCCGGCCAGGGACCCGGGACCCTTTGCCATGAAACCTCTGAAACTGGGCAAAGTGACCGTACCGGTACCGATTTTTCAGGGAGCTCTCAGCATCGGTCTGTCTATGAGTTCGCTGGCAGCCGCCGTGGCAAAGGAAGGGGGCGTCGGTGTTATAGCCGCGTCCAAGATCGGATTTCGCGAGCCTGATTTTGACGCAGACCCGCTGGCAGCCAACAAACGGGTTTTGAAAAGAGAGATTCAAAGGGCGCTGCAGCTGGTGCGGGACTGTGAGGGCAGAGGACCCATCGGCGTCAACATTATGTGGTCTTCACGGCATCCTCAGGAATATGTGGAGACGGCCGTAGCGGCCGGCGCGGAGGTGATTATCTGCGGGGCGGGAGTGCCGATCAATCTTCCCCGCTACTGCAAAGATAAGAAGGTGGCGCTGGTTCCAATCGTATCATCCAAACGGGCAGCAAATATCATTATCCGAAACTGGGCCAAGAAGTACAACCGCACGCCCGACGGGTTTATTTTCCAGGGACCGCTGGCGGGTGGATATCTGGGAGTCAAGGAATTCCAGATGGAAGCGGCGGCAGAGGATTTTTACAAGAACATCGCCGATCTCAAGGGAGAGCTGGAGGATTTGGATCACTGTCCGCTCATCGTCTGCGGCGGCATCTATACCAGAGAGGACGCAGAAAAAGTCTATGCCTATGGTGCCGATGGCTTTCAGATCGGTTCCCGCTTTGTGACCACCAGAGAATGCGATGCCTGCGAAGCGTTTAAGAACGCCTATTTGAACTGCAGTGAAAAGGATGTTACAATTATTACGAGTCCGGAGGGCTTTCCGGGAAGGGTGATCAAAAGCCCTTATGTTGACCGGATCAGCGAGGATCCCCGGTGTATTACACAGGGACTGATCAACGCGGCCCTGGGGGATTTGGATAACGGCCTGATATTCTGCGGAAGCAAAGTTTACAAAGCGGATAAAATAGAAAGCGTGGCCGATATCTTCAACGAATTCACACGATAACAGATTCCGGGGGAGGAGAACGGGTTTCATGCTTCATATTTATTATGGCCGCGAAAATATCAATAAAGATAAATTCATATTCGATTCTATAAAAGGCAAAACCCTGCTGCTTGTACCGGACCAGTTTACGTTACAGGCGGAGAGGGATGCCTTTTTTTATCTGGGAGCAAGAGGACTTATGGATCTGGAAGTGGTCAGCATTTCCAGGCTGGGCCTTAAGATCCTGGCCGAAACAGGCGGCGGACGGACGGCGCTCATTGACAAGTATGGGCGACATATGCTGCTGACCAAGATACTCACAGAAAGGAAAGAAGAGCTTTCCATCTACCGGGGGCTGGAAAAAAAGCAGTCCTTTATTGAGATGGTCAACAATTTTATTTCCGAATTAAAACAGTACGGCACCACGCCTCAGGAGCTGGAGAACATTGCTCAGGGCTTAGGTGAGAGCACGTTCCTGAGAAAAAAGCTAAGGGATATCGGTCTGGTATTCGAGAGCTACGAAGAATATATAAAGGACAAGTATCTCGATACGGAAGATTATGTCAGCCTTTACGCTGAGAAGATCACCGCTTCGGAAAAGATCAGAGATTCTGCCGTCTGGGTATACGGCTTTGATTCCTTTACCCCCAAAAATACGGAGGTCATCGGACAGCTGATGCGGACGGCCAAAGAGGTAAATCTGGTATTGACTTATGGAGAAGGGGGCCGGGATGGGGAGCTGTTCGGTCTTCCCGGGAGCATCATGGGAAAGTTCTGCCGCCTGGCGGAAGAACAGGGAATCCCGTGGGAAAAGTCGGCCATTTCTCAGGATTATCGGGTCGGGGAAAAAGCTCCGGCAATCCTTCATTTGGAGCATGAGCTGTATGCCATACCGGTAAAGGCGTCGGAGGAGCACGATGGCATCACGCTGATGCGGGCTGCCAACTTTTACAGTGAGGCGGAATCCGCGGCAGCGGAGGTATTGTCCCTGGTTCGGGATGAGGGCCTGGAATATAAGGACATCATTTTGATCTGCAACGATATGGAAACCAGAGGTTCTATCGTCAAACGAGTTTTTTCCCAGTACGGGATAGAGCTGTTTTTAGATAAAAAGCAGAATATTCTCCATAACCCTGCATCTGTGTTTATTCTGTCGCTTTTGGATATCAGCAGCAAAGGCTACCGAACGGAGGATGTTTTTCGTCTGCTCAAGACCGGCCTCACATCTCTTGCATGGGATGAGATTGAGGAACTGGAGAATTATGCGAGAAAATTCCGTATCCGGGGAAGCCGGTGGAAGAAAGCTTTCACCAGAGGGGCCGGTGAATACGGAAAGGAAGGACTGGAGCAGCTGGAATGCTCCCGCAGAGCGTTTGTTGAGCTGGTGGAGTCCTTTTCCCAGAAGTTCAAAGCGGGCGGCACGGTAAAAGAACGGGTACGGGCCCTGTATCTGTATCTGGCGGAGGATTGCGGTCTTCCGGGAAAACTGGAAAACATGATCCGCAGACAGGAAGAAGAAGGATATCTGGAAGCGGCGGAGGAAACTGCCCAGGTCTGGGGCCTGGTTATGGATGTGCTGGATCAGTTCGTGGAAATCGTAGGTGAAGAGACGATTCTCGCAGACAGTTTTGGGGATATTTTCCGGGCTGGCCTGGAGTCCATTGAAGTGGGCCTTCTTCCTCCTTCCGCTGACGGGCTGATTATGGGAACCATGCAGCGAACCAGGAGCGGACCTGTGAAAGCTATGTTGATCCTGGGGGCCAACGAGGGGCTGCTTCCGGCTTCGGCGCCCATGGACAGTATTCTCAATGAGGATGAGAAGCATTATCTCGCGCAGCAGGAAATTGAAATCTGTAAAGTGGATGAGATCCGTCTTCAGGAAGAAAAACTGGCCATCTATAAAAACCTGGCCAGACCGGGAAGGCGGCTGTGGATCAGCTATTCGGCTTCGGATGGCGACGGACGGGAAATAAAACCTTCCTCCATATTCAGCAAGATTCAGGCGATTTATCCGAATCTGGAAGTGGAGCAGGATCTTGTGAGCAGAGGCGTGCCGATGGAGCTTTTGCAGGCCGAAAACGCAGCGATGGAGCATCTGACTGCGGCTCTCCGGCGGACCATGGACAGCGGGGAACTGGATCCCGGGTGGCAGACGGCGGTTTCCTGGTATCGGGAAAATCGGGATATTGCCCAATTGCAGGAAGGCATTTTCTTCACCAACAAGCAGGAGGATATTTCCAAATCCTTTACAGAGGCGCTTTATAAGCGGGAGCATCCTCAGGAGCTGGCGGTCAGTCCGTCCCGGCTGGAACAGTACAGCCGGTGCCCCTTCGCCCATTTTGTCGGATACGGACTGCGGCCGGAGGAACAGCGAATCTACGAGCTGGGCGGCAGAGAAATCGGCGACCTGTATCACACTTGCCTGATGGAGATATCCAGGTGGCTGACAGAGGACGGCATTCCGGTCAATGACCCGGCTTCCAAATGGATGACCGTATCCAAGGAAGAGTGTGAAAAAAAGATTGGCAGCATTGTGGAAAGAGAATCGCTTTTGTATCGGGAGGGCATCCTTGCTTCCGGCAGTGAGGAAACGTATCGAACAAAACGGCTCCGTGAGATCTGCAATGAAATAAGCTGGATCATGATCGACCACGTAAGGCGGGGCAGCATCCGCACCATTGCTTTCGAGCAGGCGTTCGGCAGGGGAAAGAGTATCCCGCCGGTAACGGTGGAAACGGAGCAGGGGCAGGTCTTCATCGAAGGCAAGATCGACCGGGTGGATCTTCTGGAGGACGGCAAAGTTAAGATCATCGACTATAAGACAGGGAACGAAAAGTTTAGCGTCAATGAGGCGGAAAAAGGCTTTCGCCTGCAGCTGATGCTCTACCTGAAGGCCGCGCAGCAGCAGGAACGGGAGCCGGCGGGCGTATTCTATTTTCTCATCAGTGAGCCGTCCGTAAGCGCAGAATCAATCCGCCCTGAGGAGCTGACTGAAAAGGTGGAGCTGGAGGCGAAAAAAGCCTGCAAAATGGACGGGGTCATGGTGGATGATCCACAGGTGATCCGGGATATTGCCGGCGAGTTTTCCGGCTACTCCGATGTGGTGCCGGTCCGACAGACACAGAAAGGCTTTTCCGGTACCGGAGCGGGAAAGCTGATGGACGAAGAGACCTTCCGGGAGCTGCAGAAAAATGTGGACGAGAAGGTTGGGGAGCTGTGCGAAGAACTGCTGCGGGGAAATATAGCCGTAAAGCCGAAAAAATCCGGCCAGGTGAGCGCCTGCACATACTGCAAATACAAAGGTATCTGCCAGTTTGACCTGGCTTTTGAAGGATGCAGATACGAAATCATTTAAACGGAGGAAAAACATGATAAGAATTGATATGGAAAAATGCATTGGATGCATGAAATGCGTATCCGTATGCCCCTTTACAGTGCTGGGGGAAAAGGACGGCAGACCTCAGCTGAGGGAAGGGAAAGCCTGTCTTAAATGCATGCACTGCGGTGCGGCATGCCCGCAGAACGCTGTTTCTTTTGACGAAGAGGACTCCGTGCTGCCGCAGCCGCTTCCGGTACTTTCGGAAGAATTCCCTCAGCAGCTGGAGCAGCACATCCTGATGAGAAGATCCTACCGCCACTTTAAACCGGAGCCGCCAGAGCGGGAAACGATCCGCCATGCGCTTGAGCTGGCATCCTGGGCACCCAGCGCGAAGAATCAGCATCCGGCCAAATGGATCGTCATCGACTCAAAAGAAGTGATCGAAAAAATGATGCAGTACATACTGAAATACGTCCGGGAAAGCGGAACTTCTCCGGAGATCGCTACTGAATACGAAGAGGGAAACAACGTAGTGATGGGCACCGCGCCCATGCTGATCCTCTGCTATGCCAGAAACAACGCCATCAATTCCCCGGCGGATACGGCCATTGCCATGACTACGGCAGAACTGATCCTGCAGGCAAGAGGAATCGGCACCTGCTGGTCCGGCTACCTGACCAGACTGTGCAACTCGATCCCGCAGATTCGGGAGCTGCTTCCGCAGCTGCCGGACAACAACAGCTTCTACGGCGCCTTTATGGTCGGTTATCCGCAGAATGAAGAATATCTGCATATCCCCCAGCGATTAAAGCGGGAAGATATTCAGTGGGTATAAAGGGCGGGCGATGTTGAGCGGATTGGCGCGGCGCCATCCTCAATAGACAGGGCTTAGCCTTGCGGCCCCGGGCGGTAACTTTTCGCAAAAAACGATGCAAAGTTACGCAAAGTTGTGGGTTTGCGGGTACTCGAAATCGCTAAAAGTGAAAATTTGTGCTACAGGTCAGTTTCGGAGGTCGCAGGATCGTTGAAAAATGCGTAACTTTCTAGAAAAATCAAAAAAAGTTACCGGCACTTTGCCTTTTGGGCAGGTTTTTATATGTACCGCATCTTGCAGCGCTGTGCCAGTCTTGAATGGACTTAGCCCAGGCCTGCTAGATGCGGTGTTTTTTCTGCCGGAATCCGGGAGATCTGCGGCTCCGGTCTCACAGGGTCTGCCGCTGCATGGTTGATACCTTTCTTTCCATAATGTATACAACAGTCACAGCCATACTGCTTTGTTTAATAACCCCCAAAAAGGTCTTAGTTGCTATTATTCATTATATGGAAGTCGAATTACGCCGCAAAAAAAGAAAGAAGAGTCAGAAAAGTTCGAAAAAACACAAGTAAATTATAGCAGGCAGCCGTAGAATTCGGTACAATAGAGATATAATCGTAATCGGACTATATGGGCACTGTCGAGAGATGGGAATTGTGAAACAAGCCCGATATGACTCATTTGTTACAGTTAAAACCATTAAGGAGGTGTATTTATGGAAAAACTACAAAATACTCAAAAAGTATCCTTTGGCAAGAAAATCGGTTACAGCGTAGGCGGTGCTACGGATACACTGGCATATGATTTTATTGCGGCGTTCCTGCTATTCTTTTTAACAGACTTTGCGGGTGTAAGCCCTGCCTGGGCGGGCAGTATTATAACGATCGGTGTAGTGTGGAACATGATTATGGACCCGATCATCGGCAACCTGGCAGACCGCACCAAGACAAGATTCGGCAAAAAAAGAACGTTTCTGCTGATAGCGATTATCCCGTTATTTGCTTCTTATCTGCTGCTGTTTACAAGACTAGGCGGAATTACAACTTCGACAGCAAATATCTATTTTCTGGTTATGACATTGTTGTTCTGGATGTCCTATTCCTGTTTCTGCATTCCTTACTATTCCATTGGCGCCTCCATGACCATGAATAACGAGGAAAGAACCAAGATCAGAATGCTGTCTCAGATCATTCAGTATGTAGGCGTGTTTTTCTCAACAGTTGCGCCGACTATGTTTGTGTCCTTCTTCAAAGACTACGGATTTTCCGATTACAACGCATGGCACTACACGGCATGGATCGAAGGCGCGTTATGCGTGGGAACTCTGATTATCGTATTCCTGTCAACCAAGGGCATTGAACTGGATTTTGAAGAATCACCGGAAGAAAAGGAAAAGACCGGATTCTTTAAAGATTATATTGAGGTACTGAAGGTAAAACCTTACTTATTGATGACGCTTTCATCCCTGTTTTTCAGAATCGGCTACTGCCTGTTCCTGACGACAATGGCCTATTTCTTCCTCTATGTAGTGGCACTCAGCGAAATGCAGATGAGTATGTGTACGATGATTATTTCCTTCGGCGGAATCATCGTTATCGCCCTGCTGATGAAAATGGTAGAAAAAATCGATAAAACCAAGCTTTATTGCGTGCTGGTTATCGCCTCCGGCGTGGCAATGATTATCTTCAATTTTGTAGAAGTCAACTCCATTGGAATCGCGTGTCTCCTGGCCACCTGCTATGTTATAGGCTCTTCCGCTTACTGGTCGATGAATATGCCGATTATGTATGATTCCATTGAAATAGACGAATTCCAGTGCGGAAAGAGAAGAGAAGGCACCATGACTTCCGTATATCTGTTATGTCAGAAAGCCGGATATGCCATCGCAGCCGCAGCCATCGGAGCAGTTCTTGCCAACGTTGGTTATGACGAAACCCTGGGAGCGGCCAATGCGGAGCCGGTACTCAATGCTATTCAGATGATGTTCTGCCTGGTATCGGGAATCGCATTCGTGCTGAGCGGTATCGTAATCTTCTTCTACCCGCTGAAACAGGATGTGTACAAGAAGATGTACGCACAGCTGGAAAACAAGCGTGCGGGAAAAGAATTCAATACGGAAGGCTTTGAGCACGTATTAAATAAAAAATACAGATAGTAAAGAACCGTACATAACAAACGGGAGGTTGAAAAATGACAGACAGCACAGTACAGGATGTTTTATATAAAAACGGAAAAATTTATACCGTAGACGCCAATGACAGCTGGGCTCAGGCCTGTGCCATAAAGGGAAACAAATTTACCTTTGTTGGCAGCAATGAGGAGGCAGAAGCCATAAAAGCTGAGAAGGTCGTTGATTTAGAGGGGAAAATGGTACTCCCCGGATTCATTGAGGCTCATGCCCATGTGACATGGGCGTCCATTGACGCGGTTTTCAAAGTAAGCCTGTTTGGCGGAGAATGCGCGGACGATTATCTTGCGGCAATAAGAAAGTTTGTGGAAGAGCATCCGGACTTACCGGTATATGAAGGCGCAGGCTGGGAAAATCCCATGTTTGAAAAAACAGGTCCGTCCCGCAAACTGCTGGATGAAATCTGCGCTGACAAGCCAATGATGATGTGGTCCCACGACAAGCATTCCCTGTGGGTCAACACCAAAGCCATGGAAGTCTGCGGAATTACAAAGGACACACAGGTTCCTCCGGGAAATATCATCGAAAAGGAAGAGGACGGAACTCCCAAGGGAACGCTGAGAGAGTTTGCGGCCATCGCCCTGGTGGATCCCATCAAACCGGTATTTTCAAAAGAAAATTACAAGGAGGCCATAACCTGGGTACAGAAGCATTTGGCGCAGTACGGAATCACTTCCATGCTGGATCCTATTTTGGATCTGGATGAGAACAGTATTCCGGCGTTGCTGGAAATGAGCGAAAACGGCGAATTGATCTGCAAAACGAGGGGCGCTTACCGCAGCTTTGAAAACGACCCGTACAAGCATATTGATTTGTATGAGAAAACCAGTGCGCGGGCGAATTCCCATATGTTCAAGATCGATCAGATGAAAATCATGGCGGATGGAGTAATCGAAGGAAAGACCGGATATTTAAAGGAGCCTTACACAGGAGAGACGGAATACTGCGGTGACCCGATCTGGGACTTTGACGTTCTTTCCCAATTCTGCAAAAAGGCCGATCTGCTGGGACTGGATCTTCACTTCCATGTGATCGGAGACGCAGCCGCCGCAATGGTCCTTGACGTTCTCGACGACATCGAAAAGGATAACCCCAAAAGAGACCGCCGCTGCGTAATGACCCACCTGCAGGTGGTGGACCCTGCGGATTACAAGCGTATCGCGGACCATGACGTGACCGCTGTGACCAACCCGTACTGGCACTTTAAATACAGAGGTTTCTTCGAAGATATCGAGGTGCCGTATCTGGGAGAACGGGCATACAAAGAGTATCCCATGAAGAGCCTGACTGATGCCGGTATCCGGCTGGGCGCGGCCAGTGATTATAACGTAACTCCAATACCGGCGCCTTTGAGGGGCATTCAGATCGGTGTCACAAGAGTTGGCATCGATGAAGACTCCTCGGACATGGACCTCGTTTTGGCACCGGAGGAACGGGTATCCGTCGACCAGCTGGTGAAAGCCTTTACCATCGGCAACGCCTACGCGTGCAGAATGGAGGATATCGCGGGCTCCATTGAAGTCGGAAAGTGCGCGGACATGGTAATTCTCGAAAAAAACATCTTTGAAGAGCCGGTAGACGATATCTATAAAGTAAAAGTCTGCCAGACCATCTCGGAAGGCAAAGTGATCTACGAAGGATAATGTTTCAGGCACAAAAACAGAGCTTCCCAATTGTGACAAGTATTGCGATTGGGAGGCTTTTTTTGCCCTGTTGCAGGGAATGATACAAATATGATGCAAGTCTGATATAATCTATCTTAGTTAAGAGGAGGGGAGCCGCTTGAATAAAATACTGATTGTTGAAGATGAAAAGCCGATTTCCGATCTGATTCGCATGAGCCTCACAGATGCGGGATATTCCTGCGTCTGCGCCGGCGATGGGGAAGCGGCAGCGGACTTGCTGGAGAAAGAATCTTACGATTTGGTTCTTCTTGATATCATGCTGCCAAAGGTCGATGGCTATGAATTGCTGGCATATATTAAAACACTGGGCACGCCGGTCATGTTTCTCACCGCAAAGGGAGACGTCAAGGATAAAGTAAAAGGGCTGAAAATGGGCGCTGAAGATTATATCACAAAGCCCTTTGAAATTATGGAGCTTCTGGCGAGAGTGGAAACCGTGCTGCGGCGCTACAACAAGGCACAGCAGTATCTGTCCGCATACGACATTACGGTGGATACCCTTTCGCGGATCGTTAAAAAAGGAGAGACGGTCGTAAAACTGACAGCAAAGGAGTATGATCTGCTGCTGTTGTTTTTACAGAACAAGAATATCGCCTTATTCCGCGACCGGATTTACGAAACTGTCTGGGGCGATACCTACATGAGGGACAGCCGCACGGTGGACCTTCATATCCAGCGCATGCGCAAAAAGCTGGGGCTGGAGGACAAGCTGGTGACTGTTTACAAAATAGGCTACCGCCTGGAGGTGCGCGAGTGAAATTTTTCTGGAAACTGTTTTTCAGCCTCATGATCGTTACCATGGCTTTTTTCAGCATCGGAGGATACCTGCTGATCCAGTCGGGTTTCCGCGCATCGCTGGAACGGGAGGTGGACATGGCTTACCGTGAAAACGAAATTATTTCGGACGCCTTGGAACAAAGCCTTGATTGGCAGGCATCTTCCGCTTACAAAAGAGAACAGACAAAAGAGGAAAGCTACAAACTGCTCAAGCGAATAACAAGTAAAACGATTGCCAAAAGCTCGGGCAAAGTGATTCCTTATTCCATAAAGGATGAAAAGGGCAGCGTTTATGCCGGTGAAGATTTGCTCGATTCTGTGGATTCACTGGTGAAAAGTCTGGATCGCGGCCAAAGAGGATATAAAATTACAGAGAGCGGAAATGCCTACTATATTTTGTGCGCAAGTCCGCTGGAGATGCTGGATTTTCCATTCTACATTGAAAGCTATCGCCAGATTACGCCGCTGTTTCATAACAGGCAGACGCAGTACAGGAGCTATATCTCCTTACTGCTGCTTTTGTTTGCAGTCGGCATTGTTGTTACCCTGATCGTCAGTGCATGGCTGATGCGGCCGATAAAAAAACTTTCAAAGGCCGCAAGACAGCTGTCCGACGGCTGCGATATCCAACCAGTGCCGGTTTACAGCAGAGATGAAATCGGACAGCTTACTCAGGATTTTAACAGCATGGCCGGGCAATTGGCGGAAAATGTGGAAGAGTTGAAAGATGCTGCCCAACGACAGGAATTGTTTGTCAGCAGTTTCAACCATGAGTTGAAGACACCTCTGACCTCCATGATCGGCTATGCGGATTTATTGCGTTCAAAAAAACTGTCTGAGGAACAGGTGATTCTCTCGGCAGATCAGATCGTTCAGGAGGGAAGACGGCTTGAAAAGCTGTCCGCCACACTGATGGAACTGATTGTCATTAGAAATCAAGAGATTCCCCGCAGGCATGTATCCGCCCACACCTTTTTCAATTCTGTCCGCAATACGGTGCTGCCGATTATGAAACAGAAGCATATCGATTTTTCGACCACAATAGAAGACGGCGTGCTGCTCATAGAGCCGGACCTGATGAAAACGGTCTGCATCAACCTGCTGGACAACGCTTATAAAGCTGTACAGGAAAAAGGGCAGATTTGCTTGCGCGGAGTCTGTAAAGATTCAGGTTATGAAATTATCGTTTCTGATGATGGATGCGGGATCCCGCAGGAGGAACTTTCAAAGATCACCGAGGCGTTCTATATGGTAGACAAAGCCAGAGCCAGAGCCGGCGGCGGAAGCGGTCTGGGACTGGCGATCTGTGCCCGGATCGTTGAGGTTCACAATGGAACCATGGAGTTTGCGAGCCGTCCGGGAGAGGGCACACAGGTAACAATTGGTTTAGAAGGAGGCTGCGATGATGAAACAGCTTAAGACAATCCTTCCGTTTTTCCTCGCCATATTACTTTTATCCCTGTCGATTTCGATTCCCATTATCCTTTCTGCCGTGCAGGATAAAGCCCTTTTATACCGGGCGAAGACGGAGACTGTCACCAAAGGAAATGTTCAAAAGTCCAATGTCTCTATTTTAGACCGGCTGAGGCTGCTGTACAACTCCGAAACAGTTTTTGAGTATCGTGCTATCGTTAAAGATTTAGACCCGAAAGGATATTTAGAAGATGAGTCTGTGCAGCAGGTCCTGAAAGAACTGGAGAAGCTGCAGGAACGCGGAGGATTCCCTGATTTTGATCTCCACGAGGAGCTTAAAATCAATGGAGATATATTCAGTAAGAGCAGTTTACTGTCAGATGACGGATGGGAGCTGCCTGTCTATACCCTGGAGTTTTCAACACCCACTGTCACCTTCAACGTCTGGGCTGACGCAGATACCTATACAATCTATCAATATGAAGTAAAGGCGCCTGAAACCATACGGGACACCGTAGATGAAGAAACAGTTGCAGCTGTTTTTTCAAGCTATCTGTCCATCAGCACAAAGCAATTCAAATCCCTTTATTCCTTTACAAAGGGAAATAGAGTCAGCCTTAAACTGCAAGACAGCGAAATAAAATGATGCAGTTTTGATACAAGTTGGCCCCAACTTCGACGCATCCCCTTTGTATGATTTTACAGAGGGGATTTTTCATATATGTTTCTCTTTGGAAGGGAGAGGAAAATGGGGAGAAAAAAGAGGAAAAGGGGCAGAATACGGGACCGAACAGTTATCATCGGCCTTGCCGCTCTTGCTTTGTTGATCGGCATGCTGTATTTCAGGAATACGCGTCAAACGGCAGATGTTTCGAAACCCGCACCCATACAGGCCGCGGCGCCAATTGAATCGAAAAAACAGACACAGGGAGCGCGGACCAATAAAAAGGATCCGCTGCTCACCCTGGTCAATGGCAAAAATCCGTTGCCTAAGGGCTGGAAGGCGGACCTTGTTCCGCTTGAGGGCGAGCATAGTATTGACCGCCGGGCATACCCGGGTCTGAAGAAGATGCTTGAGGATGCCAGGGCGGCAGGCCTCGATCCGCTGATCTGTTCCTCCTACCGGACCAATGAACTGCAAACCAGGCTGTTCAATGAACAGGTCAAGGCTTATCAAAACCGGGGCTATGAAAAAGAGGCCGCTGAACGGGAAGCCGCAGTCTGGGTTGCCGTGCCCGGAACCAGCGAACATCAGACGGGACTTGCCGCGGACATTGTTTCCGTAAGCAACCAGAATCTGAACCATTCACAGGAAAACACGGCGGTGCAAAAATGGCTGATGAAGAATTGCTGGAAATACGGCTTTATTCTGCGTTATCCGTCTGATAAGAACAGTATCACCGGCATTGGCTATGAGCCCTGGCATTACCGCTATGTGGGAAAGCAGGCGGCCAAAGAAATTTATGAACAAAGCGTTTGCCTGGAAGAATACTTGCGGCAATGAGATAATAAAATTCATAGTGTAACTTACGAGTTGTCTGGCAGGCAGGAAGATGGCTTGGCGCTTTTTGTTTCGAAATTAAGCCGGAGCGGACAAAATATGCGGGTTTGCGGGTTTTGTAGATTTATTTTTGTGGAATTTCCACTTGAATATAACTAGCAAGGGCAAGAAACGTTGAAAAAAGATCCGCTTTTACCTTTCCTTTTTGATGAAAGTTCCGGAAACGATTTAATACATTACTATGCGAAAGTGCGAAGGCGTTTCTTCCCGACAGAACGTGGCCCAGAGGCAACAGAGAGCAGCGAATGGTTTGGGATTTGCGACCAAATCCCAGTTTTGTCGGAAAATCCCGCGACCATTGTCCCTAAAAAAGCTTCATGGTCGCAAGCCGGATAAGGATATTCCATTTAATGATGAAGATCTGTGCTATCGGTCGCTTTGGAGGCTGCAGGATCGTTGAAAAATGCGTAACCCTTTGCTCTCCGGGGTTAGTTGCCGCAACTGCCCGTTGGGGTCGTCCCATATGAAAAACGGCCCAAAAGCTAAATTGCGATTTTTCTCAACATGCGGCGAAAAATTAAGCTCTTGTTGACCTTTTTTCAAAGCTACAGCGCCTGCGAGCACAAAAACTCATTCAATATGCGGATTTGAACAACAGCAGAGGCCACAACCATTGGAAATACTTCAACAACTAAGTCGAAATGAATCCGTTGTTGAACAAATACGCATAGTAGCCGCTTTCATTTACTCGAATTACTGTAAAACTATCAAAAGCACATTACTTTTGTGCATCTGTTGATATTCGGATGTTGAGACTTGTTGAGACATATTAAGACACGATGCAACTATGATTGTCGTCCACTGATAAACATCACTATACATTGGAAAAGGAGAAGAAATCATGTACCTGAGAAGACTTGTCGCAGTATGGTGCGCCCACGCCATTAGGTTCTTTTGTCGAATGTGTGGAAAACAGGGGGGAACTTTTGCCGGCAGAGTGGCGCTGCGCATTGACCCGTCGATTCTGACCGCCCTGGCCGCGGAAGTGCGGAACCATATTTTTATTGTCTGCGGAACCAACGGCAAATCAACGACCAATACCTTACTGGCTTCTGTGCTGGAAGCAGACGGCGGCAGGGTAATCTGCAACCGCACTGGCTCCAATATGCTCAGCGGCGTGGTTTCCGCTTTTGTCCTTGGCGCGGGAGCAGGCGGCCATCTGGATGCGGATTATGCGTGTCTCGAGGTTGATGAGGCTTCTGCGGTCAAAGTTATACCGCATTTTCAGCCGGACTTTATGATTCTTACCAATCTGTTTCGTGACCAGATGGATCGCTACGGTGATATTGACGCAACTATGGAGCTGCTGTCTCGGGCAATAGAGATGGCCCCGGAAATGAAACTTTTGATCAATGGTGACGAACCGCTGTCTGTCTATCTGGCTCAGAGAAACCAAAACCCGATGATTACTTACGGAGTCAGTCAGCAGGTGCAAGAGCTGCAGGATACGAAAGAAATCCGTGAAGGCCAGTTCTGCAAATGCTGCGGGGAAAAGCTCCGGTACCGTTTTTACCACTACGGTCAGCTGGGCGACTACTGCTGCCCAAAATGCGGATTTACGCGACCTGCCATTGATTTCGAAGGAACGCAGGTCAACTTGTCCGGAGGACTTCAATTTAATATCCGGGATTACCACATAAAGACAGGTTTTGAAGATTTTTATAGCATCTATAACCTGCTGGCCGTTTACAGCGCGGCAACCCTTTCCGGTGCGGACCTGAGTGAATTTAACAAGATCATTTGCAGCTACTCGCCGCCGCCCGGACGCAACGAGACGTTTAAAATCGGCGATACGAAGGTAATGCTGAAGCTGGCCAAAAATCAAGTGGGTTTTGATCAGAATATCTGTGCGATCCTGGCGGATCAAAAGCCGAAAGATATCATTATCCTAATCAACGATAATGCTCAGGATGGAACGGATATTTCCTGGATCTGGGATGTTAATTTTGAGCGGCTGCACGAAGCAAGGGCAGCCTCGGTAACGGTCAGCGGCATACGCTGTCTGGACATGTGTCTGCGGCTCAAATACGCGGACATTCCCAGTGAGCCGGAGCCGGAAATCGAAGCCGCTATTCAATCGAAAGTCAGGCTTAAAGATGGGACAAAAAATTTGTATCTTCTCGTCAACTACACAGGACTTTATGAGGCGCATAAGATTTTAAAGAAAATGGAGGAAAAAAGTTATGAATATTACAATCGGTCATTTGTATCCTGACCTCCTGAACCTCTATGGAGACAGAGGAAATATTCAGTGCCTTTTAAAGCGCTGCCTGTGGAGGGGTGTAAAGGTAGAACTAAAGGAATTCGATCTCAGCGATCATATTGATTTTGCCAGCCTTGATCTGGTTCTGCTAGGGGGAGGCGCTGAGGGGGAACAGCAACAGGTATGCAGGCAGCTTTATGGTATCCGTCAGGAATTCCGCGATTATATTGACGATCAGGGCGTGGTCCTTGCCCTATGCGGCGGTTATCAAATGATGGGCCATTATTATGATACGGGAAACGGCAGGACTCCGGGGCTTGGCCTGATCGATCTGTACACGGAGGAAAGAGCGCAAAGGTCCATCGGAAATGTTGTCCTGGAAAGCCCTTTGCATTCTATGCCCATCGTGGGATTTGAAAACCATGGCGGACGGACCTATATCGGTGATAACCAGCCGTTTGGAAGGGTCCTTTGCGGAAAGGGAAATAATGGCGAAGATGGGACAGAAGGAGTTATCTATAAAAATGTAATTGGGACTTATCTTCACGGACCATTGCTTCCCAAAAACCCGCATATTTGTGATTATCTTATTGCCAATGCGCTGGAACGCAAATATGGCCATGCCCATTTGCAGCCGCTGGACGATCAGAGAGAGATCGCGGCGAACAAGTATCTCTATCAAAGATTTGTCGGATGAGGTTAAATATTGGATTACAGGAAATGAAAATAAAACTTATTTCGCCCGCTGTCAGCCCTGCGCATTGACAGCGGCGATTTCTTTTTGCACTTGTTCCAGAAATTTCTCGGCGGCCTTGGAAAATACCT
Source organism: Anaerovorax odorimutans (assembly GCF_024459955.1). Classification (GTDB taxonomy): domain Bacteria; phylum Bacillota; class Clostridia; order Peptostreptococcales; family Anaerovoracaceae; genus Hominibacterium; species Hominibacterium odorimutans_A. The sequence continues at coordinate 115,049 of NZ_JANFXK010000006.1, forward strand.
GGTATTTCTTCCAGACAATATCCAAACCGGCCTCCAGGCGCGGCTCCAGAGGCCGAAAACAGAGCTTGCTGTCCCCGGTGGTATTCACCAGTTTATCCAGGCACATTGCGTAGCCGATCCCCTCTTCAACCATGAGTCCCGCATTGTAAATCAAATTATAGGTAGTTATGATATTCAGCTTTTCAAAGGCGTCTCCCAGCCATCCGGACAATTCGTTGCGCACCAGCGTCTGGCGGGAACAGAGCAGCGGAAGGTCCCACAAGTCTTCCGGCCTGATCGTATCGGAGGCTGCCAGAGGGCTGTCCTTGCGCATCAGCAGCCCCCACGTATCGGTATAAGGCAGCTTGAGATAATCATATTTTTTAATATCCGCAGGTTCGATCAGAACACCGAAATCCAAAAGCCCAGTCTCCAGCCGCTCCGCCACATCATCGCCGTTGCCGCTGAAAATATGGTACTGGATGTTGGGCTGAGTTTTCCGCAGCTCTTTTACAGCGCGGGCCACAAGACGCATGGCATCCGTTTCACCGCCGCCGATATAAACATCGCCGCTGATCAGTTCATCGGACATCTGAAAGTCCGATGCGGTTTTATCCACCAGATCCGTAATCTCCTGGGCACGTTTCCGAAGAAACATGCCTTCTTCTGTTAAGGTCACTTTCCGATTCCCGCGGATAAACAATTTTTTCCCCAGCTCCTCTTCCAAATCCATAAGCTGCCGCGAAAGGGTTGGCTGGGTAACGTGCAGCGCTTCTGCTGCTCCCGATATGGTTTCCTCCCGCGCAACCGCGAGAAAATAGCGTAAAACCCGAAGTTCCATAGTGTGCCCTCCTTATTCAACGAACCTCAATTAACCTGAAAACAGTATATCATTTTATAACCATGCTTGTAAAGCATGATGAAACATATTGTATAGGTATTTGCTATTCGGATTCTGCCGATATATGATACAGATAAGGATAAGAAATGTAATCCCAATAGCGTGAACGTGAAAGAGGTAATGCGATGACTGACTATTTTACAAAAGGAAATAAAATCGTCCAGAACCTGGAGGATGCCGGATGCTCCCCTCAAAATATTGAACAATGCTGTCATTGCTATGAGGAGGGTTCGGTCGAAGAACTTCTCAGGCTGCTGTCGGGACACAGAAAATTCCTGCTAGAACAGATACACGAAAATCAAAAGAAATTGGATTGCCTGGATTATCTTATTTATAAAATCAGAAAGGGAGTGAAATAGATGAATATAACAGAGTTTTTAGATCATCTCAATCGGGGTGAGGCGGTTATTGGAGGATCGGAAACCCATAAGATGATGACTAAGCTAGGGCATGAAGCCATGCGGATTACTGCGGAGCTGAACGGCAGCTATCATGAACCGGAGGAGATTCGCAGCCTGTTTTCCCAATTGATCGGACGCCCGGTAGATGAATCCTTTCGAATGTTTCCGCCCTTCTATACGGACTGCGGTAAGAACATCACAGTAGGTAAGGACGTGTTCATTAACACCGGCTGCCGCTTTCAGGACCAGGGCGGCATCCGTATCGGCGACGGGGTGCTGATCGGGCATAATGTGGTACTGGCGACATTAAACCACGACTTTGCGCCGGAAAACCGGAAAACCATGCATCCCGCGCCCATCGTGATCGGAAAGAACGTATGGATCGGCGCCAACGCTACGGTAGTGCCGGGCGTTACCATCGGGGACAATGCCGTGGTGGCCGCCGGCGCGGTAGTGACAAAAGACGTGCCGGAAAATACAATCGCAGGCGGCGTTCCGGCTAAGGTGCTCAGGAGTATTGAAAAATAGAAAGGACAGGGAATGTAGATGAAAAAGATCTTATTGTGTCTTTGCACGCTATTGCTTATCGTATCGCTGGCTGCCTGCGGCGGAGGAACAGACCAAGGGGACACAGGCTCCGGCTCAAATCAGGAAACGGCGGAAAAGATAGAAGGCAGCGGAGGTTCCGTTTTAATCGCTTATTTTACCAGAGCCGGAAATATTGAAGAAACGGGAGATGTGGATGCCACCACCAGCGCCAGCATCAATCTGAGGGATGGAAAATATGTTGGCAACACCGAACTGCTGGCCCGCTGGATTCAGGAGGAAGTGGGCGGTGAGCTGTCCCTGATTCAGGTGGCAGAGCCTTATTCGGCCGACTACGATCAGACCGTAGAGCGGGGGCAGCAGGAAAAGGATGAGAACGCACGGCCAAAGCTGGCATCCAAGGTGGAAAATATGGAGAGCTATGACACTGTCTTTCTGGGCTTTCCCAACTGGTGGTACGATATGCCCATGGCCGTGTACAGCTTTCTGGAAGAGTACGATTTATCCGGCAAGACGGTAATACCCTTCTGCACCAGCGGCGGCAGCGGATTTTCCGACACGCTGGATACCATTGAAGATTTGGAACCAAATATTAAGTTAATGAAGGGCCTGGAGATTCCGGGCGATGATGCGCCACAGTCACAGGATTCGGTGAATGAGTGGCTGCGGGAACTGGGGTTTAGCAAATAGAAAAGGAGGTTGCTATGAGGAGGAGAAGGAGCATTGGCGTACTGCTGGCTGCCCTGATCTGTGCCGTCGTTCTGGCAGGATGCGGAGGGTCTGCCGACTCGGCCGCCGGGTCCTCTGCGGATAAAGCGGCTGCTTCTGAAAGCGAGACAAAACAAACAGAAGGAGATAGAAAAATGACAATCCGGATACAAGTAGGAACGGAGCATTTCACAGCCCGGGTGGAGGACAATGCTTCCGTGCGGGCATTGGAAGAGCTGCTGCCGCTGACCGTTGATATGAGTGAGCTCAATGGAAATGAGAAATATTACAATTTACAGGAGCAGCTGCCTGCAAAGGAAGAACAGGTGGGAAGTATCCGCGCCGGCGATCTGATGCTCTTTGGCTCTGACTGCCTGGTCCTGTTTTACAAGGATTTTCAGACCTCCTACAGCTATACCAGGCTAGGGCGTATTGAAGACGTTTTGGGGCTTGAGAAGGCACTGGGAGACGGAAGTGTGAAAGTGACTTTCAGCCCAGACAATTGATGAAAGAGAGGATATAATTGATGAAGAAAATAATTACAGTAATACTGGCCGTTTTGCTTATTTTCAGCTTGGCGGCCTGCGAAAATAAGGATAGCGATGCGGAACCGCAGAGCAGCGGGCAGACCCAGGAGGAAACCGCCAAAGAAGCCGCCAAAAGAGTGGCCTCCGACGGAGCACAGATGCAGACAGAGAATAAAAACAGGTCCACCCGTATCCTTGAGAACGGAACACGGATCAATATGCACTTTGGCGATGTGGTAATTCCCGGCATCCTCAATGACAGCGAGACTGCAAAGGCGCTGATCGACAGGCTCCCGTACACGGTGCATGTAAGCCGTTATTCCCACGATTTCTGCGGCGTGATGGACGAGCCGCTGCCTTACAGCGAGGATAATGTTCACTACGGCTGGCTCAACGGAGATATTGACTTTGCTACGGATGCTGACTATTTTACCATTCTCTTTGAAGATGAAGACACTTCCGAGCAGTACGGTTATCAGGTAAATATCGGGGTCATCGACTGCGATCTGTCGGAGATACGCCAGCTTGAAGGCGACTACGATGTACGGATTGAGTTGGCTGAATAAAAAAGGAGTATGTAATATGCGCGCTAAACAGAAAGTGAAAATAGCGGTGGATCTGGCCATGACAGCGCTGCTGCCGTGTCTGATGGGTTATGCGCTGCTGGGAGAGACGATCCACGAATGGCTGGGAGCATCCATGTTCTGTTTGTGGATCGGCCATCTCATATTAAACAGGTCGTGGATAAAAGGTCTTGCTAAAGGCCTCTATCCGGCGGTTCGTATTGCGGGGACCGCAGTCAACGGGCTTTTGGGGCTGGTGATGATTTCTATGGCTGTGAGCGGCATCATTCTGTCAAAACATGTATTTGCGTTTCTGCCCATTACAGGGGGTGCGGCTTTTGCCCGAACCCTTCATATGTTGGGTTCTTACTGGGGCTTTGTGCTCATGAGCCTGCACCTGGGGCTTCACTGGAATCTGGTACTGGCGGCAATGCGAAAAGTGTTTCCGGCCTCAGAGCAATCCCTGCTCCGCATCACTTGCCTGCGGGCCGCAGCCATCCTGATTTCCATATATGGCATCTTTGCCTTTGCAGGCCGTCAGCTTGGGTCGTATTTATTTTTACAGAATCAGTTTGTCTTTTTCGATTTCAGCGAACCGCTGGCAGTTTTTCTGGCGGATTATCTGGCTATTATGGTCTTTATCGCCTGCGTCGGTTATTACGGCGGCAAATTATTGCAAGCGGCTTTCCATAGAAGAATTGTTGCGGCCGAAGGCAAAACATGCTGAAAAGGCATGGCTGGCTATGAAACTTAAGTATTGGACATAACTGTAAAGAACTGGTAAACTATCCAAAAGGAGAGGTGAGAGATATATGATAACAAAAGAATTTGAGAATTTAAAACTGTCGGCTCTGGGCATGGGCATGATGCGTCTTCCGGTAAAAGGCCAGGGGGATACGCCTGTAGACGAAGCCGCCACAGCAGAAATGATCGCCTACGCCATGGAACAGGGAATCAATTATTACGATACTGCCTTTGGCTATCACGAGGGGGAATCGGAAAAGGCTGTCGGCAAAATCCTGAGCAAATATCCCAGAGAGAGCTATTATCTGGCTGATAAATTTCCGGGGTACGATCTTGCCAACATGGATAAAGTGGAAGAAATTTTCGAAGAACAACTCCGGCGCTGCAACGTCGATTACTTCGATTTTTACATGTTCCATAATGTCTGCGAGATGAATATAAATGAATACCTGGATGAGAAATACGGTATTTTAGATTATCTGCTGCAACAGAAAAAGGCGGGAAGAATCCGTCACCTGGGATTTTCCGCCCATGGGAGTTATGAAGTGATGGAGCGTTTTTTGGAGGCCTATGGTGATCAGATGGAATTCTGTCAGATCCAGCTGAACTATCTGGACTGGGAATTCCAGAACGCCAAAGCAAAGGTCGATCTGCTGAGGCAATATCATCTGCCCATTTGGGTGATGGAGCCGCTGAGGGGCGGAGCGCTGGCGTCCCTTTCCGAAGAGAATACTGGCAAGCTCAACGCTTTGCGCCCGGAAGAGAGCATTCCGGCCTGGGCATTTCGTTTCCTGGAAACCGTGCCCGGCGTAAAGATGGTGCTTTCCGGCATGTCCGATTTTCAGCAGCTGAAAGCCAACATCGAGACCTTTGCGGAGGAAAAGCCTCTGAACCGCAAGGAGATGGATACGCTGATGGATATCGCGGACGGCATGATCCGTGAAATCGGCCTTCCCTGTACAGCGTGCAAGTACTGTGTCAGCCACTGCCCGCAGGAACTGGACATTCCCAAGCTTCTGGAGCTTTACAATGAACATCGTTCCACCGCGAAAGGCTTTGGTTTCATAGCGCCTATGGCCCTGTCCGCTATGCCGAAAGAAAAGCACCCCGGCGCATGTATCGGCTGCAAGAGCTGCGAGGCCGTCTGCCCGCAGCAGCTGAACATTTCCCAGGCAATGGCCGATTTTGCGGAAAAAGTAAAATAAGGATGATTTTACCTTTGTGCTGTGGTAGAATAGCGCCGTAAGCCGCAATCGCAGACAAGGAGAATTGCCCATGAACAGAGCAGTAAAAACAGCCATCATCGCATTACTAATTACCGCATTGACCGCAGGGCTGGCCCCGATGCGGGTCGCAGCAGCAACAAAGCTTCGCGCGCCCGAAGGCTTCAGCGCGTCAGGATACACCTATAACAGCATTCAACTAAAATGGAAGCCGGTTTCCGGCGCTACAGGATACAAGCTGTACCGGGCCGACAAGAAGAAAGGCAGGTACAAAGCAATCAAGACGCTGCCCGCGTCAGCGGCTGGTTTTACCGATAAAAAGCGAAAACCAAAGCGCGCCTATTATTACAAGCTGCGGGCATACCTTAAATCACAGGGAAACGTGTATTACAGCGCCTATACGAAGGTAAAGAGAGCCAAAGGAGCTGTGACAAAACCTCAGAATTTCAGCGTCCGCACAGGCTCTGCCAGCGATCAGGCGGGGCTTTCCTGGAACAAGAGCGCAGGGGTTACTTCTTATAAGGTCTATCGGGCAGCCAGCAAGAACGGAAAATACAAGCTGATTAAAACGCTGTCAAAGAATAAGAACGTTTACTGGGATAAAAGCCGCAAAAAAGGAGCGGTTTATTACTACAGAGTCCGGGCTGTGAAAAAGGCCGGGAAGAAAACGTACAGCAGTCCGTACACAGCGAAAAAGAGCGTCTGCGTCAAGAGCAGGATCATGGGAAACAGTGGTGTAACAGCCTCGCGGCTGGCCGCCTATTTTCAGGAGCATGCCGTTTACCCATCCTACTATGCGTCCAATCAGAAGGACCAGAGCGCCGATACCTTGGAAGCTTTCTGCCAGATCTATATCGACGAATGTCAGGCAGAAGGCGTGCGGGCCGATATTGCCTTTTGTCAGGCGATGCAGGAAACCGGCTGGCTGAGTTTTAACGGCGATGTCAGGATATCCCAGTTCAATTTTGCCGGTATCGGTGCCACCAAAAAGGGAAGAAGCGGCGGCAGCTTTCCCGATATTCGCACCGGCATCCGGGCCCATGTGCAGCATTTGAAAGCCTATGCCTGCAAATCGCCGCTGAAAAACGCCTGCGTTGATCCGCGCTTTCGATATGTGAAACGGGGCTCGGCGGTTTATGCCGAATGGCTGGGAATCAAAGAGAATCCCAAAAAAGGAGGCTGGGCCGCAAGCCGCAATTACGGCTACAAGATCATGACGCTGGCGCGGCAGATATGACCTTGGGGAAACCTTGAATTTCCAACTGTCTCCGCCGCGATACCGGATATAAGAAAACCTTGAATTTTCCGTATATTTTTTACCCTCTTGCAAAAACCTTGCCAATAAAGTAAAATGTGATTCATGCGCCTGATAGCGATAGAATAGATACAGAAAGGAAATAAGGACATGAATGTAAAAAAAGTATTTGTGGTAGGTGCCGGTTTTATGGGGTCCGGTATCGTTGAGAATGTGGCAAGCAAAGGGTTAGAGGCTGTTGCTTACGATATTTCCCAACAGCAGCTTGAAAGAAGCAAAAAAGGGATTGTGAGGAATCTGGACAAACAGGTTAAAAAAGGCAAGCTATCCCAGGAGGATAAGGACGCCATCCTTTCCAGAATCCAATATGTTACCGACATGTCTGAATGCAAAGACGCGGATGTCGTTATCGAGGCGGTAGCAGAGAATAAGGACATTAAAGTCAGCATCATGAAGGAAGTCGAAAAGTATGCGAGGGAAGACGCGGTCATCGCCAGCAATACCTCTTCCATCTCCATTACCACTCTGGGCAGTGTATTTGAGGATCCGGAACGTTTTGTCGGCATGCACTTTTTCAGCCCGGTGCCGAGAATTCCGCTCATGGAAATCGTCAGAGGCTACCAGACCGGTCAGCGGGCCATCGCCATTGCCAGCGAGCTGGGCGAATACCTGGGCAAGACCTGCATTCTGGCTCAGGACGAAGCCGGATTTATCGTCAACAGAATGCTCATCCCCATGCTCAATGAAGCCTGCATTCTGGTAGAAAGAAAAATCGGAACCATTGAGGAAATCGACATGGGAATGAAAAAGGGTCTCAACCATCCGATGGGGCCGCTGGAACTGATGGATATGATCGGTATCGATGTAGAGCTGGCCGTAATGGAAGTTCTGCACGAAGAGATCGGCGATCCGAAATACAGACCTGCCGTATCTTTGAGAAGAATGGTAGACTCCGGATTTCTGGGAAGAAAGACCAATGTGGGATTCTACGTTTACAATGAGGACGGCACAAAATATCCCAATCCGAAACTATTGGAACTGAGATAAAACGACAAGATAAGAAAGCCTGCTTTTTACAGAATTGGATTCTGCAAAAGGGCAGGCTTTCTTTGTTGTCCAAACATATAAAAAATGATATACTTGACAAAGACAGCCGTGCGAAAGCAAGGAGGGGAGGGTATATGGACTTAAAAGATTTTACGGATTTGGGAAATGATATTGGCAGACGGGTAAACGATGCCATTAATAATATGAATTTCGATCAGCTGAACCGGGATATCCGGGATAAGGTGGACCAGGCTTTTTATGGGGGACCGACGGCAGGAACAGGCAGCAGCGGATTTGGCGGTATCAACGGTAAGCTGTATCGCGGACCGGAAACAGACGGTCCGGTGAAGGACAGCGGGCCGAATGCGTCGACAGCGGGCAGTGCCGCGGACTTTCGGCTGTACCGGGAAAATTCAGGATCTCCTGCTATGGAGAATGCTGCGGGATTTCCTGTTCTGAGAAAGCTTCCGGGGCGGGTATCGGGCGTACTGATGATGGTGATCGGCTGCGCTCTGGCAGGAGGCTGCGGAATCGCGGCGATTGTGCTGGGAATCCTCAGCGCTACCATGAGTTCAGTAGGCAGCGTGCCTGCCGGTATTCTGGGTGCTGCCGCAGGCGGCTTTGCGCCGCTGTTTCTTGCGGGACTTGTTATAGCGATCGTGGGAACAAAGAAATATGGCCTGACAAACAGATTCAAAAAATATGTTTCCCTCATGAAGGGACAGGCTTTCTGTTCAATCAGGGATCTGGCGGCGAAATCCGGCAGGAGCGTCAAGTTTGTCTGCAGGGACCTTCAGAAAATGATTGATAAGGGCTTTTTCCCGGAAGGCCACATCGACGATCAGAAAACCTGCTTTATCGGCACAAACGAACTTTATCGCCAGTATGCTCTGGCAAGGGACAGCGCTGCTGAAAGCGCGAAAGCGGCGGCAGAAAGGGAAAAAGAGCAGCGGACAGCCGCAGCCTCTGGAGAAACCGACGCGCAGCTGGAACAGGTCATTGCCGAAGGCCAGGACTACATCAAGTCCATCCGGGAAGCCAATGACGCTATCTATAACCCTGACATTTCACAGAAGCTTTACCGCATGGAAAGCATCGTAAAAAAGATCTTTGCTTATGTGAGGGAAAATCCTGAGCAGGTGGGACAGCTGAGAAAGTTCATGAGCTATTATATGCCGACCACGGAAAAGCTGGTGAACGCTTACCGGGAAATGGATGAACAGACGATACAGGGTGAAAATATAACAAAGGCGAAGGGTGAGATCGCAAGGACCCTGGACACGATCAATGAAGCGTATGAAAAGCTCTACGACAGCATGTATGTTGATGTGGCTATGGACGTTTCCAGCGATATCGCAGTACTCAAAACACTCTTCGCCCAGGAGGGGCTTGCAGGAGATGAAATTAACGGAGGTAAAAAATAATGAGTGATTTCAATACGGATTTCAATCTGGGGGACGCGCCGAAGATGGAACCGGTCAAAACCGAAACCGAGACACCGGCAGCACCCAATACGCTGACCGTTCAGGAGGAGCTGGCGCAATATCCTTTGAGTGATACGGAGAAAGAACAGGTTGAGGCTTTCGTTGAGAGGATCGATCTTTACGACAGTCAGACCGTGCTGCAGTACGCATCGGGAACGCAGAAACAGATTGCGGATTTCTCGGAGCAGGCGTTGGACAATGTGAAGACAAAGGATTTCGGTGAAGTGGGCGAAACCCTTACACGGGTCATCGGGGAGCTGAAAAATTTTGACGCGCAGGAGGAACAGAAGGGCATCTTCGGGTTTTTCAAAAAGAGCGCCAATAAGGTGGCCGCCCTCAAGACCAGATATGAAAAAGCGGAGACAAACATCGAGAACATCTGTAAGGTGCTGGAAGGACATCAGATTCAGCTGATGAAGGATTCAGCCATGCTGGATCAGATGTACGATATGAATCAGGATTATTTCAAACAGCTGACCATGTATATCATTGCCGGCAAAAAGAAGCTGGAGCATGCCAAGAACGTGGAGCTGCCGCAGATGTTGGAAAAGGCCAAGGCTTCCGGCCGCGGTGAGGACATGAACGCAGCCAACGATTACGCATCGCTGATCGCCCGTTTTGAGAAAAAGATTTATGACCTGGAGCTGACCAGAACCATAGCACTGCAGACCGGTCCGCAGATCCGACTGATCCAGAACAACGACGTGCTCATGTCGGAAAAGATTCAGTCCATGCTGGTAAATACGGTACCGCTGTGGAAGAGTCAGATGGTTATCGCTCTGGGAATCGAACATTCCAACAAGGCGGCTCAGGCGCAGAAGGCAGTGGCCGATATGACCAATGAGCTTTTAACCAAGAACGCAGAAACGCTGAAAAGCGCCACCGTGGAAACCGCCCGTCAGATGGAGCGGGGCGTGGTGGATGTGGAAACGCTGGAGCATACCAATGAACTCCTCATTTCTACCATTGACGAAGTGATGCAGATTCAGGAAGAGGGCAGACAAAAGAGAGAAAGTGCCGAAGCCGCGCTCATAAAAATGGAGAACGAGCTGAAACAAAAACTGATGCAGATCAATGGATAAAGTTGTTAGTGTGAATTGGAATGCACCGCGAATTCCATCATGCTGCAGTCAAATTCCGTATTTCCGCAGTTTGCGTGAAACTGTAGATTGATTAATTTTCAGGTGTTTTCCGATTTCAGTTGTCGACTTGTAGAGCCTCTTGGCTTCAGTGAATATTTGTTTATCGATCTCCTCAAAAACTTCTTTATAACTGCGGTTTTTTAGTTTGAAATCCATTTTAGAATTGTGATCTATATTAAAATCAATAATTTCATATAGATCACTCAGTGTAATGTTTTTTTTGTCAGAGAACAGGATTAAGCGCTCTATGAGATTTTCCAGTTCTCTGACATTTCCCTTTAATTCAAGACCTGAGAGAAATACAAGCGCTTCGCTGCTGATTTCTTTTTTCAGCTGATAAGTCTCATTAAATTTCTGCCTGAAGGTTTCTACCAGCAGAGGAATGTCTTCCGGGCGTTCCCTCAGCGGCGGAATTGTCAATTCCAATACATTCAAACGATAGTACAGATCTTCGCGAAATGTCTTCTCCTTGATTTTTTCCTTCAAATTTACATTGGTCGCTGCGATAATTCGGGTGTTTACCTTGATAGGCGTGGTTCCGCCAACTCTGAAAAACTCTTTTTCCTGCAAAAGTCGCAGCAGCTTGACCTGCAAATTATAGGGCATATCGCCAATCTCATCCAGAAAAAGTGTTCCGCCATCCGCCAATTCCACAAGACCTTGCTTTCCGCGTGCGAGGGCTCCGGTAAAGGCGCCTTTTTCATAGCCAAACAGTTCCGATTCTATCAGGGAGTCAGGAACTGCGCCACAGTTAACGGTCAGGAAGGTGCCGTTTTTTCTGTTACTATTGCTGTGAAGAAATCTTGCGATCAGGCTTTTACCCACACCGGATTCACCTAGAATCAAAACAGTGGAATCGGTTTTTGCAACAATCTCCGCTTTTTCTATGACCGTTTTCATTGAAGGGCTTCTATAGACGATTCCAAGTTTTTTTGTGACATCGTTTTTTAACTGCAGCAGCTCCATACTATATTTTAAATTGCTGGAGGTCAGTTCTTCGATGAGCTTTCTTTTTTCGCCAGTGTCAAAGATATAACAAATTACGTATTCAATTTCGCCCATCTCATTAAAATACGGAACACCCTTTACCATACGGGAAATGCTTTCGCCGTCATTTCTGTAGGATAGCTGCTCCAGTACAACTGTTTCTTTCCTCTGCATGACTTTCCTTGTAGTGGCATCGTGAATGATTTTTTCCTGGATCATTTCACTCAGAGTCATACCTACAAGATATTTTGTGGAATAACCCGTCATTCTTTCGTGTTCGCGATTGGTTATAATAACTTCCTCATCCTTGTCTATAACTATGATCGCACAGGAAGATTGATCGATAATAAATTGAAGCAGATCACTGTTTTCGGCAAATTTTTTTTGTTTATGATTCATTGGGAAACTCCTTTTATTGCAGAAAATATGCTAAAATGCATATTTTCTGCATTTTAGCATATTTTCGTCAAAAAAACAATTGTTTGCCGCAAAAAGGACGGATGACATATGCATATTTGCATAAATATGATTTTCTGACGGCCTCGATTTGGATCAAAATATTTAATATTTTGATTTTTTTTTGTAAATTTTACGGATTTGCCTGATAAACCGATCCTTTCCGCTGGCACGATATTTGCGTTTGCTATAGTACAAATTCGTTTTATTAAAAAAATATTTATTAGGAGGGAGCTTATTATGAACAAAGTGGGTTTGAAACAAAATGGAAGGTTCTATTATGGTTGGGTTCTGATGCTGATTGGGTTTGTCCTGATGTCTTTGGCCTATACCGGTTCGATCTCGGTAACCAGTGTCTTTGTCGTTCCAGTGACAGAAGATTTTGGAATAGACAGAGGCTCATTTCTGCTCTATCAGACAGTTCTGACGCTGACGGCGGTTGTCGTGACAGCTTACTTTGGCAAGAGAATGGCAAAGGGAAGGCTGAAGCTGATCGTTGTAATCTCCGCATTGGTCGCGGCTGGGGGCTACCTGCTTTTTGCGGCAGCAAAGTCCGTCTATTGGTTTTATTTTGGCGCTGTCCTGATCGGTGTGGGATTTACCAACTGTACGGTGCTGCCGATGTCCATTATTCTTAACAACTGGTTTGGCGGTAAAGTGAGAGGCACGGTTATGGGATTTTGCTTTGTGGGAAGCGGAGTCGGCGGACTGGTGATCCTGCCTATACTAAACTCCGTTATTATCAACTCAGGCTGGAGAAGCGGCTACGTCGCTCTGGCCGGCATGTTTGGAGTTGTAGCTTTGTTATCACTGCTTTTCCTTGTTAAAACACCGGAGGAAAGAAAATTTATAAGAATGGGAGAAACTGCGGAAGAGGTAAAGGCCGCAGAAAACGCCGCAGGAATGAATATCAAAGAAGCTATGAAAACGCCTATGTTCTGGCTGATTCTGGCCACCGCCACTTTAATGGTATTCGGCTCCAGCGCAATTTTATTTAATTCGGCACCATTCTTTATTGAATGTGGATTTAATGCACAGAAGGCGGCTTTGATCGCTTCCTTTAATCTGGGAATGCTTGCGGTTGGAAAAATATTTATCGGTTTTTTGAGCGACAGACTGGGAACAAAATTTGCCTCAATTCTTTCCGGCGCAATTTTTGGTTTAGCCTTTGTGTCATTAGCTCTGATGCCGATGAATCCAGGATTATTTGTCTTTGGCGCAGTGATCTGCTACGGCATTGGCGGCGGTGGAATCACCGTTTGCCCGCCTCTTCTTGTAAATGCTCTTTTTGGAGAAAAGGATTATGGAAACATCGTTGCCGCTATGAATATGGCCACCAATCTGGGAGGCGCGGTAGGCGGGACCATTGCCGGTGTAATCTATGATGTTACCGGAAGCTACGTGGCGTTCTGGTGTATTGCCGCGGCAATGATGGCCTTGGTAGTTGTCTTTCGTATCATTGCCTTTGCTCTGAGAAAAAAGTATACGTATTAACAGAAGGAGAAGTAAAATGGAGAATTTAAAAGAACAAGCTATAAGATGGATTGAAGATAACTGCTGCAGATACTTTGAAATTTCGGATGCCCTTTGGGAAAATCCGGAGTTGAGTATGCAGGAGCATTATGCCTCTGGACTTTTAACCGAGTTTCTTTCCAAGGAAGGGTATGCGGTTGAAAAAGGGGTTGCGGGCATGCCGACTGCGTTTATCGCTTCCTATGGTGTGGAGGGACCTGTAATTGGGTTTAGCTGTGAATATGACGCACTTCCGACGCTATCTCAGGACAGGAGGAAAAATGAAAGGTGCAGTCTGATAGAAGGCGCGCCCGGTCACGGCTGCGGCCACAATCTAATGGCTATAGGCGGAGCAATGGCTGCCGGTGCGGTAAAAGCACTAATCGATTCAGGCAGATTAAAGGCCCGCCTGAAAATATTTGGAACTCCTGCCGAAGAACTGTGCATCGGTAAACCCTTCATGGCCCGTGAAGGATATTTTGAAAATTTGGATTGCCTTCTTGACTGGCATCCCATGGAATACAGCAAAGCGGGGTATACGGAGAGCACCGCATACTTTAACTGCAAGTATCATTTTACAGGCAAAACCGCACATGGGAATGCCCCCTGGTTTGGAAGGAGTGCTTTGGATGCGGCCATACTTATGAGCAATGCGCTGGAGTTTTTAAGGGAACATCTTTTACCGGGAAAAACAGGCGGGGAAACTACATTAAATTACAATTTTGAAAATGTCGGAGGAACGCCAAACGTTGTACCGGAAAAGGCGACTTTATGGTGTGTCGGAAGAATGGGGAAAGCCGAAGAAATTAAAGAACTCAAACGCCGGGTAGACAACTGTGCCGACGGCATTGCTTTGGCGACGGAAACTCAGGTCACAAAAGAACTAATCACTGTTATACATGAAAAAATACCTAACGAAGTGATTTCAAAAGCAATGCAGCGTAATTTCGAATATGTGGGGAATCCTGAGTTTTCGAATGAAGATCGGAAGAGCGCTGCTGAAATACAGGAGAGGATGGGTGTTGCGGTTACAAAAATGGGAAAAGAACCTGAGCCTTTTACCCGCACCAATATGCCAGTCAATGACTCCTCGGAATATAGCTGGTTTGCACCTATGGATATTGCGCTGGTAGAACTGGTTCCCGACGGCATCGGATGGCACAACTGGATCGTTACCAGGTTTGCCGGGAGCGATGCCGGAAGGAATACAGTTTCTACAGCATCTAAAATACTGGCATGTACGGCAATCGAACTGATCGAACAGCCTGAATTAATCGATGCGGCGAAAGAAGAACTGCACAAGCGTCTGGGCGGCAGAGTTTATGAATCGCTCTTTGATAAAAGCATTCGGCCTGCTACAGATGCCAATCGTTCTGAAATGGAAAAGTACAGGATTTTCTATCAAAAATAGTTGAGGCGTTTCCAACTGAATTTTTTCATAATTACATATTTTCTACTGCCACGCAGGAAGGGAAATCTCCACAAGGAACATCTCTTCCTGCTTTTTATATCGGAACGTTCCCTTATGCTCCGCCATAATCTTTTCGCAGGTTTTGAGGC
Source organism: Anaerovorax odorimutans (assembly GCF_024459955.1). Classification (GTDB taxonomy): domain Bacteria; phylum Bacillota; class Clostridia; order Peptostreptococcales; family Anaerovoracaceae; genus Hominibacterium; species Hominibacterium odorimutans_A. The sequence continues at coordinate 130,084 of NZ_JANFXK010000006.1, forward strand.
CGATATTACTGCTCTCTCTATTGGTAAGGCTGCTGTTGATGCGATTTTCAAAGCGGATCAGCAGTTTATCTGGCTGCTGTTCATATTCGACCCTGATCGGCGTATCAGGGTCGGCATATTTAATCAGGTTGGAAAAAATATTGCCAAAGACCCTGCGGATGGAATCCACGTCAATGGTCAGGCTGCAATTGACCTCATTGGAGCTGCGGATAATGGTAAAACCCCTGCTTTCCAGATCAAAGAGACTTTCCTCCACAACCTGGCCGATGAACTCCGCGGCGCCGGCGGTCTGCATGTCCGGGCCATCGGACTCCTTACCGAATACGATGAAATATTCAAAGAGTTTGTCGGACATGTCCTTGATCTGATAAGCTTTGTGGCGTAAAGCTTCAAAATACTGCCGCTTCTGCTCTGCGTCCTGATATTTTCCCATATAGAGAATATCGATGTAACCGATGAGAGCGGTCAGGGGCGTTCGCAGGTCGTGGGACATGGCGGTCACCAGCTCACGACTCGACTGTTGATAGCTCTCCTCCGCCTCCTGCCGCTCTTTGATCGCGCAGCGCATGGCGTTGATCTCATGGGCCAGCGAAGCCAGCTCATCGGTTCCCCGCTCTGTTACAAAGTAGTCCAGGTCACCGCCCTTGAGAATCTTCAGTTCGCTTTCAATCAGTGCGATATATTTCATTTTATGACGGATGAACAGGAAGAGAACCAACATGAACAGCCCAAAGGAGATGAGGCCCGCGCACACGTCGGCAAATAAATAGTAACGGTTTTCAAACATATAGGTCATGGTGGCTTCGGCTTTTCCATCTGCGAATCGCAGGTCATATTGCTTGGAACCGTAGACCTCGTCTTCGCTCACAAGGGAACTGTCCACATCGGACGGTGCGACTACGATGTTTTCGTCGCTGCTGAAAAGAGGCTGATTATCACGATATATGGTTAAAATCAGGTTACGCTGCCTTGAAACCCAATCCTTCAGCTTATCCGAGTCCGTAGAAGAAAGCTTGTTTTCATCGATGTAATTCTGTAGACGCGATACGCATTTTTCTTCCTGTTTCGTTACCATTTCGGGATTGTCCAGAACATAATCCAGAACCTTCCAGGATGCCGTATGCAAAAGGAAGAGCAGGAGAATCGCCAGGGCCGCGCTGCAGGCTGTCAGCACAGTCAGCTCGATACTGAGCCGTCTCCCACGCGTTTTTTTACTCAATTCGATACCCCTTTCCCCAGACATTGGTTATGTATTTCGGATTCTGAGGGTCGTCCTCCAGCTTTTTGCGGAGATTTCGGATATGTACCATGACCGTATTGTTGGAATTATAAAAATAAGGCTCGTTCCAAACGCTTTCGTATATATTCTGTATGGTAAAGATTTTTTTCCTGTTGCTGGCCAGCAGATACAAAATTCGGTACTCCAGGTCCGTCAGAGCAATCTTGGTGCCGTTTTTTCGGACTTCATTGATTCCCGTGTCGATCTGCAGATCCTTGACCTGCAGCTTTTCCCTATCCTCGGTGGTCTGTTTTCCACAGTAGACATAGTATCGGCGGAGCATGGCCTTGACCCGCGCGATCAGTTCCGAATAGGAAAACGGCTTGGCCAGGTAGTCATCGCCGCCTGCGGAAAAGCCCACTGTTTTGTCCGAATCCTGCGTTTTTGCTGTCAGGAACAGAATCGGCACTGTGGAATTTTTCCGGATCTCCGCACATGCTGTCACGCCTGAGCAGCCGGGCATCATCACATCCAGGATGACCAGATCAATGCTGCTGTCAGCCATGGATACGGCCTCGTTTCCGTTGGTTGCTTCCACGACCTCATAGCCTTCGCTCTCCAGTAAAATGCGGACAACCTCGCGGATCTCCGGGTCATCATCGGCAAATAAAATTTTCTTTTTGTCTGAATCCATAATCCTCACCTCGTCGCTTATTATATAATAGCTTTTTCCGGGAAACTACAGAAAAAGGGAAATTTAAGTTTTCTTTAGAGGTTCCCGGCGCATTGCGTTTCCTCCCCCTGAAAGCGCTTAGAGAAACAGTGAAAAAACAGCTGAGGCGCCTACAGTCATGAGACCGGCCACAGCGATTGCCAGACCGCTCATGGCTCCTTCGATTTCACCCAGTTCGACTGCCCGTGAAGTACCGATCACATGGGCGGCTGTTCCGATGGACGCGCCTTTTGCTACAGGGTGCCGGATGCGAAAAACTTTGAAGATGGCGTCCGCGAGGATGTTCCCAATGATGCCGGTTACGATGATCGTCATAACGGTGATTGTAACGATGCCGCCCAGCTCCTGAGAAACACCGATGCCCATGGCCGTGGTGATGGACTTGGGCAGCAGAGTGACGTACAACTGGTGATCCAATTTGAACAGCAGCGCAAATCCGAGAATGCACAGCATACTGGTGAGAACCCCGGAAAAGATTCCGGCCAGTATGGCCAGCGCGTTTTTCTTCAGCACTTCGATCTGTTCATACAGCGGGACAGCAAGACATATGGTAGCAGGAGTCAGTAGATAAGTGATATATTTGGCTCCTTCTTCATATACTCGATAGTCGATGTCCAAAAGCAGCAGGGCAGGGATGATTAAAGCCGTGGCCACGAGGACCGGGTTGAGAAGTGACCATTTGAGCTTCCTCTTCAAAAACATGCCCAGCTGGAACGCCCCAATGGTAATCAGGACGCCCAAAACAGCAGAATCTATAAAAACTTCTTTCATTTGCTTTCACCCCCTGATTTCTTTGCCAGAGCCTGAATCACCATACCGGTAACCGCCATGACCAGAATCGTCGAGACCACCAGAATGACCAGAATCGCTATCAGGTTTCCCGAGAGAATGCCCCAGCTTTCCATTAGTCCCACGGCAGGAGGGACGAACATGATGGGCATGACGGCAATCAGAAAATCGCTGGTTTCTTTAACCTGTGATACTTTCAGCAGCCCCGAAAGAAGCAGGATCAGCAGAATCACCAGTCCGTAGATGCTGGCGGGGACGGGAGCGGGAATCAAACGGTTCAAAAGTTCCCCTGCAAAGGTTATTGCGATGATAATTCCGAATTGAGCCAGATATTTCAACTTTAATGCCTCCTTTTCGCACCTTGACAGTATAGCATATCATATTGCATACACAATGCGGTAAATTAAAAAATTTTTAACAAAACATCGCTTGCGCCGGCAGAGAGGAACGATTACAATAGTAGGAAACTACAGCGGCTTGCGTCAGGCAGTCCGGATTTTCGCAACTGCCTGCGGATATCGTCAAACGGCGATATCTTTTCTCAATAAAAAGGGGGAGAACAGTGAAAAAACAGCCAATTTATATAGTGGGCCACAAGAACCCGGATACGGATTCGATTTCATCGGCTATTGCCTATGCGGACATTAAAAACCGTACGGAGGAAGAAACTTATATCGCCGCCAGGGCAGGGCAGATCAACGAGGAGACGGAATACGTGCTGAAGCGCTTTGGCATGGAACCGCCTGTCTATCTTTCCGATGTGGGTACGCAGGTTAAGGATATGGAGATCCGCAGAACGCCCGGCGTTGACCGGGAAATTTCCATCCGCGACGCCTGGAGGATCATGACCGAATCCGAGGCGGTAACGCTTCCGGTCACCGGAGAGGACGGTCGTCTGGAAGGACTCGTTACCAAGGGAGACATCGCAAAATCCTATATCGACGGACGGGACAGCCGCTTTCTTTCCAAAGCCGGGACCCGATTTTCCAGCATTGCCGAAACCGTAGAAGGAACGATCCTGGTGGGTGACGGAAACGATGTGTTTTCAAAGGGAAAGGTCATCATTGGGGCGGCCCATCCGGACACCATGGAAACGTACCTGGAGCAGGGTGACCTGATCCTTCTTGGAAATCGTTACGAAGACCACCTGCGGGCAGTGGAACAGGGCGCGGGCTGCATGATTGTCTGTGTCAATGCCAAAGTGGGCCGCAGTATCCGCAAAATCGCCCAGAAGACAGGCTGCGTGATCATCAGCACACCGCTGGACACCTTTACGGTCGCCAGACTGATCGACCAGAGCATTCCCGTCAGCCATATTATGAATAAAGGGGAGCTTCTTACCTTCCGCACGGAAGACTATACGGACGATATCAAAGAAATCATGGCCAACACCAGACACAGAGCCTTTCCGGTGCTGGATAAAAACGGCGCTTATGTGGGAACCATATCCAGACGTAACTTCCTGGGTATGCAGAAAAAACAGCTGATTCTGGTGGATCACAATGAAAAGAGCCAGACCGTGGATAATGTGGAGGACGCTCAGGTTCTGGAAATTATCGACCACCATCGCCTGGGTTCCCTGGAAACGATTGAGCCGATCTATTTCCGCAATCAGCCGGTGGGATGCACGGCGACGATTCTCTATCAGATTTATGGGGAAAAAAGACTGGATGTCCAGCCGGAGATCGCAGGGCTGCTGTGCGCGTCCATTCTCTCCGATACTTTGATGTTCCGTTCGCCCACCTGTACGCCCGCCGATCAGGCAGCGGCCGAATCGCTGGCCCGGATCGCCAATATTCATATTGAGCCCTTTGCCAGAGAGATGTTTCATGCGGGGAGCAATCTGCTGGACAAATCGGCAGAAGAAGTCTTCTTTCAGGATTTTAAAAAGTTTATCGCCGGTGAAGAAAGCTTTGGCGTGGGCCAGATCAGTTCCTTTGACGCGGAAGAACTGGAACTTCTGGGCGCGCGGCTGGAGCCGTTCATGGAAACGCAGTGCGGCAAGAACAATATGACCATGGTCTTTTACATGCTGACCAATATTCTGGAGGAAAGCACGCGTCTGCTCTGTTTTGGGGAGGGAAGCCATCAATTGGTGAAAGAGTCCTTTGGCATTGAGAGCGATCAGGAAAGCTATCTGCTGGAAGGCGTTGTTTCGCGGAAAAAACAGTTGATCCCGGCCTTTATGAGCACTTTGCAGGAAAACGAATAGTTCTTCCCAATCCTTTTATACTAATAACAAGAAGGCTATTATACAAAAGGAGAAACGTGTTATGAAAAGATTTACTTTACCGCGGGATATCTACTATGGAGAGAATTCTCTGGAAGCGTTAAGAACGATCAGCGGGAAAAAGGCGATGCTGGTGCTGGGCGGAGGCACTATGAAGCGTCTGGGTTTTGTGGACCGGGTCCTCTCTCTGCTGAAAGAAGGGGGAATGGAGACTTCCGTCTTTGAAGGCGTGGAGCCGGATCCGTCTGTGGAGACGGTTATGAAGGGCGCCAAGGCCATGGAGGAATTCCAGCCGGACTGGATCGTTGCCATGGGCGGCGGTTCACCGATTGACGCAGCTAAGGCCATGTGGGTGTTTTACGAACATCCGCAGGTTTCTTTTGAAGATCTGCTGGTTCCGTTCAGCTTTCCGGAGCTGAGGAAAAAAGCCAGATTCGCGGCGATCCCGTCCACTTCCGGAACGGCTACCGAGGTGACCGCCTTTTCCGTAATCACAGACTATAAAAAGGGAATTAAGTATCCCCTCGCAGACTTTAACATTACCCCCGATCTGGCGATCGTCGATCCGGCTCTGGCCGAGGCAATGCCAAAGGATCTGACAGCCTGCACCGGGATGGATGCCCTGACACATGCTATTGAGGCGTATGTTTCCGCCGCCCATTCGGCGTTTACCGATCCTCTGGCATTGAAAGCGATCGATATGATTAACAGCAGCCTGATTAAATCCTATGACGGCGATATGAAAGAACGGGAAGAAATCCATTATGCCCAGTGTCTGGCAGGAATGGCTTTCTCCAACGCGCTGCTGGGCATCGTTCACTCAATGGCCCATAAAACAGGCGCGGCCTTCTCCAAGGGCCATATTACCCACGGCATAGCCAACGCCATGTATCTGCCTTACGTGATCCGCTACAACGCCAGAGTGGAAGAGGCTTTTAAGCGTTATGTGGACATTGCCGAAATCATGGGTATCGAAGGAACGAGAAAAGAAAGCATTGAGAAGCTGTGTGGCCGCATCGGTGAAATGAACCGCTATATGGGCATCCCGGCCAGCCTGAAAGAATTCGGCATTGATGAGACCGAGTTCAAGGAAAAGCTGCCTGAGCTGGCGGCAAACGCGGTGGAAGATGCCTGTACCGGGTCCAACCCGCGGGCGATCGACACGCCGTCCATGGAAAAACTGCTGACCTGTATTTATTACGGGGAAGATGTGGACTTTTAGCCGGATTGGTTTGGATGGTCCATATCCGGGAGCCTTTACCCATATTCAGCGAAAAATACTTCTTTATGGATAAAAGTTGTGGCCCGCAGGAGCCTGTTTTGGAGTATTTTTCGCTAAATGGCCTGATTTAAAAAAACGAACCGTCCAGACCGTTGCAAAGTTATCCATATTCTCTTCTTGTAAGGAGAATATGGATAACTTTTGTTTTATACGGCTAAACGCAGGTGGCGCCCGCCCGCGTCCGCTGCTGCCGCCAAGATCTCCTTCGAAAGCTCCCTCCCCTTCGCCAGATCTTTAGCCTTTCCCACAGCATTCCCTTTCTGGGGCCGGACACGCTGCGTTTTTCAATTGCTATTTCCGTACGATTGCGATTACCAGCGCGCCCAGAAACGAAATTCCGGCCATCAGCAGCAGACAGGAAGTGAGCCCGAACCGGTCCATAACGAAACCAAGCGTGACTCCGGCGAAGGAAGCGCCGATGTAGGACCAGCCGTTGACGATGCCTACGCCCGTACCGCCCAGCCTGGTTCCCAAAAGGTCGCCGGGCAGGTTGAAAAGAGGAGCCTGTACGCCCTGCACGCAGCCTCCGGCCAGAAACAGCAGCGCGGCCAGCAGCAGGATGCCGCCCCGCAGCTCCAGAAGCTCCGGCCCTTTCCAATAGATGAGCAGCAGGCTGACGCAGCTGACGAGAAATCCCAGCAAAATGGTCTGCCAGCGGCTTCCTTTAAATACTGTGTCGGAAAGATGCCCCAGCGCAATGGAGAAAAGCGCGCCTCCCCAGTGCATGGCGGAAGCAATGAGGGTGGCGGTGATGAGCACTACGCCAAACCCGCCTTGCTGCGGGGAAGTGGAGAGAATTTTTATAATCCAGTTGACCAGTCCCCACCGGACGAACTGACTGCAAATGGTGGAGAGGGAAACCAGAATGATAATCGGGTCCTTAATGATCATCCAATAATCCTTCAGACAAACCTGTTCCTGGTTGTCCGATTCGCTCCATTCCACGGAAAAACCGGCCTGCTGCGGCGTATCTTTCACATGGACCCAAAAGATAACCGCCCAAATTGCCAGAAACGCGGACGGAACGAAGAAGGCAGCCCGCCAGCTGAAATAGGTGATGGCAAACCCGGCGATGGGGTAAATGATGATGCCGCCCAAAAAGGCAAAGGCATCGAAAAATCCCATGAACAGTCCCCAGCGCTTTTGAGGAATCCATCGGAACAAAATGCTGCATCCGGGAGACCAGCCCATGGCCAGCGATACGGCGTTGATCGCCCAAAAGACGGAAAACGCCGCCATGCTGCCGGATAACCCAAAGCCGATATTGCCGATAATCGCGCCAAGCGCCCCGATAAACATCAGCATTTTAGGGCTGTATCGGTCTCCCAGGTAACCGGAGAAAAACTGTCCCAATCCGAAGCCCAGCGTAAAGATGGTAAACAGGATGCCGAACTGGGCATTGTTGAGGTCAAAGTCCTGCTGAATGTGGCTGGTGGCGACGCCCAGATTGTTGTTGCAGGTAAAATAAAAGGTGTACAGGGTGATCATTACGAAAAACACCTTCAGCTGGGTGGGATGGAAAGCGTTTTCTTTTAAAACCCGTGAATCTTTCGGCAGCATAACAGGTCCTCCTTAAGCGTTTATCTGCTTTGAGTATAAGCGTGGGATGGACCGCGGTCAACATTGAACTGTGGCCCATACCCCAAAATGTCACTAAACATAAAGAAACAGCGTGATTTTGACAGTTTCGCAGCAATTCGGAAAACTGAAAGAGGCTGAATATCAATGGGAGAGATTTAGTTGCGCTATTTGGATAGTTTTACGGAATCTCCGCCGTTTTTATTTCTTAAAATATCGTTTACTGTTTAAATGAGCGCGTATTATGATATTCTGCCGTGGGTTCCGGTGAAAATCCGGATGAAAATGTCATGCCTTCGCTTTTTTTCTGACCTGATTGATATTGCGCTCTGACAGGGATGCGCCCATGGAATTTCTCCTGTGTAGGCCGTGTGAAAACCGCCGCAGACAGTTGCCCGGCAGATGGGGTTTGTGGTATAATGAACGCAACCATCTGGAAAACGGCGTTGCCGCAAGGAAGCGTTCATTGAATCGCGCAGCGACACGGCTTGCGCGGTATAATGGTTCCATCGTTTGAAAGCGGCGTTGCCGCAAGGAAGGAACCATTGAATTGCGCTGCGACATGGCTTGCGCAGTATAATGAACGCAACCATCTGGGAAGCGTTCATTGAATCGCGCAGCGATGCAGCTTGCGCGTTATGGCGGTTCCGCCGTTGGAAACATAGAAGTATACTTAAGAAAAAACAGAGGAGACACGTATGGAATCAAAATACAAGAGAGTCCTTTTGAAGATCAGCGGAGAAGCCCTGGCTGGGGAAGATAAATTCGGACTGAACGAGGAGATGCTGAAAAAAGTAGCTCTTCAGATCAAAGAAGTCCGCGATATGGGCGTACAGGTAGCCGTTGTTGTGGGCGGCGGCAACTTTTGGAGAGGAAGAACCAGCAAGAACATGGACCGGGCCACTGCCGACTACATCGGTATGCTGGCTACAGTCATGAACGCTATGGCTATGCAGGACGCCTGTGAAGCGGAAGGGATTCCCACCAGAGTGCAGACAGCCATTGAAATGAGAGAAGTGGCGGAGCCTTATGTAAGGCGCAAAGCCATGAGCCATCTGGAAAAGGGAAGAGTCGTTATCTTCGGGGCAGGGACCGGAAATCCGTTCTTCTCAACCGATACGACAGCAGCTCTCCGTGCCGCCGAGATCGACGCCGAGGTTATTCTGCTGGCGAAGAAGGTCGATGCCGTATATTCGGCAGATCCGGAAGTAGATCCAAAGGCAGTCAAATACGATGAACTGACCCATCAGGAGATTCTGGAAAAGGGCCTGGGAGTTATGGATTCCACGGCTGCATCACTCTGCAGGGACAATCACATCGACATCCACGTATTCGGAATCGCGCAGGAAGGCAACGTAATGCGGGCCGTATGCGGCGAAAAAATAGGAACGATTATCAAATAACAAACAGGAGGAAAGAAAATGAGTATCGACGTACAGGAAATTCTGGGAACGAAAGTTACCAAAAGTTTATCCCTTTTAAAAGAAGAACTGGCTACCGTAAGAGCGGGAAAAGCCAATGCGGCCCTCGTAGATCGGGTAATGGTAGATTACTACGGTACCCCTACACCGCTGAAAAACCTTGCAAATATTTCAGTGCCGGACCCAAGGACGCTGCTGATTTCACCCTTTGATCCCAAGTCCATTCCGGAGGTGGAGAAGGGAATCAATATCGCGGATATCGGAATTACTCCTGCCAACGATGGAAAAGTGATCCGTCTGACGATCCCTCAGGTAACGGAGGAACGAAGAAAAGAGCTGACCAAGACTGTAAAGAAAATCGGCGAAGAAACGAAAGTGGCGGTGAGAAACCTGAGAAGAGAAGCAAACGATGAGCTGAAAAAAGAACAGAAGAACGGCGAACTGACAGAAGACGACCTGAAGGGCGAAATGGAAGACGTTCAGAAAGCTGTGGACAAGGCCATCAAGGATATCGACGCACTGGTAGCGGAGAAAGAAAAAGAGATCATGGAAGTTTAGTTTCAGCCGGAAATGATCTTCAGATAGAAAATTGTCAGATGTGGTTAAAAATTAACCACATCTGTTTCTTAAATATAAAGAAAGTATGAATGACGGAATCCCGAATACAGGAAGCGGCGGACACCGCAGACCGCCTGTATGATAAAAAACGGATTTCAGAGGATATTATATGTTAGACAAAGAGCGCATGCCTGTCCATGTGGCCATCATCATGGATGGAAACGGCCGCTGGGCAAAACAGAAAAACCTGCCCCGGGTGATGGGGCACAACGCCGGAATGAAGGCCATGAAAAAGATCGTGGATCACTCCGACAAACTGGGAATCAAATATCTGACCGTCTACGCCTTTTCTACGGAAAACTGGAAACGGTCGCTGGCGGAAGTATCGGGAATCTTCAAGCTGCTTGTGGCTTATGTTAACAGCGATCTTAAAGGGCTGATCGAAAACAATGTGAGAGTGAAAGTCCTGGGAGATTATTCGCAGATACCGGAAGACGCCAAAAAAAGTTTGGAGAAAACACTGGAAGCGACTAAAAATAATACGGGGCTCCAGTTTAACATAGCCTTGAATTATGGGGGAAGAGACGAAATCAGACGTGCCGTCCGCGCCATTGGGCAGGAGATCAAAGAGGGGCGCCTGGAACCGGAAGCGATCACAGAAGAAACCATCAGTGACCGTTTGTTCACCGGTAAATACGAGGCCGACTCACCTGACCCCGAACTGGTGATCCGTACCAGCGGAGAGATGAGACTTTCCAACTATCTGCTGTGGCAGACCGCTTACAGTGAGCTGGTATTTTCGGATGTACTCTGGCCGGACTTTTCGCCGGCCGAATATGAAAAGGCGATCGAAGAATATCAGAGCCGTGACAGACGGTTCGGCGGGAGGTAATTTATGAAGACAAGAATTTTATCCGGACTGATCATGGTGCCGCTTCTGGCCGTTCTGTATTTCGGCGGATACGTTCTGATGCTAGCCTGTTTTCTCATCGGCGTCATGGCTGTGAGAGAATTCTATCACGGCTTTGAAGCTATGGGTATAAAGCCGTGCTACAATGCCGCTTATGCGGCCATACTGGGGCTGTATGCCATCAATATGTTTACGAAGGATTATCATTGGTATATGATATGGTTCTTTGGCTGTGTGCTGATCAGCCTGCTGTATCTGTTTAAAATTGAGGAGAGAAAGCTGGAGGACGGCCTGGCGACGATCACCGGTATTTTCTACATTGTCTTTTTTTCCTACCACGTGCTGCTGGTGGATCAGACAGGAGAATATTCCATTCTGGTGTGGCTGATCGTGCTTACTGCCTTTGGAACCGATGTGATGGCTTACTTCACAGGCGTATTCCTTGGAAAACATAAGCTGTGCCCCAAGATCAGCCCTAAAAAGACCATTGAAGGTTCCATAGGAGGAATCCTGGGCAGCGTGATTCTCTGCGGACTGTTCAGTTGGATCTTCATTCCGAGGCTCCTGATTCACTGCTTGATTATCGGGCTTTTGGGCGGTATCATTTCTCAGTTCGGAGATCTGACCGCATCCATATTCAAGAGGAAAATGGGCATCAAGGATTATGGAAATTTGATTCCGGGACACGGCGGTATTTTGGACCGCTTTGACAGCGTGCTGTTCACAGCACCGATGGTATACTATTACATTATACTGATACTGGGGTAAGAGATGAAAAAACTTATAACGCTGACAGGGGTGATTTTGTGCGCTTTGCTGGTCTTTGCGGCCTGCGGAGAAAAAAGCGCCCAAAAGGAGAATGAGGCGGAGAAAGAAAATACGCCCGATCAGGTAGTGCGTCAGTATTTTGCCTATTGGGCCAACAGAGATCAGGATTCTATGGACAGGCTGGTCGTGGATGACCAGAAACCTGAGGAAGACGATCCCGACATAACGCTGGTTACATCCCTGACGCTCAACAGCTGTATGGAAGTAGCCGATGAGCTGAAAGAAGAGTGGGACCCGGAACTGTATCCGGACCCGTATGATTTTGCTTACGTGGACACGGACTTTGACATCGCCTTTGAAGGCGGAGAAAGCCCGGGCTATGCCGACGGAAACTATCAGGAGCGCTTTTATCTGATAAAAGAAACGGAAGATTCGCAGTGGAAGATCGTATCAAGAGGTTTAGGTTAAAATGAAGAAGATCGCAATATTAGGAAGTACCGGCTCCATCGGTACGCAGGCGCTGGATGTTATCGCAAGGAATCGCAACCGCTTTTCCGTATCGGTGCTTTCCTGCAGCCGGAGAATTGAACAGCTTTGCAGTCAAATCGAGGAATTCAACCCGGAGCTGGTGGTGGTGGAAAAAGAAAAGGACGCCATCATACTGTCTGAAAAATATCCGGGAACACAGGTAGACTTCGGTGAAAAGGGGCTGATTCGCGCAGCTGCCAGCAAATGCGATATGGTGCTCAATTCCCTGATGGGAATTCGGGGCCTGATTCCCACCTATTACGGTTTGAAAGCAGGCAACGACATCGCCTTTGCCAACAAGGAAACGCTGGTAGCCGGCGGCGAACTGATTACTCAGATGGCAGAAGAGACCGGCGCCAGGCTGCTGCCGGTGGACAGCGAACACAGCGCCATTTTCCAGTGTCTGCAGGGAAACCCGGAAAAAGCGCTGCGCCGGATACTGCTTACAGCCTCGGGAGGCCCTTTCCGGGGTTATAGCTTAGAGCAGCTTGAACAGGTGACGCTCGAACAGGCTCTGCGCCATCCAAAATGGAATATGGGCAGCAAAATTACCATTGATTCTGCGACCCTGATGAACAAGGGCCTGGAAGTAATCGAAGCCAAGTGGCTCTTCGGCGTGCATCTGGATCAGATCGAGGTGATCGTTCATCCTCAGAGCATCGTCCATTCGGCAGTGGAGTACCATGACGGAGCGGTGATCGCTCAGATGGGAAAACCGGATATGCGCATTCCTATCAGTTATGCGTTCAGCTATCCGGACCGGCTGGCAAATGATTTTGATTCGCTGGATCTCTTTACGGAGGGAGCTAATCTGACCTTCGAAAAACCGGATCCGAAGGTGTTTAAAAACATTCAGCTTGCCTATGACGCTTCGCTGATGGGCGGCAGCTATCCGGTGGTGCTCAACGGAGCCAATGAAGTTCTTGTCCAGCTGTTTTTAGAGGGCAAGATCCGCTTCATCGACATCCAGAATACCATTGAAAAGGTGTTAAATGCCCACAAACCAAAATATAATTTAGAATTAGAGGGAATTTTAGAGATGGACAGACAGGCGAGGGAGGCTGCGCTGTCGTTTCTGTAAGGGGAGGAAGAGATAATTATGACAATCATATATGCCATTATCATGTTCTGTCTGCTGATCTTTATCCATGAACTTGGACACTTTATGGCAGCCAAAGCATGCGGCGTAAAAGTAAATGAATTCGCACTGGGTATGGGCCCGGCGCTTTTCAAAAAACAAAAGGGTGAGACGCTGTACGCGCTGAGGGCCATTCCTATCGGAGGCTACTGCGCCATGGAAGGCGAGGACGAGGAATCGGACGACGCCAGAGCCTTCAACAACAAACCGGCCTGGAAAAAGGCCATCATCGTAGTGGCGGGAGCTGCTATGAATCTGATTTTGTGTATCATCGTTCTGATCATTATCGCGCTGTACACCGGTACGGTCACTACTACCATCGACCAGGTGACTGACGGCGGCCCGGCAGCGAAAGCCGGTATACGGTCAGGCGATGAAATCGTAGCTATCGACAGCAAGCCGGTGGATGAATGGACCGATATCATTGAAGGAATCGGTGCGGCCAAAGGACAGGTAGAGGTGCAGGTTAACCGCCAGGGTCAGGACCTGACTCTGACCTCGGAGCTGAGCAAATCGGACGACGGAACCAATCGTCAAGTCATCGGTATCGTGCCCATGCGCCAGCACAACGTTGGCACGGCCATTGTCACAGGTACTGCCAATACATGGAACATGACCAAAATGATGGGGACCACTCTCAAACAGCTGTTCACCGGGGAAGTTTCCACTAAGGAGCTGACCGGGCCGGTGGGCATCGTCTATGCGGTCAATGACACTGCCAAATACGGATTTGTCTATCTGCTGTACTTGACAGCGCTCATCAGCCTTAACCTGGCGATTGTCAATATGCTGCCGCTTCCCGCGCTGGACGGAGGCCGGTTGCTCTTTATCATCGTAAGAAAAATTACCGGCAAGGCCATAACGGATGAGATGGAAGGAAAGATCCATTTTGTCGGTATCATGCTGCTCTTTGCCCTGATGATCTACGTGACCTGGAACGATATTGTCCGGTTCATTGTGCCGATTTTTAATTAGGAGGCCAGGCATGACAAAGCAAGTAAACTGCGGAAGCGTAAAAATAGGAGGGGGAGCGCCCCTTTCCATCCAATCCATGACCAATGTCAATACGGCTGACATCGCGGCAGCGGGAAAACAGATTCGGCGCCTTGCCGATGCGGGCTGTCAGATCGTCAGGCTGGCAGTGCCTGACATGGAAGCAGCGGAAGCATTAAAGGAACTGAAAAAACAGGCGAACGTGCCGCTGGTGGCGGACATTCATTTTGATTACCGGCTGGCCCTGGCCGCCATCCGCTCCGGAGTGGATAAAATTCGTATCAATCCGGGAAACATCGGGGAAAAAGAGAAGGTGCGCCAAGTGGCGGATGCGGCGAAAGCCGCCGGAATTCCCATTCGGGTCGGGGTTAATTCGGGATCGCTGGAAAAGGACATTCTGGAGAAAAACGGCGGACCCACCGCCGAAGGTCTGGCTGAAAGCGCATTGCGCAATGTGGAGATCCTTGAAGACATGAATTTCAGCGATATTGTAATCTCACTGAAGTCCTCCAATGTGAAGATGAACTATGACGCATACAAAATCGTAGCAGCCAATACGGAATATCCTCTGCACATCGGCGTTACCGAGGCGGGAACCGTTTCCCGGGGAAAAGTTAAATCCGCGGCAGGCATCGGAGCACTGCTGTTGGAAGGCATCGGGGATACGATGCGGGTTTCCCTCACGGCAGATCCGGTGGAAGAAGTGATCTTCGCCAGAGAACTGCTCGCTGCCCTCGGGCTCAGAGAAAGCGGCATTGACCTGGTATCCTGTCCGACCTGCGGCAGAACGAAGGTGGACTTGGAGTCCATTGCGCTGCAGGTGGAACGCAGCCTGGCACCCATAGAAGAAAAGCTGAGCGGGCGAAAGATAAAGGTCGCGGTCATGGGCTGCGCGGTAAACGGACCCGGTGAAGCAAAAGACGCGGATCTGGGCGTTGCCTGCGGTGACGGAAAAGGCGTGATCTTTGCCAGAGGAACCGTTATCAAGACCGTCCCGGAGGACAAAATCGCAGAAGAACTCATAAAGCTGGTGCAAAAGGAAAAGGTATAAAAGAGGTGCAAAGCCGGGGACCCCGGTAACTTTTCAAAAAAATCAGGAAAAGTTACGCAAAGTTGTGGGTTTGCGGCTATTTGAAACCGTAAAAAATGACAATTTGTGCTGCAGGCTTGTCTGAAGGCCGCAGGATCGTTGCAAAACGCGTAACTTTTCGAAAAAAACAGGAAAAGTTACCGGGTCTGTTTTTTGGATACCTTGGATACAGGCTGACGGCCATAAAACAACCACACGATACCCCGCCAATAGAACCGGTTTTGCCGGTTCTATTGGCCTCTACATAAAAAACGGAAGGATTCTGACATAAGCAATGAAGAACTTAATCGAAAACAGCATTACATGGACAAAGCTGGGAAAGCACCCAAAAACAGAATACCGATTTGCCATTGAGCGGGCGGTGTTGGGGAAGTACAATAACATCCTCACCGTACAGATACGGCTCAATTTCGTCATGCCGTTTACGGATGTGGAAAAGATACAGGCCATTGTTAAAAGCGAGGTGGAAGGACTTTCCGGCGTGGAGCTGACCTTTCTCTACGAAGATGTGATCCAGACGCCGGAAGAAATCATAGCCCTCTTCATCGAGCATATGATCCACATCGTCAATGGCAGCTACGCGTCTATTACCAAGACCATCTTCCCTGAAAAGTTTCAATATAAGGACGACAGACTGACGATTTTTGCTTTGGGGGAAGTTTCCGTGGCACTGCTCAATAAGCAGGTGGCCAGCAAATTCGAACGGCTCCTTGAACAGAATTTTGGCATCCGGGCTTCCGTAGACTTCCAGAATCACCAGGAAATCTACCAGCAGGCACACCAGGAAATAAAGGAACAAGAGAAGAAGGACGCGGAAGAGAATAAAAAACGCCAGCTGCAGGCGCAGAGCAAACCGAGGCGGGAATCCGCCGAGAGCGGAGGCTTTGGCGGAGGCGGAGGAAACGGCGGCGGAGCCCCATGGGGCGAGAAAAAATCCTGGGGCAGAAAGAGGGATCAGTACGAGCCGGTTTCAGGAAACCGCATCATGGGAAAGGCCATCTTCGGAGAGCCTGTGTCTTTGGGAGAAATCACGCCGGAAAGCGGACATGTGGTGGTGGAAGGAATCCTCTTCAAAAAAGCCGAACGAACCATCAAGAGCGGTTCCAAACTGATCACTCTGCTGATTACGGATAAAAAAACTTCTCTCTGCGTCAAATTCTTCGCACCGGAACAAAAATGGCTGGACGTGGACGAGCATCTGAAAAACGGAGATGTTGTCAAAATCGGCGGTGAAGCGGAATGGGACACCTTCGATAATGTTCTCACCGTCAAGGCCAAAAGCATTGAGAAGGGCGAAAAGCAGTTCCGCCAGGACAACAGTGAAGAAAAGCGTGTGGAACTGCACGTACATACCAAGATGAGCGCCATGGACGGTCTCAACGATGTGAAGAATCTGGTTAAAACAGCGGAAAGCTGGGGCCACAAAGCCATCGCCATCACAGACCACGGCGTAGTTCAGGCTTTCCCTGACGCCTCCCATGCGGGCAAGGACATCAAAATTCTTTACGGCGTGGAAGGCTATCTTCTGGAGGATAAGGACTGCATCCAGGAAGACGGAACCATCGATTACAAAAAAAAGAATACCCATCATGTGATCATCCTGGCCAAGAACAGGACCGGCCTTAAGAACCTGTACAAGCTGGTATCCTATTCGCACCTGAACTATTTTTACAAGCGCCCAAGAATGCCCAAATCCGTGGTTACTGCCCACAGAGAAGGACTGATTATCGGCTCGGCCTGTGAAGCCGGAGAAATTTACCGGGCGGTCCTCAACAAAGAAAGCCCCGAAGAGATCGAGCGGCTGGTCAGCTTTTATGACTATCTGGAAATTCAGCCGCTGATAAACAATCAGTTCCTGATTAACAACGGTACGGTCAAAGATAAAGAACAGCTGATGGACATTAACCGGGAAATTATTGCTTTGGGTGAAAAATACGGAAAACCGGTAGTGGCGACCTGCGACTCCCATTATTTTGACGAAGAAGAGGCTTTGTACCGCCGGATCCTCATGGCAGGCCAGGGCTTTAAAGACGTAGAAGGCGATAAAGGCCTTTATTTCAGGACTACGGAAGAAATGCTGGAGGAGTTCTCCTATCTGGGAAAGGAAATGGCCCACAAAGTTGTCATCGAAGCGCCCAACGCCATCGCCGATCAAATCGAGCGCATGATGCCGGTACCCGAAGGCAAGTTTCCTCCCAAGATCGACCGCTCCGACGAAATCCTGCGGGAGAAATGCGAGGAACGGGTCGTGGCGATGTATGGCGATCCGGTACCGCCAGAGATCCGGGCACGCCTTGACAAGGAGTTGAACTCCATTATCAATAACGGCTATTCGGTTATGTACATGGCCGCCGAAATGCTGGTAAACAAATCCATGAGCGATGGTTATCTGGTAGGCTCCCGGGGTTCGGTAGGATCCTCCTTTGTTGCCACCATGTCCGGGATCACAGAGGTAAACCCTCTGGAACCTCATTACCTGTGCCCCAACTGCAAGCACCTGGAATGGGGAGATAAAGAAAAGTACGACTGCGGCGTGGATATGCCGGAAAAAAATTGTCCGGTGTGCGGTACGAAGTATAATCAGGAAGGGTTTTCCATTCCCTTTGAGACATTCCTTGGATTCGAAGCGGACAAGGAGCCGGATATCGACCTGAACTTTGCCGGAGAATATCAGGCCACGGCCCACAAATACGTGGATGAAATCTTTGGCGCCGAGAACGTGTACAAAGCCGGAACCATCGGCACCATCCAGGGAAAAACCGCTTACGGATACGTTATGAAATATTTCGAAGAGAGGGAGCAGCCAATCAACAAATTTGAGGCTGACCGTCTCACCGGCTGCTGTGAGGGCGTGCGAAGGACTTCCGGCCAGCATCCGGGGGGAATTATCATCGTGCCCCGGGGCCACGAGATCTACGAGTTTTGTCCCGTGCAGCATCCGGCCAACGATGTGAATTCGGATATCGTAACCACCCACTTTGATTACCACTCCATCGACCAGAACCTTTTGAAGCTGGATATTCTGGGCCACGATGTGCCGTCCATGATCCGTCAGCTCCAGGACATGACAGGAGTAGACCCGCTGAAGGTGCCGCTGAAAGATGAAAAGGTAAACAGCATTTTCATCGGAACCGACGGACTGGACATTAAGGACCCGGACTACAAATTTACTCACGGAAGCTACGGCATACCGGAATTCGGAACATCCTTTACCCGTAAGATGCTGGACGATACCCAGCCCACCAGATTTGCCGATCTGGTGCGGATTTCCGGATTTTCCCACGGTACCGACGTGTGGCTCAATAACGCGCAGGAACTGATCGTAAAGGGGATCGCCACCATGGACAACGCGATTTCCACCCGAGACGACATTATGAACTATCTGCGGCTCAAGGGCCTGCCCAATAAAGACGCCTTTACAATCATGGAAAAGGTCAGAAAGGGCAAGGGCCTTACCCAGGAACAGGAAGATCTGATGCGGGAGAACAACGTACCCGACTGGTACATTGATTCCTGTAAAAAGATCAAATACATGTTCCCGAGAGCCCATGCGGTGGCCTATGTAATGATGTCTTACCGAATCGCTTATTACAAGGTCTACTATCCGCCGGAGTTTTACGCGGTCTATTTCACCACCAAAGCCGCAGACTTCAATGAGAAAGTCATCCTGAAGGGATCCCTTGCCATCCAGGAAAAGATGGAGGAAATCAATAATAAAGGCAACAATGCCTCGAAAAAAGAAGAGGCGGAGATGACTGTCTACGAGGTGGCTTACGAAATGTACGCCAGAGGATACGAATTTCTGCCGGCCCGCCTGGGGCGTTCCGACGGAACCAAGTTCGGCACGGAAGACGGCAAAGTAACACTGCCCTTTGTGGCAGTCACCGGAGTGGGCGAAAACGCAGCCAGGTCCCTGGCAGAGGAATACAAGAAGCGGCCCTATGAGACAGTGGATGAGATTCGGGACAGGGCCAGAATCAATAAGACAGCCATCGAAGAACTGCGTGAACACGGTGTTCTTGAAGGCCTGCCGGAAACGGATCAGCTGTGCCTGTTTTAAAAGAGAAGCAAGTGAGAAAATAAAAATCGCGCCATTTTGTGCCATTGAGACAAAAGGGCGCGATTTTTTTGTTTCCGGTACTCAATGGACGCAAAGCATCTCAGGACAGCCGGGACTGCGCAGGGGATGCGAAGTTAACAGTTGCGATTTTCAACATATTTTCTGCATTTGGGTCAAAAAAGGTACAATTTCTTCAAGAAAAACCAAAAAAATTAATCTATAAATCTATATCGCATAATCAGATCATTATAATCTCTCCTAATAAAACATATAATACTGTTATCAAAAAGACGGAGATCGCATATGCAAATAAATTATAAAGATTTGGGGCAGAGAATTAAGGCGGCGCGTAAAAAAGCACACCTGACTCAGGCGCAGCTGGCGGAAAGAATTGGCGTCGGAAATACGCATATCAGCCATATCGAGACAAGCGCTACGGTTCCCAGCCTGAAGGTCATTATTGATATCATGAATGAACTGGGCATTTCACCCAACGAGCTTTTCTGTGATTATGTGGATACGGCTGAGCCGACCCTTCTCAAAGAGCTGGAGGAGGCTACCGACGACTGTGATCTGCGGGAGCTGAGGATGATCGTAAAGTCCATATATTTTATGAAAGGGCTGATACGAGAGGAAGAGTAAGCGCACCTGCGGATTCAGAAGTTTCTGCGGGAGGGGTCCCGTATAAGAACGGGTGGAGGAGCTATCCAAACAGGTTCATGGACATACGCATATTATAGACTGAAGAAGGAGAACTCAGGCTAAAATATGGGTATGGAAATGAGGTTAGCAGAACGTGAATTAGGATTACAGGGAAAATAAATGAACGGCCCTCAGCCGTTCATACGCAAAGCATCCTCTCTTTTCAGCCGATCAAGCTGAGCCAATTCTTCGGCTCTTTCCACCAGTCGTCCCTTCGAAAAATCGGATAATGAGTTATACAGTGCGAGCAGTTTGGTTTCATCGCGAGTATATTCCTGATACAGAAAATACTCCTGCAGGACAGTCTGAACATCGCAGTTGAGAATCGTGTCCATGCTGACATGATAGTATTTACAGAGATTGTACAGCGTATTTACATCAGGAAGTCTCTCGCCCTGCTCATATTGACAATAAGTGGACCTGCAGATTGAAATCTTTGCAGAGAGGGCACTTTGACTCAGCTTGGTATTTTGGCGAAGGACAGCCAGGTTATGCGCAACCCGCTGCTGAAGTTCCATTTTCATAATAAACGTGTCTCCTTGACTTTAAGCAAAAAACGATTTCTCTATTCGTAATAGAGGATTTTTTGCTCAAAAAGGACGCAGGAATTGCTGAAAACCATAAATTTATGTAGAAATTCCCCTGAAAGATATAAGCGCGGCTCCTGCCAGAACATTTTGCCGGTGTCAAAAAACGGACTTAGAACCGGTTTAAATAGATGAAATGAAAACCAACTGTGTAGAAAGGAAAGAAGCGTTGGATATCAAAGAAAAAGAAGCACTGCTGTGCAGCAAGTATAACAGTATAAACAGACTGCTGGCTATACATAATGTTGAACGTCAGGATAGGGAAGATCTCCTTCACGAAATCTTTATCAAGGCGCTTCGTAAACTTGGACAGCTGAGAGATGTGGAGAAGATGGATGCGTGGCTGTGGAGCATCACCAGAAATGAAGTCAATCGCTATTGGCGCGATATTATGAAAAACCGTGAGATGGTCAAGTCCCTGGATGCGGAGACCTCTTACTCTCTGGCAGCGGAGATCGATGACGACCATTACCGCGCTCTGGCAGAGGAGCTGGAACACTTCTGCGAGCGGAGCGAACTGACAGCGGCGCTGCGTAAACTCAACGAAAAGACACTGATTCTGTTCCGCCTGTATTACTTTGAAGGCTACAAACTGAAAGAAGTCGCTCAGATCACCGGCGATTCTGAGAGCGCTGTCAAGAGCAGACATAAACGCGGCCTTGAAAGCCTGAGAGAGATTCTTTCTGAAATGCGGGAAAAAGACAAAGAAATGGAAGAAAACGAAGAAACATCGACTTTTCCCCTTGAAGTTGAACGGGAATTGTGGTAGTATAATCATGTATCATAAAACTAGACGGTAAGTAGTAAGAGTGGGCAGAACCCACTCTTTCGTTTTGTGTTAGGGGAGAACAGATGGCAAAGCAGAAAATCAAGGATATCGTAGCACAAGAATTAGAGACGTTTTTAGCTGAAAACGGCTATGAACTATATAATGTAGAGTTTATAAAAGAGGGCAGGGATTGGTTCCTGAGAGTCTATGTAGATATGGCGCGCGACAGGGAGGAATCCTTTATCAGTACCGAGGACTGCGAGAAGATCAGCCGCTTTCTCAGCGACAGGCTGGATGAGACTGATCCGATCCAGCAGAACTACTACCTCGAAGTCTCCTCACCGGGCATGGACAGAGAGCTTTTGACAGAAGCCCATTATGAACGGTTCGCAGGGAGCGCGGTGGAGGTGAAACTCTACAGACCGGTCGACGGTCGCAAACAGATCGAAGGCACTTTAGAGGGATTGACAGACGGAAACGTTATCATTATAGATGATAAAGGCCAAAGATGGGAACTGCCGCTTGAACAGGTAGCAAAGACAAACCTGGCAGTGGTTTTCTAAAACAAGGAGGATTACAGAAAAATGAACAGAGAATTTATCGAAGCCATCGATGCGCTTGAGAAAGAAAAAGATATTTCCAAGGATATTTTGATCGAGGCTATCGAATCAGCGCTGGTTTCAGCTTATAAAAAGAATTACGGAACATCCCAGAACGTCAGAGTTAATATTGACCGTGAAGAGGGAGATATCGACGTTTTCATGAGAAAAGACGTAGTTGAGGAAGTATATGACGATATGGTGGAGATTTCCCTGGAGGAGGCTCTTGAGATCGACCCCCGCTATGAAATCGGCGACGTGGTAGAGTATCAGGTTACGCCCAGAGATTTCGGAAGAATCGCGGCCCAGACGGCAAAGCAGGTCGTGGTGCAGCGGATCAGGGAAGCGGAAAGAGGCATGATCTTCGACGACTACATCACAAGACAGGGAGAGATCATCACAGGAACCGTACAGAGAATCAGCAATGAGACCATTTTTGTCAATATGGGAAAAGCCGAAGGCATCCTGGCTGCGACAGAACGGGTTCCGGGAGAAAAATATGACATCAACGACCGCATCAAGGTCTATATCATGGATGTAAAAAAGACCACCAAAGGACCGCAGGTATTCCTTTCCAGATCCCATCCGGGTCTGGTCAAACGGCTCTTTGAGCTGGAGGTGCCGGAAATTGAAGACGGTACGGTGGAGATCAAAAGCATCGCCAGAGAAGCGGGGTCCAGAACAAAAATCGCTGTTTATACGGAGGACGATAACGTGGATCCGGTGGGAGCATGCGTCGGTACCAGAGGCAGCAGGGTACAGAGCATTGTCGATGAACTGTTCGGAGAAAAGATCGACATCATTACCTGGAGCGATGATCCTGAGATCCTCATCAGCAATGTGCTGAGTCCGGCCAAGGTGGAAAAAGTTATCATCGACGAGGACGAAAAGGCGGCAACGGTAATTGTGCCCGATTATCAGTTATCGCTGGCCATCGGCAAGGAGGGCCAGAACGTAAGGCTGGCCGCCAAGCTGTGCGGATGGAAGATCGACATCAAGAGCCATACTCAGTATTTTGGCGACGAGACGGAAGAGTCGATCGAATACCTGGACGATGAAGAAGAGGAGATCGTGGAAATTGACGAGTAACCCTTCAAAACCGACCAGGAAGGTACCAATGAGGAGATGCGTGGGCTGCATGGAATCAAAACCCAAGAAAGAGCTGATTCGGATCGCCGGATACGAGGGGACCGTGACCCTGGACCCGACGGGAAAGGCCAAAGGCAGAGGCGTGTATCTCTGCCCCAGCAGCGAATGCCTGGAAAAGGCAAAAAAGAAAAAAGCGCTGGCAAGGAGCCTGGGAATGGAGCTGTCAGAAGAACAGCTGTCACAGCTTTTTAAGGATATAGAAGCTTATGAGAAGTAAACTTCACAGTTACCTGGGATTTGCGAAAAAATCAGGGAATCTGGCAACAGGATATAACACTTGCGTTTTCGCCATGAAGAAAGGCAAGGTAAAGCTGCTCATCGTTGCCGAGGATATTTCGGAAAACACCGGTAAAAAAATAGAAAAAGAAGCAAAGAAATATCAGGTCGACTGCCGGGTGTACGGTAAGAGCGAGGAACTATCGCAGATGGCGGGGACCGAAGGAAGATCCATCTTTGGGATCACGGATCAAAACTTTGCAGAAGTTATATCAAAGGAAATCGACAAGGATGGATGAACAGAAAAGGAGGAGTTCAAATATGAAAATACATGAACTAGCCAAAGAACTTGATATGGATGCCAAGGAGGTTCTGGAAAAAGCCAGATCCATGGGTATCGAAGCCAAGGACAAAAACAGCACGCTGGAGGATATTGACGCCACAGCGGTAAAGAATACAATAAAGAGAAGCAAGAGCGGAGCGGAAACGAAAATCGTCAAAGCGAAGCCCAAGACAGCGGAAAAGCCGGCCGCCAAGAAGGCGGAAATTGATGAGCCCAAGGTAACGGTAAAGGCAGCGAAAATTGCCATACCGGTCCAGCCGAAAGCGGCAAAACGTCAGCAGACAAAGACCCAGGATAAATCCATGACACAAAAACCGCCGGTAGGAAAGCCGGTTGTGCCGAAGGATCTGGAAAAACGGCCGAAGCCGCCCATGGGCAAGCCGGTAGTTCCCAAAGAGCTGGCGGAGCGGGGAAAAGGAAACCAGGCGGCCGATCAGACTGCCGCTGTGAAACCGGAGAAAAAAGAGCCGGTTCAGCCAAAGCAGCCTGAACAGACCAAACCGGCAGCCAAGCCTGAAAAGGCCAAGGACGCGCAGCCGGCAGCCAAGAAAGAGCCAAGACCGGTAATTCGCCAGGAAAGACTGAAGATTATTAAAAAAGCTTCGGAAGTCCATGAAGAAGAGCGTATTGCACGGGAGAAAAAGGAAAAAGCCGCAGCGGAAAGAAAAGCGGCTGAAAAAGAAAAGAAGATCGCTGCCGATAAAGAACGGAACCAGAGAAGAGACAACGGCAGAGATAGCAGCAGAGATAACAACAAGGGCCCGAAACGCGATGGAGCAAGACCTCCAAGAAGAGATAACCGCGACCGCGATAATGCGCAGGGACAGGGCGGAAACCGGCCTGCCAGAAAAGAAAAGACCGTGGATACGGTGCTGGAAAAGCCGTCCGCTCATAAAAAAGTCGATAAGACCAAGGAAAAGAAGGAAAAAGAAAGAGATAAGTTCGCCAAGCTGGAGAGAGGCGGAAGAAAAGGCGGCAAGCCGCAGCCAACCCGTTCTCTGGAAAAGAAAGTCCGTCCGAAAAAGCAGAATAAACCAAAGCCTGCTCCGGAACCGGAAGTTGAAGTAGCTGAGATTCCAGCAGGAACTACGGTAATCAATGTACCGATTACCGTAGCCGGACTGGCAGAGCAGATTCAGGTATCGGTTTCCCAGATTATCATGACCCTGATGAAAATGGGCGTTATGGCCAACGTAAACCAGAACGTGGATGAAGATACCGTGCTGCTGCTGGCCGAAGAGCTGGGCGCAAGCATCGTTATCGGAAAAGTAGAGGACGAGGAAGAAGAGGAAGGTCTGGAAACCTTTGAAGACAAGGAAGAAGACCTGCAGCCGAGAGCGCCGATCATTACGGTAATGGGTCACGTAGACCACGGTAAGACTTCTCTGCTGGACGCGATCCGTAAGACAAATGTTACGGCTTCCGAATCAGGCGGAATCACCCAGCACATCGGTGCTTCCGAAGTAGAGATCAACGGTCAGAAAATCGTATTTTTGGATACGCCGGGACATGAAGCGTTTACCGCGATGAGAGCCAGAGGCGCTCATACTACGGATATCGCCGTTCTGGTGGTTGCCGCTGACGACAGTGTAAAGCCTCAGACCATCGAATCCATCAGCCATGCTAAGGCTGCGGGAGTTCCGATTATCGTTGCTATCAATAAGATGGATAAACCGGGTGCTAATCCGGATATGGTAAAGAAGGACCTGGCCGATCAGGGCGTACTGGTGGAAGAATGGGGCGGCGATGTAATCAGCGTTCCTGTTTCCGCAAAGACTGGAGACGGCATTGTCAACCTGCTGGAAATGATTCTGCTGCAGGCGGAAGTATTGGAGCTGAAAGCCAACCCGAATCGCCTGGCCATGGGTTCCGTACTGGAAGCAAGGCTGGATAAGGCCAAGGGACCGGTAGCCAGCCTGCTGGTACTCAACGGTACCCTGAAGGCAGGCATGAGCGTCGTTGCCGGAACCTGTTCCGGTAAGATCCGTCTCATGACCAATCACAAGGGCGAAAAGATCAGAATGGCAGGACCGGCTACAGCCGTGGAGATCCTGGGTCTGACCGAGGTGCCTCACGCAGGCGACGAATTCAATGCGGTTAAGGAAGACCGGATTGCCAGAGAAATCGCCGAACACAGACAGGAAAAGAAGAGAGAAGAAGTGCTGGCGAGAAATTCCAGTACAACGCTGGAGGAACTGTTCTCCCAGATACAGGAAGGCGAAGTGAAGGAACTGAACCTGATCGTCAAGGGCGATGTACAGGGTTCTGTCGGCGCCGTTGTATCCTCTCTGGAAAAGCTGTCCACAGAAAACGTGAGAGTCAAGATCGTTCACACTGGTGTCGGCGCCGTGACCGAGTCCGACGTCATGCTGGCCGGAACTTCCGATGCCATCATTATCGGCTTCAATGTAAGACCGAGCACAGCGGTTTCCGCCATGGCCGAGCGGGATAATGTTCAGATCAGAACTTACAGAGTCATCTACGATATTATCGATGATGTGGAAAATGCCATGAAGGGTATGCTGGATCCTGAATTTAAAGAAGTGGTTCTGGGAACAGTAGAAATAAGGAATACCTTTAAGGTGCCGGGCGTCGGCATCGTAGGCGGAGCCTATGTTACTGACGGTAAAGCGGTCCGCAATGCGCAGATTCGTCTGGTTCGCGACGGTATCGTGATCCACGAGGGGAAAATCGCTTCCCTCAAGAGATTCAAAGACGATGCCAGAGAAGTGGCCCAGGGATATGAATGCGGTATTGGAATCGAAAGCTACAACGACATCAAAGAGGGCGATATCATAGAATGCTTCCAGATGGAAGAGATCAAACGAGATTAGGAGATAAATAATAAATATGGGAAAAGGACACAGACAGGGGCGGCTTGGTGAAGAAATCCGAAGGATCATCAGCGACCTGCTCCTGAGAGAGCTGAAAGATCCCAGACTGAAATCGGGAATGGTGAGCGTTTCTGCCGTGGAGGTTACTTCTGACGGCAGTTACGCTACCGTATATATCACGGTTTTAGGCCTGGATCTAAAGCACGAGGACAGCAAGAAAATTCAGGAGGATACGCTGGCCGCGCTGGGCAGCGCCAAGGGACTGATCAAACGGGAAATCGGCAGACAGGTTAAGCTGCGCCATATTCCGGAATTGATCTTTAAAATGGACACCTCCCTGGAATATGGACGTCATATTGAAGAAATCATTCAAGGATTGGATAAATAGCGGAAGTGTGGATACTATGAAGAAGGAAAATCAATCATTAGAGCAAATAGGCGGAAAGCTGGCGGAAGCCAGTTCCGTACTGCTGTTTCCCCATGTTCAGATGGACGGCGATGCTCTGGGCTCTTCCGCAGCGCTTTGCAAAGCGTTGAGAAACGCAGGCAAAAAAGCCTTTATTCTTATTGAAGATGAAGTGCCGGAGTTTCTCAGTTTCCTGGATAACGGGTACTGCACAAAAGATCAGGACTGCATAGAGGATCCCGATGTCTGTATCTGTATAGACTGCGGCGAAACCTCCCGCTTTCCCGGACGGGAGCAGGCGTTTTTCAAAGGAAAAACAACCATCTGTGTGGATCATCACACCACCTCGGAGCCTTTTGCCGATTACAATTACATCGATGGCAGCAGCGCAGCCACCGCGGAAATTATCTATAAGATTCTGTCGGCCATGGGACTGCCCATTGACAAAGAGATCGGAGAAGCGATTTTTACCGGTATCTGTACGGACACCGGTAATTTTCAGTATTCCAACGCTACCAAGGAGAGCCACCTCATTACGGCGGCCCTGTATGACGCAGGAATCGACCATTCACGGATCGCGGTGGAGATTTATCAGAATACCAGAGTGGAAAAGATACGCATTACGTCCAAAATTCTGGACACCCTGGAGGTCTTTGCCGGAGGCAAAGCAGCCGCGGCCTATGTCACACAGGACATGCTGAGGCAGGTAGGCGCCAAAATGGAAGAGACGGAAGGCGTGGTGGAAACCCTTAGAAACATCAAGGGCGTAGAAGTCGCTGCTTTTGTTAAGGAGCAGGATGAAAATCTGATTAAAGTCAGTATGCGTGCGAAGACTTCCGGAAACGTGGCGGATATCGCAGCCCTGTTCGGCGGCGGCGGTCATGTAAAGGCAGCCGGATGCACGATACGCAAAGGGCTCGCGGAAGCCCAGGCAGAATTAAAAGAAGCAATTGAAGAAAGTCTGAGGAAAGCGAAAGCATGAATTTGACCGGCATAATAAATGTGAATAAACCGGCTGACTGGACGTCCCACGACTGCGTGGCGGTGATGCGCAGGGTGCTGGGCATTAAAAAAGTGGGCCATACCGGAACGCTGGACCCCATGGCCACGGGGGTTCTCCCCATCTGTGTGGGCAGCGCTACCAGAATCATGGAATATCTGGATCTGGACTTTAAAACCTATCGGTGTGAAATGCAGCTGGGACTCACCTCGGATACGCTGGACATCTGGGGAGAGATAACGGGCAGGGCCGATGCTTCCGCAGTTACGGAAGAACAGATTCGCAAGGCATTCGAACCTTTTTGCGGAAACATTTCACAGATTCCGCCAAAATATTCGGCCATAAAGGTTGACGGCAAAAAGCTGTATCAGTACGCCAGGGCCGGCGAGTCCGTGGAGATCAAACCGAGAGAGGTCTTTATCCGGGACCTTTCCGTAGAAAAGATCGACCTTGCGGAAAAAAAGATCCTCTGGCAGGTCACTTGCTCCAAGGGTACTTACATAAGGAGCATCTGCCGGGACGTGGGCGAGAACCTGGGCTGCGGCGCGGTCATGTCCGGCCTTGTGCGGACGGCCAGCGGCGCTTTTTCTCTGGAAGATGCCGTGGATATGGAGCGTCTGAGGAACATGGACCAGGAAGAAGCGCGGGCACTGCTGCTGCCGCCGGATTTTCCGCTGATTCACTTTGGAAAAGTCCTCCTGGATCAGGAGCAGGCGGCATATTTCTGCAACGGTGGCCACATTTCGCCAAGGGATGTCACCATTGGGCGGGAACCGGCTTACAAAGAAAAGCAGCCCCATATTCAGCTGCGGCCGGAATACCGGCAGGCTTATAACCTTTATCGAAAAGACGGTGCGCAGGAAACATTTCTGGGAGTCGCCTTTTACAGCAGCAAATATAAAAAACTAGTAGCGGATAAAGTATTTTTTAGAGGTTAGCATATGAAAATTTTTAATTCACTGGATGAAATCGAGAATATAGAGGAAACGGTGGTAGCCCTGGGGAACTTTGACGGTGTCCACAAAGGCCATCAGCAGATCATTTCCCGCACCGTGAAAAGCGCGGAGGCGGCAGGCTATAAAAGCGCCGTATTCACCTTTTCCAACCATCCCAAGAACCTGATGGCTGATAAAATCGTGGTGAAAAACATTCTCTATGCGGATGAAAAAGCGAAGATCATCGAAAGCCTGGGCGTGGACTACATGTTCAACATTCCTTTTGACAGGCATATCCTGACCATGGATCCCATTGATTTTATCGACGGCCTTTTAATCGACACCTTCCGTATGCGGCAGGCATACTGTGGTTTTAACTACCGGTTCGGTTATAAAGCGGCGGGGAACGCGGAGATTTTGATGAAGGAAGGGATGAAAAAAGGTTTTGGAATCCATATTCAGGAGCCCTATGAGATCGACGGCAATCTGGTCAGCAGTACCTTTATCAGAAATCTCATTCAGGAAGGAAGAGTGGATCAGTGTATGAAATATATGGGCCGCCTCTATTCCATCGGGGGAGAAGTGGTGGTAGGAAATAAGCTGGGCAGAACCATCGGATTTCCCACATCCAACATCATGATCGACGAGACCATGGTAACACCGTCCAACGGTGTTTACGTCACCTACTGTACCTATAACGGCGTGCGCTATCCCAGCGTCACCAACGTAGGCGTCAAACCAACCATCGGAACCTATCACAAAAATGTGGAAACCCATATTTTCAATTTTGACAAGGAGCTTTACGGAAAGAACATTCGCGTGGAATTCCTGGAAAAAACCAGAGATGAACGGAAGTTTGAAAGCGTGGAGGCCCTGTCAAAACAGATTACCGATGACTGCATCACGGCCAGATCCTATCACAGGCAGCGGGCAGGAAAAAAATATTAAAACACGAATTTACAAAGAGCTGATACATTTGGCTCTTTTTTATTGTGCCGCCGCGCAGCACCTGAATTTGTAAACACGCCTCTAAATTTATATCCGGGTATAAAAATACTTGCAATTCTGACAGGAACGGAGTATCCTGTAAGTACAAGAGGAAAAGAGGTGAGCGCATGATAGAATCCCGCAGAGCAGCCAATAAAATCAAATGCAGGGAAAAGATCCTCAAAGCGTCCCGGCGGCTTTTCAGAGCAAAGGGGTATGAAGACACGATGATCGAAGACGTGGCGGAAAAGGCGGAAATTTCCAAGGCCACTTTATATAATTATTTCCCCAATAAAGAAAGCCTGCTGGCGGGTACTGCGGAGGAGGAAGCGGAGACGTTTAAACGCTACGTGGATAAGGAGCTGGCACAGACGGAAAGCGGAGAAAGGATTCGAAAGGCCCTGGCTTTTCTGATTTCAGACAGTATTCCCTTTATCGGAGTTACCAGAAAAATTTTGTATCTCAACTCCTGCGAGAGCAGCCCTCTGTACGAGAAAACGGAGCCGATCCGCTCCCTTTTCGGCGAGCTGGTGGAACAGGCCCAGCAGGACGGCGTTTTCAAAGAGGAGGTCTCCGGCGAGGATATTCTGGATATCCTGATGGGCGTTTATCTCAACTCCCAGTTCCAGTGGAAAGGCATCGAATCCTATACAAAGGAGATGTGCCAACAGAAAGTAAATCATATTTTAGACCTGGCGTTGGCAGGAGTATATCAGATAGAGAGGTAGGAAGACATGGAAGAACAATATGCAATCACAAACTATCCGGACGCGGCGAAAGTAACGGAAAAACTGGATGAGCTGATTAAACAGCCCATCTATTCCATAAAACCATCGGCGCTGAAGGCATACGAAGAAGAGTATTTTGAAAAAAAGTGCAAGAAATCCAAGGCTATGATCGATGAAGCCATGAATATTATTCCCGGAGGCGTGCAGCACAATCTGGCCTTTAACCATCCCTTTCCGCTGGCGTTCAACAAGGCGGAGGGCGCGTATCTGTACGATGTGGACGGCAACAAGTATTACGACTTTCTCCAGGCGGGAGGCCCCACTGTGCTGGGCAGCAATCCCCCTTCCGTCCGCCGGAAGGTCATAGAGCTTTTGGAAAACTGCGGTCCGTCCACCGGTCTCTTCCACGAATATGAATATAAGCTGGCAAAGAAAATCTGTGACAGCGTGGAGTCGGTGGAAATGTTCCGCATGATGGGATCGGGAACAGAGGCCTGCATGGGAGCGATTCGGGTGGCCCGGCTGGCTACGAAAAACAAGCGGATTCTCAAAATGGGAGGCGCCTATCACGGATGGAGCGACCAGCTGGCGTATGGAATCCGCATACCGGGCTCCAAATGGACCCAGGCAAAAGGCGTGCCCAGGGGCATGTTCAAATACACGGATGAATTTTTCCCCAATGATCTGGGCGATTTGGCAAAGAAACTGCGCCGCAATAAAATGAAGGGCGGCACTGCCGCCGTCATGCTGGAGCCGGTGGGACCGGAGAGCGGGACCAGACCGCTGGATTACGATTTCTGCAAAGGCGTTGAAAAACTGTGCAGACAGTACGGTGCGCTGCTCATCTGCGATGAAGTGGTCTGCGGTTTCCGTATCGGTATGGGAGGTGCCCAGGGGTATTTCGGCATTTCTCCGGATCTGACGATTTTCGGCAAGGTCATCGCCGGCGGCTATCCGGGCGCGGGCGGCCTGGGCGGCAAGCGGGAATACATGAAGTATCTGTCCTCGGGAATCGGCGGCGAAGCCAAGCATCCCAAGGCATTGGTCGGCGGAACTATGGCCGCGGCGCCCATCAGCTGTGTGGCAGGGTATTACACGCTGTGCGAGATCGAAGAGTCGGGCGCCATACCAAAAGCCGGAAAGTTTGCCGACCGGCTGACAGAGGGCCTGAATCAGATGATCGACAAATACAGGCTGCCTTTTGTGGCCTTTAATCAGGGGTCCATCTGCCATCTGGACACCACGGGGGCCATGCATTACGCCATCAACTGGCACAGACCGTGGCAGATTCCGGAGGTGCTGAAAGCAACTTCCGCCAGAAAGCAGGAAATGGAACATATGGGCGCTGCTTACATGGCGGAGGGAATCGTGACGCTGGCCGGCAGCCGGCTTTATACCAGCGGGGCCTACGAAGAAGATATGCTCCCGGATATTCTCAGCCGTTTTGACCGGGTACTTTCCAATGTTGAGGAGTTAGGATAATGGAGAAAAAAGAAGCGAAAAAACAAGTGATCCGGGCGGGAAAAGAGCTGTCCCAGACGGGCCTCATCGCCAGAACCTGGGGGAACGTCAGCTGCAGGCTGGATGATGAGACTTTTGCCATCACGGCCAGCGGCCGCAGCTATCTTACCCTGACCGAAGATGAAGTGGTGGAAGTTAAAATCGCTGACCTGAGCTATGGGGGAGATATCAAGCCTTCCTCTGAAAAAAAGATACATCGGGCGATCTACCGTCTGAAAAAGGATGTGCGGTTTGTCATACATACCCACCAGGAGAACGCTTCGGCGATTTCCGCCATGGGACTTGCGGAAGTGAAATTCGATCAGGGATATGAGGGGATCGGAGACCGGGTGATCTGCGCGGAGTACGGGCTGCCGGGAACCGATAAGCTGTGCGCCAATACGGTTAAGGCGGTGGAGGCTTCGGAGGGAAACGCAGTGATCCTCAAGCATCACGGAGCCGTATGCTATGGCAGCAGCTATGAGGAGGCTTTTCAGATCGCCAAGAACCTGGAAGAGGCCTGCGGCCGGTATCTGGAGCAGCTCCACCCGGAAATCACCCGTCATACGACCAGCAAAGAGTTCATTCAGAATCAGCACGAAAAGGCGGTTATCTGGAACTGCAGCCCGGTGGTGAAGGCATTTCTCCGGGAAGGCATCAGTCTGAAACCTTATCTGGACGATTTTGCGCAGATGGCGGGAACCAGCATGAAGCTGGCCGGCCCCGAAGCGATCGAGTCAGCTGTCAAAGGCGGGAAGTCCATGCTGATAAAAGGACGGGGCGCCCTCTGTGTGGGAAGAAACGTCAGCGATGCGGAGGCGCTTTCCATGCTGGTAGAAAAGAATTGTAAAGCATATTTCGCGGCCAGGGCGGGCGGCGGAAAGCCCATCAAGTTTTGGGAGTGCCTGGCGATGCGCCAGTTCTATCTGAGAAAGTATTCAAAGTTAGGAGAGTGACGCCTATGTATGTGATCGCATACGATGTGGGAACCACCGGTGTAAAATGCTGTCTCTTTTCCCTATCCGCGGGGCAGCGCATAAAGCTTGTTGCCGGAGAACTGGCGGATTACGATCTGTATGTTCTGGAAAACGGCGGGGTGGAACAGGACCCTTATCAGTGGTGGCAGGCGATGTGCGATACCACCGGAGTTCTGCTGAAAAGAACCGGAATCCCCAAAGAGGAGATCCGGGGAATCTCTTTCTGCGCCCAAATGCAGGCCGTGGTTCTGGTGGACCAGGACGGTCAGCCGGTGAGAAACGCCATGAGCTATATGGATAACCGGGGTAAAAAGCAAATGGAGCAGGGACTGCAAAGGGGCCTTAAAGTCATGGGCATGAACGTCCGCAAGCTGCTGCGTTCGGTTATGATCAGCGGAGCGGTTTCCGCCAGCGTCAAAGATCCGCTCTGGAAATATAAATGGGTGCAGGAAAATGAGCCGGAGGTCTTTGCGAGGGTGCATAAGTGGCTGGACGTGAAGGACTATCTGGTCTGCAGGGCCACCGGAAGCTTTGTCATGTCCAGGGATAGCGCATTTGCTACACTGCTGTACGATACCAGGAGAGGCAGGGAAGGCTTCAGCCGGGAGATCTGTTCCATGATGGGCGTGGATATGGCGCATTTGCCGGAGATCTGCGAATGCTCGGATCAGGCGGGCGCTGTCACTGAGAAGGCGGCGGAAGAGCTGGGACTGGCAGCGGGAACTCCGGTGTTCTCCGGAGGCGGAGACGCTTCGCTCATAGGAGTGGGTGCGGGAGCCGTAGCTGCCGGGGCGACGCATATCTATATGGGAACCTCCGGGTGGGTGTCGACCGTGGTGGAAAAACAGAGGCTGGACGTGAGTTCCATGATCGCTTCCATTGTCGGGGCGGATCCAAAGCGGTTCAACTGTTTTGCGGAACTGGAAACCGCAGGAAAATGCCTGGAATGGGCAAGGGACCATATCGGTCTGGATGAGTTGGGCATTTTTAAAGAGAAAAAGTTCGCCTATGAGGATTCGGAAAGCCGGCAGAAAAACATTTACGGGTACATTATGGAAAAAATTTCCGATGTTCCGGCCGGAAGCAACGGCGTCCTGTTTACTCCATGGCTCCATGGAAACCGTTGTCCTTTTGAAGATCCCGATGCCAGAGGCATGTTCTTCAATCTGGGAATCGAGACTACGGCTCCCGACATGATCCATGCTGTGATCGAAGGCGTCTGCCTGCACCTGAAATGGCAGCTTCGGGCAATGGAAAAACATACAAAGACTTCGGAAACGATCCGTTTCGCGGGCGGAGGCGCGCTGGCGCAGCTGACCTGCCGGATTCTGGCCGATGTTCTGGGGCGGAGGGTAGAGACTGTGGATAATCCCCAGAACGCAGGGGCCGTAGGTGCGGCCGCGGTCATGGCTGTGGGGCTGAACGTGATTTCCTCCATTGAAGAGATCGAGCAGATGATTCCGGTCAACGGAGTGTATGAACCCCGGCCGGAGAACACTGCTGTATATGAAGAGCTGTTTGAGGTCTTTCAGGAGCTGTATAAAAAGAACCGCAGGAACTTTGGCAGGATGAATAAAAGGAGCTGATGAATATGAAAGCGCAAAACGTATCCCCTTATCGCTGGGTTGTTCTTTTTACCACGATTCCCGCGATCATTGCCACCGAGATGATGTGGCTGACATTTTCCCCGATCTCCAGCATTGCCGAGAAATTTTACGGGGTCAGCTCTTTAGCTGTGACGATGCTGGCCACAAGCTATATGCTCATGTTCATTGTTTTCTGCATACCGGCAGCCTATGTGATCGACCGTTTTGGCTTTCGGGCTTCGCTGTGGATCGGCGCGCTTTTGACCGGGATCTTCGGCCTGACCCGCGGCTTGCTGGCAGACTCGTTTACTGCGGTAATCGTTTCCCAGTTTCTCATTGCGGCCGGGCAGCCGTTTCTTTTGAATATCACAACAAAGGTGGCGGCCAATTGGTTTCCCTTTGATGAACGGGCGACAGCGGCAGGGCTTTTGACAATGGCGCAGTATCTGGGATTCGCGCTGCCCATGGTCCTTTCACCAATGCTCTCGGAGCAGTACGGACTGCCGGGAACATTAAAGGTATTTTCAGTCGTAGGGGTTATCGCCTGCGCTCTGGCACTCATCTTTTCCAGAGAGAGGCCGGCGGTTGCGCCTCCGGGACCGGCAGCGGAGAAAGAAGATTTCAGCCTTTCCACGCTGAAAGAGCTTTTCCGCAATAGAGCTTACATCATTGCTATGCTGGTGGCGTTTATTTCCATGGGTATCTTCAATACGCTGCTGACTCTGATCGAAAGCATTCTCATGCCGCGGGGCATCACTTCCGCCCAGGCGGGAATCATTGGCGCGGCCTTTGTGCTGGCCGGCGTTGTGGGTGCAATTATTCTTCCGATTATTTCCGATAAAGCGGGGAAACGAATTCCTTTCCTGATTACAGCGATCGTTTTGCTGGTTCCCCTTTACCTGGGCCTGACCCTGCTCCAGGGCTTTGTACTGCTGACGGTCACCGCTGCTGTAGCCGGTTTTGCCATCATGGGCGTAGCTCCGATCCTCTTTCAGCATGGCTCCGAGGTGGCCTATCCGATACAGGAGGGGACTTCCCTGGGCATGATTCTTTTGATGGGCCAGATTTCAGGCGTGCTTTTCGTATTCCTCTTCGAGCTGGCAGGCGGAGCTTTTGGCGGCATCACCGTGCCGATGCTGGGCGTCGTGATCCTTACGGCCCTGGAAATCCCGCTGGTGGCCAAAATGAAGGAATCGGCGCTGATAAAAAAATAAAACCGAAACTACTTGCAAAGCCTCTATACTATATGGTATCATAAATCGTTAGAAAAATTACCTTTTGCTGAGTTTTACGACGCTCCGGCGGAGGCCCGGCTGAAGGTGAATAAAAGAAAAGGAGAAAGAAGAATGATCAATCAGGCTAAAAAAGCAGAGATTATTAAAGAGTATCAGTTAAAAGAAGGGGATACAGGTTCCCCGGAAGTGCAGATCGCCATTCTGACTTACAGAATCAACGATCTCAACGAGCACCTGCAGGTGCACAAGAAGGACCACCACTCCAGAAGAGGACTTCTGAAGATGGTAGGTCAGAGAAGAAATCTTCTTAATTACCTGAAGGAAAAGGATCTGGAACGTTACAGAACCCTGATTTCCCGTTTAGGATTAAGAAAGTAATAGGAAAGAAATACAAGCGGGAGATCTGCTCCCGCTTGATTTTTTAATATGTAGGAAATATCGTCTCAAGACGATATTGACGGAGTTCCGAAGGGGGATTTTGTCGGTTCTACTTTTTTTATGCGAAAAACGCATTTTTTTAGATTTTGAGGAGAAGAAATTAACAGGAGGTAGTTGTTAATGAAATTCACAGATTACAGAACGTTTAAAACTGCTGTCGGAGGCAAGCTTTTGGAGCTGGAGATAGGAAAAGTCTGCGAGATGGCAAATGGTCAGGTTATGGTAAAATACGGAGATACGGTAGTCAATGTCACCGCCGTTATGTCCAAAGAGCCGAGACCGGACATCGACTTTTTCCCGCTCAGCTGCGACTATGAAGAAAAGATGTACGCAGCAGGAAAGATTCCAGGGGGATTTATCAAAAGAGAGGGCAGACCCAGCGAGAAAGCGATCCTGAATTGCCGCTTGATGGACAGGCCGCTTCGCCCGCTGTTTCCAAAAGGATTTTTCAATGATGTACAGGTAGTTGCCACCGTAATGTGCATGGATAACGATGCGCCGTCGGAGATCGCGGCTATGATCGGATCATCCGTAGCGCTGGCTATTTCCGACATTCCGTGGGACGGACCGACCGGTTCGGTTCTCATCGGCAGAGTGGACGGACAGTTCGTTGTCAATCCGAGCCTGGAGCAGAGAGAAAACAGCGATATGCATCTGGTTGTTTCCGGTACAAAGGAAGCCATCATGATGGTAGAAGCAGGAGCCAATGAGGTTGCGGAAGAGGATATCCTCGACGCTATCATGTTTGCTCATGAAGAAATTAAAAAGATTGTTGCCTTTATCGAGGACATTGTAGCCGAAGTGGGCAAACCGAAAAAAGAACTGGATCTTTACGAAGTTCCGGAAGAGATCAACACCGCTGTAAGAGCTTACGCGGAAGATAAAATGCGCGCTGCGATCCAGACTTACGATAAGATGGAAAGACTGGACAACATGGATGCCGTGGAAACGGAAACCAAGGAGCATTTCGAAGAAATCTATCCGGAGAACGCAAAGGATATCAATAATGTTCTCTATGCCATCACCAAAGAACAGGTGAGAAGCATGATTCTGGACGATGGTATCCGTCCCGACAATCGGAAACTGGATGAAATCCGTCCGATCTGGGTGGAGACCGGCGTTCTTCCGAGAACTCACGGTTCCGGCCTGTTCAAGAGAGGTCAGACTCAGGCTCTGTCTGTTGCTACCCTGGGCGCTATGGGAGATGCCCAGACTATCGACGGCATTACCGAGCAGACGGAAAAGAGATATATGCATCACTACAACTTCCCGCCGTATTCCGTAGGTGAAGCAAGGCCGATGAGAAGCCCGGGAAGAAGAGAGATCGGCCACGGAGCTCTGGCGGAAAGAGCGCTGATCCCGGTGCTGCCAAGCGTCGAAGAATTTCCTTATGCCATTCGTGTGGTATCGGAAATTTTATCTTCCAACGGTTCCACTTCCCAGGCGTCCGTATGCGGAAGCTGTCTGGCTCTGATGGATGCCGGCGTGCCCATCAAAGCTCCGGTAGCGGGAATCGCTATGGGACTGATTGAGCGGGTAGAAGAAGACGGCAGCAGCAAGATGGCTATTCTGTCCGATATCCAGGGCATGGAAGACTTCCTGGGCGATATGGACTTTAAGGTTGCGGGAACCAAGAAGGGCGTCACTGCCATTCAGATGGATATCAAGGTTCACGGACTTTCCAAGCAGGTGCTGCAGGACGCGCTGGCCCAGGCCTACGAAGGCAGAATGCACATCATGCAGGAAATGCTGGAAGAAATTCCTGAGCCGAGAAAAGAACTGTCACCGTATGCTCCGAGAATTATCTCGCTGCAGATCGACCCGGATAAAATCAGAACCGTCATCGGACCGGGAGGCAAGACGATCAACAAGATC
Organism: Anaerovorax odorimutans; assembly: GCF_024459955.1. Taxonomy (GTDB): domain Bacteria; phylum Bacillota; class Clostridia; order Peptostreptococcales; family Anaerovoracaceae; genus Hominibacterium; species Hominibacterium odorimutans_A. Next base: position 168,247 of record NZ_JANFXK010000006.1, read on the forward strand.
ATCGGAGACACAGGTGTTAAGATCGATATCGACGATACCGGCCTTGTATATATCGCAGCTCCTGATATGGAAAGCGCCCATGCGGCCCTCAATGAAGTGGAGATGCTGACCAAGGACGTTGAAGTGGGCGAAATCTACGAAGGTACCGTCACCAGACTGATGAACTTTGGTGCTTTCATTGAGATCCTGCCTGGCAAGGAAGGCCTGCTGCATATCTCCAAGATGGCCAAGCATCGTGTGGAAAAGGTTGAAGATGTGGTGAGCGTAGGTGACAAGCTGAAAGTAAAAGTAACCGAAATCGACAGCCAGAACAGAATCAATCTTTCCAGAAAAGAATTGCTGTAAAACTCACTTTATATAAGGAATGGAGCCGACCCCGCGGGGCTGGCTCTTTTGTTTATGCTTCTTTAGGAGGATTAAGGGGATAGCGAGAGAAATGGGGCCTTTAATGCCGCCATTTTTCTTTTGCGATTTAATATGATAAAGCGATTCCGGCGCTTTGCCCGATATAAAAGTTTAAAAGCGGATCTTTTTTCAACGTTTCCCGCCATTTCAGCCTGTTCAGATGCCGGATTTGATGAAAGTGGCAAGATGAAATCCCGCAAACCCACTGTTTTCGTCCGCTCAGTCCTTATTTAAAATCAAAAAGCGCCAAAAGCGCTCAGGCCCTGAGCCCAGCAGATCCCGGCTCTGAGCTAAAAAACTCTTGAATAAAATACTGGAAACCTTTAAAGATAAGAAAGAGATTAAACTTTTTTAAACTATTTCGTGTATAATAGGTATAAGGCATAAATAAATTTGGAAGTTTAGAAAGTTGGTGAAACAGTGACTGGAAAAAATACACATATTATTAATGATGCTGAATTAGACCTGCGCGTAAAAAGATCAGTAGCTATTGAGTTAGAACGGCGTAAGGCTATGAGAGCTCCAATCGTAAGATATAATCGGGATACAGGAGAGATTTTTCATGAAATGTCCGGTGGAGAACTAGTAAAAGTCGGATCACGATCAAAACGGGGGAGATATAGTGAACGAAAGAAATAGGAAACCGGAAATTACGTTTTTTGCCGGTCCCAATGGATCAGGGAAAAGCACAATTACTGATTTGATTCGTCCGCCATATAAATATATTAATGCGGATGAAATTAAAAAAATTCTCGATTGCAGTGATATTGAAGCTGCTAAACTGGCAACAGCGCGAAGAGAGTCCTATCTGGAAAAATCAGAGAACTTTGCGTTTGAAACTGTTTTATCTACCGATAGAAATTTAAAGCTCCTGCAAAGAGCGAAAGCAGCCGGATATTTTATTCGTGGGTTCTATGTCATCACTGCAGACCCCATGATTAATGTTGAAAGAGTAAAAATGCGAGTGTATACGGGTGGGCATGATGTCCCAACAGAAAAAATTATGGAACGCTATGATAAATCTCTTGCTCTTTTATCCTGTGTAGTTGAGTGCTGTGATATTTGTCACATCTATGATAATACGGATTTCCCTTTCCGGATTTTTAAGAAAAGAAAGGAAGCGGCGTATTATCATGAAAATGAAGATTGGAAACTTGAAGATATTCAGCTGTTGACCGGGATAGAGAATCTGCAGGCCAAGAATTTAAATGAAAAAAGTCTATATTAAAACTTCCTGTTCTGCGGGGAGTTTTAACTTTTCACTAGATATGCACTATGACCTCTCAGATGGCGGCCATCGTCCCTCTTTTGTGATTTAATATGATAAAGCGATTCCGGCGCTTTGCCCGATATAAAAGTTTAAAAGCGGATCTTTTTTCAACGTTTCCCGCCATTTCAGCCTGTTCAGATGCCGGATTTGATGAAAGTGGCAAGATGAAATTCCGCAAACCCACTGTTTTCGTCCGCTCAGTCCTTATTTAAAATCAAAAAGCGCCAAAAGCGCTCAGGCTCTGAGCCCAGCAGATTCCGGCGCTGCGCTAAAAAACTCTTGAATAAAATACTGGAACCTGCTATGATATAAATACAAAAAGAGCAACCGCCCATAAGGTGGGTTGACCTGATTATGAGTTTAGAAAAACCACCCTCCAACCGGTCAAGTTTTGGGGTGGTTTTCTATGTTAAGTTAGTGACAAATCAAATAAATGAATGTCAGCAACGCTAAAATAAACATTCCAAAAGCCATAAGATCTTTAAAATCGAAATGTTTCATAGACATCACCTCCATTCTATGTAAGTTAGAATGAAGGCCAACACCACCCTGCAACACGATTGCTCTTTAAAATGAATATAACATAATTTACCATATATGTCAATTTAAGTGTTTTTATCTTTATTTTTTGCCATGAAATCTTTTTAAAATGCGGATTTTCAAGAAAAGAAGCGGCGCATTATCATGAAAATGAAGATATGCACTATGACTTCTCAGATGGCGGCCATCGTTTTTCTTTCGCAATTTAATTTGATAAAGCGATTCCGGCGCTTTACCCATAATAAAAGTTTAAAAGCGGATCTTTTTTCAACGTTTCCCGCCATTTCAGCCTGTTCAGATACCGGATTTGATGAAAGCTGCGGGCTAAAATCCCGCAAACCCACTGTTTTCGTCCGCTCAGCCCTTATTTAAAATCAAAAAGCGCCAAGAGCGCTCAGGCTATGAGTCCGGCAGAGTCCAGCAGATTCCGGCAGAGTCCATCGCCTGAGCGAAAAAGCCGCCTGATCGCCAAAAGCCTCTCTTCAACCCTAGTACCATCTTATTTTTCACTACACCATATCTTGTTATCCATTGCGCCAATCGGGAAGGTTACACTGCATACATTGAAATTTCAAGCTTTTGGAGGAAAAAGTTTGCGTTGGAAATATTGTTCTTTTTTGCAAAAAAAGATATAATCGTAGAAAAGTGCAGGATTAAATTCGTAGGAAGAATCAACCAGATAAACAAAGTTTGACAAAAAATAACAACAAATGATACAATAGACAAAGATTTTATGTAAACAAAGGAGAGGCAACTATGAAACGAAGATTTCTGTCTGCGCTGCTCATACTGTTTCTGGCAGTGACGATGCTGGCCCCTATGGGCGCAAAGCCGGAAGAAGCGGCGGCAGCCAGCTTTACCATTCGGACAAGCATGCCCAGGCTCAACGATCCCAACGCCAGATTTTATTATTCGGATCTGAACCGCTTTTGGAAGGCGGGCAGACTGGCCCCGGATTTCAAATACTACAAGGGCATCATGGACGATGGAAAGACAGGAGGCTATGTCTGGGGAAATTGTACATGGTGGGCTTACAGCAGAGCCAGTGAAGTCCTGGGAGCGCCTCTCAATCCCGATCTGCGCGGAAATGCGGGAGACTGGTGGGAGTGCAATAAAAAAGGTGGATTCTATCCATACGGTTCAACGCCAAAAGCAGGAGCGCTGGTCGTATATCGAACGCACGTAGCTTTCATAGAAAAAGTTGTCGGCGGGCAGATCTACGTTTCGGAATCGGGATGGCAGACCAGAACCTACGGACCCAGCTCCACAGACGATTTCTTCTTCCATTATGGTAAACCATGGAGCAGCAACGGAACTCCAAAGGGATACATATACGTTACCGATAAAACGCCCAGCAACCAGGGCAGCGTATCGGCAAACTACAGCGTAAGGGTCGATGTGTCGGATCTGCGCATGCGAAGCGGTCCGGGAACCGGTTATTCCAACATGGGAAAGATCGCCAAGGGCACTTATCAGCTGAAAGCTGTCACCTCTGACGGCGAGTGGGGCCAGCTCAAAGACAACGGATACTGGATCAGCCTGGAATATACTACAAGGGTGTCCAATTCCGACAGTGGCAGCAACAGCCTCAAGTCGCTCAGCGTCAGCGGATATTCCCTGTCACCGGCCTTTAAAGCCGGAACCACATCCTACTCGCTGACCGTGCCCAGCAACGTTTCCTCGGTTAAAATTAAGGCGACCAAGGCTGACTCCAAGGCAAAGGTTTCCGGTACGGGAACAGTGAAACTTTCCACAGGCACCAACACGAAAAACGTAAAAGTTACCGCCCAGAACGGGGCCGTAAAGAATTACCAGATAAAAATTACCAGGTCCAAAGAGACCAAAGTTAAAATAGCAGTGACTTCGCTGAACATGCGGAGCGGTCCGGGCACGAATTATAAGAGCAAGGGCAAGATCAAAAAAGGAACCTACAAGGTGGTGCAGACCAAAAACGGTTGGGGCAAGCTGAAGAAAAACGGCTATTGGATCAGTCTGGCATATACAAAGGCATCCTCATCCAGCAGTTCCGCTTCCAAGGCAAGCTATAAAGTGAAAATCAAGGTTTCCGGCCTGAACATGCGAAGCGGTCCGGGCACCAAATATAAGAGCAAAGGCAAAATCAAAAAAGGAACTTATGTGATTAAGCAGAAAAAGAACGGATGGGGCAAACTGAAAACCAACGGCTATTGGATCAAGCTGTCCTATACGACCAGGGTGAAATAGTTTTGACCATAAGACAGAGTAAGACAAAAAAACATTAAGAAAAAAACATCAGACAGACAGAATTCCCTATTTGGAGAAAAACTCAATAGGGAATTTTGCAGTTCAAAAGGAGGGAATCGTGTTTTTACCGGTTTCAAAAAAAGATATGCAGGAAAGAGGATGGGAGCAGGTGGACTTCGTTCTGGTGACAGGGGACGCTTACGTGGATCATCCGTCCTTCGGAACGGCAATTATCAGCAGAGTGCTGGAGCGTTTCGGATACAAGGTGGCGATCCTCGCCCAGCCGGACTGGCGGAGCACAAAGGATTTTACCCGCTTTGGAAGGCCAAGGCTGGGGTTTCTCATCAACAGCGGCAACGTGGATTCCATGGTCAACCATTTTTCCGTATTCAAGCACAGACGCAGGACGGACCACTACTCTCCGGGAGGAAAGGCCGGGCTGCGTCCCGACCGGGCGGTCATCGTCTACAGCAACAAAGCACGGGAAGCCTACAAGGACGTACCCATTATTATCGGGGGACTGGAAGCCAGTCTGCGCCGTCTGGGCCACTATGACTACTGGGACGATAAAGTGCGCCGTTCTGTTTTGCTGGACGCAAAAGCGGATATACTCATCTATGGCATGGGCGAGAGGGCCGCGGTGGAAATCGCGGAAGCGCTAGACTCAGGGATCGAAGCAAAGGACATTGGCTGGATACGGGGAACCTGCGTCAAAGGCAGCGTAGAGGATGCTGACAGCGAAACCATCATCCTTCCATCCTTTGAGGAGATCACAGACAGTAAAAGGCGATACGGAGACAGCTTTGCCCTCCAGTATCGAAATAACGACGCCATTCAGGGAAAACGGCTCATGGAGCCTTACGGAGAGAAGCTGTGCGTGGTACAGAACGTTCCTCAGCCACCTCTGGAACGGGAGGAACTGGATCAGATTTATGAGCTGCCCTACGAAGGAGAAGCGCATCCCATGTATGAAAAAGACGGAGGCGTTCCGGCTCTGAAAGAAGTTCGTTTCAGCCTCACCAGCAGCCGAGGCTGTTTCGGAGGATGCAGCTTCTGTGCGCTCACCTATCATCAGGGCAGGGAGCTCCGCAGCCGCAGCATAGCGTCCCTGGTAAAGGAAGCGGAAGCGCTGACCCACAGGTCGGATTTCAAAGGCTATATCCACGATGTAGGCGGGCCTACGGCCAATTTCCGCCATCCCGCCTGCAAAAAACAATTGAAGGCCGGGGTTTGTAAAAATAAGGATTGCCTCTATCCAAAGCCGTGCGGCCAGATGGAAATCGACCACAGCGAATACCTGCGGCTGCTGCGGGAACTCCGCGACATTCCGGGAATTAAAAAGGTATTCATCCGTTCGGGAATCCGTTACGACTACGTGATGGCGGATAAAGATGACTCTTTTCTTCGGGAACTGTGCCACCACCATGTCAGCGGAACCCTCAAGGTAGCGCCGGAGCATGTATCGCAGCACGTGCTGAAATATATGCGGAAGCCGGGAAAAGAAGTCTTTGAAGATTTCAGCAGAAGCTACAGGAAGATCAACGAGAAGCTGGGATTAAAGCAATACCTGATCCCCTATCTCATTTCCTCCCATCCGGGCAGCAGGCTTGAGGACGCCGTAGAGCTGGCGCTCTTTCTCAAAGAAAACCACTTTATTCCCGATCAGGTGCAGGACTTCTATCCTACGCCGGGAACGCTGGCTACCTGCATGTATTACACGGAAGAGGACCCCTTTACCGGGGAGCCTGTCTATGTAGCCAAAGACCTGGAAGAAAAAAAGATGCAGCGGGCCCTGATCCATTTTCACAAGCCGGAGAACCGAAAGCTTGTGCAGGCCGCACTGGAAAAGGCCGGACGAAAGGATCTCATACCGGTGCTTTCCGATCATAACAACAAAAGGAAAGGCAGAAAACGATGAGCTTGATTTATTTACTTCCTTCTATCCTGGAAGAAAGCAAAGAAGAATACGAAGAGATAAAAAAATCCATTCCCGCGGGCAGGAGCTTTTGCCCGGTGGAAAAGATCAACCATACCCAGTCGGAGAGCGACAGCCTTCTGGCGCGGGGAGACAATCTGGAGTTTATCCAGTACCTGATCCGGGAAAAGGACATGGAAGGAAAAATCCAGCTGATCTATATGGACCCGCCCTTTTATTCCAAAGCCAGCTATGACGCGGTAATCAAGCTGAAATCGCCGCTGATCGAAGATGCGCCGGCCATCAAGCCCACTGCCTACGATGATCTGTGGAAGACCGGCATGGAGGAATACCTGCGCATGCTGTGCATCCGCTTCTTCTTTATCCGCGACCTGCTTTCGGAGGAAGGCTGTTTCTGGGTCCATCTGGACTGGCATGTGGTCCATTATGTGAAGATCCTTTTGGACGAGATTTTCGGAGAGGACTGCTTTGTCAATGAGATCATCTGGAACTATAAATCCGGAGGAACCGGGAAACGGAACTTTTCCAGAAAACACGATACGCTTTTGTTTTACGGAAAGAGCAAGAAATATTATTTTCAGCCGCTGCAGGAAAAATCCTACAATCGGGGCTACAAGCCTTACCGTTTTAAAGGCGTCAAGGAGTACAAGGATGATCTGGGCTGGTATACGATGGTCAATATGAAGGATGTCTGGCAGGTGGACATGGTGGGCAGGACCTCTGCCGAGAGAACGGGCTATGCCACCCAAAAGCCGGAACAGCTCCTTTCCCGGATCATAGAGAGCTGCAGCAGGCCCGGAGATCTGTGCGCCGACTTTTTCGGCGGCTCGGGTACCCTGGCGGCCACAGCGGAAAAACTGGGCAGACAGTGGATTTCCTGCGATGTGGGCGGCATTGCCACAGCCAGCAGTCTCAAACGCATGTCCGTTAAAAAAAGCACCTTCACCCTGTTGGAAACAGAGGCGGATGAAAAGAGCGAGGAACTGCGGGTCAGACTGGAAACAGAACCGATCGAGTTTACCGATAAAAAACTGGTGACCGTTACGCTGGAAGGTTATGATCTGGATCTGAAGCACATTCCCCTCCAGGGAAAAGACCGGGACGTGATTAACAAGTTCCGCAAAAAAGATTCTCTGCAGCTGTTGGAATATTGGAGCGTGGATTTTCACTATGACGGAAAGATACATAATCCGGAATTTTCTTTTCCCAAGGAAAAAGACAGGATTGAGAAAGTTTGCCGGCAGATCGGGCACAATATGGATAAAATCAGTATTCGCGCCGTGGATGTGTTCGGCAACAGTACACTGAAAATCTTACACGCAGGAGAGTAACGGATGGGAAACAGGAGACAGAGGCTGCTCAGTCAAAAACAAAGAAACGCGATCAGGGAAACCTTCCGCAAAGAGCGGATAAAGGCGGCAGCCGCCGACTCCTTTTTTCTGCTGATAGCATGCTGTCTGGGAGCCTTCTCCACCGTGGGAGTGATGATCCCCAACGGGCTCACCAGCGGAGGACTGACGGGAATCGTCCGCATTGTTCAGAACTTTGTTCCCCTGGATTTTTCTCTGCTTTACTACGGTGGTTCTATTGTGATTCTAATCGTTGCGGTTATCTTTCTGGGATTGCGGGAATTCCGCAAGATCCTGCTGCTGACCATCGTTTTCCCGGCGGCGATCTTTGTCTTTGAGAAGCTGGACTTGCAGCTCTTGGAGGATAAGGACATACTTTTGGCAGCTGTTTTCTGCGGCGTTTTTTCCGGCGTCTGCGTAGGACTGGTTTTTTGGCGGGGCTATAGCTTCAGCGGAACCGAGGCCATCGCTAAGATTCTGAAAAAGAAGCTGTTTCCCCATTACAGCCTCAGTAAGATCCTGCTGGCCATCGACGGGGTGATTATCGCTGCTTCCGCCTTTATATTCGGCAGGAACATTGCCCTGTACGCACTGATTACACAGGTCATCATCAGCAGGATGGTGGATATCGTCATGTACGGGTTTGAAACCAAGATTGTGCGGCTGGAGATCATCACATCCCAAAAGCAGGCCGTGAGCCGCTATATCATAGAAGACATCCGCAGAGGCGTTTCCAGCATGGAAATCACAGGCGAATACACAAAAAACCAGTATACGCAGCTCAGCGTCATGTGTTCGCCGAGGGAGAGCATACTGGTTAAGCGCAAGGTGGCGGAATTGGATAAAAAAGCCCTGGTGACCGTGCTCCCGGTAGAAACGGTGTGGGGAACGGGCGAGGGCTTTAATGACCTTGAAAAGGATCAGTGAGAAGTGCCGGGAAAGCAGACCGTGATTCTGGTGCCGATCTCTTCTCTGCTGAGGACCTGAAAATATCCGCCGTGGCGGTCAACGATCCATTTGGCGATGGAAAGCCCCAGTCCTGTACCTCCGCTTTCCCTTCCTCTGGCAGGGTCGGCGCGGAAGAACCGCTCGAATACATGGGGAACATCGCCGGCTGCGATGCCGATTCCCTCATCCTGAACCACGAAGCATCCGTGGTTCTTTTCATTTTTTTTGACCTGCAGAACGATCTCAGCACCGGAGGGCGTGTACTTGGCAGCGTTATCCACCAGGATACGGGCGGCCTGCTTGACCATGGCCGTATCTCCGATAATCCGTACATCCTCAGATTCCTTCAAACGGTAATGGTGGTCGGGATCGATCATCACGGACTCATCGAAGACCTCTTTGATGGTATCGGTGAGGGAGAATTCCTCCATGGTCAGCTTGGTCCTGCCGCTGTCGCCCCTTGCCAGGAACAGCAGCTGTTCCACCAGCTTTTTCATATGGTCGGATTCGCTTTTAATGGCTTCGATGGATTCCCCGAGGATCTTTTCATCCTCTTTTCCCCAGCGGTCCAGCATATTGGCGTAGCCCTGTATGACAGCGATGGGCGTCCGCAGCTCATGGGAGGCATCGGAGACAAAGCGGGCCTGCTGCTGATAAGACTGACGCATACGGTCCAGCAGACTGTTGACTGCCTGCTCCAGCCCTTCCAGCTCCGTATCACCTGTCTGCAGTCTTGCGTCCGGGCCGGTGGGGCTGATCTGGCTGATGGCGTCCTCCAGATCATGGAATTTATCTTCGTCAAAGGCTGCCGCCTCGGTCAGTTCCTTGGCCTTCTGCGTCATCTCGTAGAGCGGAGACAGCTGCCTGCGCGCCTTGCGGGAGCCGGTCAGCATATCCGACAGCAGGGTCAGCAGCTGGATGACGATAATCAATGCCAGGCACCGCCAGGAAAATACCAGGAATTTTCCCGCATAGACGGAGACTTCCTGCCCGCGCTCGTTCTCATAAACGTACTCGGCCCGTATCATGGTTTCCTGGAAGGGCACAAGAATCCAGCGCTTGCTCTTTTCCGCATAATTTTGATGCTCTTTTGGTATCTGATCGGCGTTGATCGTTTCAAAGTGACGGGGCGTTTTGATGCTGAATTCGGCGCCCCGTGAGGTCTCCTGAAAATAGCACCAGCCGCCTATGGTCATTCCCGCCGCCAGAATGTCGAAAAGAAGAAAGGCGGCAAAAAGGCCTGCCACCCAGCTTCGATTGATGTTCCTGGCGATGGATCTCATTTTTTTTGTTTCGTTCATAACCTATTTATCCTTTATCACATACCCGATTCCTCTGACTGTGTGAATAATTTTTTCGCCAAACACGTCGTCGATTTTATTCCGTAAATAATACACATACACATCTACTACGTTCGTTTCCCCCATATAATCGTATCCCCATACCCGTTCCAGCAGGGTATCCCTGCTCAGGACGATGGACTTGTTTTCCAAAAGCGTGCGCAGCAGTAAAAATTCCCGTTTGGTCAGATCAATGGGCGCGTCCCCATAGGTCACGGTATGGCGGGCCGTATCCATGCGCAGCCGGCCGTAAACCAGGGGCTTTTCCTCGCCGGCGGCTGCCGCGGTTTCGGTTTTGGGAGCCTTTTTCAGCGCCACCCGGATTCGGGCCAGCAGCTCTTCAATGGCAAAGGGTTTGGTAATATAGTCATCCGCTCCCATATCCAGCCCGGACACCTTATCCATGACCGCGTCTCTGGCCGTGAGCATGATAACCGGAACCTGAGAAGTCTTGCGCAGGCGGCGCAGCACCTCCATACCGGAAAGCTCCGGCAGCATGATATCCAAAAGGACCAGGTCGTAGGCTCCGCTCTTGGCCATTTCAAGACCTGTGCGGCCATCGGCGGCTTTTCCTACCTCATAACCTTCATGTACCAGCTCCAGCTCGGTGAATCTGGCGATCTTTTCTTCGTCCTCTATGAGAAGAATTTTTACTGACATACTGCTTGCTCCTTATCGATCGTCCTTTTTTATTTCCGACTTAAAATTATTGACTGCTTCCGTAGCCGAATCCATCGCCCGGTTGACTTGTTCTTTCCCCAGGTCCGCGCCTTTGAAATTATAGCTAAAGTCAAAGAAAAGACTGATGACCATAATCGGCACTACTACCCAGAAGAAGAGAATCAGCAGGATGATAAAAGCGATTACCGGCAGATCCATCAGAGGCTGCCCGTGCTGCTTGATGACCAGACTGTTGTCGCAGCCCTTTTTTACCAGGTATTTGATCGCTCTTCCCAGCTTGGTAAAGAAATTATCTCCCTGCTTACCGCGGGATTGTTTTTTATTTTCGTCCTGCCGGCCGCTTTCTTCGGTACCGCAGACTGTTAAGGGATGGGCAGGCTGGGATCCCTGAGCAGTATCGGCTGAGCCTTCCTGACCGCTTTCCTGCTTTGGCACATCCTTTACTTTTCCCTGGGTTTCCAGCTTTACCAGCGCGTCCAGCATATCCCAATCGCATTCTTCCAGTGCCTTTTTCGCCTCTTCATAGCTGACGTCCGCGCGCTGTCTTAATTTTTCTACTTTTTCCAAATGATCCATGTCGTTACCTCCGTGATTGTTACTGTTGATTTCTGTTTACAGCCTTATCATACAAAAGGTTTCTTAGACTGCAATTTAAGAAAAATTAGAAAATCATTAGAAAATCACTATCGCCTTATTGTACCACAAAAGCGCAGGGAAAAACAGGAGTCTTCCCGGTCCGCGTCCTTCCTTGCCTGCCTTTGGGATTTGGCGTATAATACCCTTATGAATTATAAACTGTACAAGGAAGAAAATTTTCATACGGGCAGATGGTCCGGAGGAGAGACAAAGGAACTGGCCATCTTTCCCGGGGAAGCATCTTATGGGGAGCGGAACTTTATCTGGCGGCTCAGCCTGGCGACCGGAGAACAGGAAGTATCCGCATTTACCAGCCTCCCGCATTATGACCGGGTGCTGGTGGTACTGGAAGGCGATACGGTGCTGGCCTATGAAGGTCAGCGGGTGATCCGGCTCAAAGAATTGGAGCAGGATCGTTTTGACGGAGGCTTTTCAACTAAGAGCTTCGGTAAAACTAAAGACTATAACCTGATGGTTCGCAAGGGAGGCGCGGGGTATCTGGACGTATTGGAGCTTACGGAGGAAAGGCAGGTTCCGGAGCGGGAACCTTCTGAAGGAAAGGCTCACAGCTGGCAGGCCTTTTACTGTCATGAGGGCTGTGGCGTGGTAACCTTCGGCGAAGAGCGTCAGGTGGTAAGGCCGGGCGAGCAATTGGTAATTTACAGCGATGCCGGAGAGGAGACGCCGGTGGACGTCATGGGAGAGGGCGTTCTGATCCGGGCCCAGATTTTTCACGATGACCTGGTTCTGCCAGCGGAGGATATTGCCGGAGAAAAGGGATTTTGGGCAAACCTGGCAGCGCGCTTGAGGGCGGCTATTGGTTCCGCATCTGAAACTGGACTTTAGCGGGAACGTTCCGGCCCGCCGTCCATTTGCTCCCGCAGCGAACCAACCCAGGTTTCAATGGCCTCAGCCAGAATCAGCTGCTGCTTTAAGACCGCCATCCCGGTTTCCGGGATTTCCGCCGCGTCTTTCTTCCTTTCGAGGTTTTCCTGCAAATAACCTTTGAGTATTTTTATATTAGCCTCGATATCGCTTAAACAGGATTCCTGGGTTTCCGGCGGGAGGCTGTCCAGGTTTACGATTACTGCGTTAAAATCTAAAAAAATGCGAATCGGTTTTTCGGCAATTTCCAGCATAAGCCTTTCAAATTCTTTTTCTCCGGCAGCTGTCAGAGCGTACACGGTTTTCTCGGCCATTTTCCCTTCCCTGACGGTATTGCCCTGAACATACCCCTTTTTCTCCAGCTGAATTACTTTTTTATAGATGGAGGGGGTGCTGATTTTCACCCATTTGGATATGTTTCGATACTCCACCAGCTTTTGAATGTCATAAGCGCTTAAAGACTCTTTTTTCAACATTCCCAAGACAATCAAATCAATTGTAGCCATAAGGACCTCCTTTTTTTCTCTTGACAGTTACTATAAATTATAGTAATATATACAGCGTTGTCAAGTTACTATAAATTATAGTAATATACTTTATAATTAAAACGGAGAGGAGAGTCAATATGAATGGACGCAATGGAAAAATGGAACTGCTGGGGAAGACGCCGATACCCAAAGCCCTTTTAGCAATGGGGCTGCCCACGATGATTGGCATGATGATTAATGCGCTGTACAATTTGGTGGATGCTTACTTTGTAGGAGGCCTGGGGAGCAGCCAGATGGGTGCGATTTCAGTGGTTTTTCCGCTGGGACAGGCTGTCGTGGGATTAGGCCTGCTGTTCGGAAACGGGGCCGCATCTTACATTTCCAGATTGTTGGGGCGTGGTGACAGGGAAACTGGGGGAAGGGCAGCCAGTACCGCTCTTTACAGCAGCCTTTTGGCGGGAGCGGCGTTGATAATTGGTACGATCCTGTTTTTAAGCCCGGTGCTGAAGCTGCTGGGCGCGACGGAAAGCATACTGCCCTATGCGGAAACTTATGCTGGTATCTATATGGTTTTCTCAATATTTAACGTGTTCAATGTCACAATGAACAATCTCGTGACAAGCGAGGGCGCGGCCAAGACTACCATGCTGGCGCTCCTGGCGGGGGCGATGCTGAATATCCTTTTGGACCCGGTCTTCATTTATCTGTTGGATTTAGGGGTAGCCGGCGCTGCCATCGCTACAGCCATTTCCCAGATCGTTTCCGCATCGGTATATCTGTGCTATATCTTGAGAAAAAAGAGTCTTTTCCGGTTCAGCGTCAGGGAATGCTGCTTTTCAAAAGAAATTTTTTCGGAGATTTTTAAAATAGGCGTTCCGACGCTGGTCTTCCAGCTGCTGATTAGCCTTGCCGTTGCCCTTATCAATATGGAGGCGAAGGAATACGGCGACTCTATGATCGCAGCCATGGGAGCGGTAACGAGAATTATATCCATGGGCAGCCTGATGGTCTTTGGATTTATAAAGGGCTTTCAGCCGATTGCCGGATATAGCTACGGGGCTGGAGATTATGGCCGCCTGAAAAAAGCGATTAAAACCGCAGTGCTGTGGTCATCGCTGTTTTGCATTGCCTTCGGATGCATTGCGGCATTGCTTTCAGAACCCATTATCTCAGGGTTTGCGGCAGATGACGCAGAAATGGTCAATTTTGGGCAAAACGCCCTCAGGGCCAATGGACTGTCGTTCATGCTCTTTGGCTTCTATACCGTATATTCATCTCTTTTTCTGGCGCTGGGAAAAGGAAGGGCGGGGTTTATCCTCGGCGCCCTGAGGCAGGGAATTTGCTTTGTGCCCGTTATTCTGATCCTGCCGGGCCTTTGGGGAGCCAACGGTATTCTCTACGCACAGCCGGCCGCCGATGTCCTTTCCGCGGGCATTACGGTGTTTATGGCCGTGGGACTGCACAAGGAACTGGTAGCGGATAAGTTTGCAGGGTGCGAAAATATGGAAGAGGTACATAAAGCCATTGAGGAAGTCAGAGAAATGGCTAAAAAAGAAAAGCCTGCCGAATAGGATGGACGCAGAAGACAGGGGGGCGGGCTTGCCGCCGCGCCCTGTCAGAGAGAGAGTCCCATCTTTTCGCAGTTTTGTTTCTGGATGCAGTTATAACGGCACCTGGAATTCTTCTGTTTGGAATTTCGCGTAATACCTGCCCTTTTCAGCAGTAAATTTGAGTACGCAGTAATCCGGGTCCGTTACTCCCTTTGGATAATACATAGTATCGCCTTCCTGCCAGATCATCTCTTTGCTGGCCGCATCCTCCAGAACTTCAACTGTCCCGGTCAGCATTACGCCTCGGAAAAATCGCCGGTCACAAAAATAGATACACGCTTTTTCATTTTTTCGGTATTGCGCGACCTTCAGCGATGAGGTATTGGTTGTAAAATAAAAGGTGTGTATGCCCTCGCGCTTTCTGGGCGGCAGCATCGCTCTTGTATTCGGGAAGCCGTCTTTATCGACGGAACTGATAAAGGCGACGCCCTGCTTATCAATTAAATTGCCAATGGTTTTTTCCGTATCTCTCATCATAGTAGAGTACCTCCTTGTCTATAAACCAATTATAATCAAAAAAAGCTTGCTGCATATTACCCACTTTTTCGTAACTATGCTACAAAAGATTCTTTTTTTCAAAAAATCAACGCGATCGTCCTCAATCATCATTTCAATGCCGATTTCCTGCATGATTTCGATGGCGCACAGCATTTTCTCGCCTCGTGGGGTCAGAAAATAGTCAACCTTAAGAGGGTAACCTTCGTAGGATTTTTTCGCAGCCATCCCATACTCGATCAGTTCTTTCAACTGCTCAATCAGCATCTTTTGGGTAATTCCATTGATTTCTTTTTTCAGACTCGATAATGACTGGGTCCCTTTCCCAAGCTGCCACAGGATAATAGGTTTCCATTTTCCCTTTGTAATATCATGAGTTAATTCCAAAGGACAGGTGTATTCCGCACGCGTTTTCATGTTTTACCTCCTCAGTTCTGATTGTATTATAACATCGAATACCGGTTTTTAAGAAAAAGTCGTGCTGTTTTTTCTGCTCCACTTAATATATAATCAATAGTACAAAATCAATATGAGACAGGAGGGAAACAGTTATGAAAATTATTGCGATCAATGGCAGTCCGAGAGAAAATCACAATACGGGAACCTTATTGAAAAAAGCCCTTGAAGGGGCGGCTTCCTGCGGGGCGGAGACTGAATTCGTGAATCTATACAAGCTGAATTACAAGGGATGTGTCAGCTGCTTTGCCTGTAAGTTAAAAGATGGCGAAAGCTACGGCAAGTGCGCTTATCTGGATGATCTATTGCCGCTGCTCGATTGGGTTGCGGAAGCCGATGCAATTATTCTAGGCTCACCCATCTACTTTGCGTCCGTGACCGGAGAGATGCGTTCGTTTTTGGAGCGCCTGTTGTTCTCCTGTCTTTCTTATACAAAGGATCGGAAAAGCCTGTTCCCCAAGAAATTGCCGGTGGGATTTATTTATACGATGAATGTCACAGAAGCGCAAATGGAAGAACTGGGATACAGAGATTCTCTGCGTTTTGCGGAAGCATCGCTGGAGGAGAGATTCGGCTACTTCGAGGCATTATATGCCTATGACACCTACCAGTTTGACGATTATTCAAAATATGTTGCTACGGCTTTTGACAGTGAGAAAAAGGCCAAAGCACGGGAAGAAGAGTTCCCGATTTATTGCCAAAAGGCGTTTGATTTGGGCGTGAAATTTGCCTCGGAAAAACTTTAACCATCCACTATAACACCAGCCTTTCTTTTCGTGTTATGCTGATAGAAGACAGGAGAGGCAAATATGGATAAAACGTATTCCACTTCAGAAGTGGCAAAAATAATCGGCATACATCCCAACACGGTAAGGCTGTATGAAGAACTGGAACTGATCAGCAGGCCCCGAAGACAACCCAATGGATACCGTATCTTTACCCGGCAGCACATAGAGCAGTTTCAAATCGCCCGCCTGGCTTTTCAGGTGGAAGTGCTGCAGAATGGGCTGCGAAAGCAAGCTGTCCGCATCATAAAGGCAGCGGCGCGAAATGAATTTTCTGAGGCCATTGTATTGACGCAGGAGTACTTGCAGCAGGTAGAGCGGGAGCAAAAAAATGCCGAAGAGGCTATTGAAATTACCGAAGGGCTGTTTGACAGGGGCCTGCAGGAAGATGAAGATGCGTCCCTGCGGCTGACCAGAAAGGAAACAGCCGATTTACTGTGTATAACCATTGACACTCTGAGAAACTGGGAGCTGAATGGGCTCCTTTCTGTGAAACGAAAACACAACGGATATCGGGTTTATACGGATCGGGACATCCGGCGGCTTAAAATTATTCGTTCTCTGCGATGCGCCAATTACTCGCTGGCTTCTATCCTCCGGATGCTGCGGGCCGTAGACGTCGATCCCGGCACAGATATCAAAGCGATAATCGACACCCCCAAAGCCGGAGAAGATATTATCAGTGCCTGCGACCAGCTGCTTTCATCCCTTTCCCACGCAAAGAAAAATTTCCAGGTGATTGAGCGGCGGCTCTGCGCGATGCGAAAATACTACCCTACAGTTTACCACCAGACTTGAAGCTGGTGGTATTATTTTGGAGAAAAACAGATAAGTAAAGGAGAAAAATAAAATGAAGACAGCAATTGACGTACAAGACTTATGGAAGTCTTACTCAGGAATTCCTGCTGTCCGCGGAATGAGCATGCGGGTGGCGCAGGGCGAAGTGTTCGGCCTGCTTGGAGCCAACGGCGCAGGAAAGAGCACTGCCATAGAGTGTATCCTGGGTACGAAGAAGGCGGATCGGGGTTCCGCGGCTATCCTGGGGCTCGATCCGCAGCAGCAGAGAAGCCAGTTGTTTGAGCAGGTTGGCGTGCAATTTCAGGAAGCCAGCTATCCCGATAAAATAAAGGTGGGGGAGTTGTGTGAGGAAACCTGCTGTCTGTACAGAAAAGCAGCCGATTACCATTTCCTGCTGAACCAATTGGGGCTTACGGAAAAAAAGAAAAACTTCGTGTCTGAACTATCGGGCGGCGAAAAGCAGAGGCTGTTTATTGTGCTGGCCCTGATCCCAAATCCGAAGGTTGTGTTTCTTGATGAACTGACGACTGGGCTGGACCCCAGAGCAAGACGAGAAGTTTGGAAATGTCTTTTGGAAATGAAGAAGGCAGGACTGTCTATTTTTCTGACGTCACACTTTATGGAAGAAGTAGAGCTTTTATGCGACAGAGTTGCGGTATTAAAGAAAGGCGATGTTGTTTTCTGCGGCACAGTGAATGAAATGATAAGAAAAAGCCCTTATGAACGATTGGAACAAGCGTATCTCTGGTTTACCGATGAGGAGGAAGAAATTGAAAACCTTTAAAACAATGCTTAAAATCGAGTTGAAACTATCTCTTAGAGGGATGGATATGTTTATTTTCGCCATCTGCCTGCCGGTGGTGATGGTGATTCTGCTGGGATTCATTTATGGAGACAGACCGGCCTTTTCCGGTGCGGAATACACGTTCTTTGAACAGTCCTTTGGGGCGCTTGCAACCATTTCCATCTGCGCCGGAGGGGTCATGGGACTGCCCCTTTTGATTTCCGACTATCGCCATAGAAAAATTCTGAAACGATTTCAGGTCACTCCCGTCAGCCCATCGCGGATTTTGATGGTTCATATTGGGATCTATGCGATTTATGCCATTGTTTCAGTGATTCTGATCTATATCATTTCTGCGATTTTCTTTGGTTACCGGATGGAAGGTTCCTTGGTATGGTTCGCAGTCACTTATCTGCTGGTTATGCTGTCCATGTTCAGCATAGGCATGGTCGTGGGCGGACTGGCACCCGATCAGAAGACGGCTGGTATTGCGGCAAGCATACTGTATTTCCCAATGCTGATCTTTTCCGGGGCCACGCTCCCCTATGAGGTAATGCCGGAAGTGTTTCAGAAAATAGCAAATGTGCTGCCGTTAACACAGGGGATCAAGCTTTTAAAAATTGTTTCCTTAGGAGAGCCTGCTGCTTTGGGCATTGTTCCCATGGTATTTTTAACGGTCCTGCTGGTCCTGTGCAGTGGAATCGCAGTTCGATTTTTCCGGTGGGAATAACGGTTTCTCCCTAAACCGATTGACATATAGGTAACTAGTTGCTATAATATAAGCAACTAGTTACCTATATGGAGGAGCGTATGGATATCAATGATTTAATACAAAAATTTTCCGGCACCAATGAAGATCGAATCAAAGCCATTTTCAGCACCCTGTTTATTGCGGGCAACCGGCTGCAGACCGTATTTGATAAAAACATTCCCCAGATTTCCCTGAAACAATTCATGCTCTTAACAATGGTCAGACAGTCGGAGGAGCAGCTGACCTTTACTCAGCTGGGCAAGCTGCTGGGCTGTTCCCGGCAGAATATAAAGAAGCTTGCCTATGCCCTGGAGCGGAAGGGGTTTGTAAAAATCAGCCGGAGCAGCGGCGACAGCAGGGCGTCGAGCATAGAGCCGACAGCTAAAATGGAAGACTATTTCAACAATATATTCGCGGCGTATCAGGATCAGCTGAAATATCTTTTTGAAGTTTACAGCGTCCAAGAGGTTGAACAGCTATTTGAATTATTGATGAAGCTGTATGCTGGTATCGATAACCTGGAAACAAAATTAAAACAAATGCCAAAGGAGCGAGTATGAATAAAATTGTGGTTTTGTATAAATCTAAATATGGCGCTGCGAAAACGTATGCCAATTGGATCAAAGAGGCGCTTTGCTGCGATGTCTTTGAAATCGAACAGTATGACTGGGAGCGCACAGATCGTTACGATTGCGTTGTCATTGCCGGCGGGATCTATGCGGGAGGCATTTCTGCGGTAAAAGCTCTGAAAAAGAATGCAGAGGCGCTGGCCGGCAAGAAAGCGGCCCTCTTTGCCGTTGGCGCCAGTCCCTTGGATGAGAAGGCGTTGGAACAGATTAAAGAACAGAATTTAAAACAGCTTTCGTTAGACCTGCCTCTATTTTATGGGCGCGGTGTTTATGATGAAAGCAAGATGAATTTCAAAGACAGAACCTTGTGCAAGCTGCTGAAAAAGGCGCTGCGAAAAAAAGATCCGCAGACCTTCGATCCATGGATGAAGGAGCTGCTTGAATTTGATGGACAAAGCTGCGATTGGACTGATCCGGTTTATTTAGAACCGCTGCTGGATTATATCCGGTGACAGAAGGCTGAAAGCAAAAGGAGACTAAGGGATGGAAACTATAAAAAACACAGAGAAGAAAAATCTGCACGAACTGTACCTGGCAGGCGGGTGCTTCTGGGGGCTGGAAGCATATCTGAAAAAACTGCCGGGTGTCTGTGGCACGATAGCCGGTTATGCCAATGGGAATACGAAAAATCCCACCTATGAAGAGGTTTGCTATAAGAATACGGGCCATGCGGAAACGGTTCGTGTAACCTATGATACGGAGGTTCTGCCTACGGAAACGCTTTTAAAAGCCTTTTTCCGGGTGGTAGATCCGACCAGTGTCAACAGGCAGGGAAACGATTGGGGCGTTCAATACCGCTCCGGCATTTACTACACGGATGAAGGCGATCTGCCTGCCATTTTGGCGGCTATTGAAAAACAAAGAGAAAAATATGGACAGCCGGTTGCGACGGAAGTGCTGCCGCTGGATAATTTTTTTCCGGCCGAAGAATATCATCAGGACTATTTGGGCAAAAATCCTGGCGGCTATTGCCATATCAATCTGGGGGATGCCGATGCGTTCATAGAAGAGGAAGGCCTGGCTGCGGATTTAGACCAGCTGATCAGAAAAGAAGATTATCCGCTGCCGGATGAGCAGGAACTCAAAAAAAGACTGACCGCAATTCAGTATGAGGTAACCCAAAATAATGGTACGGAAAGGCCATATACCAATGAATACGCACCTGTTTTTGATGAGGGGATTTACGTGGATATTGCCACAGGGGAGCCGCTGTTCAGCTCTAAAGATAAATTCGAATTAGGCTGCGGCTGGCCCAGCTTCGCAAAACCGATTGTCCCCCAAGTAGTCGCAGAAAGAACAGATAACAGCCTTCATATGACCCGTACGGAGGTGCGCAGCAGGGCTGGTGATTGCCATTTGGGCCATGTTTTCGAGGACGGACCGCCTGCATTGGGCGGATTGCGCTATTGTATAAACAGCGCTGCGCTCAGGTTCATTCCTTATTCTGACTTGGATAGGGAAGGGTACGGATATTTGAAGAAATTGTTTTAAATTCGATGGTCTGAA
>NZ_JANFXK010000060.1 GCF_024459955.1 Anaerovorax odorimutans
GGCAGTTATGGCTATTGGCGGGACCAGGGAATTTATATACAGCGCGGCGAAAAACAGAATCCAGTGCTGATTTTAGAGCCGGGAAAAGAATATGTACGCGAAGATGGGAGCATTGGCACTTACTACAACGCAAAAAAGATGTATGACATTTCACAGACAACGGAGAAGAGACGAGTTCGGCCACAGATGAAAGTTGATGAAAGGCAGCTGATCCGTGCGCTGACTTACAACCCGCCGGTATCCATGCAGGCCGTGGAGCAGGGGCAGTTGTCTCCAGGAGAAGGGGCGCGTTTTGTTCCGGAAGAGCGTTGCATTGTGATACAAAAAGGGATGGAAGCGCCTGCCATCTTTCAAAGCGTCACTAGAGAACTGGCTCATGCGCAGTTCGCACAAGGCAGTCGGGAATATAACCGGAAGCATGATACACTTCCGGCCCGCAGCGTGTCCTATTTGTTATGCAAAAAATATGGCGTGGACACGCAGGGTTTTGATTTTAACGATGCGCCGGATTATCTGGCAGCATTAGAGCCGCAGGAGATTCGCCAAACCCTTTCTAAAATACGGGACGCGGCCAGTGATCTCGCATCCCGTATGTCGAAAGTCCTAGAGCCTGATCGGAGCAATAGAGTGGTTGGACAAGAAAGGTAGGGGATAACTTATGAAAAAGGAAATAGCAGCCATTGAATTCGATAAATATGAGTGCGGGGCTGTGTTTGAGGCTTTAAAAGACAAACGCAATGCGCTGATACAGGAAGAACTTCCCACGGATACCGTAGACGATGCCCTTATAAAGGTCATTGATGCCATGAATGAGCCAAAGCGAAAGGAACGGAACCGTGATGAAGCAAGATAAACTGGTGACCATTCTCTTTTGTGTTTTAGGTTTGGTTTCGGTTATCTGGCTGGCCCTTTTAACCGCTCCGCATATAGCAGGTGGTCTGCCGGGAATTATAGAGGGGCTTCCGAAAGCAATCGAACAGCCGTTTTCGTTTGAGCTATGTAAGGATAGTGGAAAGACTGTTCTTCTTTTTTTGATCGCATACCTGTTTGGCCTGGGCATCTATGTTTCCACCAGACGTAATTACCGCAAAGG
>NZ_JANFXK010000061.1 GCF_024459955.1 Anaerovorax odorimutans
AATACCGGTTCATGGCAATGCCTTGTTCATCCGTGTCAAGGGATAACCACTCTGGCTCCGTTTCAATGGGATGTTCCCGCTTTTTCAGAAACAGAATATCGGAAGTTACCGTAGTACCCGCGCTTTTCTGAAAGGTATCATTAGGCAGGCGGATCGCTCCTAAAAGCTCGGCCCTCTGGGCGATGTATCTGCGAATTGCGGGATTTTTCTTGTCCATGGTCCCGGAAGAGGTCAGAAAAGCAATGACTCCGCCCGGCCGTACTTTATCCAGTGATTTTGCAAAGAAATAGTCGTGGATCAAAAAAGGATGCTGGTCATACCGTTTGTCCGATACTTTGAACTGGCCGAACGGCACATTTCCGATTGCCACATCAAAGAAATTGTCTGGCAGCTCTGCGTGCTCATATCCCTGTACAGTAATGACAGATTCTTGGTACAGCTGCTGGGCAATGCGGCCGGAGATGCGGTCCAGCTCTACGCCATAGGTTTTGCACTGGGATAAACTGTCTGGTTTCATGCCAATAAAATTGCCAGTGCCACAAGAGGGTTCCAGAAGATTTCCTGACGTTATCCCCATATGTTCCAGGGCTTGATACATACAGCGTATGACCATCGGCGGCGTATAAAAGGCGGTCAAGGTCGATTCCCTTGCCGCCGCATATTCTTCTTCGGTCAGAAGCTGCTTCAGTTCCGAATATTCCTTTGTCCATGCGGTTTTTGTTTCATCGAAGACATCTGGCAAACCGCCCCATCCCACATAGCCGGAAAGAATTTCTTGTTCGGCCGGTGTGGCCAGCCGCTCTTCTGTTTCACATGCTTTCAGCGTTTGGATAGCCGCAACATTTGCCCTGTATTTTTCCTTTGGGCCTCCTTGTCCCAAGGCGTCATTTTGTATGCGGTATTGGTGTCGCTCTGCTTCCCGTGTATCTTTCGACAGGCTCTCTTGTTCTGTGCCGGATGGTTCCTTTTGCTTTTCAGACCTTTCGCTTGTGGCGGTTTTCTCAATAGATTCTCTGACCACCTCTTTCTGGGGAGAAGAAAAAGCAG
>NZ_JANFXK010000062.1 GCF_024459955.1 Anaerovorax odorimutans
TGCACGGAAGCCGTATACCGCGATTATCAGAATGGGGGCAGGGTTCCAACCCTATGTGTGCTAAGAGATAAACTGCTGGAGCAGGAAGAGCCAATTGCGCGGGAACTGGCCTTAGAACTGGAGCTGTTCACCGAAGGCAGCCTGGATGCCTTTGCCCATGAAAGCAATGTGGATATGGCAAGCCGGATCGTCGTTTACGATATCATGAACCTGCGGGAGAACTTAAAGACCATGGGGCTTTTAGTCATTACCGACGCCATGCTCAATCGGGTGACGGAGAACTGGCGGAAGGGAAAGCGGACCCATATCTTTCTGGACGAATTTCATGTCGTCTTTGAGAATGAGCTTTCCGGCCAGTTCTTCAATTCCGCTTGGCGCAGATTTCGTAAAAGGGGTGCGTTCCCCAATGCCCTGACCCAAAATGTGGACTATCTGCTGGATAGCACCTTGGCCCGCTCTATGCTGTCCAACAGTGAATTTATTGTCATGCTGAACCAGGCAGGCCCGGATCGGGAGCGACTGGCGGAACTGTTAAACATTTCAAACGAACAAATGAGCTATATCACCAATGTGGACGCAGGCTGCGGGCTAATCAAATATGGAAGTTCTCTGGTTCCCTTTACCAGCCAATTTCCAAAGGATACCCAGCTATATCGGCTGATGACCACCAAGCCTGGTGAGGACAGCGAAAACAGAAAATGGATTTAAACCATGCAGATTGCAGCAAGCGGTCTGTTTTTTTGATGGAGGAAATGTGATGAAGAAACTACGATTTATGTCCCAGGAACAAGAAGCCTTTTTTTATGCCATGCTAAACAAGGCCGTAAAAATAGATGTTTACCATGCGGCCTTCTTTTATGCGATCAGCTTATCACCAAGCACACGGCGAAATATAACAAGTCTGTTTGATTTTAAACAGGATAGGATACGGCCGGAAGCACTTCAGCAGGGCTGGCAGACGAGCAGTTCCGTACGGGCTACGTGTCTGGCCTTCAACCTTTGGAACGGCTATGTGGAGCAAGGCCAG
>NZ_JANFXK010000063.1 GCF_024459955.1 Anaerovorax odorimutans
ATTCCATCTGTTCCAGCGCTTTGCCGGAACTGTTTTTTCCTGCACCGGCTGATTTCCGGCTTGTTGCTGCTGCCCAACACCGATCTGTCGAAAGCCGGACTGCTGTGCTTCTTCCTTTGGTTTCAGCTGCGGGACATCTTCAAGCACTTTAGTTAGCGCCATCTTCAATTTCTCGTTGTCAATTTTTCCGTCCGAAACAACTTCTGTCATATCGGCCAACTTGATCAAGTATGGCATAGTCTTAATATCCACGCCGATCTCTGCCCCCATCAGCAGGGCTTCCTTTTCGATCTGTGCCTGCAAGGCAAGTTTCTGTGCCTGTTCTGCCTGCTGCTGAATTGCTGTAACGTCCGGTGTATTCTGCGCTTTCTGCTCCTTGTATGCTGCTATAGCCTGGCCCATTTCTTCCTGACTGAGCCCCTGCTGCTTGAAATACGCTTTCAGGGCGGTATCTTCTTTCGCAGATAACGTTCCCTCAAGCATTTTCTGGATTTTGTCATAATCCACTGCTGGGGGCTGTGCCGGTTGCTGGTTCTGCTGAGGGGCTTGCTGCTGGCCCTCCGGAGTGCTTCCACCGCCACCAGTTCCGCCATCACCATCCGTCAGCGGCATGAATCTGCGTAAAAATCCGTGGTATTTGTTTAAAAACATGTTGCTTTCTCCTTTCCATTTTGAGAGTGTCGCTCTATATAAATCCATTGTCTCAGGTGTCACCCGCAGCGCATCTTTTAGGCTCTTATCGCACTTGGAGCAAAAGAAAAGAACCTTACTTCTTCGCAGGTTCTTCTTTTTTTGGTTTTGGTTCTTTTATCTCTTCTACAAAGCCTTTTCTAAGCAAGACTTCCGCCCGGTCTTTACGGGCTTCGAAGATGTCGCCTGGCTCTTTGATTTCATCGAGCTCAAGGTCTCTGTAGCGTTCGATTACTTTTACCTTCATTTTCTTTCTTCACCTCCCCTTTTTCCATGCAGAAATAACCGCTAGAATAATAAGCGTGCAACAGA
>NZ_JANFXK010000064.1 GCF_024459955.1 Anaerovorax odorimutans
TAAGGCAATGGCTTAACCAATGTTCGCCCTGTGAACTGAGAGACTTGAGTGCTGGAGAGGAAAGCGGAATTCCTAGTGTAGCGGTGAAATGCGTAGATATTAGGAGGAACACCAGTGGCGAAGGCGGCTTTCTGGACAGTAACTGACACTGAGATACGAAAGCGTGGGGAGCAAACAGGATTAGATACCCTGGTAGTCCACGCCGTAAACGATGAGCACTAGGTGTCGGGGTCGCAAGACTTCGGTGCCGGAGTTAACGCATTAAGTGCTCCGCCTGGGGAGTACGCACGCAAGTGTAAAACTCAAAGGAATTGACGGGGACCCGCACAAGCAGCGGAGCATGTGGTTTAATTCGAAGCAACGCGAAGAACCTTACCAGGGCTTGACATCCCTCTGACAGGGCCTTAATCGGCCTTTTCTACGGACAGAGGAGACAGGTGGTGCATGGTTGTCGTCAGCTCGTGTCGTGAGATGTTGGGTTAAGTCCCGCAACGAGCGCAACCCTTGTCATTAGTTGCTAACAGTAAGATGAGAACTCTAATGAGACTGCCGTGGATAACACGGAGGAAGGTGGGGATGACGTCAAATCATCATGCCCCTTATGTCCTGGGCTACACACGTGCTACAATGGTCGGTACAAAGAGAAGCGAGACCGCGAGGTGGAGCAAATCTCAAAAACCGATCCCAGTTCGGATTGCAGGCTGCAACTCGCCTGCATGAAGTCGGAGTTGCTAGTAATCGCAGATCAGAATGCTGCGGTGAATGCGTTCCCGGGTCTTGTACACACCGCCCGTCACACCATGGAAGTTGGGGGCGCCCGAAGTCGGCTAATAAATAGGCTGCCTAAGGCGAAATCAATGACTGGGGTGAAGTCGTAACAAGGTAGCCGTATCGGAAGGTGCGGCTGGATCACCTCCTTTCTAAGGAGACGAAAGTTTCTGCACTATGAGTTTAT
>NZ_JANFXK010000065.1 GCF_024459955.1 Anaerovorax odorimutans
TTCGCCCTCTTAAGACTCGCTTTCGCTTCGGCTCCGGTGCTCCAGCACCTTAACCTCGCTGCATACCATAACTCGTTGGCCCGTTCTACAAAAAGTACAAGGTCACTTGCGCTCCCTTTGCTTGTAAGCATAAGGTTTCAGGTTCTATTTCACTCCCCTCCCGGGGTTCTTTTCACCTTTCCCTCACGGTACTGTTCGCTATCGGTCACTGGGTAGTATTTAGCCTTGGGGGGTGGGCCCCCCTGCTTCAAACCGGGTTTCACGTGTCCGGTCCTACTCTGGTGCCACTCCTGCACAAGCTCGCTTTCGTCTACGGGGATTTCACCCTCTTCGTCCCCGCTTTCCAGCGGCTTCGACTAACGATCTCATGTCCTTTGAGTGGTCCTCAACCCCGGTCCCTAAAGAGACCGGTTTGGGCTCTTTCCCGTTCGCTCGCCGCTACTAGGAAAATCGATGTTTCTTTCTCTTCCTAAGGGTACTTAGATGTTTCAGTTCCCCTCGTTGCCTTCTCCATGGCTATGTATTCACCATGGGATACCTACGCATTGCCGTAGGTGGGTTCCCCCATTCGGATATCTGCGGATTGTCGGATATTTGCTCCTGCCCGCAGCTTTTCGCAGCTTGTCACGTCCTTCTTCGGCTCCCAGTGCCAAGGCATCCGCCTTATGCTCTTCTTCGCTTGACCATCAAGCTTGCCTGATCTAGCGTGATCAGGTCTTTTACTGTTAATTCACTCTGTGAATCAGCTTCTTTTCTGGTTTCTCGGTTGAAATCGTAATTTACCCTAATCGCAGTCTTTTCAGACTTCCTTAGTTTAAATTTTGTATTCTTTCGAATACCTCGATTTCGCGTTGTAAATTTGTTTTT
>NZ_JANFXK010000066.1 GCF_024459955.1 Anaerovorax odorimutans
TTTTTTAAGTTGTACATGTATACGGCCATCGCACCGGTGCCCCTTTCCTCTTTTGCAGGGGAGCCGAGCCAGAATATAGGGAAAAGTTTCATGAAATCCTACGGTGCCGTATGTTTGGAAGGAGCCATCATTGTGCTGGCCTGCGTCATTTTTTCCCTGTTTGTTACGTCTCCACCTGCGGTAAAGTCCGATGCGGCGGCTGTGACCATTGTCTGGAGCTATGTGGGAGAATTAATCTTTAACATGCTGGTACTGGTGGGAGCCGTGAAAATGGCGGACCGTGTGGTGCGGGAAATGATGGGGCTATAAACCGGTCTAAATTACCGGCTCATTTGTATCTTTGTAACGCATATCGCCGTGGCTGTCAAAATAAACGTCTTCCATGGAAATGCCCTTTTCGCGGGCTCTTGCGATCTGCCAGCTGACATCGTCTTCCATGGCCCTGTAATAACGCCGCTCTTGCAGGGTGCGTTTCAAGGAAAACAGCCAGCTGAGGACAGACAGGGCAATGAGACCGTAGAGGATGGCGAAAGCAAGAGGTTCATGAGCGGCGGCCCATTTGTTTAAGAATGTGGCGGCCAGTAAGAAATAAACCAGCGGCACGGTGAGCCGCAGTTTGCCAGCGATCTTAAAAAGGAAAGAAAATAGCATCAAAAGGAAGAGAAGGCCGATTGAAATCATAGCTGCATAAGGCATGAGGAAACTCCTTTCGTATGGTGGTTTAATTTTTTTCAGTATAGCAGATATGTGGCAAGATGCAACGGTGCAAATAATCAAAAGGAGAGATTTATGGAAGTAAAAATTAATCGGGAGATCCGGGATTATACGGAATCCATGTTTTTCGGACTGTCCATGCGGCAGTTC
>NZ_JANFXK010000067.1 GCF_024459955.1 Anaerovorax odorimutans
CCAATGCTGCCGCCGCTTCGGCGTGCCTCAGAGCGTCTATTCGGACAACCACACCATATTTCGTTCCCCAAAAACCGGCAGACTGACCGTGGAGGAACTACTGGACGGCAAACAGGTGAATCTCACGCAGTTCGGGCGTTCCATGCATGAACTGGGCGTTGACCTGATCTTTGCCGGTTCACCCCAGGCGAAAGGCCGGGTGGAACGTCTCTGGGTGACGCTGCAAAGCCGCCTGCCCGTCGAGTTCGCCAAACGTGGGATCAAGACGCTCGCCGAGGCCAATCGTTTTCTGGAGGAAACCTACCTGGACCAGTTCAACGCCCGTTTCGCGGTGGAAGCCGAAGGAAGCTCCCTATTCGTCCCGATTGGGGAAACGACCGACCTGGACGCGATTTTATGCGTGAAACACAAACGGAAAACCGACGCGGCCGGCGTGTTCTCCTTCAAGAATCGTTGTTTTCAAATCCTGGACGCGGGTTTCCCCATCATCAACGCTCACAAGGAGATCACGGTCCTTGTCCACCCAAACCGCGGAATCCGCGTTGAGTACCAGGGGCGGGTCTATAATACGATTCGCTACCTGAAACCGCAAAACAAGAACGCCAACGTCAAAGTCCCCAGGAAGGTCATAAACACCGTCGCGCCGCACGTGGGACTCCGACATGGCAGCGAGGAGTGGAAACGAATCTGGTGGATGGAGGACTACAATTTGTCGCTTAAATTCCTTTACGAAATTTTCTTTGAAAAACAACCCAAACCAGCTTTGTAAAAGGGCGAAAACGCCCTTTTACAAAGGAGACATTTTCTCAAGTGAATTTCCTTCGCAAAAAGAGACATTTTCTCAAGTTATTGACA
>NZ_JANFXK010000068.1 GCF_024459955.1 Anaerovorax odorimutans
ACATACATTGCTACCGGCTGGCGCAGCGGATGGGAATTTTGTAAAAAAGCAGATTCTCAGGTAGAAACGGCCACGATGAAATGTGACGCGCGCTTTGGTCGCCGTATGATACAATAATGGCAGTTGTTAAGACATAGCAGAAGGAAAGGTGGACTTTTTGGCCGAGAAAATTAGCAGGAGGTGAAGCAATGTGCAGTAAAGACACTTTGGACGCGATTCTTAAATGTGTTTATAAGAGAGCAAAAGCTGAATTTGGTAGTCAGCTAAGTTCGATCATGTTATATGGTTCTTACGCCAGAGAAGATTACGATGATGAGTCGGATGTCAATGTGATGGTCATCGTAGACCTACCTGCGAGTAAAACCAAGGAGTTCAGACGGGCCTTTTCTGATTTTTCCCTAGAACTGGACTTGCAGTATGATGTCGTAGTCTCACTTCTGTTACAAGATAAAGCGACCTTTGAACGATGGAAAGGATCGTCACCTTTCTTTAAAACTGTTTTAAACGAAGGAGTGGAGTTCGTTGTCTAAGCAGATGCTATCGCATTTGCCAGAGATAAAATTGACGAAATTAGCTTGTGCCTGAAAGCATCGAGCCTCTTATTGTGTGATGTGGATTGCGTCCTTTTTGATAAAATAATTGAATAAGAAACTTATGTGGAATCCCTTGGACCTGTTGAAAAAGCAGAGCCAGGGGTTTCTTGTTGGATTGGATTTACTAGCCGACTGGTCTAGGGACTGGTTGGCTTTTTTAGTTGTGGAAGGAGGTGAATCTATTGGCATATATTGAGCCAGAGACTTTGGCGGAGATAAAACAAATGGATCTTTTGA
>NZ_JANFXK010000069.1 GCF_024459955.1 Anaerovorax odorimutans
AATCAAAATGACAAGGTTTCCATTCTTCGCTATGTGACAGAGGGCACCTTTGATGCGTATCTCTATCAAATCATCGAAAATAAGCAAAAATTCATTTCTCAGATTATGACCTCGAAAAGCCCGGCCAGAACCGCAGAGGACATTGACGAGGTGGCACTTTCCTATGCGGAGATCAAAGCGCTGGCCAGTGGAAACCCAGCGATTAAAGAAAAGATGGATTTAGACGTCCAGGTATCAAAGTTGCAGCTGTTAAAACAGAATTTCCTCAGTCAAAAATATGATCTGGAGGATCAAGTCACAAGGAAGTTTCCAAAAGAAATCGAAATGTTGGAACAGGAAATAGCAGCGTATCAAACGGATATCCGGCTCGCCAAGGAGCATACACCAGCCGAAAGAGAAATCTTTCCGATCATGGAGATTCAAGGAACTGACTAT
This sequence comes from Anaerovorax odorimutans, assembly GCF_024459955.1. Classification (GTDB taxonomy): domain Bacteria; phylum Bacillota; class Clostridia; order Peptostreptococcales; family Anaerovoracaceae; genus Hominibacterium; species Hominibacterium odorimutans_A. The sequence goes on from NZ_JANFXK010000069.1 coordinate 436, forward strand.
GGGGATAAACAGAAAGCCGGGCAAGCACTGTTGGAGGCTTGCAGACGGATGAATTCCCCCAAACCTGTGGCGGTGGGCAAGTATCGCGGTTTTGCGATGGAACTTCGCTATAATTCCTTTGAGCGAGAGTTTCAAATCGCGCTAAAAGGAACTCGTAGCCATATTATAACACTGGGTACCGATGCACATGGGAATATCACAAGGCTGGACAATGCCATTGCCCGATTGGAGGATAAACGTGAGAGTTGTCAGCAGCAGCTTATACAGGTAAAGGCGCGGCTTGCGACAGCAAAGCAAGAAGCTAAGCAGGAATTTGCGCAAGAGAAAGAGCTGGCAGAAAAACTTGCAAGACTGGGAGAACTGAATGCGCTTTTGGATATGGACAAAAATGAT
>NZ_JANFXK010000007.1 GCF_024459955.1 Anaerovorax odorimutans
TTTTGAGCGGTCTTTCGCAACGCCTCAGTTTGCCGCGCTTGCCGCAAAGCCGTGCCCAGGCGATAACTACCGCCCGATTTTTTCAAAAAGTTACGCGTTTTTCAAGGATCCTGCGGCCCCCGAATAGGCCGATAGCACAAACCTTCATCTTTTATGGTTTCAACAGCCCGCAAACCCACAGCTTTGCGTAACCCGACGTCGATTTTAAGAAAAAGTTACCGCAGCCCGGCTGGGACAAAAAACGGCTGCGGGTTTGCCACCATATTCTGATTTACCCGGCAAATCCCGCAACCATTGTCCCTTAAAAAGTGCCTTGGTCGCAGATTGGATGTATCGTATGCAATATTCACCAATTGAGCCGGCTTTGCCGGGAGATTAAATATGTCTAAAATTTGCTGCGGGCCACATGGAGTAAGTTACAAATTGGCAGACAGCCGCCTTTTCGGCAATTTGCATATTTTGTTCAACAACCGCTCCGTTTCAGCTTTGTTGTTGAGGATTTTTCAAGGTTTGCGGCCTCTGCTCCTGTTCAAAGTCGCATATAGATCGAGTTTCTATGCTCCCATGCCCTGCTATCCTTGAAAAAAGATCAACAAGAACTCGTTTTTTCGCTGCGTGTTGATAAAAATAGCGATTTGCCTTTTGAGCGGTCTTTCGCAACGCCTCAGTTTGCCGCGCTTGCCGCAAAGCCGTGCCCAGGCGATAACTACCGCCTGATTTTTTCAAAAAGTTACGCGTTTTTCAAGGATCCTGCGGTCCCCGAATGAGCCGATAGCACAAATGTTCACGTTCACCTGTTTCGAACGCCCGCAAACCCACAGCTTTGCGTAACCCAACGTCGATTTTAAGAAAAAGTTACCGCAGCCCGGCTGGGACAAAAAACGGCTGCGGGTTTGCCACCATATTCTGATTTACCCGGCAAATCCCGCGACCATTGTCCCTTAAAAAGCGCCTTGGTCGCAGATTGAATATAATATCTGCATCGGCAGCCCAAACAGCACCAACGCAAAATTTTCTATTGACAAACGCCTCCGTCTCCGATTATACTAAATAGTAACTTTTGAATTTCATATTGTTGCGTTGAAGGGAATAAATCAGCATATGTGGATCTTACAGAGAGCAGCCGGTCGGTGGAAAGGCTGCAGATACGAAAGCTGGTGTCTCACCCCGGAGCAAAATCTTATGAGTGGGACCTGGTGTTAGCCGGGGCCAATAAGAGTGGTACCGCGGAAGTTTGAATGTGAACCTTCGTCTCTTGTGCAGCAGGCTGTATAGGAGACGGAGTTTTTTATTATTCCGGAAATATCAACAAAGTCTGCCACTAAAAAAATCGGTGGATCCGGCTTTGTTATGACTTTTACCGCTGGCTTGCTGGAGCATATTTGAGCATTCCCGTTTCCCACGGCAGTGCCGGCAGGAGGCAGAACCAGAAAACAGCAAGCAGAAACAGGAAACAGGAGCAATACGTTCACGAATCAAAAGAAAGGAAGGAAGAGACTGGAAATGAAAAATTACGACAAGTATCAGGTGGGGTACTTCCCGCCGCCGCAGACAGAAGTGGAATGGATCAAAAAAGATCATATTGAAAAAGCGCCGATCTGGTGCAGCGTCGATCTAAGAGACGGAAATCAGGCGCTGATCGTTCCCATGAGTCTGGAGGAGAAGCTGGAGTTTTTCCAGTTCCTTGTCAAACTGGGTTTCAAAGAGATTGAAGTTGGCTTTCCTGCCGCTTCGGAAACAGAATATGAGTTTCTCAGGAGACTGATCGACGACGATCTGATTCCTGACGATGTGACTATCCAAGTGCTGACCCAGTCCAGAAAACATATAATAAAGAAGACTTTTGAGTCCCTGGTGGGTATCAAGAAAGCAATTGTACATTTATATAATTCCACTTCCCTGGCCCAAAGGGAGCAGGTATTCAAGGCTGAAAAAGACGAAATCATCGACATCGCCGCCAGCGGCGCCAAGCTGATTAAGAAATACGCCGCCAAATACCCGGATACGGAATTCCAGTTTGAATATTCGCCGGAAAGCTTTACCGGCACAGAGATGGATTTTGCCCGCGACATCTGTAACGCAGTCATTGACATCTGGGAACCGACACCGGAAAACAAGGTGATTATCAACCTGCCGGCTACTGTTTCCATGTCCATGCCGCACGTTTACGCCAGCCAGATCGAATACATGTGCAAGAATCTGCATGATCGCGAAAACGTCATCGTTTCCCTGCATCCGCACAACGACCGGGGAACCGGTGTGGCAGACGCAGAGCTAGGGCTTTTGGCGGGAGGCGACCGTATCGAGGGCACACTGTTCGGAAACGGAGAAAGAACCGGCAACGTGGACGTGGTTACTTTGGCGATGAACATGTTCTCCCACGGAATCGATCCCAACCTGGATTTCTCCAACATGCCGGAAGTCGTAGAAATGTACGAAAAGTTTACAGACCTCAAGGTGCACCCTCGTCAGCCTTACGGCGGCCAGCTAGTATTCGCAGCCTTCTCCGGCTCCCATCAGGACGCCATTGCCAAGGGAATGAAGTGGAGAAAACACAAGAAACTGCACCAGTGGACAGTGCCATATCTTCCCATCGATCCAAAGGACGTGGGCAGAGAGTACGAAGGCGATGTAATCCGTATCAACAGCCAGTCGGGAAAAGGCGGTATCGCTTATATCCTGGAACGGGATTACGGATTCGACCTGCCAAAGCAGATGCGGGAAGAAGTGGGCTATATGATGAAGGATATTTCCGACCGCTCCCACAAAGAGCTTTCTTCGGAAGAGATCTTCGAGGCCTTCCGCAAGGAATACATCAATTACTTCGATCCCATCGACATTACCGATGCTACCTTTAAGAAGATATCCACTTATAAATCAGATGACGGTATGATCGTAGATATGCGCGTGGATATAGGCGGAGATGTCTATGAGATCACCGCGGAAGGAAACGGCCGTCTCAACGCAATCAACAATGCGCTGAAAAAGACGCCGTATCACTTTGACTACACGCTGGTCACCTACTCCGAACACGCGCTGGAAACCAGCTCCAGCTCCCGAGCGGCGGCTTACATCTGCATCGAGGACAGCGAGGGCGGTCAGTATTGGGGCGTAGGAACCCACGAGGACATTATTCTGGCCTCGGTCAACGCTCTGGTCAGCGCGCTTAACCGTGAAAACAAGATAAGAAAGTTTGTAAAATAGAAGGAGGAAACAGATATGGGAATGACTATGACGCAAAAGATCCTGGCAGCTCACGCAGGTCTGGATCATGTGGTACCCGGTCAATTGATCCGGGCCAATCTGGATATGGTTCTGGCCAATGATATCACCGGGCCGGTTGCCATCAATGAATTTGAAAAAGCGGAATTCGGGGAAGTGTTCGACAAGAGCAAGGTTTCTCTGGTCATGGACCACTTTACGCCCAATAAGGATATCAAGTCAGCGGAGCAGTGCATGCAGTGCCGAACCTTCGCCAGACGCTTTGATATTGATAACTTCTACGATGTAGGAAATATGGGAATCGAGCATGCGCTGCTGCCGGAAAAAGGGCTGGTTGCCGCCGGCGACGCGATCATTGGCGCTGACTCCCACACTTGCACCTACGGCGCGCTGGGAGCTTTCTCCACAGGCGTGGGCAGCACGGATCTGGCGGCAGGAATGGCTACGGGCCAGGCCTGGTTCAAGATTCCGCCGGCATTAAGATTTGAGCTGAAGGGCTCTCTTCCTGAGAATGTAAGCGGCAAGGACGTTATTTTGCATATCATCGGCATGATCGGTGTTGACGGCGCTCTCTATAAATCTATGGAATTCACCGGCGAAGGCGTTGCCAGCCTGTCCATGGATGACCGCCTCTGCATCGCCAACATGGCCATCGAGGCCGGGGCGAAGAACGGAATCTTCCCGGTAGACGAAGTGACCGAGGCTTATATGAAAGGCCGCGTAAACAGAGACTGGACCAAGTACGAAGCAGATGCGGATGCCCAGTATGACGAAACCTATACCATCGACCTGTCACAGCTCAAACCGACGGTATCTTTCCCTCACCTTCCGGAAAATACCAAGACCATCGACGAGGTCGGCGATGTACCGATCCAGCAGGTAGTCATCGGCTCCTGCACCAACGGCAGATTGAGCGATATGCGTATCGCCGCGGAGATTTTAAAAGGACAGCAGATTCATCCTGATGTGAGGGCCATCATCATCCCTGCTACCCAGCAGATCTACAAGGACTGCATCAAGCTGGGATATCTGGATACCTTTATCGATGCAGGCTGCGTGGTTTCCACACCGACCTGCGGACCGTGCCTGGGAGGACATATGGGAATCCTGGCAGCGGGAGAACGGTGCGTGGCTACCACCAACCGAAACTTTGTCGGCAGAATGGGCCACACCGAAAGCGAAGTATATCTGGCAAGCCCTGCCGTAGCCGCGGCATCAGCCATTGCCGGAAAGATCAGCGGACCGAAAGGAGGCAAATAGGATGGATGCAAAAGGCAGAGTACATAAATACGGAAACAATGTAGACACGGACGTTATCATCCCTGCGAGACACCTTAATACTCAGGACCACAAGGAGCTGGCGTCCCACTGCATGGAGGATATCGACAAGGAGTTTGTAAACAAGGTAAAGGAAGGTGACATCATGGTGGCCGGCGACAACTTTGGATGCGGTTCTTCCAGGGAGCATGCTCCCATCGCCATCAAGGCCAGCGGCATCAGCTGCGTCATCGCCAATACCTTCGCCCGCATCTTCTACCGGAACTCCATCAACATCGGACTTCCGATCCTGGAATGTGCCGAGGCCAGCCAGAAGATCGAAGATGGCGATGAAGTCAGTGTAGACTTCAACACGGGAGTAATCACTAACATAACCAAGAACGAAACCTATCAGGCCCTGCCCTTCCCTGACTTTATCAAGGATATCATGGCAAAAGGCGGACTGATGAACAGTTTAAAAGAAAAATAAAGTTGTGCCGCCGGTGGATTTCACCGGCGGTGTTTTTTATGTTTCCCCGCGAAGGGAAGGCCGGTAACTTTTCTTATTTTTTACGAAAAGTTACGCATTTTTCAACCTTTCCACCGGCTTCCGGACAGCCGAAAACACAAATTTTCATTTTTCACGGCTTTGACCCCCTCCAAACCCACAACTTTGCGTAACTTTTTATAAATTTTCAAAAAAGTTACCGCCGGCCGCCGGCCGCAAGCCCGACCCCAGCTCCCAACCCCCAAACCCCCAGCCCGCTCAGGCCGCAGGCCCGGACCAGACAAATAAAAAGCCGCTTCAAAACCGCCCTTTTAAGCCAAACAGTTCTGAACCAGCTTCATCTCTTATATAATTACAATTCACACTTTTACATTTTATAAGATGCGTCTAGCATCCTTCACACAGCTTCAATTCCCCGGCAGCACCGCTCCAACTCCAGCCAGCATAATATATAATTACGCAGCGTTTCTCTTGGAAGAAAACTTATTTTTCAGCGCAGCCGCGCAGAACCCAATTCCGATAACCGTCACAACCATAAGTCCTAACATAAGCTTCATATCTGATCTCCTTTCATTGAATACCTGTTACACACAATTTCCCCGTTATGCTCTTGGAATCTTATCTCTGATAGCCGCGCCGCAGAACCCCACTGCAATAATCGCCACTGCAACCGCCCCGATTAAAAACTTTTTCATAGGTCCCATCCTTTCTTTTTCCTGAATCACTTTATGGTTTAAGTATACCTTCAAATTATTAATGAATCCATTGATTTGTCTTACGAATTTCTTACATTTCTGTAAGACTGGCAAGGCATTGCAAAAATCCCCTTCACCGTTTATAATTAGGCATGTACATATAATAGATAGGAGATGCGAATATGAATTACAAGATAGCTGTCGTTCCCGGAGATGGGATCGGCCCCGAAGTCATCGATCAGGCCCTGAGGGTTCTGGATCGAATTGGAGAAAAATATAACCACAATTTTGAATACACGAAGGTTCTGGCCGGAGGAGCCGCCATCGATGCCACCGGCGGATGTTTGCCGCAGGAGACCATCGACATCTGTAAAGCCAGCGACGCTGTTCTGCTGGGCGCAGTGGGCGGATGGAAGTGGGACACGCTCCCCGGAGACGAGCGGCCGGAGCGGGCGCTGTTAGGTCTTAGAAAAGAGCTGGGTCTTTTTGCCAATCTCCGCCCGGCAATTCTCTTTGACGAGTTGAGCGAGGCCTGCCCACTCAAGCCGGAAATTACAGCGGGCGGACTTGATATTGTCGTTGTCCGTGAGCTTACCGGCGGCATCTACTTTGGCGAAAAAGGCTTTAAAGATACGGACCTCGGCCCTGCCGCTTACGATGTGGAACAGTACGCAGAGGAGGAGGTACGCAGAATCGCCATCGTAGCCTTTGATATGGCTATGAAGAGAAATAAGAAGGTCACCAGCGTAGATAAAGCCAACGTGCTGGAAAGCTCCCGCCTGTGGAGACGGGTGGTTGCCGAAGTGGCAAAGGATTACCCGGAAGTGGAGCTGAACAACCTGTACGTTGATAATACTGCTATGCAGATGATCCTCAACCCCAAGCAGTTCGATGTGATCGTAACCAGCAACATCTTCGGCGATATCCTTTCCGACGAAGCCAGCCAGATCACAGGCTCCATCGGCATGCTGCCGTCAGCCAGCCTGGCTCAGGGAAACTTCGGCATGTACGAACCGGTTCACGGCTCCGCCCCTGATATCGCGGGGCAAAACAAGGCAAACCCCATGGCTACGATTCTTTCCGCAGCCATGATGCTCCGTTACACCTTCGGACTTTCCAACGAAGCGGATGCCATCGAAGCCGCGGTTAAGAAAGTCTTGGCAGACGGTTACCGCACCCCGGACCTGATGGCAAACGGGGGTAAAGAGATGGGAACCAAGGAAGCCGGCGACCTGATTCTGGCGGCCTTATAAGGATAAATAGCATATCCCACGCAGTCCGAATAGTATAGTATACGAGCCACGTCGAGTATACTTTACGTATATTCAACCTCTCGGCAACGCCGGTTCAATTGGTGAATATCGTATAGAAAAAAAGCTGCATCCGAAAGGGTGCGGCTTTTGTGAGCTTTATAGAATCAGACGGCTCGGGTGCGGTTTTGAGCTGGGAGCGGTCACAGCCCGCAAACTACATAAGTTTATGGAGGAATTATGGAAACACAAAACGCACAAAAAAAAGCGATGTTCCTTATGGCATTGTGCGCATGCCTGTGGAGCATCAGCGGTATTTTTATCAAATGGATATCCTGGAGTCCTTTCCTCATCGCAGGCGGGCGCAGTCTGATCTCTGCGATGGTTCTCGGTCTCTACATGTACATAACTAAAATACCGGTAAAGGTTTGCAACTTTTCCGCAGGCGCAGGCATCAGTCTGGCGGTATCTTTTATGTGCTTTGTTTCAGCTAACAAGCTGACTACCGCCGCCAACGCCATTGTCCTGCAATATACGGCGCCGATCTTCATACTGATTATCTCCGTATTGTTTTTACACCAAAAAATTAAACGGCGTGAAATCGTCGTAGTGACCGTCACTGCCGCCGGTATTGTCCTCTTTTTCCTAGATCAGCTTTCACCGGGCAACATTGCCGGGAACATTCTGGGAATTCTGGCAGGACTATTTTTATCGATTATGTTCGTTCTGGTGGGTCAGGGCGGAGACGATGATTCCATCCGCATGAGCGGAATTCTGTTTGCCCACATCCTCACCGCTGCCGCCGGCATCCCCATAGGCGCCTGCTTCACGCAGTCCATCGCCTCATCGGAGATCTGGTTCGTGGTGATTCTGGGTGTCTTTCAGCTGGGAATTCCTTATGTTTTGTACGCAATCGCGGCAAAGGACTGTTCCCCTCTGGCCTGCTCGCTGATCGGTATGCTGGAGCCGCTGCTGAATCCGGTCTGGGTGTTCCTCTTTGACGGGGAAAAACCGGGGTTCTTTGCCTTTATCGGCGGCGTTATCGTCATTGCGGCAGTTACGGTCTGGTGCATTACAGAGAACCGAAGCCAGCAGGCGGAGGCTGCTGCAATAGGGGATAAAAATTCTTAATTAAATGAGCCTTGAGAAAGGCCCCGAGGGGAGACAGGGGGCTGCCCAAGCCTGTCCATACAGCAAAGTTATCCATATTTTCCTTAAAACAAGAGAATATGGATAACTTTGCAACGGCTTTGGCAGTTCATTTTTTAAAATCCGGCTATTGGGTGGAAAATGCGCCAAAACAGGCCCCTCCAGCCCACAACTTTTATCCATAAAGAAGGTTTTTTTGCCGAATATGGGGAAAAGGCCCATCGCCAATTAAAAAAGGAGCTGTCACATCAGACTGACAAGCTCCTTTTTTTCATTCGATAACCGAGCTATATTCCATATCAATATGGGGGATTCCATCCTCAACATAGCCTTCGGATATGCTGCGGAATCCCAATGACTCATAAAATCCCACCAGATATTGCTGCGCCGACAGCCTGACAACCTTTTCGTGAAGGTATTCATCAATGAATAAAAGAGCCTTATTCATCATGTGCCTTGCGAGTCCGATGCCCCGGTAGTCTGCCCGCACCACCAATCTGCCGATCGCGATCTGATCGAAGGTCTGACCCTTTTCCAGTATTCTCAGGTATCCGACAACATGGTTGTTCTGTTCCACAAACAAATGATGCGCATATCTGTCCCTGCCGTCGCAGTCAGGGTAGACGCAGTTCTGCTCCACAACAAAGATATCCGATCGGAGCTTTAAAATCTGGTAGAGTTCTTCTGTATTCAGCTCATGGAACTGTTTGATAATGATCTTCATCTCTACTCCCCGATTATTTTAATCAGCACCCGTTTGTCACGCTTGCCGTCGAATTCGTAATAGAAGATCTGTTCCCAAGTTCCAAAATCCAGCTGGCCGTCCGTGATGGCCACTACCGTTTCCCTTCCCATGATCGTCCTCTTCAAATGCGCGTCGCCGTTGTCCTCAAAACCATTGTGCCGATACCTGCTGTAGGGTTTTTCCGGCGCCAGCCCTTCCAGCCATTCCTCATAATCCTGATGCAGCCCGCTCTCATCGTCATTGATGAAAACCGAAGCAGTAATGTTCATGGCGTTGACCAGTACCATTCCCTCGCAGATCCCGCTCTCTTCCACAGCTTTCTGCACGTCCTTTGTGATATTAACCAGGCCTCTTCTGGATGGTAAATTAAAATGCAATACTTTTCTAAATGATTTCATCTTTTTATCCTCCCCATTTTCTTACATTATATATAGTCTGTCTGGAAATTTCTACTGTTACCTTACCGGTGGCCGCCGTATTTCTCAATAAAGCTCATCATTGTCTCTTCATAGAGCTGCGGATAATCGATATAGATGTCCGTATGCCTGCTGTCATCCACGCTGCAGATCTGCTTTTCATTATGTTTCATAACCCTGTACAGATCCACACCCATATGATAAGGGGTCACGCCATCGGCCCTGCTGTTGAAAATCAGCACCGGAACCCGGGTATCCGCAACGTACTTACGCACGTCACCATCCCCGTAGCTGTATCCCAGCCGCAGCCGCGTCGCCAGATCTCCCATGTCCAGCTTGAAATCCATAGGAATCCATTTTGTATTCCTTACCAGAAAACCGATAATTTCCCGCATATCGCTGACCGGGCAGTCGAGCACGGCAAAATCCAGATCCTTCTGCGCAGCCTCGGTTCCCAGATAAAATCCAATGGTAGCTCCGCCAATGGAGGAGCCCCATCCACCTACCTGTATGTCGTCGCCTGTCCGCTTTCTCACATAATCGACGCAATCCTTAAAATCCCTGCTTTCCCAGTAACCGCAGGTCATATACTGGGCTTCGCTTTCGCCGGAATCCCGCTGGTCGTAGGTAAGGATGTTGTATCCATAGCGCATGAGAATAGCAGCCACCGGATAACCGGTGAGTCGATTTCCATTGAGGCCGTGGGCCATGACGACCGTTTTTCGGTCTTTGCGGCCGTCCGCGGTCAGGTAGTTGGCCGGAATTTTATGATCGCCAAAGGTGGACGGGATCTCCACCTGTTCTACCTGATATTGAGCTTCAAATTTATCCACGTCAAAACCGTACTTTGCCAGCGACTCTTTTTTGCACGCCAAAGGCCGCCTCTCCTGATTGACCGCATGGACCGAGGCGTTGTAAACGTAAATGCCGGTGGCCCCGCAGACGGATACCGCCAGGACCACTGCGCATATGATCACAATTCCTGTGATTTTTAAAGCTTTTTTCCTTTTCATACCTATATGGTATACGTCTTGCCGGCTGCTGTCAAATGGCCTATGCGCTGAGACGCAGGCCAACAACGCCGACCAGGGCCAGCGCTATGAAAAAAATCTTTTTGCGATTTCGGCTCTCGCCGAAAACAAGGATACCAAAGATCACGTTAAATACGGTTCCCAGTCCCGTCCAGACCGCATAGGAAATTCCAAGGGGCAGTGTCTTTGTCGCCAGGGACAAAAGATAGATGCTCAAGGAAACCGTAAGCACGGTCAGTACGGTATAGTTTTTTCTGGTAAAGCCTTCGGATAATTTCATAAACACGGTAAAGCCCAGCTCACAGAAAGAGGCCAGCACCAAAACAATCCACATCATTCTGCCATTTCCTCCTCTTCCTGTTCTTCTTCACTGTCCTCGCACAGCTTCAGACCGATAATTCCTGCGATCAGCGCAGCCAAAGATACCAGCTTGATCCAGCTGACGCCTTCCCCCAAAGCCAGTATCCCCACCAGCGTAGTTCCTGCGATACCGATTCCTGTAAACACCGCATAGGACATGCCGATTCCGAATACCCGCACGGCCCGCTCCAGCAGCAAAAAACTGATGATAATAAAAACCAGTGCGATCAGTGACGGCATCAGCTTTGTGAATCCATGGGATTCCTTCATAAAATATCCCCACACCAGCTCAACTGCGCCCGCTATCAAAAGGCACACCCAGGCGGCGTTCTTTTTCTTTTCCATATAAGTAAACCTCCTTCGCGCAAAAAAAAGCCGGGAAAAGTAAATCACTTACTTCTCCCGGGCTTTTATCCCTCCGTGGCAGCCTTGCGGCCGTTTTCTCTCGGACCTGCCTGCGTCGTGCAGCGGAACCCTAGAAAACTTTAAACACTTATTTTATTATATAGGCGCCGGTACTGCTCTGTCAACAGCATCTTTCGTACCTACCGGCCGGGCACTTTTATTCAACAATGATCCCGGTCGCAGACAGCAGCCTCACTGCGTCAGGGAAAGTGAACTTCGCCTTTTTCAGCTTGTTATTTTCCAGCGAAATGGCATAATCCCGCGCATCGCGAAAATCAGCGCCCATCAGATTGTTCTGTTGAAAGCTGACGTCTGTCAGACCCGCTCTGCGAAAAGAACTCTCCCTGAGATCACACTGCTGGAAGGAACTGCCGATCAAATCGCAGTCCTGGAACTGAAACTTTTTCATTTTGAATCCGACGAACAGGTTGTGTTTCAGTGTACAGTCGCTGAAAGCAGAGAATGGGAGCATGATATTGCTCTCCTGTTCCACTTCGTTCCAGGCCATGCCAATCACGGAGCAGCCTTCAAATCGGTTGTCCGTAGCGTCCGTAAATTTAAAATTATTGTTGAGGATCGTACACCCGCGGAAGGTGCAGCTCTTGAAAGAACAGTGTCTTATTTCCATCTCCATGAACCTGCAGTTTTTAAAAACGCAGTCGGCAAAGATCAAATCCTCTATACAATCGTTTTCATACTGCAGGTTTTCAAAGTTTTCATATTCATAAAGCATATTTCCATTCTGTCCTTTCATTTTAACGGCTGGCAATTGGGGCAATAATACACATTTCCGCCCAGATACGCCTTTCTTTCGATTACTCCTCCGCAGACCGGGCACGGCCCCTTCCATGTTTTGCTGGAAAGGATTGTTCTATAGCCCCCGGGATTGCCCCGCAGATCTTTTTCCGTATCTCTGCCGCCCTTTTCCGTCATTTCCGCCAGCGTTTCCCTGATGCTCTCAAAGATGGCCCTTCGTTTATCCTCTAAATCCTTTAACTTACTTTTGGGATTCACCCCCGCCCGGAAGAGAATGTCCTGAAGAACACCGTTGCCCAGTCCCGGTATACGCTGCTCCGTCGCCAGGAGCCCTTTGGCGCTGAGCGTCTCTTTTGCGGCATCCCACAGAGAGGCAAAGTGATCAAAATCAAAGGCTTCTGTCAGGGGCGACGGTGCGGATTTTGCAGACATATAGTAGATATTATCGTTTTCTCGTTCCCTGAACAGATGTATTCCGCCGTACATCTGAATACTGCATGTCAGCACCGTTCCATCTTTAAATTCCATGTACAGCTGATGCTTCTCCGAAACTTTCTCCCCCGCTTCAAAGAACCTCAGATTGGTCCCATCGTTAAAGGTCAGCCGCAGCTCGCCGATGCGCAGCTGTATCCAGCCCGAAAGAGCCTCGGCTCCATCGACCCTTTTACCTTCCAGCAGGGGCGGATAACACTCCGGCTCTCCGGTGAAAAAGGCAAATTTATGGGGCGATTTTCCCGCCAATACCGTCTCAATGGTTTTTCCTTTAACGGTTTCATTCAGCTGTCTTGCCAGCGTATGGCTTTCCGGAATCTCGATCATTCGTATAGCCTCCTTTCATTTTACAGGCTTTCCAACCGCAGCTTTTTCATCTCGTCCTTACGCCGTTTGGAGTGGACGATCAGGCGTCCGATCACGTACACCGGTATCATCGGCACGATAGCCCAAAGGATCTCTCTAAACCAGAAGCTACCGGCACTTACGAACAGTCCTCCTCCCAGGGGAACCATATTTTTCTCAATCTCCTCCTCGCTGGATGAGCCCGTGAGCTTTTCGCCGTCCAGCAGCCGATCTACGATTTGCTGATAGAGTATTCTGTCGCTGTCGATTTCCAGCCTGCCGTCCTGCTCAAAGGACAGATAGACCTTATCCATCAATTCCCCATTTTGATCCTTTATCCGCAGATCGGAAAAATCCATTAGCTCCCCGTCTTTATGATAGCGGAACGCGATTTCATACTGATTGCCGTTATCGTCCTCAACCGTTCGGGTTACGGTCTTATAGGCGCCCGCAGTCATATTGAGAGCCAGATTGGCGAAAACCACAACCGCCGCCACTACCGCAATGGGAATCAGGCCCGCCCACCTGCTTTTGCGGGTGGAAAGCCGAAGCTCCAGCGCCACAAGCGCCGCGACCACCACAAGGGAAATGACGAACGGAATTGCTATACTGTCACCCATTTTCCTGCTCCTTCCTGTATTCATTGATAATCAGCTTTGCCGTCTCGAAATCCAGCTTATCGTCGAGCGCCAGCTTTTTAATGAAGTCCACGTAAGGCTCCGGCCCCTTCTCTTCTTCCATCTCTATTTTCTGAATCAACCGATCCAGTCGCAGCCGCACGGTCGGGTAGGTTACTTCGTACTGCCGGGCAATATCCTTCAGGGAACCGGAGGCCAGGATAAACCGCTTGATAAAAGTCACATCCTCTTCCTCCAGGCCCGCCATCCATTCCGGCACAAGTTCAATTGTCATCGTTCATTCCCTCCTCATAGATCCTGTATTTTGGTACTGTCCAAGCCGCTGGTTTTCTTGCGCCGCTCTTTGATTTTCCCGGCTATATAAATGGCCGCCAGCACCAGTGTGAGAATATTGCTGAAAAACAGCGCCTCCGGAAAACGCTCCTTATCGAAATACGTCCTTTCCCGTTCAAAACCCTTTGCAAGCTTTTCCAGCTCCTGTCGGCTGACGGACTGGCCGGTCATGGTGTTTTTGACCCACTGTTCCTTCATCGAAGCCGCCAGAACCTTTTCATAGGCCAGCGCTTCCGTCCCCCCTGTCATCCGGTGCTGCCGGTCGAATTCCAGATCCATATATTTCAGCGAGTCCCCTTCTTTGACCATCAGGCTGCCGAATCCCTGAACCTGCCTCTTGTCATCCGTCACCACATTCAGTCTGCCAATGATGCTTTTATCCTTGTACAGGTCGATCTCCTCGACAGACCCATCGCACCAGGTCTCTCTGACTACACTGAAAAACACAGCGCTTCCGATTCCCAGAAGCAAAGCGGCCGCGATCACTGCCAGCGCCGCTTTCTTCTTTTTTCGCCTGACCAGCTGCACTTCTGCCGTAACCGCGGCGGCAATCAGACATAAAACTGCGAGCACTGCCAGAGCCGATACATACCCGATCCATATAAATTCTGTCATACACACTTTCCTCCTTTAATAATCTTAAAATAACATTTAATTTTATTAAAGTCAATACTATATTTTATTTTCATTTTTTTGCTCAGGCATACGAGTATTTTTTTCTTTTTGTGATAAGGAATGAAACCGCTACAATAAGACCCAGTCCTTCCGCCACCGGAACTGCTATCCACACGCCCGATTCTCCCAGTATATTGGGAAGAATGAGAATGGCGCCTGCGATAAAAATAAACGTTCTGGAAAAAGAGATAATCGCAGATATTTTTCCATCAGAAAACGCAGTAAACATTGCGGAAGAAAAAATCCCCAATCCCATAATCGTAAAGGCCAGCGAATAAATCGAGAAGCCATGAAGCGTAATACTATATACATTACTGTCCGCAGAAGCGAAAATAGTCAACGCCTGTTCTACAATTAGGTGAATTGCCCCATTTCCCAGTACGGAGCTTACCAGCAGAAATATCATGCTGTTTTTAAACAGGCTCCGTAATTGCTCTCTATCCTCATTTCCGTATTTGTAACTGATAATTGGGGCGATTCCGTTGGCATAACCAAAATACAGTGCGGTAAATATATATTGGAAATATAAAATTATTGTGATGGAAGCAACGCCATCTTCTCCATAAAATTGCATCAGTGTATAGTTGAATAAAAATGTTGTGGCCGCATTTGCTAAATTCGTTACCATTTCTGATGAACCATTGGTGCATGACCGGCGAAGCACAGCCCAGTCAAATTTGGGCTTGACGAGGTACAGCGAATTACTTTTGGCAGTAACGAAAAAGAGCAATCCCGCCACTGCCGGGACGCAATAACTGATTCCGGTAGCGATTGCCGCACCTGCGGTCCCCATATTCAGCGGCGCCATAAAAATGTAATCGAGTACAATGTTTATGATACCGGCCAGAAGTGTAACGATCAGACCCAGTGTCGGTTTTCCGGCAGTGACAAAAAAAGTCTGAAAAGCAGTCTGCAGAAAAAACGCAGGTGCGAAGGCGAATATGATCCTGGCATAGGCCATGGATAAAGGTGCCTGGATTGGGCTCGCCCCTAAAAACAAAATAATTTCTTCAATAAAAACGCTGCCTAAAACTGCAATTATAATACCAATCAATATCTCCGCAATAATTAGAAAGCTCAGGTTTCTCCGCGCTTCTTTCGGCTTTCCTTCACCCAGTTGTCTTGCGACAATAGCGCTGCCTCCCGTTGCGATCATAATCGCTATGGCCATTTCAAAGCAGATGACCGGATAGAACATATTCACCGCCGACAGCGCTGTCGTACCAATCAAACGGGATATAAACATACCGTCAACGATAATATACATCGACAGACTGATCATCATAATGATATTGGGAATCGCAAAGGACAGCAGTGAAGCAAAGGTAAATTTTCTGGCTAATGGGTTATCCATTCTGCATTTCCTCCTTCAATAGTTCGTAATATTTTGTATTGCTGGCAAGCAGCTGACTTCTTTGTTCATCGCCTAGCTTTTCCATAGCACTCTCCTCCATTTTGTAAAGCTCCCCCAGTACAGAAGAGGCGAACGCTTCCCCAGTTTTTGTAAATTTAATAAACTTCTCTCTTTTATTTCTTGTATTGGCAGCAATTGTAATGTATCCCTTTTTTTCAAAATCCAACAAAATTCCATGAACCGTCTGTTTCGGCAAAGCCCACCAGTCACAGATCTGTTTCTGCGTACAGGTTTTATAATCATCCAAAGTATACAAAATAACCAAAGCGTTATAGCTCAACTGATGCTTCTTCGCCCATATCCTGTATAAATCCAGCGTACCGCTCAAAGCAGTATTTACAAGTTTAATTTGTTCTCGTATTTTCATATCGGCCTCCTTTTAGTACGAAATCGTACCTTTATAATAGTACGATTTCGTACTGTTGTCAATGTCCGCTTTTCCGCTCGCATCCCTGTTTGACACTTTTTTATAAAGGGACTAAAATGGGAGTAATCAATTGAGAAAGGAGATCACTTTTATGGAAAACGACGTATTGAAAAACATAAAGACAAGAAGGTCGATTCGCAAATACAAGCAGATGCAGATTACAGAGGAGGAGCTTCAGACCGTGCTGGAAGCCGGAACCTATGCGCCTTCTGGCAGAGGAATCCAGTGCCCCATTCTGGTGGCCGTGCAGGATCAGGAAACGATGGCTCAGATCGTAAAGATGAACGCCGCGGTCATGGGTACCGACAAGAACCCCTATTACGGCGCGCCCGCCGTGGTGCTGGTCTTTGCCCCGACAGACCGTCTGACTTATATTGAAGACGCCAGCTGCGTGCTGGATACCATGATGCTGGCCGCCCATTCCATCGGCCTGGCTTCCTGTTGGATTCACAGAGAACGGGAGATGTTTGAAACGGAGGAAGGCAGGGCTTTGATGGCAAAATGGGGAATCCCCGAGGGGTACGCGGGAATCGGCTCACTGGCTCTGGGCTATGCGGACTGCGAACTGCCGCAGCCGCCGGAAAGAAAACCCGGACGCATCATCCGTGTGTAAGGACGTATCAGGAAGAATTGACTGATTATTCCCTTAACACAAATTTTACAAAGTTTTTTATGTTTTTTCACAAAAACTTCTTTACATTTCCGTGCCTGCTGTGGTAAAATGCAGACATATTACTGAGAGAGGATAAAAGCGATGTTAAACAAATTCAACACATTTGCAGCTGAATACTTTTATTTTTACTTTACTTTCTTTTTTAAGAGTAAAGTGAATTTTGCTGCAATGGGATAACTCGTTTAACTAGTGTAAAACCAATCATAGCCACGAGATCATCTCCGCAAGTGAAATTCACTTGCGGAGTTTTTTCGTTTAAGGAAAAGAGGAGAATATTATGATTATTATTTTGAAAGACAATCCGGAAGAAAAACAACTCGAAAATCTAATCGCCTGGCTCAAGAGCATGGATCTGGACATCCACTTCAGCCAGGGTGAAAACACTACGATCCTGGGACTGATCGGCGACACCTCGGCAGTGGACATCGATCTGATCAATGCCCTTGATATCGTAGATACTGTAAAACGGGTCCAGGAGCCTTACAAGAACGTAAACCGCAAGTTCCACCCGCAGGATACCATCGTAGACGTAGCCGGCGTTAAAATCGGCGGAGGCAATTTCCAGATCATCGCCGGCCCCTGCTCCGTGGAATCCAGAGATCAGGTTTGCCAGATCGCCAAAGATGTGAAAGCAGCGGGCGCAAACCTCTACCGCGGCGGCGCTTTCAAACCGAGAACCTCCCCTTACGCGTTCCAGGGGATGCGTTCAGAGGGAATCAATCTGCTGCTGGAAGCGAAGAAAGAATCCGGACTTCCCATTGTAACAGAAGTTATGGACCTCTCCCATCTGCCCCTTTTCGAAGATGTGGACGTTATCCAGGTTGGCGCAAGAAACATGCAGAACTTCGAGCTTCTCAAGGAGCTGGGCCATCTCAACAAGCCGATCCTGCTCAAGCGGGGGCTCTCCAGCACTCTGCAGGAGCTACTCATGAGTGCCGAATACATCATGGCCGGAGGCAATGAAAACGTAATTCTCTGTGAGAGAGGAATCCGTACCTTCGAGACAGCCACCAGAAATACGCTGGATCTGGCGGCCGTACCGCTTTTGAAAACTATGACCCACCTTCCCATCGTCGTAGACCCCAGCCACGCTACCGGAATCGCTCACCTGGTAAAACCGATGGCTATGGCAGCGGCAGCGGCAGGCGCCGACGGACTGATGATCGAAGTTCATAACGATCCGCCTCACGCTCTCTGCGACGGCGCTCAGTCTCTGACACCGGAAGCGTTCACCGATGTGGTAAAAGCAGTCAATGCCATTCTGCCTCACGCATACAAGGGTTAAGGGGTAAAACCATGAAAATCGCAATTATCGGCCTGGGGCTCATCGGCGGCTCCATGGCCAAGGCCATAAAAGAAAACACCGATCACACAGTCTACGGCTATGACCTCAGCGATACGGTACAGAAGAAAGCCAAGCTCATCAACGCCATCGATGAACCTCTGACCGATGAACTGCTCAGGGACTGCGATTTGACTATTGTCGCCCTCTATCCGCAGGCGGCCATAGATTACATTCGCGACAAGCAGGAGCTCTTCAAAAAAGGTTCCATTGTTCTGGACTGCTGCGGTGTAAAGCAGGCCGTATGCAGCCAGGCTGAACCCATTGCGCTGAAGCAGGGTTTCGTCTTTATCGGCGGTCATCCCATGGCCGGGCTGGAACATTCCGGATTTGACCATGCGGAAAAGGCGCTCTTCAAGAACGCTTCCATGATTCTGACCCCGACAAAGGGAAACATTCAGGATGTGGAGAAAGTCAAGGATTTGTTTACATCCATCGGCTTTACCAACCTGCAGATTGCCACGCCCCGGGAGCACGATCAGATGATCGCCTTTACCTCCCAGCTGGCCCACGTGGTATCCAGCGCTTACATCAAAAGCCCGGCTGCCATGAAGCACAAAGGCTTTTCCGCAGGCAGCTACCGGGATCTGACCCGGGTGGCAAAGCTCAATGAAAATATGTGGACCGAGCTGTTCCTCGATAACCCCGATTTCCTCGCAGAAGAAATCGACGGTATTGCCGACCGCTTAAAGGAGTACAGCCGGGCCATCAGAGAGAAAGATGCTCAGACCCTGCGCACTCTGCTGAAAGACGGTCGGGAAAAGAAAGCAATTATAGACGGAGAAGTATTCTAATGGAAAAGATTCTTATAACAGCTTCAAAGACCTACGAGGTTCTTACTGGTGAAGGCCTTCTGCCCCGGGCAGGCCGGCTGATACGCCCGGTGCTTTCGGAAAAAGCCCAAAAGCTCTGTATCGTTACCGACGATACCGTTGACCGGCTTTACAGTGGAGTTCTTTCCGACTCCCTGACCGATGCGGGATATGAGACTGTAAAGTTTGTCTTTCCTCCGGGAGAAGCCTCCAAAAGTCTCGACACCTTATCGGAGCTTTTGGAGTTTCTGGCGGATCACCAGCTGACCCGTTCCGATGCTCTGATAGCTCTGGGCGGCGGGATTGTCGGCGACCTCACCGGATTCGCCGCGGCTTCTTACTTGCGGGGCATTGATTTCGTGCAGGTTCCCACAACGCTGCTGGCAGCCGTGGATTCTTCGGTGGGCGGCAAGACAGGGATAAACCTAAAGGCAGGAAAAAATCTCGCCGGAGCTTTCTGGCAGCCGTCCCTGGTCCTCTTTGACATCGACACCATGAAAACCCTTTCCTACGATCTGCTGCTGGACGGGGCCGCGGAAGCTATCAAGGCCGGAGCCATCGCGGACAGGGAGCTGTTTTCCTACATCGACAGAGTGGACCGGCTGGATGCTCCTGAAACGATCCGGTATCTCAGCAGCAGGGCCATTGAGATCAAGCGGCAGGTGGTCGAGGCCGATGAAAGGGACACCGGCGTAAGGCAGCTGCTCAACTTCGGCCACACGGTAGGTCACGCGATCGAGAAATGCAGCGATTTTTCCATCAGCCACGGCCATGCGGTTGCCATGGGAATGGTAATCTGCGCCCGTGCGGCGCTTGCCCTGGGCTGGTCTCAGGAAGACTGTCTGTCACCGCTCCTTGCCAGTCTTGAAAAGTTTTCTTTTCCTCTGGCATGCCCCTATTCGGCGGAGGAGCTTTGCAATGCGGCACTGAAAGATAAAAAGCGCATGGGTGATACGATCACGCTGGTCATTCCCGCCGCTCTGGGGGACTGCCGGCTGAAAAAAATCCCCATATCTCAGTTGAACGAATTTATAAAGGCAGGACTTTCATGAATATAGAAATCATTCCACATACTCTGGTCGGCAGCGTAAACGCCGTAGCCTCCAAATCCCACGCCCACCGGCTGCTGATCGCCGCCGCGCTTTCCAAGCGGCCGCCGGCCATATCCATCGGCACCACGTCCCGGGACATTGAGGCCACCCGGACTTGTCTGCAGCAGCTGCGAAAAGAGATTCCGGTCCTGGACTGCGGCGAAAGCGGCTCTACGCTGCGTTTCCTGCTTCCGGTAGCCATGGCATTGAAAGAACGGGCTGTTTTCCTGGGTTCCGGCAGGCTGCCGCAGCGCCCCATTTCCCCTCTGAAAGAAGAGATGGAAGCTCACGGATGCACCTTCATCAACAAGCACCGGAAAAAAGGAGAAGCCCGTGAAATATGCGAGATACGGGGACGGCTGCAGGGAGGAATTTTTACCCTTCCCGGCAATATCAGTTCCCAGTACATTACCGGACTTCTCTATGCTCTGCCCCTGCTGAAAGAGAACAGCCGGATCCAAATCACGACCCCGCTGGAATCCCGGGGATACGTGGATCTGACACTGGACGTACTGAAAAAGTTTCGCATTCAGATTTATACAGCGGAAAAGGAAGGCTGTCCGACCTATATGATTGAGGGCCGCCAGCAGTATCTGCCGCCGGGAGATATGGAAGCGGAGGGCGACTGGTCCAACATTGCCTTCTGGGTCATCGCCGGAATCCTTTCCAGGGACTCGGGAATCATCTGCAATGGAATCGATCCCCAGTCCATACAGGGCGACCGTGCGATCCTCAATCTGGCTCGCCGGATGGGCGGTAAAGTAACCGAAAAGGGGCACAGCATTCTGGTTATGTCGGATTCCCTTCGCAGCACCCATATTGATGCCTCGGCCATTCCTGACCTGGTACCGATTCTGGCAGTAGCCGCTTCTACCGCCAAAGGCGTGACCCATATCCATAACGCCCACCGTCTGCGGATCAAGGAGTCCGACCGGCTGGCCGCCATGTACGACTGCCTTTCCCGGGTTGGAGCCAACATCAAGGAGGAACCGGGCGGCCTTCTCATAGAGGGCGTGCCGCAGCTGAAAGGCGGAACCGTCAGCGGCTATAACGACCATCGCATTGTAATGGCCATGACCGTAGCGTCCATCGTTTCCGACAGTCCGATCATCATCGAAGGCGCGGAAGCAGTAAACAAATCATACCCAACTTTCTTTGAAGATTTTGAAGCACTGGGAGGTGAATACCGTGTTCTCTAGTTTTGGAAAAAATATAAAAGTGACCGTTTTCGGCGGCTCACATGAGCCTGAAATCGGGGTGACGATCACCGGGCTGCCCCGCCGTACATCCTTTGACCTTACGGAGCTGCAGCGGTTCCTCGACCGCAGAGCGCCGGGCAACAGCCCTTTTGCCACCGCCCGCAAAGAACCTGATCTGGTACGGCCCGCGGAAGGACTGCACGTAGCCGACAATATGGCAGTGACCATGGATCGTTCCATTACCCTGACCATCGCCAATACCAACACCCGCTCCGGAGATTACAAAAACCTGAGGGATATACCAAGGCCGGGGCATGCGGATTACACGGCACGCGTAAAATACGGCGGTAGCCTCAACATGGCCGGCGGCGGCCCGTTCTCCGCCAGGATGACGGCTCCCCTGTGCATTGCGGGCGGAATTGCCCTGCAGCTGCTGCGCAAATACGACATCCAAACGGGCGCTCATATTTATTCTATCGGCTCGATCTGCGATGCGCCGATGGACCCTCTGGATCCGGATGTTCCCGAAAACGATGATTTCCCTGTCATTTCCCGGGATGCGGGAAAAGGGATGCAGGAGCTGATTCTGCAGGCGAAAAGGGATGGAGATTCCGTAGGCGGAATTATAGAGGTATACGCCAAAAACTGCCCCGCCGGTTTGGGCGGCCCCATGTACGACGGCGTAGAAAGCGTTCTGGCTCCAATCTTCTTTGGTATCCCTGCGGTCAAGGGCATTGAATTCGGAGCAGGCTTTGGCAGTACCAGGCTTCGGGGTTCGGAGAACAACGATCCCTTTTATGCCGAAAAGGGCACCATCCGAACCGCGTCCAACCATCACGGCGGCATACTGGGCGGCATCACTTCCGGAATGCCCATCATCGCCAGACTGGCCTTCAAGCCGACGCCCTCCATCGCCAAGGAGCAGCGTTCCGTCAGTCTCAGCAAAAAAATTAACGAAAAGCTGTCCATCAAAGGCAGACACGACCCCTGCGTGGTCGTTCGGGCCGTACCCGTTTGTCAGGCGGCCCTGGCTATTGGACTTTTAGATATGATTATGGAGGAAAAATAATGAAATTAGAAGAAATCAGAAAAGACATCGACAAGGTAGACTCACAGATCGCCCAGCTGTTCAAGGAAAGAATGGATCTGGCGCTGGAGGTGGCAAAAGAAAAGAAGGCAAACGGTCTTCCCGTTGTCAGCGCTTCCAGAGAAAAGGAAATCCTGCACCGAATTTCCGAAGAAATCGGCGAACCGCTGGACGGCTACGCGAGAATTCTTTTCAACACGCTCTTTGATCTGAGCCGTTCTTATCAGAACAACTATCTGTCCCGTATTTCCGATATCGGAGAGCGCATTGAAAAAGCGCTGAACGAGACACCGAAGCTGTTCCCGAAAAAAGCAGTCGTTGCCTGCCAGGGCGTTGCCGGCTCCTATTCTCAGGCTGCCTGCGAAAAGCTCTTTGAGGTTCCCAGCACCATGTATTTCAACAGCTTCGAAGGCGTATTCAACGCTGTGGAAAAAGGTCTGTGCCAGTACGGTATCCTGCCGATCGAAAACAGCTCCTACGGCTCTGTGGGCACGGTGTACGATCTGATGAAAAACTATAACTTCCATATCGTCAAGAGCATCCGTCTGAGAGTCAGTCACAACCTTCTGGCAAAGCCGGGGACTCAGATGAAAGACGTTAAGGAGATCTTCTCCCACGAGCAGGCCATCGGCCAGTGCGGAGAGTTCCTCAAAACACTGAAGGACGTGGAGATCACAGTCTGCGAAAACACAGCCAGGGCGGCCAAGATGGTGGCGGAATCCGACAGAAACGATGTTGCGGCCATCTGTTCCAGCGACTGCATCGAGCTGTACGGACTGGAGTCCCTCAACAACAATATTCAGGTGAGCGACAACAACTACACCCGCTTTATCTGCATTTCCAAGAATCTGGAAATCTACCCGGGCGCCAACAAGATCAGCCTGATGCTTTCCCTGCCGCACAAGCCGAGCGCACTGTATCACATGATCGCCAAGTTCTCCGCCCTGGGAGTAAATCTGACTAAGCTGGAATCCAGACCGGTTCCGGGAAGCGATTTCGAGTTCATGTTTTACTTCGATATGGAAGCTTCCGTATATTCACCGGAGCTGGTGAACCTGTTGGGCCAGTTGGAAAATCAGCCTGAAATCTTCGTATTCCTGGGCAGCTATTCCGAAACCATCTAAAGGAGCGGACTATGACATACGGACTCATCGGCGAAAAACTGGGTCACAGTTATTCCAAAATGATCCATGAAAGCCTGGGCAAATATGAATATCAGCTTTTCAGCCTCGACAAAGCCGAGTTTGAAGCCTTTGTCGCAGAGCGGAATTACCATGGCCTTAACATTACCATTCCTTATAAAAAAGCCGTTATTCCCTTCTGTGACCGGGTATCGGATCTGGCGAAAGAGATTGGAGCGGTCAATACCCTCTATTTCCGGGATGGAAAGCTTTGGGGCACCAACACCGATTATCAGGGATTTCTCTACGCTGCTCAGGCAGCGGGGATCTCCTTTGAAAATAAAAAAGTATTGATCCTGGGGAACGGCGGCACCAGTCTTATGGCGCGCAGAGCGGCAAAGGACCATGGTGCCCGTCAGGTCCTCATCACCACCAGGCGCGGTGAAACAGGCTGCGTTCCCTATGAGGAACTGCCGCAGCACAAGGATATTGAAATCATTATCAATACCACTCCCGTGGGCACCTATCCCAATAACGGAGGAAAGCTCATTGAGCTTACGGACTTTCCGGCCTGCCGGGGAGTGATCGATGTGATCTATAACCCCTTTGCCACCGCTCTGCTGCAGCAGGCCAAAGAGCTGGGCATCGCTCATACCAACGGCCTTCCCATGCTGGTGGCTCAGGCTACTGCCGCCGCCGAATATTTTCTCGGCGAAGGAGATTTTCAGCAGCAGAACGAAGCTATCATCCAAAAGCTCCGCCGGCAGATCGAAAACATCGTTCTCATCGGTATGCCCGGATGCGGAAAAACGTCTTTGGGAAAACAGCTGGCAGAGAAGCTGGGCAAACAGTTCGTTGATATGGATGTGGAAATTGAAAAAACAGCCGGGAAATCCATTCCCGAAATCTTTGCGGAATCCGGAGAAACCCGCTTTCGAAATCTGGAAACAGAAATCGCCCAAAAGCTGGGCAAAGAAAAGGAACAGGTCATCGCCACCGGAGGCGGTGCTGTCCTGCGGCCTGAAAATATGAAAGCTCTCGGTCAGAACGGACGAATCGTCTTTATCCGCAGGCCCCTTGGAAAACTGGCCATGGATGGCCGTCCTCTGTCCAAGGATCTTGAAGCCTTAAAAAATATGTACGCAGACCGGCTTCCTTTATATGAACGCTACGGCCGGCTCGCCTTTGACTCCGAAGAGGGAATCGAAAAGAGCGCCGCCAAACTGCTGTCTCTGCTGGAGACGCATGACTAATTGAAAAAAGGCACCCCGCATGGGACACGAATTGCGGTGTGCCTTTTTTAATTCTGTAAATTGTTTGTCTGACTTACCCTCTATAGATTGTCTTGCCTCTGCATATGGTTTCGCAAACCTTTGTAAAGGCAATCTCCGTAATGGGCAGTTCAAACAGATCTTTTTCCAGGATCACCAGATCCGCGTCCTTGCCAGGCTCAATGGACCCGGTTTCCCCGGCCCGACCCAGCACCTTTGCTCCATTGATGGTAAAGGATTCGATCATCTGCCGCAGAGAGACCCGCTCTTCTTTTCCCAGTACGCACTCGGGATCTTCGATGTCCATCTCCGGGTAACACCGGTTCATGCCCATCTGTATGCCCCGCAGGGGCTTTGGCACCGGTGTCACACTGTAGTCGCTGGCAGACGCTACCGTGAGACCGGCGTCAAAAAACGTTTTCATGGGATATTCCTTTGACACTCTTTCTTCTCCCAGGAAAGGAAGTTCCAGCTTGCAGTAGTAGCCCGGATCTTTGACATACCAGTAGGGATCCGCGGATACGGCGACACCCAGTTTTTTCATCCTCGGCAGATCCGCCGGGTCCAGCAGCTGCACATGGGCGGCCAGAGGCATCCTCTCCTTGGGGCCGTTCACCCGCTCCACATATTCCAGCACATCCAGCATCTGCTGCACGGCCCGGTCGCCTATGACATGAAAATGCGGAATCATTCCCTGCTTATCCGCCAGGACCAGCACCTTTTTCAGCTCCTCTTCATCCCAGACCGGTTCCCCGCAGTAATCGGGCCGGTTGGCGTAGGGCTCCTTCAGCCATGCGGTGCAGGCTTCCACAACGCCATCTACGAAAATCTTCAGATGCTTTCCCTTTAGCATGGTGCCGTCCGTTTCGGCCAGATAGCGGCCGTATTGCTCAGCGTCCTTAAAGGGGTCCTCCGGGTAAGTCGTAAAGGAAGCGTTCATTTTAAAGAGCATTTTATCCTCTTTTTCCAGACGAAGCAGCGCCTCATAGGCAGGCCCGTCTCCATCGACCATCGCATCGTGGGACATGGTGATCCCGTAGGATGCCATAACCTCCTGATATTTTAAAATTCCCGCCATGTACTCTTCTGCGGAGTAGTCCGGTATGACCTTTCGCACCAGATCCTGCGCCGCTTCCCGGAAGGTGCCGGTCAGCTCGCCGGTCCGGGGATCCTTTTCAATAACGCCGCCTTCCGGAC
Source organism: Anaerovorax odorimutans (assembly GCF_024459955.1). Classification (GTDB taxonomy): domain Bacteria; phylum Bacillota; class Clostridia; order Peptostreptococcales; family Anaerovoracaceae; genus Hominibacterium; species Hominibacterium odorimutans_A. The sequence goes on from NZ_JANFXK010000007.1 coordinate 25,912, forward strand.
AAGGGGTATCCTTATCAATGCCGGCCATTTCGATTGCCTTGGAGTTGGCCCAGACCGAATGATGGTCCCCCGAATCGAAGGCCATGGGGATATCATCCCGTATGGCGTCCAGAACAAAGCGTGAGGGTCCTTCCGGAGGGAAGTGGGGGTTTACCCAGCCCACTCCCTGAATACATTCCAGATTGGGATTTTCTTCTATAAAGGCGGCAATCCGTTTCGGATATTCCTCCGCGTCCTTGCAATTAAAGAGATCCACTTTATACAGCAATTCTGTTCCTCCCCAGGAGGGGTGGGCATGGGAGTCCACGAATCCCGGCAGGACCATCTTCCCCTTCAGGTCGATGACTTCCGTACCCTCCTCTTTCAGAGCCAGAATCTGCTCATCGGTACCCACGGCAGCGATGGCCGGCCCTTCGAGGGCAATCGCCCGGGCCTTTGTCCATGTCCCGTCAACTGTGTAAACTGCTCCGTTATAAAAAATCTTTGTTATTTTCATTGTGTCCGCTCCTTTCGCTTTCACATATGATACCCTTTCAGGCCCCGGTTCAGTCCTTATCCCTCATAGACGATCTTTCCGTCTACGATGGTATATAAAACTTTTGTTTCCTTTATACTTTCAGGATCCGCAGCAAGGATGTTTCTGTCCAGCACTGCGATGTCCGCCAGTTTTCCGATTTCCAGAGTACCCAGTTCCCGCTCCCGCCGCTCGGCGTAGGCCGCGCCATAGGTGTAGGATACCAAAAGTTCTTCTGCCGTCAGTTTTTCCTGCGGATTCCAACCGCCTTCAGGCGTCCCGTCCGGATGCTCCCGAACCATTCCGCAGTAAATGCCGTAGAAAGGATCGCCTTCCACTACAGGGGCATCGCTTCCGCCTGCCAGAACAGCGCCGCTTTCCCGCAGCGTTTTGAACGGCCAGGTGTATCTGCACCGCTCTTCGCCCAAAAGCTCAGGATAGCAATTATCCGCAAAGCTGGGGATACCGGAAATGATATGCTCCGGCTGAACGGAAGCAATCACGTCCATCGCTCCAAAGCGCACGATGTCGGAAGGATCGATACTTTCGATATGCTCGATCTGATGACGGGCTTCGGTTCTGCCCGCTTTAAGAATGGCGTGCTCGTAGGCATCCAGGGCAGCCTGCACCGCTCCTTCTCCGCAGCCGTGCAGCCGGACGGATACATTGTTTTCATGGGCGATCTCCACGGCCTCTTTCAGTTTGTCGAGGTCCAACAGAGAGCTTCCCTTATCCCCCGGCCGGTCGCAGTAATCATCAAGCAGCAGAGCCGTGTAATTGGCGATAACACCGTCTACGAACTGTTTCATGTAGGGCACGCGGTACATTCCGGTCCCGCTGGCTTCCGCTTTCGCACGGACAGCGTTGAACTTGTCGATGTCCTCAAATAAATTCCGGGCTGCGTTGATACGGATTTTCAGCTTGCCCTCCCGGTCCATCCGGTAATAGGTCTCTTCATAGGCTAGGTCCAGCCCCAGATAAGGCGTCATATCACTGATGGAGGTAATGCCCCACTTGATCGCATTTCTGCTGTAACGGTCGATCAGGTCCTCTACCAGCCTGTCGTCAAAGTCCAGAGCTTTCTCACCGACCAGACAGAGCGCCGTTTCATAGAGATAGCCGGACGGTTTGCCCTGATCATCTTTAGCAATCTCACCGAAAGGAGGGTCCTGCGTGTTCTCATCAATCCCGCAGATTTCCAGGGCTTTCGTGTTGACCCAGGCTCCGTGCAGCTCCGAATCCAGCAGGAATACCGGGCGGTCCGCAATGTACCGGTCCAGACTTTCTTTGGTAGGCAGACTCTTATCCTCCCAGCTCATCCTGCTCCATCCAAATCCCATAACCCATGTTTCATCGGGGATCGTTTTGGCAAATTCCGCAATGGTTTTGGCGGCTTCCTCCTGGGACGGCGCCGTGGAAAGGTCCGCGTATTTATCCAGCATTCCCGCCTGTATCAGGTGAATGTGGTTGTCGTGAAGCCCCGGAACAATCAGGTTTTCCTTATCCAGCTTCAGGACCCGGGTGTCCTCTCCTATGTAGTTCGCCTTTTGAGCCTCATACCCGGTGGCAATAATTCGGTTTCCCTTTACCGCCACAAAATCGTAGTCTTTCGGGAGTTTCTCACCGCAGAAGATAGAAGCTCCTTCAAGAATCATATCCGCAATAATTTTATCTCTCATAAAAATCACCTCTTTCATTTAAAAATTTTTCGTTTTTCCGTCTAAAGTCAGCAGTGTACCGTAACACTCGGGGCGCCGGTCTCTGAACACGCAGACCTCTCTTCTGTAGGCCGCCAGCTCATCCAGATCAAATGAAGCCGTCAGAACCGTTTCTGTCTTTGTGTCGGCCTCTGCGATCTTATTGCCCCGGTTATCGGAAATAAAGGAAGCGCCCCAGAAACGGATTGCTGTTGTTCCCATCTTTTCCACTCCGATCCTGTTGGACGCGACTACTGGCACCATATTGGCGGCAGCGTGGCCCAGCATGGTGTTCTGCCAGTGATCGTAGTCATCCGGCTGATCCGCAAGCTCCGGCTCCGGTACCGCAAAGGTTCCGATGGCCGTGGGGTACAGCAGAATTTCAGCTCCCATGAGAGCCATGCTCCTGGCTGTCTCCGGGAACCACTGGTCCCAGCATATTCCGATTCCGATTTTGGCGAATTTGGTGTCCCAGACTTTAAATCCCGTATTTCCGGGACTGAAATAGAACTTTTCGTAATACCCGGGATCATCGGGAATGTGGGTCTTTCTGTATATGCCCAAATTGGTGCCGTCGGCGTCGATGACCATGACGGAGTTAAATCTGCAGCATCCGCTCTCCTCATAAAAGCTGATGGGCAGAACTACGTTCAATTCTTTTGCAAGCTGGGAAAAACGCCGGATCAGCGGATGACCCTCCGCCGGCCTGGCGAGCTTCAGATTCTCGTAATCTACAACCTGGGCAAAATACTGGGTCTCGAACAGCTCCTGAATTTGAATGATATTCGCTCCCCTGGCGGCTGCCTGACGAATTAATTTTTCCGCGTTATCCGCGTTTGTTTTCGGATCTTTTTCGCACACCATCTGTGTTGCGGCAACTGTTACCTTTTTCATAGGTTCCCTCCTTAACCTTCCTTTAACCAAAGTGTAGCTGAAACAGGACTGAAATTATATAATTCTTTTGCGATGTTTGTTGCCTTTCTTTAAATATTCTGACTGTTTCACTTCTCATTTTATCTTACCTGCCTCATATGCTATAATCAAAATAGCAACTAAGACCCGTTTTTGTTAAGAAAGGAAGAATTATGTTAGAAAAGATCCAATACGACGACGGACTGCCTGTAAAGGTGCAGGTTCTGAAAATCCGGGAATACCCATGGCATATGCACAATGACATTCAGATCATTTACGTTTTAGAGGGCGAAATCGACCTGAAAATGACGTATACGCGCTATTATCTTTCGAAAAACCACATGCACTTTATCCACAGCGACGATGTGCATGGTATGAAAGGTCTTACGGAAAATAACTTAGTTGTTGTTATGAGTCTCAATATGGACTATTTTTCGCAGTTCTATCCGGAACTGGATACACAGGTTTTTACCACCAAGGACAGTGAGGACGTCGCCACTTACAAACGTCAGCTGGCTATGAAGGCTCATATTTTTGCCATCATTTCCGAATTGTACGGCAAAAAAAGGGGATATAAAAACCGGGTCAAGGATCTGTCTTTGGATCTGATGGACGCTTTATACAAAGACTTCCGGGGATTCACTGTGGATCGGGTCACCCGAAGCTTTGAGCATATGGTCTCTCACGATATCCTGCAGATCGACCGGGTCAGCCGCGTAGTCAGTCTGGTGTACAAGAACTATCCCTACAAGCTGAGTCTGGCGGCCATTGCGGAAAAGGAAAACATCAATACCTATTATCTGTCCCATCTTTTCCGGAAGCAGATCGGAGACAGCTTTCGGAATTTTGTCAGCATGGTCCGCGTTGAAATGTCGGAAGCCCAGCTTTTGACAACAGACACCTCCATCTCTCAGATCTCTGAAAACGTAGGATTCTCCAATGCCAAGTACTACGTGGAAAATTTCAGAGAGTGGTTCGGCTGCCACCCCAAGGAGTACCGACAGCTCTATAAAGGCCAGATACTGGGGCAGGCGCCGGTATCCATCGAGGAGCTGCCGCTGGAAAGCATCAACGATGTCATCGATTCCTATTCCGAATTCCCGGTCTTTATCGGGGCAAGCTCCGTCATTCGCTCGGCAAAGATCGATCTGAAAAAAGAACCCATGGGAACCCTTTCGCCCATCCGACACCGGTTAGTGCCAAAAAAACTTTACGACTGCTACGATCCGTACCCCCAGTGTCTCTCCATGGTCAGGGAGATGCTGGATCCGCCTTACCGGCTGCCGCAGCCATCTCTGTACGATTCGCCTCAGGAAAGCAACGGCCTGCTTACGCTCAATGGTATGCGAAAGCCCCAATATTACCTGTACCAGCTGCTAAGCACCCTGTACGAAACGATTGTCTGCGCGGAAGATACTTATCTGCTGACCAAATTCCGGGAAGACTACCAGCTTTTATTTTTTAATGACAGCAAAGAAGAATCTCAAAACTATGAGTTTAACTTCTTCAAATTATCCGGCAGCTATCAGATTACGGAAAGACGGCTGCCGCCCGGCGAATCCTGCATCAGCGGCTGGAAACAACTTAATTTTAAGGAAGTGCTGACCGATCAGGAATTTGAAAGCATACAGGCAATGTCCATTCCCAAAACCGCTTATCAGATCACTTCCGCCCGGGGGAGCTATACATATTCCGCTAACCTTTCCGCCGGTGAAATCGTTTTTGTGGACTTGAAAAAATCCCCTTCAGCCTAAAAAGCCAAAGGGGAGGTTCTTATTAATACGTTCAAAATCTGTTATTTGCGGCCCTGCGCGATTCCGTCGCGGATAACCATGTCCTTTAATCGATCAATATGTACATCGGCGGCAGCTCTGGCATCGGCGGCGCGACCATCGCGAATCGCCTCCATGATCTGCCGGTGTTCCTCCGGCATGTTCTCCGCACGCTTGAAATTGTCATAATAGATATAACGAAATCTCAGCACCAGCTCCTGCAGCTGTTCGATCATCTGAACAAGAATATTATTATTGCAGGATTCGACAATGATTCTATGGAACCTGGTATCGTAGGCAATCATGTTTGCGGTATTGCCTTCGGCAACTGCCTGATTATAAGAGTCTGACGATTTTTTGAGTTCCGCCATCTGTTCTTCTGTCATACGGGAAGCGGCGAAAAAAGCAGCCAACCCTTCCATATCCTGCCGCACCTCTAAAATGTCTACCATATCCTTTGTGGATATCTGAGAAGCATACGCTCCTCTTCTGGGTTCAATTGTCACCAGACCTTCTTTTTCCAGCTTGCGGATTGCTTCGCGGATCGGAGTTCTGCTGACACCCATGTCCTCCGCCAATTCTACCTCCATCATTCTGGTTCCCGGTACGATTTTTCCGGTCAGTATCTGCATCTTCAGCTCTTCATACACGATCTCCCTAAGGGGCCTATGGTTTTGGATATCAAAATTAAGCATCTTTTTTCCTCTCACATCAATAGGTAGTTCTGGTCCAGAACGTTTCTTTATTATACGTTTTCAGTTCCTCACAAGCGCGCTGTGCTTCGCTCCTGTTCCTGCAGAGGGCAAAGATAGTGGGACCACTTCCGCTCATCAAAACTGCCTCTTCGTCAAACAGTCTTTCGACTTTGTTCTTTGTATACATAACATTAGGATACCTTGTAAGCGTGAAATTTTCAAGTACATTGATCATATTTTTTTGAATTATTTTATAATTTTTTTTGGCAAGAGCCGTCACCAGTTCCCGGGTATTGGGGTGCCTTTCGATCTTGCCGATCTCCAATCCCTGATATACCTCTGCCGTCGATACTCCCATCGGTGGTTTTGTCAGGACCAGATGGCTCTTGAGACCGATGACCGGTTCCAGGTCAGTTCCTGTTCCCCGGGCCACAGCGCAGTGGGTCGCCAGAGGGTCGCCCGCCAGTCCCAGCTCCGTATTTTCTTTGGCCTGCCCCATGATCGAAAAGGGCACGTCCGATCCCAGCTCACTGCCGACTTCACACAGCTCTTTTACCCCCAGCCCCAGCTGCCACAGATAGTTCAGAGCGTGAATCACAGCGGCGCCGTTGCTGCTGCCGCCGGCCAGTCCGGCAGCTACCGGGATTCTCTTTTTTATATCAATGCGGATCTTTCCGCTGCGTCCGCCGCCGTATCTATCCGTCATCACCATCGCGGCTTTGTACGCCAGATTCCTCTCATCTCTGGGCAGGTATGGCCTGTTGGTTGACAGCTCGATCTCAACCTTCTCCTTTTGAGCGTTTTGTCCGTGTTCCCCGGCAAACCAGCGTACTGCCACGTCATCGTGAAGCAGGATCTGCTGCATGACCATTTCTACTTCGTGATATCTGTTTTCCAGTCTCCGCAGCACATCCAGGGAAAGGTTGATCTTTGCGCAGGCTTTTATTTGAATCCTCTGCATCGCTTCCTCCTCTAAGAAAAGAGCGGGAATCCCCCGCTCTTTTGTTTATTTTTTCTTAGTATTGTTTTTATTCTTGCTGTTTTTCTGTTTGCCGGTCTGGTTCTTTGGTCTGGTGGTGCCTTTATTCTGCTGCGTTTTTTTCGATGAAGCCTTTTTCTTCGGCGCTTTATATTTTCCGCCGCCGGCAGAGATCGGTCTTGGACCAGTCACTCGTTTTTTATTGGCCTTTTCTCTTTCTATACGTTCTTTCTCTTCTTTTGCCCGTTTTGCTTCCCGCTTGGCCGCCGCAGCAGCTTCCTTTTCTTTTGCCTTTTTATCTTTTTCTACGATTTCTTCCACAGATTTTCCTGTGCGTTTCGCTTCTTTATATGGATTTACGGTGTCATGCTTACCCTTAGCGGCCTTTTCCTTTTCCTGCTGCTTTTTCATGCTTCTGGTTGAGAAGAAGATCATGCCGACCATCATAACGCCCATCATAACCATGTTTACGGTCATGTTCTTAGACTGGTCCAGTGTTTTAAAGGTAACCTGATCTCCCTTGGCGAGGGTATCACCGTTGGTAGCCTGGAAAGCAGGATCAATCGTTAGGGTGTATTCCGTATCTCCCTGGATCTTGGCGTCACTGCTGCTGAGTACCATCATCAGGCCGTCTTCGTCCGGACTGTAGGCTACGTAAATAGGCACGTTCTTGCCCTTTTCGTCCACCAGCTTGACTGCTTTTTTGTTGGCCTTGCGAATGTCTTTTGTCTTCGGCCTTACATCCTGATTGAACCAGATCTTGATACTTGCATTTTCTACGGCTGTTCCCGTGGCTCCGTCTTTTGGATACTGATCTTTTATCGCCAGGTCGCCTTGTCCTGCAAAACAAACGGATGCTGACATGAATACCAGCATAACGGAAAGGCATAAAATAGCGCCTATTCTTTTCATAATTGTATTTCCTCCGACTTCTTCTTTCTCAATTCTTTAAAGAATGCTTTGAGTATGTCCTGACATTCCTGCTGCATGATTCCGGTCTCTATCTCTACATGATGATTGAGCCGGGGCTCCTGCGGTATATTGAAAACAGAGCCGCACGCGCCGCCTTTGGGGTCCATGGTCCCAATGTAAAGTTTTTTAATGCGGGCCCAAACAATGGCTCCCGCACACATAGCACATGGCTCGGCCGTAACGTACAGATTACAGCCCAAAAGTCTCCATCCGCCCAGCTGTCTTGCCGCCTGTCTTAAAGCCAGCATTTCCGCATGGGCTGTGGGGTCCTTTAATTGCTCTGTTAAATTGTGTCCGCGTCCTATGATCACGCCGTCTTTTTCCACGACGGCTCCGATGGGGACTTCCCCAAGATCATAAGCGATCTTCGCCTCTTTTAAGGCTTCTGACATGTACTTCCTCATATACCCTACAATGTTACCATATTTTCTGTTTTCTATCAAGCAAAATTCGTGCTTTAACGGGAACAACTAAATTATTCTGAACAACAGCCCTATTGATAGATGTTAAAGGAGATACCTAAAAACAGATATCTCCTTATTTACATAACGCTACAGTTTTAAAGTTTTTATTTTGCTGTATGGACCATAAATTTTCTTTTTATCCACTGTCTTGTATGAACGTATTTTAATGTAGTATTTTCTTTTTGGCTTTAATTTTTTTATTGTTTTTGTTGTCACCTTATTTTTAGTAACCAAATAAGTTTTTTTACCTTTTTTAAAATTCTTTTTCGTTGCTATTGTAATCTGATATCCTGTTGCCTTCTTGTCTCTCTTCCAAGTTAGCTTCATGTTCTTATGAGAACGAACTGCTTTCTTAAATACTGTTTTTTGTGGGGCAATGTAAAAATATACCGTCTTTTTGCCTTTATACAAACCTTTTCCTGTAAGAGTAATTTTAGCTTTCCCCGGGTTAACATTTTTTCCATATTGCAATTCATAGTCTGTATTTTGTTTTAGCTTATGCCCATTCAAAGATACTGTAGGTTTCGGTTTCACCGCTTTTCCTGTGTAGGTTTTATTGCTAATCTTAGCAATACTGGCATTTACAAGATTCCGTTGTACTTTGCTGGCTAATTTCGCTCCGCTTAACAGAAATGTTGAGTTATGCGCAACATTAAATTTGCACCAATGGTCCGTTCCATCTAATATGTGTGTTACCTGATCATCTTCTAAATGTAAGTCTTCTCCATTTAAAAAATACAGTTGCAGGTGATTATTTAAATTATACATAGTATAAATGTAATCAGATTTTAGCTTTACTGTTGCTACCCCCGGCAAAGCTCCATTCGAGGCAAACTCTAATTTCAAGAGATCCTTTGTAGTTCCGTAGTCCTCTCCGTCAATTCTGTTTAACTTGACAAGTAAATTGATATCTTTTGTTTCATCTTTAATATCTTTTCCATCAAAAATCCACTGCTGGGAATTATTTGAAAATACAATTTTTTTCTTCGTCCCTTTGATCGCATCAAACCATTCTTTTTTCGCCGTGCAATTTCGCTCATCATAATCAATCATTGCGGTTTGTTCATCTTGCATGTTTTTCAAATCTTTGGTAATGTTTGGGTTTGTTATATACTTTTGAAATGCTACATCAAATTCATCTTTAACTTGTAAGGTAGTATTTACCAAACAGGACTCTTTGTTACCATTGCTTTCGTTGAAGAGCTTCAATGGCCAGCCTTCCATATGATTATTTGAACTAAAAGAACTGTAATTCCCCTGTTTATCTATCAATGTAACACATGCAACGTAATACTCATCTGCTAGCCTTGCTGTTGTTACCGGAATATCAAAACTAATTTTTCCAGTAAATACAGGCGCATAGTCATCCTGGTAATAATGCGTCATCTCCCATCCTTGTCCTTGAGATTTGCAGAAATAAATTCCTATATTTTTAATCCCTGTCCCGTCTTCTGTTACATCCAAAGTAACCCTCACTACTGAAGGTTTTATAACAGAACTTCTGTCCAATGTAACTGAATTCAATAGTGGCGCTGTTGTATCATAGCCAGAACCTTTTGGGTTTGCGCTTGCCGCATATACCGGAGTTCCCAAGACAGAAAACACCATAACAACAACCAAAATCCACGCCCATTTTTTTCTTCTGCTCCTCATAATAACGGTTCCTCCTCTTTGCTGTTTCTAAAATACCGTCCGTTATTATTTTATACTATTTACCCTCTGCTTTTCAACAGATACCAGTACTTTTATTGATATTATATTCTAAGATACAGGTATCTTAGAAAATTTGTTGGAATACTTGGAATACTAAGAGTTGGCCCGCCTTAAAATTTTTCGATACTTCCCGTAGAGCGGTTGACCGCCGCGATCCAATAGCCGTAGGCGACCTGTCTGCTTTTCAAGGAGGCGCCCTCTTCATCGGCACGATACCCCTCTGCGCCCATGATTGGCTGCCAGAGAATGAATCCGGAACGTCCGCCGTCCGGCTGTTCTTTTTCCAGGTAACGGCCCGGAACACCGACGAAATAGTAGTCCTCGCTCAGGCCAAAGATAAAATGCCGGTATCTGGACATGGTGTACTGGGCTCCCGGCGACACTACGGGGAATTTCCCCAGGTTGACGACTCTTCGCCAGTCAGCGCCGGTCCTGTCCTCTTTAAAAGGGATCAGTCTGTCATAAAGCTCCTTTTTATTTTCAATGGCCTCACAGCACTGAAGCACATATTGGTTATAGTAGTCGTTATAATTTTCCGGCGCTTTCTTCCCCGCCGTTTCTATCTTTGTTTCCAGAAAGCCCCGGAGAATGGGATGGAGCGGTTCTCTGCTGTCCGTCGCTGAAACCGCCACCACGATGGCGATTGTAAAGCAATCCAGGCTGTTGCCGTTTCCGTCAGTGTCTGCGGGATTGATCTGCAGGTAGGTTTCTCCCCGGCCTCTGCTGCTGATCATCAGATTTCCTACGATCTTGTAAATGGTCTTTTCGTTCTTCTTTCCGAAGAGAATCAGCTTGTAAACATAGCTTCCCCGCTCAAAGCATCTGAGGTTTTCCGCTCCCACCCGCAGGGAGCCCCTGTTTCCTCCAGTCTCCAGTTTGATATATCCGCGGATTTTTTTGTGCTTATCCAAGGCAAAGTTTCGGTTCTGTTCCTCCAGCATAATAAAACTCTTTTTATGGCTCATATACTCCATGGTCTGCGACCTCCTTGATTTTTCACTGCTTTTCTAGTAATATATGAACAGGTTTTACTGCCTATTCGAATAAAGTGGAGGTATATTTTGTTTTTAGATATTATTGTAGCCGTAATTTTGATATTGACCATGGTATCCGGTTTCCGCAAAGGTTTCATCTATACGTTCACCCATACCCTGGGATGGCTGGGGGCTATGGTCGCAGCGTTTATCTTTTCTTCTCCCCTGCGCCAGCTGGCGTCGGAGCGTACGCAGATCGACGAGCAGATCTACAGGGCCTTTTACGACAAACTGTCCCTGTCCTCCGATTCGCTCAGCGCTTCGACAGATACGTTCCCGCTGATTCTGGGGAAAGGGATCGACACCGCTGCCACAGAGGCTGCGGATGCCATCGCCGCCCGTCTGACGGAGCTGACTATGACGGTCCTCTGTTTTCTGGCTATTTTGCTGGCAGTCAAGGTGATCCTGTTTTTCCTGACCATAGCGCTTTCCAAAAGGCAGAACAAGGGGTTTACAGGATTTCTGGACGGGCTCCTGGGACTGGTCGCCGGGATGATTCGCGGAATCATCTTCGTTTTCATTTTCCTGGCCCTGCTGCTGCCGGTGGTAAATCTGGTGTCGCCGGCCAGCACCCAACTGATCCTCGACAGCCTGGACGCATCCTATTTCAGCCGGACCCTCTATGACAGCAACTTCATCGTGCTGGTCATCGGGGACTTGCTGGCGTAATCCTTTTATTGCAATCGAAAAGGCCTGCCACATGATTTGAAACTTAAAGTGGCAGGCCTTCTGATTATTTTATTCTTTTGGCAACTACTGCGAACCGGCCCAGTTTGTCTGGCACATGATAGCTGCAGGTGGATAGCGTAATCAGCTGATCTCCGTACTTGGCATCTACACCGGTATCGTATTGGGATAGACCTTTCACGCCTTTAACAAACCCGTTAAACTGCTGTTTGCTTGTCATTCCGGCATAGTTATAGTATTTGAAAACTTTCTTATCTTCCGGATAGATCTGTGAGTAAAAAGCCGCTACGATCTGGTACTCTCCCTGTCCGCCTTTATATATGGTGTCGAACTTGATGGTTTTATGCTGCTGATAAAAATCCTCTTCCGCGAACTCCAGGAGATCGTGGAACATGGTCCCGTCCTTCATATTATGTCCGTAGAGCATCCAGTTTGCGGTGGGTTTGAAAATATCGCTCTGGGCATCCATAAAAGGTACGCCGGAAATGCTGTATTCTTTGTCAAAGTTTCGCCTCAGATAGAACTCCGGATCGTTCTGCGTCTGCATGATGGGGTAGTCCATTCTGGTCCCGTCTACCGTGAGCCAGCCGATGATGTCCGAGTTCTTTTTGTAGAGATCAACGTATTTTCCGATAACGATTCCCTTATCCGTTACCAAATCTTCCTGCTCGTCCGTCTTCAGTTCTGCCAGATCGGTAAGCGCTTTTTCCGCCCGCCATCCTGTGACATAGTGGTTGAGAATCGCTCCCAAAGCACCCACGAATACCATCAGGGCGATCACAAAGACAATCTTTCTTCCTGTACTCATAATTCCCCCTTTTTTACCATACCCTTATTCTATCATAAAGCGATGGCACCCGCATCGTTTTTTTGCTTTTAACCGCATCTGTTCCTTTTGTTTGGATACGGGCCGAAAGTCGGGGCTTTGGTTTGGCTCATTTCCCGCCAAATGGTCTGATTTAAAAAAGGAACCTCTGGAACCGTTGCAAAATTATCCGGATTCTTCTTAAAACAAGCGAATCTGGGTAACCTTTGTTATACGATCAGTCTCTGCCAGACAGCATTCTCCCGTACCCACCGAATTTTTTCCGGGGGGGGCAACCCACTTGCCTTTTCAGGCAGAAAAATGCCCCTCCTAAGCAACAAATTTTTGCTATTTAGAAGAGGGCATATTGTTTTATGTCTTATTTATCGGAACTTCCGTTCCGGCTTATTGTATTCTTTCACAGAAGGAACCGAAATCCCAACCTGCATACAGCGCATAGGCCTTCTTGTTATATTTGAATTCCCCTGAAACCAGGCTCTTGGACGAGTAGCTGACCTTGCGGCTGGTCTTATAGGTCAGGGTAACGGTCTTACCCGGTTTGACGGTCTTTTTGGCTGCGATAGCCTTATAGCTGCCGATTGCGGCCAGTTCATCAATGTTCGTCAATTGTTCGGGCGTCAGCGATTCCATTGCGTATAAAGCATTTTCATCTTTGAAAACCGCACCGTCTTTGGTAAAGGCCATTTTATATCTGCTCTTATTCGTAATCTGCAGCTTGAATTTATTGGTGGTTTTCTTCTTGCTGCTCATGGAATATTCCCAATTGGGCGCATTGGTGGGTACTGCCCATTCCACATTGCTGAACTTGCTGTATTCCTTCTTGCCGTTTATCGTCTGATACGCTCTTACTTTATAAAAATAATTCTTGTTCTTTTTCAGTTTCTTGTTGGCCCAGGACACGGTTTTGCCGCTTTTGATGGTCTTAACCTTCTTGAACTTACCTTTTTCTTTGGTTGCCCGGTAGACCTCGTAGCCTTTGGCGTCCTTTACCTTTTTCCAAGTATTTTTGATGCTGGTGCTGCTGGCCGCGTGGTTGGTCAGCTTCGGCTTGGACAGTTTCGTATCAGCGGATGCCGTATCGACCATAATCGCTCCCGGAATCACTGTAAACGCCATGATCATAGCGATGATCAGCGCAGCATGTTTTTTAGTTCTGCTCATTTTTGCCTCCTAATCGGATTACTACCAGTGGTATCCATACTTTTTGCTGGCTGTAAATTCATATGTTTTCTTATTGAAGGTAAAAGTTCCATACAAGATTCCCGATGAAGAATAGCTTACCTTTATGGCATTACCATTGACATCTATCGGGGTATATTTTACTGTGGCAGCTTTTCCAGGATTAATGGTGATCTTTTCCCCGAAAGCAATGTACACACCCTTTGAACTCAGCATGTTAATGTCTTCCAGTTCTTTATCTGACAAACCGCTGGCAGCCTCGGCGGCTCCCGGGTTTTTAAAGAATATTCCCATCTCTTCCGGGTTAACCACCATCTTGTATCTGCCTTTGTTGGTGATTTTTACGGAAATGGTGCTTGTGGTCGCTGCCTTGGAGCTCATAGAGAATACCGGATTCGGTTTGTTGGTTGTCTTTGCCCACTGCGCGGAACTGAACTTGCTGTATTTTTTCTTACCTTTGACCATTTTGTACGCACGGACTTTGTAGTAATATTTTTTGTTTTTCTTGAGTTTTTTGTTGGTCCAGGATACGGTTTTGCCTTTCTTAATGGTCTTAACTTTCTTGTATTTGCCTTTGGCTTTGGTAGAGCGATAGACCTCGTAGCCCTTGGCTCCCTTTACCTTGTTCCAGGTATTTTTGATGCTGGTGCTGCTGGCTGCGTGGTTGGTCAGCTTTGGCTTGGACAGTTTCGTGGCAGCGGATGCCGTGTCGGCCATAATCGCCCCGGGAATCACTGTGAACGCCATGATCATAGCGATGATCAGCGCAGCATGCTTTTTGGTTCTGCTCATTTTACTTTCCCTCCTAAATAAATAACACTGAACAATTACGTATGCGATGTGAACCGCGGTTCGCATCGTAAAGGCACTTTAATTATACCGAGATTTGCATAATTGTTCAATTGCTATTTTTAGAAAATTCTACCTTTTATTTACGCCTTTGGGCGGTCACAAGCCGGATAATATCAATATTAATGAAAAGGTGATATGTCATTGATAGTTCCATAGTTTTTCAGAAGGATAAAAGCGGTGAATTATCAATAGGTGGTACTGGATTGCTCCATTTTGACAGTTTTGTGGGGATTCTTCCGCTTTCGTTTCTATAAAATATCATTTCATGTTTAAAAAATTGCATATTATGATATTGGCCCCTCTTGTTCAAAGAACTTCCGCTCGGGACTATCAACTTTGGGCACTTTTCTTGGTCCTTTTGACATTTCTTTATTGAGGGCGCAAGCTGCTTCCCGGCAGGCCATAAGCAAGCGAAAGAGCAAAAAGAAAAGGCGCGTCCCCTGCCCGGAGATACGCCTTTTAAGTTCAAATCTGTTTATTTAACGTGACTCATGTTGCTGATTTCTTCCATCTTGTACAGCTTTACGTCGTGGGCCAGCAGAATGTCGATGGCTTTTTTCGGATCTTCGACCTTCAATACGATGATGGCAGCCCCTTCTTTGGAACGGATAGTGGAATAGATATAATCCACGCCAATCTTCTCTTTGGCCAGAATCTCCAGCACGTCAGCGAATCCTCCCGGGCGGTCTTCCAGCTCCACTGCGATAACTTCTGTAATGCTTGCGGTGAACCCGTTTTCTTTCAGCACCTTCGTCGCTTCCTCCGGATCGTCCACAATACATCTGAGGATTCCAAAATCCACTGTATCGGCGATACAGGACGCTTTAATATCGATTCCATCATTGGCCAGAACCCTCGTCAGCTCCGCCAGCCTTCCAGTGGTATTCTCCACGAATACGGACATCTGTTTAATTAACATCTTTGTCTCCTCCTAACTTCACACTACAGTGTTCTTGTATCTTCAACTCTAACAGCTTTACCTTCACTTCTCGGCAGCGTTCCCGCATTGAGGAAGCGGATCTTACATCCAATGCCCAAAATTCCTCTCAGTTCGTGATCCACGCGGCTTCTGAGGTTTTCAACAAACTTGATATCGTCGATAGCCAGACCGTCCGCCAGTTCGACAGCCAGCTCGAAGGTATCCTTGTTGTCTTCTCTGCCCACGTACAGCTTGTAGTTCATGGTCAGGGTGTCGGAGAACTTGGCGATGACAGTTTCTACCTGAGATGGGAATACGTTGACGCCTCGGATGATCAGCATGTCGTCGGTACGTCCGAATACACGGCTCATTCTAACCAGCGTTCTGCCGCATTTACATTTCTCATGGTTCAGATAGCAGATATCTCTCGTTCTGTAACGAACCAGCGGCATACCTTCTTTTCCGATCGTAGTGATGACCAGCTCGCCCTTTTCACCGTCAGGAAGCGGTTCCAGTGTATCCGGATCGATGATTTCAGGGTAGAAGTAGTCTTCCATGATGTGCATGCCGTCGTTTTCGCTGCAGCTTGTGGAAACTCCAGGACCCATGATTTCGGAAAGTCCGTAAATGTCGTGAGCGTGAATGCCCAGACGCTTTTCAATTTCATTTCTCATGCCTTCTGTCCACGGCTCTGCTCCGAAAACTCCGCCTTGAAGGGGAATTTCATCCGGCTTCAGCCCGGCCTTTTCCGCAGCCTCAGCGATGGTCAGGGCATAGGATGGTGTACAGCACAGATGGGTACTCTTCATGTCCATCATGAACATCAGCTGTTTCTGGGTGTTTCCGCTGCTCATAGGGATAACCGTCGCACCCATGGTCTCAGCACCGATATGCGCTCCCAGGCCTCCGGTGAACAGTCCGTATCCGTAAGCTACCTGCACGACGGAGCTTTTCGTTGCCCCTGCCATGGACAGACATCTGGCTACGCATTCTCCCCACATGTCCAGGTCGCTTCTGGTGTATCCGGCGATCTTTGGCTTTCCTGTGGTTCCGGAGGACGCGTGGATACGCACGATATCATCCATGTCCGCGGCAAACAGTCCGTTGGGATAGTTGTCCGCCAGATCTTCCTTTGTGATAAACGGCAGTTTTGTAATGTCGGACAGCTGCTGGATGTCTTCCGGCTTAACGCCCTTCTCATCCATCTTTGCTCTGTACGGCTCCACGTTTTTATATACATGCGCCACCGTCTTTTTCAGTCTTTCCAGTTGAATGCCCTGCATGGTCTCCCGATCGGCACATTCGATTGCTTCATTCCAAATCATATTTCTTTCACCTCTCGATCTTATTTTTCTTTTATGCCTGATAGCCCTTTTCAAAGGCTTCTTTATTCAGTTCAACAAATTTTGGTTTTACGGTCTTTTCGATCTGCCTGATCCAGGTTTCTTTTGAGAAAGGCAGCTCTTTAGCCATTGCGCCCAGGAGGACGGTATTCACGGCTTTGATGCTTCCGCATTCCGTGGCGATTCCCAGGGCATCCAGACAGGTTACCTTTTCCGCATTGTCGTTGAGGAACTTTACGATCTCAGCAGGATATTCAGCGGTTCCCATGATTACAGGCATGGGCTTGATCTGCTGGGTATTGACGAAGATCGCTCCGTCCTTTTTCAGGTAAGAAATCCATCTGTAGGCTTCCAGCTCTTCAAAGGCAACGATTACATCGGCTCCTCCCTCTTCGATCAGCGGAGAACGGACTTCGTTTTCACTGATTCTCACGTGGGTCACTACGCTGCCGCCTCTCTGCGCCATGCCGTGCACTTCCGCAAGCTTTACGTCGAACCCCTCTTCAAGAGCGATATTTCCGAGGAGCACGCTGGCCAGGAGCGTTCCCTGTCCACCGACTCCCACGATCAGTATATTAATGTCTTTCATGTCTATTTTACCTCCTCTTCGATGGCATCAAACGGACATACGCGCTTGCACAGTCCGCAGCCAACGCAGCGTTCAGCCGCGATCACAGGCTTTCCGTTTTCCAGCTCAATGGCAGGGCATCCGATATCCATGCACATTTTGCAGTTCTTACACTTGTCTGTAATCACGTGAGGTATATCCGGCTGTTTTACGATCAGCGCGCAAGGCCGCTTTGTAATAATCACCGACAGCTCTTCTCTGGCAGTCTCTTCTTTGATTGCTTTTTCAACGGCCGGCAGGTCGAACGGATCCACTTCCACGATATGCTCCACGCCGCAGGCTCTGCAGAGCTGAGCGATATCAATAGCCGGAGCCTCCTGACCCTTGGCGTTCTTTCCGGTGGAAGGGTTGTCCTGGTGTCCGGTCATTCCGGTAATCCGGTTATCCAAAATGATTACGGTTCCGGTAGCCTGGTTGTAGTTCATGTTAATCAGGCCCGTGATGCCGGAATGGAAGAATGTAGAATCTCCCAGTACCGCTACTGTATCTCTGGCCGCTTCTTTCCCCTTTGCCTTCTCAAAGCCGTGGGCCATGGTGATGGAAGCGCCCATGCAGAGACAGGCGTCCATAGCGGATGTGGGAGGAAGCGCGCCTAACGTATAGCATCCGATATCGCCCATAACGGTTTTCTTGAGCTTTCCTAATATGTAGAACAGGCCTCTGTGCGGGCATCCAGCGCAAAGGAGCGGAGGTCTGCCCGGCGCGTCTTCCTGAGCCGGTACGCATTCCGGAGCTTCCCCAGTAAACGCTTTGCGGATCATGTTGGCGGAATACTCGCCCTGAATGGTAAACATGCCCTTGCCTTTTGCCGGTATTCCCATTGCGCGGATCTGTTCTTCGAAGAACGGGTTTCCTTCTTCAATCACATAAACTTCTTCTACCTGCTCCGCAAACTCTTTAATCAAAGCTTTTGGCAGAGGATTGATGATTCCCATTTTCAGTACGCTGGCGTTGGGAAGCGCTTCCTTTACATACTGGTAGCAGATGCCGCTGGTAATGATACCGATTTTTTTATCGTTGATTTCCATTCTGTTGATCGGGAAGTCTTTGGAATCTTCCTCGATCTGGTTCAGCCGCTTTTCCTGTGCTACGTGAAGCTTTTTCGCCATAGCCGGCATTGCCACATACTTCTGGATATTCTTTTCGTAAGGCTTCAGTTCTCTCTCCTGACGTTCCTCCACGGTTACGATTCCTCTGGAATGAGAAATTCTGGTGTTGGAGCGCATGAGAACCGGAGTATCATATTTTTCGCTCAGGTCATAAGCGTACTTCATAAAGTCTTTGCACTCCTGGGCGTTGGAGGGCTCCAGCACAGGAACGCCGGCTCCTCTTCCGTGGTAACGGGAATCCTGCTCGTTCTGACTGGAATGGCATCCGTTGTCGTCCGCCACCAGAAGAACCAGTCCTCCGGTCACGCCTGTGTAGGCGGCTGTGAAAAACGGATCCGCAGCCACGTTCAGTCCTACGTGTTTCATGCAGGACAGCGCCCTGGCCCCTCCGATGGAAGCGCCTACGGCCACTTCGGTCCCTACTTTTTCGTTGGGTGCCCATTCCACATGTATCTGGTCATACTGCGCCGCGGCTTCCGTTACTTCGGTGCTGGGCGTTCCGGGGTAGGATGAGATCACCTTTACTCCCGCTTCAAAGGCCCCTCTGGCAAAGGCCTCGTTTCCTAACATTATTTTCTTTTCCATGTCCAACCTCTTTACTCTATTTATTTTTTCTGTGATCGATAACTCTCTTGGCTTTTCCCTCAAATCTCGGCAGGGTGCCCGGGGATACCAGCGAAACCTTGGCGTCAATGTTCAAAATAACCCGCAGGTTGTGCTTGATCTTGCTCCGCAGTTCTTCCAGCTTCGGATAATCGTCTAACAGCGATGCGTCGGAAAATTCGACTTTGACTTCGATCCGGTCCATATAGCCTTCTGTTGTTAGTACGATCTCGTAGAACGGTTCTACTTCCTTCATACTCATGATAACAGATTCGATCTGGGATGGGAATACGTTGACGCCGCGAATAACCATCATATCGTCGGTTCTTCCCTGAACCTTGGCCATCCGCATGGATGTCCGGCCGCACTGGCACGGCTCATCGTTGAACCAGCTGATATCCCTGGTTCTGTATCTAAGTACCGGGAAGGCCTGTTTTGTCAGAGTGGTAATGACAACTTCGCCCTTGTCCCCGACAGGAAGCGGTTTTAGCGTATTTGGATCAATGATCTCTGAGAAATATTGATCCTCCGCGATGTGCATCCCCTGTTTTAAGTAACATTCTCCGGAATATCCAGGACCTCCCACCTCGGAAAGGCCGTAGTTTTCGGTGGCCAGGATTCCCAGCTGTTTTTCGATCTTCGCACGCATTTCCTCCGTGTGGCCTTCTCCGCCGAAGAGGGCAAGGCGCAGCTTGATCTTGTCTTTATCAATGCCTTTTTTCTCAATTTCGTCGGCCAGGTACAAGGCGTAAGACGGTGTCGCAATGAGAATGGTGGAACCGAAGTCCTGCATAATCATCAGCTGACGCTCCGTATTTCCGCTGGAAAGCGGCACGACCATGGCGCCCAGCTTTTCCATGCCGTAATGCAGGCCGAAACCTCCGGTAAAGAGTCCGTATCCGAAAGCGATCTGCACGATGTCCTCGGGCGTGCCGCCTGCGGCGCAGATGACTCTGGCCATGATCTCGGACCAATTGTCCAGGTCCTGTTTTGTATATCCTACGATCTTTGGCTTTCCTGTGGTCCCGGAAGATCCGTGAATCCGAACGACTTCCTTTTTATCAACAGCAAACATTCCGAACGGATAGTTTTCCTTTAGATCATCCGCTGTGGTAAACGGCAGATGCTGCACATCGTCTAAGGTCTTGATGTGCTCCGGCTTTAATCCGATCTCATCAAATTTGCGTTTGTACAGGGGTACTCTGTTGTAACAAACATCCACAATTTTTTTCAGCCGGTCCAGCTGGATGCTGCGGATGGTGTCTCTGTCAGCGCACTCCATCTCTCTGTTCCAAATAATGTGTTCCATGTTTTCTCTCATCTTTTTCTTTCTTTTTTCCTCAAATTTCAGGCCTCCGGGCCCAATTCGCTAATAGAAATATTTTATAACAAATTCGGGCAAAAATCAAACTTTTACAGGCACCTTGTCAGATTTCGTGGGATCAGGGGCGCTTTTTCGCAAAAATCAGCCTGATTTTCCTGCCTGTGGTTTTATTGCCCTGCATCGGATTTCGGGCCGGCTCCGGTTAAAAACGTACCGTCGCTGCCGCAGCAGACCACATGGGCCGCAGCAGGCTTCGGGCTTGCTCCGGCTGGAAACACACGCCGCTGCTGTGTTTGGCACTGCTTTTTACCGGGTGCTTTTTGGGGAAGGGGGGGCGCATCGCGCTTATCAATAGAATGCTATCAGCCAGCAGTCTCAGTCTTGTCCGATTCGGTGCTGTCTGGTGCTGTACTGTCCGGCCGCCCCATTTGCTCAAAAGGCAGATTGCTATTTTTATCAACATGCAGCGGGAATCTGGATTTTTGTTGAACTTTTTTCAGGGATACAGCGGTTGTAAGTGCAAAATCTCGCTCAATATGTAGCTTTGAATGAGAGCAGAGGCCATAAGCCTTGGAAATCCCTCAACAGCGGAGCAAAATTGAATCGGTTGTTGAACAAATATGCGATTTGCTTAAAAACGGCGTTGCCGTAAGGTAGAAAACAGCATAAGATGCGAGCCGCTCACCAAAAGGACCAGACCGGTAACTTTTCCTAATTTTTTCGAGAAGTTACGCATTTTTCAATGATCCTGCGGCTTTCAGAACGGCTGGCAACACAAATTTTCATTTTTTACGATTTCGAGTACCCGCAAACCCCCAACTTTGCGTAACTTTACATCATTTTTTCGAAAAGTTACCACAGCCCGCAAGCTATACGACTCTGACCAGTTGGGTCGGAGTTGCCGCAAGGCGCCGAATAATGGAAGATGTGAACCATGTCAAGCTTGTTATAGAAAAAGCGCTAGGGTGTTCCTCTGGTGAGAACTTCCATAGCGCTTTAGACTCTGTTGCGTTATTTTAATTTATTTTTTCGTGATCCTTTTTCTTTTGCCTGTCACTGCCACTGCGGCCGCGGCTGCGGCTGCTAAGATCAGGGCTGCAATATACGGTGCCATGGTGCTGTCATCACCGGTCTGAACTGCTTCCGGTTTTTCAGCGGTCACATCTGTGGTCGTCGACGATGTCTCAGTAGTGGTTGTCACCGGGTTATCGCCGTTTTCTCTATAGTAGCCTTCATAATCCTTGTAGTCGTTGGTTATGGTAACGGCTGCTGTCGCCTCTTCGGTCACGGTAATCGACGGGCTGCTTATGGTAACGGTGAGCTGGTCTGTCGATTTAACCACATTACCGTCTTTATCGGTTTCGGCAACATAGAAGGTGCCCCGCGGGATCGTTTTGTCTGTAGTAACGGTTACGGAATCCTGCCCTTTTAATTCCAGTGGAATGATGATCGGCTTGCCGTCGGAGTCCTTTGTCAGGGTGGTGCAGGCTTCATCGTCAAATAACGCTGCGTAGAAGGTGGTGTTCACCTGGTACGGCTTGCCGTTTTCGGTCACGTTTTTGGTGATGGATATGTCACCATCGTAGTAGTATTGTTCTACGTCGGTTTGTTCGAGGGTGATTGTATTGTACCAAGAGAAAGCATAGAGTTGATATGTGTTAGGTGTATTCTCTCCATCAAGTGCTGTCAAGTAATTAAACGTCAATTCGGAATCTTGCCCTGCTGACAGCTGTTTTTCTCCGCTTGCTATGGATTTAAAATACTCGTTTGCTGAGCTCCAAATTCCTCCTTTATTGCTCATATAGTCTGCCACTGCCATCTCCAGGGATGTAGTTTTAGGCGTTCCTTTTAAAGTCTCAGCATCCTTGCCAAAAGCAAGGCTAAGCAGAGAATCATAAAAGAAATTATAGCTCATTGCCGCTAATTCATTTTCAGGCCATTTAATTTGAACTTCATATGTTCCATCGCTCTTTTGTTTAGCTAAAGCATGATCCATAATCTTTGGATATTGCTTTTGTAATTCGTCCAGTTGCGTCTTGGTTACCGTAGATTGTGAGTTTCTCATAGTTTTCTGCAAGTCTAATTTCTGAGCTAATGTCAACTGGTCCAGACTTTCTATTTTATAACTGTTCTCTTTGGAATAATAGTCCTTTATATAATCGGTCAACGCCTGATCCCCTGTAAACCCTTTTGCTTTAAGCACATCATAAATATTGCAAACCATGTTTATGGTTATATCGAGATCTCTCGTTACGCCAAAGAGGTCCTGCAACGGTTTGGTCGGTGATAAAGCCCCCGTAAAATCAAATGGAATCTGCTGGCCATCAAACCCTGTTACTGCCGTTAAGTTGTCACGCTGAGACGTATCCGCAGTTGACAATAAAAAACTACCGTCTTTGTACTGATAATCGTGGCCTGAGCTGTTTGTAATTACAACTTCAACAGGATATTTATCCCCTGGCTGCGTTGCATAATTAGCTCCTTTTTCAGCAATAAACTCATCAATTGCCTTCACAATATTACTAAGTTCAATTACCTGGTCGCCCTCTGCATTATTTCCAATATTATACTTCGCAATAATTTTTTTAATTCCCTTAAAGTAGCCTTCTGTTGGAATAACCTCTACGGTAGCCTTCACATCTTTTGACGGCTCTTTATAATCAACCTTTTTAACCTTAGCTGTCCCGGCAAACGCACTGACCGCCAGCTGTGACCCGACCAGCATCATTACTGCCAGAATACAAAATACTCTTACCGCTCTTTTCCTTTTCATGGTTTTTCGTTCCTTCCTCTTTGTATTCACATCATTTTAACGTTATTATACTAATCGTCTGTTACATTCCGGTTACATTGTAAAATTAAGTTGAAAGAATATTACTAAAATAGTGATAATTCTAGCAATGAATTATAAAGGCTGCGCGCTGAATGGTGAAAACTAATTCAGGCACGCAGCCATGATTTTAGAGTTTTATTTTCCGTTTATTTCTTGTTCTTTTTTCTTCTTCCTGTTACGACAATTGCTGCTGCAATTGCCGCGGCCAGAATGAGAATCGCGATATATGGGGCCATACTGCTGTCATCGCCCGTCTGAGTCGCATTTCCGTTTACAGCCTCCCCTGCTCCATCCTCTTCCGTTGTTGTGGTGGTCGTATTGGATGAAGTCACTGTAGTTCCGGGATCTCCGCCTTCCTCTTTGTAATAGCCTTCATAGTCGCCATAGTCATTTATGATAGTAACCTTCACAGTCGGCGCATCTGTCTGACTGCCCTCTATCTTGACTTCGGCATTATCGACCTTAACGGAGTGGCCTTCTGATGAACGGACTACCTTTCCATCCTTATCCGTTTCCGCTACGTAATGAGTTCCCAGCGGAATATCATCCTGTGTAACGGTTACTGTATCCCCACCGCCGAGATTCAGAGGAATCACAATCGCTTTACCGTCAGCATCCGTTGTCGGCACTGTACAGCCGGCATCCTCAAACAAGCCTGCATAGAAGGTAGCATTCACCTGATAAGGCTGCCCGTTTTCTGTTACCTTTTTCTCAATCGCAATCTGTCCGGTACGGTAATACTGTTCTTCCGACATCCACTTGGCGTAAATCGTCTTTTTCTCCACGCCCTTTGCCGGGTCATCCGACTTCCCTTCCGTCACTTTGGATGCGCTTGTAAACTCTGTATTAAGCAGATCGTAAAGGTTTATAAAGTCTTCTTTCGCCGCGTATTCCGCAGCCTTCTCTTCATCATCGGCATAGTACCAGCCAAGGAATACCAATCCGTCCTTTCCAGCTGTCGGCATGGTTTTTTCCGCCAGATCAAGGGAATTTCCGAAAATCGTTATATCGGATGTAAACCTTTTGCCTTTTGCCGCATCGCCTTTGGATGTTGCGGATGAACCGTAGGTCACTTCTCCGGCAGTTCCTGTCTGGTCGATGGTTCCTTCCGTGGCATCGTAGTTGAGTATGGAGGCCGGGGTCCAGACATATGCGTTTCTGGATGCGTCGGCGTTCAGGTCCTCGCCTTTTTTGTTGTAGCGGAAGGAGTAGTCGTAAGCTTCTTTTTTATTTGGATCGTAAGTTTTAAAGGTATTGGTGTCTTTTACGCACTCTTTATTGATATCTTTGTGAAGATCAAATCTTACCAGCTTTGTTTTGAACTGATTGATCGGTGCCGCATAAACTTCATCTGCGCCCTTTTGCAAATTCCATGCGTTGCC
Source organism: Anaerovorax odorimutans (assembly GCF_024459955.1). Classification (GTDB taxonomy): domain Bacteria; phylum Bacillota; class Clostridia; order Peptostreptococcales; family Anaerovoracaceae; genus Hominibacterium; species Hominibacterium odorimutans_A. The sequence continues at coordinate 50,349 of NZ_JANFXK010000007.1, forward strand.
ATAGGTTCCGGTCATGTTGGGCAGGCTGGCCTGGAGTGAGCCGCCGAACACTTTCGTATCTCTCGGATCATCAGAAGCAAGCCCCTCTTTATATGAATTGCTCGCCTTCCATGCAGCAATCATATTTTCATCCAAAACAAAGGATCCTTTTTCCTTTATATTATTATAGGACACACTGTTTCCAGATTTTTCACGAACTAGCATTGCACTGTTCTTGCAGTCCAGTTTCCCAGTAATCAACACAATCCCTGATTTGTACATCAAACCTGTTTCCGCACATTTTGGATTGTTCCCATTCTGTTCCGTCTGAACCGCCGATCCATTGGAAATTACCGATTGATTCTCTGACAAGGAGGCGTTTGTAAAGACGATTCCCGCTTTACCATTCTCTTTTGCTGTGATTTGTGAGCCGGAGATTACCGCTGTATTTCCAAAGTATATACCATGCCCACCGGTATTCTTGTTGCCCTTATTGTTTGTTTTTCCATAATTATCAATACCATTTTGATTCGCTGTGATTATCGAATTTTCTATATCTGCTTTTCCCGCTACCCAAATACCGCAATATGTATGGCAATTATTCGCTTCTATCGTTGAATCAATGGCCTTCAGGCTATAGCAATATAGATTTGATGAGGTAATCGTAACGTCTGCCCATGGTTCTTTTGCATTATTGCTGCATTCTAACTTTGATTTTTTAATCGTTACAGCTCCGCCGTTTGTTCCCCAGCTTCCATTACCGTTCATAGTAAAGTCAGGACAGTCTTCAATGTTCAGTTCAGATTTCATCGACAAGGTTACATATCCAGAAGGCGCCGCTTTATCTGCTTTATATCCAGAACAGAACATAACACCATCCACCTTATTGTTGTCAATATGCACCTCTTGGCATTCCTTAAAATCGAAAGATGCCCCCACATACCAACCAGCTCCACTGTTATAGCCGCTTCCGCCTTTATTACCACTCATATCAACTAGTTTACAACCATTAAAATTAAAGTTCAGCTGTGAAATCTGTTCCGTTTCTGTCCACGGCTCATTACCGTAGGCATTGATTCCACTGCCTGCATTACCGCTGGCTACGAATGTGGCGCCTTTTTTAGCATTGATTGTAAATGTTGTATGGCCCTGCGTCCAAATGCCATTGCCATGATTTACATCGCCTATCATCTTGCCATTTATTAATTTTAAAGTGTTGTTTTCATTAATATTGAGCGTAAAGACTTGATCTTTCAGAAAAATGCCATCGTTATAACCGTCTATGGTTAAGCTGGAATTTTTATCTCCATCTATAGTCAGGGAAGCATTATCTGCTGCTGTAAAAGCACTCTCATTTCCAGTTGTACTTTTTAAAGTAACTACTCCTTTTGGAATAATCGTTTTACTTCCGTTCAGAAAAAGTTTTAGATCTTTATAATCGCCACCCTCAAAAACAACCGTATCATTGGTATCAACGATCTTCTGAATTTCCGCCTGTGTCATCCCCGGCTTAACCGTGTTGGCTGTTTCCGGAACATCCTTTGCCTTAGCCGCAGCTTTCTTAGCAAACACCGCACTGCCCTTTGCCGCCTTTTGAGCGGGCGCTGCCGGACTTCCTGTCTGTGCGGACGGAGCCTGCTTCGTTTCGGAGGCTGTCGCTATATTAGACGTTTCCTCAGAAACCGAATCGCTCTTTTCCTTCGTTTCTACAGTAGCTCCATTTGTCTGCTCTGCAGTAACATTAGCAATATCATTCACGCCATCTTTTGACTCCGCAAAGGTGTTTACCGTTATTTGCGAAATCATCAGTGTAGCCAGCGCCAGCAGGCTTATTATCTTTATTAACCTCTTATTTTTCATCTGCCCAGCTTCCTTTCCAACTTCTTTACTCTGCTTTATGTCACTAGGATATCCTTTAGAGGTTACATTCTAGTTACTTACCCTCCCCTTTCTCATGTTTTTACCAAAAACACTGCTAAAATACCATTTTTATTCCGACCCCTGACCGCTTCGCCGGATAAGGTTTTTGTACTTTCAGCTACAAGCGTTGTCGCCATCATGGGTAATCTGCGGCCTCAATTGTGCTGTAAAAAATATTCGACGCCGTTATTTTCCCCCACCTTACCCAAATACCATTTCCCGTCATATTGAAAGAAAAAGGCGAGGATGGAGTTTTTTCCATGGGATACCGGGGCAGCGATCTCAAACTTTATGTGCTGGGATTTGCCCGGCCCCACCGGTACGTCCTCCGTGCCGCGACAATCCCACGACCCGGCCGAACCGATTTCATCTATGTAATGCGCCTGTCGTGAGATCAGCATGTCCGACGTGCCATGGTTGGACAGCTCCAGTTCCACATGGTTGTCCATCTCCGATTCAAAGTTAAGCCGAGCGGTAAAGTTGACCTCCCCGGCACCCGATGCCTTTTTCTCGACTGTTTCCTCCGCCGTATCCGCAAATACCAGACTGGAAGCTACCACCAATGTCAAAAGGGCAAATAAAATACCCGCTACTTTCCTCTTCATGTTTCTTCTCCTTAGTAAAAGTTACACAATCGGCAGCCATAGCAGGTATATTTCATGCAAATTTCTTTCTGAATAAAATTGTGCTCGTCTTCATTGTAGTAGATCTGGCCCGGCAATGTCACCGCACAAATAACTCTTTTTTTCGACGGTTTCCGGATACTGAGTACAAAAAAAGGCTGCTACAATAAGAATTTTATTCCTTATTGCAACAGCCCATGTGCTAAAACATTTTAAAAGTTTGCAAGATGAAGATGGGGCAATCAGCCGCCGGCCATGATTCTCAGGAGTCTGATTTCATCGCCCTCCTGCAGCCTGTAGTCCTCGTACTCAGCCGAAAGCAGCTGCTGTCCGTTGATCCAGACGGCGGCTTTCCTCAGCTTTCGCAGTTTCAGTAGTTCCTTGACCGTCAAAGTTTCAGGGAACTGCATCTCTTTATTATTGATTTTTACTGTGATGCAATCCTTGCTATCCATTTATATCCACTCCAACCCCAATCGTTTTATGGTTTCTTCCGTCGGGTTTCCGGTCTCCACGTCCCATCCTGCGTACTTGTAGTAAGTATCCAGCGTGTGTTCAAACTGCTCCGGAGTTATCTGGGCAATCTCGCCTTCCGTATATTCAATCGGCAGGAACGCTTTCTTCGGCAAGACATCATCCTTTCTGGATAATCCCAGCTTCTGGTTGAAGAGACGCATCATATTGATACGACGTTCTCCGATCTCCTGCAGTTCGTCAATGGTAATATCCCAGTCTACGGCCGCCTTGCAGAACTGCACCAGTTCTTCCGGTCCGTAAAGCTGCCATGCTGGTCCCCATGCAAACTGACAGAGACACAGAGTCTCCATCATGGAGTAAAACTTCTGAGTCGCATAAGCAAATTTTGCTTTGTTATCATCAAGGACGCCGTAGCGGTCACATTTTTCAAAGTCTTCCAGCAGATTTGGCCAGAGCCAGTTCTGATCGTCGGCCGGAGCCATCAGAGCAGGGTCGTGTTCAGCAGACTGATGGTCAGCGCCGAATGGATTTGCCGCATAGTTGAGCGCCAGGTTCGTCTTATACTGTACCATATGTGCCGGCCATTCCTGTCCTTTGCAGGCAACAACCAGGTCTTCCGCTTCCGGACCCAGTTCTTTTGCAGCCGCCGCGCTTCCTTTAGCCAGCAGAGCTCCGATTCCATCTTCCTTGCGGACGATCTTTTCAATCAGCTCCTCGAAAACAGCTCCGTTTCCAAACTTCAATTCCAATCCGTCGGTATCCTTTTCTGTGAGAATTCCCTTTTCAAAACACTCCATGGCCCAGGCGATCGTTGCGCCGCAGGTGATGGTATCAATACCGTACATGTTGCACAGCTGATTGGCATGACAGATTTCTCCCAGATCCGTGTTTCCGCAATATGAACCGAACGTCGCGCAAGTTTCATATTCAGGTCCGCCGTACTCAGGATCAGCTTTTCCAGGAATCTCTACAACGCCCTTACAGCGAATGGCGCAGCCAAAGCAGGTTTCCCGTTTTTTCAGGACCGTATTGGTGATGGTCGTTCCGGCCGTCTTGATCCAGTCGTCCATGGTACCCTTTTCCCAGTTGTAGGATGGCAGGAAGCCTTCGGCGGCAATACCGTCCACGCATCCTGCGGAACCGTTGAGCGAAGTGTCCACAATCGTCTCATTGGCTGCCATTCGTTCCTTTACATCCAAGGTGAGTTTTTTAAGTTCATCCATGTTTTCCGGCATTCTTGGCGGTGCTTTCTTTACAACCAGAGCCTTCAGGTTCTTGGAACCCATTACCGCTCCTACGCCGTTTCTTCCGTTGGCTCTGCTTCTTCTGTGCATAATCGCCGCATATGGAACTCCGTTTTCACCGCCGGGCCCGATGACAGAAGCCTCAAATTTATCGTGTCCCAGATCCTCAGCAATGGCGATTTCCGAATCTCCAGTGGTCTTTCCCCAAATATTTTTCGCATCACGGATCTCTACTTTATCTTTATCAATATACAGATATACCGGAGCTTCCGCCTTGCCTTTTATCACAATGGCATCCCATCCGTTGCCTTTTACTGCGGCCGGAATAAATCCACCCACCTGGGAGTCTCCCACAGTGCCGGTCAGCGGACTCTTGGTTGTCACGCACATACGGCTCTGGCCGCTGATAGGAATTCCGGTAAGCGGCGATACGGAAAAAATCATCATATTTTCCGGAGACAGCGGGTCTACCTTTGGATCCATCTCTTTGAGCATCAAATACAGTCCCAGAGCGGAACCTCCCGGATACTTTTTGTAGGTCTGAGCGTCCAGGCTCTTTATTTCGGTCTTCTTTTCCTTTAGGTCAACATATAGAATTCGTGCATCGGTAATCATTTGATATCCTCCACCTTTCATTATGTAAATGCACTTTGATCATGATTGTCAGAAGTCCGGCCAATCCGCTTTCTAAAATTACACAAAAAAAGTGCGGAAGGCAGGCCCTGTCATAACCTCTGGTCCTCCTTCGCACAATGGCAGGCAATAGGATCGCTCTTATTACCCTAACGTTTTCGCCGGCACAGGGTGTCGCACGAAAATCGGAGTATATTTTTTATTATACTTTAATATTACTTTGAAAATTCAGTCTTTGTCAACTGAAATTTATGTATATGCAAAAATTTACTGTTTTATTTTCGCTTTGCTGTCGTTTTTTTGCGCCTTTGCCCATTTTGCTGCGGGGCGTGCAGGGTGGTTCCCGCATATGTGCATATGCGGCCTTTTTTCCGGGCTTCCGGGCTTATGGACTTCCGACTCTTCGGTTTCAAACTTTCTTGTTCTAGTTTCTGGCAAAACAAGGTTAATTGCCGTTTTATGTTCTAAAAATACCCCTGGGGCAGTTTTTTGAACATACTTTTCTTGAATTGTTTGATATATCTACACAATTTTGGGTGCTCTCGGATCAAGGAGCGCAAACAAATTTTCACATTCATCGATTTAAAAGCAATATAATAATTTTCAGAAACTTTCAAGCTGTAAACAAGCCGGATTTATATTCAACTCCGCCGAAAAAGTCCCTATATGGAACATAAATCAAAGGTTAAACCCATACTCACAATTCCTCCCGCCGCTTTTTCATTCCAAAGCCCCATCTGCCCCAGATTCCCTCTGGTGAAACCCACCCAATAGTGCTATAATATACGAGCTGCGTCGAATATACTCCAATGTTCAGCCTATAATAACCGCCAGAGGTACCAAAAATGATTTCAAACACGATCTTTATTACATACACCATCATGTGCTTTCTCGGTCTCCAGGCCATCACACTGGTCGGAATCATTCTAAAGCATAACACGTCGGGAAACACCAGACTTCTGAAAGCCACACGGAACTTTGTCGTCATCTCCGTAATTCTGGGGCTGTTTTACTATATCACCTTTTACCGCGAGCTGGTCCTCGGGCAGTTCGCAGCGGGCTTTTTGCTGCGAGGGCTGGACGGGAGCATCTTCTATGCGATCGGTTACTGCTGGGTAAAACTGATGGATGCCATCATCGCCTCCCCGAATCCCCGGATGGACTGGTGGCGCAAATATACGGACAAAGTGCTTATCGGCCTGATGATCCTGTCGGCGCTCATCTACATTTTCCTGCTGGACGAATATTACACCACCAGCCATATGTGGGCGGAAGCGGTCGTCATCATGTCGGAAATTGTTTTGGGCCTGACGGTGATGGTTTTTACCCTGGCCTATGTCATGATCGGCTATCGGGATTTAATGGATAAAGCCAGCAGACAATACATTATCATCATTACGATTCTGGTCAACTTCAACAATCTGTGGAACAACACGGTCGTCATTTCCGTCTTTGTCAAAGAAGCTGTGGTGAATATCAGCCTGTCCAAGCTCTACGGCGTCACCTCCATACTGCTTCTGATCGTCAATCTGCTGACCATGTTGTACATTTATAAAAAGGATTTTTCTCCCGTCTATTTTAGCGGAGAACACGAAAAGAGCAAAATTCTTTCCGAAGAAGACGCCCTGAATCTGGTCGCACAGACACATCGGCTCACCGAGCGGGAGCGGGATGTGATGATCCTCGCCTATCAGGGACTGACCAATCCGGACATAGCCGAAAAGCTGTTTATATCCAAGCACACAGTGAAACGGCATATGCACAATATCTTCGAAAAGCTGGACGTTTCCACGCGAATGGAACTCATTCATCTGATTCAATCCAAAACAGCCTCACGGTAGGCTGTTTTTTGATTTTTATGGCAAGTTGTTATATTTCGAATTTTATTTCTATTCTTTCTTTTTCGTCATAAATTTGCCTAATTTAGCAGATTCCTTGAAAATTCAACACTATAACCCACCTGGTCCATATATAAAAAAGGGTAAATAACCCACCTGGCTAATTGTCAGAAGGTTTTGTTTTGCCATAAAATACAGTTACACTTAAATGTGCACGCAGGCAACTGCGGCACGAAGCTATTATGTGAATTGGAGGAAGATGAACATGAAATTACTTATTATTGGAGCAGGCGGCGTAGGAACATCTGCAGCAAAAATTATTGAACGCAGAGGTGCGGAAGGCGACTGGGCAGAAAAAGTAGTAGTGGCTGACTACGATTTCGAAAGAGCTAAGAAAGTTGCCAATGAAATCTGCGGCGGCGGCAAATTCGTTCCTGCACAGATCAATGCTATGGATCCTGAAAGCATTAAATCTGTAGTAAAAGAACACGGAATTACGTTCGCAATGAACGCCTGTGATCCAAGAATGAACGAAACCATTTTCGATACTTGTCTGGAAGCAGGAATCGGATATCTGGACTGCGCTATGACTCTGGGTACCGAGCATCCGGAAAAGCCTTACGAGCTGGCTAACATCAAGCTGGGTGACTATCAGTTCGCAAAGCAGAAGGAATGGGAAGCTTCCGGCCAGATCGCGGTATGCGGTTCCGGTGTTGAGCCAGGTATGGCTGACGTATTCGCGAAATACGCGGAAAAGCACCTGTTTGACAAGATCGACGAAGTAAACGTAAGAGACGGAGACAACTATGGAAACACAGACTCTGACTTCGGATTCTCCGTATGGACGACCATCGAAGAATGTCTGCAGCCGCCAGTAATCTGGGAAAAGAACGAAGAGCATCCTGAAGGGCACTGGTTCTGTACAGAACAGTTCTCCGAACCTGAAATCTTCAACTTCCCTGGCGGAATCGGCGACGTGGAAGTAATCAACGTAGAGCACGAAGAAGTACTGCTGGTACCGAGAGAAATCGATTGTAACAGATGTACGTTCAAATACGGTGTTCCGGCTGACTTCAGAAAGAAACTGATGGTTCTCTTCGAATACGGCCTGTCCGACAAGAAGACTAAGATCAAGGTTGGCGACAGCGAAATTACACCGAGAGACTTTATCTGTAAAGTAATCCCGAGCCCGGTAGACGCAACTCTGACTATGACAGGAAAAGGCTGCGCGGGAACATGGGTAACAGGATGGAAAGACGGAAAATACAGATCCATCTACCTGTATCAGATCGCGGACAATCAGGACTGCATCAAGAAGTACACCACCAACTCCGTAGTAGCACAGACAGCAGTAGGTCCAGTAATCATGATGGAACTGATCGCAAAGGGAATCTGGAGCGACGCAGGCGCATGGGGACCGGAGCACTTCGATCCAGATCCATTCGTAGAAAGACTGGCTAAGTACGAATTCCCGGCTGGAATCAGAGAAATGGATTCCGAATATGCGGATATGATTAACGAGCAGAAAATGCTGGAACAGTTAAAATAAGACACTTTTTCGCAAGTTACGGATAATTGCAGGGCCGGAAATACAGACCCGGTCCTGCTCTTCTATTTGATTACGTTATTGAAAGGAAAATTGCTGTTATGTCACAGAAAAAGAAGATTTCCACCTTTGCGCTGGTAATGATGATCTGCGTTACCGTTGCGGGCGGTGGATTTGGTATCGAGGACCTGGTTGGTTCTGTCGGACCTGGGATGACACTTCTGGTATTTATCCTGATTCCATTCGTTTGGTCCCTTCCTTTTGGACTCTCTTCCGCCGAACTGTCTTCTGCGTATCCTGAAGACGGCGGAATGTATACATGGGCAAAAAAAGGTCTCGGCGAAAAAGCAGGGTTTGTAAGCGGCTGGTGCTATACCATCGCGGGTTTTGTTGAACCAGCCACCTTCGCCGTACTGAGCGCCAACTATATGAAAATGCTGCTGCCCATCAAGGTCAATGATTTTGTTTACTGGTGCCTGTGCGCGGCGCTCATTGTTATTTTCGCAATTATTAATATCATCGGCATCAAGCTTGTTAGTAACATGGCGACGGTTGTTACGCTCCTGTGCATCATCCCGTTCATTGTCCTGGTCGTTATGTCCCTGATGGACATCAACTACAGCCCGGTAGAACCTATGCTTCCTGAAAACATGTCCTTCCTGGAAGCCGCCGGCAACGGACTTCTGATCGGTATCTGGTTCAACACCGGGTTTGAAACAATCTCCACCATGTCCGGAGATATTGAAAACGGATCTAAGAAAGTTCCCAAAGCCATTGTCCTGGCTATTCCGTTTATTTCCGTTATGTATATCCTGTGGGTAGTACCTGCGCTGGCCTCTGTTGGTCACTGGCAGGACTGGTCCTCCGAAGGCCCTCTTTCCTTCGTGGAGATCGGAAACATCGTAGGCGGAGCTCCGCTGAGATGGGCATTCGTTGCCGCAGGAAGCCTTGCCAGCATGATGATTCTCTGCGAATACATTCTGGCTTACGCATATGTAATGAAGTCCTTCAGTGAAAAGGGACAGTTCTTTAAGATTTTCTCCAAAGAACATAAAAAGTTCAAGACACCTTACATGGCAATCATTATCCTGTCCGGTGTCAGCATCGTTTTGTGTTCTTCCGGAAGCTTCATCGAGTTTGTCGGAATCGCTTCTATTTTATATGCCGTTCCGGTAATCATGATGTTTATCGCAAATATCAAACTGAGAGTACAGAATCCGGACTTACGCCTGGATTTCAAAGTACCGCTTCCAAATAAGGCCTATATTGTGTATCTGTGTTTTCCAATAGTAATTTACGGAGCCAGCGTCTTTACAGACAACTGGATCGTAGGACTGGGCCTGGCAGCTACTTCCATTCCAGCGTACCTCTTCTTCAAAAAGCTCTACAGAGGCGGACGCTATTGGAAAGAATGCCATGAGAAAGAGGATAAACTCTCAGCATAGAAATTACTTACTATATTTCGCAATAAATTCTTCTGACATATACGGAAAGGGAGGATGGCTATGACGTCATCCTCCCTTTTCATTGCGCAAATATCCGCGGTCCGTTACCGGTAAAAGGCAATCGTACGGCCCGCCCATGCAGAGTCCTTCATGACGGTACGCCCTACGCCGATGAGATCGGCAACACCTGCTTCCAGCAGAGCTTCCACGTCTTCCGCCTCTTTTACGCCGCCTGTGGAGATTACCGGTATGGAAACTGCTTCCCTGATCGCTTTTGATTCTGCTCCGAAGTAGCCCGGCGCCTTGTTTTCAGGATTTACATAACCGCACATACCGCCGGAAATATCCAGCACGTCGATTCCTGCGTCCTCGAAAATCCTTGCCGCTTTCACTGCATCCTGGGTTTTGTTTCCTCCCGGCAGATAATCGCAGGCACCCAGTCTGAGAAATACCGGATAATCGCGGCCTACGGCCTTTCTTACAGCATCGATGATCTCCAGATGGATGCTGATGCGGTTTTCCAGCTTGCCGCCGTATTGATCGTTTCTCAGATTTGTCAGCGGTGAATAAAACTGATTAAGCAGATATGAATGGGCCGAGTGGATTTCTACGCCATCATATCCCGCCGCTTTTCCCCTTGCCGCTGCCGCTGCGAAAGCTGAAACCACCCGACTGATATCAGCCTTTGTCATCTCTTCCGGCACACCGCCCTGTCTGGGGTTTTTGACCGGGGAAGGCCCTGCCAGCTTCATGCCGGTAACCTCCTGCGTGGTGCAGCTTCCCGCATGATTCATCTGCACTACTGCTTTTGTACCGCTTCCCTTGATGACTCTTGCCAGCTTAGCCAGACCCTGTATTTTGCTGTCATCCGCTATGGACACCTGTCCTGCCGAAGCTTTCCCCTGCTGCGTAATGTAGCAGTGCTCCACGATCGCCAGGGAGAAATGCCCGCCCCGCATCTTGTCCTGATAGTACTCCAGGCTGTCCTCCGTGACCTTTCCATCCGGTGACGCCTTGGCGATTGTAATCGGCGGGTAGACGAGCCTATTCTTAAAAGTAATTTTCCCTGCTGCCAGCGGTGTGTTGATAATTGCCATTTTCCATCACTTCCTTTTATCAATATGGCTTTATTATATCACGCACCGCAATGTCCGTTTATTTCTTTTTGTATTTTTTTAATCCGAACAAGCATCTGTTCCCATGGCTTCCCACAGAATATCTTTCCAGTTACAATCTGCGAAGCTCCTCGAGGCTCAGCTTTGTAACCGACGAAATTTCTTCCAGGGACAGGCCCAGTTTCTTTAGTTCAGCAGCCATGGCTTTGCGTTCTTCTTCCCGTCCCGTCTGACGTCCTTCTTTCCGGCCTTCCTGTAGTCCTTCCTCTCTGGCCTCCTGCAACTCCAGCAGTCTTTCCTCATACGCGTTCATGTATTTCACTCCAATCTCCTCGCTGGATCGGATTTGTTCGATTTTTTTCTGCATCTTCAGAATCCTGCTGCTGGAAGAATGCTCCGCCACTTCTTTGGACGTCTTTTCAAAATATCGCAGCAGGGCGATCAGTTCTTGGCTGACGCCCGCGGGGTCGGTTCCTCTGGTGTTTAGAAAAATCCTGGTGGCCCCATCGTCCAGTTCCAACCCAGGCACCTCCTCGCAGGCCATACGGAAGGTGTAACGGTATAACCCCTTGCCAAATAAGTCAAAAGGCATAATCATGATGATATACACGTCATTCATCTTGTTGTATTCGATGTCCCCTGACTCTAATAGCTTGCTGTCGATGAGTCCGTTATACAGACGGGTCCGTCTGGGCAGGTTGTGGGTGTTTTTCTTCTGTACCTCCGTGTCGTAGATGGCTTCGCTTTCATCCATGGCCCACACGTCCATGCGGATCTGACGGCTCCAGGCCGCCCGGCGGCCTTCCTTCTCGGTCTGGGGCAGATGTTTCAATACGATATCTTTTCCCAGGATAATTTCCAGCATATCCTGTAGAATCTCCGGGTCCTCTACGGCTTCGGCAAACAAAAATCGATCCAGTAAATTTAAATCCTTTAGTTCTTTCTTTTTCTCCAATTTCTTTCTCCTTTTAGTATATCAGTTTGCTTGATGAAGGCAAGGAAATCTTCTATGCCGTACATGAAAATAGTGAAACTTGCTGTGACGTGGCTTGCAAGTTATGGCATACGAGCCAGGTCGCAGCAGGTTATGATCTTGTCGCAGAATCGGCTTTTTTCCAATTTGTTCTGCGACCAAGGCGTTTCTTTGGGGGCAATGGCTGCGGGACTTGCCGGTAAAATTGGAATTTGGTCGCAAACCTAAAACCAGTCTCTGCTCTCTGCTGCATACGGACTGCGCTCAGCTAGGAAGGGACGCCTATTTGATTTCGCCTTATAACGCACTAAATTGTTTCCGGATCTTTTATCCAAAAGAACAGGCAAAAGCGGATCTTTTTTCAACGTTTCTTGCCGTTGAGGGGCAATTTTAAGTGGAAATTTCACAAAACCAAACCCGTAACACCCGCAAACCCACAGATTTTATCCGCTCTGGTCCAATTTCAAAGCAAAAAGCGCCAGGCAGGCAGGCCGTCTTCTCACCAGACAGCTCGCATCGTACAGACTTAAACATTCCATATATTTACATGTAATATTTTACCATTAACCTGGCGCCCTGTCAACCATTTCAGGAAGACGATTTTTTCACATACGGCCCTGTCGAAGTTGTTGTTGGAAAATGAAGAGAGCAGGGGCTGCAAGCCTTGGAAACACTTCAACAACAAAGTCGAAATGAGTCCGTTGTTGAGCAAATACCCATAGTGCTTAAAATGCTTCGGCCTTCTCAAAAAATTATAAGATGTGAACCCCTCACCGAAGGGGCAGTTCCGGTAACTTTCCCTAATTTTTTCAAAAAGTTACGCATTTTTCAACGATCCTACGGCCTTCAGAACGGCTGCCAGCGCAAATTTTCACTTTTCGCGATTTCGAGCGCCCGCAAACCCACAACTTTGCGTAACTTTGCATGATTTTTTTGAAAAGTTACCGCGCCCGCAGGCTACAACGAGGCTTCAATTCCCTGCTTTCAAAGCGGGCTGCCCCAAAGAAAAAACGGTCAAAACCGCGAACCCGTAGCTTTGACCGCCATGCCTTTTCTATTTACATCTTTTCAGCAGCTTTTCCCACTGCTCGTCTACATACTCTTGTGTGTTCTCAATCATCCACTCGTTTCCCGGGCGGAACATATGCTTGAATCTTCCCTGTTTTGCCAGGAATTCTTCTACCGGCTTTTTCCGCTTGGGCTCGTAAGTGATGCGCCATCTGCCGTTTTCGATCTCGTACAGCGGCCATACGCAGGTATCCACAGCCAGCTGACAGATTTCCGCCAGGTCCTCCGCCTCGTATCGCCATCCTCTTGGGCACGGCGACAGCACGTTAAGGAAACAGGCTCCCTTGGTATAGATCGCTTTATGGGCTTTTTCGTGGAGATCCTTAAAATTTCCGGTGAAGGTCGTCTGGGCCGCATATGGAATGTTGTGGGCCGCGATGATCTCCGTCAGATTTTTTTTGTTTTGAATCTTTCCCGGGCTGACGCTTCCCACCGGAGAGGTGGTGGCATCGGCGTAACGGGGCGTGGAGGAGGATCTTTGGATACCGGTGTTCATGTACGCCTCATTATCGTAGCAGACATAGACCATATCGTGATTCCGCTCCATTGCTCCGGACAGGGACTGCAGCCCGATATCATAGGTTCCGCCGTCTCCGCCGAAGGCGATAAACTTAAAGTTATCGGAAACCTTACCTTTCTTTTTCATAACCCGGTAAGCTGCCTCCACGCCGCTGATGGTGGCGGCGGCATTTTCAAAGGCCGTATGGATATAGCTGTCCTCATAGGCCGTATACGGATACATGAATGTGGAAACCTCCAGACAGCTGGTAGCGTTGGCGACTACGGCTTTGTCCTCTTCATCCAGCGCGCGCAGGACGCCTCTGACCGCTACTCCCGCTCCGCACCCGGCGCAAAGTCTGTGGCCGCCGGCAAGCCGTTCTTTTTTCTCAACTTCTTTCTTTAAATTATATGCCATTATATAAACCTCGAATCTCTTACACCTATGTAACGATAAACGTCTCCCGGATCGTCGTTGTCAAAGATAACGAACAGATCCTGATAGATATCATAGAAGTCCTCAACCGTGATATCTCTGCCGCCCAGGCCGTAAATATAATTGACGGCATAAGGCTTGTTTTCCAAGTCGTACAGTGAGTTTCTGGCCTCGTTGAACAGCGGACCGCCGCTGTTGGAAAAGCTCTCCGCTTTATCCATGATGGCTACGGCTTTCACCTTGCACATGGCCTCGGCCAATGGGATTCTTGGGAACGGGCGGAAAACTCTCAGCTTGATCAGACCGACCTTTTTCCCCTCAGCGCGGAGACGGTCCACCGCCTCTTTGCCGGTTCCCGCGCTGGATCCGATGATTACCAGCGCCACTTCCGCGTCATCCATCATATATTCTTCAAAGAAACCGTAGCTTCTTCCGGTCAGATCTTCAAACTTCTCAGCCACATCCTTGATTACCGGCATGGCGTCCTTCATGGCCTGCGCCTGCTGTCTCTTGACTTCCATGTAGTACGGTGATGTTCCGTAAGGGCCTACTGCCAGCGGGTTCTCATGCTTGAGCAGATAATTCTCCGGCTTGTATTCGCCGACGAAGTCTTTCACTTTTTCATCCTCGATCAGCTCGATGTTGGACACACCGTGGCTGGTGATAAAGCCGTCCTGACAGATCATGATCGGCAGCCTGCACGCTTCGGAGATCAGCACGCCCTGAATAAAGTTATCATAGACCTCCTGATTGGTTTCAGCGTACATCTGCAGCCATCCCGAATCCCTGGCTCCCATGGAGTCCGAATGGTCGTTGTTAATATTGATCGGACCTGTCAGCGCTCTGTTTACAACTGCCATGGTAATGGGCAGTCTGGAAGACGCCGCCACGTATAAAAGCTCCCACATGAAGGCCAGCCCTGCGGACGAGGTGGCTGTCACCGCTCTGGCCCCGGCAGCGGAAGCGCCCATACAGGTGGACATGGCGCTGTGCTCGGATTCTACGGCAATAAATTCCGTATCTACCAGCCCGTTTGCTATGTATTCGGAAAAATACTGGGGAATCTCCGTGGAAGGAGTGATGGGAAACGCCCCCATCACATCCGGGTTAATCTGTTTCATCGCTACCGCAACAGCTTCGTTACCGGACATTCTGTCTCTGATTGCCATTATTTTACCTCCTTTACGAAATCAATCGCATCGAACGGGCAGACCTTAACGCAGATCCCGCAGCCCTTGCAGTGCATGTAGTCAAAGTCAAGCCGCTTTCCGTCCTTTACTGGAATAGAACTGTCCGGGCAATAAGGAATGCAAAGCATACAGTGCTTGCACTTATCTTCTTTGAATACCGGTTTCATGATCCGCCAGTCGCCGGTGTTGACCAGCTTTGACGTGGCCGGCTCGAAAATCTCAGCCCCAATGGTCACATCCTGCCATGTGGACTGCTCGTTTATATCCTGTGCTCTTCTCTTCATTAGCTTACCTTTACCTCTTCCATTGATTTTTTCAGCGCTTTCATATTTCCTTCGATCACGTCGGGCTTGTGGGAGAACTTATTGCGGAAGGATTCTTCCATGTCCTTAATGAACTGTTCCTGATCGATCACATGGCTCACCTTTACGGCCGCCGCCAGCATAGGCGTATTGGGATAATTCTTTCCCAGAGTTTCCATGGAAATTTTCTCCGCGTCCACCGCGCAGATCTTGCCGTCATAGTCGCCCAGCAGGCCGCGGATTTCTTCCGGCTCCTTTTTGCTGTTGATGATCAGCGCGCCGCCGTCTTTGAGTCCCGCCGTAACGTCCACGGTTCCCAGAAGAGTCTCATCTACTACAACTACATAGTCCGGGTGATAAATATTGGAATGAACCTTACATGGCTCGTCTGTAATTCGGTTGTAGGCTGTAATGGGCGCTCCCATTCTCTCAGGGCCGTATTCCGGAAATCCCTGAACATGTTTTCCTGAGTTGAAAGCTACGTCTGCCAAAAGAAGGCACGCCGTCTTGGCTCCCTGCCCGCCTCTTCCATGCCATCTGATCTCCACAGCTTCGTTTTTCTTTGTCATGTTTAACATCCTTCCTTTCCTGGTGTCGTTGTATTAAAAAAGGTTTTCGCCCTTGTATAAGGACGAAAACCATTAGCTTCCGCTATACCACCTAATACAACATACTAACATACGCGTTCCTGATAACGGAGGAATACCCGTCAGAGCTTACTTTGCTGTTCGGCCCTGCGGCTCGGAAGTGATTTTCGGTCTGCTCTCTCCTGGCTCGGGCTCGCACCATCCCCGATTCGCTTTCCATTCAAAAGTGCCTACTCTCTTCGTCAGCGCCTTTGTTCCTATTTCATTTTTATTGTCTTTGTGTATTCTAACGTATGCCCTATCAGATGTCAATATTTTTTATATATTTTACACAAAAAATTTTATTTTTTCTTGTGTTCCGTCACTATGATTTTAGACGATTTTCTTCGCTGCCGCAGTATTCTGCCTCTTGTTTTCAACGTTTATCGCGGACCGATTTCCTCTTTCTGAAATAGCCGGCCGTCAGGAGTGCCATAGCCGCCAGACTTAAGGCCGCTGCCAGCAGCACTTTCCACAGGCCCTTTTCCATGGACGGATCGCCGGTTTCTACCGAAGAAGCATCGCCCTTTGAGCCGCCCTTTTCGCTCTTACCGCCCTTGGCCGTTTCCTTTAAGTTTGTCATTTCAACCTTTATAATCCGGTTTTCGCCCGGCCCGACTTCGACCGCTTTCACGGTAAAGGGTACCTTTTTCGCTATCCGATAGCCCTTTGGCGCCTCTGTCTCCACCAGATAATACTGGGTGTCCGCTGTCAAAAGACCGCTGATCAAATGGGGAGCCTTGCCGTCCGATATCCATTTTTCCACAACGTTTCCGTCTTTGTCCTCCACCTGGAGATGGGCGCCGGCCAGAAGTTTTCCGCTTTCATCCTTTTTATAAAATTCCACTTCAACGGGCGGCTCTTTCCAGACAATTTCTCCTGTCGCGGGGTCGATCACAGTAGTGCCGTCTCCATCGTCATAAGAGGAGACCGATACCTTTCCCTGGGCGTCCGTTTTAAATTGAATTGTAATCGGATTCTTTGAGACGTAGCTGCCGTCGGGCGCTTTCAGCTCCCGTATTATATAGTTGGTATCCATCAATACGCCTTCGAATTTGATCAAACCATCCTTATCCGTCACTGCAGTGGCAACCAGCTGCAGCTGGGAGGACTGCTCCTGTGCCTTGGCAGCTTTGGATTTTTTTGCGGACTGCTCGGCCTTCACTTCTTTGTACAGGCCATAAGTGGATCCGGCCACCGGCTCATTTGTATTCTTTTCATTTACCTTATGAAGGATAATGTCCGTGCGGGGAACATCGTTGATCCATGCGTTATTGGCCACCGGAGTACCGTCCTTTTTCGTAAGGCCTGAGGTCCCGGTGGGTTCCACTTTGGCATAGTAAATCGTCTTATCCTGCAGATAACCGGCAGGCGCTTTCGTTTCCTCGATTTCATACTGTCCCCAGCCGATTCCCTCTGCTGTGACGATGCCGTCTTCATTGCTGTCAAAGGCTTTGCTGTTCCCCGTGCGCTTGCCCTGCTCATCCAATTCATAGAAGGTAAACCGGGCGCCGGCGAGAAGCTTTGTTTCCTTGCCATCCGGCGCATTGAGGGCCGGGTTGGAGCAGGTTTCATGGATCAGACCGGCTTTCTTGAACTGTATTTTATATTTCTCGTTGTAAGCATAAAACTGCAGGCGCGTTGTATAGCCCGGCGACGGCGCGGTGAAGGAAAAGGATTGTTGGTCGCTTCCCAGCGTCACGTCCTCTTTGCCCTGCCCGGCAGCCTTTTCAACAGAGATGAGTTTCCCCTTATAACCGGCTGCCGGCTCGATTTCGCGGATCGTGTATTCGAAATTCGGTTCCATTCCGCTGAAGGAAACCTTCCCGTCATTATCCGTGGTCTTCTTTTCAATTAAATGGTCGTCATAGAGCAGCGCAAATACTGCGCCTTTCAGCTTTTCATCCTTATGATCCACATCCAGCTTGGTGATTTCCACACGGCTGGCGTTGCTGACCGTTCCGCCGCCGCTGCCAACCAGCTCTCCTTGGCTCATCTGAACAGAAGTGTCCTTACTTTCAGGATCCATTCCTGTCATGCTGATTTCGTTGGAATAGGACTCTTTGTTCGTATCTGAGACAGCTGCGTTATAGGTCAGCACATAGGTTTTGGTTCCAGGATTATCCAGGTGAATTTTCAGCAGATAGGAGCCCGCCTCTTTTTTATAGGTATTCCCCTCCTGCAGGATCTCCGTTTCGTAGGAAAACGGTATGCTGTCTTCCTTAGGTTTAACGGTTCCATCGGACAAAACCTCCGCCTCCCGAAGCTCAATGGAAGGCAGGTTCAGCGCCAGCCCCGGCGAAAGAATATCCGTCACATACGTATCCTTTGGCAGAGAAATTCCTGGCTGGTTGATAACCACGTTATAGTCGATCCGCAGTCCTGCGGTCGTATCTATTTTCCCTGTTTTGTCCAGGAACTGATTTTTTATGTTAGTATTTCCGCTGTCCGAAACGGGATTTGAGCTGGAGGTCTTGGTCAGCGTAGCCTGGTTGGATACAGGGATATCCCCATTATAGCTTTTAAATGCTTTCCCATCGAAAACGGCGTTCTCCACATCGATTTTCGTATCGAAGCAGATCGTTTTCGCTTCGTCACCGGTCTTGAAATCTTCAAGGTATACCCTCAGCTCCCCGGAGGAATAGGTGTAATATGGCTTGGCATCTCCGTCTTCACCCGCTGGAATCGGCGTTTTATCTGCAAAACGAATGGTATCCTTTTCCAGAAGGAGGCCCTGCGCAATCCGGTCGCTTACCACTGGGCCGGCCAGTGCCATTTTATCGTGATTTACCTCGATCCTCCACGACAGCGTCTTGCTGGCGTAATCGTATGTCGGGTCCTCTTTTTGCAGGACCGTATTGGTGGGTGTCACATTCCCGTCATCGTAGTCCAGATAGTCCTCACCGTCATAAAGCTCCACCTTATTATAAAAAGTCTTGGCCCCTGTCGCTGTAGTATTGGCCTCATAATAGTTTGGATCTGCCAGCTTTGTCGTTAAGGTAAACGTCGCGGTTTTTCCATTGAGTCTGTCGCCAAAGTTGAATTTCACCTTTCCCGGTTCACTTTTATCCACGAAGTTTGGAATTTCATCCTTAACCGCAGTCCCGCCTATCTTCAGGTTGCTGTAGGATACATAGGTCTGGCTGTTATCTCCCGTTGTATCATTGCCATGTGCCCCAAGAATATCCACTACCTGTGCGTTGTCCAAGGCAGCCTTGTTCTTGTTGACCGTTACCTCCCACGTAATTTCATGGGTGGATTCATTGTATGTGCCATTGGATTTTGAGATTACTGCCTGTGCGATCGGCAGTCCCTTATTCAGTGTTGGCACGCCGACCCTACGGTCTACTCCCGGCCCGTCATAGTCCGGCCAGTCAAAGGACATCCACGCTTCATTGCTAACATTTGGCTGGTTATATTTGATATATTCGTCATAGTTAGATACATAGGTAACATATGTGATTACGATATCCTCGTTTCCGCTGATGGTACCCAGATCCACCTTCATGGAATAGGTCTGTTCGTCTTCTGTCTTTGTCTTGGTTGCAATATCGGCATCCGCAAAGGCAAAGACTCCCTTGGTATGGCTGCCGCTTCCGCTTACTGCGTTTCCCGTTCCCCAATAAATATCCGATGTAGGTGTATTAACCGGCGTTCCTATAACCTTATCGTAAACTGTCACATTATTAAATTTATAGCCGTTTGCGTTTACCTTTAATGTCCAGGTGACTTCCCCGTTTTTCGCATCAGTAACTTGGCCTTCCTTGCTCAGCCACGTATAGGTTTTCTTGCAGTCTACGTTCTTAGTGTCTTCCGTAATTTTATCTTCGTTCGTTACATCGACCAGCTTGGCTGTATTTTGCGCCGATACTGTAATTTCTCCATTTGTCACCTGGTTATCTTTTACAATGGCCGTCGGCTTGAGGGCTGTCTGATAGCTGAATTCCCAGACCGCGCCCTTTGTTTTCGTTGGTTTAAAGACATAGCTGAATTGATTTTTTTCAACGGTCAGCGGTTTCGTTTGCGGACTGGTTGCTTTCGGTTCCTTTACTTTAAAACTGTCTGCCACGTATTCCTGATTGTCGCTGATCACGTCGTCGATGCGCAGATCGCCTTCATACTCCTGCGACCCTTCCGTCACTTTAATGTTCCAGGAGATTAGGTTTGTTTTGTCATCATAGGTTCCCGTCTTTTCCATCCCGGCCGGCGTAGGCACATTATCCGCCAGCGTAAGATGGATCGTCGTAGTCGCTCCATTTACCTCAAAGTTGAGATCCGTCCCCTGTCCATCGCCGCATTTATCTTTATCCAGCTTCACCCCGAATTCCAGCCAGACATTCTTTATTTCGTCATGATTCTTTAACCCATCATCAAATTTTATGGTTACCGATCCGTCCTTTCCCTCTTCCGGAGTGAAGGTCGCCTGCCCCAGAACCGTCTCTCCATCCTGCAGCTTTGCCTCAAACTCCAGCTTTGCCCCTTCATATGGCATCAGTTTCTCCGGGATACCGGGCAGATCGTATACAACGCCTGTTTCAAAGTTCTGCTTTACATTTCCCATGTCATGCGGATACAGCGCGTCAAAATAGTATCTGACTTTCAGTTCGTCATTAAAGGCGACGCTGGCTCCACCCTCTACCAGCTTCCCGTCTTTATAAATTACTATTTTATTCACCAGATTTTTTACATCATAACCCGTCCCGCCTTCTGCGCTGGCAGCAATCGCGCCGCTGTTGAACGCGGCCCCTGCGATTAAGACGCTCAGTATTATTGCAAGTATCCTTTTTCCTTTTTTCATCCGTTACACCTCTTGTCATTCCCATGTTTTTTAGCTCGCCATTCCATTATAATCAAACTTTATTGGCATGTTCGTTTCTTACCTAATTCCACATAATCTTACAAAAGCTGTATGTTTCCGGAAGTCTTTTCCGTTTCCCGCTGCTTTGAAAAGGGGGCCCGCGGTAAGGTTATCGTAAGAACTTTTGTCACGAAATAGTAAGAACCTGCTGTTATACTAAATATCATGGAAACCAAAAGGACAGAGGGGGAAAACTTATGCGTATTTTAACAGCAGAGAATCTATACAAAATATATGGGAAAGGTGAAAGCGAAGTCCGGGCACTGGACGGCGTATCCCTGGCAATCGAGGAGGGAGAATTTCTGGCCGTGGTCGGAACCTCGGGCAGCGGAAAATCCACTTTGCTCAACATGCTGGGCGGACTGGACCGGCCCACTTCGGGCAGCGTCACGGTCCGGGGCAAACGTTTATTTAAAATGAAGGACGATTCCCTGACGATCTTTCGCAGGCGGAACATCGGCTTTGTTTTCCAAAATTATAATCTGGTACCGGTATTGAATGTTTACGAAAACATCGTTCTGCCCATTGAGTTGGACGGAATCAAACCAGACGATACTTACATCCGTATTATCATGGATATGCTGAAGCTGACTGACAAAAAACACAGCATGCCCGGCAATCTATCCGGCGGACAGCAGCAGAGAGTCGCCATCGCCAGAGCCCTGTCTACAAAACCGGCCATTATTCTGGCCGACGAGCCAACGGGAAACCTGGACAGTAAAACGACCCAGGAGGTGCTCCTGCTGCTTCGGGCCACCAGCAAAAAATTTCATCAGACCATTGTCATGATCACCCATAACGAAGAGATCGCCCAGATGGCTGACCGTATCATCCGCATTGAGGACGGAAAGGTGGTGAACCGGTAATGGACCCAATGAGAAACAACAACAGCCCGGTGATAAAGCGGATCGCAAAACGGTCCCTTGCGGCCAATCGCACCCGCAACATTTTCGCCATCTGCGCCATCATTCTGACCACCTTTATGCTCTCTTCCGTATTCAGCATCGGCAGCAGTCTGCTGCAGAACATGAAAACCATGCAGATACGGGCAATGGGAACTACGGCCAGCGTTTTTCTTAAAAATCCTTCCGAATCTCAGATTGAGCAAGTAAAAAAGCAGGATCTGGTCCAGGCGGCAGGCATGGAGATCGCTGTGGGGTCAATCAAGGCCAAGACAGCCTCCGAAAAAGACGCGCAGATCGCCATGGCCTATTACGATGACACCCAGTGGCGGGAGCATTATCAGCCCGCTATCAGCCATATCAACGGGGAATATCCCCGGACTTATGATAAAATCATGCTCTCCGAGAGGGCCTTAAAGCAATTGGATATTCAGGCTCCGAAAATAAATCAGACCATCCGCCTCACTTATGTCACCAGACTCGGAACAAAAACCTCCGACTTTCGCTTGTCGGGCTGGTACCGGAATTATACTCCCGCGGACACGGGCATGGCGCTGCTTTCAAAGGACTATTGTCTGAGCGAAGGATTTACGGGACAGAAGGACGGCCGCCTGTCGATTTCCTGCGCGCCGGGCGATCGATTGGACTGTCAGGAACAGCTCAATCGGAATGTTTCTTTGCAAAAAGGCCAAACCTTCCAATCCTCCTACGACCCGCGGGAAGGCAACTCGACGGATACCCTGTATATCGCGGCCACATTAATCGGAATCGCACTCTTCATCGTCCTCAGCGGCTATCTTCTGATTTATAACGTTCTGTACATTTCCGTTACAAAGGATATCCGCTTTTACGGTATGCTGAAAACCATCGGCGCCGCGCCCAAACAGATCAAAAAACTGGTACGCAGTCAAATCTTCCGTCTGTCGGCGATCGGAATTCCCATCGGTATTCTTCTGGCAGCCGCGGCCTCCTTTATCGTTGTGCCCTTTGCCTTAACGCTGTTTTCCGATTCCGGGAGCAGCGCGGAGATCATGCCGGGAGATGTTTCCTTCAATCCGTGGATTTTTATCGCGACCATGCTCTTTTCTCTGCTGACCGTTATTATCAGCTGCCGAAAGCCGGCCAAAATTGCCGGAAATGTTTCCCCGGTAGAGGCCCTGAAATACACCGGTCTTTCCTCCGGCAGGAAATCCGCAAAGCGTAAATCAACCTCAGGAGGGAACGTCCGCAGGATGGCTTTTCACAATGTCTTCCGCGGGAAAAAGAGAAGCGCGCTGGTCTTCGCCTCTCTATTCATGGGAACGATCACGTTTTTGGGAGTTACCAGCTTTATTGACAGCCTGGGCGTCGATCAATATCTGGAGCGGTATATGCCCAACGATTTTAGAATCACCAGCATTCCGCCCATCAACCATAAATTCGACGAGCAGTATATAGCATCCCTTTCCAAGATTGACGGAGTGGACTCCATGGAAACAATATCCACGTTGAACTGCGATATTGATCCCGATGAAAAAACCCTGGAGCCGCTATTTCGCTCAGAGACCATCAAGTCCGACGACGGCACTTCCTATGAGGATATGGCGGAGAACTTAAAGCTGGCGCTGGCTGAAGGCCAAATGGGCGTTTGGATTTTTTCCATCGATGATCATTATGTTGAAGACTATAACAAGTCCCATGAAAACAAAATCGATCTTGCGGCTTTTCGGCAGGGCAAGCTTGCGATTCTCGGCTACGATGACGGCTCCGGCTATGGCGATATGCTGGGGCGCAGTATAAAGCTTTCGCCAAAAGGTCAGGGAAAATACCGGACAGTGAAAGTAGGCGGCATCTTTGACCACGAAGACTGTTTGATCCCCTCCGGTTACGGACAAATGGCCGGACTGATGGATCTGGTTTTTGTCAGCGATGCCTTTATGAAAAAGATGTCCCCTGACCCGGTCATTTACAACATTACGATCAACGCCGACTCCGGCAGAGAGCCATATGTTGAGCAGCAAATTCAAAAGCTGAACAGCACCCTGGTGGACACGTCCTTTGAATTTCACTTCAAATCGGATATACGGGAATCGTTCCTCTCCGGCATGACATCCATGCGCATACTGGGCGGCGGAATTTCTATCATGCTGCTGATTATCGGGGTCCTGAATTTCATTAACGTGATGCTGACCAGCGTCTATACCCGCAGGCAGGAGCTGGCAGTCATGGAAAGCGTAGGCATGACCAAACGGCAGATCAAAAATATGCTTACCTGGGAGGGCGGTTACTACGCGCTCATCACCACCGGGCTGATTCTGACGGTCGGCAATGGACTGCTCTGGCTTATGTCCCGATCGGTAACCGGTATCGCCGACTACGCGGTCTATCATTATCCGATTTTGCTGCTGATTCTGCTGGTACAGCTACTCTTCATCATCTGCCTTCTCGTTCCGCGTATCGTCTTTCGGGCCACGTCCAAAGAGAGCGTAACAGAGAGGCTTCATCAAATCGACAGCTGATTGGCAGCTGACCGACAGCGCTGCGATCCTTCCACGGGCGGCGCCTGATTTTCAGGCGCCTTGTTCCCGCGGTTCTTTTGTTTTTTTGACAAATCGGAGGAATTGGTGCATTCTGTTAGAAACAGCCTTTCCGGCAGCCGGAGGGCGATTCTCCAAAAGCTGCCGCCGGTACATCATGAGGAGGTTATTATGGCCAAAATTTTATTACTGGAGGATGATAAAGTTCTCAGCAAAGGAATTCAGATCACGCTGGAAAAAAGCGGGCATACGGTGATTCCGGCATTTACCTTTTTTGACGGTGCCGCGGCCTGCGCTACGCAAACCTTCGATCTCTTCCTTCTGGACATCGGCCTTCCCGACGGCAATGGAATGGATTTCTGTCGAAAGCTTCGAACCTCTTCGGACAACCCCATCCTGTTTCTCACGGCCAACGATACGGAAGCCGATATGCTGGAGGGCTTTTCCGCCGGCTGCGACGACTATATCGCCAAGCCCTTTTCCATCAAAGTCCTGCGGCACAAAATCGAAGCTATGCTGCGCAGGTCCTCCGCGGAAAACGTGCCTTCGAACCGCTTTTGTTACAAGGATCTTATCATTGATTTTGACCGCATGAACGTTCAAAAAAACGGTCGGGACTGTCGTCTGACCGCTACGGAATATCGTCTGCTGGAGTACATGGCTAAAAATCGGGGAAAAGTTCTGACCCGCTCCATGCTTTTGTCCCGGTTGTGGGATATGGACGGGAACTTTATTGATGAAAATACCCTCAGCGTCCATGTGGGCCGGCTGCGCAGAAAGCTGGAAACAGACCCGAAAAATCCGCAATACATCATTACGGTTTTTGGCATTGGTTACACCTTCGGAGAATAGTTGGAGAAACTGCCATGAAATATTACAACCCTGTAAAAATCCTGCTGCTCGCAGGGATCGCACTGACCGGCTGCGCCATGCCTCTGGTCTTTTGGATATGCTCAGAAGACCCTGGCCTTACCGGAATCGCAGCCGGATTTTCCGCAGCCTTTCTGCTGCTGGCGCTGCTGAGTCTTTGGAACAGTCAGACTTATATCCGCAAAACCGTCATCGCCCTGTCGGATCTGCTTGCTTCCATAGGAGATCTCCGGGGGGACCCGGCCCTTTCGGTAACAGAGGATACCTTGCTGTCCAAGCTGCAGAGTCAGATCCTGAGATTTACCGATATCCTTCAGGCCCACCGGGATGAAGCTTTGAAAAAAGAAAGGGAGATCAAGTCCCTGGTCTCCGATATTTCTCATCAGCTAAAAACCCCGATAGCCGCGCTGAAAATGTACGGAGAACTGCTGGAGGACGATACCATTACCGCTGATGAACGAAAGGAGTATTTGTCTACTCTGATGTCCTCCCTTTCAAAGCTGGAATTTCTCATGGACAGCCTGATTAAAATGTCCCGGCTGGAAAGCCATATCATTCGGCTGAATCCCTGCAAAGCCAGCCTCAGCCAGACCGTGCTGGAAGCCGTTATGCAGTGTCACATTCAGGCAAAAAAGAAAAGAATCGACATCTCTTTTGAAGAACCGGAGGACGACCTCCTCCTTGCCCATGACCGCAGGTGGACGGCAGAAGCAATCTATAACCTGCTGGACAATGCTGTAAAATACACCCCGCCTCACGGATCCATACGCATAGCGATCCTGCGCTATGAAATGTTCTGCAGGCTGAACATTTGCGATACGGGCCCGGGCATTCCCGCCGATGAACAGGAAAAAGTGTTCCGGCGGTTCTACCGGGGAAAAGGCAGCGGAGATCAGGAAGGGCTGGGAATCGGGCTGTATCTTAGCAGAAAAATCATCACCGACCAGGGCGGCTACATCAAGCTGCGATCTTCGGAAAGCGGCAGCACCTTCTCCGTATTTCTGCCCATGTAATCCGTATTTTTTTTCGTTCCCGCGGCAACCTAAGCAGGAGGTGAACAAATATGGATTTAAACAGATTTAAGAACGATAATCGGGCCAACCCGTGGCTGGTGATTGAGCACATGGTCGGAGAAACGGAAAAACAAATTGAAAAAATGACCGGGAAAAAGGTAAAGCTCATTGTACGGGAGCCGGGGCGCTGGGCCTGATGGAAAAACGCGGGCTGCCTGCCGCTTGCCGCGGAGGGCGGCCTCTACATATTTCCTCCGTTTTCAAGTCCGCCGGTTCTATGGTATAATAAGGAATATGAGTAAACCAGTATTAAAAATCATCGGACTTATTACGCTCTTTTCCATGACCGTTGCTTTCGTGATCGGCTCCATCGTTCTGATCCGCAGCACCGATTATTTGACTGCCGAAATTAAGGGAAAAATCGTCAGCACCGCCGAAAACTATGCCCACAATTTCAGCGCCAGCTTCAACCACATGGAAGGCCTCACCGACTCCCTGGCCGCTCATGTCACCACATCCTTTGACCGAAACCGCTTCGAGGCTGACCCCAAAGGCTATCTGCGCCAGTACAAAAAACAGCTGTCGCAGATGGTGCGGGAAACCCTTTCCACCACCAGTACGGCCCACAGCCTCTATGTCACCTTCAACCCGGAGCTTACTTCGGACAACGATGAGGTCTGGTACGCGGTTATGGACGGCAAAATCAAGGAGATTTCAGCGGATTTTAAAAATAACAAACGGGACTTTCAGCTGCCCTATAAAGAGGATATGGCTTATTTTTTCGAACCTCAGAACAAGGACACCGGCATCTGGATCGGACCTTACTTCGATAAAGACATCAAACAGGAGGTATTTTCCTATTCCCGGGCGATCTACGTGGGCGATATGTTCGTCGGCGTAGCCGGCGCTGATATTTCCGCTGACGATACGGTGAATATTATCAGCCGGATGAAGCTCTACGACAGCGGATATTCGATTCTTTTGGATGAAAACTTTCAGGTTGTGGTGCATCCTGAGGCCGATGGAAGAAGCGAAGAGGATCTGCTTTCTCCGTCACTGAAAAAAAAGCTGGAGAAAACCAGGGACAAAAAATCCGGAATCATTGAATACACGCTGGACGGGACCGATAAGCTCCTTGGGTTTTCCCGGCTGGACAATGTCTGGACCTTTATGGTCGTTCAGCCTGAATCGGAGGCCTTTGCGCCCATAGACTCTCTGACCGGGGTTTTAATTACCCTGGGCGTTATCCTCGCCATTGTGCTGATCGCCTTTCTCATTGTTTTTTCCATGCCCTTTCTTAAAAAGCAGCATTCCCTGGAAGAGGAAAACCGGGAAAAGGATATCATGCTGATCTATCAGTCCCGTCAGGCGAAAACCGGAGAAATGATGGGAAACATCACCCATCAGTGGAAGCAGCCGCTCAACACCATCAATCTGATCCTGGCCAATCTTCTGGACAGCTACCGCTTTGGAGATCTGGACGAGGCCCGGCTGCAGAAAAGCGTTTCCAAGGTTGAAAACATCGTAGAGAGGATGTCCGAAACCATTACGGACTTTTCTGATTTTCTCAAGCCGTCAAAGGAAAAAATACCCTTTGATGTAAGGGACTGCGTCAAAACGGCCCTTTCCCTTATGGAGGAGAGTATCAATTATCATCGGATCACAGTATCCGTTTCCTACGATGGCGATACAACGACTTTCGGATATCCCAATGAGTTGACTCACGTTATTTTCAACCTTCTCAATAATGCCCGGGATGCCATTGTCGAGGCGGTGCCCGCCCAGCGTGAAATCGCCATTCAGGTCTCTGAGGACACCGGTTTTCTGGAAATCACAATTACCAATACCGGCGGGCAGATCAGTCCGGAAAACGCTCCCCGCCTTTTTGAGCCTTATTTTACAACAAAAGAAGCTTCCGGAGGGACAGGCCTGGGCCTGTATATCTCCAGACAGATCATCGAGCAAAGGATGGGCGGCAGCCTTCAGCTGAAAAACGTGCCCCACGGAGTTTGCTGTCTCATTCGGATACCATGCGCAGGGACAATCAAGGAGGAATAGCAGTGGATACAGTCGAATTGTTGAAAAGCATTAAAATTTTGTACGCAGAGGACGACGAACAGGCCCGTGAGGAGCTTCACGACGTTCTGAAACGCCGGGCGGGAAAGGTTATAGCCGCGGAAAATGGAAAGCAGGGACTGGAGCTTTATCAGGATTTTCAGCCAGATATCATTCTCGCGGATCTGTACATGCCGGAAATGGACGGAATCGAAATGATCCGCCGTATCCGCAGTCTGAAAAAAGGCAATCCAGCAGTGATCGTTATCTCTGCTGTCAACGATGTGGATACGGTACTCAGCGCCGTGGACGCAGGAATTGACAAATACCTGCTCAAGCCTGTCAATCTCAAGGACCTGCTGCAGGCGCTGACAGAAATGGCCCAGGTGATTCAAGCCAGGCGTCACGCCGTCTCCGCCTCTCTGCCGGAAAACAAAAAACAGCTGGAGGGGGAAATCAAAAAGCAGTTTGCCGCCTTTATAAAAACCACCACCGGAAAAGGACCCCGGGACATTGATGTTTTCATCCATGACGGGCAGATCGAAATTCTTGCCTCCGAAGTTTTCACAATTTTCGAAAAGAATTTGCTTGACAATTATCAGAATATTGCTATAATTAAACACATCAGAGAGCTGTTCTACTCCGTTAAAGAAGCGGATGTCTGTCAGCTGATTCAATCGGTTTTAGGCCAGGAGGTTCGGCTGAAGGAAGTCTCAATAAACGCGGAAAAGGACAGAAACAAATTAATATTCACCATGAGTCAGGATGTCTGAAGCTCTTTGCAATCTCAAAGAGAGTACAAAGAGAAGCGTCCCGGTCCATGGCCGTTATTCCTTAAAGTTGGAAGCTCGGAAAGAAAACGAAATGTTCGCTGTCTGAGGCCAATGCAAAGATTTATTTGCATTGGCCTTTTTTGTTACTTGAAATTTGAACATGACGAAGGAGGTTTTATTAATGTTAGAAGAGAAGAAAGTTGCCGCAGAAAACGACGCGCCGGAACTGCAGCGCGGAATCAAGGGCTGGCAGGTAACCTTTATCGGCCTGGGAGGAGTTATCGGGTCCTGCTATTTTCTGGGACTTGGCCTCAGTATTCAAACGATGGGTCCTGCCGTAATCATTGGCTTTGGCATCGTAGGTGTTATTATCTACGCAGTAATGGTCGCTTATGCGGAACTGCTGGTAAACCTGCCGAGGAAGGGTTCTTTTGTATCCTATACCAAGGAATTCCTTGGGCCGCAGTGGTCCATTGGTATGGGCTGGGCATTCTGGTGCAACTGGGTAGCATACGTTCCGTCAGAAGCGGTGGCAATGGCAACCGTGCTCCAATACCTGACCGGTTCAACGAGTGCCACCTTCTATATAGCCACAGCCGTGGGAGCCATGGCAGCCATAACCGTTATCAATTTATGCGCAGTTAATATTTTCGCCAAGATCGAATCAGGGCTGGCAATAACAAAAGTAGTCGTAATTATTTTATTCGTAATATTAGCCTTTGGTATCTGGGTAGGACTCTGGGGAAGCGATCAATTCCTCGGCGGATCGATTAACTTCGGCGGAGACGCAAGCTTTGCGGAATCCCTGTTCCCGAAGGGCGCTCTGATCGTATTTACACAGATGACCCTGGTTCTGGTAACCTGTCAGGGAACGGAAATCGTAGGACTTGCTGCTGCTGAATCCCAGGATCCGGAGCATTCGGTTCCGAAAGCATGCAGAAGCGTAACGTGGAGACTGTTGGGCCTCTACATTGTCCCGATTATCCTTGTACTGCTCATTTATCCTTGGGATCTGGCAAACGATTCAAACCCTGTATTCGCAGACATCATGGAACGCTATGACATGGGATTCTTCGGAACCGTAATGTCAGCAGTCGTATTCGTCGCCGCGTTCTCCTGCGCCAATACCGGTTTCTACGGAACAGTCCGCGCTATGTACGGTCTGGCATGTGAAGGACTTGCTCCAAAGTTCCTCACAAAGCTTACGAAAACCGGAAACCCAAGAAACTGTGTATGGTTCACACTGGCCTGCATGTGGGTGGTTCTCGTTCTCGGACTCGTATCTGAACTTACGGGAGCGCTGGAAACCTTATACGGAAGCCTGCTTTCCATCTCAGGATTTACCGGAACCCTCGCCTGGATTGGTATCTGCATGTCGCAGGTCGTTATGAGAAGGCGCCTCCGGGCCAGAGGATATGACCCGAGAGTCTGCCTCAAAGCTAAGGTCAGCGATAAGCTGGAATGGCTGCCGTTCGCAGGAGCCTGTGTACAGGTAATCGCCTTAGTAATGCTGGTTATCGAGGATCAGCTGGTATTTGGAATCGCACTGGCGGCAGTAGTCGTTCCGATGCTGGTAAGATGGATCAATGTTAAGAGAGGCACGGCAAGAGACGTTGTCCTGGTAAGCAAGGGTGAAAAATCCTTTGACGAAACCTTCCCGGATCTCACAAAGTCCAGCGATAAGCAGGGTCCGGCATAAGAAATTTGCGATATAGGAATGTGCTTCCTGTATACCTTACCGGTTGGAAGCTCTGCCCTTTCATCAATAACATAGTAAAACAGCAGACCAATGGCCTGCTGTTTTGCTGTTTCAATTATCTTAGCGTCTCTGTCTGTGGGTTTCCTGTTTATTCCGATACATTCTCTCGTCCGCCAGGCCCAGCATCTCCTGCACACTTTCCGCCTCTTTGCGGTCCGCCAGACCCCAGCTTACAGACATGGTGATTTTGCTGCCCCGTTCCTTACAGAATCCGGCCAGTTCCTGATTGACGCTCTTCATTCTCTGCAGGGGCACCTCTCCTTTCGTGTCTAAGAAAAGAATTAAAAACTCGTCGCCTCCGTATCGAAACAGCAGGTCTTCCATGCGGATATATTGTTTTATGGTCCTGGCAACCGTAAGCAGGTATTGATCTCCGTCCAGATGTCCATAGCGGTCGTTGATCTCCTTTAACCCGTTGAGATCCACAAAGCAGATGCTAAAAGCGGTCTCATTTTGCCACTCCTCCGCCAGGACCGCATCCGCGTACTGACGATTGCCGCACCCGGTCAAAAGATCCGTATAGGCAAGGGTCCGCAGCTGTTCTTCTTCCTGTTTTTCCAGAAAAAGAGCTTCCCGTTCCCTCTTATTGGCATCCGCGTATGTCTTAAGCCGACTCATTCGCATGCTGTAGGAAGATGCAAAGTACAACCCCAGCATCGCAAAGAGCGCCGACTTGATACCCCATAGCTTCATGACCAGTTCATTTCCGCCCGTGTAATAAGTCAGCAGGTTTAAAACCAGATACACGTACAGAATTAATACAATTCGTACTAAAAAGGACAGGCTGGCCCGGTCTTCCGCAAGCCTTTTTACCCTTGTATAAACCCCTTTCCTTCGCGCCAGCTGGAAAAGCATCCCTGCCAGGAGGAATCCCAGAAGCACGGGATACCGTTTCAGGTTTCCCCCTTCTGTCACCTGATTATCGAACAGCGTCAGGGGTTTGACGAGGATCAGGGAAAATCCACATCGTAAAATGATATTAATCGCAAGCCCCTGTACCACTCCCAGCAAGGCCATGTAAGCACTCACCACCCAGGTACTTCGATAAATGATGAATACCTCTACCACCAAAAAGATGAAAAAAATCGTCCAGTTGGCAATCAAGTG
Source organism: Anaerovorax odorimutans (assembly GCF_024459955.1). GTDB lineage: Bacteria > Bacillota > Clostridia > Peptostreptococcales > Anaerovoracaceae > Hominibacterium > Hominibacterium odorimutans_A. The sequence goes on from NZ_JANFXK010000007.1 coordinate 82,115, forward strand.
AAGCTGCAGCGAGGAACAGATATAGAACACGGCATAATTAATGACAAACGTACATACAATCTGTCCGGCTTTCCTTTCCCGCCCAAAACAGTCATCCACAAAAGCCATGAACTGCCAGTTAAAATAAAAATACGCCACGCCGACGACCAGCACAAGAAGTACGGAAAACATTAAATTCACTTATCGTCACCGCCTTCCTTCATCCGGCCCTTATCCCGGTACATGGCCAGATCAGCTTCTTCAATCAAAGTCTCAATATCCTCTCCGCCGCAGGCAGCTCCATAGCTGAAAAAAATGGGCTGCTCAAGCTCCGATATGGCAGCCCGCAGGTCCGCCATCCTCTTCTCCGATGCCTGCAATCCGATATCCGGCTGAATTAAAAGGAATTCATCTCCCCCGATCCTTGCCAACAGCTCTTCTTTGTTTAAACGCGCCCGCATTTCTTCGGCAAAGCGCAGCAGCATCCGGTCTCCTTCCTGGTGGCCCTGTTCATCGTTGACCTTTTTCAATCCATCCAGATCAATGAACACAACAGAAAACAGCTGCTGCTTTTTCTGCAGTTTCTGAAGATAGTTAACCGCGTACCGTCTCGAAAAACATCCGGTCAGGGAATCGCGTTCGAGTGTCTTTCTCAGGCGTTCTTTGCGAATTTTTTCCCTTGCCCTTTCCGCAGCCAGCTCTATGCGTTCTTCCTCCAGTTTCCGCGCTCTGGCAATCATCCACTTCTGCCGGAAGAACAAAAAAATCAGGCAGTTTAAGAGCACGTTCCCGGCTATGAGCAAAATGGCCACCACCGGGCCTATATCCAACAGGCAGAATACGGAATCGGTCAATACATATATAAGGCCGCACCACAGGAATCCAAAAAATAAATTATCCTGTTTTCTGTCGTGTTCCAGTTCAAGAAATTCCAGCTGCAGCAGAGGGCGGCCAATAAGAACCGCCCCCGACATGATACAATTTATACATAGAAGCAGACCCGTACGAATATTAAAACTTTCACAGATTTCCCTGATAGTGATTTGTCCGACCAGGGACACCGCGCCAATCAGCATGAGCAGCAGTGATGAAAAAAGCAGAAAAGAAATCAACCCGATTAGCTTTGCCTCATAAATCCGGCCCCTTCCCGATAAAACGGCGGACAAATAGTAAAGGCATCCCAGCACAAATAAAGAGATTGGCAGCGGCGGACCCAACAACGCTATTGCGGCCATCCAGGCAACTCTGGCGCATGAAAATATCAGCCTCCATATCCCATGGTCAGGCTTCCCGTTCCGTTCAGAACTTCGCCGCACCCTAACGCATAAATATTCCCACGCTACGGATGCCGCAATTAATAAACTTATCGGCAATACTGTCATATATCCCATATCGTACCGACCTTTTCCATTATATACGGTTACATGTGCATATAGTTATATGCAACCCTTAAAGAATTATAGTATATCCTTTCAAAAAATACAACCGGCGGAACGGCTCAAAACTGCGCAAAATTTGCAGCGGCGGTAGTCCTTGTTGATATTTCCTGCATGACAAAAACCCGCCAAACGCCTGAAACATAGCATTTTAGCGGGTTTTTTCATGGCACCCCCGAGATGATTCGAACATCCGACGCACGGTTTAGGAAACCGACGCTCTATCCCCTGAGCTACGGGGGCACACAAAATTACTGCTTAACTATAATACCACAAACCTCAGGGATATTTCAACACCTTTCAGTGACGAAACGCAAGCTAAATTCCCATTCTGAATTGCAAAGATAAAATCTTCTCCTGAACTCACATCTCAGTAATGATCGCAAAAATGGGAATGGTGATGATCGAAAGGACGGTTGACAGCAGCACGGTTTTCGTTGCAAAGACAACCTCCCCCTTATATTGCTGGCTGAAAATCGTCGATGCGGAAGCCACCGGCATGGCAAAGCTGATAATCAGCACCTTTTCCAGCAGCGTAAATTCCCCCGCCCAAAATTTCACGATCAGGAGGGTGATGACCGGAACGATCAGAAGCTTCACAAAAGAAATCACATAGACCTGCCAGTCTCCCACGATTTCTTTCAGCTTCAACCCTCCCAGCTGATAACCGATGGCGAACATCGTCAGCGGCGTAGTGGCCGCTCCGATCATCTCAATGGAGCCGCCTAAAAGCTCCGGCAGCCGGCAGTTGAGCAGGAACAGCACCAGCCCGATGATAACGCCGATCAGTCCCGGATTGAGAAACTGTTTTGCCCGGATCTTGAGATCCGCTCCCGCCGAAAGCTGGATCAGGACAATTCCGACGGTGAACATCAGGATATCGTTAATCATTTCCAGGATCGCCGCGAAGAAAACCGCTTCCGTACCGTACAGCGCTTTAATGACAGGGATTCCCAGAAATCCGGTGTTTCCGAAGATCAGCATGAATACAGCCATATACTGCTTTGTCTTGGACATCCGCAGGACCTTCGCCAAAGGAAAACTAATGGCAATGAGTATGGCAAACACAATCAGCGCTACGGCCATCATATACCCGCTGTCCTTCAGGATCCGCAGGCTGAACTCCATCTGCATGGCATCGATGACCAGACAAGGCCAAGTCAGATTCACCACAAGCGCCGAAACCGCCTCGCTCTGGTTATCGCTGATAACCTCCTTTTTTCGAAAGAAGATTCCGGGAAGGATCAGAATAAAAATCATAATCAGTGAGCTTAAAATCTCTCCAACAAGCATTTTCGCACCTCCGTCTACAAAAAAGCGCTATAAACGCTCTTGTTTATGAATCAAAAACAAGAAAATTTATAGCACTTTGGCAATTACTGTCTTAATAATACCCGTCTTCTTTTGTTTTTTCAATTATCCTTTTATTGTTTTTTTATGTTTTTTTGTCCCCACCCCCAATTCCGCGCAATCCTTTGATTTCCTTAAAATCTCCCGTATCCCTCTTTGCACCTTCCATCTACCATATATGCACTTTTTTAAGAAACCCCTATACAAAATGTAGTGTTCAGGTGTATAATATATCCGATTTATTGTTTCAACACCCGCGATTGCGGGCATATATAGATTATTAAAATCAGGAGGTGGACTAACTTTGAACGTAGCGATTACAGGAAATGCCGAACCGAGAGAGGCGCAGGCCTATGTTGATTATTTGCAGGAAAAACATGGAAGGAAACTGGAGAGCCTGGACATCCGGGTGGACGGCGAATATGTGGATTTAAACTATAAATTTTCCCACGTGCCCTTCGAAAGAATCAGACGAATTACCGGATATCTGGTTGGCACAATGGATAATTGGAACGATGCCAAAACAGCTGAGGAAAGGGATCGCGTAAAGCACTCCCTGGGAGACGCGGGACCGGACTGCGCCATGGAACAGCTGTAAAGCGCTATGAAACAGCAATTTTACTTCAAGCTTTATTCATCATTATAAAGAGGAACTGCCGAAGCGGCATACCAGCGCCGGCAGTTCCTTTTATTTGCCATTGCGTCCGTCGGCGGAAAAAACGACCTGCCTTTTCCCGCCGGCTTTTCCACAGAAAAAGCGGCAGGCCCTTTCTTTGTCAAACACCGTATTTTCTTGTGTTTGTGCGCTAAAAATGCTATACTGTATTCGGTGTTTTAGCGAATAAAACAGGGAGGAGATTTTAATATATGAAAAACTATAACAGCCCTTTATCCGAACGGTATCCCAGCAAGGAAATGAAATACCTGTTTTCCCCGGAAATGAAGTTCAGAACCTGGAGAAAATTGTGGATCGCCCTTGCCGAAGCTGAAAAAGAGCTGGGGCTCGATATCACACAGGAACAAATAGATGAATTAAAGGCCCATGCGGACGACATCAACTACGATGTTGCCCGGGAACGCGAAGCGATCGTGAGACACGACGTTATGTCCCATGTTTACGCCTACGGCGTTCAGTGCCCGAAGGCCAAGGGAATTATCCATCTTGGAGCTACTTCCTGTTATGTGGGAGACAACACGGATTTAATTATCATGACCGAAGGACTCAGACTGATTCGGGCAAAATTAATCAATGTCATTTCGCAGCTTTCACAGTTCGCAGATAAATATAAGGCCCTGCCGACCCTGGGCTTCACCCATTTCCAGCCGGCACAGCCGACTACGGTAGGAAAGCGAGCCACTCTTTGGATTCAGGATCTTATCATGGATCTGTCCGATGTGGAATACCTGCTGAGCACACTGCGCCTCCTGGGTTCCAAAGGAACTACCGGCACGCAGGCCAGCTTTTTAGAACTGTTCGACGGTGACAGAGAAAAAGTGAAGCGGCTGGACCAGCTCATCGCTGAAAAGATGGGCTACGAAGGATGCTATCCGGTTTCCGGCCAGACCTATTCAAGAAAAGTGGACAGCCGCGTCCTCAATGTGCTCAGCGGCATCGCCCAGAGCGCGCATAAATTTTCCAACGACATCCGCCTTCTGCAGCATCTGAAAGAAGTGGAAGAACCTTTTGAAAAGAATCAGATCGGTTCATCGGCAATGGCCTACAAGCGCAACCCGATGCGCAGTGAGCGTATCGCGGCCCTTGCCAATTACGTCATGTCCGACGCCATGAATCCGGCACTTACAGCCGCTACCCAGTGGTTCGAACGGACACTGGACGATTCCGCCAACAAGCGCCTGAGCATGTCCGAAGGTTTCCTGGCTGTTGACGGTATCTTAGAACTTTATATAAATGTAGCTTCCGGACTGGTGGTTTATCCGAAAGTCATCGAAGCCCGCCTCATGAGTGAGCTGCCGTTCATGGCAACGGAGAATATCCTCATGGACGCAGTGAAGGCCGGCGGCGACAGACAGGAGCTTCACGAAAGAATCCGTACCCATTCCATGGCTGCGGGAAAGGTCGTAAAAGAAGAGGGCAAAGATAACGATCTGCTGGACCGTATTGCTGCGGACCCTGCTTTCAATATGAGCAGACAGCAGCTTGAAAGCCTGATGAAGCCGGAGAATTTCGTAGGCTGCGCACCCGCTCAGACCGAGGAATTTCTGGAACAGATCGTGCGGCCTGTTTTAGCGAAAAACAAAGAACTGCTTGGCATAACCGCAGAGATCAGCGTGTAAACCGCAGCTTTCCTTAAAAGGTTCACATAGTATAAGCAAGCGATTCATCGTGCTGCTCTTAGATTAAATAAAGGAGAAAGTTTTAAATGGTAAAAGCAATAGTTGGCGCCAATTGGGGCGACGAAGGAAAAGGGAAAATCACAGATATGCTCGCAAAGGAGTCGGATATCATTGTCCGCTTTCAGGGAGGAAGCAACGCAGGCCATACAATCGTCAATGATTATGGAAAGTTTGCGCTCCACATGCTGCCGTCAGGTGTTTTTTACAATCACACCACCTGCATCCTTGGCAATGGCGTCGCCCTGAACATTCCTTATCTTTTCAATGAAATTAAGGAAATCGTAGACCGGGGTGTTCCGGCGCCAAAGGTGCTGGTTTCGGATCGCGCGCAGATCCTGATGCCCTATCACATCCTGTTCGATCAGTACGAAGAAGAACGGCTGGGCGGCAAATCCTTCGGTTCTACAAAATCCGGAATCGCACCGTGTTATTCCGATAAATACGCCAAAATCGGGTTTCAGGTCAACGAACTCTTTATGGATGAAACCGATCTGAGGGAAAAGCTGGACGGAATCTGTCAGCAGAAAAACGTGATCCTGGAGCATCTGTATCACAAACCTGCACTGAATGTGGATGAGCTTTTCCAAACCCTTCTTGAATACCGGGAAATGGTAAGACCTTATGTATGCAATGTTTCCGCATACCTGTACAACGCCATTAAAGAAGGAAAGAAAATTCTTCTGGAAGGCCAGCTGGGAGCACTCAAGGACACTGACCACGGTATCTATCCAATGGTAACCTCCTCCTCCACCCTGGCCGGATACGGAGCCATCGGCGCCGGCATTCCTCCTTATGAAATCAAGGAAGTGATGACGGTAGTCAAAGCTTACTCCAGCGCAGTGGGCGCAGGCGCCTTTGTCAGCGAATTGTTCGGAGAAGAAGCGGAGGAACTGAGAAAACGCGGAGGAGACGGCGGTGAGTACGGCGCGACTACGGGCCGTCCGAGAAGAGTCGGCTGGTTTGATGCCATTGCTACCCGTTACGGCTGCCGCATGCAGGGCGCGACGGAAATCGCTCTGACCGTGCTCGATCCCCTCGGCTATCTGGATGAAGTTCCCATCTGCGTCGGCTACGAGGTTGACGGCGAAGTGACGAAGGAATTCCCCCATACGACGGATTTGTACCGGGCAAAGCCGATTCTCAAAAAGCTTCCAGGCTGGAAGAGCGATATCCGTGGAATCCGGGAATTCGATCAGCTGCCTTTGGCATGCCAGAACTATGTCAATGAAATCGAAAAGGAAATCGGCTTCCCAATTACTTATGTTTCCAACGGCCCGGGAAGAGATGACATCATCAGACGCATACCGCTGATCGAGCTTTAATTTATCAAATTGATTTTAGGAGATTGAAGATGTACAAAAAAGCCATCCGGCCGGCCTGGGTTGAAATCAATCTGTCCAATCTGGACTATAATATTAAAAATATCAAAGCGAAGGTAGGAGATCATGTAGATATCATCGGCGTAATCAAGGCTGACGGCTATGGTCACGGCAGTGTTCGGGTGGCGGAAGTTCTTCGAAAAAACGGAGTCAGGACTTTCGCCGTAGCCGCGCTTTCGGAAGCAATCAGGCTGCGGGAAAACGGTGTACAGGAAGAGATCATCATGCTGGGGCTGACGCCTGGCATGTACGCGGACACCATTGCCGCCTACGATATCACACCCGTTGTCTGCAGCGCGTCCAACGCCCTGGCCATCTCTCAGGCAGCCGCAGACGCCGGGAAAACAGTAGCGGGTCTGATTGCCATCGACACCGGTATGGGCAGGATCGGTTACTTGCCCGAAGACCCGGGTGCGATCGAGGACATAAAAAAAATTGACGCGCTCCCTAATTTCAAAATCAAGGGGCTCTTTTCCCACTTTGCAACAGCGGATGCTGCCGATAAGACCTATGCAAAGGAGCAGGAAAAGAGATATAATGTCTTTTATGAAAAACTGACGGAGGCCGGAGTATCGGTGCCCATGCGCACCTTTGCCAACAGCGCCTCAGTCATGGAGCTGCCTTCCGTATACTTTGATGCGGTTCGTCCGGGAATCATCCTCTATGGCTGCTATCCCAGCGCGGAAGTAGATCGGTCGCAGCTTTCCATCAAGCCGGTGATGTCTGTGAAGGCAAATATCGTGCACTTAAAAAGAGTACCGAAAGGCACGACCATCAGCTATGGAAGAAAATTTACGGCTTCCCGCGAGAGTCTGATCGCAACTTTAGCGTTGGGCTATGCGGACGGGTATCCGCGGCCCTATTCCTCAGTGGGGAAGGTCATTGTCAATGGAGTGTTCGCTCCTATTGCGGGGAATATATGCATGGACCAGTGCATGATTGATGTGACGGATGTTCCCGGTGTAAAGCCTGGAGACGAAGTAATCATTATGGGTTCTGATGGGGAAAATACAATTTTGGCGGACGATATCGGCGATGCCACAGGGACGATCAATTATGAGATCGTTTGTGCCTTTGGCCAGCGTCTGCCTAAAATCTATATAGAATAAAAAGAATTAATGGAGGTAAAATTAAAATGGGTAGGGGAACCAGAGAAAAAATAATGGACACGGCAATTGAAATGTTCAATAAAAAGGGCGCCACCAATGTGAGCACTGTGCAGCTTTCCAATGAAATGCACATCAGTCCGGGTAATCTTTATTACTATTTCGATAATAAGGAGCACCTGATTCGCAGTATCTGGCTGGAAATGCTGACGCCAAAGTCCGAAGACCTTTTTTACAGTGAGGATTTGGAAGCGAAGGAAGAGGGATTGATGAATTTTTTTCTTCAGCTTTCGCGAACGATTTATGACTATCGCTTCTTTTATCTGGAGCTTTCCGCAATGCTGATTAACGATCCGGAACTCCGCCGCCTTTACCGGGAACGCGCAGACAGGCTGATGGGGCGGATTGACGAAATCATAACAGCCTGGACAGACCATGGAATCATGCGGCCGATCACGCCCGTTTCCAGGAATTTGCTGATACAGAATTGCTGGACTCTGTCTCAGACCAGCATCACCTATGTGACGCTCCTGAATTTCAGCATCTCCGCAAAGGAAGCCTGTGACAATATCATTCAGCATCTTTACGCATTGCTGCATCCGTATTTTACGGATGAAAGCCAGGCTAAAATGCGACAGCTCTTTACGGAAAACAATTTAGACCTGCACAAATACGCGCAGTAAAGATAAGGAGAGATTTATGAAACACGCTTATATGAAAAAATTAACGGCGCTCACTCTCGTTTTGCTGCTGGTTCTGGCCTTCTCCGCATGCAGCGGCGACCCTTCCGATGACGGCAGCGATGTCAAAACGATTCGTGTAACCATGAGCATTCTTTATCCGGACAATGCCAACAAGGAAAATCTTGTGGACTACAATATGCAGATTCAGGAGGACGCTACCGTTATGCAGATTCTGGAGTCTTATTCCAATCAGGAAGGGGTTTCCGTGGAGGTAAACACCTCAGCAGAGCCTTATGTCACTTCCATCAACGATGTCAATACCGACAGCGGATCGGAATGGAGCTGCGAAATCAACGACAAAAAAAAGATCACCAAAAAGGTTTCGGAATATGAGGTCAAAGACGGTGATAAGATCGTCTGGCAGTATACCGCACTGTAAATTTTGTTCCTTTTTGTAACGGGTTCGTAAGAAATTCTTAAATAAAATTAATTTTTTTTGAATTTCTTCATAATCCCTTCACAAAACATGGCTATAATGTGAATTGTAGATAGGGACATAGAAACATTGTTTCTATGCGAACTTTCCTTCTTTTATTGAATACACACAATACACACTTGTAAAACACCTTGGTCCCCCCAGGGTGTTTTACTTTTTTGTGTTTTTGTTTTTAAATATTGGTTGACAAAAATACATATGCCCTATAATATAATTATATGAATAAAAGGGAGTAGCCGGCGCCGACAGGCGTTTACGATATCGTCAATCTCGATGGGACTTATGTTTCATCCGGGTCGTAATGAAACAGCAAGACTTTTATTGCATGGTTTATATGCAGTAAAAGTCTTTTTTAATTGTATATAATACCTGTGATCTTTACAAAATAACATTAAGAGAGGAATCTATATGCAAAACTATTATCAAATGACAGTCCAGCAGGTCCGGGAAAAAATCAACGGAACAGCAGAACCTCTGTCGGAGAGTCAGGTTCAGGCAAACCTTGAGAAATTCGGCCCCAATGAACTGGCGGAAGAAAAGAAAAAGTCCACGTTACGTATTTTTTTAGAGCAATTTAAAGATTTTCTGGTCATTATTCTCATCGCAGCCGCAATTATTTCCGGGGCTTTAAAGGATCTGGAGAGCGCTGTGGTAATTTTAGTCGTAATCACCATAAATGCGATCCTGGGAACGGTTCAGACCGTTAAGGCCGAGCAGTCCCTCAGCGCCCTGAAAGCTATGTCGGCGCCCGAAGCAAAGGTTCTGCGAAACGGTCAGGTCATCCAAATTCCGTCTAAGGACGTCACCGTAGGTGATCAGGTGTTTTTGGAGGCCGGCGACTTCGTACCCGCCGACGGCAGACTGCTGGAAAACGCCGGACTGAAAATTGATGAAAGTGCCCTGACAGGGGAGAGCCTGGGTGTAGAAAAAGATCTCGCGCCAATCGAGAAAGAGGCAGCGCTGGGAGACCGACTCAATATGGTCTATTCCGGCAGCTTTGTCACCTACGGCCGCGGCTCCTTCCTTGTCACTTCTATAGGAATGGATACTGAAGTGGGGAAAATTGCCACCCTGCTCAAAACAACTTCCGAAAAAAAGACGCCTCTGCAGATCAACCTGGACAATTTTGGGAAAAAGCTGTCTATTTTAATTCTGATCTTCTGCGGAATCCTGTTCGGTCTCAGCGTATACCGGGGAGAATCGGCGGGCAACGCTTTTCTCTTTGCTGTGGCGCTGGCCGTAGCCGCCATACCGGAAGCGCTCAGTTCCATCGTCACCATCGTGCTCTCCTTCGGCACACAGAAAATGGCCAAAGAGCACGCCATTATACGAAAGCTGCAGGCTGTGGAAGGACTGGGCAGCGTCTCAGTCATCTGTTCCGATAAGACCGGAACCCTGACGCAGAACAAAATGACAGTAGAAGATTACTATGTCCATGGCCGGCGAATTACGGCCGAGGAGATTAATACGGAGGATCCCGCGCAAAGAGCGCTTCTTACCCACAGCGTGCTCTGCAACGATTCAGCCATTGCGGAAGGAAAGGAAATCGGCGACCCTACGGAAACAGCCCTTATCAACATCGCCCTGAAGTTGGGAGAGGATTACGCTTCCCTGCGTTCTCAGTTCCCCCGTTTCAGCGAGCTTCCTTTTGACAGTGACCGAAAGCTGATGTCTACCTGTCACCAGATAGACGGCCAGCCCCTCATGGTAACAAAGGGTGCCGTAGATGTTCTTCTGAACCGGGTTTCCCACATTCAGGCGGAGGACGGGATTCGCTCCATTACAGATTCCGACCGCAAAAAAATAGAAGAACAGAATATGGAATTTTCGCGGGACGGCCTTCGGGTGCTGGCCTTTGCCTATAAAGATGTGGCCTCGGATTTCCAGCCGCAGGCGGAAGACGAAAACGATCTGACCTTTTTAGGCCTGATCGCTATGATGGATCCTCCCCGAGAGGAATCCATGGCAGCGGTTGCGGAATGTATCAGCGCCGGTGTCAAACCAGTGATGATTACGGGGGATCACAAGATTACCGCGGCGGCCATTGCCAAACGGATTGGAATTTTGAAGGACGATTCCGAAGCCTGCGAAGGCGCTGCCATTGATCATATGTCCGATGAAGAGCTGAAAAGCTTTGTGGAAAAGATTTCCGTCTATGCCCGGGTTTCTCCGGAGCACAAAATCCGCATCGTCCGCGCCTGGCAGGAAAAGGGCAATATCGTAGCGATGACCGGAGACGGAGTCAACGACGCCCCTGCCCTAAAACAGGCGGATATCGGGGTGGCGATGGGAATAACCGGCAGCGAGGTATCCAAGGATGCCGCTTCCATGGTCCTCACAGACGATAATTTCGCTACCATCGTTAAGGCGGTGGAAAACGGCCGGAACATCTATCAGAATATCAAGCATTCCATCCAGTTCCTGCTGTCCGGTAACTTCGGGGCTATTCTGGCGGTCTTATACGCTTCCATCGCGGCGCTCCCCGTGCCCTTTGCTCCGGTTCATCTGCTGTTTATCAATCTGCTGACAGACAGTCTTCCGGCCATCGCTTTGGGCCTGGAACCGCATACCAAGGATTTGATGAAGGAAAAACCGCGCCCGGCCAATGAGTCGATTCTCACCAGGTCCTTCCTTACGAGAATCGGCGCCGGAGGACTTTCCATCGGTATCACTACCATGGCGGCATTTCTCATCGGGTACCACGGCATATTCACCGCAGCCGGTCAGGGCAGCGCTCTGCTGGGCAGCACAATGGCCTTCGGAACCCTGTGTACAGCCAGACTGTTTCACGGCTTCAACTGTAAGTCCAACAAGCCTGTGGTGTTTACCTCCAGGGTATTCAACAACGTTTACCTGATCGCGGCCTTTTTCACCGGGCTGATCCTCATTACCGCAGTGCTGATGATTCCCGGTCTGCATGAAATATTCAAGGTTCAGACGCTGGAACTGACCCAGCTGTTCACGGTATACGGGCTGGCCTTTATCAATATTCCTGTGATTCAGCTTTTCAAGCTGATTAAAATCAAAAACTGAGGGGTTTTAAATATAAGTTTCGCAAAGAGATCCGGCAGCTAAGAGCCGGATCTCTTTTGTCTTTTTTGCAGGCGCTACGTCAGCACGAACCGGATGGACGGGCGGAAAGGTCTTTTGCTTTCAGCCCGTTTTCTTTTATTTGTCTCCGCCATCCCATCTCTGCTGCTTTCCGGTACAGAAAACGCGGAAAATTGGGTGATACCAGCAGAGTTTCTCCACTCTGTTCATTGAGGATATTTTTTGCCAGAGTCTCCAGCGCCCGGCTCAGGTTCTTTTTCGGACCTTTTCCCGGCGGGATGTCCTTGAGCATAGGCATCATGCCTCCGCCCCCTACCCCTATGGCCTGGCCCCACTTTAGCCCTGTCCGTTGGCACCAGTTCTGCAGGATGGCGATGGCCCACCGGTTTTGGGCAGCCTCAAAGAAGCCGCAGTTAATAATAGCATAAACCGTGATTTTCCTGCCTTTGAGGAGAGTTTCAAGCTCAGTCAGACAGCTGAGCATATGAGACGGAACTCCGTCAACGTAAAGAGGCATTGCCATTACCAGAACGTCCTGCTCCGCCAGCTCGTCCGGCAGGGTATCTCTGCGGCTGCGGATACAATATTCGCTGACAGGCTGCTTCAAAATCTCTTTCAGCTCAGCCAGCAGGCAGCCGGATGCGCTTCCTTCTTTTTTCGGACTCCCGTTGATAAACCCAATCTTCATATCCATTCTCCTTCCAGGGCTTCCCCTTTTTTCAGGAAAGCAATGCGGCCCATGTCGCCGTCCAGGTTAACGCAGTTGGCCCGTACAATGTGTTCGGCAGTCTCCCGCTCCTTTTCTGTCAGATCCTCACCGTAGAAAAACGCACTGATCTTAAGACGGTTATCATATCTGCGGCGATGATGCATCTCACCGCCTCGTATTGTAAAGCAGGGGTGCAGATACGGAATACAGCGGTCCATGACGCTCTTGACCATCGGGCTGAAGCTTCCGTACACGCACCGGCTTATGATGATAAGCTCCCCGCAGAGAGACAGATCCCTGCCCATCTCCTGGTACTGGTCTTTCAGTACGCAGCGTCCCGGTGTTTTCAGCCAGCAGCCAAAACACCCGATGCAGGTCTTAATCGTTTCCTTTGCGGAAACCGTCAGCAGGTCCTCTTTCGCAGAAAACAAGCGCTCCTCCTGCTCCGGTTTCAGATCATGTATAATCATCTTCATTTCTTTCTCCTCGCTTCTTCCAGAAAGGCATGGTATGCGTGATCCACGTTTCGATGAATATCCTCGTCCGCCGTGTCCAGGGCGTCCGTCGCAAGCATGGCCGCAATACCGTGGGTATAGATCATCAGGTCCAAATACAGCTGCCGCGCTTCATCAAAGGTCAGTCCCAGCATCTTCTCTATACTACCGGTTACTTCCGGAATGCCGTACTGCTTGTATATATCCTCCAGACTCCTGCCCCGGACAAATCTGGACAGGAAGAGAAAGCGAAACAGATTTTTCTCCTCGCGCGCGAAGAGAATATGGCCTCGCCCCGCTGAGCCGAAATAGTTCTCTTCATCCAGCTGGTTTCTTACATAATCCAACTGATAGCTCCGGCAATATTCAAAAAGCTCCTTTAAAAGTTCGTCCATATTGGTATAGCTGCTGTAAATCGGCTGGACGGAGCAGCCCGCTTCCTTAGCGACACTCCTGGCGTTAACCGCTTCCAGTCCCTTTTTTCGCAGCAGTTGAAAGGCCGCTGATAAAATCTCCTCTTTTGTGATTTTTTGCTTTGGCATAGCTTCCTCCCGTTAATTATTACAATTGTTATATAACGTATGTTATATCATGAAATTCATTTTGTCAAGCCGCTTAACCCCGCTATATATTTTGCGGACAACAAAACTGCCGGCAGATATCCCATCCACCGGCAGAAAATTTTATCGCTTTCCTATTTATTTCTCCGATTCGTCAGCCCTTTTTCTGTTTCTATAAAGATCCAAAAGGGCTTCAACAGGCAGGGCTGCTGTTACGAAGATCAAACTGGACATCACCTCTATATACACATAATACATAATGATATTCGGCGCAAAATAACTGAAAAGAAGGTGCGCTAAAAGAATTACCATGGCAACAGCCTTTTTTAAGTAAGAATCCCTGCCAAAGCTCCGCGCCACTTCCAATAAAATTACGGTGAAAACACCTACCATTAATGAGCAGAGTAGCGGCGGGGTTATTGGATTGTCAAAAGCAAAATTGTTTGCCAGATCCATCAGATGCGTTTTTGCCCCTGCGTAAATTTCAAAGTAGACCATCGGAAAAACAATTAATACAAGAATATATATGGCATTGCTGATCTTTTTCATAAACACTCACCTTCTTTCTTTATTAGTTAGATGCCAAAGTTCCGCAAAGTGTAACAGAATTTCTAAACGCAGATTGAAAAAAGGGCCCTGCTTCTCATAAAACAAAGGAGCTGGGACTTGCAGCGTCTAACTTGATCAGTCCCAGCCTCCATGAAGTATCAATCCGTAGGGATACATCCTCAAATGCGGCTCATTTAAGCAAACTTTTGGCGCTGGGCAGTCCATACGCCGGGTCAGCTGCGTATACGGCTTTTTTAATTGCTTCCGCCGTAACCTGTGCGGCCAGGGTTCCCACACCATTGATATCCGCAGTCACATCGCCTACTGACAATGCGTATATGGTATCTCCGTCGGCTTCCGTGTGAACCGGTCTTACGGCTCTGGCATATCCGTTCTGGGCCATGGCCGCGATCTTGTTCATCTGGGCTTTGTTAAAGCTGCCGTTGGTTATGACCGCTCCGATGGTGGTATTTCCTGTAAACAGGTCCGTTACTGTTTCGCACTGCCTGTACATCTCTTCTTCTGTGGAGAGGTATCCGTTCTTCTCTTCATTGAGCAGACCCGCAATCTGCGTTCCGGTTCGATAATCAAAGATATCTCCCAACGCGTTTACCGCGACAACGGCTCCTACCTTTAAGTCTCCAATCTGTACGGCATAGCTGCCGATTCCGGTCTTCATCATATATTCCGTACCCCGGTATTTTCCTACAGTGGCGCCGGTTCCCGCCCCGTGGTTGCCGTCTGTGTACGTGCCGCTGCAGGCCTGATATCCCATGGCTTTATCCGGCCTTACCTGCTTGTTTACCAGCTGCAGGTCGAAGAGGCAGGAGCAGCAGACCAGGGGAACCTTAGCAACTCCTGTGTCCACGCCCACGTTCCTCTGCTCCAGATATTCCATAACGCCGCCCGCCGCGTCCAGCCCGAAAGCACTGCCGCCGCTGAGCAGCACGGCATGGATCTTATCGGCGGCAGCAACCGGATTGAGAAGCTCCGATTCCCTGCTGGCAGGACCTCCGCCCCGGACATCGATCCCGGCGGCAGCTCCCCTTTCGCACAGAATCACCGTACAGCCCGTGGCGTTTTCCCGATCTTCGGCATTTCCAATCTTTATATGTTCAATGTCTGTAATGGCTATTTCTTTCATGAAAGCACCTCCTGCCTTAGTATACCACAGCTGCCCGCTTTATTCTCCCCGCTGTTCCAGTTCAATCTCCATCTCCTGATAGCCGCGCCCATAGGCTACCAGGTTCATACCCGCGATACTGGCGGCAAAGTTCTGCATAATTTCTTCCTCCACGGTCGGATAGTGGAGCTTTGGCATCAGCTTCGTCAGAGCGCCCAGCATAACCATGTTGACGACAAAGGGCTTTCCCATTTCCTCTGCGATCTGTGTGGCGGGAACCCGGTAATAGGCCGGATCATCGGCATCCACCAGGGTACTGTTAATCAGCACCATCGCATCTTTTTTGACGGTACCTATGTATTTATCATATCCCATCTGGTTGAAAGCGATAAACACATCGGCCTGGTCCACCTTCATATAGTCGATGTTTTCATCCGATATGACGACTTCTGCTTTGCAGGCGCCGCCCCGGGCTTCGGGTCCGTAGCTCTGGGTCTGGGAAATGTTGTAATCCTCTCCCAGCCCGTAGGCCTTTGCCAAAAGTACGGACGAAAGAATGACGCCCTGCCCGCCCGCTCCCGCGAAACGCACGTTAATCCTCATGTCTGATCCTCCTCTTCCACATTGATAGCGCCATCCGGACAGAGTCTTTCGCACGTTCTGCATACGATACAGCCGTCAGCTCCGGACACATCGGGCATATTGGTGCCGTAGTTGTTTCTCTTCTTCGAATGGACAAAAATTTTCTTTGGGCATACTGTCAGACAGATATCGCATCCTTTGCAGCAGGCCTTATCCACTGTAATCCTAGCCATCTCTCTATCCTCTCTTTATCCCCTGTGAAATCAGCTTTTTTTCCACCTTCTGTATGTATTCCTCAGCCGCCGGATCGTGCTTCAATGTCCCAATCCGCACTTTCCCCTCAGGGATCTCCATCCCTTCCCTGTACTGGTAGGTATGTTCCTTATAATATTTCAGGATGTTTGCCGGCTCTTTTTCTCCGTACACGCCTTTTCCCGCCTGCACCGGGCACTGACAAAGAACTTCGATAAAGGAAAAACCCCTGTGCTCCATGCCTTCGCGAATGGCTTTGGCAAGCTGCACCGGATGGGCCGTGGTCCACCTGGCCACGTAACTGGCCCCCATAGTCATGGCCAGCCTGCAACCGTCGATCGGTTCATCGATGCTTCCAAAAGGTGTCGTCTTGGTGATGGAACCTTTTGGCGTAGAAGGAGATTTCTGTCCGCCGGTCATGCCGTAAATATAATTGTTGGCCATGACAACCGTCAAGTCTATATTTCTGGCAGAGGCGTGGAGCAGGTGGTTTCCCCCGATGGCAAGACAGTCGCCGTCACCGGTAAAGACCAGAATCTTTTTGTCCGGCTGGGCCAGCTTTAACCCCTGAGCAAAGGCCAGCGCCCTTCCGTGCATGGTGTGCATAACGTCCATTTTATAATAGCAGGGAATCCAGGACGAACACCCGATCCCACTTACGCAGGCTACCTGGTCCTTAATTCCCAGGCTGTCGATAGCATCGATAGCCGCGTATTGAATGATTCCGTTTCCGCAGCCGGGGCAGAACAGAGTCGGAAGCAATTCTGTTTTTATATACTTTTTATACAGTTTATTCATTGACTCCCGCCTCCTTTAGGATCTCATCCAATATCTCATGAGGCGTATGAATATCGCCTCCGCTCTTGGGCATGGAAATCACCTTTTTATCTTTAAGAACCCGTTCCACTTCCCGGCAGTATTTTCCTACGTTCATTTCCGGAACAATAATCAGTTCTGTGTTCTGGGTTGACCGCTTCAGTTCTTCCTCGGGAAAGGGCCACAGGGAGTTGATTTTAACCAGCCCGACCTTGAGATGGCTGTAGTCGGTGTGCATAGTCGCCGGAACGCCCCGTTTAACCAGGTCCCGGAACACCTTCAGCTTGGGCAGAATCCGCTCGTCCCTGATTCCTCTGGCCAGCTTAACCGCATTGGCCGCCGGTCTGGCTACGGAACCGTAGGCTACGATAGCGATGTCCGCGTCCTCCATACAATAGGTTCGTATATCGGCAATCCGGTCGGCATTGTCCTGGATCTTTTTATTGATATTCTGAATGAATCTGCCGCTCTGCTCAGCGACATGGCCGATCCTGCGCCCCCACTCATCGTGGAGCTGTCCTTCCACCAGGGAATTTTCACCCTGGAAGAAATCAGCATGGGGCGAAACGACAAATTTCTGTGTGCCCGACTTAATGTTTTTAGAGCCGTCGTGGATGGTTATCTTCTCCCTCATATGCCCCACCACCTCATCGGAAAGCAGGATTACCGGCGTCCGAAACTGTTCGGACAGCTCAAAGGCCCGCACGGTAAAATCGTACATCTCCTGCACGGAGGACGGCGACAGAACAATGATGCCGTAGTCGCCGTGGCTGCCGTATCTGGCCTGGTAAACATCTTCCTGTGAAGATAGGGTAGGCTGACCGGTGGAGGGACCTCCCCGCTGTACGTTGACGATCACGATCGGGGTCTCGGTCACTGCCGCGTAGCCGATGGCCTCCTGCATCAGCGTATAGCCCGGACCGGAGGTGGCTGTCATGGCCTTTTTCCCTCCCCACCTGGCGCCGATGATGGCACAGGCGGAACCGATCTCATCTTCCATCTGAATAAACGCTCCGCCCGCTTTCTGCATCTCAGAGGACATCAGCTCTATGATTTCCGTCGAAGGGGTGATGGGGTAGCCGGCAAAAAACCGGCATCCCGCATAGAGGGCGCCTTTGGCGCAGGCCTCGTTTCCCTGCAATACAACTTTTTTCGGATCACTGGCATTTAGTTCCATATCAAACCTCTTTTCACCTGCGGACGGAAAGACCATTGGACTGTATCCTGTTTTATCTTACGACAAAGCAGGCTCCGTCATTCTTTTTATAACAAATGATTTTCGATAACCTGCACCGCCGGCTTAAAGTCCTCGATCTGCAGATAATATTCCGCTGCGTCGAACAGCGCCTGCATCGGCGTCAGGCCGATCAGCTCCGTGCCGATAACCGGAACGCCGTAACGGGCGGCTTCGGCTTTGACAAGCTCGTTTACCCGGTACAGCGGCGTCACTGTGAAGTCCGTCATATTGATCGAAACCTGCGCGATATTTCTCTCTTCCAGCATAACGCCCATGGCCTTCACGCAGTCCAGTCCACCTCCCGACTGGCGGATAATCTTGGCGATATTGCTGGCGATCTGCAGGTTGTCGGTTCCTAAATTGATATTATATGCGATGAGGGGAGGACGGGCGCCCACGCAGACTGCTCCGCCTGTCGGATGAATCCTCTGTCCGCCAAAATCGGGAATCCAGTCCGGGTCCTTCACCTTCTCGGCCATGCCTTCGAACTGGCCTTTGCGCACCTTCGCCAGATTTTCTCTGTGGGGCGCCGAAGCGGAACGTTCATAGAGGAACACCGGAAGATCCGCTTCCTCCGCGATCCTCCTGCCTACTCTCTTGGAAAGCTCCATGCATTCATCCATAGTCGCCTCTTTAATGGGGATAAAGGGCATGACATCCACGCATCCCATCCTTGGATGCTCCCCGGTATGTTTCGTCAGATCAATCAGCTCCACGGCTTTTTTCGCCAGCTTGACGCTGGCCTCTTCACAGGCCTCAGGGCTTCCCATATAGGTAATCACGCTGCGGTTGTGGCTGGGGTCCGATGAATAATCCAGCAGGGTGCATCCCGGCGTGCTGCGGATCTGGTCCACGCAGGCCTCGATGATTGCCTGATCTCTTCCTTCACTGATATTGGGTACGCTTTCGATTATTTTTGCCATTTTTTCTTTCTCCTTTTATAAGTGTTTTAAGATTTCATCGTACAGCTCTCTGGCTATGGTCTGAGCATCATCATGCATTTTCTGTCCGCCCTTTTCAAAGGCTCTGGCTTTTTCCTCATCCTTGATTCCCGGCAGATTGATCTTTACGTTGAGCCAGGCTCCCTTGATGGCGGCCATGAGATTGAGAATGGCAACGCCCAGATCGCTGGCTGCGTTGGGATTGGATCTGCCGACCATGGTTTCAGCCAGCATCATGCCCTCATAAGCATACTGCATAACACTGTAGGGCACCTCTGTGGCAGTCAGGGTAGCGTCGGCGATGGCCTTGCTGCGGGCAGCCTTTTCCTCCGGGGTTGTCTTTGGCATTTTAAATGCCTCGGAAACCAGATTAAAGGCCTCCGTATCACGGCTGACAGCCTGGGATAATACCCGGTACAAGTCCTCGCCTCTGCGCTTCGCTGTCTGACAAACGTCCTGATACTCGGCATATTTCTCTTTTCCCAGGGTCAAATCAGCCACCATGATAAACAGGCTGACGGCCTGCGCTCCTGCCAGGGCGCTGACCGAACCGCCGCCAGGCGCGGGCGCGTCGGATTTGAGTATGTCCAGATATTCACTGACTTTCAAGTCGTTTAATTTCATAATACCAATTCTCCTTTTTTAATTACTTGCAGGGCCAGGTTGGAACCAAAGCGGTAACAGAGCATCTCCATATCCGGCGCGTCCCAGATGACCAGATCCGCCTGTTTTCCCACTTCCAGCGTGCCGACCTGGCTGCCCCGTCCGATGGCGCAGGCCGGATTGATGGTAACCGCCGTCAGAATCTCTTCCGGCGTCATTTTATATTTCAAATACCCTAAATTGATCGCAAACTGAAGATTGAGGGACGGACAGGAACCCGGGTTGAAATCAGAAGCAATGGCTACCGGTATCCCCTTCTCGATCATGGTCCTTGCCGGAGCAAAGTCCTTGCCCAGATAGAAGGAGGTTGCCGGAAGAAGCATTGCCGTGGTCTTTGCCTCTGCCATGGCATTCAGCCCCTTTTCCCCGATGGCGATCAAATGCTCCGCCGAAACAGCGCCCAGCCGGCCGGCCAGTTGGGAGCCGCCGATCTCTTCGATTTCATCGGCGTGGATTTTCAAGCCCAGTCCGTGATCTTTGGCGCATTGTAGATACTTCTCGCTCTGCTCGGCGCTGAATACCGAGTCCTCACAGAAAACATCGCTGAATTGAGCCAAACCGTGCTCTTTTACATAAGGAATCATTTCCCTGCACAGAAGTTCAATATATTCGTCGCCTTTACCTTCGTATTCCGGCGGCACCGCATGGGCACCCATGAAGGTGGCCACCAGGTCCATCGGGTGAGTTTCATCGAGCCTGCGGATCACTTCCAGCATCTTGACTTCCGTATCCAGATCCAGCCCATAACCGCTTTTAGCTTCGCAGGTCGTAACTCCCAGGGCCATCATCTCATCGAGAAAGCCCCGGCTCTTTTGATACAATTCTTCTGCGTCAGCTTGCCTCGTCTTTCTTACCGTATCGAGAATACCGCCGCCGTTTTTAAGAATGTCCAGATATCCGGCGCCTTTCAGCTTGAGGGGGATTTCTCCCTGGCGGTATCCGCCGAACACCAGATGGGTGTGGCCTTCTACAAGGCCCGGAGTCACCAGGTTGCCCTGGGCATCGATGATCGTATCCGCCGCCTCCCCGGGCAGTACCCCGTCTGATGTAATGGCTTCAATCCTGCCGTCTTCAATGAGGACCGCCGCCTGAAACAGCTTCCGGTTCTCGCCCTGCCGGGGACCCCAGTGGCTGATGCTGCCCACCGGTGTCTGCAGGCAGCCGATGTTCTTAATCAGTAATTTGCTCATGCGCTTCTCCTATTTCACGTATTTTTCCACAGTCGCCGCTACCAGCTCATCGTCCGCCGTGTACGGAATAGTAATGTGTCCGCTGCCGGCGTAATTCTGGTTGTAGGCCGCGGCAGTTTCCAGAGCATGTTCATTTCTGGCCCAGTTTCTCCTGGCAACGCCGCCCATAACATCCCACATCATAGCGGAGCGGATGATCTCATCGACCCGCTCGCTGCCGTCAAGTACCAGGCCAAAGCCTCCGTTGATCGCTTTCCCGATGCCCACGCCGCCTCCGTTATGCAGCGCGCACAGGCTCATGCCTCTGGCCGCGTTTCCGGCAAAACACTGTACGGCCATATCCGCCATTACATTACTTCCATCCTTAATGTTGGCCGTTTCCCTGAATGGTGAATCCGTTCCGCTGACATCGTGGTGGTCTCTGCCCAGCATAACGGGGCCAATCTTGCCTTCCCGGACCAGCCCGTTGAACCGCAGGGCGATCCTTGTTCTACCTTCCGCGTCCTGGTAGAGAATCCTCGCCTGAGTTCCCACCACCAGCCTGTTGGCCTTGGCATCGCGGATCCAGACCCAATTGTCCCTGTCCTGAAACCGTCTCTTGGGGTCGATGCAGTCCATGGCGGCCTGATCGGTAGCATCCAGATCTTCAGGTCTTCCTGACAGGCACACCCACCGGAACGGCCCGTATCCGTAATCGAACAGCATCGGGCCCATAATGTCTTCCACATAGGACGGCCAGATAAATCCGTCCTTTTCATCGTATCCGTTTTTGGATATTTCTTTTACGCCCGAATCGTAAATGGCCTTCATAAAGGAATTTCCGTAATCGAAGAAGTAGGTTCCCTTTTCAGTCAGCGCCTTAATCGCCCGGAAATGCCTGTGGAGGGATTCATCCACTTTTTCGCGGAAGGTTTCTCTGTCCTGATGAAGCAGCTCGGTCCTTTGGTCAAAGGTCAGTCCCGCCGGACAGTATCCTCCGTTATACACATTATGACAGGAAGTCTGGTCTGAGAGAAGGTCTATTTTAAAATTCTTTTCAACAGCCGCTTCCAAAAGATCGACGATGTTGCCGTGATAGGCGATGGAAATGCTCTCTCCGGCTGTCAGCTTTTCATTTGCCAGTTGAAAAACGGCATCCAGATCATCCATGATGATATCCACCCAGCCCTGATCGTAACGGGTCTGGATTCTGGAGCGGTCCACCTCCGCGAAGATTCCCACGGCTCTGGCTATATTGGCAGCCTTGGGCTGAGCGCCGCTCATACCGCCCAGGCCCGAGGAAACAAAGGAATGGCCGGTGAGGTCTCCCTGTTCCGGTACGCCCAGATATTTTCTCCCTGCGTTGAGGATCGTGTTAAAAGTACCGTGGACGATTCCCTGGGGGCCGATGTACATCCAGCCTCCTGCCGTCATCTGCCCGTAATTGGCTACGCCCATCTCCTCCGCGATCTCCCAGTCGTCCAGGTTATCGAACATGCCCACCATTATGGAGTTGGTAATGATAACTCTGGGAGCCGTTGGCTTCGACGGAAACAGCCCCAGGGGATGACCGGATTCCACTACCAGGGTCTGCTCCTCGGTCAGTTCCTCCAGGTATTTTTTAATCAGACGATATTGGAGCCAGTTCTGACATGGCTGGCCGGTCTCGCCGTAAGTGACCAGCTCGTAGGGATAGAGGGCGATCTCAAAGTCCAGATTGTTGTCGATCATCACCTGGAACGCCTTTCCTTCCAAACACTTTCCTTTGTATTGGTCAATTGGTTTTCCGTAGATCCTGCCCTGGGGACGATAACGGTATGCGTAAATCCTTCCCCGGGTAACCAGTTCTTCCATAAATTCCGGGGCCAGAGTTTCGTGAAGCTCCTCCGGCACATAACGGAGCGCGTTTTTCAGGGCCAGCTTCGCCTGTTCCTCAGTGAGCCTGAATCCTCTGTCCGGCGCTCTCCTTTTTCCCTCTTCAAACTCAGGATATTGGGGAAGCGTATTGTCCAGTTTAATCGTCATTGCTCCCGCAATGTTCTTATTATCCAACATCTTTCTCCTCCTTTATCGCAGCGGTCCTGTTACATGCTCCGCCGCGTCTGCGATCTCATTATTTTTAACCATTGCGTCAAACTTTTTCAGTTCGTAATGCATGATTACATCCTCGTCCACAGGCTCTACGTTTTTTCGAATATGTTCATAAACGCTTCTTGTCGCCGGCGCCAGTCCCCGCAGGCCCCGTTCGCCCCGCAGCCAGATTCCCTGGGAAGCCGCGTATAATTCGATTCCCAGCACCTTCTCCGCGTTGTCCAGTATCATTGCCGCCGTTCTCGCCGCTGTGGTTCCCATGCTCACATGGTCTTCCTGGTTCCCCGAGGAGGGAATGGAGTCCACACAAGCCGGATGCGCGTAGATCTTGTTCTCCGATACCATGGACGCCGCTGCGTACTGGGCGATCATGAAGCCGGAGCATACGCCGCCGTGCCGGGTCAGAAACGGCGCCAGGCCTTCCGACAGCTGCGGGTTAATCAGGCGCTCACTGCGCCGTTCCGATACATCGGCAAGCTCCGAAATGGCCATTTTCAGAAAGTCGAAGGCCAACGCCATGGGCTGACCGTGGAAATTTCCTCCTGAGATCACTTCATCCTCATCGGGGAAAATCAGAGGATTGTCTGTAACCGCGTTGATTTCCCTGGTCACTGCGTCGTAAACGTATTTTATGGCGTCTCTGGAAGCGCCGTGGATCTGGGGCACGCACCTCAAAGAGTACGGGTCCTGCACTTTGTTGGGGTTCACATCTCTGGCGTTCCTGCTGCCGTCGAGGAGCGTCAGCAGATTGGCGGCCGTATCCTGCTGTCCCCGGTGGCCTCTTACAAGATGCACTTTGGGATCGTAGGCTTTTTTAATTCCATTGAGTGCTTCCGCCGTCATGGCCGCCGCAATGTCGGCAGTCTTGGCGAGGCGCATCGCATCCCAGAGAACATTGATTCCGATAGCTGTCATGACCTGCGTGCCGTTGATCAGCGCCAGTCCTTCCTTGGCGGCCAGCCGCACCGGCTGCAGACCTGCCCGCTCCATCGCCTCCCGGCTGGGCATGATCCTGCCCTGATATTCGGCTTCTCCTTCTCCGATGAGCGTGAGAACCATATGGGAAAGGGGCGCTAAGTCACCGCTGGCCCCTAAAGAACCCTTTTCCGGGATCTGTGGATGAACGCCTTTATTGAGCATTCCCAGAAGGGTTTTGAGGGTTTGGGGCCGGATTCCCGAGTTTCCTCTGGCCAGAGCATTGCAGCGCAGCAGTATAACAGCCCGCACCACTTCCCTCGGCAGCATATCGCCCATAGCGCAGGTATGGCTGACGATCAGATTTCTCTGCATATCAGCGGCTTCTTCCTTTGAGATTAACGTATCGGAGAACTTGCCGAAACCGGTGGTCAGGCCATAGATAATCGCGCCCTCCTCCAGTTTTTTATCCACATAGTCTCTGGCCTTTTTTACGGCGGCCCAGGATTCTTCAGAAATCTCTGCCTGTTCACAGCCTCTCGCCACACGGATTACTTCCTCAACCGTTAAGCTCTGCCCATTAATTACGATTGCCATAGCTTTTCTCCATTCTTTTCGATTCTCTCCGTTGCATAATTAATTATTTAATTAATATTTATTCATATACAATTTGTACTGTTTTTCCTATAATCCATTATAATAAAAATCGGCCCTTTTTGCTATACCTTTTTCAGTTTTTGGCAAATTCACGGCTATTTTTAAGTTTTTCCAAAATTTTCATTAATTTCTTCAAAGGCGGAAAATCATAAGCAAATTTGTTATTTTTTTAGGAGTTGCTTTATCCAGTTACCGCTTTACTGTGAATAATTATTAAAGTCAGATAATTCAGGATTTTGTTTTTATAGCGTGCGCAGCCGGGCGGAATAGAAATGGAAGGGTTCAGGCGGTAACCGGAAGGCTTTTTTTGCGAAAAGTTACGCGTTTTTCAACGATTCCGCGGCCTCCAAAACGGATGACAGCGTATTTCTTCATTTTTGCCGGCTGCATACCCCTCCAAACCCACAACTTTGCGTAACCAGGGGCCGATTTTTAAAAAAAGTTACCGCAGTCCCGGGATGGAGCCCGGGGCCGCCCGGGTGAATTCCAGGCCTGGAGCGAGGCCCGGCTGCCCCGGGGAGCAGTTGACATCCCGCCCTCCTTCCATTAAACTATACGTTGAAATCAACACGCTTGCGGTCTTTACAGACGGAGCGTCATCTCTGTATTGGAGGGAGTCATTTATGGCCGTAAAAGAATATGTGCTGAAAGCACTGGAAGAAAATAAGGGCACTTCTCTGTCGGGGGAAGCCCTGGCGGAACAGATGGGAGTGTCAAGGGCCGCGGTGCACAAGGCGATTAAAGCGCTGCGGGAGGAAGGTTATCAGATCGAAGCCGTAACCAACAAGGGCTACAGTCTGGCTCCGGACAGCGACATGTTATCCGCTCAGGGCATCGCTGCCCATCTGGACCGGCAGTACGCGAATTTGCCTCTTCACGTATATAAAACCGTGGATTCCACCAATAACGTGGCGAAAAAGCTGGCCCTTGAAGGATCAGAACACGGCACTGCCGTTCTGGCCTTTCACCAGAGCCACGGCAAAGGACGGCTGGGACGAACCTTCATATCTCCCGCCAATACAGGCATCTATATGAGCGTTCTTTTAAAGCCTCTTTTTGACATGAGTCAGTCTGTGCTGATTACCACAGCGGCTTCTGTGGCTGTGACCCGGGCTATCGAAAAGATCTGCGGCCTCACTCCTCAGATCAAGTGGGTGAACGATATCTATGTCAATGGCAAAAAAATATGCGGAATCCTTACGGAAGCCATTACCAGCTTTGAAACCGGCCAGATCGAATACTTGATCGTAGGCATCGGCATTAATTGCAGCACCCGGGAGTTTCCCGAAGACTTGCTGCAGGTCGCGGGCGCTCTGGAAGGAGAATTTTCCAAAAATCAGCTGGCGGCAGAGGTTCTCAATCAGCTGCTTCCTCTAATGGATCACATTGAGGATCGCACCTTTATCAGCGATTACAAAAGCCATTCCATGGTTATCGGAAAGACCGTGCAGGTGCATAAAGGAGGATACTCGACGGAGACTCCCGGCAGGCAGGCGCGTGTTCTTGATATTGATGAAAACGGCGGGCTGGAAGTCCTTTATTCCACCGGCGAACGGGAAACGCTGTCCACCGGCGAAATATCCATTCGTCTTTGAGGACCGGGCTATGGAAAAATACTCGAAAACAACCCGTTTGATGCTGTGCGCGCTCTTTGCCGCTCTGACAGCCGTCTGTTCCTTTATATCGATTCCACTGCCCTTTACACCGGTGCCGGTGAACCTGGCGACGCTGGCTGTTTTTCTGGCCGGAGGGCTTTTGGGATATAAATACGGAACTATCAGTCAGTTGGTGTATATTGTCCTCGGCGCAGTGGGAGCGCCGGTTTTTCATAACTTTACCGGCGGAATCGGAATTCTGGCCGGCCCCACGGGCGGCTATATTATCGGCTATGCGGCGGCGGCCTTAATCATCGGCGCGGCAATTCAGCTGTCGAAGAAAAAGGATTTTCTTCCTGCTTTAGCCGTGGCTATGCTCCTGGGGCTGGCAGCCTGCTATTTTCTCGGAACCATCTGGTTTATGATTTCCAGCGGAGCAGGGCTTTACGTCTCTCTTGCGGCCTGCGTGCTGCCGTTCCTTCCGGGAGACGCGCTGAAAATTGTCGCAGCCTGTCTCTTGATAAAAAAGCTAAGGCCTGTTCTCACCTGAAAAATTGTGGTAAAATAGACCCTGTCAGAAAGGTGGGGTATTAGGGTGAAAAAATGGATTATGGCAATTGCCGCTTTTGTCATTCTGGCAGGAGCGGTGCTTTTTCTGGTTCCTCAGGCGCATAAGGCTTCTGTCGGGACCTCCGCTCCGGCAGCGAGGACAAGCCGTGCGGAAAAAATTTTAAAATCAATGACGCTGGAAGAAAAGGTGGGCCAGATGTTTCTGGTCTGCGTTTCCAACAGTACGATAAACCGGGAGGATATAGCCTCTTATCATTTGGGCGGGTATCTCTTTTTCGCCGACTTTTTCAAAGAACGGGATAAGGAAACCGCGAAAGCAGCCATTATCTCTTATCAGGAGGCCGCCGCCGTTCCCATGCTCATGGCAGCGGACGAAGAAGGCGGAACCGTTGTAAGGGTCAGCAAGTTTCCCGCATACAGGCAGTCGCCTTTTGCTTCGCCTCAGGAGCTTTATAAAAAGGGCGGTTTGGACCGGATCCGCGAGGATACCGCAAAAAAGTCCGATCTGCTGTTGTCGCTGGGAATCAACGTAAATCTGGCGCCGGTCTGCGATATGACGGAGGATAAAAATTCCTTTATCTATTCCCGCACCCTGGGGCAGGACAAAGAAAAAACGGCGGATTACATTTCAGCTGTCATTGGGGTTATGAATGAAAAGCAAATCGGTTCGGCACTGAAACATTTCCCGGGATATGGGGGAAACGCGGATACTCATACTGATATTGTCACAGATGACCGGCCCTACGAGACTTTTGTCTCTGAGGATTTTCTTCCTTTTAAGGCCGGAATCGACGCAGGCGCGCCCTGCGTGCTGGTCAGTCACAACATCGTAAAATGTATGGATAAAGACAAGCCTGCCTCCCTGTCTAAAAGGGTTCACGAGATTCTGCGAACAGAGCTGGGTTTCAGCGGGGTGATCGTCACCGATGATCTGAGTATGGACGGCGCCGCGGACTACAGTCAAGACGAGAATATCGCAGTCGCCGCTGTTCTGGCCGGAAACGATCTTCTCTGTACGTCCAATTATAAGGATCAGATCTCCGCTGTCTGTCAGGCGGTAGAAAGCGGAAAAATCCCGATGGAACAAATTGATGGATCAGCCCTGCGGGTCCTCAAATGGAAAGAGGCCCTGGGCTTGCTGGATAAACAATAAGGAAAAAGGAGTTGATTGAAATGATAAAATATTGTTCTTCATGCTACACGGAATTTGAGACGGAAGAAACCGTCTGCCCCCAGTGCGGAACCAAGCTAGAGGATCCTTTTACCGACGATGAGTCGGAGGAAATGCTAGAATTGCTAATGAATGAAATACGGGCCTGA
The DNA here is from genome assembly GCF_024459955.1 of Anaerovorax odorimutans. Classification (GTDB taxonomy): domain Bacteria; phylum Bacillota; class Clostridia; order Peptostreptococcales; family Anaerovoracaceae; genus Hominibacterium; species Hominibacterium odorimutans_A. The sequence continues at coordinate 110,193 of NZ_JANFXK010000007.1, forward strand.
ATGAACGAAGGGGCTGACGATTGTATACGTCAGCCCCTTTTGTTATACGAACAGGCTCAGATAGCGTTCTCCCGTGTCCGGCAGCAGGATCACAATATTTTTTCCTGCGTTTTCCGGCCTTTGGGCCAGAACCAGACCGGCCTTCAGCGCCGCACCGGAGGAAATTCCCACAAAGAGGCCCTCGGTCAGCGCCAGATCCTTCATTGTTTCGAAAGCGTCCTCATCGGTCACTGTGATGATTTCATCGTAAATCGAGGTATCCAAAACCTCGGGCACAAAGTTGGCGCCGATTCCCTGAATCTTGTGGGGACCCGCTTTGCCCTGGGACAACAGGGGTGATGCCGCAGGCTCTACCGCGACGACTTTTACCTGGGGATTCTGCTCCTTGAGGTATTTTCCCGTTCCGGTGATGGTTCCGCCCGTGCCCACCGTTGCCACGAAAACATCCACCTTTCCATCGGTATCGTTCCAGATTTCAGGTCCTGTGGTTCTGTAATGGATCTGCCAGTTGGCCGGATTGACGAACTGGCCGGCGATGATGCTGCCGGGGATTTCCTTTGCCAGCTCTTCTGCCTTTTCCACAGCCCCCTGCATACCGGCCGCCGCATCGGTCAGCACCAGTCTGGCGCCGTACGCCTTGAGCAGATTCCGACGTTCTACGCTCATACTTTCCGGCATGGTCATGATCGCCTGATATCCTCTGGCGGCCGCTACCATAGCGATGCCCACTCCGGTATTGCCGCTGGTGGGTTCAATGATCGTTCCGCCCGGCGTGAGTCTCCCGTCCTTCTCCGCTTCCGCGATCATATTATATCCAACCCGGTCTTTCGCGCTTCCGCCGGGGTTGAAGTATTCCAGCTTTGCGATCAGCGCGCAGCTTGCGCCCGCTTTTTCTTCGCAGCGGTTCAGCCGCAGCAGCGGTGTCTTTCCGATCAATTCCGTAATATTGTTTTTTATCTCCATAACAGCCTCCTAAAATATTTCATAGGTAACGATATCGCTCTTTTCCAGGTTCAGGGTGTATCCGTGCCCCGGATCGGGAATCCATTTGAAAAAATGCTCCCGCCTCCCGGGGAAACATTCCTCCATAATGGAAGCGATGGTTCCTCCGTGGCAGACAACCACCGATACGGCCTCTTTTCCGCTGTGCCGCACGGACAATTCTTTGAGCTGATGTTTTCCGCGAAGAATCCGCAGGCCTTCACTGATCCTGGTAGAGAACCCCGCGATACTTTCCCCTCCGGGACTGGCGGCATTTCCGCTCTTATCGCTGATCCACTCCACGTATTCCGGGACCTCCTTTAGGTCCTCATAGCTCTTCATCTCAAAATCGCCGAATTCCATTTCTCTCAGCTGGGGAATCGTTTCATGCTCCCGTTCTCCGTATATGAGCGCCAACGTCTGCTCGGTTCTTCTTAGCCCGCTCGTATAAAAATCGCCCTCTTCCGCCTGGGGATAAATGCCTTCTTTCACCAGCTCTTTCAGCCTTTGTACCCCCTCTTCCGCCAGAGGGATGTCCGCCGCCCCGTAATAGAGGCGTCTCTGATTTCCTTCAGTAATGCCATGTCTGATCAAATGTATCTGTGATTTCATAATGCCTTCCTTCACTTTATTTTCTGTCCCAGCCCGCAAAAGACGCGGGTCACGCTTTCCGCTTCCTTTGTCAGGTAGAGCATCGCTCTTCCGGTCATCTCCCGCAGCGCCCGCATTTCTGCTTCCATGGGCACAATTCCCTGAGAGATGTCGGTGCAGATCACCGTTTTCCCCTGCAGCTGCCGCCGGTGATCCCGCAGATAGTCGGCAGCCTCTTTTCCTTCTTTCACACAGGCCAGCACAAAATCTTCCAGCCTGTAAATCGTATCTTTGGAAAAGTCCAGTTCCGCCAGATCATCGCTGCAGACAAAGACTTCTCTCGTATGAAACTGTTCTTTCGCATAATCAAGTTTTCCCTGATAAGCGCCTCCGAATACGACATTCATATCAAATCACCGCCAGCGAAACCACTGCCGCCAGTTCACTCCATACCAGGATGAACCCGGCAATGTCGCCGCTCATTCCTCCCAACTGTTTTCTTCCATATGCGCTGCTGATGACAGACGCCGCCAGCTCCACTGCCGCCAAAACCGCGAAGGTTCGCAAAGACGCCGTCCACCGCAGTCCGGCATCAGCCCCTAATGCGCTGCCGCCGGCGATTAAAAGCAGCGCTGCCGCGATCCAGATCATGGTGACAATCCACTTAGCGCCCTTGTTTTTCTCCGAATCAAAGGTTTTTTCGTACTGACTGGTGGAAAGCGGCTCATGGGCCAGCACCGCCCTTGCCGACGCCGCTCTGGAAAGGACCGGAATTGCGATCAGGCTCACCATGACCCAGGGTGCTTCCCGCTCCAAAGCAGACCAAATTGCGGCAAAGAACACCAGAAACAGCAAAATCGCAGTTATGACCGCAAAAGCTCCCACATGGGAATCCTTCAAAATCCGGCGCCGTTCCTCCAGGGGCCTTCTTGACAGAATGGCATCGTTGCAGTCCATAAATCCGTCCAAGTGAATAAACCCGCTGACGAGAAACGGATACGCGGTCAGTAGTGCTGCCGCCAATGGATGGGCAATATGCGACGCCTGCAGCACGATAAACAAACCGTACCACAAAAGTCCCATCATGAGGCCGATTACCGGAAACATGACCAGCATATGCTTTCTCGCGTCCTCATCCCACTTTTTACACGGACATGGGATCGCGCAAAAATTTCCCCATGCCATAAAGAATCCAGTTACTGCTTTCATTGCTCATCCTGCCTCTTAAAATAGTTCAGGCTCCCATAGGATACCTCGATCACCTGCTGACAGACCTTTGCCAGCGTCCGGTCGCACAGGGCCAGTCCCGCCCGGTAGCGCTCGGTCAGGGCCTCATAGCCCATGGCGTCCCCGTAGATGAAGTCCGATACGAAAATGGTATTGCCGGTCCGCTCAGCAAATTCAGCCAGATCGTTTTTTAGCCGCTCAGGCGCGGTCAGGTCAACGTTTCCCTTCTCATCGAACATTTCATTGGACAAAAGCGCCGTAACGCTGTCCAGCAGGAAAACACCGCCGGGGTCTGTCCTTTCCAGGGCTCCCAGAATATTGCGTCCCTGCTCTACTGTGCGGAAACCCCAGCCGGCCCGTTCCTCGACATGGCGGCTGATCCGGCTCTGATCTTCTTCATCAACCGGAATCATGGTCGCCAGATAATACAGAGGCCTGCCCAGGAGCTCTGCCTGCTCTCTGGCCTTTTGCTGGGCGAAAAAGGATTTGCCGTTCTTACAGCCTCCGCTTATGAAAATATTCATTAGAAGCAGTCTCCCTTGCGGATTTCTTCCAGGTAGTCGTCGTTGATTTCAGCCTCTTCAAAAGTAGCCATACGGTTCATCACTCCGCAGGCGCCTTCTATGATTTTAAAGGCCAACGGGCAGCCGCTCCCTTCGCCCAGGCGCATCCGCAGATCCAAATAGGCCTGCAGCCCCAGGTGTTCCACAGCCAGGCTGTAGCCTCTCTCATAGGAGCTGTGGGAGGCAAACATGTACGGTACGCAGGCCGGAGCGATCCGGGCTGCCGCCAGCGCTGCCACAGCGGAAATGTAACCGTCAATGACCACCGGAATCCGATTTACCGCCGCGCCGATAAAAGCGCCTGCCATTGCCGCAATATCAAATCCGCCCACCTGTGCAAGAACGGAAATTGGGTCCTCTGCGCTGCAGCGGCGCAGTGCCCCGTCTACGATTTCCTTCTTATGCGCAAAACTGCTGTCCATAATGCCGCCGCCCTTGCCCACGGTTCTGGACGCAGGTTCTCCGGTCAGCACCGAAAGGACAGCTGCGCTGGTGGTCGTGTTGCCGATCCCCATTTCACCGATGCCGAAAATATCATACCCGTTTGTTTTGACGGCTTCCGCCATTTCCAGCCCGATCTCAACCGCGCGCAGGGCCTGCTCTTCGGTCATGGCATTCTCTCTAGCCAGATTAGCCGTACCGGCGGCAATTCTCCGGTCTACGATTTTGTGGGTATCGGAAAACGGCGTTTTGGTGTATAGCCCCTGAGGAATCGCCCCGTTTATACCCACATCGACAATCAGCAGTTCGCTGCCAAAGCTCTCGGCCAAAGCGCCCACGCCGGTCAGCCTCCTGGTAAAATTGACGGTCTGCGCCAGCGTAACGCTCTGGGGCGCGGAAGAAACATTTTCTTCTACCACTCCGTTGTCGGCGCACATCACAACCACGCAGGTCTTCCTGATTTGATTTTTAACTTTCCCCGTGATTCCGGCCATCTGAATTGAGATATCCTCCAGCAGCCCCAGGCTTCCCGGAGGCTTTGCCAGAACTTCCTGGCGCTTTCTGGCCGCCTCAGCCGCCTGCTGATCCGGGCCTTTGATCCCGGCGATCACCTCTTGCAATTCTTCCCGCGTCATTTCCCATTGTCCTCCTTTAGCCTGCCTCAGCAGCCTCGCCCGATCTGTTTCTATCCGCCCGGCCTTTTCAGGAATTCCTGAAAAGGCCGGGCGGTGTGTAATCGGGTCTGCCGGCAAGCTCCATATGGAATGATTTTATCACAGCCGGCAGGTTAAGTACAGGTTTTCGGCCTTGAAAAGCAGGGGCTGGTCGTGAAAAATGCATTGTGGTTTGGGGGTTGGTTGTTGGGGCTCTGGGTTTGGGGTTTGCGGCCAAGTCCTGGCTTTCCCGGCAAATCCCGCGACCATTGGCTTCCAAAAGACACCTTGGTCGCAAACTCTCTGCCTTGCTGCAGAAACAGCGGGCTGTACTGCAGTATCCGGCTCATGTGAAACCTCGCCCAAAGGTTAAATCGCTATTTTCATCAACATGCAGCGAAAAATCGGGCTTTTGTTGAACTTTTTTCAAGGGTAGCAGAGCATGGGCTCCCAGAAACTCGATCAATATGCCGCTTTTCGCAGAGACAGAGGCCATAACCCTTGGAAACACTTCAACAACAAAGCTAAAATACACCCGTTGTTGAATAAATACGCATATCACTTAAAAATCCTGCAACTTTATTTCTCCAAAAAGTGGGTGGGTGTCTACTTTTAGTTTACCACTACATGGCGGTAACTTTTTCTAATTTTTTCAGGAAGTTACGCACTTTTCAACGATCCTGCGGCCTCCAAAACGGTCGCCAGCACAAATTTTCGCCTTTTACGATCTCGTGCGCCCGCAAACCCACAACTTTGCGTAACTTTGACCGATTTTTGCGAAAAGTTACCGCGGCCCGTGGCCCACAAAGTGCTGGGCCGGCATCCCAGCAGAGCCGGCGAAACCGGCGGAAGCCGCCCCGGCCGCGGGGCGGCAATCGAAGCGGCCTTGGATCTCATCCCTCATCTCCCCCGAAATATCAACATTTTCACATTAGTCCCCCGATTTTGATAGTTTCAAGGCGATTCAGGAAAGGAAAAGCGGGTAACTATCAATAGAGATTTTTTTATTTCACCACTTTGATAGTTTCACGAAAATCTCACCGCATTTTTTCCTAACAGTATCGCTTGGCCTTAAAAAAATTACACATTGCGACATTCCTCCTTGTTTCCCAATCGCAACCCCGGCAAAACTATCATTTTTTATTTTTTTCGGATCCTGTTTGATACTTCATGGTTTCCGATACGATCTGCCCCTTAAAGACAACCTTTCCAATGAATTGGATGCGTTTTGGAAACCCTGAATTTTCATGGGTAAACCCGCCTTTAAAACACTTGCAACTTACCGCCAAACCCGATAGAATAATCATGCATGTAATATGTAGACTCATTTGTAAAGGTAGGTTTTTATGAACAAAAAATTACGAGGCAATCTGATGCTGCTTTTGACCGCGCTGATCTGGGGATCTTCCTTTGTAGCGCAAAGGGCCGGAATGGAATACATAGGCCCCTTCACATTCAACGGAATCCGCTCCATTATAGGCGGACTGGTTTTAATTCCTGTCATTCTGCTGCTTTCAAAGGCGGACGCGTCCGGCTCTGAAAATGCGGAAGCTGAGCTTTTTACGGAGGAAAAGAAGGCCGGACAAAAAACTTTACTCCTGGGCGGAATTTCCTGCGGAGTCATTCTTTTTATCGCCAGCTCGCTTCAGCAGATTGGACTCGTCTATACGACAGCCGGAAAAGCAGGCTTTATTACAGCCCTGTATATCGTTATTGTTCCGATTCTGGGCGTGTCCATTGGCAAAAAGGTCCGGCCCATCGTCTGGCTCTGCGTCGCGCTTTCCGTGGTGGGGCTTTACCTTTTATGCATGGACGGCAGGTTTTCTTTCAGTAAAGGCGATTTCTTAATCCTGCTGTGCGCCTTCGCTTTTTCCGTGCATATTTTGGTAATCGACCATTTTTCGCCCAAGACCGACGGTGTGAAAATGTCCTGCATTCAATTCTTTGTCTGCGGGGCCATTTCCCTGCTGCCGATGGCTGTTTTCGAAACGCCTTCCTGGTCTGCGATTCTCGACTGCTGGTTCCCGATCCTATACGCTGGGGCCATTTCCTGCGGCGTGGCTTATACCCTGCAGATCGTAGCTCAGAAGGACACGGACCCGACCATCGCGTCGCTGCTGCTGAGTTTGGAATCGGTGCTGGCCGCGATTTCCGGGGTGGTGCTTCTCCACGAGCAGATGGCACCCAGAGAATTGCTCGGCTGCGTTATAATGTTCGCTGCTATTATTATCGCTCAGCTGCCTTCCAGGGAAGAACGGCTGGCAGCTAAAAATTATGAATAGAGAGGTGTTTTTATGATTACAAGAGATGAAGCTTTTGACTTACTGAAAAAATACAATAAAGAGGAATTTCACATCAAGCATGCCCTGACTGTGGAAGGAACCATGCGCTATTTCGCGGAAAAGCTGGGTCATGATCCGGAATACTGGGGCCTTGTGGGCCTGCTCCACGATATTGATTTTGAAATGTATCCTGAGGAGCACTGCAAAAAAGCGCCGGAGCTTTTGAAGGAAGGCGGCCTTGAGGATGACTTTATCCGTTCCGTATGTTCCCACGGTTATGGGCTGTGTTGTGACATAGAACCGACCCATGAGATGGAAAAGGTTCTCTTCGCCACCGATGAGCTGACGGGTCTGATCGGAGCCTGCGCCCTGATGCGTCCGTCCAAGAGCGTTCAGGATATGGAAGTAAAGTCGGTTAAGAAAAAGTTTAAGGATAAAAAGTTTGCCGCGGGCTGTTCCCGGGATGTAATCCGTCAGGGAGCAGAAATGCTGGGATGGGAGCTGGATGAACTCTTCCAGGAAACCATTTTAGCCATGCGCACCTGCGAGCAGTAAGGAATAATTATGAAATATGAAGAAAAGCTGGCTCTATTGGAGTCAAACCTTAAAGGTTATAAACAGATGGCGCTGGCGCTGTCGGGCGGTGTGGACAGCACCTGCCTGCTCCTGTTCGCGCAAAAAGTCCTGGGTGATAACCTGATAGCCGTCACTGCTGTGGCTCCCAACTTTGCCCCGGATGAAATCTCTTATGCCCGCGAACTTTGTCTGAAAAAGGGCATCCGCCATATGGTTGTGGACCTGGGCGATGAAATTCTCTCCAGCTTCGCCCACAATCCGCCTGATCGCTGCTATCTCTGCAAGAAAGCGATTTTCAGTCGGGTAAAGGAACAGGTCCTGTCGCAGTATCCGGAGGCAGTCATCGCTGACGGTACCAATCTGGACGACATGAAGGATTACCGCCCCGGGCACAAGGCTCTTGCGGAGCTTTCCATTGCCAGTCCTCTCAAGGAAGCAGGCCTGACAAAATCGGAAATCCGCCGGACCCTAAAGGATCTGGGAGGCGACATCTGGGACAAACCGGCCTTTGCCTGTCTTGCTTCCAGAATCCCTTACGGAGAAACCATTACTCCGGAAAAGCTGGCCGCCGTGTACAAAGCGGAATCTGCGCTGCACGATCTGGGTTTCCGGCAGGTCCGGGTGCGCCATCACGGAAATCTGGCTCGCATTGAGGTGCCGCCGGAGGATCGGGAGGAATTTTTTGATTCAGGTTTTATGGACCGGGTAAGCGCTCTGGTAAAGGACGCCGGGTTCCTGTACGTTACCCTGGATCTGACCGGTTACCGTATGGGCAGTCTCAACGAAGAAATAGAGGAATAAGAGGTAAAAAACATGGAAATTTTCGATGAATTTGTGAAAACCATCGCAATGCTGCGAGGCGAAAACGGCTGTCCCTGGGATATCAAGCAGACCCACGAAAGCCTGAAGGAATGCCTTGTGGAAGAAACCGGCGAGGTTATCGAGGCCATCGACAAAAAAGATGATGAAAATCTGTGCGAAGAGCTGGGCGATGTGCTGCTGCAGGTTGTCATGCACGCTCAGATCGCAGCCGAGGAAGGGCGCTTTACCATTGAAGATGTTATCCGCGGCGTGAACGAAAAAATGATACGCCGCCATCCGCATGTCTTTGGCGACGCCAAGGTGGAGTCGGTGGAAGAAGGTCTGAGCCTTTGGGAGCAGATCAAGAAGCAGGAGAAAGAAGGGAAGTAAAGAGAGGCCGCGGTTTGAAAAAGCCATTTTCAAGTTTCTATTTCAATATTTAAAAAATAAAAGATCGATGCAATGTATAAATTGTATCGATCTTTATCTTTTAAAAAGCTTAAAAACCTATCTCGTCGGCACCACTTCCATCCAGTACCCATCTGGATCTTCGATGAAGTATACGCCAAACTTAGGATTTTCAAAGCAGACACAATCCATTTCTTTGTGATAAGCCAGCGCTGCGTCGTAATCGTCAACGCGAAAACCGATATGGATTTCATTATCGCCCAGATTATACGGTTCTTTTCTGTCTCTGATCCATGTCAGCTCCAGCTGGCATGGATTTCCTTCTGTCCCTAAAAACACGATCTTACTGGAACCATCCTCTGCCTCAATTGTGCGAACAGGCTTCAGCCCCAACGCCTTTTCATAAAAGGCCAAAGATTTTTCCAGGTCCAAAACGGTGATGCAGCTATGATACATTTCAAATTTCATATTCATTTCCTCCTTGTTAAACTAGTAGAATTATATCACGATTGGGGCGGCTGCAAAATACCCACACAGCAAATAAGCTGAATCCATTAAATATAGAGCCGTTCAACCACTTGACTTCCACTAACCTGACATTTATACTGGCAGTAACAGCAGGCCTGCTACTAGTTTCCAATTTATTGGACTCCGTAGTTATTGCAAAGGGCCTGCTTGTTTTTCTGTTTGTACTTTAACTGAATACAGTGAACCAAAATCAACGGTTTCATCCTTGTTTCTTTTGTTGTTCTTTACTACGAAATATACGGGAATACTATTATCATCAAATGTTTTACCATATTCAAGCATAATATCTACCGACCATGAATGATTGTTCTCTGGTTTTGTTTCATTAATTTTTATAGCATTTTTCAAATACTCATCAACATAAAGCGATACAACCAAATTGGTTTCATCCATTTTAGTGATCCCATGCTCTAACCCATCTATCCCAATCTCTATATCTTTTTGCTGATCTTTATGTAAATATCTTTCATATCCGGCTTTTCTGTTAAGCTTTCATAGTCGATTAGAGCCTGTTCGTTTGGATGGCCTTTGAAAGAGAACCATTTCTTGTTCTTTGCTTTTTCCATTGCTAGTTCCATAGCGGTTGGTTCTTTTTTGTCATTCATATTATTGACAACATCGTCATAGTATGTTACTTTACTGATAAAATCATACTTGATTAATCCTACGGGCAATTGCAGCCCATTAATGGCGCTTAACCAAGTATGGTTTTTTCTTTATCAGGATTTATATATAAAATGTCACTCGTATTTATCAACCCCTGGACCTTTGAATCTCCATAAGCACTTGCTATTTTAGCAAAGTTTAATACTCTTCCCCTCTTATTCTTAGGATTCAACTGCATTGCCACTAATACCGGCATATTATCTGGGTAAACCTCACCTAATAATGCAATACTATTAAGCCTTGTCTTGGATTGCATTACAATGATAGGGTCTTCAAGAATCTGCGGAACGTTTTTAAGAACGTCAATCGTCATCTCATGATGGTCATTTAAACGTTCCTTCTTTTTTCTGATTGCCTTTTTTATTTGAGTTGGGGATACTATTATTAGAAACAGAGCTGATAGCTGACCGCTGTTTGTCAGTTTTGACAAACATGCCAAAACCGCTAGGCTCTGTTTTTTATTGAAGTCAAATCTAAAGTTCTTACGTTTCATACTATTGAACCTGATTTTAATGCCTTTGTTTTACATAGGCAATGGGAACTTATTTTTCCGGGGCTTTAGCCATACTTCTGCTCAGCTTACTACCTTGTCCGTGATTTCCACATACTGTACAACAGGTCCAGAAAGAATATCGAAATACATTCCGTTGACAATGTCAAGAAGTGCTTTTATACTAATAGTATCAGAGGTAGGGGCTTGTAAACCCTGTCTATCCAGTATAGAATCCTCTGATATTTTTTCTATTAACCAGATACAATGAATCAAAACTAATGTCAGAAGCATTGATATTTGCATACAAACCGGCTAAGGTAATTTTATTTGTAATGATCTGCTATGGAATTTTGACAGAATATCGGAATATGTTTCATTGACGCCATTCAATAAATCGTATATGCTAATAGTCGTAGAAGTTAGGGATTAACCCCCTTGGTTGGCGTTGCCAACAGCTTCTACTATTTTTTACCATTAAAAAAATATAATGAATCAAGCTCAATAAGCTCGTCTTTATCCCCACACTTCTCTGCATTTTTTCTTCCTGCATTAACAATGTCCTTCCTTGTCAAATGCCTTACATCAGCCTTGGTCAATAATACAATTTTCATATCTGGCCTTTCCGTTAGGCTTCCTAGCCGATCAGGGCCGGTTCGTCAGGATGGTCTTTGAGAGAGTATTTTTTCTTATTGCGCATATCAACTTCCTGTGTTAAACTAGCTTTGCGAGCAGGGAACTCGTTAATGCCCTCACTATTGTGAGGGAGGTTGAGACCCTGCTCGTTTAATATTTCAACATAATGCATCCAAAATTTATTTTTTATATCGCTTTTTTTAGCTGTAACCCTTACATTGCATGGAATTTCACCTATTACAACATTCGCTTGAAAATAATCGAACGTCGATTTCTTTTCTTCACCATGAAAATTTTTCACATCACTGGACACAATCTCTAAAGATTTAATTATTTCAGGTAGCTTTCTAATCGTTGCTAGCTTATAGAGTTTTAATTCTCGTGGTAACGTTGCAAACCGTTTTCCAGTTCCTAAAGTTTCTCTAATCCCCTTTCGCCCAATATCTATAATGGCCCCTGTTGATTCTACTTTTACCTGTAAACTTCCCGTATCACCAAAGAAACCATCATTCGTAAGAGTTGTCAAGACCTGCTTTTGGACATGGATGTAGTCATTTAATTTCTTGATACCAAAGGGGTTAAGCGTTTCATCCTCTTTCAGCGAATACCTCACGGAGTTACCTAATTTGCTCTCCTTGCGGGTATGTCCATAATGATCTGCTACGGATTTCGGAAGAATATCAGAATACATCTCGTTGAGAATGTCAAGGAGTGCGTTTATACTAATAGTATCAGAGGTAGGGGCTTGTAAACCCTGTCTATCTAGTATAGAATCCTCTGATATTTGCATACAAACCGGCTAAGGTAATTTTATTCGTAGTGAACTGTTATGGAATTTTGACAGAATATCGGAATATGTCTCGTTGATGATATCCAATAAATCGGCTATACTAATAGTAGTAGAAGTACGGGATTGAACCCCCGGGCTGCCTTGTGCAGAATCTTCTACTATTTTTTGCTCTTACCGAATATAAGGAGCCAAACTCTATCAACTCATCTTGACCAGTTAAAAGCCTAGAAACTACAAAGTACGCAGAAATTTTCTCACCTGCTTGATTTTCTCCATACCCTAATAAAATGTCACTATCGAAGTTCCTCTTTCCATCAGCTACTGCTTCATTTATTTTTATTGCATGTTTTAAATAGCTGTCCAAATGCATAAAAACAATAGCAGTATACTCGTAATTTCTATCAAGACCATGTTCTATCCCTCGTTTACCTATGACAATATCTTTTTCTATGTCATCATTATGCACTACAACCCGCCCTTGCTTATCCTTTCTGGTTAGCTTACTTAGAATTTCTCGTGCATTAGCAACCATTTGATTACGGGTCATACTTCTTACATCTTCAAGCGTTGTTGCAACTTTTGATACCTTCATATCTGGCTTTTTCACCAAGCTTTCATAGTCGATTAGGGCCTGTTCATCAGGGTGACCCTTAAGGGCATATCGGACACCTTGTCTTAAGGATTCAAGTTTTTCCTGTTCCTTTCTTAATCCCTCATGCTTTCCTTAAATCTGCTCTTTGTTAAGGAATTGGTCTGGTACATATTTCAGAACATCAAGGTCAGAGGCGTTGATGTTTGCAAACAAATCTGTTAAAGTAATAGAAGAAGGTGACATAGGGTTGTCGTAGCTACTTTTGGAGTAGAGCGCTGCCCCATAATTGTCATCTTTTCTATTTTATTTATAAATAATTGTTACATACAATTTGTTATTCTGTCCATAAAATTCTTTTACTTCAAGTTGAACAGGAATTAACCCCTCATCATAAAAACAGCTAACAAGTACATACACCCGTTGTAAATTACCTGTACTCCTTACAGTACCACGATATTTATCATCATGTATCTCTAATGAGGCAACATTGTCCATTGTAGCTACGGCTTTCATATTATTAAAAACCTGCTCCTTAGTGATTTCAAAGTTTTTTACTTGCTTATATTGGGAATCTTTGAAAGAGAACCGTTTCTTGCTCTTTGCTTTTTCCATTGCTAATTCCATAGCGGTTGGTTTTTTTGTCATTCATATTATTGACAACATCGTCATAATATGTTACTTTGCTAATAGAATCATACTTGGTTAATCCTACCGGCAATTGTAGCCCTGAGGCTCGTAACCAAGCATCGGTTCTATTTTTATTTGGGTTAACAAACAAAATCTCACTAGTATCTATCATCCTCTGGGCATTCTTCCTTGCATATTGCACTAGTCAACAAAAAGTAGACAGTTATCTTAATAAGTAGTCATTGATGGATCAGTTCATTCTGATTGCCTTTTTTATTTGAGTTGAGTATACTATTATTAGAAACAGAGTTGATGGCTGACCGCTGTTTGTCAGTTTTGGCAAACATGCCAGCACCGGTAGGCTCTGTTTTTTATTGAAGTCAAATCTAAAGTTCTTACGTTTCATACTATTGAACCTGCTTTTAATGCCTTTGTTTTACATAGGCAATGGGAACTTATTTTTCCGGGGCTTTAGCCATACTTCTGCTCAGCTTACTACCTTGTCCGTGATTTCCACATACTGTACAACAGGTCCAAAAAGAATACCGGAATACATTCCGTTGACAATGTCAAGAAGTACTTTTATACTAATAGTAGTAGAGGTTAGGGATTGCCCTCCTGGTTGGCGCTGCCAACAGCTTCTACTATTTTTTTACCATTAAAAGAATAAAGTGAATTAAACTCAATAAGCTAGTCTTTATCCCCACACTTCTCTGCATTTTTTCTTCCTGTATTAACAATGTCCTTCCTTGTCAAATGCCTTAGATCAGCCTTGGTCAATACATATCTGGCCTTTCCGTTAGGCTTTCCTAGCCGATCATGGCCGGTTCGTCAGGGTGGTCCTTTAAAGAATACTTTTTCTTATTGCTTTTTTCACTGCCATTGTCTATATTATTAGTAGAAGCCAAAGAACTTTTCGTTTTGGACGTATTGCTAGGGGTGCTTTGCACATCTTGCAGAAGCGAAGGCTTCTTTTTCATATAATCCTCTTTTTCCATACAGCTTGTCTTAGCAGTCAAAGTTCCTTTCCTATCAGAAGTCATGACGTAACTTCGTATAGTCCCATCAGAGTAACATTTGCTGAGCAAGAGACTTTTTATAATTGATCCACCATGTTGGTTTTCTGTATACCGAACCTGGGCATTCCTCCTTGCATATGCACTTGCTATCTTGCTTAAATTTAATACCTTTCCTTTTTGGGATTTTGGATTTAGTTGTAATGCTGTTAATATGGGCATATCATTTGTAAAGACTTCCCCGAACAAAGTAATACTGTTCAATCTTGTTTTTGATTGTATTACAGTAATTGAATCCTCTAAAATATTGGGGACTTGTTTAATCGCATCTATTGTCATTTCATTATGGTTATTGAGTATTTTCTTAATCTTTGATTTGTCCCAAATTTTCTTTCTCAACCGGGAACTTATTCTTGACATTATTTTCAAACTTTGCTATATTCTTATGAAAGTCAGTGCTGTTTAATGCTAGTAGGTCATTGGGACCTATCGCCACTTGCAGTACTTGACTTTTTTATTTGAAAATTGGTGGCAAAGGTGTTGATGTTTGTTCAAGAACAAAAGGAAACAGAAGCTACCACCGACGGTATGACCGATACTAAGAACGGTGAGGGACCGACCATCACTTCTGTTAACGAATAATATATCAAAGAAAAAAGAAAATATCTACAAGCAGTCTGCGAAAACTAGCAAATTTGAGATTTTCGCAAAAATACTTCCCTGTTTTGATGATGTAGTAGACAATACGGTTCCGATAAAATAGAAAAGATGACAATTATGGGGCAGCGTAGCTACGACAACCCTATGTCACCTTCTCCTGTTACTTTAATAGATTTTTTACAACAACTCCCACAATCTCTGCCTATCAAGCTGCTCTGTATACCTTTGACGCAACTGCTAGTGCAATACAATTTTTAAAGTCGGGTTATTTTTTATTGTCCTTTGTATCTAAATTTAGTATACTTCTATAAACAGAGCTGATGGCTGACCGCTGTTTGTCAGTTTTGGCAGACATGCCAGCACCGGTAGGCTCTGTTTTATTTATTAAATATTGCCTTTTTTATTTAAATTGGATATACTAATGCTAAAAGGTGCGGCATTGCTACGGCGATAGAAATTATTTTTCTGGAACTGTGGGTTCGCATCTTTTTTCTATTGTTATTTTTTTCAGACCATGTATACTATTATAGACAGATGTGGCGCTTACGTTATGGGACTAGGTCTCGTTTAAAACGTGGGTTATGCCATGTCTGTTATTTTTTCTGAACTTAAACTCAGTTCCATTTGGAACATCCTTTCTTAAAGCTCAAATTCTTCTGTCCTATTTTTTAACCTCTTCACCGTCAAACCCACAACTTTGCGTAAACAGAGAGCAATTTTAGAAAAAAGTTACCGCAATGAATTGCGCACGCGGCTGCTCCGCAAGCAAAATATGGTTAATGCGTATGCAACGGCTTTACTTTCCAGCCTGCGCACAGCGGTTTGCCCATTGTACTGATACAGCCGGTTCTGCTAATGGCCTCATAGAACAGCGGTTTTTTATGTCCATCTATCCGCGTGATCCCGTAATAGCACGCCCACACAAGCAGGAGCGGAACAAAGGCGAAGTAGAACAGGCTGCTTCGTATAACGCACTGGGAAAGTGCGGGCGCGGAACCTTCCTTATCCACTACCCGAATGTGGAGCAGCCGTTTGCCGGGTGTATAGCCCTTTGTCCCATACAGCATCAGCGAAAAATAGACGATCGGCATTAAGTAGAACAACAACCCCGGAAACATAATCGGCGCCAGAAGAATTGCAGCCGTACCGAGCAGCATCCAGTCCAGGCAAAAGGCAACGGCTCTTCTTCCCAAAGTCACTTGCTGCCCTTTTTCATATGCCTTTTCATCTAACTGTTGTCTGCTGGGGAGAATTTTCCGCACAAAGCGAGCAGCCATGTAGCCCAAAAGGCCGCCGGCAGTATTCAGCAGAAGGTCGTCCACGTCAAAGAGACGATAACCGCGAGGGTAGATGCCATAAAGCCCGCTTAACTGAGTAAGTTCGAAAAACAGGCTTACAGAAAAGGCAATGAGCAAAACTTTTTTCCATCCGCATTGAAAGTAATAGTTCAAGTAAATTCCCAGCGGCACAAAAAGCAGCACATTGAAAACCACTTGCAGTACATATTTCTCGGTCAAAGCTTTTAGCCATGTGGATGGTTCTGTAATCTGAAAGCATGTCCCATGTATAAAATCCGCGATGAACTGGAAAGGAATCAACTGTTTTGTCGGTCCTGTATAGCTTGCCACTTCGCTGATGGGCGGCAGCGGCAGAATAACCAAAAGATACATGCATAAAAGGTACAGTGCCAAGGAATACATAATCACGGACCGCAGAATCGGAATCGATCCATATTTGCGATATTGATATACCAAATAAGGAAAGGTCATTAAAATTGCCAAAAATGGGAATATAACCATTGCCGTTTTAATTGTTGTAAGATACGTATCCATAGAATAACACCTCCTTCTCCTGGTATTATCCTATCAAACGCGTGAGTTTCCTGCCATAACATAGGCTTACATTTGAGGGTGCGCATCTTACATTTTTGTAAGTTGGCTTTGATTCTTATATTTACCGGATGATTTCAAAAATAAACCACGACTATTTGTCCTCCGGACACAGATAATAAAAACATGAGTATTTTTATTTTTACTGTCGGCGCTCTTGGCTACGGAGCAATGGAAGTCCTTTTTCGGGGATTCACCCACTGGACGATGATGCTCACCGGCGGAGCCTGCCTGCTTACTCTATACTATCTAAACCAGCAATTTCATAAGGCTCCTCTGCTGCTGAAAGCAGCCGGAGGAGCCCTGGTGATTACACTCTATGAATTTGCTGTGGGATTGATCGTCAACCTTTGGTATCACTGGAACATTTGGGACTACTCTCTGATGCCGGGAAATATTCTCGGCCAGATATGCCCGCTGTTCACCCTGCTCTGGTTTTTTCTCTGTCTGGGTATTTTGCTTATTTCCAAAGGTCTGTATTATGGATACCGATTTTTTCGGCCTTAAATACAGGGTCCAATCCCTGTGCTTTCTGCTCCTGGTAATCCTTTAAAACTTTCAGGGCAATGCCGCCCAGCAGCATAATCGCGATGATGTTCACGGTTGCCATGCAGCCCATGATTACATCCGCCAGGCCCCAGGCAGTTTCCAGGTCATTCTGCGCGCCGACAAAAATCATCAGAATTGCCAGGATGCGGAAAATTAACATAAACCCTTTGTTTTCACTGATAAATTTAATATTGGCCTCTGCGTAAAAATAGTTTCCGATCAGGGAAGTAAAAGCAAAGAGGCAGATGGCGACCGTTACGAAGTGGATGCCTGCCGTACCGAATACGGAAGCCACCGACTGCTGTACCAGTGGAATACCGTTGAGCTCACCGCCGACCGTATACTGATCGGTGAGCAACACAATGAACGCAGTTGTGGAACATAAAAGCAGCGTGTCGATAAACACGGACAGCACCTGCACCAGACCCTGCTTTGCCGGATGGGAAACATTGGCAGCAGCGGCCGCATTGGGCGCCGAACCCATACCGGCTTCGTTGGAAAAGAGACCTCTCTTGATTCCCAGCACTACGCAGGAGCCGGCAAATCCGCCGAAAATCGACTCCCAGTCAAAGGCCGCGGCAACGACTTCCTTCATGGCATGGGGCAGATACGAAATATTTGCAAAAAAGATAATCAATCCGATAATAATATAGAGAACTGCCATGATCGGCACCAGCACGGAGGAAACTCTTCCGATCTTCTGTGTTCCGCCGAAGAACAGCACCGCCGCCCCTACCGCCAAAATAATGCCGATAACCATTGGTACGTTGGACTGGCTGAAATTGGGCACATAGTATTCGAATGCCGAACTGATATTGTAGGACTGCAGCCCGTTAAAACCAAAGGCAAAGGTCAGGATTAAAAGTATTGAAAAGATAATTCCCAGCCATCTGGCCCCCAGCGCCCGCTGGATATAGTAGGCCGGACCGCCTTTGAAAATCTTTCCGTCCTTTTCCTTATAGACCTGCGCCAGCGTACTTTCGATAAAGGCAGACGCTCCGCCAATAACCGCCATGATCCACATCCAGAGCAGCGCTCCCGGACCACCCATGACGATGGCCGTTGATACGCCCGCGATGTTTCCCGTTCCCACGCGGGAAGCTGTGGCGATCATCAGCGCCTGGAAGGACGATAAGCTCCCTTCCTCATCGCTTTTTTCCCGAACGACTCTCAGGGATTCCGGAAACAGGCGAATTTGAACAAAGCCTGTCCGTATGGTAAAATACAGACCGACTATAATCAGCAAAATAATCAGAAACTTGCTGTACAGAAATTCATTTGCTACTCCGAGGACCTCTGTAAATTGCTCCATTTTCTCACTCCTTTAAATTCTGGTAAAAACACCTTTTACAACCAGACTTTTTCTTTTATAATGGTTCTATGGATAATCGTATCCACACACTTTTTAAATGTACCATAAATACATAGCATATTCAATATCAGAATCGGTAAACCCGCAAACTGGAATATGTACAAGCATTTATGTATAAGGAGAACACGTATGACTGAATTTGACTTTAAAAAGCTGCAAAACGGCAGCGATATCAGAGGAATCGCTCTGACCGGTATTCCCGGAGAGCTGCCTAACCTGACGGATACGGAGGCCGAAAGGCTGGCCAAAGGGTATCTGCTCTGGCTGTGCAATAAAACGGGCAAAGCGCCTCAAACGATAACCATCTCCGTTGGCCGCGATCCAAGGGTTTCGGGACAGCACCTGAAAGGCGGACTGTTCATGGGCCTGGGACCTTATGGAGTCCGCATCCTCGACTGCGGGCTGGCCTCCACACCGGCGATGTTCATGTCCACCGTCTTTCCACAGTATAACTGCGACGGCGCGATCATGATCACAGCCAGCCATCTGCCTTACAACCGCAATGGCTTCAAGTTCTTTGACAAGGATGGCGGCCTCAATAAGAGCGATATTACTCAGATCATTGAGTTTGCCCAGTCTGACGAAAAACTATCCGCGTTGGGGGAACCCGATCTTGACAGGCGCATCCTCATTTTCGGGAAAAAGGGATATCCTTCGGAGGAAGCGGATCTGATGGAAACCTACTGCGCTCACCTGCGCACCATGATCCAGGAGGGAGTTAACCACCCCGATCATTACGACAGGCCCCTCACAGGTCTGAAAATCGTAGTGGATGCCGGAAACGGCAGCGGCGGCTTTTACGCAAAGAAAGTTCTGGCGCCTTTGGGCGCCGATACCAGCGCCAGCCAGTATCTTTCACCGGATGGAACTTTCCCCAACCATCCTCCAAATCCCGAGGACCGGGACGCTATGGAATCGGTGGCGCTGAAAACAATTTCAAACGGCGCTGATCTGGGTCTTATCTTTGATACGGACGTGGACCGTTCGGCTGCTGTGGATCACCGCGGCCGGGAAATTGCCAGAAACGGCATCGTTGCGCTGGCTGCGGCGCTGATCGCGGAGGATCATCCCGGCAGCACAGTTGTTACCGATAGTATAACCAGCGATCCCCTGACCGTATTCCTGGAAGAGAGCCTGGGGCTCAAGCATCTGCGTTTTAAGCGCGGCTACAAAAATGTAATCAACAAAGCTATTGAGTTGAATGAGCAGGGAATCGACTGCCAGCTGGCCATCGAAACTTCCGGCCACGCGGCGCTTAAAGAGAATTATTTCCTCGACGACGGTGCGTATCTGGCCACAAAGATTGTCATTAAAACGGCTAAGCTGCATCTCGAAGGAAAAACGCTGGACAGCCTGATCGAAACCCTTCGCCAGCCTGCGGAGGCGACAGAAGTCCGTATTCCTATAACTGCTTTAGACTTTGGCGCATATGGCGATCGAATTCTCAAAGACCTGCAGGATTTTGCCCAGAAAGACCCGGAGATGACCGTGGTTACGCCCAACTATGAAGGTGTGCGCATTGCCTTTGCCGACGGCTGGTGCCTGCTGAGAAAATCGCTTCATGATCCGATCCTTCCGCTGAACGTGGAGTCCGAAAAAAACGGAGGATGCGCTGAAATATTGGACAAGATAAAATCCTTTTTATCCCCTTATGAAGGCTTGGACTTATCCCCTATGAAAAAATAGCAGGGAGGGAAAATTATGAGAGATTTCGTTACTTGCGGACAAATGAAAATCCTGGAAAAGCGCGCTGACGCGGCAGGCCTTTCCTATTATCAAATGATGGAAAACGCTGGCTGCGCGGCAGCCAATATCATTGCTTCCGAATATAAGCAGCCCCTCTCCAAAGCCAAGATCATACTCTTCTGCGGAAAGGGAAATAACGGCGGAGACGGCTTTGTAGTGGCCAGAAAATTTGTGGAAAAGAGCGCAGCGGTGACCATCGTCCTTGTGGACGGCGAACCGATTGCGAAGGACGCCATTACCAATTTTGAGCTGATTAAAGACCGCGTTCAGATCATCGATATGGCAAAGACCGAATCGCCTTTTATGGAGATCCGCGGCAGACAGGATATCCTTGTGGATGCCATCTACGGTACGGGGTTTCACGGGCAGCTGAGGCCCAACGCGCTGAAAGCCGCCGCCTTTATCAATCAGTTCGCGGACAAGGCATTGATCTGCGCCCTGGATATTCCTTCCGGGCTGGGAGGCGATGCGATTCGTAAATCCCAGATCGATTCCAATGCGGTGAACGCCCATCTGACAGTAACCTTTCATAATAAAAAGCCTGTTCATTTAAAGGCTTTTGCTAAAAAGTACTGCGGTAAAATCTTTATCGCCGATATCGGCATCGATGAAGACGCCCTTTGGTAAAGATATAAAAAGGTTTACGGTCGCTGAAAACAGCTGGCCATAAACCTTTTTTAATTTCTCTGAGGCTTTGCTCTATACATCCAGTTCCAGCACCACCGGGCAGTGGTCGCTGCCCATGATGTCGGTCAGAATTGACGCATCCTTCATCTTTTCTTTCAGGCGCTGAGATACCAGGAAGTAATCAATACGCCATCCCGCATTGTTCTTTCTGGCGTTAAAGCGATAGCTCCACCAGGAGTAGATGCCCTCGGTCTGCGGATAAAAATAGCGGAAGCTATCGACAAAACCCGCATCCTGCAGAGAGGTCATTTTTTCCCGTTCCTCCGGGGTGAAGCCTGCGTTCTTTACGTTGGTCTTGGGGTTTTTCAAGTCGATCTCTTTATGAGCCACATTCATATCACCGCAGATAATGACGGGCTTTTCCCGATCCAGCCGACAGACGTAATCACGGAAATCATCTTCCCACTGCATACGGTAATCCAGACGTTTCAGCTCATTCTGGGAATTGGGCACGTACACGTTAACCAGATAGAAATGTTCGTATTCCAATGTGATTACCCTGCCCTCGTGATCGTGAACATCAATACCGATTCCATAGGCTGCGGAAAGCGGTTCTTCCTTTGTAAAGACAGCTGTTCCTGAATAGCCCTTCTTCTCAGCCGAACACCAGTACTGATGATACCCTTCCGCAGGGACCTCTGCCTGCCCTTCCTGCATCTTTGTCTCCTGAACGCAGAAAATATCCGCGTCCTGCTCTTTTATAACGTCCAGAAATCCCTTTCCCATACAGGCGCGGATTCCGTTTACATTCCAAGATATTAATTTCATAATTTTTTCTCCTAAATTGTTTTTCCACTCTATTATAAAGAATGTACGCATAAGAATCAAATATTCCCGCAATTTAAAACCGCCTGCATTCTCTGCAAGCGGTTTTGATTCAATTTTTATTAGAACTGATCTACCTTTGATTTCACATAGCTGTATGTTCTCGGCCGTTCGCTCTTAAGCTTGCTTGGATTCTCCGTATAGTTTTTGAAGGATTCCGCAAAATATTCACCGGAGCTCTGCGTTACGTAAGCCTTGTTGCTGTAATTGTATTTTCCCTTTTCATCGTTATAGATATCTTTGAATTCGCTGGTGCTGTCAGCCCTTCCTGTCCGATAGGAAACGAAATGTCCCAGCTCATGATATACAACGGAATTGGCCGCTTTCAGCTCAATCGTCTTTGTCGCTGAACGGAAAACACCCGAGTAGCTTACTTTCGGATTGACAACAACTTTATAGCCGCCGCTTTCAAATGCATTCAGAACGCCCGGGTCCGCGTTAGGTGCGATGCTTCTGATCTTCACCTCGCCGCTGGTGCCGCTTGATGCCGCAGCCGCCGTATTGGTCTTTGTGGTAGTCGTTGTTTTAATCGTTGTCTTTATCGTCGTCTTTATTGTTTGCTTTTTCGATTTCTTTTTGGTAATCGTCTTGGTAGTCGTTACGACTGTTTTCTGTGTTTTGACTGTTTTTGCACTGTATTTTTTCGTGCTGGTACTCTTCTTTGTCTTCTTCTTAGTGACAGTCTTGCTCTTCTTGGCCTTTTTCTTTAACTTCTTAACCTTTGTCTTTTTCTTTACTGTTGTCTTTGTGGTGGTTTTGGAAACAGTAGCTGCCAAAGGCGGCGCGTCATCCTCTATCATTACGACCTGACCGGAAATAATACAATCGGTCCCCGCGTCTTCATTGGGATTCGCAATGCAAAGGCCAATCATGGCAACCATGATCAAGCCGATACAGACTTTCGTCAAGGCCTCTTTTTTTATCGCACTCATAATTACACCCCTTTCCCTTTGGATGTAACTTTATTTTATACTGCCCCGAGCCTGTCTGTCAACACCTAAAATCAAGAAATTTCAACGGTTTCAGAGGTTTCACTGTAACTTTTTTGCCGATCTCCTTCCATTCGGTCAGTTGTGGGATTTTACGATTCTTTCCGATTTTTTTTATATTGACCCAGCAGGCCGTCATACCGCTTTCCCGTAACGCGGAAGGCCAGTTCAAAGCTTAGTGTCATAACAACGAATATGACCAGAAAGATACCGATAAAAATAAGCCAGCTTATCATGTTGTCCGCCGGAAACCAGCGAAAAATTAAAGCAAACGCGGTCAGGAGCACCAGGAAGGGTATTACGAAAATAATCATTCTTGTGGTGTACTTAGCCTTTTTGATGATCCAATCCGGCACAAAGGCGATTCCCTGAATAAGCGTGCCCAATGCCGAAAGAATCAGCAGCTGAAGGATAACCCAAATACTGAGTTCCTCTTCTCCGTAGACCAGCGCAATGGCTCCGTATACGCACACGCAGCCTGTGAACATCATGCACGCATAATTTTTCCACTTTATCATACCATTTATAAATCTATTCATTATCTTACCCCCTTACAGCAATCCCAGTTTTTCTTTGATCGTCGAAACGTATTGCCGCGAAACACTGAGATTCTCCCCATTGGACATCTGCACCAGCATGCGGCCCCCAAAATCAGGCCGCAGGGACTGGATCTGATTGAAATTGATAATTGTGGACTTGGAAGCTCTGAAAAAATCACTGCCGCCCAATTGCTCCTCCAGCTCGTACAGTCTCAGCGGCGTCTCGTAAACATCCTTTGTCGTATAGAAAAAGGTTTTCTTATCGACCGTATCAATATAGAGGATCTTTGCGGCCTCCAAAATATAGGTCCTGCCATCCTTCATCCCTGTAATTTTCTTTTCTGAAGCCCGCAGCAAAGCGATCACCTTTAGAATTTGAGGTGTCGTCTCCCGGCAGTTAATAATCACTTCTGTCTCACAAAGCTCCTGATTTTCGTTAATCTGTATTTTCATAAGCCCTCCTTTCGAGATGGCCATCTCTCTTCTCTGGCTTTATCTTATTCAAACTGCCGCTGCTTCGCAAGGGGTTTTGACTATGGTGCGCGATTTGCTTCCTAAGATGAAAAAAACAGCGTGCGAGCAGTTCTGCCGCGCACGCCGTCCAAGTTTATCGCTGATAAAAGATCAATTCTCTTTATTTCTTTCCGCCAGCTTTCGCTGGATCTCTTCGAACTTCTTTTTGGTGATGGGGTACCTGGAAAGGGAAATCATGGCCAGCACCAGGAAACAGGCCGGTATGACGGTCACGGAGTTCTGCACCCAGGTGAGAGCTGTCTCGGTCTGCACCTGCGCGCTGCCGTCAAAGCCCGCCAGCTGCAGAACAATGCCCAAAAGCTGCGAACCTATACCGGAAGCCAGCGCTTCCACCAGCCCCTGCAGGGAAACGATGGTTCCCTGACGCTTTTTCCCGGTTTCCAGCTCATCGTATTCGCACACGTCATAGATGATCGACGGCATGAGCTGCCAGTAAATGGAGGTGGAAACCGCTACGAAAAACACAAAGACGTACAGCTGCCACATGCCTTCTACTCCGATAACTCTCGCCGCTGTGACGGAAACCGCACCAATACCGAACACCCACATCAGGGCCGTCCGTTTGTCCGTTGCCGCGCTGATCCTGCGCATAATCATAATGAGAATGACGCAGACAGCGGTCCGGTACAGGAACATCCCGGAGATCTGCTCCGCGGAAAGCCCATGGTTATAGGTAAAGTAATAGACCAGGTCCGAAGTAAACATCGCATAGCTCACCAGCGCGAAGAGGCTGGTAAAAAGCAGATACTTGACAGGTTTTAATTTGAGGACCTGCCAGTATTCGCGAAAGATTTCAATCAGATTGGGTTTGGGCAGTCCGGTCTGTTCTCCTTCCGGCGCAGGCTGATCCTTTGACTTTGCCGCACGGGCCGTAATAAAAATCGAAAGCATGGAGGTGATGCCCACAATGGCGCCTGTGGCAGACCATGCTCCGTTCACCGACAGGCCTCTGTCTGTAAGAAATGCCACCAGAATAGTCGGCATAACCATGGCGACCACATTTCCCATCATGTTAAAAATCGAGGCGTATGACCGCAGCTCTGTCCGTTCGTTATAGTCCCTGGTGTACTCCGCCCCCAGGGCAAGATACGGGACAAAGAAACCCGTATAGGAGGTCCAGAAGATAATCAGGATCGCCCCGTAATAAAAGGGCTTAATCTGCGGGATCAGGTCTACTGCCGTAAAAAGCAGATAGGTAGAGGCCGCTATGGGCAGGGCCATAATTGCCATGAAGGGTCTTCTCCTTCCCCACTTGGTCATGGCATGGTCGCTGAGGTATCCGATAATGGGGTTAATCAGCGTATTCCACAAGGCTCCCACCACGGTGATCGTTCCGGCAAACGCCGGCTCAACACCGGCGACCGTAGTAAGGAAGAAAAGCAGAAACGTACAGATAAAACCGTAAGAAGCGGCATCCCCATAAGCAGCGGAGGCATATTCAATTTTGTTTTTAAATCTTAACTTTTCCATATCCCTATCATACTCTATCGTCCTACCGGATAGTCAATGGGTTTTGTAATATTTTTTTGTTGTTTTTTTGCACCTTTTAAAAGTCAAACAGCTTCAGTTGTTCCGCCTGGGGAGCGCTTTTCTTTTTAAAGGCTTCTTCCCGCCTCAGGCAGCCCTTCGGCATTTCATCAATGAAGGGCGACGGCTCTTCTGAGGTCAGCAATATCAGCTCTTCCCTGGCCCTGGTCAGACCCACGTAAAACAGCCGCCGTTCTTCCTCCATATCCGCATGTTTCATGGGAATACAGTCCTCATTGACGCCGCATAGAAAGACTACCGGAAATTCCAGCCCCTTCGCCGCATGGAGGGTCATGAGGGTAACCGCTCCCGAATCATATCGCTTTCCCGATGCGCTGCGTCTCAGGTCCTGTTCTTCACCCAACAGCAGCTCGTCTAAAAAAGGTCCCATTTCATTGTAGAACACAGCCATGTCCGCCAGACGGGACAGGGGTTCGTGGTTGGAAAGACCTGTTTTCTCTGCCCATTTTCTCAGAAGGGACTGGGGCTTTTCCCTCTTCATTTCCGGCAGAAACAGCTCCTTTAGGTACTGGCACGTTTCTTTGAGATCCGTCTTGAAAATTTCCCTGCAGGCGGTCTGCATCTGCTCCTCATAAACTTCCGGCTCCGGCAGGCAGCGGAAAAAGAGGATGGCGGCCCGCACTGCCGGATCCTGGAGAAACGGCTCCCTTCCTGTAATGACGCAGGGAATGCTCTCTTTTTTCAAGCATTTTTCCAGCAGCTTGGCCTGATGATGCGTTCTGTAAAGGACGGCGATGTCGCCAAAGCTTCTGTGGGTTTCCCGGCTGCCGGCGAAGTTCTGGGCATCCATCATATCCATTCCGCCGGTCATACGGTTGATTTCCCTGGCAATGCAGATGGCCTCCGACATACGGCTCTCCGCCGTTATGATGCGTGGCTTTTCTCCATCTGCCGCACATGCGGTCAGGATCCGCCGCTCTCCGCTGTTGTTTTCGATAACCGGCAGCGCACAGTCGATGATCTGCGGGGTACTGCGGTAGTTTCGGTCCAGACGGATGCGCTTTGTTTCGGGATACGCCTGGCTGATTCGCTGAAAAACGCCGGGGTCGGCACCCCTAAAGCCGTAGATAGACTGGTCGGGGTCGCCGATTACAAAGAGGCTTTCCGCCCGGCGGGACCAGGCTAAAATCAGCTGAAACTGGATATCGTTAATATCCTGCAGTTCATCGACCAGAAGATGTTTGCCCGGGAAAAAATCCGGCAGCTGAGGACTTTCTCCCGTCAGGCGCAGCACCTCCAAAAGCAGGTCGTCGAAGTCGAGAAACCCTGCGTTTTTAAGCCTGCTGCTGTAATCCTCACACGCATCCAAAAGCTTTTTATCATCAATGCCGATCCCCGCCTTATGTTGGGATACCTTTCGCAGCAGCTTTGCCGGAGACAGGGTAAGGGAACAGGCCTCCGCAGTCTGTGCGGCCAGCTGCAGCTGCAGCTGTTCCTCCGCCAGAGATACCGGCTTTCCTGCTTTTTTCAGCATATCCAGACAGATGGCGTGGAAAGTCCCAACTCTCACTCCCCGCCCCTTATCGGGACCCAGCCTTTCCATCAGCCGCAGCCGCATCTCGCCCGCGGCCTTATTGGTAAAGGTTACAGCCGTTATATCAGAAGGATTTTGCTCTTTTCTATCAATGAGAAAGGCGATCCGTTCCACCAGGGTATAGGTTTTTCCTGTTCCCGGTCCTGCGATTACAGCTACTTTGCTTTCCTCTGCTTCCGCGGCGGCTTTCTGCTGCGGATTTGTTTCCTGCGCTTCCGGAGCCGGTTCTGTTTTCGGTTCCGGGGCTTCCTGCGGCAGCGGGCGGGCGGCACGCTTCTTTTTCGGCTTTTCCCCCGCCGGAAGAGGGCAGCTGCCAAAGAGACTCATCTGGCCGCACAGCTCCTCGATTTCTTCCTTCCCGATAATCTTTATTTTTCCGTACTCGCCGTCGTAGCCCGGTATTCGCTCCACCTTTCCCTGGCGAAGCCTTCGAATCCCCTCTTCAATACAAGGCCCGGCGCTCTTTCCGATATCCTCAAGGGGCAGCTCTCTCAAAATGGAGAATTCCGTGCCCAAGTCCTTCAGCATGGCCTCATATTGCCGCTGTACCTTAACGCTGGCAGGCGATTTGTCCGTAGAGGCAGCGATAACCTCCGGAAGGGGGACCAGGCTTTCAAAATAGCCGCCCTGGGACTTTCGATAATCCTCTCCCCGGTCCGCCAGCTGCTCGACTCTATGGAGTACGCCAATGGTAATCTTCTTGCCGCATACCGGACATTTTCCTCCATACTCGCTGGTTTCCACAGGGCTCAGGCACAGATCGCACTTGCGGTGGCCGTCCATGTGGTATTTGCCCTCCTCTGGGAAAAATTCAATGGTCCCTGAAAGACCCTCGCCTTTCTGAATGGCATTTGATATGCCTTCATAGGAAAGGGGGATGTCCAGCAGATTGGCTTCTCTTCCCAGCTTGGCCGGTGAATGGGCGTCGGAATTGGAAACCAGATTGTAACCGTCCAGCGCCGACAAACGCCAGTTCATCGGTGGGTCTGATGACAGGCCGGTTTCCAAAGCATGGATGTGTCCGGTCAGATCGCCAAAGCATTCTTCGATGGTGTCAAAGCCCGAAAAAGCGCCGAAGAGAGAAAAATGCGGCGTCCAGATGTGCGCAGGAATAAAGACGGTTCTGGGGCAGACCTCCAGTGCGATCTCCAAAAGGTCCCTGCTGGAAAGGCCAAGAATGGGCCTGCCGTCGGAATGGATGTTGCCGATGGCTTCCAGCCTTCGCGACAAATGCTCCGCATCTTCAAGACTGGGCAACAAAATCAGGTTGTGGACCTTTCTCGTCTTTTCCCCCTGCTTGTAGATGGAGCTGATCTCGCCGGACAAAATAAAGCGCGGCCGCTTCTCATCGGAGGTAATGGCGTCCCTGATCCGATACTCGTCCTTGAGGACGTACAGCCCTTCTTCCGCCGGGGACAGCTTTTCCTTCAGCTCCTGCCGCCATGCCGGATGGGTAAAATCTCCGGTTCCCAGAATGTCGATTCCCTTTCTTCTGGCCCAGAGGTCCAGATGCTCCGGCACGCATTCTCTGCTGGTAGCCCTGGAATATTTGGAATGGATATGTAAATCCGCAATATACATTTTGTTTCACCTGCTTTTCATAAGATGTTTCTATTATAAATCGCCCGCCCAAAATAGCAAAGAAAAAAGACTGCTTTTGCGTATTGCAGAAACAGTCTCGCCTTTTCTTATTCTTATCCGTCTTTCTCTCCGTCTTTATCCTCTCGTTGCCTTTCCGCTGATCTTTTCGATGTCCATTCTGAGAACGTGCATCTTATCAAAAGCCGAGTTTATGTACTCTTCTCCTGCTTCCAGGTGATCCGGGGATAGTTTTTTCAGAATTGCTGTGATGCCCTTTCTCTTTTCGTCCTTGTCCTCCACTACCCGCACGTTTCCAAACACGGTAACGGAGCGGTACTGAGTATTGAATTTTTCAGGCATCAGCTTTACAGAGTCCACCACGTTCAGGCAGGCGCTGCTGTTGGCTGCCAGATTTTCCAGTCTGTGGCCTTCCTTTGCGCAGTGAAAGTAAATCGCTCCGTCCACATAAACAAAGTTCATCGGTGTTCCATACGGAGTGTTATCCGTGCTGATTGTGGAAAGTACGCCGTATTCCGCTTTCTCCAGAGCCTCCAGCGCTTCCTCCTGAGATATGGCTTTTTCTTTTCTTCTCATTTCTTTATCCATTTGGCACCTCCTGTTTTTCTTGTTTTCTTCTTGCAATGAGTATACAATGAAATTGGTTTTTACATAAGTACCAATCATTACATTTTGACAGGAGCCAATTAAAAAGGAGAAATTATGTTATACATTGACCGGGAAAGCGGGCTGCCGCTCTATGAACAAATTTACACTTCTTTTGTCCGTGAAATTCTTTCAGGGTCCCTGGCCGCCGGGGATCGTCTGCCTGCTACACGAAAGCTGGCGGAAGAGCTTTCCGTGGGGAGGAATACGGTGGACAAGGCTTATCAGCAATTGGCTGCCGAAGGCTACATCGAACCGCGGATCGGCAGCGGATTTACGGTAAATGAAATTCCGCTGCAGCTGTCATCAGGCGCACCCTCTTATTCTCCCCGTGAGCAGGATGCCCCTCCGTCCCGGCCGCCGGCCCGTTACGATTTTGCTTACGGTTCCGTGGACAATTCGGTCTTTCCTCACGATCAATGGCGGAAAAGCGTAAACAATGCCCTCAGCGCAATGGAGCTGGAGCAGACGATTCAATATCCCTGCCGCCAGGGGGAGCTGGTTCTCCGTCAGGAAATTGCCCGCTATCTGCAGCGCTCCCGGGGCGTTGTCTGTGACCCCGATCAGATGGTGATAACCTGCGGTCAGCAGCATTCCATGGAGATTATCGCCAATATCTTTGAAAACAGCAGCAAAAACTTTGCCATGGAGGAGCCGGGCTATGATGGAATTCGGGCGATCTTTGCCAACCATCATTTTCAGCTGCATCCTGTAGCGGTGGAGTCTGACGGTATCTCCATACCGGCTGTGAAAAAATTGAACGCGGATCTTTTATATGTCACCCCTTCCCACCAGTTTCCCACCGGTGCTGTCCTTCCCATCGCAAAGCGCAGGCAGCTGCTTTCATGGGCTCAGGAAACGGAGACGTATCTGATTGAGGATGATTATGACAGTGAGCTTCGCTATTACACCAATCCCATTCCTTCCCTCCAGTCTCTGGATATTCATGACCGGACCATTTATACGGGGACCTTTTCCAAATCCCTGGCTCCATCCATGCGCACGGCCTATATTGTTTTCCCCAAATCCCTGCTGCCGGCGTACCGGTCTTATTATCATCGGTATAATTCTCAGGTGTCGCCGCTGCACCAGCTGGCTCTGGCGGATTTTATCGGCTGCGGGGGCTATGAACGGCATATCAACCGGCTGAGGACTGTTTATCGGAAAAAGCAGGCGGCCCTGCTGGCCGGTCTGGAAAAAGTCTTTGGCGATACCATATCGGTTTCCGGCGGCGGTGCCGGGATACATCTTCTGCTGAATGTAAAAAGCCCTTTCTCTCAAGAGGAGCTGATTGAAAGGGCTGAGCGCATTGGTATTCGCTTTTATTCCACGGAGGTCCTCTATATCGAGCCGCAAAACTGTCCCCGT
Organism: Anaerovorax odorimutans; assembly: GCF_024459955.1. Taxonomy (GTDB): domain Bacteria; phylum Bacillota; class Clostridia; order Peptostreptococcales; family Anaerovoracaceae; genus Hominibacterium; species Hominibacterium odorimutans_A. The sequence continues at coordinate 140,545 of NZ_JANFXK010000007.1, forward strand.
TCCCAGCTGCTGCTGGGTTTTCCCACTATACCCGAGGAAGCCTTTATGGGGATCCTGGAGGATCTGCGGGATGCCTGGGAAATCGAAGGGTGAAAGGTTTGAAGAGACCGGCGTTGGCGGTCTCTCAGTATGAGGCGTCTGCAGACTCAAGGCCGGCAAATATGTGTAAATTATTGGTAAAACGTGTACAAAACAATAAAATCGCGTGTTTTGTACACGTTTTGAAGAGACTGCGAAAAGTTACACGCTTTTCAATAAGCCTGCGGCCTGCGAGGCAATCGGCAGCACAAATTTTCACTTCTAGGCGGCTCCATGCTCCGTCAAACCTACAACTTTGTGGTGCGGATTTGAGGAAAAGGTTACCGCGGCCTGGGTGCGGATAGGCTGCGGCCCGGGCCGCAGCCGTTGGGCACATGTATGAAACCCTACTCATACGGCAATTTGCGATTTTCATCAACACGCAACAAGAAATCGGGCTTTTGTTGACCTTTTTTCAAGGATACAGCGCCTGCAAGCTCAAAAACTTGACCAATCTGCGGTTTTGGACCAGCGCAGAGGCCGCAAGCCTTGGAAATACCTCAACAACTATGCCAAAACGCTCCCGGTGTTGAGAAATTATGCATATTCCTAAAAAATGGATGCGCTTTCTGCCCACCTGGACACCTCCGGCCCGGGTCAGGCCGCAGGAGATCGCAACCCTGCCCCCGCCCGGCGCAAGCTTGCCCGACACAGCCTCGCCCAACTCATCCCTGTCCGACACAGCCCCACTATCTTACAAAAACAGCTCCGGCTCTTTCCTGTCCATGAACTTGGTTTCCAGCATGCCCCTGATCTTTACGATCGGCTCGGCGGCGATGTATTTTGCGTCCACGGGGCAGCTTTTTACACAGGCGCTGCACAGAATGCAGCCCTGATCCACGATGCGAGGATCATCTCTATGTATGACTTGCATCGGACATTTGTCCGCGCAGATCCCGCAGTCGGTGCAGGCATCCGTGGTTTTGGGCAGGAAGGGCATATCCGGCATGGGATCTTTATACGGCCTGTTGCCTTTGACCTCGATGGCTGCCAGCTGGCTGTTCTTCAATTTATCTGAAATTTGTTCGCCAAAACGCTTTGCGCAGGCAAGATCTTCGCCGTCGGGCCGTCCGGCAGCGACCTTTTTCGAATAGGAATGCTCCCCGATGAAGGCTCCTGCTCCGATGACGGAAAAACCGCCCTCTGTCAGAATATCCTGTCCCTCAATGAGGGCATCCTCATAGTCCCGATTTCCGTAAACAGCTGCCAAAACTGCCGAGGTACCGTTTCCTTTTACCCGGCGCAGAGGGGCCTGCAGCACCTCCGGCACCCTGCCTGCGTATACCGGATAGCCTAATACCAATATGTCCTGGTCGCTAAAGGAATACTCCCTGTCTCTGACCTCCGGTTCGGTAAGATCTATTGTTTCCAATTGGCAGTCCATCGCCTGACTGATGCCCCCGGCTATGGCTCCGGCAATTTTCCCGCTGGTGCCTGTCGGACTGAAATACATTACAATTACTCTTTTCATGATTTCCTCTCCTTTACTTATTCGCTTATTATAGTTATGGGAGGAGAGTTTGTCAATTAATTGTCCGTGCCCCGCTTCCGGTACAGCACCATCAAAATTATTGAGGCAATGACGATCCATCCAAGAACCGTTGCGGCCCGAATCAGCGAATCGGAGGAAAGAAGCGTACCCTTCTGCAGCGCGTACACCAGATCCAGGGTCGGCTGGCAAGGGGTGAAAGCCGCGACTGCGTCCACGGTTTTATTAAGGCCGTTAAAAACTGACGGCAGCAGGAAAAGCATCATGACCGGTACCTCATAGACACCGGCGTTCATCTGGTCTCTGGCCAGAATTCCCACAGAACCGCCCAGCAGAATTAAGGGAATTCCGCCGATCACAGTAATCACAATGAACATCGGCAATAGCTTTGCGTCCACGCCTGAAATGAAGAAGATGACCGTATTGCTGATTAGCATAATGACACTGGTAACCAGTATTTTAGCGGTAAAAATCTCGACTCCGCTTACATTGGAAAGCATCAGCGTGCGCATGGTAAATTTTTCTTTTTCCTCTGCAATGGTCGTGGCCGGAATCATGACGGAAATCATCGCCAGGTTTAATCCCAGGATCATATTTATCAGGTACAGGGCCCCAATACCAAAGTCAGCCAGTATATATTTATAGATAACGGCAAAGGCGATGGGTATAATGCAGCTGACAAACACCGCCATATTCTTAAAAAAGTCGATAAAGTCCTTTTTAAACAAAATCCTTATTTTTCTCATTGAAAGCTCCATTAGAATTCCCTCCCCGTCAGCTGTAAAAATATTTCTTCCAGATTCGGCTCACTGCTGTGAATCGTCATGCAGTCGCCGTTTTTAATCAATTCTGCGATCCGTTCCGCGCCCGCCTCGTTCTTTTGCACGGTAACATACTGTCTGTCTTTTGTCATAACACGGATCTCGTCTCTGGCAAATTCCAGTTTCAGATCGCGGGGAGTACCGCAGGCAATCAGCTTTCCCTGGTTGATAATTCCTACACGGTGGCAGAGCTTATCCGCCTCCTCCATATTATGGGTGGTCAGGAATATGGTGGTTCCTTCTCTATTCAGGTCCAAAAGCAGACTGTGGATTTCCTGGCTGGTAGCCGGGTCCAGGCCGCTGGTGGGTTCATCCAGAAACAGCAGCTTTGGGTGATGCAGCACGGCCGACGCTAAAATCGCCCTCTGCTTCATGCCCCGGGAACATTTTTTAAACAGCTGTTTCCTCTGCTCGCCCAGGGATACTCTATCCAGCACCTCGCTCACCTGGCTGCGGCTGATTCCCCTGAGGTCAGCAAAAAAGTTCAAATTATCCTGTATGCTCATCCGTTCGTACAGATTGCTGGTATCCGAAAGAATTCCGATTTCATCGTAGTCGGACCGGGTCACCTTGTCGATGTCCTTGCCAAGCAGAGAGATTGCTCCCGACTTTCTCTTCAGCTGTTTTGTCAGAAGTTTGATGGTCGTGGTCTTTCCTGCGCCGCTGGGCCCCAGAAATCCAAAGATCTCCCGCTCCCTTACCCCGAAGGTCAGGTTGTCGATGGCAAAGCCCAGGTCAAACCGCAGACATACCTTTTTCAGTTCAATCAAATTTTCCATTTATATGCCTCCTTTTGTCTTGTGGCTTTGATTATGCCCCGAAGGACCATTGGACGCAATGGTTTTGGAGCCATGGGAGCCAAAAAAGCGACCAGCGGAGCTATAGAAGGATAAACGGAGCCGCCCCTACCAGTTGTAGGTTTCCTTCATCTCCGCGACTCTGCCCTTGGCAAGGGGAATCTGGCTGTGCTGCGAATTGTTGAGACGCAGGCTGTAGCTGTTCTTCGTCCATTTTTCGATTTCTTCCACTTTCTGCACGTTCACGATATAAGATCTGTGACAGCGGAAGAAGCCAAACTTCTTGAGCATTTCCTCCAGTTCGTCCATGGTATGGGAAACCTGATAAGTGGAATTTCTCACTGACAGAAAATTGGCCTTGTTCAGGCTCTCGATGTAGTCGATGTCCTTAGGCTCAAAGAGCAGCGTCTTTGAACCCGATTTAGCAGCGATCTTCTGGGGAAGCATTTCGCCGGGATCTGCCTGCGGGCCGTCTTCCTCAGAAACGGCTTCTATGTATCTCCCGTCTTCCTTATAAAAAGCCGTTCCTGGCATCAGCAGCGCATGGCGCAGAGACGGCGTGGTAGTCACAAACTTCGTTCCTGCCTCCGCTTGCTTTCCGACCCATTTGAGAATCGTTTTCTGGCTTTCTCCGTCAATATTTGAAAGGGGATTTTCTAGAAAGCACAATTTGTTTTCCGCAAGACTGATTCGGGCGAAATTGACGCGCATATGCTCGCTGACCGTGCAGAACCTCAGTTTTTTTGTTTTGATTCCGCCCAGCTCAAATTCCTCCATGGCTTCCGCACAGTCCCTCCGGCTTCCCGACAGCTGCTCAAAAAAACGCAGATACTCCCGCACCGTCTGCCGCTCATAGCCGCCGTCTGTCCGCAGGATCCAGGATGTCTCCCGCTGCCCGTATATCTGTAAAAACGCTTTGCGGATTTCTTCCTCCTCTTCCTGGCTGCATTCGATATGAATGCTTCCGTATCGAGCAAGCTCCCCTAATAATTCCTCTGTGGTTTTGTATTCTCTTTCCATCTGCCCTTAATCCTTTCCTGCATGCTGGCTTTATTGTACCACAGAACCCGCCTGGCAAAAACCAGAACAAAGACCCGAAAACAATTCGGGCCTCTGCCAATTCTATATTATATTTAGGAGTACATTTTTCATGTAATGTTTACAGTGGTTTTACTTCTACTTCCAGCGTGATATCCAGTTTCTCCGCATAAGCCAGATACTTGTCGCATTCTTCATAGGTCAGCATATCCGAGGAGATCAGTCCGGTCTGGTCGTAATCATCGTTTACAAACATTTTTGTAAACAGGGATCCACACTGCCCGGTCAGATACATTTCGCCCGTGATACCGGCCCGTTCAAAGGATTCCTGACAGCCGGGCGCGTACAGGTACGTCTCTACCATCACCTTCTTGCCATCCTTTGTTCCGGTGGCTTCAATGACAAACGCGCCTTCGTCCTTTACCAGCCCTTCTTCCAGGATCTCTTTGATCTCATCGTAATACTTCGGTGCCGGCGGCAAATGAGACACAATTGTATCAAACGGAATAAAGGTGTGGCCCTTATAGGTTTCCTCTTCTCTGGACAGCAGTCCCGCTCTGTAAAGCGGTGTGGAAAAGTCAATGCCGACTCCGCCGTATTTAAAGTTGATATTCTTGGCGCCCTTGAAATGCGTATCTTTGTTTAATCCCATGTAAACCGTCTCATCGTGGGCATGCTCCACCAGAGTAACAGGACGTTCACAGCCCTTGAAGTGACGAACCACAGGCAGTGAATGGGGCTCTGTTTCTACCAGCACGCCATCTTTCAGGGCAAAGGTCGGGTCGGTCATATCGGACAATGCCGTAAACGGAGACCACCAGAACGGCAGGAAACGCTTTGCTTCCACGCCTTCATAAACCATCATCAAAATGTCATCGCAAGTATCCAGTTCCCGCATGCAGCTCTTGGTGGCGACGCACATCATTCCCGGCGCCGAGCCTGTGCCGATAATGGCCATCTTTCCGATTTCCTTAAACTTCGCGCCATAATTGTCATAGAGCATCTGTACGCAAGTGGGCCACCAGGGGTCCAGGATATCGGTAGCCGCGAAGTCCTGATAGTTAGCTTTTACGGCCAGCGCCGCGTCCAGCACCTTCGGCGCAAAGGCGATTGGCAGAGCGTTTACGATCAGATCGACCCCTTCCGCCGCCTTAATGATGCTGTCCACATCGTTGGCGTCTACGATTGTGCCCTTTGCTTTCTTCAGAATTTTAACCAATTCGTCAACGGCTTTTTTGTCGTAGTCCGCACAGATGATTTCTCCCACATTTGGCTCTTCGTCCATTCTCTGTGCCACGGTTGAACCCTGCGCGCCTGTTCCTAATACTAAAATCTTTTTCATATCTGTCAGCTCCTTTTATTTTTTTCTATCTCAATATTTTTACTAAACCATATAAACAGAATGCCTGCCACAGCCAGGATGATTCCGCCCCACTTCAGGCCTGTCAGAATCTGGGGAATCGCATTGCTGAACATATCGTAATCGTCCGGCCCCCAGCCGCTGTAATCCACTTCATACCACTTGAGCCATATCTGCCCGATAAAGGCAAACACTCCCACTACCAGCATATAGATGCCCAGGCGCTTTATGTCTCCAAAGGCCAGCCTTGTCTTGCTGTTGATCGGATTGGCCGCCGGGTCCAGCTTGTACAGTCCGCCGTAGAGCCATTTGAAAATCAGGTATGCGATCGGACCGGAAGCCGTTGCCGTCAATCCCAGGAAAAAGTAATCCGTTCCGTTGACCAACAGCGCTATCACAGAAATCACCATTGGAAAACCTGTGAAAAATGCCAATCCCGCATTTCCTCCCGGCATTACGTAAAGTCCCTGTTTTTTTCGCTCTTCTGCCGGATATTTCTTTCTCAGTTTAATAACTGCCAAAGATAACACGATGTACATGGCCAGAATGAACACGACCTCAATGTTGACCAGAGTAGCAAAATCCGACTGGGCCAGAATCAATGTGACGATTGCCAAAGAGATGATGCCGACATAAGGTACGCCGCGCTTTTTACTGACTTTTACCAGGAATTTCGGGCTCAGGTTGTCATCCGCCAATACGAAGAAGCCTCTGGAACCCGATGCCAAATAGGTATTAAAAATTGCACACTGCGCGATAATCGCGATCACCAGGAAAACGTAACCCCACGCCTGACCTAAATAAGTAGTCAGAATCGTTGCGTAACCGATGCTGCCGTTTCCATATCCGCCGTCGGTCGCCCAGTTCTCCCAGGACCCTTCCGGCAGGCACGCCAGTCCGCCCAGCGTCGGCAGTACATAAGAAATTGCGATTAGTGGCATTGCAATCAGCAGCCCTTTGGGGATCACCTGCGGATTTTTTACTTCACCGGCCATATTGGAAATGCACTCATATCCACAGTACATCCAAATGCACACACAGATTCCGCCGCCTAAACCGTCCACCAGATTATAACCTTCCGGCACAAACGGTTCGACTGGGTTGGTCTGCCAGTTAACCAGTCCTACAATCGCAACCAGCATAAATGCTAATAGAATTAAAATGGAAAGAATCGTACTTACTTTTTCGACTTCCTTGACTCCCATCAAATTAATAATGGTAAAAATTAAAATCATTCCGATTTTCAGAATATGTACCGCAAACTCAGATATTGGAATCATTTGGCTCACATAACTGGCTACCAGCGCAACATAGGTTCCATTTACAATATATGTTGAAACCGTTGCCCACCAGCCTGTCTGAAATCCCCAAAATTCTCCAAAGGCTTCTTTTACCCATACATATACGCCGCCTTCCGACGGAAGCATTGATCCGCACTCCGCAACCATGTTGCTGATCGGCAGCGCCCATATAATTGGAAAAATTACTAACAGCAGCAGCGTCATGCCTGGTCCTGCTTCCGGTATCATTTCTTCAATACCGAATGCTCCCGCTCCTACCAAACAGTAGAGCATAAATACGATACCCGCTGCTTTCACATCATATTTCTTTAACCCCGCCACACCTTGAGCGTCTGCTCCGGTATTGGCCACCTTTTGTTCCATGCTGTTCCACCTCCCTTTCAAGCATTGTCAGTTTGTTTTGTTAATTGGGAGTTTACTGTATTTTCGCAATATTTCGCAATAGCACAAAGGTGTTAGCGGGGGTTTCGTGCAAATATGTTAGATTTTTGTAACAAGAAAGTTACTTTACAGATCAATTTTGCTGACATTGGAAATCTTATAAATGATTTCATGTCTGCTCTGGGTTTCTGTTTTTCGAAAGATATGATTGATATGACGCTTTACGGTATTCTCCGATATGGACAATTCCCCGGCAATCTGCGGATTGCTCTGTCCACAATTGAGCAGATTGAGCACTTCCTCTTCTCTGGCCGACAAGCCATACTGCCGCGCGATGACCGCCACAGCATCTTCCGGAGCCACCTGGCGGCTTCCCAGCTTGAGCGGATCTTTCTTGACAAAATAATAAATGAGAAAAAGGCTCAGTAACGCATAGAGCAGCAGTAACGGATCCAGCCCGTAGATTTGGTTCAGATTGCTCTCCGTTCTGTACCAGGTGCTGTAATCCCAGTAAGCAATCCACAGCATATATAAAATCAACGGCGCCAGCAAAAAAACATACAAATTTTTACTTCTGCTGAGAGAATCCTTTTTACGAAGCTGCCAGAAACAAAACAGGCACACGCCGATCACAAAAACAACGTATGCGGCATTGAGCGTCTGCAGCACGATTTTTCCCAATCCTGTTTCCACCATCAGATAGGAATCATACCTCCCCAGTGAAATGGACAGAGCCTGCGAACCGATTTGATACAGAACAGAAACCCAAAAGCACCATTTAATCTTCACTTTGTCCTGCAGTTGGAGCATAACGATAATCAGATTGAGCCAGGCAACAATCAGCAGGCTGAATAAAATGTCAGAAACCGTAATCAGCGCAAAGGCTACCCCTCCCGCCACATTTTCATTGAGAAAATAGTAAGTGATAAAATCCACCACCATGTAAAGGAACATGGCTGCGACAAAAAGCAAAATTGCCAGGTTCTGTTTGTCCCTTTCCCGTATACGCAAAAGAGCGCTGAGCGTGAGCCCCATACCGCCTAAAATAATGACTGCTATGTATATGAAATTAAAAACATTGTTTGACATTCCCTGCCTATCCTTTCCTGCATACTGGTTTTATTGTACCACAGAACCGGCCCAAACCAGCAGAAAAAAGGAGCTGCCTCCTGCGGATTTTTATCCGGGCGGTCAGCTCCTCACAGCATTTATAATTTCATTCCTATGGGATTAAGCTTCATGTTTGCAGTAAAAGCGGACGGTTAAAATCAAAAACAGAGGCAGCTCGATGGCAGCCGCGATAAAGATTACGTAAGGCGACCAGAACCCCGTATCGCCAGCTTGCAGGAAGGTGGTGCCTGTCAGTTCGAACAGGAAACTGTGGGTGAGTCCCACGCCCCCTGCCGGCAGAAGGCAGCTGATCCATTCAATGATATTGCCGCTGCCGATACTGGAAATCAGCGACGGCAGAAGGCAGAAAACCAGCGCCAGAATCATGGATACTACCGCGGTCCTGGTCTTGGAGGAAATCATCAGAATAAAACTGATCATGGACAGGAATGCCACGAATCCGACTGCTACCGTCAGCTTTTGAACGCCGCCGGCCGTCAGAGGTGCCAGGACCGTAACGCTGTAAGTAAACTGAATCGAAGCATCCAGGCTGTCCCATCCGTAAACCGTATTGACGATCACAAGAAAAATCGCCATGCAGACGGTAAAGCAGGCCGTTGAAAGAATAAGGGCGGAAAAGATCTTCACGCAGGCCAGTTTTGTCCGTCCGTTTCTGGTACACCGAAGAATATCATCGGCCCCGGTCTGATAATCGGAGGAGAAAAACGGCGCGGCCAGAATGCTGCAGAGCATCACCAGCAGGATATTCAAAAGCAGTACATAGTCAGCGGCATCGCTGTTGGCATAGCCATAGACAAAGGTAAACGGCTTCTCCACTTGCTCATTGATAGCAATCGCTTTTTCCTGAATTTCAGGGCTGTGGGGATATTTAGCGGCAATGGACGCAGCCACCGCGGCATCCCGCTGCCCGTAGAAATTTCTGGCGTCCCGGTCATCAATTTTGCTCAGAGGCCTGGGCAGCCCTTCATCATCCTGATATACCTGCCATAGGGACGCCAGCAGCATCTTGGTGGGGTGGCCTCCTTTCTCATAAATGTCTTCCACATCCTCTTTATTGTCTCCCCGGTTTATGCGGAACACCTCTTCAATCCGTTCCTCTGTCAGCGGCCCTTCATAGGGTTTCATCCGCTCCTTGTTTGCTTCGATCGCTTTAAATCCCGTGATCTTGACCTCCTTCCCCTGTTTATCCGTGTAGGACCAGGTGGTATAATGGATCACAGTGAGGGCCATGACAATGGAAAGCACGAGAGCAAGGGCCAAAAGGATTTTAGTCATACGGCTTGCGAACACCTTTTTTATCTCAAGTCCAATTAAACGGATCATCATGCTTCCTCCTTTCCGGAAAACAGCCACAGATACAAGTCTTCCAGCCGCGGCGGAACAGACTGGGAACCCGGCAGAACGGGTATATCCGATAAGTATCGCATTCTGACATTGCCTGTATCCTCGTTGCGTACATTAATAATCTTCAAGCGAGCTTCATAAGGCCCCAGCTTTTCCTGCGTAAGGCTGACTTCCCAAACCTTTCCTTTTACCATTTTTACCAATTCCTCGGTGGTCCCGATATCAATGATTGCCCCATCCTTCATAAGAATGTTGCAGGTGGCGATGTATTCCACATCAGGGACAATATGGGTGGAGATTACCACAATGCGGTCCTTAGCAAACTCCGACAACAGGTTGCGAAAGCGGATTCGTTCCCCCGGGTCCAGCCCGCTGGTGGGTTCATCCAAAATCAGGATTTCCGGATTATTGAGCAGCGCCTGGGCGATTCCCACCCTGCGCTGCATCCCGCCGGAAAGCTTGCGGATCTGCTTGTTTCGTACCTCTTTCAAGGTCAGTTTTTCCATCAGCTCCTCAATTTTTCGGGCAGTATCCTTTCTGGTCAGTCCTTTTAAGGCAGCCATGTACTCCAGATAATCCCTGACCCGAAATTCAGGATAAAAGCCAAAGGTTTGAGGCAGATAGCCGAAGATATCACGGTAGGCTTCCCCCATTTCCTTTATTGGAATACCGTCGTAAAGGATCTCGCCCTCCGTGGGGGTAAGGATTCCGGCGACCATGCGCATGAGCGTGGTTTTTCCGGCTCCGTTGGCACCCAAAAGCCCCCATACCCCTGGCGTTATCTCCAAATTGACCCCGTCAACCGCTGTTTTGTCTTTGTAGGTTTTTTTCAAATTTTTTATTTCCAGTTTCATAATTGACTCCTATGTTTTTACATGGAAACTCCGTCCATATACGCAGGCTTTTTTGCCATTGTTCTAATCTGCCAGGCAAGTCCTGCTATTATAACAATACACACAATGTTCCAAATAAGGACGCTGCTCTGCCCGAAGACTTGCGGCACTATTTGATACAGGGCAAAGAGCGCCGCCATTATGATAATGCTGTAAGCCGCGCAAAGGGCAGGCAGCAATTGATCGCAGGCCAGCCGCATCAATACCATAATTCCCAGCCAAATCACAGAAAAGGGCAGCAGCATGTAGCCTATGGCATTGATGGAAAGCGGCATCTTTAAACTGGCAAGAGCAAAGAATGCCGCCAGCATAATTAGATTGCCGATGCCTGTAATGAGCAGCCTTGCCAATAAAAGTCCCGCAAAGGATACTCTGGACGCCGTCTCCGTTTCGTACATTCCATGGCGGACAGATCTGCACAGATAAGGGATGCCGGTCATGGCCGTTGCCACAGAAGCCAGACTCAGTACGAATCCCAACGGGCCATAACCAGACGCTCCTGCATGCAAGTGAATATCCAGGGTCAGGCAGGTTACGATCAGCACGGCAGCCTGAAGAATCCACAGACTTCCGCCGGCGAACCGGATCTGCCTGATAACAAATTTCCAAAACCCGATTCTTTCCTTTCTATCCTGCTCTCCATAGGCGGCCCGGGCGGCGGCACAGGTTTTTTGCAGAGAGTCCTGTGACCATTCTCCGCGACCGTAATGGCTCAGTTCTTGTTTAAGTTTTTTATTCATATTCATTTTCTTTGCCTCCTTTTCGGAGCTGCCGTTCAATTTTTTTCAGAGCGCTGCGCAGTCTGGATTGGACGGTTCTCAGAGGAAGGCCCGTGACCTGGGCACATTCACGAAGTGTAAGGTCCTGACCGAATCTCAGTATCACCAGCTCCTGTTGGTGCTGAGGCAGATTCCGCACCAGCCGAAGAAAATCTGCTTCATCTTCCGCTTCCTCATATCCCCGTTCCCGCATGGAAAGGTTTTCCGGCAGTTCCTCGGACCGCCGTTTTGTCCTCATGTCAATGCACACATTGGCCGCGATTTTATATAGGTAGGCTTTTACTTTATTTCGATAAGCCATGCGGTCAAAGTAACGGACAAATCGGAGAAACGTTTCCTGCGCCGCGTCTTCTGCGGTCTGCCGGTTCTCCGTATGCCACAGGCAATAGCGGAAAATGTCCGGGTAATAGCAAGCGATCAGCTCATCCAGATATGTCAGATCCCCCTGTTCAATTTTTTTTAGCAGATTCGCTTCTCTTGTCAAAACGGATTCCTCCTGAAAACAGTAAGCTTACTATGGGCCTATAGTTGCGCGCCGGCTGCGTTGCCGCTGCCGGATAAGCACCGTTCTTTAAGCACTTATCATATAATATAACTCATGCCCACAACAAAAATGATTTAATCTCATAAAAAAAGTCATAAAAAAATTTTACCGCTCTTATCCACATTCTTTTTGGCTTTCGCACACCTTTATCCAAAGGCCTATGTGGATAAAATATCCCCGTTATTTGTTTAAATTTCAAGCTTTCTATGTAAATTCCATTTTCATTATCCACAATTTTTTTCTTATCGTAAATTAACGTTCTTTCGATACTTCCCATATATAGCTGACAGCGGGACTTTTCCACAGATCTGGGCTGTTTTTTCTAAATTAAAGCAAAATCAAGGTTTCCCGGCCTCATCATATCCCATTGCAGCACAGTTATCCCTGCTTTTTATCCAAAGACCACATGTGGATAAAAAGCAGAGCAAACCCATTGAAATTACTTGCTTTTTCAGGATATCAACTTTATGTTATCCACATAGTTAACCCGCTTTAACCGCCCGAGGCTGCCGCATCCGCGGCAGTTCCGCAGGACACCCCGACTCCCGGCGCAACAAATTCCACAAAAAAACTGCCGCATTAAATTTTTTATCTAATACGACAGCTCGATAAGGTTATTTCGTTAAAAACACCTACTGGAACGCAGGCGGTTTTCCCGCGATGTTATTCAGCGTTGTATTCTGCGGGGAAGGTTCGGACATACTAAAGTACATCTTTGCTGCCTGGGTGGTTCCGAAATCGCGGTTTGATCCGGTATTCTGAACCTTGTTAAAGGCTTCCCTGAACATTGCGTTATGCGCTTCTTCCCGGTTGAGCAGGAAGTCAATGGTTTCTTTTACCTTTTTATCATCGATCTGACGATAAAGGTATTCGTAAACAACTTTTGCCCGCTGTTCGGAAGCGATGTTGGAAAGCAGATCCGCGCAAAGATCGCCGGTTACAGTCACGTAATCCGCGGTCCAGGAATATCCCGAAGCGTTAATAAGTCCCGGATTCAGTCCCAAAAGCACGTGAGTCTGGATCTCGCCGGCCCCGGTCTTTGTGTAATCCACCTCATGCCCGTTGAGCAGATTGATGGTCTCCGCTACCATTTCCATATGGCCCAGTTCTTCCGCCGCAATGTCCATGAACAGGTCTTTGATTTCAGGATCTTTGATTCGAAAACTCTGTGACATATACTGCATTGCCGATTTCATTTCGCCGTTTGCTCCGCCCAGCTGCTCCTGCAGAAGAGCCGCGTACTGCGGGTTTGGCTTTTCTACGGCTACCGGATGAAACATTTGTTTTTCATGTTTAAACATACATATACCTCCATTTTTTGATTCACTCTTAGCTTTCCCTGAAAAATCAAAAAAACTCCGGCGCAGTATATTTACAGGATTTCTCATGAAGTTTTCCTTTTTTTGTTATTTTAAAACTTGAAATCCTTTGCGGGGCTGCGGCCCTCTTTCACCAGCTCGATGGCTTCCTTTCCCGTCATATGCTCAATCTTTATTTCCACCATGCGAACCTGCCTGAACTGGCTGTCGATCTCTTTTCTGCGGCCCTCTTCAAACTCCGGCGAATACTTTTCAGCCAAAAGCTCCAGCGCCGCTCTTTTCTCCTCTTCATCCGACAGCATCCGCGCCTTTCCGAAAGCAATCACGCTTCGAAAATAAGTGGTGTATTTCTCGGGGACAATCTGGTCTTTGTCAATCACGCAGAAGGAAACTTTGCTGTTCCTCGCAATGGCATCCAGCTTATGCCCTTCTCCCGCACAGTGGAAAAAAATTTTCGAATCCGCATATACATAGCTGAGAGGCACCGCATACGGGTAGTCGTCATCCCCGGCAGCAGCCAGCACGCCGGAAGTTCCCCGTTTCAAAATTTTCACACTCTCTTCCAATGATAATTCCTGTTTTCCTCGTCTCATTTCTCTGAACATATCATCACCTCATCCTTTCTTCAAACGACAATCTGCTTTATTCCTATCAAAAAACACTTGTTATCCACTCCTTCACGAGCCAAACGGAATGAAAAAATGGATTGAAATTTATCTGTGAACGCTATATGATTATTTTAACATTACTGCATATGCGGCGAAAGCCGTTTATCCACTAACTACTGCCCAGAAGTGAGAGAGGAGTCCCATTATGAAAAACGTAGAAATCAAGTCCGGAAAGTTTCGCTTTGTCGGCCGCCTTTTGGAAGAAGAAGCCCCGAAAACCTGCGCGGTCTTTGAAAAAATGCTGCCTTTAAAAAGTCAGTTTATCCACGTCCGCTGGAGCGGGGAAGGCATCTGGATCCCTTACGGAGACACCAGGACTGGCCTTGATTATGAAAACCATACTTCCCATCCGGCGAAGGGAGAAATGCTCCTCTATCCAGGCGGAATCAGCGAAATGGAAATCATCATGTCCTATGGCAGATGCTGCTTTGCCAGCCAGCACGGACAGCTGTCCGGGAATCATTTCCTGACCATCACCGAAGGCCTTGAGGACCTGTACGAATTTGGACGCAAGGTTCTCTGGGAGGGCGCCCAGGAGATTGAGATCAGGCTGATATAACGGCCCGATCAGTCTGCATCAAAAAAGCTTTTGACATAGGCTGCATTCATTTCCGGGGAAATCAGGTAATACTCCATCTGTCCTGTATCCTCATCCTCGACACTGAGGCATCTTCCATTAAAGGAAATGTCCCGCTCTCCCTGCTCTGTCTCCACTTCAAGGCTGAGTGTCGGGGCATCGTCGTAAAAGGATGACAAGCTCCTGTTCAGAAGTTTGTCTGCTTTCAGGCTTTCCAGATAAGCCATCAGCTCTTCGCTGCATGAGGTAAGGGTGTATCCGTCGTCACTGTCGTCCGTATTCGGGTCATCATAATAATACAGCGCAGAAACATCTTCTGCGGCAATGTTGGAGAGAACCAGTGATCCCACAGTCCCACGGTCACTGACAATCGACACACTGCCGTAGCTCATACAGCAGACAAGCATCATGGCAGCCAAAAGCGCAATACCGGTCCGCCGTGCGTGCGGCTGTACAACGGATTTCAGGCGATACCGCAGGGAGCTGGCTGCCGCGGATAGACAGGTGGTAAATCCCCGGGAATTGCCTGCGGTACGCAGCAGAAGTTCCGCATATTGGCGGCGTTCAGAGTCACCGGAATTTTCCAGAACGATTTCATCGCAGGAAAGTTCCAGATCATCGCTGGCTCTGCGGATGGCGATCCATACGAGCGGATTAAACCAGCACATTGCCCGGCAAAAGCTCAGAAAAATTTTGGTATCCACATCGCGCCGCTGGATATGATGGAGCTCGTGGCGGAAAATCAGGCGCAATTCGTCCATCGTATAATAGCGATCAGGCAAAAGTGTGGCCTGCGTTTTTTTAAATATGCCCATGCTCAAAGGTGTTGTAAGCTCCGGACTGCATAAAAGCCGCACCGGTCGTTTATAACGAAGGGCTTTTTTCTCCTGCTCCCATAGCTGCAGAATCCTTTCCTCTTCAATGGGTCGGGCTCCTTTGAGCAGCTTGCGCTGGAAAAGCATTCCGGAAATAATTTCTCCCGCAAATAAGATCACAAAACCTGCCAGCCAGATATAGATGAAAAGGCGCAAAACGATTTCCGGAATATAAAGGACCTGCAGCGGCAGATAAGCGTTCTCCAACAACATAGTCGGCTGAAAGAAAAGAAACACCGGCATCAGCCAGAGCGTAGCGCAGGCTCTGGCGCTGATAAGTTTTCGCAGCAACGGCAAAAAAATCAACAGCGCAATGAAATATGCGCTGGTGCTGATAAAAATATCCAGCGCCATCCCCATAAAATTGGAAGCCCCTTCTTCCCCTGCGATCTCCATCGTAAAAAAAACGAGTATCATAAACGGAAACATCAGCGGGGATATCCACACATATGCTTGTTCGGTATCTCCAATCAGCTTCTCTGTTTTTCCATGCTCTATTTTCCATGAACGGCGGAAGCTAACGCTAAGAATTACGGCCAGAAACACCGCCCACAGAAACCGAATGCCAACCGTCATCATAATTTGTTCCTTTCCAGAAGATCATGAAGCTGCTCCAGTTCTTCTTCACTGATTCCGCTGTCGCACAGTGCGGCAGTAAACGCAGCCAGGGAACCGCCGTAAAGCCGGTCCAGAATGTTTCGGCTTTCAGAGGCACGATATTCCCGTCTGCTGATTCGCGGCGTATAATAATTGGCGCGCCCTTTTTTCTCAATGGAAAGAAAGCCTTTATCGCACAAACGGGTCAAAAGCGTGAGAATGGTCGTCGGCGCCAATCGGTGCGATCTGTTAAGCGCCTTTTCAACTGTTGCCCGCGATACCGGAGGCGTATTGTCCCACACGATCTGCATGACTTCCAGCTCGCTTTCCGGCAGCCGTCTTATCTTGTCCATCCATATCCCTCCCTTCGATTTGAATTTGCTTGATAGGAAAACATCTTCTACATCTGTAGTAATTATATACTACAGATGTAGAAGATGTCAAGATTGCATCGGTTCTCACCGAGCAAATATCAATGGACGCAAAATTCAAAGATTTTGGAGGAGACAGAAGCCTTTTTAGGCGATGTACCTATTTGTTCAACAATGGATTCATTTTGCCTCAGTTGTTGAAGTATTTCCAAGGTTTACGGCCCCTGCGATCGGCTGAGGCCTCATATTGATCAAAGTTTTACGCTCTCATGCCCTGTATCCTTGGAAAAAGTTCAACAAAAGCTCGTTTTTTCGCTGCGTGTTGATGAAAATAGCAATTTACCTTTTAAGCAGGTTTTTATATGCGCCGATTCCCGCAGCGCAGCCCGCTGTTCTTGTAACGAGGCCCCTCCTTGCGACCAAGCAGCCCTTTCGGGAGCAATGGTCGCGGGATTTGCCGGTGAAATCAGAATCCGGTCGCAAACCCGCAGTGGTTTATCTGACCCTGGGCTTTCTCATTTAGCATTAAAGAAATCAAAGAGATCCGCGAAAACGCAAAACGCGCTGCCGCGGATCTTCCAATGTTTCCGGAGTCCAAAAATCATCTAGCTCCTCTTCAATCTTCTGCGCTGCAGCTTTTTCCAAATGTTTCTCGCCGCCGCGCACATAGCTTCATCAATTTGCAGAGATTCCACAAGAATCTCTTTATCCACCAGATTTAAAGCCTGTTCTATATCTTCTCCCTCCCTTACAATTCGATCAACTTCTTTCAATACTTCACGAACTTGCTCTATGGGAACGCAGTCCAAAACAGGCACCAGAATGTTTCCCACCTCGCCCGGCAAAATTTCCAGCACCCCGCCGCCGTAGCTTCGGCCGCAGATTTCCGTAAAGGCAAAGGAAATGCTGTTGTAGTACGACAGGACGATTCTTTCCGGCTCAACCCCTTCCTTAAATTTGACTCTGTGCATGGTATCGGTAGAAACCGCATCGCAGCAGTTGAGTACGAATTTTGGATAAAAATTATTTCTGCGCAGGAAAAAGGCGTCGGGCACCCAGATGGAAGGAATCTGATACCAACGATCTCTGATCCCGCACTTATAGCCCTGGTTGGCTCCGGTCTTTTCACCGAGAGCGATATATTTTCTCTGTTTCTGCGGATATTCCGCAAGGGGTTTGTCAGGAAAGTCGATGAGATAGGCCGCTTTGCCCTGATTTGCGTTTACTTCCCAGTCTCTTTTGTAAAAATAAACGCTATGGGCGTGAGAGCTCCGTCCGATCAACGGGCGCACCACATCTGCCAATCCATACTGATCCACAGTTTCCCGGTCTACGGAAAAATATTTGTTGTTTCCCGTGGTAATGCCCACGTTAATGATCCCGGTATCAGATAATTTCTGAAACCGGTCGTCTTCTTTCAGCTGCGCGATTAAGCGGTTTTCCTTCACTGTCGTAAAATATTTGGTCCACTTTTCATGCACATGGCTCAGCTTTTGAAAGCCATTGGCATTGAGATCCAGGCTGTCCAGGTCGTCTAAATTGTTGAGCTCGACAATTTTTATTCCCCTTTCCTGCCCGCCTTTTTCGCCGATAAAGACGATAACCTCCTGTTCAATTCCCGGGAAAACCAGTTCTTCGAAGGTCAGCAAAGTGATCTTGGACAATTCGTTGGATAAAAACAGCCTCAGATCCTCCGCATATGCCACTTGCAGGATTTCCGCAGGAATGACAAAGGCAATTTTCCCGTTTTCCGCAAGCATACGGACGCAGGCCACCATAAAACCGACCCAGGTATTAATCAGCTTATTGGATTTCATGCCATGGGCCGTGAGGATGCTTGACATCTCTTCTCTCTGTTTTTCTTCCAGATACTGATAGCGAATGTACGGCGGATTTCCCAGGATAAAATCATATTTCTTTTTCTTCTTATTTTTATGATAAAACTCAAAAAAATCCTGATTCAGCACTTTTACCTTCAAGTCCCCGGGCAGCTTTTTCTTCAGTTTTTCGGTTTCCTTCTTTTCAATTTCAACGGCAGTCACCGCATGCCGTTCATCCAGGAAACCGGCGGCAATTAACGCATCGACAAAAACACCATCTCCGCAGCTGGGTTCTAAGATGGTTTTTATTGATCGGTCCTCTTTAAAAAAGCCCACCATTTTCTCGGCCAGTTTAAGGGGAGTATAGTATGCACCCCTTAATTTCTGTTCTGAACTGTCTTCTTTTAATATCATGCTCCGCCCCTAAAATTGAAATTTGTAGATCTTCGTGATATTCTCTTCAATCTGCTTCATCAAATTTTCTTTCTCGTTTCGTATTACTTCCGTTGTCGCTTTGTCCTGCTTTAATTCCAAGGCTTCGTTCAGTTGATAAATTCGTTTTGAAGCCTTTACTACGGCTTCGTACCGGTCTCTCTGGCTCTCATCATTAAAATCCAGATCCACAAAGGGAATCCGCTTTAAGAGATACGTTCCTCTGGCAGTAAAGCCGCCCTCGAAATCGCTTCCCATAATCTGAAAAAGCTTTTCCGTATACGGATGATTCAGCCACGCCTGAATATAGGCCAGATCATATTTGCAGTCCGGCGGAGTTGCTATTGCGCAGTAGCCTGCCGTGCCGCCGGATGCGATAAGCATATCGTTTTTATCATAAGCATACATGGGCGCTTTGCTTAAAACCCGCACAATCAGCTTGGGCGTATTGATAAAGGCAGTCAGCGCCTGTGTCCTTCCGTACTGATGCCAGGTATCCGGGGCAGCATTTTTAATATCCCTGCCCACACCTCCGTTGAGACACTTTGGCACCAGCAGCTCGTAGCAATCCAGTAAATATTCATATGTCCCCGGATATTTGCTCTTCATCGTATCGAGATCGATCAGGCTGCCGTCTGTGTTATATGGAAAGATAATATGCTTGTCTGTTTTTAAGAGGGAATAGGTATCCATTCCCTTTTCATCTGCTTTTGTCGGTTTAAAGTAAGGTTTTAAAATGTCCTTTTCAATATGGTATTCCCCTTGGAACTTCCCAACAATTAATTCCTCGTCTGTTTCCGAAAGGATCTCATCCCTGCCGAACCAGTACACCGGCTCAGGGCGTTCGGCGCTCGTCTGAATTCCGTTAAAAATATCCGCCACCTCGCCCAGCGGCCGCCCCTGCCCTTCCACCCGGGCAATCATCTTCATAAATTCCAGATCCGTTGACAGACGCCAGGGAAAGGAATCCAGCGTTTTATTCTCTATGGTGATGCTTTCCTGCGTTTCCCCGGCCCAAAGCTCTGTCACAGAATCCACCCGTGCATATTTGAGCTTCGCAGCCGGCTCCCTGTGCGCCAAAATGATCGAGCTGTAAATCGTTTTATCCGGGAAAAGCTGCATATCGCCAAAATCATCGATCTCTGCAATATGCGCGGACAGCAGCTTTCTCAATTCCCTGCCTGCGCCGATTTTATAAAATTTATTGGGCACAATGTAGCAAAGCCTGCCATCTTCTTTCAGCAGACTGAAAGCTTTTTCAATAAACAGATAGTATTTATCGAATTGTTTGTAAGCGCTCTTATATTTTCTCTTATAAATCCCGAACTCACATCCCGTTTCCAGGCCGTGAATATCCTCCGTCTTGACATAGGGTGGATTTCCCAGGATAATATCAAATCCCCGGCCTTCGTTAACCGATTCCCATTCAAAAGGCTTTATTTCACGAAGCATCTCAATAGAAGCGTCTTCCTCGCCTATGTCAGCCCGCGCAACCAGAGAATTTCCATTTTTAATGTTCCGGGTCAGATCCGGCAGTATGGGAACGCACTGGCTGACTGAGGCAGGAGTTTCATCTTCAATGAGTTTGATGAGCAGGGAAAACTTGCAGACCTCCACTGCATGCATGTCGATATCAACCCCATAAACGCAGCTGGTCAAAATATCCTTTTTATCGGTCAGCGGCAGCTTTCGCCTGCCATTGCTCAGCTCGATTAAATATTCCGGCTTATGCTCCGCGTACCACGCAGCACAATAGTCGATCAGAAATTGATAAGTTTCTTCCAGAAAAACTCCTGAACCGCAGGCAATATCCGCGATTTGAAGTTCTTTAACCTCTTCCGGCGTTTTTCCCTGACAGACCGGCTGCAAGGTATTCTTCACCATGTACTTGACGATTTCAACAGGTGTTGATACGACGGAACGGTACTTGTATTCCTTTTTAGCGGACAGGGCAATCTGCCCGTCTTCCAAAATGAGGCTCTCCGCCAAAAAAGCTTCATATATTTTACCCAGGATTTCCGGCTCAATAATATTGAACAAATATGGCGACTGCGGATAATACAGGGAGAGAATCATCCCGAAGGTAATTTCATTGCTCAGATCAAAGATAATCGTTTCTCCGGAAAACAGTCCGGAATTATACCGCTTATCCACTTCCCTGAATAGTCTCGTCAGGGAGTCCTGCAGTTCCTCCTTATTGCGGGCGGCATCCTTCAGGCTCCTATACAGAGGCAGGTTCCGGTCTTCGCAGATCCGCAGGAAGATAATCTGGTTGATAAACTCCTGAACCGCATCGTTTAATACATCAATGTCTCTGTAGGTTTCATATTTTTCATACAAATATTTGCCGATTGCCAGTCTCCATTCATTGATCTGCCGCAAAAAGGTTTCGTCCACCTCCGCGGAAAATCGTTCCGCGTTTTGAAAGTTCTCGCCGGTGAATTGATCGAATTCTCCCGAATAGACCGCATCCCTGGAAATTAATGCCGCTATCTCTGAAAACTTTTCGGGATATTCGAGATAATGGTATTTTCGAAACAGGGATGTGCTGGCGGTGTCTCCCCCTTGAGGCCTGTTGGTGGTGTCATAAATCAGCATATATTCAAAGTTGGTCAATATGGATAATTTATGCTTTGCGTTCCAGCCATAGCGCCTTGCCTGAGCGGCCGGCGACGGATCTGCCGTTATATCCACGGCAGGCTTTTTCGCCTCCATAAACATTTTCGAAACGCCGTTTAAGGTCAATGTGTAATCCGGCCGTTCATTTTCATTGGAAAACTTTTCTACCACAACCTCTCTGTACTGCGGCGCTGTTCCATTTTTATTATGTACGTCCCAGCCAAAGCACTCCAGCAGCGGGCTGATAAACTCATCCCTGCAATTCTGCTCGTTGTAGCTGGCGGAGTCTTTATAATATGCACGGCTTTTTTCATATTGCTCTACTAATCGTTTCAGCTCTTTATCATCCATAGATTTCATCCCTGCGGCGCCCCCTGCGATCGTTCTGAATTTCTTATTATTATACCATTCTCCGCCCTCCAGAACAAGCGTTCTCTCCTTTAATCATTCAACCCATTTTATCATATCTGTAAATACTCTGTCATTAGGGAATCGGCTCCCATGAAAAGCTCTCCAAAATGCAAATTGCTATTTTTATCAACATGCAGCGAAAAATCAGGTTCTTGTTGGACTTTTTCCAAGGATACAGAGCATGACCGCACAAAAACTCAATCCATATGCGACTTTGAACAGGAGAAGATGCTATAAACCTTGGAAATACCTCAACAACAAAGCCAAAATGAACCCGTTGTTGAAGAAATGGGCATATTGTTAAATTTTACCAATGTGCCCATTAATCTAAAAAAGCGGCTAAATATCAATAGAAACTATCTAATTACATCCTTTTGATAGTTTCTATCGAAAATCTGCCGCTCTTTTCCTAAGAATCTTATTTAACCTGTTCACCCTTAAGGATAAATTTATCAACTTTCATTTCACCGATGTCCATTGGCTCTGCGTCCTCGATGGCGCCGCTTAGAATTACAAAATCGGCGGATTTGCCGGCCTCAATGGTCCCGGTAACATCTTCGGTGAACATCTGATACGCTCCCGAAAGGGTATAGCTTTCTATCATATCGTTGAGAGACATGAGGTCCGCTGTGGGATCGTCCTCTGGCCCGGAAATAATGCCCTTATATTCCTCATAGTGCTCCGATTCCTTCGGCGTTGTCCTCGTCATGCCGACCTGGATGCCTTTCAGCGGGTCGATTTCCACTGTAATGGGAAAATCGGTTCCCGAGGCCATGACAGCCCCGGCTTTCTTCATTCTGCCGATGGGATACTGGTTGTACATCCGCTCTCTTCCCAGCAGCGGAAGCACAAACATCATGGAAAAATAATCGATGATCGGCCATGTGGGCTGAATGGATCCGACCACATTGAGCCTCGCCATTCTTTCAATGTCGCCGTCATCAATGTTCATAATGTGAGCAATGGAATTTCTCCTGCCCCTTACGCCGTTTTCTTCTATGTATTCATAGGCATTGAGGGTCTGCTTTACAGCCGCGTCTCCCATGGCGTGAACGTGGATCTGGTAGCCGCCTTTTGCCAGCAGCAGAAAAGCCTGCTTCATTTCCTCCTCGGTCCATTGGGGAAAACCTCTGTATTCCGGCGGATATCCCATTTCCTTGAGAACCTGCGCTTCAAAGGGCTCGTTCATGTAGAAAGTAAAGCCGCCGCCATCGCAGAAAAATTTAACGGTTTCAATTTTGAAGTCGTCGCCAACATCGTATTTCCCCTTATCCTTTACCATCTGCTCAAACTGATCGAAGGGCCGGGACAGATCCGCCAAAAGCGCCGTTCTTACCCGAATCTTTAGTTCTCCCGATTCCGCCAGCTCCTTGTATGCGGCCAAAGCGTTTTCCGTCGCATAGGCGTCAAAGATTCCCATCAGCCCATGGGGAAAGGCCTGTTCCTTCTGGAAATTTAGGATCCCGGCTTTGTATTCTTCTACGGAAAAGTCAATTAAAGGAAGCTTGTCTATCAGCATGCAAATTGCGGAAAGCTCCTGGAATAAGCCGGTAGGGTTTCCGTCCGCGTCCCGGCTCATCATGCCATTCCTGGGAGTAGGGGTATCCTTGGTGATTCCCGCCATCTCCAGAGCTTTGGAATTGACCAGTACGCTGTGGTGATCGAATGACCTGAGCATCACCGGCCTGTCGGCGCACACCAATTCATCGATTTCATGGCAGGTAGGCGTCCCTTCCGGATCCAGCTGGAAGGCGGCGGGCGTCCAGCCAGTAGCCCTTATGATAGGAAGGTCAGGATTCTCCTCCGCATATTCTCTGACAGGCTCCAGGTTCCTTTCAATATAGGCCCGGCGGCTTTCACCTTCCTGACGATCAATGCCGTAAATAAGCTTTGTCGCATAAAGCTCCGTACACATGGTCGCGTGGAGGTGCGCGTCCACAAAGCCCGGAAGAATGCTGCACTCTGCCGCGTCTATTATTTTTGTATCCTCCCCTATGTAGGTTTCCACAGCCGCATCTTTTCCGACGAAAACAAATTTCCCATCCTTTACTGCGGCTGCGGTGTTGCCGAGGCTTTTACCCCCATCAAATATTCTTCCGTTTTTTACAACTAAATCTGCTTTCATTTGCAATCTCCTTAAACCAGTTTGTAAGCGTCCAGACAGACATTGCCGTCGGGAGTTATAACGGATACTGCTACTGCCACGATTTCATTGAGCCAGCTATACTTTTTTTCGCCTGCCGTAAATCGGATCGTCTGCCGGAAATAATAATCGGCGTTATCTCCATCACCGGACCCTGTCATATCTTCATAGTCCATAATCAATTTCCCGCTGCATTCAACGGAAATATAGGCACCGTCATCGGTTTTCAGCAAGTATTTTGTGTTCAGCTCGTTGATGGTATCACTGTGAAGCAACCCCCAATCTCCGCCAAAATCCAGTATTTCCCCATTGATCGCGCCTTCAAAGCTGCCGCCTGTGACTGCCACGATTTCCCGGTAGCCGCCTCCGGCTTCTCCCAAAGGAAATGGGTCGCTCAATAACACTTCGGCTCTGAAAAGTTTTTCAAAATCAGGTGTCGGTAATTCGTAATCTTCCAGTCTCATTCTACAACGCTCCTTTTACCGTTTTCCCCTCAAATATTACGATGTCCGCTTTAATTTTAGAAATATCTTCGGGTTTACATTCAAATATGTTATCGCTCAGTATGCAGAGATTTGCCATTTTCCCTGGTGTCAGGCTGCCTGTTTTGTCAGCGAAGCCCATTCCCAGGGCATTGTTGATCGTATATCCACGCATCAGATTTTCTACTGAGATGCATTCTGACGCAGGTTCTCTGATTTGCCCGGGCCTCTGGGGATCGGTTCTCGTATGTCCGATTTGAATGCCTAAAACCGGATTTGCTAAAGGAAGTCCTTCTTCATCCACAATGTCCGAAGAATAGTTCACCACAGCGCCCGACTCAATCATTTCATTAAATGCATACATGGAGTTATATCGCTTCTCTCCCAGATATTGCTTTGCACCGTCTCCAAAGAAACCGCCTGCCCACGCAGGTGTAAAGTTGATGTATACACCCAGCTCCGCCGCACGTCTGCGGTCATCGGGATGGGTCAGCTCACAGTGGAGAAGCGTGACCCTGATGCTGAAAGCTCTGCCTTTTTCGTTTTCATTTTTGCGGGCGTGTTCTACGGCATTGAGCGAAGCACGGAAGGCCCGATCTCCCACTAAATGGATCTGTATATTGATATTTTCCTGGTTAAGCCGTTCAAAAACAATGGTCAGCTGGTCCTCCGACATATTCATTTTACCATAGTTGTGCGGGTCATGAACAAATGGTTCGATCACGGCGCCTGTACCCAGTTCATTGGTCCCGTCTAAAAAGTATTTGATTGTATCAACGTAAATATAGTCATCGGCATATTTATCATGCCACTCTTTTGCGGTTCGAATGGTTTCTTCCAGGTCGCTGAAATTGTTCATCAAGGGCATACCGTGATAGTAATGATTGAGCCGACCCTGATTTTTCAACTCCCGCAGCCCTGCAAAGACGTCCTCCGATTCCGTAAAGCCATCGAGGATTCCGCATACCCCGTAATCGGTAAACCGCTCGAGTATGGGGGCCAGCGTCTCGGGATCCGCCTCTGAAGGCGGTTCCCAGTTGAGCTTTTCGTACATTTTGTCAATATCGTGCCGGAATTCAAATGCTCGTTCCTCTACGATGCCATTGGGCACATTTCCTTCAAAGCGCTCATAATTGCAGGAGGTTGAAGGGTCGTAGGGCACAGTTTCATCAATCTCCATCAGCTCCAGCATTTTGCTGTTCAAAAGACAGCGGTGGAAATTCATGTCGCATAACAATACCGGTCTGTCCGATACATATTTATCCATAAAATACCGGTCCGCGTACTCCGCATCCATCAAATGGGTCGGGCATGAATACGCATATATGTAAGGGACTTCCTCCTTTGGATACTCCAATGCGTATTCTTTAACGATTTCCATGATCTCATCGATGGACTGGTATTCCCGCTGTTCCAGCAGCAGGCACCATAAGGTCTTGGCTGCCGATACGATATGGGTATGGCTGTCCAGAAAGGCGGGTATAATGAGCTTTCCTCCGGCATCCACTTCGTCCACGTCATCCTCAGCAAGCTTCTCATTGTATGGACCGACATAATCGATGCGTTTTCCTTTTATGACAATGCAGTCCGCCCAGGGCCGCTGCTCATCGGCGGTCCAGACTTTTGCGTTTTTTATTAAATAATTTTTCATTTCTCTTCTCCCCCGAAACTAGCATATATTTCATTCCTTTAGGCTGCATATTTGTTTTTCCTGGAAGTGGCAACTGCTCTCATAATACTTGCAATTACCAGTATGCCGGCCATTACCAGCCACGGAACCTTGTATCCGCCCGTTACGTCAAACATTGTTCCGACGATGGCCGCTCCGAAAATTCCGCCAACAGCAATCAGCATGTTCATGTAGCTGATAAACTTGTGGATTTCTTTTTCGCCGCAAATGTAGGCCATAATCAGCGGAGATACTGTGTTAACCGCAGGAACTCCAAAGGCGTATAAGATGATGGAAGGATACATCAGTCCCGGCATATCCGCTACCATCGCGTATCCCAAAGTCCCCAGCGCAAAGAACGCGCATGTAGCCACTGCTCCGAACCGTACGCCAAATTTGTCTATGGCCCATCCTACTATGAGGTTCGTTCCAATCATGATTACGGAAATCAAAGAGGAAATAAAGGTTGCGATTGTCGGTGATTTACCGGCCATGATGAAGGTTGGAATACCGTGCTGCAGCATGGAGCTGGATGCCAGCACCAGCAGTACGCAGGAAATCAGCGCCACCCAAACAGCCGGTTTTCTCAGACCTTCCTTCGCCGTATATCCGGGAATGGCATTGGGGTCTACAGGGCCCGCTTCAACAGCTTCCTCAGCGTCGCCCATCCGGGCAACACCTTTATCCGCAGGACTCCACACAGCAAATTTAGCCATCAGCGGCAGACAGATCAGAATACCGGCCGCGCAAAAGAGGTAGCCCCCTCTCCATCCGCTGCGCATGATTATCATATTCAGGATATTTATGACGCCCATGCCAATCAGCGAAATTCCCGCAATGTAGAAGCTCATCGCTTTACCTCTGACTTTCGGTCCGAACCAGTTGCTTACCAGAATCGTACATGGCGTCATCGTACACGCTCCAAAGCAGATACCCTGTAAAACAGCTAACGCATAGAAATGCCATATCTGCGTGCTGAACGAGAAACCCACGAAGGATAGTACACCCAGGGTCCCTGTGATAATCATGATCTTCTTAATATTGTTTTTGTTGAGCTTTCTTGAAATAATGTATAACGTAATAATATTTGCTACCGATAAAATGGAAATGTAGAATGAAAATGCTCCCACAGGAATTCCCAATTCGGTTGTTACAGGAAGCATAAATACTCCAGATGTGGAAATGATTCCGTTATAAATCAGTGTTCCGATCAATGCCGATACGATGAGGATGTACCAGCCAAAATAAATTTTGCCGTTTTCGTCCCTTAACTTCATTTTGTTCGTCATAACAATTTCCTCCTATAAAGATTTTCGAGCCGCTCTTAATTTATAGCTTAATCGTACTCTTACACTGATTTGGTAACAACCGTCATTTTTTGTTTTTATTCATTAGATTTTAATAAGATTTGACGTCATTTAGACTTTTGGATATAATGCCCTTATATTGAGGAGGCCTTTTATGCGTAAAATCAACAAGATCATGGATATCGCGGACCAGCCTATCGATTACATAAATGATTCGGCCGTTTCCATAGAGATATGCGATATTCGCCATAGCTCCGTGCATTTTCATGAGTCTGCCGTGGAATTGATATATTGTCTGGAAGGAGAAGTCTCGATCCATTGCAATCATGAGTTTGTCACCCTGAAAAAGGGGCAGATCTTCACTGTGGATTTTGAGGATATCCATTGCCTCTATTCGGATATCAGCAACTTGCTTATCATCTTCCATATCGACCTGCACAAGCTTGAAAAACCCTGGAGCTTTCTTCAGTATGTGTATCTGGCATGTGAAGATAACAGCTGCGAACCCTATCAAAAAGCGCCCCTCCAGCAAATAAAAAATATGGTTCTCGCTGCCGCCTACCTTTATACGAAAAGGGGCACCCTCACCGATGCCGAAATGCGGACGGTCTCCAATCGAATCGTAAATATTCTGCTGGACTATTTCGACTGGTTTAATTATATCAACATTTATCCCAACAAAAACGATGAGCTGAGGGAAAGGTTCCAGGCCGTTTCCGCATACTGCCAAAATAACCATACGCGGAAAATTACCATCGCGGAGCTGGCGGAAAAGGTTCATATCAACGAAAACTATCTGTCCCAATTCATCCGCAAATCGCCATTTGGCAGTTTCAGCAACATGATCGGGTACATCCGCTGTTTTGCCGCCCAGACATTACTTCTCACTACGGAGCTGTCTGTCATAGATATTTCCAACCGCTGCGGGTTTTCAGACGACAAATATTTTTATAAGCACTTTAAGCTTGCCTGGGGAAAGACGCCGAAAGAGCATCGGCAATGGTATAAGGATTATATACAGGCGGAAGACCGGATCACTGCGATTTCCAAATCCCAGGCCTATAAAATCCTCGAGCCCTACGCGGCTGAATATTTCGCAGCGCATATTTTATTGGAGTAGGCGCATATTTGAAGCGTAAGAGAAAAGATGGGACTGTCCCATTAAAAAATAAAACTTCTTAATGGGCTGCGGGTAAGCGAGAAACCTGGCTGATCCTGCTCGTATAATACTATTCTGACCGGATTGTATCGGCGTTGCCGTAAGGTTGAATATCGTATAACAAAAGTTATCCAGATTCGCTTCTTTTAAGAAAAATATGGATAACTTTGCAACGGTCTTGGCTCTTCATTTTTTAAAATCAGGCCATTTAGCGGGAAATGGTCTAAAACAGGCTTTCCCAGGCCACAACTTTTATCCATAAAGGCGTTTTTTCTGCTTAAAATGGATACGAAACCCCAAATATGGAGAGCTACATCCAGTCCTGAACTTCTGACCCGCATCCAAACAAATGGCGGCATTCAGGTTTTATCAACTGATTTTTTCAAGATTTTTTCAACAAAATACCCCCGATTCCAAGGGTTGGAATTCGGGGGTTTCCACACGAATGTGATTTGAGCAGTACATCCTCGCCGTGATTATCTCTTTGAGAACTGGCTTGCTCTTCTGGCTTTTTTGAGACCGTATTTCTTTCTTTCCTTCATTCTGGAGTCTCTTGTCAAGAATCCGGCAGCTTTCAGAGGAGCTCTGTAAGCGTCTCTGTCTACTTCACAAAGGGCTCTTGAGATACCGTGTCTCAGGGCTCCGGCCTGGCCTGTGTATCCGCCGCCTGTTACTGTGGCGATTACATCAAACTTGCCTTCGCATCCTGCGATCTCAAAAGGTCTCTTAACCTCTCTTTTTACGATTTCCATTGCCAGGTAATCGTCCAGAGGTTTTCCGTTTACTGTCACGTTTCCAGTACCAGGGATTAATCTCACTCTAGCAACTGAAGACTTTCTTCTTCCTGTTCCGTAATATTGCGTTTTTGCCATTGTTCAATTCCTCCCTTCTCTAAATATCCAAAACTTCTGGTTTCTGAGCCGCATGATCGTGTTCCGGTCCTGCGTAAACCTTCAGCTTTTTATACATCTGTCTGCCGAGTTTGCCGTTTGGCATCATGCCTTTGATTGCATGTCTTACAACTTCAGTCGGATGTTTTTCCATTAACTGCTCGAAAGTGACCTCCCGGAGACCGCCCGGATATCCGGTGTGTCTCTTATAGATCTTTTCTTTTCTCTTCTTGCCTGTCACTTCCACTTTGTCAGCATTGATGATGATAACGTAATCACCGCAGTCAACGTGAGGTGTGTAAGTCGGTTTGTTCTTTCCTCTTAAGATAGCTGCAACCTGTGAAGCCATTCTACCGAGGTTCTTGCCTTCTGCGTCTACAACGTACCATTTACGTTCAACTTCATGAGGCTTTGCGATAAATGAACTCATTTTTCCTCTTTCCTTTCTACCTACTGGGATTCTGATGAATCTGGTTCGGCCCTGTCTACTGGGATTCTGGCGAATCTGGTTCGACGAACTAAAACTTCTTTTTAGCCGCGCTCGCTCCGGACGGATTTCCCATCCTGCTCACACGAAAATTGTGCCAGCGTTTGTGACACGAGGATATTTTACACTTCCTGGCCCTGAAAGTCAAAGGTTTTTGCAGCTTTTAGGCATTTTCTTTTGATTTCAGGTCAAGTTTCCGCAAATCAGCCCAAAATGGTTATCATGCTTACAACTTCCGCAGCGACAGTTGCCGGAACGTTTAATTTCTCAAAACGTGTAAAAAACGACCATATTTCGTATAAAATCCTGCCCTCTTTCAATCATGAAAAATACAGCTTTAAAGCCATAGCTATGTAGAAACCTACACCGGAAAAAGCAATAACGTGAATTATCCGACAATTGTAAAAGCTTTTTTCCAGGACTAGAATTATAGGAACAAAAAGGAGGTGAAACAGCGATGAATTCAAACAGTATCACAAATGCGCCATACCCGAGACTGGTGGTTGACCTAAAAAAACTCAGGCACAATATCGATGTCGTTTTAGACAATTGCAGTCAGGCAAATATAAGTGTCTGCGGAGCGATCAAAGGCTTCAATGGCCTTCCAAAAGCCGTTGAAGAATTTGCCGAAGCCGGTTTCAGCCAGCTGGGAACATCCCGCATGCGGACGATAAAAGAGCTTACTATGCTTGGCATCCAGGCTAAGTATCTGCTCCTCAGAGTACCGATGCTCAGTGAAGCAGACGATGTCGTGAAATATGCGAATGTCAGCCTGAACAGCGATATCCAGGTAATCAGGGCACTGAATGATGCGGCCGCTAAAGCGGGAACGTCCCATGAGGTGATTCTTATGTCAGACCTGGGCGATTTACGCGAGGGCTTCTGGGACCAGGAAGAGCTGCTTGATTGTGCCGAAGTTGTCGAAAAAGAGCTGGACAATATCGTTCTCAAAGGCGTGGGCACAAACCTGGGATGCTATGGCTCGATTAAGCCCACTGTCACAAAAATGAATGAACTGATATCAATCGCAGAGCTTGTGGAAAAACGAATCGGACGAAGGCTGGAAATCATTTCGGGAGGAGCAACCAGTTCCTACGTACTTGTTCTGAACCAATCCATGCCGGAGAGAATCAACCATCTGAGAATCGGGGAAGGAATCCTGAACAATTACGATTTGCCGGAAATATGGGGCCTTGATATAGAGAACATGTATCAGGATGTTTTTACGTTCGAGGCCGAAGTAATTGAGGTAAGGGATAAACCGTCCCACCCGGTTGGGGAGATCTGCATCGATTCTTTCGGCAGAAAGCCCGAATACACGGACAGAGGAATTCGAAGGAGAGCGCTTCTGGCAGCCGGCAAGCTTGACTTTGCCCTTAATGACAAAATATTTCCCCAGATGGAAGGCGCAACGGTAATTGGGTCCAGCAGCGACCACATGATTCTCGACATTGAAGACAGCAAAGAAGAAGTCAAAGTTGGAGACATAGTCACATTTCATGTAAGCTATCCCTCAATGATGTATTTGAGCAATGATAAGTATGTGAATGTAATTTATAACTTGTGAGCCACGTCGAACAAGTTTCAACTATTTTGTACCTTGCGGCGAAGCCGTTTCAATTGGTCAATATGTTATACGATTCTGCCAATTTGTACGGCCTTGCCGTAAGGTGCAGAATCGTGAAAGATGCTCGACCTGGCTCACATCGTATAAGTAAAAGGAGGCAGAAAATGAAACCACTTTTAATAATTGTGAAACTTTCACCAATATTTCTTCTCTGCGGTCTGGTAATGAAAGGGTTTGATACCTTAATGGCTGCCCCAATCGCTCTGCTTTACGCGGCAGTCATATGCTGGCTTACCACAAAAAGAAAAGTAATGGATATCTTGGAGAGCGCCTTGGGCGGTGTAAAAGATGCAATGATGGTCTTTTTTATTTTTATGTTAGCCTATGCGGTAGCGACATTCTTCATGACGACAGGCGTTGGCGCCAGCGTTATTTTAGCGGCAATTAAGCTGGGCGTAAGCGGCAGAAGCATTGCTGTTGTAGCATTTCTGGTGAGCTGCGTTCTATCAATGGCAACAGGAACTTCCTGGGGAACATTTGCGGCAACCATCCCAATTTTTATGTGGCTTGGACATATTGTAGGAGGAGATCCTGTAATGACAATGTGCGCATGTGCGGGCGGAGCTGCGTTTGGCGATAATGTAGCGCTTATTTCCGATACAACAATTATGACCTGTGCCATCCAGAAGGTTGAAGTCGTTGACCGGTTTAACAAGCAATTGGCATGGTCCCTTACAAACGTTGCCCTTGCATCTGTCCTGTTCTACATAGTCGGAATCGTAAAAGGACTGGCCACGGAAGCTGCCGAAGCTTCCAATGCAATTTCAGATATTCCCGCAAACGCATGGAGTACGCTGGAAGAAGAAAGGCCCGCGGCGGTTGAACTTCTTCATCAAGTAGAAGGTGGCAATATTCCTATTTGGATGATTATTCCCATCGTCATAATTATTGCCATGGCAGTTATGCATTTTCCTACCCTTGTTTGTCTGGCATCCGGTATTATAAGCGCGGCAGTTATGGGAGCCTTCATCGGAACAATTACCTCTTTCACGGAATTTACGCAGATGATGTACGACTCATTCGCCGATGCGGGAAGCTGGATCCTCATAATGGTTATGTGGGTCATTTTCTTCGGCGGAGTTATGCGGGAGATGGGCGCCTTCGAACCGTTAGCCAAGCTTTGCATGATGCTTTCAAGGAAGGTCAAGCATTTGATGTTTTGGAATGCGATTCTCTGTATTATCGGCAATATGCTTTTGTCCGATGACCAGGCGCAGATGGCAACCATGGGCCCTGTTATTAAGAACATTGTTGACGAAGGTGTTGAGGGAAGTGAAGAGGATCTGTACGATCTCAGATGCAGAAACGCTATGTACGGCGATGCCATCGGAGTCCTTGCAGGAGAGCTGATTCCCTGGCATGTATGCAACATCTATTATGTAGGGCTGACCGGCGCTGTATATCCCCTGGTTAAATTCGGAGCCTTTGATCTTATCCCTCTTAACTTCTTCGCATGGATTTCCGTGCTTTCACTGCTCGTTCTTACCCTTACAGGGTTAGACCGGTTTTTCCCGAAGTTTGGTCTTCCCAAAGAACCTGCGGTAAGGCTTAAGAAATATACAATCGAAGAAAAGTAGCTTAAAGGAGTTGATATGATAACGGTTCAGGATATAATGGCAGATCCCTTATTCAAAGGATTTCGGATCGTGGCAGGTCATAAGGGTCTATATAATGAGGTCCTGGGGACAGGAATCTTTGATTGGGAAGAGCCGGAAGATATGGCAAGGACCTTTTCGAGGAGAGAATTCATAATCACTACATTAAGTGAAGCCAAATACAGACCTGATGACTTGCTGCGAAGATTCAAAGCGCTTTTGGAGAAACACGCATCTGTCGTATGTATAAAAACACTTTTTTACAAGTCAGTACCCAAAGAAATCATCCGCTTAGCAAACGAAAAAAACGTCCCCATATTTTTATTTGAAGATACCTATACGGATGACATTATATTTGTTGTTAGAAACGCCCTTCAAGAGGATGTAACAAGAGATGTCGCGGCGGAGAAGATCGAAGACCTTCTTTTGAGCGAAGAACCATCCCGTGAAGAAT
Organism: Anaerovorax odorimutans; assembly: GCF_024459955.1. Lineage (GTDB taxonomy): Bacteria > Bacillota > Clostridia > Peptostreptococcales > Anaerovoracaceae > Hominibacterium > Hominibacterium odorimutans_A. The sequence goes on from NZ_JANFXK010000007.1 coordinate 174,003, forward strand.
CCGCGAAGGCTATGAAAAGGGCGAGCCCTTTTCTTTATGAACACTATCTTTGCATGTACGCGACGCCAAGATATCACAAAGACCAAAGGATTGGTACTCTGGTAGTCGAGCAATGTGAAAAAGCCAGAGAATATTTCCAAACACAGTGTTCAAATTTTGAAAACAGCTTTTCTGTTGCAATCAGGCTTAGAGATTCCTTTATCATTATATTTTCTATGAAAGCAGCAGATGAGCAGTCGGTTTTTCAGTCCGCAGAAAAAATTGTCCTGGCGTTGGACATGAGAAAAAAACTATTTATTGGTTTTAGCAATGTCCATCATAAACATAACGAGTTTAGCTTTGCGCTGAAAGAAAGCATGTACGCCAACATATCGGCTTCCGTGGACAGAGAGGCAACGCTTAAATACTGTGATCTTGGGATGGATTCGCTTCTTATTCCAATTTGCAACCACAGCTGGATCAGAACAGTTTATGAAAGGGAGGTAGATAAACTGAACGAGTACGACAGAAAACATAATGCTAGGCTGTTTGAAACTTTGATGACCTATGCCGAAAGCGAGGGAAGCATCTCCCTGACTGCGACAAAGATGCTCCAGCACGAAAATACGATCCGGCGCAGGTTGGAGAGAATAAGAACAATCATCGGAACAGATAAACCGGAGGATGCTTATGTACATATGTATCTCTTGGCAAGGCTCTATAAAATATTACAGGTTATGATAAATCTATAAGGAGGAACGAATGAAAAAAAATTTTAAATTTGACGTGGATTACATCAGACAGCAGTTTCCGGCGTTAGCAAAAACGGTAAACGGATATCAGGAAGCCTTTCTGGACGGACCCGGCGGGACACAGGTGCCGATCAGAGTGGCAAAGGCTGTATGCGACTACCTCTTTTACTACAACGCCAATGAAGAAGGCGCATTCAGAACATCCATCAGCAGTGACGAACTGGTTGTGAACTGCCGGAAGGTTTTTTCTGAGTTCTTTAACTGCGATCCTGAAGAAGTTGCTTTTGGCGAAAACACCTCTTCCAATAATTTTAAAATGGCTTTTTGTTTTGCAAGAATGTTTGAGCCCGGAGATGAAATTTTAATTACAAACATTGATCACGAGGCAAACCGGTCGCCATGGAGGCTTTTGGAACAGCTGGGGTTTGTTGTTAAGGTCGTAGATATTGACCCTGATACAATTACACTTGACTTTGAAGACTTTCAGTCAAAGCTTTCCCATAAGACTAAAATATTTGCAATCAACTGGGCCGCAAACTCATGCGGAACCATTACGGATGTTAAAAAATTTATTGCGGAAGCACATAAATATGGGGCAATTACAATCGTGGACTCCGTGCACTACGCACCTCACAAGATGATTGATGTTAAAGAGATCGACACCGATATTTTGCAGTGCTCCGCATACAAGTTCTTCGGGCCCCATCTTGGTGTTACATACTGCAAAAAGGAAATCGGCGATAAGTTGAATTCTACAAGAGTCCAGGCATATGATAACACGCAAATGCCTCTTAAGCTGGAAACCGGTACGCTGGCAATGGAGCTTGTGAACGGCGCGGCAGAAGCGGTTAAGTTTATCGCGGACGCAGGAAAGCACCATATGGAGCAGCTGGAAGACGAAGTTAAGGATTATTCGGGCCTGAGAAAAGAAATCGCAGCAGGAATGAAAGCCTTCGAATACTACGAGGATGAGCTGGCGGATGCCCTTAGAGCAAAGCTGCAGAATATCCCAGGGCTTAAAATTTACGGCCCGGGAGAAGGGGCTCCAAGAACGCCGACCGTTTCATTCAGGATCGAAGGAGTCCATGCGCATGACATTGCTGCTGCCCTCGCTGACAAGGGACTTAATGTTTGGGATGGAGACTATTATGCGATCGCAACCATAAGGGACGTCCTGGGCCTTGAGCCGGTCGGCGGACTGGTTCGGGTTGGATTCGCACCCTATAACCTTTTGTCAGAAGTTGACCGAGTGTACGAAGCAGTAAAAGAATTTGCGAAATAGCAGGAAAGCTTCAGACAGGTAATCCCACAACTATAAGATCAGCCGTCCGGCAGGAACTTCCTTCGCCGGGCGGCTGATTGTCATTCAATTCTATACCCGTTAATTTACTCGTTCTGCTCCAACTTTTCCAGCAATTTTTCCGCTTCGTCCAAATCTTCCTCAGCAAAGACCGTATAACCCGCCTTTCTCAGGTATTCTGCAGCCAGTCCCTGGCCTTCGATCTTGGTATCCGTAAAAGTACCGTCGTAGATAAACTTGCTGCCGCAGGACGGGCTGTCCTGTTTCATGATGGCAAAGGCAACCTGGTTTTCCTCTGCCCTCCGAAGTGCTTCCTCAGCGCCCAGGGTATATTCTCTGGTTACGTCTTCTCCGGTCTGGGCCATAACTTTGTCCCCAACCCTCTGGGAATCCGGTCTCGGAGTCGGCAGTCCGCCGAATACTTCCGGGCAGACAGGCACCAGCCGCCCTTCCTCCTTCCACTTCACGAACCTTGGGTCCGTTTCGGTAGTATCCCCGCCATCGTAGCGGACGATCTTTCCGCCGTAAAGGCATTCGCTCACTAAAATCTTTTTCATGTTGGACTCCTTTCCCGGTTTTGGGCCGATTAAACAAAAGAAGCTGCTGCGCAACAGCGCAGCAACCCCTAAGCATCCTATATTTCTACTACGTGGAACTTTTTCTTTCCCTTTTTGATGAGCAGCTTGCCATCTTCAAACATATCGGCAGTGATATTCATCTTTCTGTCCGTTACCTTTTCACCGGCAACCGTCAGGCCGCCCTGCTCGATGGTACGGAAACCCTCCGCATTGCTGGGAACCAGACCTAAAGTCTTGATCAGCGTAACAACGCCCATTCCCTCGCCCTCAAACTGAGCGCGGTCCATTTTGGTAGTCGGCATATTGTCCATAGATCCGCCGCCGCCAAAGGCCGCACGGGCGCCCTCCTGGGCCTTCTTCGCCTCTTCCTCGCCATGAACCAGCTTGGTAACCTCAAAGGCCAGGATTTCTTTTGCCTTATTCAGTTCCGCGTCTTTGAGGGAAGCCAACCGCTTCACTTCATCCATAGGCAGGAAGGTCAGCATGCGCAGACATTTTTCAACGTCAGCGTCGGCCACATTTCTCCAGTACTGGTAGAACTCATACGGGGAAGTTTTTTCCGCATTGAGCCACAGCGCGCCTTTCTGGGTCTTGCCCATCTTCTTTCCTTCGCTGGTGGTGAGCAGGGAGAAGGTCATGCCGTAAACCTGCTTGTCACAGGCTTTTCTGGTCAGTTCGATTCCTCCCAGAACGTTGGACCACTGGTCGTTTCCGCCGAACTGCATCTTGCAGTCGAAGTCTCTGGCCATAACCATGAAGTCGTAGCTCTGCATCAGCATATAGTTGAATTCCAGGAATGAAAGACCTTTTTCCATTCTCTGTTTAAAACACTCGGCGCGCAGCATATTGTTGACGCTGAAATGCTTTCCGATCTCCCGAATGAATTCAATATAGTTGAGGGGCAGCAGCCAGGAAGCGTTGTTGACGCAGACCGCTTTCCCCGGTTCGGGAGTTTTGTTCTCTTTTCCCGGGCTATATACGCCGTTGTTTCCGCTGTACTGCCATTCCTCATCAAAGTCGATGAATTTATCGAAAAGTTTTTTAAAGCAGTTGCAGTTATCCTGAATGGTATCCGGCGTCATCATCTGGCGCATATCGGTCCTGCCGGACGGGTCGCCGATCATTCCCGTACCGCCACCGATGAGAACCACCGGCGTATGACCGTATTTCTGCATGTACATCATAATGATGACCTGCATGAAATGGCCTACGTGCAGGCAGTCGGCCGTCGGGTCGAACCCGATATAAAATTTTATCTTTTCTTTTCCCAACAGCTCACGAATAGCTTCATCATCGGTAGTCTGCTCGATAAACCCTCTTTCCTTTAATACATCATATACGTTGGTATGTTCGCTAACATTATCAGGTATAAAATTCATTATTTTCCTCCAATTACTTTGTTCCGTACAGCCGGTCCCCTGCGTCCCCCAGACCTGGAACAATGTATGCGTTTTCATTTAATTTCTCATCCTTGGCAGCGATAAAGATATCTACGTCAGGATGGTCTTTCTGAAGCACCTCGATACCTTCCGGGGCAGCGATGAGGCACATGAAAATAATCCGTTTTCCGCCTCTTGCTTTGATAAAGTCGATGGCTGCGGATGCGCTTCCGCCGGTCGCCAGCATTGGGTCTACTACAAAGATTTCTCTCTTTTCAATGTCATTGGGGAGTTTGCAGTAATATTCAACAGGCTCGTGGGTATCGGGATCTCTGTAAAGCCCGACATGTCCGACCTTAGCATTGGGTACCAGCGCCAGCATACCGTCTACCATACCCAGCCCTGCTCTCAGAATCGGAACGATCGCAATGTCCTCACCTTTCAGCATATTAACGCTTGTATCGCAGATAGGCGTTGTGATCTTTACTTCTTCCAGCGGAAGTTTTCTCGTCGCCTCATAGCCCATCAGCATGGCAATCTCTTTCACCAGTTCGCGAAAATCCTTTACGCTGGTTTCAGCCATTCTGAGCATTGCTGTCTTGTGCTGAATTAACGGATGATCAAATACATATACATTACCCATAGTTTACCTCCCTCGCAGACCTGTTAAAGTCCTCTTGTGCTTCATTTTTTAGTGTGAATTGCGTTTAGCACATTCCGGCAGGCTGCTCTTTCAGCGCGGTCTGTCGGAACCGTGCGCCTATATTAATGCGGCCATTCGCATTAGTAACTGTTGAGCATATCGACGCGGCGCTGATGGCGGCCGCCTTCGAATTCCGTATCCAGCCACGCTGCGGTAATTGCCAGCGCAGTCTCAGTATCCGTGATTCTTCCGCCCATAGCTAAAATGTTGGAGTCATTGTGTCTTCTCGTCATTTCCGCCATATTGACATCCGTACAGAGTGAGCAGCGGATTCCCTTTACCTTATTGGCTGCGATGGAAATTCCGATGCCGGTGCCGCAGCATACGATGCCGCGGTCGGCCTTGCCGCCGGCCACAGCCTCACCACAGGCACGTCCGAACTGCGGATAATCCACAGATTCTTCCGAATTCGTTCCCAGATCCAGCACTTCGATTTCTCTGCTCTGCAAATATTTTTTTACTTCTTCTTTTAACTGATACCCGCCGTGGTCGCTGGCAATGGCTATTTTCATTGGCCTTCTCCTTTATATCTATACTCTTACAATATTGTATCCCGCCGATTTGAGCATCCGGTTCATTACGGCAAACCCCACTCCGTCGGTATCGCTCAAAGCTCCCGCCAGTATGAGATCCACGTTCTGCTTGTCCATCTCCCGCAGCTTTGCGAAAAAATCGTGCGCAGCTTCAATAAAAGCTCTCTCTTCAAAGAGAATGACGCCGACTTTATTGCCCATTTTTTCGTTGAGCACACGCAGCCGTTCGATCTCTGATTGTACCTTTTCTCGGCTGCCTTCAATTATCGTCATATCCGCCTTCGGCGCATAATGCTTGTACTTCATTCCCGGGGACTTGGGTTTGAATTCCTCGCTGCTGACATCCCTGGGCCGGTTGACGTACAGCGCCGGATCTACAGCCACTTTTTTACCAATAGCAGCTTCGATATTCTCCGCCGTTATCACGCCCGGTCTGAGGATCGTCGGCGTATCCCCGCTCACATCCAGAACTGTGGATTCAATTCCTACTCTGCAATCAGGGCCTTTTATAATGGCGTCTACTTTGCCGTTCAGGTCTTCAATCACATGTTCGGCTTTCGTAGGACTTGGCTTTCCCGATATATTGGCGCTGGGCGCTGCGATCGGGCAGCCGGCCCAGGTAATCAGATCCAAAGCGATCTTGCTGTCGGGCATACGCACACCTACCGTATCAAGCCCCCCTGTTGTTCTGTCAGGAACGTTTTCTTTGCGTTTTACTACCAGCGTCAGAGGTCCCGGCCAGAAATTTTCAATCAGCGCCACGATATCCGGGCTGAGCCGCGGCGTCAGCTGACCGATATCGCTGGCCCTTCCCACATGAACAATCATCGGATTGTCGCTGGGCCGTCCCTTCGCCTCGTAAACCCTGCCGACAGCCTCTTCATTGAGGGCGTCCGCCCCCAGTCCGTAAACTGTTTCTGTCGGGAAAGCGACCAGACCCCCGTCTTTAATGATCTGCGCCGCCAGCTTTATATCTTTTTCTGTTAATATTTTCGTATCCATTAGAAATTCTTCATCTTTTCCGCCTGGTCGTTTGTAATCAGGCCATCAATAATCTCATCCAAATCGCCGTCCAGAATGTAGTCCAGTTTGTAAAGGGTCACGCCAGTTCTGTGTTCCGAAACCCTGCCCTGAGGGAAATTGTAGGTCCGAATACGTTCGCTCCGGTCGCCTGTCCCTACCTGGCTCTTTCTCTGAGCGGAAATTTCATCATTCTGCTCCTGCATCTTCAAATCGTATAATCTCGATTTGAGGACTTTAAACGCCTTATCTTTATTCTTGATCTGGGATTTTTCATCCTGGCAGGTTACCACCAGTCCGGTCGGCTCATGGGTCAGCCGAACAGCTGAGTCGGTGGTGTTTACACACTGTCCGCCGTTTCCTGACGCACGGTACACATCTACACGCACATCGTTGGGGTTCAGGTCAACCTCTACATCGTCCACCTCCGGCAGCACAGCCACGGTGGCAGCAGACGTATGAACCCTGCCGCTGGATTCTGTCTCCGGCACTCTCTGTACCCGATGCGCTCCGCTCTCATATTTGAGCCTGGAATAAGCGCCTTTTCCCTTGATGAGCATAACGGCTTCTTTGATGCCGCCCAGCCCCGTGTCGTTTATCTCCATCAGCTCGGTCTTCCAGCCTTTTCTTTCCGCATATCTGCTGTACATGCGCAGGAGGTCGCTGCCGAAGAGGGCGGCTTCTTCTCCGCCGGTTCCCGCACGGACTTCCAGAATTACGTTTTTCTCATCGTTAGGGTCCTTCGGAAGAAGCAGGACTCTCAGATCTTCCTCCTGCTGTCCGATGGTCTCCTCTAATTCGGAGATTTCCATCTTGGCCAGCTCCCGCATCTCCTCGTCGCTCTCATCCAGCATTTCCTTGGCGTCGGCCAGCTCACCCTTCGCCTTCTTGTATTCTTTGTATTTCTTCACGATGGGTTCCATCTCGCCCATCTCTTTCACATACTTCTGCCATACCGGCTGATTGTTGATAATCTCCGGATCAGAAACCTTGTGTGAAAGCTCTTCATATTTTTCCAAAATGAAGTCTAATTTATCAAACATGTTTAACTCCCGCTACTCTGTATTTTTTGGGCTTTTACGCCCACTACTTCAACTTAATATTATAGCACCAAGTAAGAAAAAAAAAAACTATAAATTTGATTTCCCTCTGCGATTCCCGGTTTTTTTGTCATTTACCCCCGGATCGGCCTCTGCCCGCCCCGCTGCAAGCCTTGCCAGTTGACAGTCCGTACAGGCTTTTATACAATAAGCCTATCATTTATGAAAGTGAGGCCAAGCAAATGATATATAATGAAATAAACGGCGCTCCCATGTCGCAGGAAAAAATAGACGCTTATCTGAAGCGAATCGACATGCCTTTCCCTGAAAATTTAGATCTTGCTTATCTGTCACGCCTGCAGTGGTCACATATGTGTCACATTCCTTTTGAAAATCTGGACATCATGGCCGGCCTGCCGCTGTCGTTGAACCGGGAAGATCTTTATTGCAAGGTTATCGAACGCAGCCGGGGAGGCGTCTGTTCGGAACTCAATACGCTGTATAACTGGCTGCTGGAGTCCCTGGGTTTTGAAGTGGTCAGCTACAGTTCGCGCATCATTGCCAAAACCCTTCCAATCCAGACTCAGAGCCATCGGGTCATGGGCGTTCAGCTGGATGGAAAAACGTATCTCACGGACGTAGGTTTTAATTTTGAACACCATAGGATTCCTTTGCTGCTGGAAGAAAATTTGATCCAGCCGGACGGCGAATGTGAATATAAGCTTGTCCGTGATGAGTTCTGGGGATGGGTCATGTGGCAGAACCGCCCGGGTGAGGGATGGCGCAGAAAGCTGGGGTTCACTGAAGAGCCGCATATTGATCTGGACTTTGTCCCGGCTACTTTTTATGCATCCTCGCATCCCGACTCACGGATCAACAAATGCACAAAAGTATCTCTTTACATTGACAATCAGTTTTACGCCATTCGCTCCGGCTCTTTTTTAAGGGAACACGGCGGCGTGGAAGAAATCATTGAACCTGCTTTATCAAAGGAACGGGAGGGGGAGATTTTGAAGGATATCTTTGGGTTATCTGCGGGGGATTGATGGGGTTTTAAGTTATCACCCAGGGTATAATGTCCTAGGGTGTCCCAATGCCCGGTGCGACAGACACTATTGTCTCTTTTCAATATGAGGAAATTAGGTTAAAGTTATATTAGAAAGGAGGAGATTTAATCCATGAATGATTCTATCGGTGCAAGGATAAAGAGCTTAAGAGAAAAGCATAATATCACGTCACAGGATTTAGCCGACATGATTGGGTGCTCCAGAAAAACCATTCAAAGATATGAAAACGATGTTTATGAGCCCACCTATATAAATTTAGATAGGATGTCTAAAGCGTTCAACGTGTCGATAAATTATTTGATCGGAAAGGAGCAGGACGGCGACCTTGATTATGTAAAAGTCCATCAATTCTATAAGCGGTATAAATCTCTTTTTACTAATGAAATTCTTGAAAATGAAGATTACTATTGGATTTCCCTGGAAATAGCCGACGATGGAACGTACATACCCGGTTGTTATAGCTGTTGGGCTGGCTTTACTGAGGACAGTCCTCCGCAGGAGATCCGCGAGGCCAGACGGTTTATTCACTCCGATGTTCCTGCTGCTATTGAGCTGTGTACCCAGATAAAGGAGCCACCTATTATACTAAATAAAATCAGCGAAATCGGCCTTTTCTACATCTTTGGCGGACAAGCCATCGCCTCTTGCTCACTCTGTGATGAGCATATGCCTGAATTTGTAGGACCTTATCTGGCAGGATGGGATTTTGTTTAGGGCCAGAAGTATTTATCTATAAAGTGTTCTATTATGCTTACTTATAGTTTACATTCTATCTCCTATCAGTTATACTTCCATCAAGAGTTACCAGAGACACGGTGGACGGTTCGCCCCCTGCAAGGGAGGTGGTACGATGGTTACATATGATGCTTTGATTGCTTTTGGCACATGGGCACTCGTTGTAGTCGGAGTTATCGCCTTGTTTTCGAACAAGCGTTAGAATT
>NZ_JANFXK010000070.1 GCF_024459955.1 Anaerovorax odorimutans
GGTCACATATGGCTGATACATGACTATTCTCCTGTATATTCGGTCGTATCTACATCCACATAGACGCTGTCGATCTTACCGTCTCTGCCATTCGGAAATACAAATACATCTGACAGGCTGCGGTTTTGATACAGATAACCGTCACCCTCCGTGTGTGTGCCAGGTTCAAAATAATAAATAGAACTGATTTTAGGCACAGTCTTACAGGTTTGCCCGCACGCTACTAAAACATTAATCTTATGCGCGCCCTCCGTCTTTTCGTAATACGTTCCGATATTTGCCTTTGTCGGAGATGCCACGGCGCTATAAGTACCGCTGGACTCCGTATAATAAGTCTTGCCTGATACAACATCCGTGTCAGTGGTCTTTACATAAGTTGCTGTTGCTGGTACAAATCCACCATCCTCCGGATCAAAGTTGAAGCGATCGTAAAACCTTTCATCGTCGATAACTTCCATAAGCGGCACACCGTCAATGTCTGTCACTCTAGTCTCAATACCGAGGCCACCCTCTGCGATCTGAGTCATCTCAATCTTACGCGTAAACTCTGTGGACTGCTCCAGGGCGTCCATGATGGTACTTGGCACATACATAATCAAGGAGCCGTTTGCCTTATATCTTCTCAGCTTTCCTTTTGCTAAAATATCTTTCAGCATTCCGAATACTTTGGCCTTTGTGTATCCAGAAAGCGCTGTCGAAGAGTGATAGCCTTCCATATTTTGCGCTGCCTGGGCAACTTTCGAGAAAAACAAAGCATCTGTCTCAGGTACCACTTGCGTCTGCTCAAAAGTTCGAGAAATGTTCTGGATCGA
>NZ_JANFXK010000071.1 GCF_024459955.1 Anaerovorax odorimutans
TTGCCTGTGTGTATTTTGGCCGCCTCGACTGCCGGTGTTTTTTTCCTTCTCCTTTCTTTGCGGAAGTTCCGCTTCTTTCTTCCTGGTCGTCCGGATTTCTTTTAGTTCTTCCCGTACGGAACGCCTGTCCTCCGGCTGCTTAGAAGTACCCTCTGCGATTTTGTTTTGCTTCTTTGAGATAGGCTCGGACGGACGGTAGTTCTCCGTCTTTTCCGGAAAAGGGGCTTCCAAAGATTCCCCCTCTTTTTGTACCGGTTTTGCTAAAAGCTCATCTGCCAGCCGATCAGCCGCATCTTTCGACCTTCGGCCTTTTTCCACCGGCTCCTGCCCGGAAGCCTGCTTTCCTTTCTCAGCCCTGGCCTGCTCAATTTCCGCTTTTACCGTGGCCGTTTCCGTAACTTCCGCAAACTTAAAACGTTCAACGATTCGGTTAGTCCGTACAGCATCCTCCTGCTTCACCATCACATCGACCATACCATCGGAAGTACCACGAGGATTGCGGACAGCGCAATACAGAACGCCATACTTCTTCGCCCCTTCCACAAACGCTTTCAAATCGCTTTCTTTTACGGAAAATACCGTCAATGGCTTGCCGGAACGAATCAAGCTTTCCATTCTGATCCGGCCACGAGTCTTTTTCTGTTCCTTTAAAATTGCATAGAGCAACGCAGCCAAATGTTTGGCTCCCTGGCCGGTAATCTTTAAAGCTACCTCTCCGGTTTCCAGTGACATCCTAACGACTTGGTCTGCCGCTTCCCCTCCGCTTATCACGGTCACTCACCTTCCTTTCTTTCCT
>NZ_JANFXK010000072.1 GCF_024459955.1 Anaerovorax odorimutans
TTTTTTTACTTTTCTTTCGGCTCATAGCCTATGCCGTTGTTGCATTCTTTTAGCTTTCTTGGATCCCCGAACACATATTCGTCAGGTATCTCATCTGGAAAAGCATCGCAGTTCATAATCCATCCATCTTTATTTTTTCGTATATGTTTACAGGTACTGCACCAATCCAAGATTATTGTCACTTGTCTCTCCTCCTAATATATTTATTATACAAGGCTTCTGCTTCATCTGATATATAGTCTCCACGGCTTAATAAAACTTCAATCTCGGCAAGCGCTTCCGCACCGTCAAGTTTCGCCAACCGGCTAATACTGCCAATTCCTTTACCCTCCAACTCTTTATAAAGTTCTTCAATAGCATTTATACTCAAGCCCTGGATCGTTTTTGCGTGTCCACGCTCATGTATGGCGGCTTCCTCAAGATTTTCAATCACCGTATTACGAGATTGCTTGATTGCTTCATTTATTTCATCTAATGTCTTTCCTGCAAAAGCGTCTTGATTGATATTAAGTCGTAATAAAGCAGTATTTCCTGCGGGAATAGGCTCTATTTGCAGCAACACCATCCCACCGTCTGGACTTAAAATACTTTTTATGGCAACCTCGCTGATAAAATAGTCACCGTTCCGTTCACCCTGTTTCAAGGCATCGTAAATGGTTTCTATCACATCTTTATCAATATCCTTACCATAAGCCAGTGCTTCCATATCATCGATATCTATATTCTTTATTATACTACCATTCTCGCCGGCTTTCCACTGTTTTGCATAGCTGGTAGCCCGGGCA
>NZ_JANFXK010000073.1 GCF_024459955.1 Anaerovorax odorimutans
ATCAAAACCTTGCCGCACACTGCAATACATACAAGCATCTTTCTCTTCCTGTTCCAGGTCCAGCCGCCTAATTGAGTAATCCGGATTATCGTAAAACTGGCTGGCACATGTCGGACAAAGACATAAAATTAAAGGTGTATCTGCCTTTTTCTTAATACCGATGCTGACTAGCAAGGCCTGATCTAATTCCTTCATCGTCAGTTTATCTAAAGAACCAATCGGCTCCCTTAGCCTCTGTTTATCAATGGTTCGGAGTTGCTCCAATAAAATAATTGAGTCATGATCGAGTTCCGGAATACCTTTAAGCGCCACGTGGGTCGGTAATTTAATTTTTTTCCGGCCGGTGACTGCCGCAACGATCACAGTTGGACTGTATCGATTGCCCAGATCATTTTGTATGATCACTACCGGCCGTTTTCCTCCCTGCTCACTGCCGATCACAGGGTTCAGGTCCGCATAGTATATATCTCCGCGAAATAGAATCTTTTTCATCTTAACCTCCTTGTATTTACACAGCTTTTGCTATGTAGCCATGCTGGCATTTGCCCTCGGCACCCCGCAGCATGATCGGGAAATCACCAAACGGCTGACAGCGAATCAGCTCCACGGGAATTGCACCCCTCCGGGGATCTCCCGGAGCTGTCCTCACTTGTTGCGACATCGTCTGCGCTATGGCGCTTTTGGGACGCTCGACTTTATGACCGGACAGGAGTATCATTATGCCCATTGCGTTTCATGGCCCTACCAGGAGCAGCCTGGCAGTTATAGCAGCTATTTCTCGCTCC
>NZ_JANFXK010000074.1 GCF_024459955.1 Anaerovorax odorimutans
TTTGATAGCTTAGACGAAATATGGTCGCAGTGGATAGATGCGCTTAGAGCTGGTAAATCAAAAGAATATATCCCGGAAGATTTAATACCGAGAGACCCAAACACCGGTGAGCTGATGAAGCCGAATCCATTTGATAACCGATTTGTAAAAATCGGAAATGATATGTCCGAAAATGCCCAGAACAAAATAGACCTTGAACAACCCTCCATCCCACACGAGAGTTATCTTGCGACCTATATCACGGCGCTCGACTTGTGCATGCAGGGACTGATCTCGCCATCAACGCTCGGCATTGATGTGAAGAAACTGGACAATGCGGAAGCACAACGCGAGAAAGAGAAGGCGACGCTCTACACTAGAAATGCCATCGTAGACGCATTACAAGAAGATTTGAAAGAGCTAATCTCGGTCAGTATCATGGCTTACCGGGAATTGATTACAAAGGAAGGTGTTGATCCCATTGATGTAGAGGTGTCTTTTGGGGAATATGCAAATCCGTCTTTTGAGAGCCAGGTCGAGACGGTCGGCAAAGGCAAGCAGCAGGGCATCATGAGTATTGAGGCTTCTGTCGAAGAGCTGTACGGGGACAGCAAAGATGAGGACTGGAAAAAAGAAGAGGTGGCCCGGCTGAAAGCGGAGCAGGGTATCGCGGATATGGAAGAACCGGCAGTCAATCTGGAGGCCGGCGATTTTAATTTAGGCGTAGATGGAGGTGTGGCCGATGGAGGTCAAAGTGGCGAACCGAACGTACCGGATGGGAAAGAAGGAGTA
>NZ_JANFXK010000075.1 GCF_024459955.1 Anaerovorax odorimutans
GGAACAGGAAGAGAAAGATGCTTGTATGTATTGCAGTGTGCGGCAAGGTTTTGATTATTGCATATGGAGAAAATGAATATGGAAAGATACCGGCGTTTGTGAAACAACGGCTGTACCCCAAAATTAATTAGGAGGAACATACAAATGGATACCCAAAAAACAGCCAGAGAAATCTCTCTGGAAGATCTGAAAGCTTTAGTTGAAAGTCTGCCGGATGGTGTAATACTGAATGTTGAGATAGAGGTGGCGGCAAATGCAGAATAATGAATTGGAAGTTGTAAATGTCAGATTGGTGAAGGAGCCTTCTTTATATAGTGATAAAGCAATTACTGGCCCGGATGATGCTATCCGGTTAATGGCAACTGAATTATCACAGTATGATCGAGAAGTCTTTTGTATTCTGAACCTAAAGGCTGATGGCAATGTAATCAATATGAATATTGCCAGTATGGGTACGCTGCATAATACACTCGTAAGTCCCAGAGAAATTTTTAAAAGTAGTATTTTATCCAATGCGGCCTCAATTATCGCGGTGCATAACCATCCAAGCGGTACAATAACGCCATCCAGAGAAGATATGGCTACGGCAAAAATGATTAAAGAATGTGGCGAATTGTTGGGCATAAAAGTATTAGATCATATTATTGTTGGTGGCGAAAATGGCAAAACCGTGAGTTTTTTGAAAGAGGGATTGATGGATACAGAGCCTGCGAAAAGCAGGAAGTGTATGGACATGGAGCGATAGATA
>NZ_JANFXK010000076.1 GCF_024459955.1 Anaerovorax odorimutans
TTGGCATATATTGAGCCAGAGACTTTGGCGGAGATAAAACAAATGGATCTTTTGACCTATCTTAGGGATTATGAGCCACAAGAACTAAAACGAGTTTCTGACCGTGTTTATACCACCCGCACACACGATAGTTTGAAGATTTCCAACGGTAAGTGGATGTGGTGGAGCCGGGGAATCGGAGGGAAAAGCGCTCTGGATTACTTGATTAAAGTGCAAGGTCTGGACTTTCTGGAAGCTGCGGAGACGATCTTGGGAAAATCGTTGGGACAGAGGCAGAAAACCTTACCTGCCGAAAAGAACAAAGAACAGCGGCTTCTTTTGCCTCCAAAGAACCACAATGCCAACCAGGTGACAAAATACCTGAATAAGCGGGGCATCGACCTTGAGCTGGTACGGTTTTGTATTCAGTCCGGAAGACTCTATGAGTGCAAGGAGCATCACAATGCGGTCTTTGTTGGCATGGATGCTGCGGGGGTCCCGCGATATGCCTTTATGCGCAGCACCTGTACGGATTTCCTAGGAGATGTGAATGGAAGTGATAAACGCTATTCCTTTTGTGTACCCGCCGAAAAAGAAAGCGATCTTGTCCATCTGTTTGAATCCGCTATCGACTTGTTATCCTACGGCACACTGCGAAAACTCTACGGCAAGGATTGGAGAGAGCAGCATCTATTGTCTTTGGCAGGTGTTTACCAGCCAGCAAAGCAGATTGAAGAAAGCAAAGTTCCGGTCGCG
>NZ_JANFXK010000077.1 GCF_024459955.1 Anaerovorax odorimutans
ATCTTGTTGATCTCCATTCCCGGGCTGCTTTTGCTTGCCCAGAAGTTGTTTCGCGCTGAATTGATACCTAAATTGCTGTATAGCTGCTCCAGTTCGCCGCCGTCTCCCCGATACCAGATCCTATTTTTGATCGCGTTACTTTCATAATCCATCGTTTCTGTGATGTTTATTTTCTTTGGATTAGCGGGCTGAATGCTGAGCCAGCTCCTGATTCCATCTTTTACATTGTCCATGATGTTATTCCACCACCTCATCTTCTCCATCTCCTATCAGCATCTTATATGGCAGCCACCCATATTGGCTCGCATTGATTGTGTGGTCGTTCCCATCTTCCGGTTCATTGTCCTTATCTTCTCTCCAGCTGTAAATCTCAAGTTCGTGTACGTGCGCCGCACAGTGGCTCAATACTAAATACACCTCGGTATGCAGCCAAGACAGCTGCAACTTGATCCGGTCGATAATCTTCGTCTTTTTATACGCAGGAATAAAATTATATATACTGCTATGTAGTCGTTTATATTTTTTCAATTCTGTTATGGTTGCCTGATCGGCAGAATCTATAAAGACATCCTTTGCAAATCCCCATTCCTGCCGGTTGCGTTCCAAAAAATCAATGAAATTATTTACGGTATCTGATGGCGCAAGAGGAATAGTTAAATCCGCATTGCTGTATATTTTCTCGTCTACAATAATTACTTTCCTGCATTCCGTAAT
>NZ_JANFXK010000078.1 GCF_024459955.1 Anaerovorax odorimutans
AAGCTCCAGGGCCACGTTCATCAGTTTTCCGTCTCTCTGTTCGGTATACACCCAGACGTCCTTGTGTTCTGCGAAACTCGTCATCGTTTTCTCCTCCTATATGATGTGTTTGTGTTTCATGTCCGCCAGCAGGTTCGCCGCCAGCTCCTTCGGCGTGTCGCCCTCCACGGCGATCCCTTTTCCCTTGGGCTTTGGCGTGAAGGAACGGAACACGTTGGTCGGCGAGGCTTTCAGGCCCACGGTGGTCTTGTCCACGCCGATGTCCTCGGCGCTCCAGACCTTCACTTCCGCTTTCGCGGCTCTGAGGATTCCCGGCACCGACATGTACCTGGGCTCGTTCAGCTCCTTGATGGCCGTCAGCACGCAGGGCAGCGGCGCTTTCAGGCGTTCGTAGCCGTCTTCCAGCGCCCGTTTGACGATGACCCGTCCGTCCTCCAGCCGGAATTCCTTCACGTAGGTCACCTGGGGCAGCCCCAGCTTCTCGGCGATCTGCGGCCCCACCTGGGCCGTGTCCCCGTCAATGGCCTGCCGGCCGGCGAAGATCAGGTCGAACCCTCCGATCTTTTTGATGCCCGCGGCCAGCGCGTTGGACGTGGCCCAGGTGTCCGAGCCGCCCAGGGCCCGGTCCGACAGCAGGATCGCTTCGTCGGCTCCCATGGCCAGGCATTCGGCCAGCATGTCTTTGGCCTGCGGCGG
>NZ_JANFXK010000079.1 GCF_024459955.1 Anaerovorax odorimutans
CCGCCTTGACCATGGCGTCCACGGCCAGGGCTCCCCGCACCAGTTCCGTATCCAAAGCAACGCCGAACGCGTTCTGCTTCTGGTCCCGCACCCATTGCGCCTGAATGTCCTCCGGCACCGGAAAGCCGGATAACCGTTTCTCGATCTCCATCTCGGTCACGACGTCCTGCACGCAGTATTCCTTAAACAGCTTCCACTTCTCCGGCTCATGTTTTGGCCAGGTGCGGGTACGGTTTCCGTTGGCGTTGCTCGGCTTCGTCGGCGTGCAAAAGATCTTGATCAGACGCCGGCCGGTCATCAGTTTCTGTTTCTCCTGTGGCAGACCCAGCGCTTTGCCGGTGGCCTCCAGGCTGGCCGTGTACCCGCAGTAGAGGCCGTGCAGCATGGTGCAGTGCCATTGCTCCAGCGGGCTTTGCCCGAATTTGTTGAGGCAGTACCACTCAAAAGCCGCGTTGTATGCGTGCTTGATCACCGCGGGATCATCCAGGGCCAACAAAATCTCAGCCGGGACGCACTCGCCGTTTACCAGATCAACGATCCGTACCGGGCCGAAATCTACGCTGTACGCGAAGAGCAGGATCATAAAATCCGGGGACTGCACGTATTTGTACAGTCCCGCTTTTTTGACGTCGACGCTGGAATAGGTCTCCAGGTCAATGGATAGATGCTTCATGGTTTATACT
>NZ_JANFXK010000008.1 GCF_024459955.1 Anaerovorax odorimutans
GGAGGACTACAATTTGTCGCTTAAATTCCTTTACGAAATTTTCTTTGAAAAACAATCCAAACCAGCTTTGTAAAAGGGCGAAACGCCCTTTTACAAAGGAGACAGTTTCTCAAGTGAATTCCCTTCGCAAAAAGGGACATTTTCTCAAGTTATTGACAACCATAGGGACAGTGGTTGTGGCTGGGGAAATTTGGTATGTATGGGGCGAATAGGTGTTAGTAGAGGCCTGCGATGAAGGCTGCGGCACCGGGCGCAGGAAGTAGCTGCGGGAACGGGTCGCGGCAAGGAAATGCGAGGAGCGGTTGCTGGAATGGCTGCGGCACTGGG
Organism: Anaerovorax odorimutans; assembly: GCF_024459955.1. GTDB lineage: Bacteria > Bacillota > Clostridia > Peptostreptococcales > Anaerovoracaceae > Hominibacterium > Hominibacterium odorimutans_A. The sequence continues at coordinate 328 of NZ_JANFXK010000008.1, forward strand.
CCGCGATACCCGGCGGCGGGAAGGGGTTGTGGGAAGCGGTCGTAGCACTGAGTTGCAGGTTTGACGAGGTATGCGGCTGCTCAAGTTAAATAATTGCGCATTACGATAGTCTCTCCTATTTCCCCAAGAAACATCCGGGAGTCCAAGCCTTTTTAAGTAATATACGCATTTTATTCAACAAGCGACCTATTTCGCCTTAGTTGTTGATGCAATTCCAAGGGTTGCGGCCTCTGCACCGGTTCCGATCTACATATTTGATCGGGTTTCTGCGCCCGTATGCCCCGCAGCCTTGAAAAAAGGTCAACAAGAACACGATTCTTCCCTGCATGTTGATAAAAATAGCAATTTGCCCTTTTGGACGGCTTCTCATATGGCCGATTATGGGTCGATTCCTGTTGCGCCGCCGGGCCGCGTGAAAAGCTTGCGGTAGAAGCCTCTGGGATGAGGGCGGAGGTAACTTTTCCTTCACATCGACGCCTGACAGAAAGATGGCCCGGCGCTTTTTGCTTTGATATTAGGCTGGAGCGGATAAAACGTGTGGGTTTGCGGGCTTTGCGGGTTTATTTTGGGGAAAATTCTACTTAAGATTGGCCACCAAGGACAAGAAACGTTGGAAAAAGATCCGCTTTTACCTCTTTTTTGAGACGAAAGATCCGAAAACAATTTAGTGCGTTACAATGCGAAACCGGGCAGACAGTTCTTCCTGGCAGAACCCGAACCGGATGCGGCAAAAATTGGTTTTGGATTTGCGACCAAATTCCAATTTTTCCGGTAAATCCTGCCACTATTGTCCCTAAAGAAACTCCTTGGTCGCAGATCAGCCAAGGAGGGCTCCCATATACAGGGTTATGAAAATTTTTCGCTGAAGAGTCAGACGCCCATTTCGACAATTCGGTCGCTGATATGATTCACCATCGGCAGGTCGTGGGCGATAAAGAGAATGGTCAGGTTCCGTTCTTCCTGCAATCTGCGGAACAGATGGACGATCTGCGCCTGAGTGGAAATATCCAGCGAGGAAATGGGTTCGTCGGCGACGATAAATTCCGGGTCTACGCTGATGGCTCTGGCAATGGCCGCACGCTGTCTCTGGCCGCCGGAAACGTCATAAGGATGGCGCTCCATCAGCGCAGGGTCCAGTTCGACCTGTTCCATCAGACGTGCTATCCGCTCTGCCTCCGGCTGTTTCCCCTCGGCTATCCGCAGCGGTTCGCCGATAATCTGCCCGATGGTCATACGGGGATTGAAGGCGGAATCCGAGTCCTGAAAGATCATCTGTCTCCAGTTCTTCGATTTTTTTTCGTTGAAAAAACGGATCTCTCCTCCCGTAGGTTCGTAGATTCCCATGAGGCATCTGGCCAGGGTCGATTTGCCGCAGCCCGACGGTCCGACCAATCCCAAAATCTCTCCTTTATAAATATCCAGCGAAAAACCGTCCAGCGCTTTGTGAATGGCATGCCGGCCTAAGGAAAAATATTTTTTCAGATCACGCACTTCCGCCAGCGGGGAATCGAAGCTCTGCCGGCTGTGCTTGTGGCTGTGGCCCCGGCCCTTTCCATAGTCCAGATAGCCCAACAGCTTTTTCGTATATGGGTTCTGAGGCCTGCTGAAAACCTGTTCCACCGGTCCGGTCTCCACAATGTTTCCGTCTTTCATGATCGCTACTCTGTCGGCGATATCCTCCACCAGGCTCAGATCATGGGTAATGAAAATTGTAGCAATGTCGATCTTTTTCAGCAGCTTCAAGATCTGCTCCTGCGTACCTGCGTCCAGGGAAGTGGTTGGCTCGTCGGCCAGGAGGATCTTTGGATCTCCTGCCAGCGCAATGGCGATGGCAATCCGCTGGCGCATACCGCCGGAAAAATGGTGGGGCATCTGGTCATAGCGCTGCTGGGGGTGGTCGATTTCTACAAGGCGCATCAGCTCCAGGGCTCTTGCTTTTGGGTCCTCTGCGCGGCCTTCCGCAGCCTCTGCGATCTGTCGTCCCACTGACATGGTGGGATCCAGCGAACTCATGGGATCCTGGAAAATCATCGCCACGTCCCTCCCCCGATAAGGAACCATTTCCTTTTCTCCAAAAGGAACAAGATCCTGCCCCGAAAGCAGGATCTCCCCCTCTTTTATCCGTCCCCTTTCACAGAGGATTTTCAGCATGCTTTTGCAAAGTACCGTTTTGCCGCAGCCGGACTCGCCCACCAGAGCCAGAGTTTCCCCCTGCGCCAGGGAGAGAGAGACTCCCTTAACCGCAGTCAGCTCTCCCTGTGGGGTTTCAAAAGCTACTATTAAATTGTTGATGGTCAGTATATCCATTACTCAATGTCCCAATCGTAAATATTCCAGAATATCCCTACTCCGTGATGTCCCAAAACCGTATCTTTGGTAATTCCGGTAATATTGGCTTTGCCTGCGTAAATAGCGTCAATATATGCAATAAAGGTATACGCCGGATCTTTAGCCAGTTCGGTCTGGAAATCTTTGTACAGCGGCAGTCTTTCTTTCTGGTCTTCCTTTTCTCTTGCCTGCTGGAGCAGCTTATCGACTTTGGCGTTGGAATAGCCGTTATAGTTGGCGCCTTTATCGGTTCCAAACACTTTGTAGGTGTGGTCATCGGGATCAAAGGGACTGCCCCATCCAATCAGGAAAGCCTCCTGGCCCGCCCAATCCGTCTCGGCCGGTGTTTTCACGTCCACCTTAGCTCCGATATCGTTGAGATTCTGCGCGCAAATGTTGGCCATATCGACACGCACCTGGTCACCCTGGCTGCAATTAATCGTGAATTCCAGCTTCTGTCCCTTCTTGGCGTAGATTCCGTCATCGCCCTTTTTCCAGCCGGCTTTTTCCAGCAGCTTTTTTGTCTTAGCCGGATTGTAAGCATATTTCTCTACGTTCTCATTGTTGTACAGACCCATCTGCAGAGGTGAATAAGCAGTCTGCCCATGTCCCAGCAGCACGCTCTTGATGATGGCGTCTCTGTCAATGGCATAGCTGAGCGCAGTTGGAAGTTCACGGTTGTTCTTAAATAAAGGGTTGTTGAAATTATACATGATTCCGCGGTAATCGGCGGTTTTCATGCTGTACACTTTGAAATCCTCTTTGCCTTCAAACTCTTCCATTGCCTTCGGCGTGATCTGGGCAAAATCCAGTTCTCCGGACTGCAGCTGCAGCGCCTTGGCATCGGAGTCCTCCACGATCTTGAAAATTACTTTGTCAATCTTGGGCGCTCCCAGGTAAAAATCTTCGTTTTTCTCCAGGGTGATTGCCTGCCCTTTGTCCCAGGCTGTCAACTTGTAAGGGCCTGCTCCTACAGGCTTCTGATTGAATTCATCCGCGGCAAGATCCTTTCCTTCCAAAAGATGCTTCGGCAGGATGCCGATGGTCAGATAGTCCAGCATGGCAACATTGGGCGCTTTCATGCTGATCTTTACAGTCTGGTCGTCTGCAGCCTCTACCTTTGTGACGTCTTCAAAGTTGGAAGCGTTTTCCGATCCATTGTCCGGGTTCATGATCGCTTCGATGGTAAATTTCACATCCTCAGCAGTAAGGGGCTCTCCGTCATGGAATTTCAGTCCCTCTCTCAGCTTAAAGGTATAGGTATTGGTCTTTTTATCAAAGGACCATTCCTCAGCAGCTCCGGGAGCCACTTCATCTTTTTCATTATGGGTGGTCAGTCCCAGGAAGATCAGGGAATTGATCTCGCCGTGTTCGTACAGTGCCGGATTGATGGCCGTGTAGTCATTGCTTCCGTATACCAGTGTTTTGCCGTCCTTTGATTCCTCATTGCTGTTGCTGCCGCAGCCTGCCAGAATTCCTACTGTCAGGATCAGCGCCAAAAGCAGACATAATTTTTTCTTCATGTTCTCTCTCCTTGCTCTCAAACGATAACTTGTCTCTACTCTTTCTATTTCAAGACCTGCTTCCTGCAGGTTAAATCAATCGATCTCTGCGTCCCGTCGTTCTCAGGTATTCTCCGATCTCCGTGATGCAGATCAGGGTAATCACCAGGAACGCCCCCGGAATAATCAGAAGCCACCAGGCTCCGGTAAGCATGGCTTTCTGCGACAGGGACATGAGGCTCCCCCAGGAAACCACGCCGGTAGGCAATCCCAACCCCAAAAAGCTGAGGGTGGCCTCCGTTGCTATGGCGCTGCCCAAATTGGTGACAATCATAAACATAATGGCGGACATAAAGTTGGGCATCAGATGATTCCAGAGGATATAGAAGAAGCCCGCGCCCATGGATCTGGCCGCCAGTACATATTCGGCCTCTCGCATCTGCCGCACCTCGCTGCGGACCATCTTGGCAACCGCCATCCAGCTGGTGATTCCCAAGACAATGCCGATGGAGAAAACAGTCGGTTCTCCCCAGATGGCCTGCAGAAAAATCACCAGCAGGATCTGCGGTATGCTCATAAGAATCTCCGTAAAGCGCATCATAAGGTCATCGATCCGCGGGCCCGCCAATCCTGAAAGACAGCCGTAAACAATTGCGATGGCTGTTGATATCAGGGTTGCAGTAAGGCCGATCATCAGGGAAAGCCTGCCGCCATGCCAGATGATGGCAAAAATGTCCCTGCCCAGAGTATCGGTCCCGAAAAGGTGAACCGCTGATGGCGCCTGGCTGACAGCGTCGGTGTTCATATAGTAAGGGTCCTGCCCGGACAAGACTCCGGCCAGAAGGCATCCGCCAGTGATGATCGCCAGAATTGTAATTGAAAGGTATGGGAGTTTCTTATTCATGGCCTTTCCTCCCTGATTTCTTCATATTTTATCCGCGGGTCCAGTTTCTCATTGATGACCTGCGCGATCATATTGGCTAAAACAACTGCCGCGCCTGTAATCAGACTGATCAGCATCAGCATATTGTAGTCGTGATATTGAGCGCTTTCCACCCCCAGCTCTCCCAGCCCGGGGTAGGAAAATACCATTTCCACCACATAAGCCCCTCCCAGCAGATGTGGCAGAAAAATCGCCATAATGCTGATAACCGCAGGCATGATGTTTTTCAAACAGTGGCGGTAGATGATCCTGCGCTGCGTCAGACCTTTTACTCTGCACAGCAGAATGTATTCTTTTCGCACTTCATCGGATAATTTATTCCGCATCAGATAGGCGCAGTACCAGAGATGGGATATCACAATGGCGCCGACCGGCAGCACCAGATGGCGCAGGGTCTCTCCTCCCCCAAGAGAATGGGCACCACTCTGGGGGAGAATTCCCAGTGTAACTGAAAAAAGCAAAATTAAAATCAGGGCTACAAAGAACTCAGGAATACTGTTGGCCGCGACTCCGACCTTGCAGATCAGGCGGTCCACGGCTTTTCCTTCATGGCGCACACAGAAGATGGCCAGCAAGAGCCCCAGGACAAAGATCAGCAGGAAGGAAACTCCTGCCAGACGTACTGTATTCTGATATACATCGGCAACCACCTGTGCTGCCGGCTGTTTGTAAATGTAAGAAATTCCAAAATCCCCGTGGAGCGCGTTGCCGGCCCAGCGAATGTACTGGGTCACCAGGGAATCGTTCAGTCCCAATCTCTCCCTGGCATGATCAAGCTGTTCTACGGACATTTTTTCCACACCTTCGCCGTAATAGGCCCGCAGTGGGTCTCCCGGAGCCAGGCGCGATACCAGAAAGACAAGAATCGAAAGCACAAAAATAGTCAGCGCCAGCTGGCCCGCTTTCTTTAATATGTAGATGCCTGTATGAGTTTTCATAGTCACTGCCTTCCTGTGCGAGACAAAGCCGCTCTCACCGATTCTTTTCAGCGGCAGACTTTGTCAATATTTCCTGTATAATAAAAACCACAAAAATTAACGCCTGCGCGGGCAGGCACTAACCTTCGTGGTTAAGTTTCGCAACACTTCTTGTGTTTTCTTCTTTGTTATTGTAGCAATGCGGCCTCCATATGTCAAGAAAAATCTGGATTTTTGTTTTGGATGCGGCGGATGGCAGTTCCCTGCAGCGGGCCTGGCCGACTGGCGGGCCGGCAGGGTCAGCGGGCAGTACCCGGAACCCATCGGTCCGTCGCTTGCTGGCGACCGCGGTAACTTTTCTCGAAAATGGCCCTGCGTTTACGCAAAGTTGTGGGTTTGGAGGCCCTCTGGCAGACAAAAAAGCGACAATTTCTCTTTTTTCAGGTTTCCAGGCCCGCAAACCGTTGAAAAGTGCGTAACTTTTCCAAAAAATTTCTCAAAGTTACCGCTGGGCCCTCAAGCCAAGGCTAAGCACAGCAGCCAGCTGCGGCACATAACGCCTGGCGGCGGACATCCTCTGATTGACAAAAGCTTTCCGCCCTTGCAGCTTTAGCTGCCGCAGGCACTTCCTCTACGAAAAATAAGTGTCAACCCGCTCTTTAATATGCTTGAAGGTGAGCGGAAACGCTTTCGTTTCCCAAGTCATGATTAAGTTGTCACCCAGCTTATATCCCCACTGTGCATACACTCTCAGCTTTTCCATTGCATCTGCTGCATACTCCGGATCATCCATCTTTCCAAAATGTTCCCAAAAGATCTGTTTTCGATGAACGGGATGGACTGCGCAGAAATCAGGATAGTAGCAATGTTTCCCCAATAGCAGTCTCGGTTCATAGCGGAAAACGATTTGCTCCCTCTCCAGGACGGTGGCAATTTCCGATTCCGCTTTTGAGCGAGTAAGGAGACCGCCTTCCGATTCGTAGATTAGGCTCTCAGGATGAACAGTATTGCGGGCATAGGAACGGGCTGCCCAGTCCGCAGGGTTAATATCGCCATCCAAAAGGAATTCCCAATAATCCAGCCCGCCATAATAAAGAGGCAGCGCCTTTTCCAGCTTCGCCGTATCATAAAGCTCCAGCTGTTCAAGGGCTCTGCTGCAAGCCCGGAGGTTTTTCCTTAAAGCAGGCAGCGCCTTTACGATATATTGCCGCTCCTTCAACTCATGAATCAGCCTCTCTGACCCTGATACACAATCAGGTATTAAAATCTGTCCTTTTCTTCCCTGAATTCTCACAGCCCGATAATACTTCCCCCTTTTTTATACCAGGCTCCCCTCTGGTAACTGCGTTTGCCGAAGCTCCAAATGACGGATCAGTTTTTTATATCGTTTCTGCTCTTCTTCTAGCAAACGCATTAATTCCCATTGTTTATACATCCAATCCCCCTTGATTTTTATTTGTAAATTTATTCCATTATATATAAATTTTACATATTTTGCAAGAGGAATTTTGTAAATAGTTGGGCAGGTCACCGCCTAGTGGTGACTGCGGTAACTTTTCTCGAAAATAGCCCTGCGTTTACGCAAAGTTGTGGGTTTGGAGGTCCTCTGGCAGACAAAAAAGCGACAATTTCTCTTTTTTCAGGTTTCCAGGCCCGCAAACCGTTGAAAAGTGCGTAACTTTTCCAAAAAATTTCTCAAAGTTACCGCTCGAGCCAGATCCAAGGCTAAGCACAGCAGCCAGGAGGGCCTTAACCAGCCCTCTCTGTCAAAAAAACAGAACGCAGCAGCCAAAGCTGCTGCGCACCATACTAAGAAAAAAAGCTGCCGCATCAACGCGGCAGCTTTTCATCATCTCTTCATTATTCCTTCCAGGCTGCGGCCACAGCTTCTGCGATGGCATCAGCAACACCGGGGTGGAAAGCGCTGGGAATTATGTATTCTTCGCACAGTTCCTTCTCATCAATGATATCGGCCAGCGCACGGGCTGCCGCAATTTTCATATCCTCGGTAATCCGCTTCGCACGGGCTGCCAGCGCCCCCTTAAAGATTCCCGGGAAGGCCAGCACATTATTGATCTGGTTGGGGAAATCGGAACGTCCTGTGCCCACCACTCTGGCACCGGCTTTCTTTGCCAGATCCGGCATGATTTCCGGCTCAGGATTGGACATTGGCAGAACGATCGCATTGTCCGCCATCGACGCCACCATCTCCTCCGTCACGATCTTCGGTGCGGAAACGCCGATAAACACATCGGCATCCTTGAGTGCATCCGCCAGAGTACCATTGACCAGGTTATGATTGGTAATGCGGGCGATCTCTTCCTTGGCCGGAGTCAGCCGATCGTCGTTCTTCGCCAAAGGCCCAATGCGGTCGCATACGATCACATCACCGGCACCAACGGACAGCAGCATCTTCGCGATGGCCGCTCCGGCCGCTCCGGCGCCGCTGATGACGATTTTCAGATCCTCCATCTTCTTGCCTACAATTTTCAGGGCGTTGAAGATAGCGGCGGTTACTACTACCGCTGTGCCGTGCTGGTCATCGTGGAATACTGGAATATCCACCTGCTCCTGAAGCTTCCTCTCAATTTCAAAGCAGCGGGGAGCCGCGATGTCTTCCAGATTGATGCCGCCCAGCGTTGGGGCGATATTTTTAGCAATCATCACGATTTCATCCACGTCCTGCGTGTCCAGACAGATGGGAATGGCATCGATCCCTGCGAACTCCTTGAACAGAAGGGATTTTCCGTCCATAACCGGGATAGACGCGGTTCCGCCGATATTACCCAGCCCCAGGACAGCTGAGCCGTCGCTGATAACCGCTACGATATTGCTTTTATTGGTATACTTATACACATCCTCCGGGTTTTCATGTATTTTGCGGCATGGTTCCGCTACCCCCGGCGTATAGGCAGTGGACAGATCATCCTTGGTTTTCACCGGAACCTTGCTGGCCACTTCCATCTTTCCTCTGTGCTCTTCGTGCATTTTCAGGGATTCTTTATAGTAATCCATGTCTACTCCTTTATTTCTTCCAGGAACTCTTCAGCCCCACGATTTTGTTAAACACTTTTTCCTCATCAGTTGTCAGCTTCGCATCGGCGATATAATAGCCGTGTCTGAAAAACTGGAACCGTTCTCCCGGCTGAGCATCCCCTGCTGCGGGCTCTGCGTATCCCCAGGTTTCTTTCAGAGAATCAGGGTTGAGAACATTTTCTCCTTCTTCGTTTTCTATCATCAGATAATCGTAGTTGCGGATCTTCACCTTGACTGCGGTCTTGGCATCCACCCAATGGATGGTCCCTTTTACCTTACGGCCTTCAAATCCGCTGCCGCTCTTGGTCTGCGGATCGTAGGTGCAGTGCAGTTCCCTGATGGTTCCGTCCTCGTTTTTCACCACATCGTTGCAGGTGATGAAGTAAGCCCCTTTAAAACGCACCTCGTTGCCGGGGAACAGGCGGAAATATTTCTTTACCGGCTCCTCCATGAAGTCCGCGCCGTCAACATACAGCTCTCTGCTGAAAGGCACCTTACGGTTGCCCATTTCCGGCACTTCCCTGTTATTCTCGATCTCCATTTCCTCTGTCTGATCTTCCGGATAATTGGTAATGACAATCTTAATGGGATCTTCCACAACATTGCGGCTCTCCACCTTTGTTTTCAGGTCCTCGCGGACGCAGTGCTCCAAAAGCGCCACATCTACTGTGCTGTTGGCCTTGGAAACCCCGATACGTTCACAGAAGTCGCGAATGGCCTCCGGCGTGTAGCCTCTTCTTCTGAGTCCTGCGATCGTCGGCATCCGCGGATCATCCCAGCCGTCTACCACTCCGTCGTCCACCAGCGCTTTCAGATGGCGCTTGCTCATAACGGTATTGGTCAGGTTCAAGCGGGCAAATTCGATCTGCTGCGGCGGCGCCTCCCATTCCAGCTCCTGCAGCACCCAGTCGTAAAGAGGTCTGTGGTCTTCGAACTCCAACGTGCAGATGGAATGGGTAATGCCTTCGATGGCGTCTTCGATCGGGTGGGCATAGTCGTACATCGGATAGATGCAGTATTTGCCGCCCGTATTGTGATGCTCCGTATGGGATATGCGGTAAATGACCGGATCTCTCATGTTGATATTCGGGGAAGCCATGTCGATCTTAGCACGAAGAACCTTTTCTCCGTCAGCGTACTTGCCTTCCTTCATTTCTTCAAAGAGCTTCAGATTTTCCTCTACGCTTCTGTTTCTGTAGGGGCTTTCTTTACCCGGCTCTTTCAAAGTTCCTCTGTATTCACGAATCTGATCTGCATTCAGATCGCATACGAACGCCTTGCCTTTTTTAATCAGACGAATGGCAAATTCGTACATTTTATCAAAATAGTCGGAAGCCCAGAGGCGGTTGTCCCACTCAAACCCCAGCCATCTTACATCTTCTTCAATGGCGTCTACGTATTCCATGTCTTCCTTGACCGGATTGGTATCATCATACCGCAGATTGCATTTTCCGTGGTATTTCTCCGCTGTGGAAAAGTTAAGGCAAATGGATTTTGCGTGTCCGATGTGAAGATACCCGTTGGGTTCCGGGGGAAAACGGGTATGTACCCTGTCTCCATATTTCTGGTTTTCCAGATCCTTATCAATAATATTATGGATAAAATTCGATGCGCTGTCCGGCGCAGCGGCCTGTTTGTTATCTATGTCTGCCATTCCTTGTTCCTCCTCAAAATATATCTTCTTATTATATCCCAATTTTGGTAGTAAATGCAATGAAAAAGGAGCCCCCTAAGCTCCTTTTTCTTTCATCACGTTATTTATCCGTTTCCTGGGCCGGCGCCGCCAGGAGCAAAGTCTCCTCCGTCGGTGCCGAGAGTGCCGGTATCTGCTGAGCCTCCAAGCGAATACTCTGATTGGTATACGCCGGATGCTGATGCAGAGCCTCACTTCCAAGCCCTGTAACTCCCACTGCCAAAAGCATTGTAAACGCTGTTGCCATTGCTACTGCTTTTTGTTTCATAGGTATTCCCCTTTCCCTTTTGCAGCTTGTTTTTTCCCTTTTGTGATTCCCATTATAGGAAATAAATGTGTCGGTTTCTTGACGAAAATCTTAAGAAATTCTGATGATAGTAAAAGGGCCTTGCATTCGCTTCCTCTCTTATTCTATAGTATGTCGTAGAAAATAGCAAGGAAAGGCGGCTCCAAATGTTCAACAAAAAATTCGCATTAAAACTGGTAATTGTACTTCTCAGCTCATTGCTGCTGTTCTTTGCGGTATATAATGATTATGACCGGTACCAATCCCCCATCGTCAAAATTACCGACCTGTCCCAGGAAACGGAAAAAGACGGAAGCATCCGCCAAACTCTCACCGGGACCGTAAAAAACGGCGAATACAAAGGGGAAACGATCACGCTGGAAAACAAATATAATCCATCCCTTGTCTATGATGAACACTACCGGCCAGGGTCCTGCCTGTTTGTCTCCATCGACAACGGCGGCAGTTCTCAGCTGTCCGGCCGAATCACCGGGGTAAAACGGGACCACTATGCGGTACTGGTCCTTCTCGTGCTGCTGGATCTGCTCCTTTTGGTGGGCGGGAAGCAGGGCTTTTATACAATCATTGGCCTTTCCCTCAACATCACTTTGTTTTACGGCATGCTGACCTTATATGAAGCAAGGGTTAACGTTCTGGCTCTCAGCATCGGACTGGTCATCCTCTTTTCCTCCATCGTCCTGCTGCTGATCAATGGCTTTAACAAACGGACACTCATTTCACTGCTGGCCACGCTGGGCGCGGTAGCTGTCATCGGTCTGCTTTCCGCGGCCGTTATCCGCTTTGGGCCTGCCATCAGCTATGAATTCATGGAATACCTGCCGGAGCCTTACAGCCGCAGCGAAGCGGATCTGCTGTTTTTAGCGGAGATCCTCATCGGCGGCCTGGGCGTCATCATGGATATTGCCGTGACCATTACCTCCTGCTCCGCGGAGCTGATCCGCAAGGATCCGCTCATCTCAAAAAAAGCATTGCTGCTCTCCTGCAGGCAGGTGGCCGACGACATAACCGGGACCATGATAAATGTGGTCTTCTTTACAAATATCGCCGCCTGTATCCCTGTTTTCATCCTTTCCATGAAAAACGACATCAGCTTTTTTACGGTGATGAAATATAACTCATTTTTTGAAATCGCCCGTTTTCTCACCGGAAGCATGGGAATCATCCTGACAATTCCCCTCTCCATTTTCGCGGCGTCCTGTTTCCTGAAAGGGGGTAAAAAGAAATGCTGCTGATTTTCGCAGGTATTTTCGTTCTGCTGGTCCTGTTGATCGGCGGTGATCGTTCGGCCAAAGCACTGGTCACGCTGGCGGGAAACGCCATTCTGCTGGCGGCCGATCTGCTGCTCATATACATAGGCCTGAATCCGTTTTTGTGTACGGTTGCCGCCTGTATTCTCATCACATTGCTGACGCTTTTCTACCAGAACGAGGTTAACCATAAAACAAAATCGGCCTTCTGGGCCGTGATGGCAGTCATCGCCCTGCTGCTGGCTTTTTTGTGGCTTCTTGGGACAAAGACCAATACCCAGGGGTTTCCGGTGGGACAGTATGAGATCCGTGAATCCAACGGCTACGCCGGTAATATCGACATCAACATGACCCTGCTGCAGATCGCGGCCCTTTTGATGGTCTTGATCGGGGCAATCATTGATACGGCGCTGGCGGTAACCTCCGCCCTTTACGAGGTCCACCTAAACAACCCCCATCTTTGCCGCCGAGAGCTGTTCGCCTCCGGCATTTCTGTGGGGCGGGATATTCTGGGGTCCACCGTCAATACCCTGTTCTTCATCTTTATAGCCGAATACTTCACCCTCTTCCTGCAATTTATGGAGTATTATTCCTTTGCGCAGATGATTAATTCCAAGGAATTCGTACAGGAGGTCATCTCCATCGCAGTCAGCGGAATCGGGTGCGTTCTCATTATTCCCGCAGCCGCGGGGCTGGGCGCGGTATTCTATACCAGGAAGAAAAGAGAGCGAAAAAGAAAAAATTAAAATCCAATCCGGGCTTCCGGCCCGCAGCCACTCAAAAAGAGGGGGCCGCCTGCATTAGATAGACTAATGCGGGCAGCCCCCTTTTTAACACGACTCACGGATGCAATTATCTTTCTACGATCATTGCGGTTCCCTGTCCGCCTCCGATACAAAGTGTTGCCAGACCCTTCTTGGCATCTCTTCTTGCCATTTCGTGGATCAGTGTGATGAGGATTCTCGTTCCGGATGATCCGATTGGATGTCCCAGAGCGATAGCTCCTCCGTTTACGTTGAGGATTTCCTTGTTGAATCCCAGGTCCTTGCCTACTGCTACGGACTGTGCCGCAAAAGCTTCGTTTGCTTCGATCAGGTCCAGATCTTCAACAGTCATTCCAGCCTTTTCCAGAGCCTTTCTTGTGGATGGAACAGGTCCAATACCCATGATCTGCGGGTCAACGCCTGCGGATGCGTAGGATTTGATTGTTACCATCGGTTTGATTCCCAGCTCGTCTGCCTTTTCCTTGGACATTACGATTACAGCCGCGCCTGCGTCATTGATTCCGGATGCGTTGGCTGCTGTTACGATTCCGTCTTTCTTGAAGGCCGGTCTCAGTTTGCCGATACCTTCTGCTGTTACGCCATCTCTTGGGAATTCGTCGGTGTCAAAGATAATCGGATCGCCTTTTCTCTGCGGAATTTCCACTGGTACGATCTCATCCTTGAATTTTCCAGCCTTGATCGCTGCTACAGCCTTCTGCTGTGATGCTGCTGCGAACTCATCCAGTTCTTCTCTGGTCAGTCCCCACTGCTCTGCGATGTTTTCCGCTGTGATTCCCATATGTACGCCGCTGAACGCGTCGGACAGTCCGTCCTTGATCATCATGTCGATCATCTTCGTTTCGTTCATTCTCGCTCCCCATCTTGCGGACGGCATAGCGTATGAGGACATGGACATGTTCTCTGCTCCGCCTGCCACTACGATGTCAGCGTCGCCTGCTTTGATGATCTGTGCTGCCAGTCCTACAGCTCTCAGTCCGGAACCGCAAACCTTATTGATCGTCATGGAAGGTACTTCCTGTGGAATTCCCGCATCCATTGAAATCTGTCTTGCTACGTTCTGTCCCAGGCCGCCCTGCAGAACGCATCCCATGATTACTTCATCGATGTCTTCCGGCTTGATGCCTGCTCTTTTAATGGCTTCTTTCACTGCGATCGCTCCCAGCTGTCTTGCAGGGATGTTCTTCAGTGATCCGCCAAAACTGCCGATTGGCGTTCTTGCTGCGCTTACGATTACAACCTCTTTCATTTTCATGTCCTCCTTAAAATCCTCGCACTTAAATAGTGCCAAAGTAACTCTCGTTAGATTTTTAACCAGACTAACACTCGCTTTTTCTACAATATTACCACACTATTTCAGAATTGCAAGAGTTTTTGGAAAAAAACCGTTAATATTTTAACAACTTTTAAAAAGCCGTTAAACTCATTTAAATGCCGCGATATATTTTTCGACCATCCTGACCGGTTTGTAAGACAGCTTGGCCTTGCGTAAATTCGCTATTCCCATGTCTTCCTCGCGGTTTACATATTCAACGTGGGACGGCAGACTTTTACAGAATTCATTGTTAATCGCCTGATAAAGTCCCCTGAAATTTGTATTGGCTTTCTCTACGTGAACGGCAACCGTGTCCTTGTTCAGGTTTCCGCCGACCGTAAGGGCTTCGATCTTATCGTCGATCAGGACAGCGCCGGCCAGATAGCCCACCTTTTCCAAATTGCGGAATACGTCCGCCATGGCTTCTTCTTCCATTTTAAGAAGCTGCATCTCGTATTCCGATATTTCCTTGTGCTCATTGGATTCCTCAATAAAGCGCATTGCCGCATCGGCCATATCCGAGGTCAGCGGTACATATTCAAATTGATAGTTTTTGTGGAAATAGTTGAGGTGATTCTTCTTCCCGTGGTAGTCCCTGCCCTTCAGCTCAGCCAGATCCTGTCTCCTGTACACGTAATCATAGTTGGGCCGGTCCTCAATGTATTCCAGTTCTTCCGGGCATGCCTGACGAATGATATCGATCATATGATCCGGAAGCAGGCGGATAACCATTTCGTAGCCGCCCTTTTCAAATATTTTTTTTGCTTCATAGATTGCCTGCCGCAGGCCCTGCGGTTCATAGGACCCCGTCCTTGTCAGCGGCGGGAACAGGAATGGCTCAATCCTGCCGCCATCCTCCATCTCCAGATGGCTCTCGCCCGCAAGAAACATATAATCTCCTATGATCTGCCAGCTGAAACCGTTGATGTTTCTCCACATATACAGTGAGGAAAAGGACAGTCCTGAGGTCTGATAATCATAGCCGTTTAAGTATTCCTCCAAAACCGGTCTGTCCTCGATGGTTATTTGATTTTCAAACATAAACATAGTTATTTCACTATGGCTGAGACAGCTTTAAAGCCATCTGCCTTTGCTCCTCTCAGCAGTTCATAAAGAACCGATTCGTAAGTGGTGATTACAGCGCCGGCCGCAGCCATTCTCTGCTGGCCGCAGAGATTGTCGCTTTCTTTTCTGGAAGCGATGCAGTCCTGAATTACATAAACGCCGTATCCCCTGTCTATAAGGTCGATTGCGGTTTGCTGCACACAGATGTGCGCTTCGATCCCCATGAGGATCACTGTTTTCTTTCCTGTGGCGTCCAGAGCCTCCGCAAAAGCAGGCTCTCCCATCGCACTGAACGAAGTCTTATCAATGGGCTCGAAATCTCCCAGAGCTTCGGCGATCGGCTGGATAGTGGCTCCCAGGCCTTTCGTATATTGCTGAGTTACCAGTATCGGGATGTCCAGCGCCCGTATGCCTTTAGCCAGCTTTACGGCTGTAGCCTCCAGCGTTTTCGGATCCGCCATGGCCGGCATCAGTTTTTCCTGAAAGTCGATCGCAGCCAGCAGGGCATCCTCTCTTTTAATCAGGCTCATCCCTCCAACCTCCATTTTTTTATCTCATCCACCAGGGTATAATTGGTCATGTCGTACTGCAGCGGCGTTATGCTGGCATATCCGTCCTGCATGGAAATTACGTCGATGTCGTCGGGAAGTCCTTCATAGATCACCGGATTTCCTTCATACCAGTATTGGGTTTTCCCGTTCTCGCCTTCTTTAGGGCGGAAAAACTCTTTGTATTCTCTGGCCCCCAGCCGCGTATATTTGATGCCCTTGATCTCCTCTTTCGGCAGATCCGGCGTATTGATGTTGAGCACCGTCTTGGCGTTCATTTTATCAAATCCGTTGCGGCAGGCGTTGAGCGCCAGCTCGCAGGCCAGTTCAAAGTGAGTGGCTTCATGGCTGTTGACTGAAACCGCTACCGACGGTATCCCGCAGAGGGAACCTTCTATGGCAGCGGAAACCGTTCCCGAATACAAAGTATCCGTCCCCAAGTTTCCTCCCAGATTAATGCCCGAAAAGACCATATCTATTTTAATATTCTGTTCGCTGAAAATTTTCGTTCCTATTTTGACACAATCCGCAGGCGTCCCTGTTATGGAATAGGCTTTGACCGCGTCCGGAAACGTCTCTTCCTCAACCTCAATGGGTTTTCCTACCGTAATTCCATGGCCTGTCGCGCTCTTCTGTGTATGAGGCGCACAGACATAAACTTCTGCGGCCTGGGACAGCGCCTTTACCAGGCTGCGGATACCAGCCGCATTGATTCCGTCATCATTGGTAACCAGTATATTCATTTTACCATTCCCCCTTCCGCAAAACAAACAGTATGCTTTGTTATTATACCACATTCTTTCCCATTTAAAAAATCTCTTTTTGGAGGCCCTTAAAATACATAAAATTCAGACTTCACAGCTTTCAGGCCTTTTCATACTAAAGTTGTACGGAAGTCCAGACCCTTTCATACTGTGGGTCTACAGACAGACCGGATGGATTTTGTTAGGATGTAGGCATCAAATAAAGGAGGTCTCTAGCATGCTGGACGTTGAAACATTAAAGAAGTATATTGGCCCGGGACATGAGGCTGAGACAAAAGCCCTGCTGGCCAATTGTGAACAGTCGAAGTTAAACAATCTTACATTTAAAAATCCCAAAATCGCACTTATTCTTTCTATTTTCTTAGGATTCATTGGAATCGACAGGCTTTATCAGGGCGGGCCTAAAATGTTTTTATGTAAATTGGCCATGCTTGTTCTGACTTTTGGAACCTGGTGGCTGGCAGACATATATTTCAGCCGACACACGGTGGAGGAAGCGAACTACAACAAGCTTCTTGCCGCTGCAGCATAGCTCTTCGTAAATTGTTCAAATACAGAAAAACACGGGTAAACGGCGTTCCTGCCGGTTGCCCGTGTTTTTCGTAATCTGCGGCAGCCATCAGTCTGTTCCTTTTGAATCTTTTTTTCTTCCGTCTCGTATAATGCAGGTCACTCCCATGCGGTTTTTGACCTCCATCTTGCGAAAAATGTTATAAACATGGGTTTTTACGGTGCTTTCGGAAATGTAGAGCAGCTTTGCGATCTCGCTGTTGCTCTTACCCTCGTAGATCAGCCGGCTCAGGTCCTTTTCCCTTCCTGTCAGGTCATATTCTTCCGCCACTTCGTCCATTCTCTTGTCAATGTCGAATTCGGCCTGACCGCCGTCCGTTCCCGTCTCGTAAGCCTCCTTGAAATCAGCTCTGTAAATAAACACTACGGTCACAATATTTACGACAAACCAAAACACAATGGTAAGATCCAGCGGTTCGCGGATAAACTTGCTGTTTCCCCAATAAACCGATGCCTCGCCCCAAAAGTAAGAGGCGTAGTTCCATACCAGCATGGCCGTAACGACAATCATATAATGGATCGTACTTTTGGGCTGATGAAGCATCACGCATTTGCTGATATACACCACACTTCCCACCAGCATAATCAAGAGCAGAATGATATCCGTCACCAGCAGCAGCCACCTGAGGGCGTAGAAGTAATTGATCGTAAAAATGATTGTCGAGCAGAACCACAGGACCGCATAGATGAAAATGTAGCTTCTGGCCGACTTCTGAAGTGCGGCGAACTCATCTGTTCCAGTGATCTTCTGCTCTACATGCAGCCAAAGATAGAACAATATGGCGATGATGCAGCTTCCGATTCGCAGCGTCAGCATATCACGAATGTCTCCCAGCACATATCCGGTATAATACAGGAGCATATCGTACAAACTCATGACCAGCATGCATATCAAAAAAAATTTCAGGGCCTTATTCAACTGGCTGGTGCGCTTTTTTCCTGCCAGGAATACCATCGTAATCCCGGCGATACCCAAAAATATAGCCAGAAGATAGCAAAACAGCACGCCCTCTCTTTGAAACGTCATGACTATCTACCTCTCTCTTACAATAATAACTCATTATACTATAGTTCCCGCTGCTTTAAAACTTTTTTCTTCATATATATATGTTTTGTTTTAATCATCCATTTTTTTACATTTTCTGATTGCCCGCAAGCTCTCAACTTTCGCAAGCAAAAGCACCTGACTTGTCTGCGGCAAACCAGGTGCTTATAAGTGATCCTATATGTTCTTTCTATTAATCCCCCAGCACTTTCCCGATGGAGTCGTTGATTACCAGGCTGGCCCGGCTGTCGTACTGAGTCTCCGATTTGTTGATGAGAATAATGTCTTTTCCTCCGAAATAGTTGATCAGACCTGCCGCCGGATATACTACCAGCGAGGTTCCTCCCACTATGAGCGTATCGGCCTTGCGGATGGCGTCTACCGCTCCCGAAATGACCTGTTCGTCCAGCGCCTCTTCATACAGCACCACGTCCGGCTTTACAATTCCTCCGCATTTTTCGCACTTGGGAACGAGGCCGTCACAGTGCTGTTCATCCATGATATAGTCCAGATCGTAGAAGGTTCCGCAGTCCATACAGTAGTTCCGCAGAACTGAGCCGTGAAGTTCAAAGACCTTCTTGCTGCCGGCCAGCTGGTGCAGGCCGTCTATATTCTGAGTCACGACACCCGTCAGCTTTCCGTCTTCCTCCATCTTCGCCAAAGCGATATGGGCTTTATTGGGCTTTGCGTCCCGGTAGATCAAATTGTTTTTATAGTAATCAAAAAACGTCTCCATGTTACTCGTAAAGAAAGAATGGGAAAGCATGGTCTCCGGAGATTTCCCGTATTGGGAAACCGCACTGTACAGACCGCTCTCCGAGCGAAAATCAGGAATATTGCTTTCCGTCGACACTCCGGCGCCTCCGAAAAACACGACCCGTTTACTTTTCTCAACGATTTCTTTCACTCTTGCATCCATGATTATTCCTCCTCTGACAACTCCTCGTCATCTTCTCCCTGGTCCAGGTCCTCTACTTCTTTATAGTCCTTTGGTATTTCAAAGAGTTCTTCCGGAGCGCTGTCCTTCAATTGGGTAATTTTCTCGATTCTCTGGTAAATCGGCGTATTCTCCTGGCCTTCCTCGCCCTTCATTTCCTGACGGTATACCAGCGCCACAAGCTCCCCCTGATCGTCCACGAGGAACCGTTTGATGTACAGATAGGTATCCATCGCTTCCTCGTCCACCTCTTCTCCCTCTTCCGGTTCAGCGGGCATTTCATAGCTATCCTGATATTCATCGTATTTGTAGGTTTTTCCGTCCAGCTCCATTTGATCCGTCTTCACGTAGGCCAGTTTTGTTTCATCCTCCGCTTCCAGCTCTTCCTTCGTGTATTCCTTATCAGCATCGGAGATCATATAGGAAACCTTATCTATGTCAACCTGTCGGTTTTCCAGCTTTTCCTCGCCCTCCATCAGAGCGAACCGGTCCTTTCCGTCACGGCCTTCCGCCATCACGCTCTTGGTGGGTCCTTCTGCGTCCTCATCCTGAACTCCCTCATCTAAAAATTCGTCCTCAACATCAGCCTCGTAATAATACCTGGCGTCATCGCCGTCCAGCATCGCATGATACTTGTCCGCCACATGGCCGTCCTTGTTCTTTTCCTCACTCTTGCTGCCGCAGGCCGCCATTGTTAAAATCAGGGCCAGGGCTAAAATCACTGAAACTGCTTTTTTCATACCTACTCCTTTTATCTCTGCGTCTCTAACTTATTCTGCGGCTGACCCGCAGTGGCCTTTTGAGGCAATTATACCATAACCGCTTTAAAAAGTCGTAGGGATTCCTGTAATTTTCATTGAAATTCAGACTGGCGGTTTTCGGCATATCATGCGATAATAAAGGCAGAGTAAGGAGCTTTACATTTATGTGGAATGTGATTTATATATCTTTGGAATGTCTTGTCGATATCGCTTTTGGCCTTCTTTTGCTGCCGATTCTCTTTTCCTTTAAGAGGAGCCGGCCTCATGTGCTGGTCATTTATGGGCTGTATCTGGCGCTGACCGAGTTCACGTCCCTTTTATCTTCCCTCTATGAGTCTGATCCACAGTTTTTCATGAACCAGCCGCTTTATATTCTGGCGGACATCCTTTTTTATTACGGGTTCCCGGTCTTCTTTTTTTATCGCTATACCCAGGGGCCCGCGCTTCGCAATTGCGGCCTGATTCTGGTGTTCTCCACGGCGGCCCTTCCTTTTATGCTGATTCTGCATCTGATTCGAAAATATTTTATGCTGGGGCCTTCGATCCTCGCCGCCCGCTCCCCGGGAGATTTTGCCGCCCTTCTGGTTAGCGTGCTGGCTTACGGCATCGCGCTTTTGCTGGCGGGATTCATCCGCAGCAGGCTCTGGGATAAGGTGAAGCGGATTCCTTCTGCGGTATTTGGCGGAATTTATGTCATAGATTCCCTGATCGCCCTTGTTTCGGGTCTTTCGCACACGTTCAGCGCTTATGTCGCCGACAGCACCGGTGATATGGCATCCACACTGAATCTGGGTATCTTTTTCTGCATCGGCCTTGGCCTCTGGCTTCTGGCAGCAATCGCGGCCTTTCTCATACACGACCGCATCAATTACCGGAAGAAGCGGCGTCTCCTGCAGGCGGAAATGGATCTTCAGCACGCATATTACCAGTCGATTGTCAGCCTGCAGTTTCGAGTGCGGAGCCTTCGCCATGATCTCATCAATCATCTGAACGTTTTGGAACATCTGGATCTGATTAAGAGCCCCCACAGGGACACATACTGCCAAGCCTTCCTGTCCCACTGCGATAAGATCGAAGATGAGGTTTCCGAGGTCTTTCGCTGGAAAGAAATCCGAACAGACAGCCTGACCGACCGGGAATGCTATATCATTTATTACTATCTGAAAGCAGTTCTGGCGCAGTTCGGCTGCGCCTGGGAGGACTGTCGGATATCCCGGACCCGCAGCCAGTCCGGCAGCCGGTTGATTGTTCGGCTTCCACAGCAGCATCCGACTCCGCTGTGGTGGATCGCCTATCGGCAGGATCCGTATTTTCAGCTTCTTAGTGCCGTGCTGCAGCGCCGGGACGGCAGCGTATGCTGGAGGAAAGGAGAAAGTCAATGGGAATTTATACTGACGCTCTCATCTTAATGATTGTATTGATGGTAATTTTGTCCGTTTTCTTCGTAATTGCCTTTCGTACCCATAAAAAAATCAGCGAGGAAAACAAGTTCCTGCTGGAACGATGGGCCGCGCAGCGTCAGCACCTGAAAGGACTGGAGTCCTTTTCACAGGAGGTGCGGGCTATGACAAAGGACGTCCGCCGCCTGACCCGCTTCTTTGAAGATGGCTCTCCCCACAGCCTGCGCCGACAACTGGACGCGGAACAGTCCTGCCTGGACAGCTGCAATGCGCTTCTGTCTAAGGTGCGGTGCGGCAACCCGGAAGTGGATGCACTGCTGTTCAGCAAAACAGTAATATGTGAAAAATACGGCATTGAGTTTGAAGTCACCATCTGCAGGATACCGGAAGGGAAGCTGACAGAAATCGAACTGACATCACTGCTGGGCAATCTGCTGGACAATGCCATTGAAGCCGCATACGCCTCACCGGCGCCCCGCCCCTTTGTAAAAATGAATTGCCAGTTTCGGAGCGGTGTCTTTCTCATTCGCATTGAAAACTCAAAAGATCCGGCCCGTAATCCCATGGCAAATCATATGAAAACCGACAAGGAAAATCCCCAGTTTCACGGTCTTGGACTGCGTATTTTGGACGGCATCGTAAAAAAATATGACGGGGTGATGAAAATGGAGGATAAGGGAGATACCTTCACATCCTCAGTCTCCCTTATTCTGGGATAGCAAACCATTGAACTTCAACTATCATAAAAAGAGGCTTGTCACATCCGTTTTTTACAGATGCAACAAGCCCTTTTTGCTTTTTTCATTATTTCTTATTCCGAAGATCTTTTTTCCAATCCATAGCCGCAATTCGTTGAATTCTCGCTCCTATGCCAGCAGTCGCAAAGCAACAAAGACAATGATGATGAAGCAGGCAAACGCTGTGGGCACCGCATAAAGGCCGAGGTTTTCATCCGTATGCATTGCCTGCGCTGAAGCTTTAACCATAACCGCAATGGTAGCCGCCAAAGTAATCAGCACGGAACAGAGCGCGGCGACAGGCACAAAGGCCGTCAGCACAATGGTTACAATCAGCAGCGCCGTAGTCAAAAGGCTTGCGGTACCGCAGGCGCCCGTCAGTTCTCTGATGGAACCCTTGCCTTTAAACAGCATTCCCGCACCGTACAGCAGTCCGATCCAAAGCACGTCCAGGACAATGGCTATAAGGAACATTTTCGCGCCAAAGCCAAAGGCGTCTCCCTGGATCAGCCAGGTCCCGAAAATGCCCAGTGTGGCGGACATTTTTCCCATGAATACGGCGGCCAGAACTGCCAGAATCACATCTTTAATCAAAAGAAATACCACGCCCGGAAGGAATGCGTCTTCCGAAGCAGCCTTTTCAATGGCTGCCGCCGGTTTTACAAAGAATTCCTTTGCCAGTTCCGCAAACATTCCCTGTCCAGGCCGTCTTCTATGTATCTCCACCGGCGCCACTTCTCCCGTCGGCGTCCCGCAGGCATCGCAGAATGCCGCTCCCTTGGGAAGTCTCCTGCCGCAGGCCATACAAAACAGCGGCTTTTCACTTTCCGCTTCCTCTGCGGCCCCATCGTCCGCTGTTTCCGAAATCTCCGGTTCCCCTGTCTTTTCCTGAGACAGCAGGGAAGGTTCCTCTGAAACAGGCTCCGGCTCCTCAACCCTCACATCCATTTCTTCCTCCGGCTCCTCTGTCTTCTCTTCGTCTTCATCCTTTCTCCAGATGAAGACTTCCTCCTTCGCCTCCTGACTTTCCGGCTCCTCAGCCGTTTTTTCTTCTTCCGGCTGCCGCGTCTCCTCCGCGAAGAGTTCCGTCGCCGGTTCCGTCTTTACCGGTTCCGCGCCTGCAAAGACCGCCTCTGCCTCCGGAAGCTCCGCTTTCTCTTCCTGGAGCTCCTTCTCCGCTTCCGGACCTTCCGGTCCCTCTTCCTGCTCACAGGAGACATCAGCCACAGGCACTTCCGTTTCTCCTTCGGAAATTTTTTCATCCTCCTTCAGGTCCTTTGACTCTGCGTCCGGTTCCTGAGGCGGGGTTTCTTTAAAAAAGGTTTCCTTGGTAAAGATCTGCGTATGATCGGACAGTCCGTATTCTTTTTTTGGCGTAGGCTCCAAGTCCAAATTCAGCAGCTGGTCCAAATCCGTAACCGCCTGCTCCTTCGTATCGGAAGGTGCGGCTTCCACCTCTCTGACCTCCGGCTCCGCGGACTCCGGTTCCGCAGGTTCCTCCGGCTCTGCGTCCGGGTTTACCAGCACACCGCAGTTCTCACAAAACTTCGAATCATCATCAATTCTTGCACCACAATTCTCACAATACATAAATCCCCCTCCTTACAAAAAAGGACCGGGAAATCACTCCCCCAGCCCTGCAAAATCACACTGCCAACTGCGCGTGCGCAGGCAGTCCTTTCCGTTACATTATCAGTTTTGTCCATCAATGTCAAGGTTTTCAGTCCCCTAGCCGATATTTCCTTCCAGATATTCTAAAAAGATATCTCTCACCTCCGGATAATAGCTTTTGCTGATTGGCACAACCTTGTCATTTTCAAAGTAAAATTTCTTGTTGCCCATTTTCTTTACTTTGCTGATATTGACGATATAGCTGTTGTGGCATCTGAGAAAACGATGATCCAGCTGTGGTTCCATATCGTCAAATTTCCCATAATAAGTAATCACATCCTTTACCGTATGGATGTGTATTTTACGTTTTTCCTTTTCAAAGTAAAGGATTTCATTCAGTCCCAGTTTCTGAACTCCCTTTTTACTGGTCACGGCGAAACTGTCCTTTTTTATGCCTTCCAGCTTTTCCGCCGCCCGATGCAGCGCTTTTTCCAGCTGTTCTTCTTCCAGCGGTTTTTTCAAAAAGAAAACATGATCCACCTCATAAACATCAAGATAATATTTATCATGAGCAGAAATGAAAATGATCTGCGAATTGGGCTGATAGTTCAAAATCTGTTTGGCGCTTTCAACGCCATTGCCATTGCCCTCGCCCAGTTCCACGTCCAGGAACACAATATACGCTTCATTGGGATGCTCCGCAGCGTAGAACTCAATCTTCTCCTTTTCCTCAAATGTTCTAATCTCTTTTATCCGTTCCCCCGCCATTCTTATGACGCTCTTTTTCAAAAGTTCAAGAAAGACTGCGTCATCATCACAAATCAGTATTCTCCACATAACGTCTTCCTCATTTAGCAAAATTACATACACTTATAAATCGTAAATCTTTCTAATTATTATTTTAGCATCTTTTCGCAAAGATTGTTCTTCATGTAACAAACGGCGTGTAAAATGTAACAAAACGCCTTGTCCCTGCATTTCCAGATGCTATAATAAAAGCAGAAAGGATGGAACGGCTATGAAAAACATTGTATTGTATGATTCCCCCGTAGGCATGCTCCGCATCGTTGAGGAGGACGGCGCTCTGACAGAATTGTCCCTGGATTCTTACGAACCTCCGGTATCAGGCGAATATTCCCGTGAGGAGACCCGTCTTACCCGCAGCACAGCCCGCCAGCTGGATGAATATTTTGCCGGAAAAAGAACGGAGTTCGATCTCCCGCTGGCCCCTAAGGGAACGGAGTTTCAGAAAAAGGACTGGGATGCTCTGCAAAAAATCCCCTATGGGCAGACCCGTACTTATAAGGATATCGCCGAAGCAATCGGCTGCCCCAAAGGGTTTCGGGCAGTGGGCCTTGCCAACAACCGCAATCCCATCATGATTATCATTCCCTGTCACCGGGTCATCGGCTCTGACGGCAGTCTGACCGGCTACGCCGGAGGAACACACATAAAAAAATATCTGCTCGAACTGGAAGGGATCACCACCCGTTAGAGCTGGAATTCCGTCAGGTGCTTCCAGTAACGCACTGGCATGAGGTTTTTCTGACAGCGGGGATTGATCCTCTCCCGGATCGCCATATTTTCAAAATAAGATTTCCACAGGCGTCGATATTCTTTCTCCTCTTCCGACAGAGGAGAAAGCTCTTTTTCAGTGAATTCGCTGATATACCAGCTGCCCTGATAAGCGATGAGGGCCTTACTCCGTTTCAGGTCGTGAATGATAAACGGCTCATTCTTAAAGCGGTCGCAGAAGTGGTCGGCCAAAAACTCCACGATATCGTGATCCGGTTCAATGGAGCTGTACAGCACCTTGTTTCCCAGCTCTGAAAAACGAATCAGCCCTTTCATCCGGTGTACCTCTCCGTTGACCTTTCGTTCCGCCTGCTGTACGGCAAAGACAATGGGTTCGCCGTGCAGCATACTGACGCAGGACCCTTTTACAAATCCCAGCCGCACATAGTTGAGGATTTTCGTTTCCTTGCCCTCCACACCGGACATGAATACCTTATAGATCCGCTTAAGATCATCGGAAGAAATTTTCTTTTCGATGGCCTCGTAGACAGTGATCGCCTTTTCCTCTTCCGTCTCTATCTCTTTGTATCCACCCAGCATCGTAGACTGGTATTCTTCTCTGCGAAATATTCCGCTGGCTTTTTCCGTATAGTAGTGATGGTAGATACAGGTCAGCAGCCCTTCGAAGGTTCCGTCGTACAGATAATCAACCATTTGTCAGCACCCTTCCCCCTTTCTCCCCTCCTGTCAGCACAGACTGAGAATTGTCTCCAAACATTGACATTTGAACCCCATCGTTTATCTGCAATATTTGATTTTTTATGACATGGGGCATGAAATTCTTCTCTCCGTAATACTTCCCCGAGCAGGTCAGAAAATGCCTGGCCCGTTTCAGCACCACGCCTATTTTTTTCAGATCTTCGTATTTTACGGCAGAGATCCTTCTCTGGCGCACAATCCTCTGTGCTGACTGCACGCCTACCCCCGGTATGCGCAGCAGCTGATCCATAGATGCTTTATTGACTTCCACCGGGAACTGATCCAAATGCCGCAGCGCCCAGGTCACCTTTGGATCCAGGTCCGGGTCCAGATTGGGGTTTTCCTCATCCAGGATCTCGCCGGCGCTGAACCCGTAAAAACGCAGCAGCCAGTCCGCCTGATACAGGCGGTGTTCCCGGCTGAGGGGCGGAGCTGTCAGGGCATCGGGCAGGATCGGCGAAGGGACCACCGGAATATAGGCGCTGTAGTACACCCTCTTCATCTTGAAGGTATGGTACAGATTCTCCGTGGTCGTCAGGATCTGCTTGTCCGTCTCCTGGCCGGCGCCGATAATCATCTGAGTGGTCTGGCCGGCCGGAGCAAAAACCTCTTTTTTTCTCCCCTGCCGCGCCGGAACTCCCGCTGCTCCTGCGAGAGCCGTCTGCTCGGGACTGTTCTGGTTCTGCCGCAGCTGCTGGGGGTCCACCAGGACGCTGCTCTGACTGGGATTCAGGTAGCTGAGATCGGAATTGAGGTCCTGTCCTTTGAACATGGTTCCCGGCCCTTTCAGCGCTTTTCTTTCGATCAGGGTATTGGTGATCTGACGCATGGGGCTGAATATCTGCTTCGGCTTTTTCTGCGGGGCAAAGAGCTCCAGACTTTTACTGGTAGGCATCTCTATGTTCACGCTGAGACGGTCCGCCACAAGGCCGATGGCATGAATCAGTTCCTGCGACACGCCGGGGATGATTTTGGCGTGGATGTAGCCGGCAAAGCCGTATTGGTTCCGCAAAAGCCGCAGACAATGAAGGATACGCTCCGCGGTATGATCCGGGGACACCTCCACTGCAGAGCTGAGAAACAGCCCTTCGATATAATTCCTGCGGTAAAACTCAATAGTCAGCCTGGCCAGCTCCTCCGGTTCAAAGGAAGCGCGCTCCACGTCCGCGCTGCGCCGATTGACGCAATACTCACAGTCATAGGCGCATTTATTGGTGAACAGCACTTTTAAAAGTGAAATACACCTGCCGTCGGCGGACCAGGTATGACAGATTCCTTCCGCCGCTCCGCTGCCTATGGTACCGTTGTTCTTTCGGCCTACACCGCTGCTGGAACAGGAGACATCGTATTTTGCGCTGTCCGCAAGTATTTTCAGTTTGTCAAACATCAGATCCATGGGCTACCCTCCTTGCTTGCTGAACTTACGTTCTTATTTTACCACATCGAAAACATATGTTCAACTTTTATGTTTTTCCGGTCCTGCATATTTCTTCCTTGTATTTTTTTCTTTTCATTGCTAATATTCTATTAAAGGAATACTTCTTAGGGGATAATTCATTCAGAAAGGGATTTATATGGAAAAAAATGCTTTGGTTCTCAGCGGCGGCGGTTCGCGCGGCGGCTACGAAATTGGCGTATGGCAGGCCCTGCGCGAGCTGGGAGTGCCCATTCACATTGTAACAGGTACGTCGGTAGGCGCGCTCAACGGCGCCATGGTGGCTCAGGATGACTTCGAGCTGGCTGTGGATCTCTGGAAAGAATTGGAGACGCATATGGTTTTTGATCTGGAAAGCGATGGCGGAAAAGACACCGGCCGCTTTGATTTTGAAATTGCCGGTATGACTGCCGGCGAGGCGATTGCCTATGCCAAAGAAATTCTCACCAGGGGCGGGGCCGGTACGTCCGGCCTGGAGAAGATCGTTCAGCGATATGTAAGCGAAGAAAAGATCCGCGGCTCGGACATAAAGCTGGGGGTCGTGACCGTGGAGTTTCCCACCATGAAACCCCATTACCTCTTCGCCGAGGACATTCCTCAGGGGAAGCTGCCGGATTACATTCTCGCCAGCGCATCCTGCTTTCCCGCGGTTCAGGCCCGGGAGATCGATGGAATCCGCTACATCGATGGCGGTTATGTGGATGTGATGCCCGTAGAGCTGGCTTTGAAGCAGGGGGCGGACAACATCATCGCTGTCCATCTGGAGGCTGCTGGTTTTGTTCGCCAGGACACCGTAGAGCTGGCGGAGGAAACCGCTTCGAAGGTGATAATCATCAAGAGCCACTGGGATCTGGGAAACTTTTTAATCTTTGACACGGATAACACCCGCCGTATCATTCGCCTGGGCTATCTGGACACAATGAAGGCCTTTGGCGTTTTCGAGGGGAAAAAGTTCACCTTCTCCAAGGGAGAACTGACGCCTCACCAGCGATCCGGCGCAGAAGCCGCCGCCAGAATACTCAAACTGGACCCGGCTGTTATTTACAAAAAAACACAGCTTCACAGCCATCTGCGCAGTGCGCTCTCTAAAGTGCCGACGCCCGATATTCGTGATATCCGCACGCCGGAGGACGCACGCCGCAAGCTCAACGAGGCTACCCTCATGCTGTACATCGCCGACCGCCTGGCAGAAAAGGGCTCTGACAGCTTTTTCGCAGGGCGCAGCGCCTTTAAGCTGTTTAAGGAAGAAATACTGGCCGCCGACTATCTCCTGGTCAATGAACTGCTGGATAAAAAAGATATCAAAGGGAAATAGCTTTGTTTCCCCGAAATCAGGTGGGAGGCGGGGACTAGCCGCTGTCCTCTCACAGCGCCGGACATACGGTTCTCGTATCCGGCGCTTTCAATCGTTGACACACACAGACTGGTACGCATTGGCTAAATCATAAAAGCCTGTGCGTATCAGTCTTTCTTTTGTCATTGCTCTTTTGACCATTGTCAGATTTGAATTGAACCAGTGCCCTTTTCGGCTGTTTGTAATCTGAAAATAATTTTAATATTTCTCGAGATTTTCCATAATCCTAATGCCTTCCTCTATATCTCCGATACCATTTATTACACACTCAAAACGATCCGCCACTTTGACAACTGTATATTCATCTGTTTCTTCTATCTTTTTAATATACAGTTTTTCCCCCGTTCGTGGAGAAGTATACGGCTCACCGTCAATCATGATATCCTTATCAAAATTGTCAAAATTGTAATCAATATAAAGGGAACCCTGCGTTGAATTTTTATATGTGTATGTATACATCTCCTCATCAGCGTTTTTTGTGACTTTTAACGAAATAAAACTATACCCCTCTGGGATATACTTAGGCACATATAACGTTTCGATTAAATCTTCCGCTTCTTTCATGTTCTCAAAATTGTCAATTTCCATAACTTCTGATCTATTTCCCTCCTCATCGACTTCTTCATGAATCGATGAGGAGGATAGAAGGTGTACATATTTTCCGATCAGCCGTTTGCCGCCATAGGCGCCGTCAGCATTAAACCAGACACTTAATGAAATTCCACCCAGCAAAACGACTGTAAATAGAGCAGCTATTCGCAATACTTTTTTATGGGTATTTCTCTTTTGCCTCTGCTTGATTCGCCCAAATAGTTGTGGATCTATTTCGGGAGCTTCGTAAGTTTGCCGAACATATTGTTCACTTGCTTCCTGCATTTTTTTGCATAATTCTTCGTGCAGTTTTTCGTTTCTCCCCATAGTAAATCATCCTCTTTCAATATTTACAAAAGCTTCTTTTAGTTTCACCAGACCTCTCACATACCTGGTTCGTACCGTATTCACATTGACATTTAGAATATCGGCGATTTCGATCAATTTATATTCGCAGATGATGTTTAATCGAATTACTTCTCGATACTTTTCGTCCAAAGAATCCAGCGCCCGCATCACGTTTAACCCAGCTTCTTTATTGAGCAGGCATTCGAGAATGTCAGCTTCAAGATCCTCGATATTTATTTCTTGTGTTTCACAAAATTCCTCTATATTCTCAACTGAAGCAAACGTTTTATTATAGCGTTTTAAATTTCTGAAATGCATATTAATTTCATTCACGGTAATGCGCATCGCCCATGGCTTAAAAGACTTTTCACTTTTTAGTGTTTCAATGTTAAGGATAATCCGTTCCATAACATTTTGTGTCACGTCTCTTGCTACATCCTCATCATACAATTTAGAAAGCACAAAGTAATATACATCTGTATATAATTCATTTATCTTCCTGTTTAAATCCATCATTTGCTGCCTTTATTCTTTCAACGCGGAATGTTATAGTTTTCTATATTTTGTTCTGTATGCAGATCCATCAAATAGCACGCATTTTATTTGATAACTAGAATCAGAGTTAATGGCATAAACCGGTTTATGCGACAGAGTTCTCCCTGATACCTTCTTTGTACGCACTGATCCGCCAACATTCACATATTTGCCTTTGCTATTCTTTTTTTGCAAATACACTGTAGACTTTAATATATTCGTAGAGGTGGTTGCACTAGCCTTAATGTTTGCCTGTGCCCTAGTTGATGATAACTTATTGAATGTTACGCTAAAATAGTTGATTGCCCTTGGCTGAATACTATTTTCCTCATCGGACGCATCTTCACAGATAACGCCTTCCTCTCCCTCAGGAGGTACTTCACCCTTCTCTTCTATTGACCAATCATAACACTCATCAGGTAAAGTGTCCATCTTATGCCCTCCTTCTTACATCCCGTAATTTCTACTTCTATTGATATAAGATGAACAAGCAATGGGTATAATTTCAAAATATCCAAAATTAATTGGCATTTTGTAAAATATTATGACAGAGACAATTGTCCATTATATAGTCATTGAATATGGTAAGACGTTTAACAGTTATACATTAACAGAAATCAAAATAACTTGACTCTTTTTTTTTAGAAAAATGAAATTCTCTCCAAGTTTCATCATCTTATTATATATAAGGGGAAATATATGAGAAAAAAGAAGTTATATGATTACTGTGAAAAGGGAGATGATGCATTTGGCTGTCTTAAATAAGACAATTGGTCGTTAGATTTATACGTAGAAGAAAAAAGTGTGTAAAGTGAAAAAAAATCTTATTGTCATAGTTTTAGTTGTTCTAGTTATTGGAACAATAGGAACGGCTGCATATCTCCAATTTGTAAAGCCGGATGAAGCTAGCAAAGTAGTCTCCAAGCCATATGAGGGTGAACAAACCGCAGGTTTTGAAACGCTGTTAAATAGTTCAAATAATTTTGATCTTGGTGTAAACAAATATGGGCAACCGATATTTATTGATCGTGATAAAGCATATGAACAAATGTTGATTACCTGTAACGATGGCATAGAAGCAATAAAAAAGACGGGCGATTTGCCAAAGATATCAAAACAGAATATGGATGCATATGGCTCCATAGGAGCAGAGTTAAGTGAGTCAGACTTCAGCCGGGACGTCCTCAAGCAAGCGGCTTTCATAGGTGTTTTTTATGATTTTTATTGCCATAGTGATGATGACTTTTATATTAATCGAGCAGAAGGCGGTGACTAGCCGCTGTCCTCTCACGACTCCATTCTATCGGGCAAACTCCGGACTTGCACCGGTTAGAAACGTACGCCGCCGGGTGCAAATCAAGAAAAAAGTGCTGCCGCCCCGCCCTTTTCCGGGCCTGTGACAGCACTTTCCTTATTTTTCTGTAACCTGTGCGTTCCCTTTTACGATCACTTATTTTTCCAGAACATAGGCAAAGTATTTTCTCGCCGGCGTCTTATACAGCGCTGCCGCCAGTACGCCCGCGATAACCATGCCCACAACAAACTGTCCGATATTCCACGGCACTCCCAGAACTGGCGTTACCCAATTTCCCACAATAACGCCTTCCGCCACATAATAGCCGATCACCATAAAGATGCCTGCCAGAACCATGCCTACCAGTTCTATCACCGGTACGCCGGCAATGGCTGCTGACTTTTTCTTCAGCGTCGCCGCAATGAAAAGGCCCATAATGATGGCCATGATGCCTTTGATGCCAAAGGTCCACGGAGCCCAGATCGGCATGCCTCCCATAACATCCCCCAGTGCTCCGCCTATGGCTGCGGCCGCGGCTCCGTACTTCCATCCCAACACCAGTACAGCCAGGAAAATCATAGCATCCCCGAGATGCACATATCCCTGCGTTCCCGGAATCGGAAACTTGATAAACATGATAGAAACGATAATAATGCCGATCATCAGCGCAGTCATGACGATTTTCGTTGTCTGTCCCGCGTTTCTCATTTTTTCTTCCTCTCTTTACTATTTTTTTACTATACACTATAATACATGGTAGGTGTATATAAGAAAATATACAAATATAATTATTTTTGTAGGTACAGTGAGGTGCGTCATGAAAGCAATTATTCCCAATATCGACGAACGTTCCAAAAGAGCTTATTATTTGCAGCTCTACGATTACATAAAAGAAGCGATTCTCTCAGGAGAAATACGCGCTGGAGAAAAGCTTCCCTCCCTGCGGAGTCTCTCCAGGTCCCTGGGTCTGAGCATGACCACCGTAGAGCTGGCCTACAGTCAGCTGACAGTGGAAGGCTACATATACAGCAAACCTCAGTCCGGCTATTACGCGGGAAACGTGCTGCCCACAGAAACCATCACCCCGCTGAAAAAGCAGGACGTCTCGCCGCTGGACCGCACTATGGAGGCGCAGGAACCGGAGTTCTATTATGATCTGGACTGTTTTGATTTCAACAAGTGGAAGAAATGCGTCAATAAGGTCATTACCGAATACTCTCCCCTTCTCTTTTTCGAAAGTGACCCCCAGGGGGAAATGGCTCTGCGCTATGAAATATCCAAATATCTCTATCAGTCCCGGGGCGTCATCTGCGATCCGACGCAGATCGTAATTGGAGCCGGAACCCAGCAGATCACCAACCATCTGGCCAATATTCTCAAGAAAATGGCTGTGGATCACGTTGCCGTTGAGGATCCCGGTTACATGCCGGTAAACAATATCTTCCGGGACCGCGGATTTTCCATCACGCCGGTAAAGGTGGGAAAGGAAGGCATCACCATTGACCGGCTCCCTTCCAACATCCGTTCGGCGGTCTATGTAAGTCCCTCCAATCAGGTTCCTACAGGGGCGGTCATGCCTATCGGCAAACGCTATGAACTGCTTGAATGGGCCATAAAAAACGATAGCATCATCATGGAGGATGACTACGACAGTGAGCTGCGCTATTTTGGGAAGCCGATCCCCGCCCTTCAGGGCCTTGACACGAAAGAGCGTGTCGTGTATCTGGGGTCTTTTTCCACGACTTTGTTCTCTTCCATTAAGATCAGCTACATGGTCCTTCCCCCCGCCATGGCGGAGATCTTCCGCACAATCCGCGGAGACTATACCCAGACCTGCTCCAAGATGGAACAGCTGACCCTGGCTCTGTTCATGGAGAAAGGCTTTTATCAGACCAATATTAAAAAGCTGCGCAACCTGTATTCGCAAAAGCTCCACGCCGTGGTAAAATGCCTCAGTACAAACTTTACCAAACCCACCAATACTTCCTCGGGGATCAATATCATCGTGCGGGTCAAGGGTACCAAGAGCGCGCAGCAGCTCTGCGCCGATGCCAAAGCTTTGGGAATCGCTGCCATCCCCACGGCCGCCTATACCGGAGAAACAGAAGACAATTCCACTTCGCTGATCCTGTATTACAACCAGATCCCCCTGGCTGACATCCCCGACGCCATGAAAGAGCTGGTCCAAAAGTGGAGATCGGCTGACGCCAAATAGGACGGGCCGCCGCCCTTGCGACAGTATACCCGGGCGAAAAACGCACAGCAAACGGATAAAAGCGCCGCCCATCTGAAATCAGACTTGGCAGCGCTTTTATCATTGTCTCACTGTTTTATTTTGTTTTATTTATAATGAAGAAGGTGATGTGCCTTATCTCCCGCCAGTAAGTTCGCATAGAGCCCGTCTGTTACCGGGTTCTCTGCGGAAAGTTTTACATTGGACATTCTGTCCGCCTGATACATTCCTTCGGAACGCTCCGGCTTCGCTCTTCCAATTACGAATGGCTGTCCCGCGCCGGCGATACATCCGCCTTCACAGGCCATGACTTCTACGAAATCATACTGCACTTCGCCCGCCTGGATGGCCTGGATCAGCTTCTCAGCATTTTTCAGACCGCTGACGATAGCGATGGAAAGCTCTCTGTCTTTATACGGAACCTTCACTTCCTTGAGACCTTCAAAGCCCCTCACTCCGGTAAAGGAGATATCGGCTAAATGATCTCTGGCTTCGTCTCCCATGACATAGCGTATAACAGCTTCTGTTACACCGCCCGTCACGCCGAAGATAACGCCTGCGCCGCTGGCAATACCGAAAGGCATGTCAACCGCTTCCGGCAGAATGTCTTCAAAACGCAGTCCTGCTTCACGGATCATATTGGCCAGCTCGATGGTGGTGATGGAGTGCGCGATTGTAGGCTCTCCGTCATATTGGAATTCTTCTCTATGTATTTCGTATTTCTTTGCTGTACAAGGCATGATCGCCACGACCTTCGTCTTCTTTGGCTTCTTGCCCTTTTCATTGAGCTTTGCTCTTTCTTTCAGTACGGAACCGAACATCTCCATCGGAGATTTACAGCTGGACACGTTATCCATCAGCTCCGGATGATTGATCTCCGCATAGCGGAACCATGCCGGACAGCAGGAAGTGAACAGCGGCAGGTTTTCACCCTTTTCCAGTCTTCCGATCAGTTCGTTGGCCTCTTCGATAACGGTGAGGTCAGCGCCCGTTGCCGTATCATAAACCTCGTCGAATCCCATTCTTCTCAGGGCGCTTACGATCTTGCCCATTACGTTGGTTCCTCTTGGAATACCGAATTCATCGCCCAGCGCTACACGCACGGCCGGGGCAATCTGAGCCACAACGATCGTATCGTTATCGTGGAGATCGTTCCACAGCGGCTGCAGGTCATTCTTGATGGTAATCGCGCCAGTCGGACAGATCGCCGCGCACTGACCGCAGTTTACGCAGTTAGTCTCGGAAATAGGCATGTTGAAAGCTGTGGTAACTTCCATCTTGGAACCTCTGTAAGCAAAATCAATGGCTCCCACGTTCTGGATCTCAGAGCACATCCGCACACAGTCACCGCAAATGATGCACTTGTTGGGATTTCTCATAATCGCAGGGGAAGAATCGTCCCGCGTATCGTCGATGCTGTACTGGTCAAAGCGAACGTCCTTGAGTCCGAAGCGCTGTGCCAGCTCCTGCAGCTTGCAGTCAAAATTCTTTTCACAGGTAGTACACTCTCTGCAGTGGTCGGAAAGCATCAGTTCCAGAATCATTTTTCTGTATTTCTGAAGTCTCGGTGTATTTGTCTTGATTTCCATTCCGGAGCGCGGCGGAGTGGAGCAGGAGGCCATGATGTCACCATTTTTTCCCTCCACAACGCACATTCTGCAAGCTCCGTAAGTGGATAAAGCTGAATAGTAACACAGAGTCGGCAGGTCGATTCCTGCTTTTCTGATTACGTCTAATATATTTTTCTCTCCCTCAATGGCTACCGGAAGACCATCGATTATCATAAACTTCTTATTATTCATCGTATTCATTTTGATTAATCCTCCTTGATCGCCTTGAATTTGCAGGAACTCATGCAGGCACCGCACTTGATGCACTTGCTCTGATCAATTTCAAACGGTTCTTTGAGTTTTCCGGAAATGGCATCCACCGGACAAACTCTTGCGCAAAGGCTGCATCCCTTGCAGTGATATTTTTCAATATAGATCTTTTTGAGAGCCTGGCAGTTCTTTGTTCTGCAGTGTTTATCTACAATATGTTCAACATATTCGTCTCTGAAATATTTCAGCGTGGAAACAACCGGGTTGGCAGCTGTTTTTCCCAGGCCGCACAGAGCCGTGGAGGTGATGGTATCCGCCAGCTCTTCCAGCATATCCAGATCGGACAGTTCGCCTTTTCCCGCAACGATGCGTTCCAGAATTTCCAGCATTCTTCTCGTTCCTTCTCTGCAGGGAACGCACTTGCCGCAGGATTCATTCTGGGTGAAGTTCATGAAGAATCTTGCTACTTCTACCATACAGGTATCTTCATCCATAACAACCAGTCCGCCGGAGCCGATCATAGCGCCCGCTTTTTTCAGGCTGTCGAAGTCGAGCGGAAGATCCAGGTGTTCTTCGGTCAGACAAGCGCCGGAAGGTCCTCCGATCTGAACGGCCTTGAACTTTTTGCCGCCTCTTACGCCGCCGCCTACGTCGAATATGATATGTCTCAAAGTTGTACCCATCGGCACTTCGATGAGACCTGTGTTTACAATGTTTCCTGTGAGAGCAAAAGCTTTGGTTCCCGGACTCTTTACAGGACCGATGGTTTTGTACCAGTCAGCGCCCTTCTGCAGAATGATGGGAACGTTGGCAAATGTTTCTACATTGTTGAGAAGGGTCGGTTTGCCGTAAAGTCCGTGTTCAACCGTTCTCGGCGGTTTTACCCTTGGCATGCCCCGGTCTCCTTCGATGGAAGTAGTCAGTGCGCTGCCCTCTCCGCATACGAACGCGCCGGCGCCCTTGACAATATGTACATCGAATTCAAAGTCGGTTCCTAAAATGTTTTTGCCCAGAATGCCGTATCTCTTACAGTCGGCAATGGCTTTTTCCAGTCTCTGGACAGCCAGCGGATACTCCGCTCTTACATAGATATAGCCTTCTTTTGCTCCGGAAGAATATCCTGCGATCATCATGCCTTCCAGCATCTTGTGCGGGTCTCCTTCCATGATGCTTCTATCCATGAACGCACCCGGGTCTCCTTCGTCACCGTTACATACCACATATTTAATTGGGTCTTTCTGTGCCTTTACCTGCGTCCATTTTCTTCCTGCCGGGAAGCCGCCGCCTCCTCTGCCGCGCAGGTTGGAGTCATAAATCGTCTTAATGATATCGTCCTGTGTCATGTCGAAAAGACATTTTTCCAGGGAACTGTAGCCTCCGTAAGCAATATATTCTTCAATGGATTCCGCGTCGATCTGGCCGCAGTCCTCCAGTACGATTCTTTTCTGATTTTTATAGAAAGGGATCTCTTCCTGTACCGGATATGTGATGCCATCTCTGCTGTAGATCAGTCTTTCGATGACTTCGTCTCCAACAATGGATTTTTCTACGATTTCTTCGCAGTCATCCAGGGAAACCTTTAAGTACAGCAGTTTTGCCGGTTCGATTCTCAGCAGCGGTCCCATTTCGCAGAAACCGTGGCATCCGCTCCTTTTCAGTCCGATGTGATTTCCTTCTTCTTCTTTTTCCAGCTCTACCTGACAAGTCAGCCCTTTGGCTTCAATGAGCTCTTTCAGCTTTGCGTAGATTTCCATAGAGCCGCCGGCTACACAGCCTGTTCCGCCGCAGACATAGATTTTTTTTGTCTGATGATCGATCTGCGCAAGGAACGCTTCTCTGGATTTTTTCAATGCTTCTCTGTTCTCTATAACCATGATTTACGCTCCCTCCTACTTTAATTCCGCAAGAAGGTCAACTGCCTTCTCCGGAGTCATTGCCGGATATACCTTATCGTTTACTGTCAGAACCGGTGCCAGACCGCAGGCGCCAAGACATGAAACAGTCTCTACCGTATACATGAGATCATCGGTAGTTTTCTTATCGCCTGAAAGTCCCAGTTCTTTTCTGAGCGCGTCGAGAATCGGAATTGATTTCCGAACGTGACAGGCCGTGCCGTCACAGATTTTGATTACATATTTCCCTTTCGGTGAAAGTGAGAAGTTTTCATAGAATGTGGCTATGCCATATATCTTTGCGATGCTGACTCCCAGCTTTTCCGCCAGGTAGTCGAAAGCTTCGCGCGGCAGGTATCTGTATTCTTCCTGAATGTCCTGCAATATGGCGACGATCGGCTTTTCACTTGCGTGGGCATTAATGATTTCATCAATTTTTTGATATAATTCTTTATTGTCCATAATTTCCTCCCTAAATAGAGTGTGTTTGAAATGAGTGTGTTTTTTTGTGAGTATTTCTGTGCGTCGTTATTAGTTTAACGCTTTTTCTCTACTCAACTTTATCCATTTTTATAAGTCCTTTTTCTTCTCACGCTTTTCATTTTACCGTCATGTTTGCGGTTTGTCTAGGCTAATTTCGGTATTATCTTGCTTTCTTTTCCTTATTTTGTCTGTATTTTTAGGTCATTTCGGAACACTTTCTTCCCTTAAAAACTAAAATTCAATGAAAAATCTTTCCGTTTGCGCTTTATTGCGAAAAAGCGTAAGATATTTTTTTCACAATGTTATTTCTCTCTTAATGTGCAAAAACTATTTTACATTTTATTCCATATGTGTTACAATTATTTACAGTTAATATTTTCCATTCTTTGAAAGGAGGTGCTTACTATCGCACTCACATTAAAAAACGACCTTATCTTCAAAGCCGTTTACGGACGGGAAGACGAACGGTGCAAGCAAGCCTTGATCGCTGTCCTCAATCTGATTTTGGATCGAAAGGACGATCCGATCCGGCGAATCGATTACAAGAATCCCTTTAATACCCGGGAATTCGAAGCCCAGAAGGAATCCATCCTGGACATTAAGGCGGAAACCGATCGGCACGAGCTGCTGGACCTGGAAATTCACCTGTGCTATGACGATGATTTTATCCCGCACAATCTGTTTTATCTGGGCGGGATGATCCGGGACTCCTTGGAATCCGGACAGAAATATGGTATGATGAAAAAAAGTATTTGCATCTTTATCATTGATTTTGTCCTGCACGAGGAAACCGATCGGTTCGCCACTGATTTTTGGTTCATGGAACGCCGGGATGCCTTTCAATTAACCGATCTGGCGGGGCTGTACTATCTGGAGTTACCCAAGGTGAATCCGGGAAGGGCAAAGCCTGTCAGTCAAATGTGTGAACTGGAACGGTACCTGGAATACCTCCGTTATGTCGGGGAACCGGATCAGGAGGCTTATCTGGAAGAGCTTCGCAGGCAGGGCGGAAAGGAGATCGACATGACCGACGAATTGCTGCGCAAAGCCACGGCCGATGAGATCATCCGGGAGCAGGCCATTGCCAGAGAAAAGTTCATTTTGAAACAGAAGTCCGCGGAACGGCGGGAACGGCAGCTGCACGAATCCATCGAGCGCCTGGAAGCGGAATTGGCACAATTGGCGCAGAAACAACAGGACTATGAAAAGGAACTCGCAGAGCAGAGACAAGCACTCATGCAGCAGAAACAAGAGCTTACACAACGTGACAGAGAGCTCATGCAGCGTGAGCAGGAGCGAAAATGCATGATACGAACGCTGTCTGCCAACGGAATGTCTGCGGATCAGATCGCGCAGGCCATTGGACTTCCGCAGGAAACTGTGGAGACTTATCTCAAAGACTGATGTTCCCTCTGCCGACCGGGTGGGACCGGCATCGCTTCGGCAGAAAAAAGCCCCGGCCTGAGCCGAAGGCTTATATCACCCTATAAAAGGACCCGACTTTTAGGCAACCAGCATGCGAAAGCGCATCTGATTGCTTTTTTTAATGGTAATGCACACGGTCAGGCAGAAAACTCTCAGATCGCGCAGCCTTCTGCGAGAGGCTATAATGCCCTATTTGTTCAACAACGGATCCATTTCGACTTTGTTGTTGATGTATTTTCAAGGTTTGGGGTCACTGAGCCTGCTCAAAACCGTATACTGATCGAATTTCTGCGTTGGCATGCTCTGTATCCTTGAAAAAAGGTCAACAAGAACTTGTTTTTTTGCTGCGTGTTGATAAAAATAGCAATTTGCCTTTTGGGTGACTTTTCATTGTGCAGCTGTCACCCAAAAAGCATCGACAAAGCCAGCTTTGCTCTATTCGTCGATTCCGGCAGGGCGGATCTTCCGCACCTACCCCTGCTCACAGGAACCGCCTTCTTTTCAGCCCTGATAGCCACAGGCCGCGCTCCGCTCCTCGGGATGCTGCTTCACCAAACTCTGCAATCTCCGGCTTGATTTCAGGCTTGTCCGCGTCCGGCGCCAATCCGCCGTCCGCCTCGGAAAGCGGGAACGCCTCGATAGTCTCACCCCTGCGCTTTCTCACAAAGCACAGCGCAATCAGGATGCCGATTCCGCACAGGCTCAGCAAAATCCCCGGAATAAACCCATCCGGCAGATAAGTCATGCGGATTTCATGATGCCCCGCCTCAAGAGGGATGGCTAAGAACGCATTACCCAGAGTCTCAGGGTCCCGCTTCTCGCCGTCCACCTCGATGGTCCAGCCTTTTTCATATGGGATAGAAGTAACAAAATATCCGTCTTCCTCCACGTCGATGGTACCTTCAATTTTCGTGTCGCTGTGGTTTGCAACCTGCAGAGTCTCATCATCCAGAAGGGCATAGGCCTGATCCCAGGCTGCCATATCCATGCCGTAGGCAAAGGCTGTGATGGCCCCGGCCTGACCGTCCTCATACTGAATATTGATATCGATCGTTTCACCGGCCGCACATTTCCCCACGCTTACAACAGCGCCGCAGTCTTCCCGCAGATCCACCTGCTGCCCATTCTCCCTTTTGGCTGAAATGGTTTCAGCGCCGTCGGTTTCCACGTACACGTATACTTGCTGCTCCTGCGGCGAGGTGAAGGTCAGCGTCGCCGTCGGGCTTTCCTCACCGGTCCCGGCCGTACAACTGATCTGTCCGTTTTCATAAGTTCCAAGCGACACACCGCTTCCCATCATCAGGGGCCCGCCGACCGAGTGGAAAATATCCGTATCGGATCCGGTTGCGGTTTTTACAAAATCGTTGAGTACCAGGAAGGGGTTTTCCTGATTGTAGTCCCAGTTTTCGGCCGCCGCCATATCCACCATGTAACCGATGGACAAATCGTACCTGTTTTCGTACAGCGTTGAGGTTTCTTTTCCCCCCACCAAAGCCAGCGCGTCCTCGCCCTCGATGGGAACGCCCCTGCCCATCAGGTATTTGACGTTGAGCATAGCGTTGGCTACCGGAGTGGTCATCACGTAATTGTATCGGTTCTTCACATCCTTGGCCTCCAGGCCAATATGCTCCATAAAGTAGGAAACATCACCATTGACGGTGGAAGAGAACATCGACACTCCGGGATAGTCGTACAGCATTGGCGAATTGAGAATAATCGGGTTGGACACTTCCATCCGGTAAAAGCTCTTGTCTTTTTTTCTCATTTCCGCTGCCAGCTGACGCACATCCTGACTTTCCGCAAAATATTCAGCCCTGTTGGTGTAGCTGACCTTCTCAACGCCGAGGGCCGTATGGTTCATCAGTTCCCCGCCTACGATCACCAGCAGCACAAAGCACATGAGGGTCTGATTGAATTTTCCCGTCCTGTAAACAGCCAGAAAAGCGGCGTAAGCAAAGAGCAGCAGCAGGCATACATAAGCAAATTCCGGTGAAAAATCATCCTTATACAGCTTCTGCGCCAGGATCACATATCCACAGATCCCCGCCGTCACGCCTGCTATCTGTGTAAAGGAGATCTCCCGGAAAAGAGTAAAGGCTTCATACGCCAGGGCGATCAGCAGGAAGGAAACGACAAAGGAGTAGCGGAAAGGCAGTTGATTGGGAAAATGAAACCCGTGCCACATAAAGTCCAGCTTGTTCCAATTGAGGCTGAGAACCAGAAATGCCAGGAATACACAGTTGAGCAGCTTTTTCCGCAGTGGTATGCTCTTTGCCAGCAGGAAAAAGACAAGCATCATCACAGCGATCAGTCCGCAATAGATATTGGGAAGTCCCTCCCGGACCGTCAGCTGGGTTTGCGGAAGCAGGTTGGTGATTATATCCATCAGCGGAGTGTAAAAGGTCGAATCTGTGGGCATCTGAGAATCAATATAATAAGTATTCTGCATATTGAGGAAGGTCGGCAGCAGCGTAACCCCGGAAATTAGGATACCCGTTACCGAACACAGCACCGCCTTGCCTGTTATGCGTGCGCATCCTGCAATCCCCCTCTTCCTGATTCTGGAAAAATACAGAATCGGATAATAAAAGAGGATAAAGATGCAGACCATGCCGCCTATATAATAATTGGTAATCATCATGGCTGCCAGCGAAATGGTGTACAGCTTAAAATCGCCCCGGTCGATAAGCCGGTTGAGTCCCAGCATGCACAGAGGCAGCAGCGCCACCACGTCCAGCCACATGAGGCACCAGTAGTATCCCATTACGTAGGCGCACAGGGCATACAGAGCGGAAAACGCTACAGTGGAAAAATCGCATCTCTTGTGCATACCCCTCAGGTAGACGGCCATAAATGCTCCTGCCAGTCCGATCTTAATGAGAATAATCAGCGTCACCGCTTCCATCAGATAAGCGTTCGGCACCAGTATGGTCAAAAAATACAGGGGGCTTGCCGCATAATAGGAAAGGAGCGTCAGAAAATTGCTCCCCAGCCCTCCGTCCCAGCTGTACAGGAGGCTGCCTCCGCTTTGCAGCTTATCGTGCAGTTCACTGATGAATGGGTAATACTGATGGTACATGTCTATGACAGCCGCCTGATTTTCCCCGAAGGGAAAGAAATCCATGCTGGCAAAGGCCAGCAGCATCAGCAGAAAAGGCACGAAAAATGCCAGAAAGATATAGCGGTTTTTGTATAAAAATCCCTTGCTCCTATGAATCCTTGTCATTCGTCCTCCTTATTTTTCCGGCACGATCTTCATACCGTTCACCTCTGTTATGGCATCGTCCTTATCGACAAAGGCCGCCTGAATGCCATCCATACCCTTTAGAAGCTCCCTGCTCTTTTCTGTTCCCAGCATCAGGCAGACCGTTCCCAGAACATCGCAATCCGCCGACTGACCTTTCTGTCCCTTGATGGATACCGCATCCAGATTGTTTTCAATGGGATAACCGGTCTCAGGGCTTAATACGTGATGATAGAGCTTTCCTCCCGACTCGAAATACCGTTCGTAGACTCCCGAGGTAACGATCGTTCCATCGCTCATCTCCACGGATCCGAGAATCTCGCTGCGGTCGGAATACGGACGCTCCACCCCGATCTTCCAGGGCTGTCCGTCCCCCTTTTCCCCGATGGTCACGATATTCCCCCCGAGATTGATGATTGCTTTTTCCGCGCCGGCTTTTTCCATCACTTCCGTAACTCTGTCGGCGATATATCCCTTAGCGATACCACCCAGATCCAGGCGCGCGGCAGGATTTTTCAGCTGAACCTTATCGCCCTCTATCCTGACTTTTTTATAGTCAACGGTTTTCACCGCTTCTTTCAGCTTGTCGGCATCCGGCACCTGCGGATTATCACCGGTAAAATCCCAGAGATCGGTAACAGCGCCTATGGTTATGTCAAACATACCGTCGGAAAGATTTCCGTATTCAAGCCCCTTTTCGATAACCTCCAGGGTTTGCCTGCTCACCGATACCGGCTTGCCTCCGGCTTCATTAATCCGATATACGTCGCTGCCCTTCACCGTTTTGCTCAGCATATCTTCATATTGTTTGATGCAGTCAAAAGCCTGGGCGATCACATCCTCTGCCTGGGACTTTTTCATATCGTAGACCGTGATCCGGCAGATCGTGTCCAGACAGAACTGGTTTTCTGAAACAGGCTCTTCGCTTCCGCATCCGGTTTGTGGTATAATGATACACATGCAAAGTACAAGCAGTAAAATCGTTTTTTTAAGTTTCATATATAGCAATACCTCCAAGGAGTTAAAATGATTCGCAAAGCAGATATCATCCTGGCAGTCATATTGATTGTGCTCGGTCTTGCGGCTTCTTATGCTCTTTCTGCCGGAGAAGAGAGCGGGCAAATGGTCCGCATCACCGTCGCCGGAGAAGAGTACGCCACCTATAGCCTGGCCGAGGACCGGACTGTGACTGTTGACAAGGATAACCATACTAATAAGATTACCATAAAAGACGGTGCGGTTTCAATGACCTTTTCCGATTGCAAGGGTCAGGACTGCGTTCATCAGGGAAAAATCACCAAAACATCACAAAGCATCGTATGCCTGCCCAATAAAATTGTCATTGAGATTGAGGGCGAAAATCAGGAATACGACGCGATTTCAAGATAGGTAAGGGATTTATATTATGACAGGCAAAAGCGGACAGACAACTGCATATAAAATAGCTCTGGCCTCCATGATGGCGGCTCTGGCGCTGATCTTTTCCTATATTGAAGCTCTCATCCCTTTCAGTATAGGGATTCCGGGCATCAAACTGGGCATCGCCAATCTAGTGATCCTGGTTTCGCTGTACATCCTGGGTTTCGGCTATACGCTGGCCATCAACGTGATCCGAATTCTGGTGGCAGGGCTTCTATTCAACGGGCTTTTCGGCGCCCTCTACTCTCTGGCCGGCGGACTTCTCAGCCTGGCGGTCATGTACCTTCTGAAAAAGACGGGCCTCTTTTCCACAGTCGGCATCAGCATGGCCGGCGGTGTGGCCCATAACCTGGGACAACTGCTTACCGCCGCTTTTCTCGTTTCCACCATTAAGCTTTTCTTTTACTTTCCGGTGCTTTTGTTTTCGGGAATTATCAGCGGCATTCTCATCGGAATCATCACCCATCTCATTTTGAAAAAGCTCCCGGCTTCGCTTTATGCCGCGACCGGACGCGCCAAAAATAGCAAAAAGCCCGACTAAATCGGGCTTTTTAATATTGTCTTTCGATTGATTAAGCGTTAACCGCTTCCGTCTTTTCTTCCGTCTTCTTCGGCACAGCCTTTTTCTTTGGTCTCAGGTTGACGATGGCGCCGGTCGGACATTCTTTTTCGCAGAGACCGCAGTTCTTACATTTGTCAAAGTCTACTCTTGCCAGGTTGTTCTCTACGAATATGGCATCAAACTTACATGCCTTCTGGCACTTCATACAGCCGATGCACCCCACGGCACAGCGTTTTCTGGTCTGCGCGCCCGGACTGTTGGATTGACATGCCACGTATACCAGATTTTTTTTGTCGCGAATCTGGATAATATGTTTCGGACATACCTTTTCGCATTTTCCACAGCCGACACATTTATTTCTGTCAACACGGGCAAGGCCGTCCACTACATGAATGGCGTCAAAGTCGCACACAACTGTGCAGTCGCCCAGTCCCAGGCACCCGGAGGTGCAGGCCCACTGTCCGCCG
The DNA here is from genome assembly GCF_024459955.1 of Anaerovorax odorimutans. Classification (GTDB taxonomy): domain Bacteria; phylum Bacillota; class Clostridia; order Peptostreptococcales; family Anaerovoracaceae; genus Hominibacterium; species Hominibacterium odorimutans_A. Next base: position 45,211 of record NZ_JANFXK010000008.1, read on the forward strand.
TACAGCTGGTTGGCGCCTTTGCAGGTATAAATATTTTCCTGCTTCATGATGGTCTTGGCAACTTCCGCGTTTCCGCTGCACATTACTACGGCAACTTGCGGTTCAACCGCTCCTGCCTCTACGCCCAGTACGGTTGACAGCGTCTTCGCCAGATCCGCGCCGCCCACAGGGCATGCCGTTATGCTGATCGATTCGCCTTTATCTTCTGCCAATGCTGCCGCATAGTCGTCACAGCCGTTGAATCCGCAGGCTCCGCAGTTGGCGCCCGGAAGCTGGTCTCTGACCTCGCCTACCAGCTGATCCACCGGTACATACATTAGCTTTGAGGCAATGGTAAGAATGATACCGGCTATAAGGCCAATGACTACTACGATACCTATAGGTATTAACATCTTGTATCCCTCCTTACGCAAATAAGCCTTCTACTACGCCGGAGAATCCCATAAAGGACAGGGACAGAATGGACGCAGTAACCAGTGTGATCGGTACCCCCTGGAATGCCACGGGTACCAGTTTACAATTTTCCAGTTTTCCTCTCAGTCCTGCGAACAGCACCATGGCCAGCAGGAAACCGATTCCGGCGCCCAGCGCGTTGAACAGGGACTGAATATAGCCTAGACTGTCATCAATGTTCATGATCGTTACACCCAGAACCGCGCAGTTCGTCGTAATCAGCGGCAGGAATACGCCCAGTGATTTATAAAGAGGCGGCATATATTTTTTCAGTGTCATCTCCACCAGCTGTACCAGCGCGGCGATAACCAGAATGAACACGACTGTCTGCAGATATCCGATGCCATAGGCGTCCAGAAGAAACTTCTGAATCGGCCAGGTAGCAGCTGTAGCCAGCACCATTACAAAGGTTACGGCAATGCCCATGCCTGTGGCCGAATCCATCTTTTTGGATACGCCCAGGAACGGACAGATACCCAGGAACTGAGACAATACAAAGTTATCTACAAGGATAACCGTCATCATAATTACAATTATCTCTTTCATTATGCGTTAGCCTCCTTTTTCTCACAGCTGCCTCCGCACGAATCGGCCATCGCACAGCCTTCGCAGCTAAATTCCTTCTTCTTGATTGCTCTTCCGTTGCTGGCCCAGTTAATGGCCGCGATCAGGATCGCATATACGAAGAAACCTCCCGGAGCAAGCATAAAGATGCCCATCGGAGTGATATGACCGGCCGTAATGGCAATTCCAAAAACAGTTCCGCTTCCCAGCAGTTCTCTGATGAGTCCCATAACGCCCAGCGCCAGGGTAAAACCGATGCCCATTCCCAGGCCGTCCAGCGCCGAATCCACAATTGTGTTCTTGCTGGCGAACATTTCTGCTCTGCCGAGAATGATACAGTTTACTACGATCAGGGGTATGAACAGCCCCAGCGACTTATCAAGATCCGGAAGGTATGCCTTCAGCATCAGCTGAACCACTGTTACAAATCCCGCGATTACAACTATGTAGCACGGAATACGCACCGTGCTGGGAATTACCTTCTTCAATATGGAAATTACAATATTGGAGCAGATCAGCACGACCATGGCCGAAACGCCCATTCCCAGGCCGTTGATGGCGCTGGTGGTTACCGCCAGCGTCGGGCAGGTTCCCAGGAGCAGTACCAATACCGGGTTTTCTTTTATAATACCTTTTGTTACGATCGCTAATTTATTCATTATTTCACACCTCCGCATTCTTTAAACTGCTGCAGTGCTTCCTGTACAGTATGGTAGATAGCGTTGGAAGAAATCGTAGCGCCTACGATCTGGTCGATATTAGCGTCGTTTTTGATATTCTCTTCCGGCGCCGCGTCAACACCGCCGTACTGTTTCAGATACTCCACATCCATGGCCTTTGTTCCCAGACCCGGAGTATCGGCATGCTCCGTTACCGTCACGCCGGTTACTTTTCCGTCCTGATCCACTCCGACCATGGCGGTCAGCGTGCCGCCAAAGCTTTTATATGTAGCAGTCACAGCCATTCCTGCTTTATTATCAGCGAAATAGCACTCCGTAACGCCTTCCACCAGCTTGCCGTCGTACTGCGTAAAGCTGTCACCGGCAGGGAGCACCTTGGCACGGGCTTCGTCAGCCGTCTTCTGTGCGTTCTTCTCGATGATCGGGCTGGCAACGCTGTAAGTCCCCGCCAAAGCAGCCGTTATTACCAGGCAGATGATTACCAGTACCAAAGCAGGGGCGATTGTCGTCTTAAAAGTTCTATCCTTCATCTTTATTTGCCGCCTCCTTTTTTATACGCTCTGCTGATGCAGAAATTGTCAATATGCGGAGTGAGGATATTCATCAGCAGGATCGCAAATGAAACACCTTCCGGATAAGACCCGTATACACGAATCAGGATCGTAAAGATTCCGCATCCGATACCGAAGATCACCTTTCCCATAGGCATGATCGGAGAAGTAACGTAGTCCGTAGCGCAGAAGAAAGCGCCCAGCATCAGTCCGCCCGCACACAGGTGGAAGATCGGATCCTGTCCCGGAATGATCAGGGCCAGTACGAATACTGTGCCTAAGAAGCATACCGGAATGATCGGGGAAATTACTTTTGTCCAGATCAGGAAGATGCCGCCGATGAGAAGGGCCAGCGCGCTCACTTCACCGATACAGCCGCCGATGTTGCCCAGGAACATATCCAGATTGGACGGCAGTTTGCCGCCGCCTTCCGAAAGGATTCCCAGAGGAGTCGGCCCCGTCGTCGCGTCAACCGCGCCCGCGCCCCTTGGAATGGGCCAGGTGGTCATTTCCGTGGCAAAGGAGATAAAGAGAACAATTCTGGCTGTTACCGCAGGGTTTACCAGATTCTGCCCAATTCCTCCGAATACCTGTTTTACGATTACGATTGCAACGAAGCATCCGATAACAGCCATCCAATAAGGCAGGCTGGACGGAACGTTAAAGGCGATCAGCACGCCGGTAAGAGCCGCACTGAGATCGCTCACAGTCTGTTTTCTCTTTAAAGCAGCGTTAAACAGCCATTCAAACGCAACGCAGGCAATGATGCACACGATGGTCATGACCGCCGCTCTGTATCCGAATTGATAAATTCCCACTAAAAACGCCGGCGCCAAAGCAAGGAGAACGGTCCCCATGACTTTGGTGGTGTCCACCGGTGAGACCATGTGAGGCGCCGAGGATACGATAAGATTATCGTGATATTGTCTTTCCATTATTTGCTCGCCTCCTCTTTTACTAATGCCTTACTCAGCTTATTGATGAATCCCAGCGGTCTTTTGGCCGGGCACACGTAAGCACAGCTTCCGCATTCCATACACTGATTAACCTGCAGCGCGTTCAGTCTTTCTGCGTCTTTGTTATCATACGCTTCTGCGAACGCGGTCGGCAGCAGCTTGAACGGACACGCTTTATGGCAGCGTCCGCAGTTGATGCAGCCTGTTTCCTCAGCGACGATAGACTGTGGTCCCGCAAAAGCGAGAATGGCATTATTGTTCTTTACAAGAGGCACTCTGTCCGAGTAGATGGCTCTGCCCATCATCGGGCCGCCCATCAGGATTTTCTTCGGCTCTGCTTTGTATCCGCCGCAGAAAGCCACGATATCCGCGATTCTGGTACCGATGGGAACGAGAATGTTCTTAGGGTCGGCAACAGCGGATCCATCTACGGTAATCCGCTTTGAAATCAGCGGCATACCGGTCTTAAAATATTGTCCAATAAATGCGATAGTCGTTACGTTTGAGAGTATCACGCCCAGCTGCGCAGGCAGAACGCCCGCATCCATGGTTTTGCCCGTGATCTCATATACCAGTACGCGCTCAGCTCCCTGTGGATAGCGGGCTCTCAGCGTCACTGTCTTGATCTCCGGATGATTCTGCTCCGCCAGCATCTTGTCCAGCAGCGCGATAGCGTCCGGCTTATTTTCTTCAATGCCGATATACCCCTTCGACAGGCCCAGCTGCTCCATTACTAAAACAGCGCCGTCGATGATGTCCTGGGTATTCTCCAGCATCAATCTGTGGTCGGATGTGATAAAAGGTTCGCACTCCGCGCCGTTAACGATCAGTGTATCCACTTCGTCCAAATTTTGCGGATTGTACTTAATATGCGTAGGGAAAGCGGCTCCTCCTAGTCCGACTGCTCCGCTGGCTCTCACGGCTTTAACAAAGTCCTCTCTGTTTTCTACCGTCGGGGGCTTTATTTCTTCCCAAGCCTCCTGTTTTTTGTCTGTCTCGATTACAATTGCTTGATCCTCTCCACCCGCTACGGAACGAATCATTTCGACTCCCGTAACAGTTCCTGAAACACTTGAGTGGATAGGAGCACTCACAAAGGCATCTGTATCACCAATTGGCTGCCCGACTTTTACGTAATCGCCTTTTTTTACTAAAGGCTTACACGGGGCTCCAATATGCTGAGACATGGAAATGCACACAGTATCAGGGATAGGCATTACCTGAGTTTCACACTCTGCGGTGTGTTTCTCATGGCTTACCCTGATACTTTGCAAATGCTTTTTCTGTTGACTCATTTCTGAAACCTTCCTTTCCAAAGTTTTTTCAGTCGCATACACGCATTATATTACCACAAAACAGATGAAGTTGCCATGCTTTTGTGCGGATTTTGTCGCATTATACGCCATTTTGTATACAGCATACTTTTCTCTACATATTATATGGAGCACCCATCAAAATTTTCCTCTATCAGCAGGATACGTTTCAGGAGGACAGCTTATGCCGCATTTTCATTATTTTTCCAAAATTGCCTCTTTCATGGACTTAACGTAGTCATAAATGGGGCCGCCCGCATCGTCCCCATATTGCTGGCACAGCTTGACGATGGCGCTGCCCACGATAACGCCGTCCGCGATCCGGGATATGGTTTTGGCCTGCTTTGGCGTATTGATGCCAAAGCCTACGGCAGCAGGCACCTGGCTGTACTGGCGCACAGTTTTCATGATGGAATCCAGGTCTGTTTTGATCTCGCTGCGGATTCCGGTCACGCCTAAAGAAGATACCACATAGAGAAAACCAGTCGCGTTTTCTGCGATCCGGCGGATTCGTTCCTCAGAGGTAGGGGCGATCAGAGAAATGATATCGACACCGCATGCTCCGGCGTGCTCCGCCACGTCGCTTTTCTCTTCATATGGCAAATCCGGTATGATGATGCCGTCCACCCCGCAGTCCCGGCAGCGTCCGAAAAACCGTTCGTATCCATACTTGAAAACAGGGTTCAGGTAGGTGAGAAATACGATGGGGACCTGGGTCTTTTGGCGCAGGGAGGACACCAGCTCAAAGAGGCGGTCCGTTGTCGTGCCTGCCGCCAGCGCTCTCAAATTGGCTTCCTGGATCACCGGGCCTTCCGCTATGGGATCGGAAAAGGGAATACCGATTTCAATGAGATCGGCCCCCGCTTCGACCATCTTCAGGATAAATTCTTCTGATTTTTCTATGGACGGATCGCCTCCCGTCACAAAGCCGATAAAGGCTTTTCCCGTTTCAAAGGCCGTATGTATTCTATTCATGGATATCCACCCCCCTGTATCTGGCAATTGCCGCCACGTCCTTGTCTCCTCTGCCGGAAAGGCAGATAATGATGCTTTCATCCGGATTCATTTCCGGCGCGAGCTTGCGCACATGGGCTACCGCATGGGCGCTTTCCACCGCGCAGATGATCCCTTCTGTCCTGGCCAGATATTCAAAGGCATCCACCGCCTCCTCATCGGTCACCGGAACATACTGGGCTCTTCCAATATCATGCAGATGCGCGTGCTCCGGCCCGATCCCCGGGTAATCCAGTCCTGCGGAGATGGAATAAACCGGCGCGATCTGTCCATATTCATCCTGGCAGAAATAGGATTTCATGCCATGGAAAATTCCCGGAGCACCGTTAGCGATGGTGGCTGCGTTCATGTCCGTATTGACCCCATGCCCCGCGGCCTCACAGCCAATCAGACGCACATCCTCGTCTTCAATAAAATTGTAGAACATGCCCATGGCGTTGCTGCCGCCTCCCACACAGGCTACGACGGCTGCCGGAAGCTTTCCTTCGGCCTCCAAAATCTGCTCCCTGGCTTCCCGGCTGATGACGCTTTGAAAATCACGGACAATCATCGGAAAAGGATGAGGTCCCATGACCGATCCCAGCACGTACAGCGTATCGTGGACTCTGGAGGTCCACTCCCGCATGGTCTCGTTGACCGCGTCCTTCAGGGTCTGGGTTCCGCTGGTGACCGGATGGACCTTTGCTCCCAGCAGCTCCATTCGGTACACGTTCAGGGCCTGCCGGTCCGTATCCTCTTTTCCCATAAAGATTTCGCATTCCAGATCTAAAAGAGCTGCTGCTGTGGCAGTAGCCACGCCGTGCTGTCCTGCTCCGGTCTCCGCGATGACTCTGGTCTTGCCCATTTTTTTCGCCAGCAGCGCCTGTCCCAGCACATTGTTGATCTTATGGGAACCGGTATGGTTCAAATCCTCTCTTTTAAGATAGATTTTGGCTCCTCCCAGGTCCTTTGTCATCTTCTCCGCGTAATACAGAAGAGAGGGTCTTCCGGCATAATTGTTTAAAAGGTCCTCCAGCTCCCGGTTGAACTGAGGGTCATTTTTATAAAATTCATAGCTTTTTTCCAGGTTTATGATCTCATTCATCAGGGTTTCCGGAATGTACTGCCCTCCATGAACGCCGTATCTGCCTTTATTCATTTCTAACGCTCCTAACTGCCTCTAATATTTTTTCTCTGTCCTTCACCCCATCGGTCTCCACGCCGCTGGACAGATCCACGGCAAAGGGCCGCACCCTGCGGACGGCCTGAGTCAAATTGTCCGGCCCCAGCCCTCCTGCCAGGAAAAAGGGCTTTCCCAGCTGCGGAATGCGACTCCAGTCAAAGGTCCGTCCGCTGCCGCCGCCCCCCTGGTCAAACAGGAAGTAATCAACATCCAGCATCTTCAGCTCTCCGGGGTCAAAGGGTCTGCTCATGCTGACGGCCTTAATCAGCGGTTTGTCGGTATTCCTGCGCAGCTCCGTGATATAGGCGTGATCTTCATTTCCGTGGAGCTGCACCCAGTCGATGATCCCCCTCTGGCAGATATCCAAAATCTGCTCCCCGGGGGCATTGACAAAGACGCCGACCGCCTGAATCCCCCCTGCCAGACGCTTTCGCAGGACCGATGCCTGATCCGCGTCAACCTGGCGTCTGCTCTCTGCGAATACGAATCCCGCGTAATCGGGACCGGCCTCATTGACAAAATCAATATCCTGCTGCCGCGTCAGACCGCATATCTTAATCTTTGTCATCGCTGCCCGCCTCTCAGCTCCGCCAGCGCCGCCTTTTTATCCCCGCTGCGCATCAGAGTCTCTCCGATCAACACCGCGTTCACTCCGTCTTCTCTCAGTCTCCTTATGTCCTCCGACGTTCGGATACCGCTCTCAGAGACAAAGAACAGATCGTCCGGCACCAGCCTGCGCAGTCTGGCGCTGTTGGCGATATCCACCTCAAAGGTTTTCAGGTCGCGGTTGTTTACGCCTATGATCTCCGTCCCTGATTCCAGCGCCATGGCGATTTCTTCTTCCGAATGGGCCTCAACAAGGGGCGACAGCCCCAGACGCTGAGCAATGGCAACGAAGGTTTTCAGCTTGACCTTATCCAGAAGGGAGCAGATCAGCAGCACCGCCGAAGCGCCGATGATCCGCGCCTGGTAGATCTGATAGGCTTCCAGAACAAAATCCTTGCGCAGCACCGGTATGCTGACATGCTCCGCGATTTCTGTCAGATAGGAATCCTTTCCCTGAAAGAAATATGGTTCCGTAAGAACTGAAATGGCCGCAGCCCCGGCATCTTCATACTCCTTCGCGATTTGCAGATATGGAAAATCCTCTGCGATTACGCCCTTTGAAGGAGAGGCTTTCTTTACTTCACAGATAAAGGAAAGGGCCTTCTCGGCAAAGGCCCGTTCCAGCGGCCTGCCCTTGCCCGTATCCATGCCCAACGCCATTTCTCTCATCTGGGTTTCCGAAATCCGTTCTTTTTCTTCTTCGATCCGCAGGCGGGTTCTTTCCGCGATTTTATCCAGAATCATGCTGTCACCTCACGGGAAAGCACAACGAATTCATCCAGCTGCGCCAGGGCTTTGCCGCTGCGGATCACGTTCCTGGCCTTTTCTGCGGCTTGTTTCAGGCTCAGAGAAGCATCCGCCACATACAGGGCGGCCGCCGAGTTGAGAATAACCGCGTCGGATTTCGGTCCGGCCTCTCCGGAAAGAATCTCTCTGGTGATGCGGGCGTTCTCTTCCGGCGTTCCGCCTGTCAGATCTTCCTTGGCGCATCTTTTTAAGCCGAAATCTTCCGGAGTGAGTACATAGGATTTATAGCTGCCGCTGCGGACCTCGCAGACTGTGGTCGGCGCGCTCATGGAAAGCTCATCCAGTCCATCCTGACCGTAAACTACCATTGCGTTTTTTACGCCCAGATTGGCCAGCACCTTCGCCATCGGCTCCACCAGCTCCTCTTCATAGACGCCTAAAAGCTGCATATTCGCCCCCGCCGGATTGGTGAGCGGTCCCAGGATATTGAAAATCGTCCGAATCCCCAGCTCTTTTCTCACCGGCGCCACATACTTCATGGAAAGGTGATAGTTCTGGGCAAAGAGGAAACAGATGCCGATGCTCTCCAGAATTTCTCTGCTGCGTTTTGGGGAAACGGTGATGTCCACGCCCAGAGCCTCCAGCACATCGGCTGCTCCGCATTTGCTGGAAGCCGCTCGGTTGCCATGCTTTGCCACCGGTACGCCCGCTGCGGAAACCACCAGCGCCGAGGTAGTTGAAATGTTAAAGGTACTGGCGTGATCTCCCCCTGTTCCCACGATCTCCAGCACATCCATATCGTGAAGCAGTCGGATGCAATGCTTTCGCATTCCCGCTGCCGACGCAGTGATCTCATCGATGGTTTCTCCCTTCATGGACATGGCTGTGAGAAAAGCCGCCATCTGGATCTGGGACGCCTCTCCGCCCATGATCTGGTCCATGACTGCCTCCGCAGTCTCGTAGGACAGGTTTTTTCCCGCCGCTACGTCTACAATCGCTTCTCTAATCATTTATCGTTTACCTCCTAGAAAATTCTTTAAAATGGTTTTGCCCTCCGGCGTCAATATGGATTCGGGATGAAACTGCAGGCCGTATACCGGGTACTGCCTGTGGCTGACGGCCATAACCTCTCCGTCCGCCGTGACAGCGGTGATGCTCAGCTCCTCGGGAATTGTGTCCGCAGCTGCCGCCAGGGAGTGGTATCTGGCCCCCTGAATCATCGCCGGCATCCCCTGAAACAACAGCGATTTCTGGTTTACTTTGATATTATCCTGCTTACCGTGCATCAGCTCTTTAGCATAAGTAATATCAGCTCCATAGACTTGACAGATGGCCTGATGTCCCAGGCACACTCCCAGAATCGGCACCTGTCCGGCGAAAGCTTTTATCACTTCCATGCAGACGCCGGCGTTTTCCGGTCTTCCCGGCCCCGGCGAAAGGATGATCCTTTCAGGTCCCAGCTGTCGGATCTCCTCTACGGTCATTTCATCGTTGCGGATGACCCGGATGTCCGGATCAATGGAGCCTACCAGCTGATAAAGATTATAGGAAAAACTGTCGTAGTTATCAATAAGCAAAATCATCAATCCAATCCTCCTTCTGCCAGTTCCAGCGCCTTCACAACCGCTTTGGCTTTGTTGATACATTCCTGATATTCCTTTTCCGGTACACTGTCTGCGACGATGCCCGCCCCGGAACGGATGAATACTTTTCCATTCTTCTTGAAAGCAATGCGGATGGCGATGCAGGTGTCCAGGTTCCCGGTAAAATCGATGTACCCGATGGCTCCTCCATAGATGCCCCGCTTATTGTCTTCCAGTTCGTTGATGATCTCACAGGCCCGAATCTTGGGCGCTCCCGAAAGGGTTCCCGCAGGCAGGACTGCCCGCACTGCGTCGATGGCCGCGCAGTCGCTGCGGATCTGCCCCTTTACCGTGGATCCGATGTGCATCACGTGGGAGAAACGTTCTGTGGAAAGGTATTTCTCCACCTCCACGGTGCCGAAGCGGCTGATCTTTCCCAGATCGTTTCGTCCCAGGTCCACCAGCATGTTGTGCTCCGCCAGCTCTTTGGGGTCCGACAGCATCTCTTTTTCCAGGCGAAGATCCTCTTCCGGCGATTCGCCCCTCGGCCTGGTACCTGCCAGCGGGAAGGTATGGAGCACGCCGTCTTCCAGCTTGACCAGAGTCTCAGGCGATGCTCCGGCGATCTCTATATCGTCGCTGCTGAAGTAAAACATGTACGGCGATGGATTCATGGTTCGCAGCACCCGGTAAGTATCCAGCAGGCTGCCCTCTGCTTTCACTTCCAGCCGGTTAGAAAGCACTACCTGGAAGATATCCCCTTCATAGATGTAGTCCCTGGCTTTTTCCACCATTCCGCAGTATTCCTTTTCACTGAACAGAGGCGTGAATTCCCCATCCAGCGTCAGCGGCGGAATATCAGCCGGGGTTCCGGTTTTAATCAGGCGGACCATATCTTCCAGTTCAATCTCCGCTTTGCGGTAATTTTCCTCCAGGGCATCGGTTCTCACGTTTACCATGAGAATAATTTCCTGTTTGAGGTTGTCAAAGGCGATGACCTTATCGAACAGCATCAGGTCCACGTCCTTAAAGTTTTCTTCGTCCTTCGCGTCCAGGTTCAGAGACGGCTCACTGTATTTGATATAATCATAGGAGAAGTAGCCCACCAGACCGCCGGTAAAGGACGGCAGATACTCCAGTCTCGGGCTTTTGTTCTCTTCAATAATCTTTCGAATATAGGTATCCGGGCTGCTGTTTTCCACCGTCACCTCGGTCCCCGAGTTGATGCGTACCGTTCCGTCGGTGCAGGTCAGTTCCAGCTTGGGGTCGTACCCCAGAAAAGTATAGCGGCCCCATTTATCCGCATCCTCCAGGCTTTCCAGCATATAACAGTGCCTGCTGACTGATTTGAGAATCCTCAGCACCTGAATGGGTGTCGCAATGTCGGAAAAAATCTTTCGGCTGACGGGGATGCAGCGGTAGCCGCCCGCCATGTTCCTTGCTTCTTCTAAGGTTGGTTTGTACATTTGTCGTTCTCCTTTATCGCTTAGCGGTAATCTCCGCATGAAAAAATCCGTCCAAGACATATCTGTCAAGGACGGATGTCAATTACGAAATCCGCGGTGCCACCTTGATTCGGGAGTTTTCCCGCACTCGACGAAATACTATCATATTTCCGGCAACTGACGTATGCCCTCACGTCGCAGAATACTCGGTCCGCTTTTCATTTAAAAAGCCCGGCCTTTGACTGCGCCCTCAGTGGTCCATTTAACAAACTGCGTTCTGCCGGTTTCTCACCATCGCCGGCTCTCTGTGAGTGCACGATCTGTTTTTATCTCCACTTCATCGGTTTATGGACGGTATTAAATTTGTGTTTGATTATATCGCTTAAAGGGCTTCCTGTCAAGAGGATACGATCATTTTTTGGTGTATATACATAATTTTACTCGGGCGTTATTGGTAATTCAAACAAACATTCTGCCAATTTTGGTTTCAAACAATGAAAAAGCTGCGTTCCCTCCCGCAGCTTTTAGTGTTCTATTCCCAAATTCCTTTTACAAGCACACATACTCTAATTTAAACAATACACATCTTTGGTCCCCTATTTTGTCCTTCTATAATATAAGATGCAATTGACCTGTATATTGTTACAACTTTTTTAAAAAAATTTTTATTCTGCCGTATATTCTTTGCAGACTTCTCCGCCGATGATATGACGGCGCACTACTTCCGCGGCTTTATCGGCGGTCATCTTGATATAGGTGGTTTTGATTCCGTCTTCATCGTAGACCTCTACGATGGGTTCCAGCTTGCACATGCCGATGCAGCCCATTGTCGTCAGATCGACGTTTTTCAGGCCCCTTGTACGGATCTCATTGGCAAAGGAATTCATCACCGGTCTGGCTCCCGCCGCGATACCGCAAGTAGCCATACCTACGGAAATGATCTTTTTTCCTGTTTTCTTGGCTTCTTCTTCGCCTCTGCTGATCTTTTCCAGTTCTTCTAATGTCTTCATTTTTCTACCTCCCACGCGTGCGGTTGAGAATGATGCACGCTCTCTCCGTAATTAAACCGCGTACAATGTCTTCTGCAAAAGCCTTGCAGGTCGGAGCCCCGCAGACGCCGCAGTCTACACCGGGCAGAGCACTGACGATTCTGCCCATTTCTTCCATCTTTTTCAGCGATACGCTCAAATCCTGATCCAACTGCAGCACCGGACGGTAGTGCAGCTCCCGGTTCCGTTTTAATCCTTCTTCACTTTCCGGCAGGTTCAGTATCTGATCTCCGTATTTCGCTTTTGCTTCATCCAGGATCACCTTCATGTTGGCCTTGGCCGAATAGCTGTTTTCCACCGTGAGCGAGCCCCCGAAGCATCCGCCTATACAGGCCTCCGCCTCGATAAAGTCCACGCCTTCCAGCTTCTCGTCCTCCACCTTTTCAAAGATGTCCATCACTTCGTCAATGCCGTCCACTGCTATGAATTTATCCGTATTGAGCGCCAGGCTCTCTCCGCCCGGATTGGTCCAGCGCAGTCCCATGACGCCGGCCCGCTCCAGATCTTCCACTTCCGAATCCTTTAAAGTCTTCAGCTTGGCCCGCACCTCCTTGTAGACCTCGGAGATGGCGACCATCACGTCCACGTCAGTCTCGATTACCTCATCGCTTTCCTTAATAAAGGAAATTTTAGCCGTACAGGGCGCTATGAAAAAAATGCCGATTTTTTTATCCGGATATTTTTTCTCAGCTTCACGCCGCGCCATGCCGGCGACAACCTCCGCCGGAGGCCGATAGTCCACCACATGATCCAGCAGGTTAGGATAGCAAATCTGGATCATCTTCAGCACCGAAGGGCAGCCCGATGAAATGAGGGGCAGCTCTTTCTTCCCCGATTCCAGCAGCTTCCTGGTGGCGTAGCTGATCATCTCAGCACCGATGGCTTCTTCGTAGACATCGTCAAAGCCGATCTGCTTCAAGGCGGTCAGGACATGGTTCCTGGATTTGATTCCTTTAAACTGTCCGAAAAAGGATGTGGCCGGTATGGCGATCTTATAGTCGTAGTCCTTCATCTTTTCCAGCGTATCCACCACAGGGCGGGTAGCGTGTCTCGGGCAGACCTTAACGCACATGCCGCATTCTATACAGCGTTCCGGAGTAATGGTCGCTTTCCAGCTCCGAACCCGGATCGCCTCTGTTGGGCAGTTGCGGACGCAATGGATGCATCCGATGCACCGCTCCTTATCCAGCTGTATGGAGGTCACCTGGCCGACTTCTAATGTCAGCGGGCCCTCCCGCATGCCGATATTGTGCAGCTTGCCGCATACGGTAAAGGTGGTAAAGTGGGTTTCAACCAGCGCGATATTTCTCGTCTTGGCCAGCTCCATCATGGTATCGGTAACCGTCTTACCGCAGGTGAGGATGATGCAGGTTATGTTCATCATCTCCGAAGCCCGGATCACCTGGGGGTTCACCAGACTGGTGATGAGCAGGCTGTCATCGGCCGTGTCCAGCATCACATTGCTCATCAGGTCGGAAGCTACCGCATAGGAATATTCACGATTGAGAATTTCCTCCGTTTCATAGAGCAGCCTGCCTTTTATCAGCCTTACAACTTCCTTCAATTCCACGGAGGCCACCTCCCATCTCCGGCAGAATATCCTTAAAGATCATTTCCGCCTGTTCATTGATAAATGTTTCCGCGCCGAAAGCCGCGTCCATATGGCTGTCGCCGCGGCGCTCCAAAGCTGCCGCGAATTTTTTGCTTTCAAAGTAAAAGGTCCCTCTGCTGCTGGACAGTACCAGCGAAAGCTCCAAATCCTGATGGGACAGCATGGTAAGGAAAAATACGTTTCCCAGATCGCCCAGAGGCTGCCGGTCGATGGACCCATTGACGAATACTGCCGTCAGCACCGTACCCTTTCCCTTTTCCGACTCCAGAACAAAATCTCCTCCTGTGAGCAGCGCCGCTTCTTTGAACATCGGCAGTCCCAGCCCTACAAGCCGGGTGGTTCTGGAGGTATGGAAGGGATCCGTGGCTCTTTTCAGCGTCTCTTCATCCATTCCGTAGCCATTATCCTCTACCGTGATCGTCAGCAGCCTGTCGTTGTCACAGGTCTTCACACTGATTGCGATTCTGGAGCTTTCCGCTGTTATGGAATTCTGCATAACGTCCATGATATGCAGAGACAGTTCTTTCATTGTATTCACCTCATGTCTTTTATCCAATTGATTACGCTGCGCGTCGTGATTTCAGGCAAGTCGATGCAGTTCTTCTTCTGGCTCATGTCGGCCAGTCTGTGGCAGTCGGAAGAGTAGAGAAACCGCTTTTCAGCCAGATCCTTTCTCTGGCGGGCAAATTGGCGTCCCCAGGGCGTGTCGGACACCTCCACCACTGAAGTCTCAATGGATGGGGGCAGAGTCCCCAGTGCCGACAGAATGCTGTAAGAATCCCGATCCACGTGGGAAAAGTACGCGCACCCCGACAAATCCAGTGCTGCGGAGAATATCGTTTCGACCGTCAGATCCGTGGAAACCAGCAAAAGCTGCTCTTCCTTTCCCACCAGATGGTCTTCCTCGTCAAATATGTATTGGGGGCCGAAAATCTCCTCCTTGTTTTTCATGGCAGGGAGATGCTCTCCTACGAAACGTCCCATTTCTTCTGCCTCCTCCACCCGGGGGAACAGACAGCTGACATGGACTTCTTCCAGCGATTCCACCTCGATCCCCGGCACCAGCAAAAGCGGTTTGTCCGCCGCGCACTGCCACAGGGCCCGCAGGTTTTTAGCAGAATTGTGGTCGGTCACGGCGATCATGTCCAGGCCGTTGACCAGGGCCATGTTCACAATGTTATTGGGCGTCATTTCTTCTTCTGCGCACGGCGAAAGGGCCGAGTGGATATGAAAATCATAATAATAATTCATGACAGCGCTGCCGCCTCAGGCCAGCAGCTGATGGATCTTCCAGCAAAGCTCGTAAGTCGTCATCTCGCTGGAAAGAATGGCGATCCCCTGTTCCTCCGCTTTCTCAGCGGTTCCCGCCTCGACAGTGATTCCCTCGGGAACGATAATGCAGGACGCCTCGTCCAGTTCGGCCACCGCCAGCACGTTCAAATGGGTCTGCACCGTGATCCAGGCGTTTCCCTCTTCACATCCGCTCATGACCCGGCTGAGAAGATCACAGGCGTACACGCCGGTCACTTCCGCGTCTCCGCCGGATGTCAGAAGCTGCGCGCCCAGACTCTGGGCCAATTCTTTTACTTTCATAGGCACCTCCTACTTATTTTATATCTATAATGATTTTTACTTTTGTTCCCTGGCCAGGCGCGGTCTCGATTTCCAGCACGTCGGCGTTTTTTTTAATGTTGGGCAGGCCCATGCCGGCCCCAAAGCCCATTTTGCGCACCTGCTCATTGGCTGTGGACCAGCCTTCCTGCATAGCCAGATCCAGGTCCGGAATACCCGTTCCCGCGTCTTCAATTATAATTTCAATGCGGCTGCTGTCGATATCCACATGGGCGCTGCCGCCGCCACCATGAATAAAGGCATTGATCTCAGCCTCATACATGGAGATAGCTACCCTCTTTATAACAGGCGGAGACACACCCAGCTGCGCCAAGGTTTTCTTGACGCTGCTCGATGCCTCTCCGGCCATGTCAAAGTTATTTCCGTCGATTCTATAGTCCAGTTTCATATTACTCCTGTTGTGCCTGCCGCTGCTGGGCAATCATCATATCTTTGATCTTCATCAGTCTCGCCAGATTACTTCTTTCGTTTTCGTCTAACTTCATTGTAATACTTTTGATGGTTTCCTGCAACGTCGGAATCTGGACATATTCCAAAGCATTTACTCTTCTTCTTGTTTTTTCTATTTCTTCTGCCAAAAGCTGGGTCGTCTTTTCCACCCTGGCCAGGTCCAGCATCAGGGGGAGAACTTCCTGCAGCGCGTCCACAGAAGCGTCCAGCTCGCCGGATGTAAAGGCGAAGCCGTAGGGGTAAATATCCCTGCCTTCATCGCCCGTATCGGTGAACTGAAAGTCCGGCACGTTAACGCTCATGACGTTTTTCGTTTTAACGCTGGCGTATACCTGCCGCTGGGGCAGCATGAGAGCCTCCTGCAAAGAAGCGTCCTCCATGGCGGCACCAGCCACCACGAAGCCTGCGTATACCTGAGCCATTTTTTCTTCCAGCTGAACCCGGAGATCCATGTTTTCACGGATCAGCTCAAGGAATTTTTTCATCAGGTCATCCCGCTTATCCTTGAGGAGCTTGTGGCCCCTCATGGATGTGGTCAGGCGCTTTTTCAGCTTGGAGAGCTCCATACGGGTCGGGTTTACTTGTAAAACTGCCATATCCCCGCCTCCTTACTTATCTTTTTTAACGCCATATTTCTCGATCATTTCCGGCTTAATTCTCTTCAGCTCGCTTTCCGGCAGGATGGAGAGAAGTTCCCAGCCGATGTCTAAAGTTTCTGCGATTTCGCGGTTTGTGGTGAACCCTTGGGAAACGTATTTCTGCTCGAATTCTTCTGCGAATTTGGCGTACAGAAGGTCGGTCTCCGACAGAGCGGCTTCACCGAGGATGGTCATCAGCTCCTTAGCGTCCTTACCTCTGGCATAGGCCGCGAAGAGCTGGTTCATGGTTCCGGAATGGTCCTCTCTTGTTTTTTCCGGTCCGATACCCTTATCTTTCAGTCGCGACAGAGACGGCAGAATATCGATCGGAGGCATTACGTTCTTTCTGTAAAGCTCTCTGGAAAGAATAATCTGTCCCTCTGTGATGTATCCGGTAAGGTCAGGGATCGGATGAGTCTTGTCGTCTTCCGGCATGGTCAGGATCGGAATCATGGTAATCGATCCTTCACTGTCTTCTTTTCTTCCCGCTCTCTCATAAAGAGTAGCAAGGTCCGTATACAAATAGCCCGGATAGCCTCGGCGTCCCGGTACTTCCTTTCTGGCGGAAGATACTTCACGGAGGGCTTCGGCATAGTTGGTGATATCCGTCAGGATAACCAGCACGTGCATATCCTTTTCAAAGGCCAGGTATTCGGCTGCTGTCAGAGCCATACGCGGCGTAGCGATACGCTCGATCGCCGGGTCGTTGGCCAGGTTGATGAACATTACGGTACGGTCAATAGCTCCGGTATCTTTAAAGTCGGAAATGAAGTAGTCCGATTCTTCGAAGGTGATACCGATGGCGCAGAATACTACGGCGAAGTTGGATTCGCCCTTGAGCACCTTGGCCTGTCTTGCGATCTGCGCAGCCAGCTTGGCATGAGGAAGTCCGGAGCCTGAGAAGATCGGCAGCTTCTGTCCTCTTACCAGGGTGTTCAGTCCGTCGATGGCGGAAACACCGGTCTGGATGAATTCATCCGGGTAAACACGGGCTGACGGGTTCATCGGCAGTCCGTTGATATCCACGTTCTTTTCCGGAATCAGGTCCGGGCCGCCGTCGATGGGCTGCCCCATGCCGGAGAATACTCTTCCCAGCATGTCTTCCGATACGGACAGTTCCAGAGAATGTCCCAGAAAGCTTACCTTACTGTCCTGCAGGTTGATTCCGGCGGAGCTTTCAAAGAGCTGTACCAGTACGTCGTCGCCGTTTACTTCCAGTACCTTGCATCTTCTTCTCTCGCCGTTTTGCAGCTGTATCTCACCCAATTCGTCGTAGGCAATGCCCTCAACGCCTTTTACCAGCATCAGAGGACCTGCTACTTCGGAAATCGTTTTATATTCTTTTAACATTAGCCAGCCACCTCCTCTTTCATCAGCCGATCCAGGGTTTTGGTCAGTGCGGCCGCAGTGTCTTCCATGTAGGATTCCATTTCGTCTTCACTGACATATTTTGCTCTGGCGATCTTTTCACGCACATCCATATTGAGAATGCGGTTTATATCCACGCCTTTTTCCAGAGCTACCATTGATTCATTGTAGAAGGTCAGAACCATCTTCAGGATCTTATACTGCTTTTTCAGAGAAGTGTACGCGTCCGCGTCGTCGAAAGCGTTCTGCTGCAGGTAGTCCTCACGGATGGATCTGGAAGCTTCCAGAATCAAACGGTCGGACGGGGACAGGGAATCGTAGCCTACCAGCTTTACGATTTCTTCCAACTCGGATTCTACCTGGAGCAGCTTGTTGGTCTCTGTCACGCACTTGGTCCAGTCGTCGGCAACGTTCTTATTGAGCCAGTTTCCGATGGTCTCGCTGTAAAGGGAATAAGAAGTCAGCCAGTTGATGGACGGGAAATGTCTCTTGTATGCCAAACCGGAATCCAGTCCCCAGAATACCTTTACGATACGCAGGGTGGACTGTACAACCGGGTCGGAGTTGTCGCCGCCGGCCGGAGATACGGCTCCGATGGCGGTCAGTGTACCGGTTCTGTCTTCGCTGCCCAGACACTGAACTTCGCCTGCCCGCTCGTAGAACTGGGCCAGTCTGGATGTCAGGTAAGCAGGATAACCTTCTTCACCCGGCATTTCTTCCAGACGTCCGGACATCTCACGGAGGGCCTCCGCCCATCTGGATGTGGAGTCAGCCATGATGGCTACCGAATATCCCATGTCACGGAAGTATTCCGCAATGGTGATTCCCGTGTAGATGGATGCTTCACGGGCAGCTACCGGCATGTCGGAAGTGTTGGCGATGAGTACGGTACGGTTCATCAGGGATTCGCCGGATCTCGGGTCTTTCAGTTCCGGGAACTCCATCAGTACCTCGGTCATCTCGTTACCACGTTCTCCGCAGCCTACGTATACAACCAGGTCTACGTCCGACCATTTTGCCAGCTGATGCTGTACGACCGTCTTTCCGGATCCGAAAGGTCCCGGAACAGCCGCGGCTCCGCCTCTTACGATTGGGAACAGGGTGTCGATAACACGCTGTCCTGTAATCATAGGAACTTCCGGAGATAATTTATTTTTGAAAGGTCTTTGCTTTCTTACCGGCCACTTCTGCAGCATCGTCACTTCCTTCACAGCGCCGTCGGCCATTTTCACCTTGGCTACCGTGTCTGTGATCTTGTGCATGCCGCCGTTTATTTCTTCGATGGTTCCTTCGATACCCACAGGAATCATAATCTTGTGTACGATCAGCTTGGTCTCGTCCACGGTCCCGATCACATCGCCGGCGATAACTTTATCGCCCTTCTTGACAGTGGGTTTAAAGTCCCATTCTTTATCGTGGTCCAGGGAAGTAACTTCCACGCCTCTTGCGATGTTGCTTCCGGTCTTTGCTTTGATTACTTCCAGCGGTCTTTGGATACCGTCAAAGATCATTTCCAGGATTCCGGGCCCTAATTCCGCGGAAAGCGGTTCGCCCGTGGTAACGACTTTGTCGCCGGTCTTTAAGCCGGCTGTCTCCTCGTATACCTGGATGGAGGCCTTGTCGTCTCTCATTTCTATAATTTCACCGATCAGACCCAGGTCGCCTACGCGGACAACGTCGAACATGTTGGCTTCCTTCATGTTTTCCGCAACGACCAGGGGACCGGAAATCTTTACGATTTGTCCATGATCCATAATTTTTTCACCTACTTTTTATCAGTTATTAAAGATGTCCGCACCTACGGCTCTCTCTACGTTCTTGTGTATGTTTTCCATGCCGATTCCCAGGCTTCCGTTTCTGCTTGGAATGGGGAGAATGGCAGGAAGCATATCGTCCTTATATTTTTCAACCACGTCCAGGTTGGCCGCGATGAGCTCTTCGGTCACGAATACGATTCCGTATTCCTGTTTTGCCAGGTCCGCTACCAGACTGGCGATGGAAGGCTCTCCCGCAACTTCAAAGACGTCGAACCCGACTGCCTTGAAGCCCAGCACGCTGCCGCGGTCACCGATCACTGCGATTTTAGTCTGCATAGATGTACCTCAACCTTTCTACGATCTGCTCTTTGGGCAGTCCGAACACTTTGGACACCAGCACCAGTCTTGCGGCCCGAATCTCCCGCTCTTTCAGGTACAGGAACGCGATCACCGGTTCCAATCCGAAAGGAATTACTTTGGCTTTGTCAAAGAGATCCTTAAAGCAGCCGTCCAGATTCTGTTCAAAGACAGTCAGCGGTTCTCCGTGCCTCAGGGCCGGTACGCTCTTTTCCATTCTGCGCCGCTTGCCCGCTTTGTCCAGAAGACGGCTGATGCCTTCGTATCCTGCCGAATATCCCTCGTCGATATCCCTCGGGTCAATGGTGCCGCCCTCGGCGAAGATTCGTCTTACCTCGTACGCGTCCTTCTTCATGCGGATCAGACGGACTGCGGTCTCAATGTTGATCAGATCGATCTTTGATTCCACATACTCGATGAGCAGCCGGTTATCCAGCTCCTCCGCCTTCTGTTTCATCAGAGTCAGGACCGCTTTGTCGATAATAATGTCTACGATCTGCGAGTCTCTGGTCTTTGCCAGCTGGTCCTCCGCCTCCAGTGCCGCTTCTCCCAGAACAGGGGGAACCTTTTCAAAGCGCTTTGCCGCCAGCTCCGCTTCCATCTGCTCCGGAGTAAAGGTACCGGTCTTTTTATACAGATGGCCGAACTCGCCGTCCGCCAGTTTTGCTTTTACATACACCTTCAGATTGTGGCCGTCCGCCGGATAGCGGAATACATAGGTCACTTCCGACTGCTCGGTTATATTTTCAAGGAGCTGATAGGTTCTCAGCAGGTCCCTTTCAAAGGCGGCCTCATAGTCGCCCGCTGTGACGTCCCGGAACATTTCCTTCCCGGCCAGGGATTTAAAAGCATCCTCGGCATTGGCCGCTTCGATAGCTTTCAAAAGATCCTGCTGTGAGATCAGCTGATTTTCAAGAGAGTGGACTCTTGCCGCAGCGTGCAGGTACTTTGTATCGTCTTTTTCCATAAATACATACCTTCCTTTCCTTTATGCGAAAAGCATTGCCGCAACTTGTGATTCCGTCTCTTTCTTTCTATCGTTTATGAGCACTTCAAAGGTACAGTTTGTTTCGATCTCGCCTTCCTGGATGATCAGACCGCCGATGAAGTCGCCCGGCTGCTGCGCCAGGTTCACTTCCATGCCGTGGGCCTGGCCCGCCTCGGAGGCCAGTTTCTTGCCAAAGGCTTTTTGATCGGCCTCATTGAGTACAACGGTCACCTGTTTACTGCCGCTGTAGGTTCCGATCAGCCCTTTGTATATTTTCAGCTTTTTTTCTTCCGGCAGCTGCGCCAATTTGTCAGCAGCCATTTCAAAGGTCTTTTCCAGCGCCGCGCGTCTTGCCGTCAGCTTGGTGTTGCGGCTTTCAATACCGGCCTGGGAAATCCCTCTCTGTGTGATTTCTTCCGCTTCCTTTTTGGCTTTTTTCAGGATGGCGTCCTTTTCGATCCCTGCTTCCTCGCTGTAGAGCCTGGCGATTTCGTCCACGTTCTTCTGTCCCGCCTCAGCGATTTTGTCCGCCTCTTCCTGTCCTTCCGCCCGGATAGCTTCCAGTATTTTTGAAATATTATCCATAACGAATTCCCTTTCCGATTACATTTCGATGTTGAAAATCAACAGCATTGAAATCAGGAATGCTAAGATAGCATAAGTTTCTACCAGTGCTGCGGAAACCATGGCCTTTGACAGCTGATCCGGCTTTTTAGCAATAATGTTGATACCTGCCGCGGCAACTTTTCCCTGGGCGATACCGGAAAGGAGTCCAACCAGCGCGATGGGAAGGGAAGCAGCCAGGATGTAAGCGCCTGTTCCTACGGAAAGCTGAACGTCGCCGCTCATCATTCCGCTGTTGAGCATGATGATAAATCCGATCAGGAATCCGTAGATACCCTGTGTACCAGGAAGAGCCTGCAGTACCAGACACTGACCAAAACGTTCCGGGTCTTCGCTCAGCACGCCTGAGGACGCCTGACCTACAAGACCTACGCCCTTAGCGGAACCGATACCGCAGAGGCCTACTGCCAGGGCAACGCCTAAATACGCATAAAAGTTACCGTTTGTAAATAAAGTTCCAAAAGTTTCCATTTTATTTTTCCTCCGTTACGTTTACATATTTCGTTCTTGCTTTCAGCGGTTCGAATTTTCTGCCGCCGCTTTCATAATATTTTCCAAAAAATTCAACGTACTGCAGTCTGGCCGAGTGTACGTACGCGCCCAGGGCGTTGATCGCCATGTTCAGCGCGTGGCCGAAGACAAAGATTACGATGAATAAAATTGCTCCTACAATACCGCCGCCTGTCAGAGTACCGATGGTATTGACAACGCTGGCGATTACTCCTGTGGCCAGACCCAGAGCCAGTATTCTGGAATAGGACAGCACGTCGGAGAAATATCCGGTTACGTCATAAAGGCTCATGACCCCGGATGAAATCTTTCCAAAGAGGGTGGGCTTTGCCCGTCCCTGCGTGCAGATAAGACCCAGCGCGCCAACGATGGACATTACAATGCCGATCATTTTCAGCTGGCCCGGCAGCAGCAGCAGAGGCAGTCCGATCAGGAAGATATACCAGAATCCCACATCGAAGAGCGCTCCCCACTTGTCGCCCCGTTTAATCATCAGATAGGCTTTGAAGCCCATTCCCAGGAACAGGTGAATGACACCCAGTCCGCAGGAGATTCCCAAAACGACCATCGGCTGTGTCAGCGGATCGATCAGCTGCGGGATCTCAACGGTTTTTCCAAAGAAGACTTTGGCTACCGACGGGATCACATCGCCGAAAAAGCTTCCGTATATCAGACCAAAGATGATGGTGGATATACCGCTGATGCCCAGCATGGTTAAAAGCCTCTTCATGCCTTCTCCCAGATCGAGAAGCTTGGCGGCTCCCAGACCTCCGATGGTGAGCAGGAGTCCGTATCCGGCATCGGAAAGCATCATCCCGAAGAACAGGAAGAAGAAAAATCCGATGGCCCAGTTGGTATCCATACTGTTGGCGTTGGGCAGAGAATACATTTCGGTCAATGCTCCGAAGGGCGCCACCAGTTTGCTGTTTTTCATCAGCACCGGGAAGTCCTCGTCCTTTTCCGGCTGAACGTATTCGTAGCAGCAGGTGTATTTTTCCAGCTCTCTGCTGACCTTATCCTTTTTCTCCGCTACCACCCATCCGGTTATGATATCGACTTTTCCTGTATGAAGCAGATTATCCCTGCTGGAAAGACAGTCCATACGGACCTTGATGGCGTCGTAGGCCATTTCCAGCTCCGTTCTTTTGTCTGCCAGTTTTTTCAGCTTTTCGTTTTCCCCTTCCATCTGTTTTGTCAGACGGACAATTTTTTCTTCGCAGGCTTTGATGTTGTCTTTGAAGGTTCCGGAAACGCCTTCCAGGGTAAATTCTTTGGCGCCGAAAATGCTGATGGTCTCTCTGACCGCTTTCTCATCCTTCTCATGGAACAGGGCGATGATGTATTTGTTCTCATCGTCTTCAGATATCTTTTTCAAATAGACATCCAGTTCCTTTTCCCTGGCGGATTGCTCCACTTCCTCTATATCGCGGGGAGCCGGTAAGACGTAGCACAACAGCTTGGTGCGCTGTGTCTTAAAATCTAAAATCTCCGCATCCAGGGATTGCCACGGGACAAAGGAAGCCTTTTCAAACTCTGCTTTCGCCAGTTCTTTCTGGTAACGATTTCTTTCTTTTACAATGCCCTCAATGTGATCGCAGGTCTTCATCGTATCGAGAAGGACCTGGTCATTTGTCAGTTCTTTGTAGGTAACCTGAGGCCGCTTGTAAAAAAGACTTCTCTTCTCACCGAATTCTTTCAGGGCCGCGATGCATTCGTCCAGCTTGTCGATCAGATCTTCCTCTCTGGAAAGATCGGCGCTCTCACTTTTCGCAAGGGTCTTTGCAACGTCTTCTTCCAGCATGGACTGGGTCGCAGTCGGTTCTACGACGCCGCATCGCTGTATGTCCTCCAAAATGTCTGTGGATTGCCCTCTGAGACCGTAGATATAGACTTTTTCCATTTTTTCAATCATAAGCTATCCACGATCCCTTCCACAATGTTCAGTGCCGCCTGGTCCATTCTGCTTTCTGCGATCTTCAGAATCTCGTCCGCTTCTTTCTTCGCGGCAGCGATTTTTTCAGCGGCTGAGGCCGCGGCGTTTTCTTCCGCCTGCTTTATGATCCCGGCCGCTTCTTTGTTGGCGCTGGCGATGGTGTTTTCGATATGTTTTTTTCCATCCACCTTTGCCTGGGCCGCTGCGTCGTCCGCATTTTTGTGGGCCGCCGCTTTCAGATCTTCCGCTTCCTGTTCGGCGGATTTGATTCTGTCAATAACGTCCTGCATATGCACTCCCTCCTTTCGTCACCTTTTTAATAAAAAATTACAATTCCTACCTATATATATTAACAGAGTGAATATTAATAAAAAAGCGTTATGAAAAAATAGTTATTTTCAATCAATTCTGACTAATCACAATCTTGCACGCTCCTTTAATTTCAATAGTTTCACGGCTAATCGGAAATTTTTTTCCGATCATTTCAACGTGTCTATCAATTGTTTCACGCCATGTATACCGTATTTTTATTCATACGCAGCAGTTTTGTCATTTTTTTCTCAAAAAATGGTACTAGTTTGCTAAAAAAGTTGACATATTTATACTTTATTTTTGACCGATTTGTAGAAAGCTATACAGCAAAAAACATGTTCCACTATGTAACACCCGCAAAAATCATACTGCACTCTTTTTTAACATTTTATTTTCTCCCGGTCCGATCACCTCCTTTTTTTCACACTATTCGAAAAAATTCAAAGTGCTCCGGTCGCTGTAATTCCAGCGTTTCTCCCTTCATCGTGTCTCTGCCGGAAGCAGAGAGGCCATAGTTTGGTACGCTTTTTGCGTTTTATGTGGGCAAAGATTCAATATTCCATTAATTAAGGAGGAACGAAACAATGAGTGAAAAAATGCCTGGCTATCAATTTATCGCAGGTACACTGAAAGGCTACGGCCTGACCCATATCTTTTACGTGGAGGCTATGCTCCGGATGGTGAACCGTGAGTTCGGAGAAATGGATGTGACACGGATCATGGCCCATTCGGAAAACGCCGCCGCCTACATGGCTGACGGATATGCCCGCATGGCAGGAAAACCGGGGGTCTGCATGTCCCAGTCCATCGGCTCCGCCAATCTGGCCGGAGGCATCCACGAAGCATGGCTGGCCAATTCTCCCGTAATTGCCTTTACAGGGAAAAAGCCGCCCACTTATCAATATAGAGGCTGCTATCAGGAAGCGGACCACTGCCTTCTCTATGAGGGCATCACCAAATTCAATGCCGATGTCTCCGAATCTGAGCAGCTGCCCACAGTTCTCAGGCAATGCTTCCGGGCAGCGGTGACGGGAAAGCCTCGTCCGGTCCACGCCGATCTGAGCAACCACACGGGCAGAGTCATTGAGGTGGGAAGCGTATCACAGCCGATCGCCATCGAGTCCAGATACAGTCAGTACCCGCCGTTTCGTCCGGCAGCAGAGCAGAGCGATGTGGCCCTTGCCGCAGAGGAAATCCATAAGGCAGCAAGACCGGTAATCGTTCTTGGGCGGGGAGCTTCGCTGTCAGGAGCCGGAAAGGAAGCGGTCGCTCTGGCTGAAAAAGCCGATATTCCGGTGGTTACCTCGCCCGATGGAAAGGCGCTGATCGACGAGCAGTCCGAATTGTGGTGCGGCATTGTCGGTGAATACGGCATGGACTGCGCCAACCGTACGGTTATGGACGCGGATCTGGTGATCTTCGTGGGTACTCAGACCGGGGATCAGACAACGCTGTCCTGGAAAGTGCCTGCTCAAAGCACACGGGTCATCCAGATCGATATCGATCCTTTGGAATTGGGGAAAAATTATCCCAACTCCGTAAATCTTTTAGGAGACGCGAAAATCGTTTTAGGCCAGCTTCTTGCGGAAACGCAGGAAAACGGCCGCCCTGCCTGGAGGAAAACCGCCCGGGGCTACGTTGTGGAAACGCTGAAAGAATACGAAGAGAAGCAAAACCGCAGTACCCTGCCCATGCGTCCGGAACGCCTTTGTCTGGAAATCAGCAAAGCTCTGCCTGATGACGCCGTACTGGTGGCGGATACCGGCTACTCCGCCGTATGGTCGTCAACCATGCTGCGCATGAAGCCTTCTCAGAAATACCTTCGGGCCGCTGGCTCCCTGGGCTGGAGCTATCCTGCTTCTCTGGGAGTAAAATGCGCCGCTCCTGACCGTCCGGTCATCTGTTTCACAGGAGACGGAGCCTTTTACTATCATCTCAACGAGATGGAAACAGCTGCCCGCAACGGAATCAATACGGTGACTATCATCAACAACAATATGGCGCTGGTTCAGTGTCGCCCCGACCTTTCCCTGGTCTACAAGGATCAGATGGAACTGATTCATGAACGGTATGAGTATCCGGACATTGATTTTGCCAAAATCGCCGAAACTTACGGCTGCTGGTCCAGAAGGGTGGACAAGCCGGAAGATGTCGGTCCCGCTATCCGTGACGCTCTGGCCGCAGGCAGACCGGCCGTGCTGGACGTGCGCACGGAACGGGCGGCGGAAATACCGCAGGCTCTCATCCCAAGGTAAGGCAGCAAAATAAATTTAATTCCAGGAACTGGCGAAGACTTCGTCAGTTCTTTGATATATAATAAAAGCGCAAACATTTTCTTTTTACAACGACAGGAGGATATCATAATGACGATTTACAATTGGAACGGAGATGTATTGACGGAATGGAAGCTGCTGCAGGATAACATGTCGGCAAAAGAGCAGGCCTGGAAAACTTTTATGAGTACGGGCCGCATACCCTCGTCCATTGATATTTCTCCGGAAGTCCTCAGCTCCTGGCAGCGCTGCAAGGACAGGGGCATGGACCCTTATGACGAACATGTGACCACCGTTCCGCTCCACGTGTTATCGGAAAAGCTGAAAAATAACAACTGGCTCATCGAACTGGTGCGTCCGATCCTGCAGGAAACGGCTGACAATATCCGCGACTCCGGCTACCGAATCGACCTGTACGATAAGGAGCTGTGTCTTTTGATGCGCTTTGGCAAAAAAATCGCCGGCCAGGATTCGGAACGCAGAGAGCTGATTATTGGGGAAAGCCATGCAGAAGCTGATGCCGGTACCACATCGACCAACCTGGCCGCTCTTTTGGAACGCCCGGTGCAGCTGATGGCTTACGAACACTATAAAACCATGTGCCACGGGCTCACCTGCGCCTCCGTTCCCATCTTCGACGCCTCCGGCAATCTGCTGATCGTACTCACTGTGGAGGGAAACTGCTGGCCCATGCACAAGCATACGCTGGGTATGCTTGTCACCTTGAAGTATTATATCGAATATCTGATCTCCAAGGATATCCGCTCCTATTCCGGCATCAACGAAAAGACCATTTCCTCTGTTATTGAAATGATCGAAGAGCCGGCCATTGTGGTGGACAATACCGGCAAAATCCTCTTTTCCAACACTGCCGCCCAGAGTATGCTGGGAGAGGGCTGGAACAGCCTTATCGGGTTCAACTGCGAAACCATATGGGGTAAAAATCCCTTCCGGGAGGTACTCAACTCTCAGCACGCGGTTTCCAACCGCAAGGTCGTACTCAGCATCGGTTCGGCGCAGAGCGCTTTTTTTACTACCATCAAGCCCATCACCAATGACAATGGCAAGCTGATTATGGCCATCGGCGTCTTCAAAAAAGCGCTGACCGGCAAATCATCGGGTGCTGCCTGCGCCCAGAAGTTCAAAGCCGCCTATATCTTCGATAATATCATCGGCAAGAGTCCTGAAATGCAGCAGTGCGTCAAGCTGGCCAGGGAAACGGCAAAGCTGGACAACAACATCCTCATTCTGGGAGAAAGCGGTACGGGGAAGGAATTGTTCGCCCAATCCATCCACAATGAAAGCAATTATTCCAGCGGACCTTTTGTCCCCATCAACTGCTCGGCTATCCCCCATTCACTTTTGGAAAGCGAGCTGTTCGGCTATGTGGGCGGCTCCTTTACCGGGTCCAAACGGGAAGGGCAGGTGGGCAAATTTGAAGCAGCCAACGGCGGCACGCTTTTCCTGGATGAGATCAATTCCATGTCCATGGAAATGCAGTCCAAGCTGCTGCGTACCCTCCAGAGCAAAACCATCGTGCGGGTCGGCGGGACCGAAGAGATCTCCATTGATATCCGCATCATCGCCGCCTCCAATCAGGATCTTTGGCAGCTGGTCAAGGACGGCCAGTTCCGCGATGACCTCTACTATCGGATCAATGTGATTTCCATTTATATTCCGCCTCTGCGGGAACGGACCGGGGATGTGGATCTTCTGATCGACAACTTTATTTACAATTTTTCAAAGCAGTTCAAGCGGGACATCAAGCTCAACGAGGATGCCCGCAGGCTGCTGCAAAGCTATTCCTGGCCGGGAAACGTCAGGGAACTGGAGAATGTGCTGGAGCGCTGTCTGGTTCTTTCCAGGGTCAACAATAACAATGTCATCTCCATTTCCGACATCTGCACTTACAACGGAATCTTTGAGTTTTATCAGAAGCAGGATAATCAGCTGATTCTCAGCGATCCTCCCCAGGATGAGTCCGCAGAAACCTCCGATGCCGGCAGCGTTCTCACGGACTATGAAAAGCTGCTGATTATCGATGCTCTGGAAAAGTATGATTACAATATACAGGCTACCGCGCAGCATCTGGGGATCGCCCGCAATACTTTGTATCGGAAGATTAAGAAGTACGGCATCAAGCAAGGGTGATGCCTATATAGTCAGAAGAAAACAAAATGTATAGGCTCTCCGTAGATAAACCTATACACTATGTTTACTTTTCTAATTTATTACTACCTTTACATAAATATCTGCATAAATGCTATGCGTCCGTTTTTTACTGTTGCCATAGGTACTATCAACTTTTCCCCAACATATGAGTTGCCCCATGCATCATTAAAAATTCGCTTCCTGTCTATAATTTTAAATATAGCGACATCGCCGTTTGCTTGTGGCATAAATGTACCTGCTTCGTTTATTATGCCATAACACTCAGCTGGCGTGAGTGTCATGGCTTTAATAATTTTTTCGATACTCATTCCAAGATTCATATACAAACTTGCATGGTGTAATATGGAAAAATTATTTTTATATGCGGTCGTTCCAACACCATCCGTACTAATAAAATCAGGATAAAACCCCTGCTCAAATGCTTCTTTGAGAATATTCATATTATAATTTCGCGATCCTCCACCACTGTCAAAAATGATCCCCTTTTCCCTTGCTTTGACAATACTATCAATAATTTTTCCATCACTGCCTATAATAGTTTTTGGACCTATCCCCATATAGGTGTGGGTATATACATCTCCCTTTCTCATTACTGAAACAATGTCTTCGATTGTAATATCGTCCGCCAGATCGGTAACATGCACCGCAACGCTCAATTTCTTTCCCAGCGTCTGTTCAACCTCTTCTGCGAATTCAATCGTCTTTTGTAAAGGTTTGATTCCATATTTGCCTGCTGATTTTTTGTGCATTCTCACTTTCAGCCCTACCAGTTCTTTTCCCCCATAAAGCTTAACAAGCCTTTTTGCCTTAGCCAAATCAAAGGCTTCCGGATCTTCATCCTCATCATAACCCAAGGGCAGGACCCCATGAAAGCAAAGATGTAACAAGGCTTTGACGTTTGTCGTTGAATATGTGGCATCACTTCTCAATAATCCTTCAAAATCCAGGGGGCCGGTGCTTCCACCATCAATACAAGTAGTAACTCCGTTGGGAATACAATACAAATCTGCTGAAGTATTTAAGTCAAAACTTCCTCCACCTTTATAGACATGGACATGAGGATCTATCAGTCCTGGAACCACATAGCATCCCGAAGCATCAATTACATTCAGCGCATCTTCGGACTCTTCCGGATAATGCTTTTTAAACACTCCATCTTTTATGTATATTGTTTCTGCGGCGTTGAGCTCACCGTTTGGATCAATTACCATGCCGCCTTTAATAATCATATCGTACATAAAAACCTCCAACAAATATTTTAACCAAAGATAGAAAATAAGCCTAAGCTAATTGCTGGTATATAAGTGATAATCAGAAGCGCAACTATCAACACCGCAATACACGGAAACAGCCATTTAAACATATTCTCCGGCTTGATCCCGCCAACGCCTGCTGCTACAAACATATTAATTCCTACAGGAGGCGTACACATTCCTATTACTAGGTTCACAATCATGATGACGCCAAAGTGAATTGGATCAACGCCAAACGCTGCCGCGATGCTGCTCATGAGTGTACCGAAAATTAATATGCTGGATACAGGTTCCATGAAACATCCAATAATAAGCAATACGATATTCAATAACAGTAATACGACAATTTTACTGTCTGTAAATGACACCAAAAGATCTGTTATGGTAGCCGGTACTTTCATCATAGCCAGCAGTTTCCCCAGTACCTGCGCAGCGCCGACAAAGGCAAGACAGTATCCGGTGGTCGAACCTGTGCTTATAAAAATCTGAGGTAGATCTTTTATTTTTAAATCTTTATATATAAACAACGATACGATCAATGCGTATACGCAGGCCACTATTGCCGCTTCTGTCGGAGTAAAGAATCCTCCATAGATTCCTCCGAGAATGATGACTGGCACGAGAAGCGCCCATATTGCTTTTTTTAATGCCCTAAAAAAGTCTTTAATATCAAATGGCGGTTGATCCAGTTTTCCGTACTTTTTCTTTCTTGCGATAACGTAGCAGAAAACACAAAGACAAGCTGCCATAACGATGCCCGGCAAAACACCTGCTATAAACAAGTCCGTTACAGATATTCCCGTTACTACCGCATACATTATGAACAGAATACTTGGCGGGATAACAGGTCCCATAGAGCCTGCCGCCGCAATCAACGAACATGTAAATCCTTCATCATATCCATCCTCTTTCATGGCCGGAATAAGCAATCCACCTATTGCCGCTACGGTTGCCGGTCCCGAACCTGAAATAGCCGAAAAAATCATACAAGCAATTACCGCAACGATTCCAAGTGAGCCTCTCTTATTTCCTACGCAGACCTGACAAAATTCTATAAGTTTTTCCGACAAGCCACCTTTCAGCATTATCTCTCCTGCCAAAATAAAAAATGGAATAGCTACTAATGTAAAACTATCAATTGCCGCAAATGATGTCTGCATGATCGTCATAAAACTTAAGCCTGGTACAGTAGCTGCTCCGACTACCACTGTGCATCCAAGTGCAAAGGCTATAGGCATTCCCAAGCAAATACATACCGCAAACGTTAATATTAATAATAATCCTGTGGACATTATAATACCTCCTTTCCGCCTTCACTTGGCACATTCTTATGGATTATTTCTTTTATTGAAGGAATCAACTGACACTGAATAACTCTTATAACCATTAACCCATATCCTATAGTTATTCCTACATAAGCGTAAGCCATATTGATTCCTAAGCATATTGAATATGTTCCTCCGACCCAGCTGTTTCTGACCAGAATTAACGATTGCATCAAAAGGAATATACCAAATGCAATCCAAAGTAAATTCCCCAATGTTTTTGCAAACGGTCTGACTTTTTTAGGCCAAACCCGCAAAGCCAAATCGATTCGTATATGAGAATCCTTCTGAGCCGCGAAGCTTCCTCCAACATATACAACCCAAACGAACATATATCTCGCTAATTCCTCAGACCATGTATTTGTTTGTCCTACCCAACGGAGAGCCACTTGCATCACTAGCAAAACCAGCATTATTGCTAATATAAGCCCACAAAACCAGCCCTCAAAATTGTTTAAAAATTTCTTGACCATTATATACTCCTTTTAAATGTTAATTATGACCCCACAACACCTGACCTTTTTCAAGTATTGTGGGGCAAACATATCTTGCGAATATAATAATTACTCTTTATTTATTTTTTCTGTAATCCTCGAGGAACGCCTGTACTTCGTTGATTAAATCCATTCCTCCGCATACATCAGCTGTTTCTTTCCATGTTGAACGTCCGGCTTCACGCATTTCTTCCATAGCCGAATCCGAAAATTTAACAACTTCACAATTTTTAGCTAATGTTTCCATTGATTCTTCTGCAACTCCCGTACAGTAATCCCTTATCCACTGCACATATTCCTCCGCACATTCATTAAAAATCTTCTGCAAATCTTCTGGTAATGATTCAACAAATTCTTTATTGTAGTAAGGCAGCAAATAATGCGGGCAGGTATTTATTTCAGCAACATAATCACAAATCTCATAATATTTTTCACTGCACATCAGGTTTGCCGCAACATATGCGCCGTCAACAGTTCCCTGCTGCATAGCACTGTATACCTCTCCATAATTTACAACAGTCGGGTTAATACCGAACTTTGTGAGATATGCTACGTTAAGAGTTGAATTAGGTGATCTGATTTTCAATCCCTTGAAGTCGGCCATTTTTTCAACTTTATCCTTAGCAAGAATGATCTGATACCATGATGGTGTATATCCTCCAAACGTTATGACACCGTTTGATAATTCGGCAATATCATCATTGACTTTCTGCCCAATCTCACTGTCAGCGACTGCATAAAGCTCCTCCGATGATTCAAACAAATACGGATAATCAAAAATGTATGGTGACTTCAAATTTTCATTTAATCCACAAGAATTATAATTCGTGGTAATACACATCTGAATGCTTCCATTTCTGCACATCTCAATCATCTCAGGATCGGAAGTCGCCATTTGTTTATTCGGATAAATGTCTACGGCTATTCTTCCATCGGATGCCTTTTCTATAGTCTCTTTAAAATGCAATGCACCTACATGCATGGAATCGTCTTCCGTACAAAGATGCGCGCAAGTAATGGTATAGACTTCGTCATCTGATTTTGATGTTGTCTTACTGTCTCCGCCGCAGCCCGTCAGAAAACACACAGTTGCCAAGGCCAGGGTCATCATTAATATTAATAATTTCTTTTTCATTTTCCCCTCCTATTTTCATAATAAGTTAAATAGTTCTA
This sequence comes from Anaerovorax odorimutans, assembly GCF_024459955.1. Classification (GTDB taxonomy): domain Bacteria; phylum Bacillota; class Clostridia; order Peptostreptococcales; family Anaerovoracaceae; genus Hominibacterium; species Hominibacterium odorimutans_A. The sequence continues at coordinate 78,205 of NZ_JANFXK010000008.1, forward strand.
ATTTGACGCATTAATCGATGTACTTAATACCCGCAAGATTATAATCAACCTATTCCATAGGTATAATTATTGAAGCCTCTATGTTTTTGGATCTAGTAATCACTGGCATGCATAATAACTTTCAACGCTTCCTTCTTTTCCAACAGCTCAAACCCCTTCCTAAATTCCTCCAAAGGTATCTCATGAGTTATGAGTTCATTTAAATGAAGTTTACCTTGTCCCATCAAATTTAACGCCAACTGCCATGCTTCATAGGTTGCACCAAATGAATAAGTTATGGTACATGACTTAAATACTGCCCCAACCCAGGGGAACTGAAGATCAGGTCTTGCAGTTTCGCCTATTGCTACAATATTTCCTGTTTTTTTAAGAAGCTCGACCATACCATAAATCGCAGGGTCTGCACCTGACGCCTCAACTATAACGTCCACACCCATGCGGTCTGTTTCTTCCATGACAATTTTTTTCAAATTTTCTTTTTCAACATTAACTATTCTGTCGATATTCAGCTTCCTTGCAATCGGAAGTCTCATCTGTTCATCAACATTCGTGCCCGTTAATATGACCTTCTGCGCACCTATCGCCTTTGCTACCATTGCATTTATTAATCCAATGGTTCCACACCCTTGTACAAGCACAACATCTCCGATTTTAACTGTGTTTCTTACAATCTGCGCCTGCGTTGCCACGCTTACCGGTTCGGTCATTGCCGCTTCATTAAACGAAACATTATCAGGTATCTTAATTAGTAAGTGCTCCGGTGTACAAAAGTAGCTTGTCCAACCGCCGTTCACCTTATATCCAACTGGTTTTCTTTCCGGACATAAGATCGGCCTGCCTGTTCTGCAAAATTCACATACACCACAAACGCTCTTATTATTTTCACTTACTACGCGATCCCCTATCTTCCACTTAGTTACATCTTTCCCTACCCTGACTATTTCTCCGCAGAATTCATGCCCCACAACAACCGGAGGAGCGTAAGTATGATTATCATGGTATAAGTGCAATTCGCTACCACAAATACCTGTAGCCATTACTTTTATCTCTACTTCGTTATCTTTTGGGGTGATTCTTTCAATATCTCTAATTTCCCAACCATCTTTACCATCTTTAAATTTTACAACTGCTCTCATTTCAATTCTCCTAACCTGTATATCCTCCTAATATTTCTACGCAGGCCCCCGTTATATATGACCCACCTTCGGAAGCAAGAAATACAACGGTATTTGCTACCTCTTCTACGCTTCCAAATCTCTTTAGCGGAATCCTACTTAAAGCCTCATCACGTTTTTCCTGAGATAACATTCTGGTCATTTCAGTATCAATTCTCCCAGGCGCAACACAATTTACAGTTATGTTATATTTACCTACTTGTTTTGCCAAAGTTTTAGTCAATCCAATGACTCCTGCCTTAGCAGCTGAATAATGTGCTGCCGAATTAATCCCTCCATAAACACCTGCCAGCGATGAAAGACTTACGATCCTGCCCCAACCGTTATCTTTCATATATGCAAAGGCTTCCTTTGAACACATGAAGTTGCTTTTTAAATCAACATCTAATACCTGGCCAAATTGCTCCGCAGTAATCTCATAAAACGGCAGCTTAGGAGAAATTCCTGCATTATTGATGAGTATATCAATGTGTCCATACTTTTCATAAGTCTTGGCAAACAATTCTTTAACATCGCATTCTTTTGATACATCGCCTTTAACAAAAATAGCATCAACACCCATAGCTTTAACGTCTTTTGCAACTGCATTACCCGCCTCTTCATCAAGATCATTTAAACTTACATTTGCTCCTTCCGCTGCCAACGCTAATGCGCAGGCTCTTCCAATTCCCTTCCCCGCACCCGTTACAATCGCAATCTTTCCATTAATTCCAAGATCCATCGATCTCCTCCTCTCCAAGTGTTTTGGTTTTGTCCATATATAACGCAACAACTGTGCCAATTTACTGAATTTTTAAAAGCTTTTATTTTTCCATTGAAATATCAACCTTTCTAAAAAGCGGGCGTCCTTGCCGCTGGAAACAGGAGCCACGGCCAATTGCTCCATTTTGTAACAGCAGGGGTAATTTTTCTTTTATTTTTTTCATTTTGTAACACTTTTTTCATAGGGTGAACATTCCCGACAGACGTCTCTGCCCGGGAATCGCTGAGCCTTTTTATTTCAGCATAACAAAGTTTTGCAGAAAAATGTCCGTCCAAAATTTGGTAATTTTGTGGTAGCAGTGAGGGGGGCGGACAGTAAGCGGAGATCGGTAATAAGGCGGTAAAGCGAAGGAAATGCGGTAACCTTTTTCTAAAATAGGCCCCCGGTTACGCAAAGTTGTGGGTTTGGCGGGTTCCAAAGCAGTTAAAAATAGAAAATTGCGCCTCTGGGCGGTTTTGAGACCGCCAAACCGTTGAAAAGTGTGTAACTTTTAGTAAAAATGGACCTCCGGTTACCGCTGCCTGCTCTGAACCGCCTGTCTGGAGGCAAAAGAAATGGAAGGCCGTCTGAACTCGTGCGAGTTCAGTCGGCCTTCCATTCAAAAGCTTTATGTGATTAAGAGGTCGGAAATTACCTAAATTAATGGTGAATACAGGAATGCACGGCTCTTTTCCGCGGCCGCCAAAGCAGGATATGTGTACGCGACTGATTTTCTGCGGCTATGGATTGAGCTTGCTTTTCCTGATAATTATCATACCACGCCCGGGAGCATCTGAAAAATTCATTGTTCCGATACTGCCATATGAAATTCCTATGGTGCTCCCAAGCAAAAAGGGAACGTCTGAACTCACGATTTCAGATGTTCCCTTTTAAGGCTTTATTTATTAAGAGTTTGGCACTTACCTAACAATGGATGGATCCGCTATCCCCACAGCTCTTCCTCGGAAGGCACATGGTTATTCGGCATATAGCGGGCGATTCTGGATACGTTCATCAGATGCTTGTAGTCCAGGTTTTCGGAAATACTGTTGTGTCCCCAGCTTCCGCAGCCCAGCGTATTGGTTGGAGCCAGGCCGTTAAAGTAGCTGCCGCCGGCACTGCTGGCCGAGATCTGGTTGATTACAAATCTGGAAACGCACAGTTCCTTTCCTACATATTCAATATGTTCCTCTGAATCGGAATGGAATGCCACGCTGTGGCCCTTTCCGTCTTTTTCCAGGTTTTCTCTGGCAATATTAACGCCTTCTGCCAGATCCTTATACTTATAAGCAGCGATGACTGGACCCATCTTTTCGCCGCCCAAAAGGTCGGTCTGACCGGTTCCGTCAGCTACCGCTACAATAATTCTTGTTCCCTCCGGAATCTTGATTCCGGCCAGCTCGGCAATCTTTTCAGGAGACTGTCCAACTGAGTGTCTGTTTGGCTTGCCATCGGTAAACAGCGCGTCGCGGACGCCCTGCAGTTCTTTGGGATCTCTTACGATATAGCCGCCATTGGCTTCAAATTCATCCATGATGGCGTCAAAATCTTTTTCCGGACAGATAACGGACTGTTCACCGGAGCAGATGATTCCGTAGTCATAGGTTCTTCCGGTAATGATCTTTGGAACCGCTTCCTTATAGTCATAGCCTTCGTCAATAATGCACTGCACGTTTCCTGCGCCTACACCGAGGGCCGGTTTTCCGGAGCTGTACGCTGCGGTTACCATGCCTGCGCCGCCTGTGGCGATTACAATGTCAGCGGATGAAATCAGGTTTCTTGTGTTTTCTCTGGAATGCTGATCCAGAATCTGAATCAGATGCTCCGGATAACCCTGCTTGGCCAGCTGCTCATTGATCATGTCAACCGTCTTTGTGCTGCACTTTACAGCTTTGTGATGCGGCGTAATGATGATGGCATTTCCGCATTTCAGAGCGAACATAGCGTTGCTCATCGGTGTTACAATCGGGTTCGTGCAAGGCGTAATGGCCGCCACAACGCCGATCGGCTTGGCGATTCTGGTGATCCCGGTGGTTTCATCGGTATCCAGAATTCCTCTGGATTTTTTGCCTCTCAGATTGTTCCAGACGATTCCCGCCTTCTGCTTATTCTTTGCGATTTTATCGGGAACGTTTCCCATCCCGGTTTCTTCTACAGCGATTTCTGCCAGGAATTCGGCGTTGTCGTAAACCACTTTGCCTATGGTTTTTACCGCCTGATCGACCTGCTCCTGGCTCATCTTTTCAAATTCAGCCTGAGCCTTTCTGGCTCTTTCGATATATCCGTTGATATATTCCTGGCTCATTGCTTTTTCATCCATTTTTGTTACCTCCATCGTTTTATATGTTTGAATTGTTTTGGCTTATGTATTCCGCAGTCTATTCCTCCAGCATGCTCCCGGTATCCAGAAATCTGGAATGCCAGGACAGCGCTTCCGTAAGAATATGCGGTGTATGGAGCGCCGACGAATCGCACGCCCGTTTGAAGTAGGACATCAGTTCCTCTTTAAAGTCCGGATGGGCGCAGTTTTCAATGATCTTTACGGCCCGCTCCTTAGGACTCAGTCCTCTCAGGTCCGCAAATCCCTGCTCTGTCACCAGCACCATCACTTCATGCTCCGTATGATCCACGTGGGATACCATCGGTACGATCGAAGAAATCTTGCCGCCCTTGGCCGTGGAAGGGGTACTGAATATTGTGATCGCTCCGTTTCTGGAAAAATCGCCGGACCCGCCAATGCCGTTCATCATCTTAGACCCCATGATATGGGTGGAATTCACGTTTCCATAGATATCGGCTTCGATGGCAGTGTTCATGGCGATGACGCCCAGCCTTCTTACGACTTCCGGATTGTTGCTGATCTCCTGCGGTCTTAAAATGATTTTGTCTCTGAAAAACTCGACTTCATCAAGAAATTTTTCCAAAGCTGCCGGAGATGGACTGAGCGCCGTAGTGGATGCCATGACGGCTTTCCCTGAGCGGAGCAGGTCCAGCATGGAGTCCTGCACCACTTCTGTATAGCAGGTCAGATTTTCATATTCGGAATCGCACAGTCCATAAAGAACCGCATTGGCTACACTCCCTACTCCCGATTGTAACGGAAGCAGAGAATTTGTCAATCTTCCTGCCGAAACTTCTTGATCAAAAAATTTGATGATATTATCAGAAATCCTTTTGGAAGCATCGTCAACCTCGCCCAGAGGTCTGGTTTTGTCCTGCATATCCGTGATTACGACAGCTGCGATTTTATCGAACCCGCACTCCATACACGGTGCTCCGATCCGGTCTGCGGGAGCGCAGATGTTGATCGGTTTGCGGTTAGGTGGATTATCCAGCAGAACAATATCCGCCATTCCCTCCAGGGACATGGGCTTTTTCAAATTGATCTCCACGATCACCTTATCTGCGTTTTTGATGAAGGAAGGCGCGTTTCCCACGGCTGTCGTCGGTATGATATCGCCGTTTTCTGTGATCGCCAGTCCTTCAATAATCGCCACATCGATTTTATTGAGCATCCCGTAATTCACATATTGTGTGCTCTGGGACAGGTGCATATCTATGTATTCCACTTCACCTTCATTGATTTTTCCGCGGATGGTTGCGTTGGTATGATAGGGAAGCCGTTTTCTGATTACGCCCGCTTCGGTGAGCGCTGCGTCAATTTCCGGCCCAACGGATGCTCCCGTGTAAAGGTCGATCTTGATCTTTTCCCCGTTCTTCGCCCGTTCCGCCAGAGCCAGAGGCACTGCCTTCGGGTAACCCGACGGTGTAAAGCCGCTGACTCCGACGGTCATCCCGTCTTTTATCAGTTCTGCGGCTTCCTCCGCCGATCTTACCAGGGACAACGCTCTTGAATCTCTCAATCTGGCTTCCAGGCCCATCTTCTTTTCGCTCATGTTCTGATACCTCCACTATACAATTGGCAATTGATTTAATATGATTGTAAATATGATCATGCATAACAATGCGAACGGATACGTCGCGCCATACCCTGCCGCGGGATCATCGCTTTCCAGCGCATCGACTGCCGCGCCCAGGCCGGGTGTCGAGGTCATGCCTCCGCAGATAGCGCCCGACAGCACTACCCAGTTCAGTTTGAATACATATCGTCCGACAATAAAGCCCACCAGCATGGCCGCTATGCCCACTCCTAAGGCTGAAACTGCCAGAAGTACCCCGGATCCTGTCAGGGCGTTGATGGCTACATATCCGTACTTAAGTCCCACAATACACAGGAAGAATACCAGTGCGATGTCCCGGACGATGCCCATCACTTTATGATCCATGCGAAACGACAGAGGCCCGATTTTTCCAATTGAACCCAGCACCAGGGACATAATGAGAATTCCTCCGGTGGCTCCCAGGCTGAAATATCCCAGCGGTCCCAGATAAATCTGAATGCTCCCGACAAGATATCCCACAACGCAGGTTACTGCGAAAGCGATCATGTTGAAGGGACTGACCGGGATGTTTCGTTCCTTGACCATTCCTCTGGCCTCGTTCATCTCCAGCTTATACCGTTCCTTTTCTTTTTTCAGATCCATCCGGAAGATGATCGCAAAGAAGCTGACTGCGAAAATTACGATGATAACGCCGAAGGGGTAGGCGATGGCATATCCTGTAGCAACTCCGCCGGTGGCGTTGGTCACATATTTTTGCTGCTGCTCCGGGGTCAGGGACTTGGTGTTTTCTGCGGTCAAAGTATCATCGCCGATGGTTTTCAGAACATGCTCCTTTTCCGCTTCCGTCGATGTTTCATAATCCGCCGCCACTGCTTTGGCATGATCCTCGGCAGTCTCCAGCGCCGCGCCCAGGCCCGGCGAGCTGGTCAGTGCGCCCACGTAAACGCCGGAAAACTCATAGGCACTGGCGCTTTTCACCAGTTTCATGCAGCCAAAGCTTCCCAAGGCTCCTACGAAGGTAATGATTACGGCCAGAGCCACAAACTTGGGACCATATTTGCGTATTACAACGCCCATATCCTTCGCAGCCAAAAGCCCGATGGCAGCCACAAAGAAGATCAGGGACAGCTCTAAAAAATTTCCGTCAATAATTCCATTGTCCATCATTGTTTTCGCGGCTTCATATCCCGCCGCGTTTTCTCCCTGTGCGAGAATATGGCCTCCATACTTGTAGATTGCCCATCCGATCACCAGCCCCGTAAAAAGAGCTCCTGAAGAACCAAAGCTGAATTTCCCGAATTTAAGTTTTCCGAAAATCAGTCCTGTCCCGATAGCAAAGAACATTAGCATGAAGGGATTCATAAGCAGATTGATAAAATCAAACTTCATAAAGACCTCCTCATTTTTTCAGTTTACAGCGCTGCTTTGTTTTGTTAACAATATCACAATCCGCGCGGTAGTAAAAATTGATTATTCTGATAATACCCTCAGTTTTTTTTAGGCTTCAACTTTGCATATTAGTTGTTTTCCCAATTGAACTTCTGCTATACTGTTCACATCACAAATGATAGAGATAAGAATTGCGATTAATTGTCTTAATATTTTGACTTTTTATAGGAGGACTGTTCCCATGATGAATATAAACCATTTACGCTATTTTGAAGAGGTTTGCCGGCAGGGCAGCATTACTAAGGCTTCTGAGGCCTGCCATATCTCGCAGCCTTCTATCACTGCCGCCATCAATGGGCTGGAAAGCGAATTGGGTTACAAGCTTTTTTCCCGTGTCAGCAACAGGCTCCGCCTGACCAGTGAAGGGGAAGCTTTTCAACAGCTTACCGATCAGTTTTTAAAGGAATTCGCCACCTATTATGAAAAAGCCTGCGATCTGGCGGAAGGGAGAAAGGTTATCCTTCGTCTCGGTGTTCCCGCTGTAATGGGCACGTTCTTTTTTAAAAGAATCATTCCCGATTTCAGCGAAAAACATCCCAACATAGAGCTGGAGATCTTTGAAATCGCCACCATCGACGGAATCCGTATGCTGGCAAACGCAGAGCTGGATCTTTTGCTGGGAATCAAAAACGAGAGCTGCTATACCAATTGCGATTCCAAGGAAATTTTTGCTACGGAGCTGCAGCTGGCGGTAAGCAAGAACCACCCTCTGGGCAAAAAGAAAAAAATCACGGCAGAAATGCTGGCAGAGCTTCCTTTGGTCATCATTTCAAAGGGGTCATATCATTACAAATCTATCCTGACCACTTTCAGCGATATTGATCTGAATATCATCATGCATTCCAGTCAGCTGTCCACGATTCGCTATATGATTCGTGACAATGACTCAGCGACGATCATCTACAAAGACATATTCGCAGATGACCCGGACATCCGCTGTATTCCGCTGGAGCGCCCCATGCCGGCTCATGTTCACGTGTTCTGGCAGAAGAACACTTACCTATCTTCTGCTATGCGCTCTTTTATTTCCTATATCACGCAGCTGGAATTTTAGCCGCAGGGCAAAACGGCCTTTGTTAAAAAAGGAGGAACGATTCGTTGCAGAAAATAAGCAAACCAGATCAGGTGATCTTCCATATTTATGACAATTATCATAAGCATAAAAAACCAATCAGCATCCTAATGGGTGTTGTCAATGCGGTGCTGTTTGCTTACTATTTTCTATTGGCTCCCTTTATTCTCACACCTATATTCACATGGGTAACGATACACGAGGAGATATGGTACGAAATATACGAGGTTATAAATCCCTTTACAATCGGTTCCTATACTCTGGGAGCAATCGTCTTGCTTCAATACATTATGTATGACGGCTGGGTCATTAAGTGCCTGCTCAGTATTTTTTATGGTTGGATCCTCCTCATGTCCCTCGTTTTATTGATGGGGATGACAAGTGCCTGGGATTTGTGTGTTTATATCCCGCACCTGGTGGTAATCATTCTCTGTGGAATCGTTACCTATCGAAAGTGGAAACGCAACTCCCCTGAGGAGCCCCCTCTTTGGAAACCCAATGAGAATGAGCGCTGAGCCCGCAATGCAGTAAATCTTTTTAGCAAAATCTCTTGACATTCATCCGTCCGCAGGATATATTATAGAAAACAGTTAAACATCTATTTAATTGTTTAATGAAGAAAGAAGGAGGACCCGATATGGCAACACCAATTCTGCCTCATGATCACGGCAGTCATACACTGGAGCTGTTGGAACACAAGCCTACTCTGGACGCTTTCGAAAAAGCTTCCAATACCTTTCAGCTGATCAGCGACACGACGCGCCTAAAAATTCTCTGGCTTTTATGTCACAGCGAAGAATGTGTCATCAATATTGCCGCTGCCATAGACATGAGTTCCCCTGCCGTTTCCCATCATCTGCGGGTTTTAAAGCAGGCCGGTCTTTTGACGATGCGCCGTGAGGGAAAAGAAGCCTATTATACCCTGGCGGATACGGAGGAAGCGGATCTTGTCCATAAAATCGTTGACAGCGTGTTTGACATGAACTGCAAACGATAAAAATTTTATTACTTAGTTAAACGATTGCTTAATTATTTATCATTAGGAGGAAACGATTATGAAAAAATCTTTTAAATTATCTGAGCTGGACTGCGCAAACTGTGCCGCAAAGATGGAAACCGCCATTAACAAGCTGGATGCGGTAGACAGCGCCACCATCAATTTTATGTCCCAGCGGCTGACACTGGAAGCTTCCGACGATCAGTTCGACGAAGCTGTAGACCTGGCCCAGAAGGCCATCAGCAAGGTGGAGCGCGGCTGCAAAATCGTCCGCTAAACCGCATTCAAGAAAGGAAAGGCCCGGGAAAAGCACTTTTTGCAGAAAGAGGAATTGTACATGAAAAGAAAGCAGAAGATAAAATTGGCCCGCGTAATCGTTTCAGGAGTCCTGCTGGTCCTGGGGGCTTTGGCCCCATTGCCCGCGCTGGCAAGCTTCATCATTTTGATGGTCTCCTATCTGGTTGCCGGCTATGACACTTTATTTACAGCCATCCGCAACATATGCCACGGCCAGGTCTTTGATGAAAACTTTCTGATGGCGATTGCCACTGTAGGCGCCATTGGTCTCAAAGACTATAAGGAAGCGGTCTTCGTTATGCTCTTCTATCTGGTCGGCACCATCTTTGAGGAGTACGCGGTGAACAAATCCAGGGGTTCCATCAGCGAACTGATGGATATTCGCCCTGATTACGCCAATCTGATCCGTGACGGCAGAGAAGAAAAGGTTGATCCTTATGAAGTTTCCATCGGGGATACCATTCTGGTCAAACCGGGAGAACGAGTACCGCTGGACGGACGCATTCTCGAAGGCCATTCTGCTCTGGACACTTCTGCTCTCACCGGCGAATCGCTTCCGCGGGATGTGTCTGCCGGTGAGGATATCACTAGCGGATGCATCAATATGACCGGCGTCTTAAAGATCAAAGTATCCAGTGAATTCGATGATTCAACTGTGGCGAAAATTCTGGATATGGTTGAAAACGCCGGGAGCAAAAAAGCAAAGGTTGAAAAGTTTATAACAAAATTCGCGCGGTATTACACGCCCATTGTGGTTATTGCCGCTGCTCTCATGGCTGTTGTACCGCCGCTGGCTATTCCAGGCCAAAGTTTCGGCGATTGGATCTCCCGGGCATTGATTTTCCTTGTAATTTCCTGCCCCTGCGCTCTGGTTATCTCCGTGCCCCTGGCATTTTTCGGAGGCGTGGGCGGAGCCTCCCGCTGCGGTGTTTTGGTCAAAGGCAGCAACTACTTGGAAGCTTTAGCAAAGGTCGATACGGTTATCTTTGACAAAACCGGCACTCTAACAACCGGAACCTTTACCGTAACGGATATTTACAGTGCCGATCTGGACGACCAACAGCTTTTGGAGCTGGCTGCTTATGCGGAAAGCTATTCCGATCACCCAATTTCACTTTCTATAAAGGAGGCCTTTGGCAAAGAGATTGATAAAACGCGTGTCTCCGAAACCGAGGAGCTTTCCGGAAAGGGAATCAAGGCGGTCATTGATGGAAAACTCATTTATGCCGGAAACAAGAAGTTGATGGCGGACCTGGGGATCGAAAAACTTCCTGTCAATGAAAGCGCTACCCTGGTCCATTTGGCGGAAGGCGAAAAATATTTAGGCTATGTGGCTATCGCCGATACGGTCAAAGAGGATTCTGCCAGCGCAATCCGCGGTTTAAAAGCCGCCGGAGTTCACTCGTCTGTTATGCTGACCGGTGACCGGGACGCTGTGGCCGGAAAGGTTGCCAGTACAATCGGTTTGGATGCGTATTACGCCGAATTGCTGCCCGGAGATAAGGTGGAGCTGGCTGAGAAAATCATTGCGGAAAAACAAGCAAAAGGAAATGTCGTTTTTGTGGGAGACGGAATCAATGACGCGCCTGTTCTTGCGCGGGCCGATATCGGTGTCGCAATGGGCGGCCTGGGTTCCGAAGCGGCCATTGAGGCAGCGGATATCGTTATTATGGATGACCAGCCATCCAAGCTTTCTACGGTTATAAAAATTGCCCGAAAGACTCTGTCTATTGCCAGGCAGAATGTGGTTTTTGCTCTGACAGTAAAAGCTGTTGTCCTTGTGCTGGGAGCCCTGGGAATGGCTTCCATGTGGGCGGCCGTATTCGCTGACGTAGGCGTCGCAGTCATTGCCATACTCAATTCCATGCGGGCCCTGGGTGTAAAAAAACTGTAACCCTTTTGCCTCTATAGTCAGGAGCTATTGTTGTTCAATAGCTCCTTTTTAATACAGTGCGCAAACAGTCATTCTCGTACACAACACGCAAATTTTTAGTTTTTTCATCTCTAAACAAATCTTATCAAAATTACAGAAATAATTAAATTAGTTAAAAAGCAGGCTGCCTTATTAACATGGCAGCCCGCTTTTGCCTGATCGACAGCTGTTTTCCGCTGTCCTCTTATTCTATCTCACGTTGGTTCTGGCGTTGGCAGTATTGCCCAGACGAAGAACCGTCAAGGCCAGATCGCGGAACGAAAATCCTGCCTGATCCACTACGATCTGCAAGGTAGCCGGCGTGGTATTCACCAGGAACGGTACATCGAAGGATACCGTCGCCGCTTCATTGGTAGCCGCAAACGTATGATGGGCTACCGCTCCTGCAACAGGCGTTCCGTTCAGATAAAGCCGTGCTGAAACCGAGGCCGGAATATCCACTCCTGTATCGATGCCTACAGTGCTGTGGAACGAGGCCTGATAAACACCGGCACGATTGATCTCTACATCTGCGGTTCCCGCCTGATGGGTAATTGCTGTACCGGAAACCAGAGGCGTGTCAATGAAAATCAAACTTCCTCCTGTGCTTGTGGTCTGACCGGTTGTGTCGGTTATAGAAAGCACCTCCAGTGCGCCGGCTGTTCCCGGTTCACCCTGCGGAATTGTAAAGTCTAAGACTGCGTGGTTTTCATCGCCGGAATTTGTTACGGTTACGTCAGTTCCCGGATCGCCGGTGGTCACAGTTCCTACCTGAACCGTCGCAGCTGCTCCTGTTGGACCGGTCGGACCTGTTGGGCCCATCTGGCCCGGCTGTCCCTGAGGACCCTGCGGACCGGTCGGACCTTCCGGACCCTGTTCGCCTCTGGGCCCCTGGTCGCCGCGTTCTCCCTGGTCGCCCTGCGGGCCTGCGGGACCTTCCGGTCCCGTTGAACCAACAGCACCTGTCGCTCCACGCGGAATGACAAATCTCAGAACGTGGTTAGGCGAGGCCCCCGCATCAATTACCTGAGCGTCCTCCTCCGGTTCTCCGGTTCTTGTATCCTGCACCTGAATGGTTGCTGCCGTACCTGGAGTACCATCGCCTCCCCTCGGGCCTGTTGCTCCGGTTGCTCCTCTTGCGCCTGTCGGGCCTGCCGCGCCCGTGGCTCCGGTCGGACCGGTTGGGCCGGTCGGACCTGTGGGTCCGGTTGCTCCGCTTGGGCCTGTTGGACCTATTGGGCCAGTTACTCCACTTGGACCTGTTGGACCTGTTGGCCCCGTTACTCCGCTTGCACCTGTCGGACCTGCCGCACCCGTTGCTCCACTTGGACCCGTCGGACCTGTCGGACCGGTAGCTCCACTTGGGCCTGTCGGACCTGCCTCTCCAGTTGCCCCACTTGGACCTGTCGGCCCTGCCGCACCCGTGGCTCCGCTTGGGCCTGTCGGACCTGCCTCTCCAGTTGCTCCGATTGCGCCTGTCGGACCTGCCGGGCCGGTTGCACCCCTTGCGCCTGTCGGACCTGCCTCTCCAGTTGCTCCCCTTGGGCCGGTTGGGCCTGTCGGACCTATCGCTCCGGTCGGACCTGTTGCTCCGGTTGCCCCATTATTTCCGGTCGCACCCGTTGGACCCGGCCTTCCTTCAGGACCCTGCGGTCCCATTGGGCCTTGAGGACCCGTTGGACCCTGCAAAACGCCTGTATTTCTCCAGCTGTTTGTGGCAGCGTCCCAGACATACAGCTGGTCATTTACAAGATAAGCATCTCCTGTCCCCCCTGTAGGATGGGCAGCAACCAGTTCCTCATACGAATCGTACCGTCCCAGAACCGTAATACCTGTTCCAACAGGCCCGGTCGCTCCGGTTGGGCCTGTGGCTCCAGTCGGGCCGGTTGGTCCGGTTGGACCTGTGGGACCGGTTCCTCCAGTTGGACCCGTTGGACCTGTACAGCAAACCGGAGGTGCAGGTGGTGCAGGCGGACATCCGCATCCGCAGTCTCCGCTCTGGCCGCAGCCGCATCCGCAGCTTCCGCCGGGCTGACCGCCGCAGCCGCACGAATTCTCAACAGAATTATCGCAGCCGCAGCTGTTTCCCGTATTTGTTCCATGAGCCCGGTTTACGAGCCCTGTAAAGTTTGTTTTATAACTCATTAAAAGTCTCCCCTTTAATTTCATTCGATTTGTTTTCAAAGTAAATCCGGTTGTAGCTCACTGCTTCCGAATCAGGTTTGAAAACAGCCGCGCGTTCATTGCAGTCTTTTGCCTTTTCCCACTGCCCCAGCCGGTCGTAGCAGACAGCCAATTGCAGATTGGGGACATACCCATAACAGTCCTCCTGAACAAAGCCTCCCGACTTGAGATCCGGCTTTCTGCTCCTTGCCGTCTCATACCAGAAGACTGCTTCTTTCAGCCTGTTTCTGTCCATAAAGTATTCTCCCAGCCGGCAGCAAATCTCCGCACGGGGTTCATCAAGCTCCAGGCTCTTAATTAGGGCACGCAGAGCAAGGGTCTCTTCTCCCTTTTGCAGATAGCAAACCGACAGCAATTTGCACGCTTCCAATTTATTTTCAATCCACCCATCGTCTTGGTCCATAAAATCCTCCAGGGCTCCAATCGCATCATCATATCGCTCATGAAAATACAATTCCTGCCCGTAATAGAACATCTGACGGGGCGGCAGTATTATCCCTGACTGTTTTTTTCTTTCAAGGATTCGAAGATTGCGGTTCGGATCGCCCGCCCGCATCTTCCTGTGAGTCACAGAAGCATCCTTATACAAAATTTTACCGGACGGGGTAATCGCCTCATGCACTTCGCCTTCCCAGCGAAAGCCGCTATGATTTCTGATGATCCGTTCTCTATTATAGCTGAACACCGGGTTTCCGCTTTCGTCAAAGGCCGTATGATAGGGCAGCATGATAATGTCCTCGCTGCCGTCCATCTCCGCCTTTATATTCAAGAACTTTTCCCGGTCTTCTTCCAAAATCACATCGTCCGCGTCCAGCCACATGCAATAGTCCATGCCTGCTTTGGAAAAAGAATAGTTTCTGGCTGCCGCAAAATCATCCCGCCAGGTAAACGAATAAACATTATCCGTAAACCTACGGGCAATTGCTGCGGTTTCGTCAGCAGATCCGGTGTCAACAATGATAATTTCATCTACCAGGTCCTTTGCTGATAATAAACATCTTTCCAGAACGTCTTCCTCATCCTTTACAATCATACACAGACTAATGGTAACCATGCTTATCCCTCCCGTTTACTTCTCTGACTTCTTAATATCCTATGCAGCAGGAGGAAAAAAGGTCCTGCTACAAAGCAGCCAAAGGGAAACGACTACGACTTCACCACCCTGTTATAAAAATGAAAGGTTTTAGCCTTTTTTATATCAAAACTAGCAGGTTCAGGCGATGATGGGATGAGGAAATGCGGCTTCAGGCGCTTTTCGCCCGTTATGCACGCCGCAAAGCCCATAAAAAAATATAAAAACAGGGATAAAATGCAAATTTTATATCAGATCGTTATGGAACGAAAAAGTGTAGCGCCTTGAGCAATCCCCTGCACAATGAAAAGGACCGCTGAATATTTTCAACGGTCCAAGGCAGCGGAAGCGCTTTACCTTCTGTAGGATTAAGTATTAATAGTTATATTTTTTTCTCATCTGGAAGCAAGCCAGTCGGATAATCATTACCAGAACCATTGCGGCAGCAGCCATCCACCAGAATGCTACATAGCTTCCTGTAATATCATACACAGCCGCAGCGATCATTCCGCCGAATGCCCCTCCCAGGTTAGTAGCCATATTCATAGCCGCTACGATATTGCCATAGTCTTTTTCTCCGAATAATGCATTAACCAGCAACGGCGGGCAAACCGTAATGCCGCCTCCGCCAATTCCATAGCAGATTACGGCTCCCCAAACGAATACATGTGGGTTTAACGGCGTCAAGGCCAGGAATACAAATTGTAGACCGAAGATCAGAGCTGCGAACACTGAACCAAATTTTGTTCCCAATTTATCGCTGAGAAATCCGATCACGACTTTGCCTACTGCCAGCATCCCCAGGTTAAAGGATGCGATCATTGCTGCCGTTTGCGTCGAAAATCCTACTTGTATGAAAAACGGCGCTGAGTTAAATAAGATTGCGCTGGAACCAAATACCGTAAGTGTCGCAGTGGCGGCAATCAGCCAAAACATAGGGGTTCTCATCGCTTCTTTGATCATCATTCCCTTTTTCTCTGTTTCCACAGAAGTTTCGCCTTCGGTTTCGCCCATCCTCACAAATCCCTTTTCTTCAGGGGTTTTTACAATGGCCAGTACGGAAACCACAGCTACCAGAGCAAAGATTCCAGCCAGGGTATAATAGCCCATACGCCAGCCTGAGGCCTGAATGACACTGTTGAGAATCGGCAGAAGCAGCAGACCGCCCAAACCGCTCCCGATAAAGGTCGCACCCATCACCGTGCCTCTTATCTTGCCGCCGAACCAGTTGTTAATAATAATTGAGATCGGCAGAACAGTACAGTTGGAAAATCCAATGCCCAGGAGAATAGCGCCAATATAGAACCAATAGATGGAACCTGCGTTGGCAAGGAGCAAATAACCTCCAACCGAACATAGAGCCGATATAAAGACGATTAATCGAATATTTCCTTTAGCCATTCTTTTTCCAAAATACGCCGTTACCAATACACTGAAAATAGTCAGAATCGTTGTATAGAGTGTAAACTGTGTACGGCCAACGCCCAGATCCTCCGTAACAGGAATGACAAAGACGCTTGTTATGGATACCGAGCCGACATACGCCAGCAGCATCATTAGAAATCCTACTACTACCATGATCCAGCCGTAATAAAAACGGCCATTCTGTTTTAACCCAACATTATTCATTGCTTTCCTCCATTATCTGTACGGTTTCATTGCTTCGTGGTTAATATCGCAGGCTGGTTTTGTCTCTTCTGAGAAGAGCGGAACGTAAGTCCTGCCTGCCAGTCTTTCTTTTAATTCTGCTTTTGCCTGTTCGATCAGCTCTGGGCTTTCCAGCATATCAGCAGCTGTGCAGGCCAGCAGCTTGGCAGCAGCGGTCATAGCCTTTTTACCCATAGAGCCGCCGGCGCACTTGGCCACTACCCAGTTATGCCAGCCTACACCTACTGGCGCCAGCTCTACTAATGCCAGCTCCATTGGCGCGAACCAACTGTATTCGGAAGAGTCCGTAACCGACATGCTTCTGAATTCCACTGGTTCCAGATCCATCTTCATTCCGGTTTCTGGGGCTCCGCAGGCCTTTTGCAGCGCTTTTGCCGCCTCGATTTCATCCTCACTGTACTGCGGTGGACCTACAAGCTTAAAATTGTCATACATAACATGAGAGATAACCTCATTTGGAATCTTTTCGTGTGTTACAGTGATTACTTCTTTCTCTACCGTCGTCCCTGTAGCTGTAGCAGCTCCCTCAGCACAGGCGTCTACTCTCGGAAGAAGCGCCTCGACCTGATCGGCGTTAATCAATCTTCCAATGACCCATATGGTTGATTTGTCCGGTACTACGTTCGGGAAACCTGTACCCACATCCGGGAAGGAGTAGTTAAGGGTTGATTCGGCATCCACCTTGCCCGGAGGCATATGTTCTCTCAGCATCTCCAAAGCGCTCCCCATCAGCAAAGCGCCATCCAGTGCACTGCGGCCGTGCCACGGGGCGTTTCCATGGGCGGTGTTTCCTTTGAAATGGTACTTAATATTGAAGTAGGCGCTGCATTCAGCAAAGCCTGAACGATTCATCGTCATCGGGTGCCAATCCAGGAAGAAGTCAACACCTTTAAAACATCCTGCCTTTGCCATGAAAGGTTTACCGATGCACAGTTCCTCAGCCGGGGTACCGAATACTTTAATGGTTCCTGTGATACCCTTTTCGATCATTGCTTCTTTCAGCGCTGAGGCGGCCATAATGCCTCCGGTCCCCAGCAGATTGTGCCCGCATCCATGTCCCGGCCCGCCTTCTACCAGCGGTTTTTTCTCCACAGCATCCTTATCCTGTGAAAGTCCCGGCAGACAATCGAACTCTGCGCTAAAACCAACTACCGGGCTTCCCTGTCCCCAGGTCGCAATGAATGCGGTAGGCATTTCGGCCACTCCTGCTTCTACTTCAAATCCGTTGCGCTTTGCCAATTCCTGCAGCGCCTGGCTGGATGCGTATTCTTCCATCCCCAGCTCCGGGTTTTCCCATAGCTGGTCCGCGATCTGATAAAACTGATCCTTATTTTTTTCTACCCAATCCAAAATAAATGTTTTTTCCTTTTCCATAATTCTGTCCTTTCGTCCTTAATCGGATATTTTTTATTGATGCCCTTATTAAGAGCAAATCCCATGCCATGTTAGAATTGTTTGAAATTTCAACGTTTTCAAAGGGCAGCGTCCTTCTTTCTCAACCCAAAGTTGGGTTTTTCTGGTTTTTAAATGCATACATCCCCTTTATTTTCTAAGGATTTTTTGCCATAAACCCGGAATTGGGTTGTAAGTCGTTTTTGGGTTTTCCTTTAATTGTATATCCTCCCTACCGGAAGCCGTGATATAATATAGCCAGTAATTAAATGACAGTGAGGTGGCTTTATGGAAAAGCAGACAGAAGAAAAAATAGTTCTGGACGAGATACGAAAAATACTGGAATGGGAAGATCCTTTTCACATGCCGGCAACCTGTGATATTCCCTGCCCGGAAGAATTTCGCAGTCTTCTTGATGAGGTCAAACGTCTTAAAATGGAAAATTACGATTTGAACTGCGCACTGGAGTCATCGGCAGACAGTATCCACATTACTGACGGAGAAGGCAATGTACTGCGGGTAAATGCAGTATTTGAAAAATCCACTGGTGAAAAAAGGGAAAACATTATCGGCAGAAACGTACGTTATGCGGAAGCGGAGCAAATCTACGTTCCCTCTGTCGTGCGCCTGTGCATCAACGAGCGGAGAAAGCTGACTATGATCCAGAGAACCCCGAAAGCAGGCCCCAAGAGCGATGCCATTACTACCTCTACTCCAATTTTTGACGACAATGGAAATATATTCCGTGTAATCAGCAACGCTCGGCCTCTGAATTATTTTTCACTTATTTATGATTATTTTCACGATGTCAGAGACAACAATCTGGACAGCCCGTCCGGTATCGAGCTTTCATCTAAGGACCCTGAAATGCAAAGCCTCATCACTACGGCCCATCATATCGCACAGGTGTCATCAGGAGTGCTGATCACCGGAGAATCCGGTACCGGCAAAAGCCTTCTTGCCCGCTATATTCGCGAACACAGCAGCCGCAGCGAGCATCGCTTCGTTGAACTTAACTGTGCGGCGATTCCTGAATCGCTGATGGAATCGGAGCTCTTTGGATATGAAGCCGGTGCTTTTACCGGCGCCAGCGCTGGCGGAAAGCAGGGCCTCATTGAATTGGCCCACCATGGTACGCTCTTTCTTGACGAAATTGGCGATATGCCTCTGTCTCTGCAGGCAAAGCTGCTGCAGGTGCTTCAAAACAAACGTATCACCCGCGTCGGCGGCTCTAAAGAAATTGATGTAGATATCCGTATCATCAGTGCCACGCATCAGGATTTAGAGGCAATGATTAAAAACGATCAGTTCCGGCAGGATCTTTATTACCGACTCAATATTATACCTCTGGAGCTTCCGCCTCTGCGTCAGAGAACAGCTGATATTGTTCCTCTGACCGAGCAGTTTGTAGCTCAGTTTAACTCCAACAACCATAAGGAGGTTGTGGTCTCTAAGGCAGCCTACGCCCGCCTTTTGCGCTACAACTGGCCCGGCAACATACGTGAGCTGGAAAATCTCATGGAACGGCTGGTCGCGACAAACCGCGATGGCTTTATTAAAGAAGAAGATCTTCCGGAAAACATTCGCTATGGAGATCTGTCCGAGGGGCTTGCTAAAATCAGAGAAAGAAGAGCGACGCTCCCGGATATTATGGAAGACCTGGAACGGCAGATTATCAAAGATGCTTATCAGAAATACAAAAACAGTTACAAGGTGGCGGAGGTTCTGGGCATCAGCCAGTCCGGGGCCAACCGGAAGATTATGAAATATGTGACGAAAAGCAATGGAGCTCTGAAAAAGGAATAGGAGCTACAATTGATTTTAACAATTAAGGGGGACAGGGATTTCTGTTATTACTATAATTTTAGGAGGAAGTTATGAAACGAATCGCAAAAATTACGGCTTTGTGCTTGGTGCTCTTTGTCGGATGCGCCTTTACCATTCCTGCGATGGCGGGGACGCTGGAATCCCATGCCGCTTCAAAAATCAAGCTCAGCAAAACTAAAGCGACGGTTACAAAGGGAAAGACCCTGCAGCTCAAAGTCAAGGGCACAAAAAAGAAAGTAAAGTGGACCAGCAGTAAAAAATCGGTTGCAACTGTCAGCAAAAAAGGCAAAGTCATTGCCAAGAAAACAGGAAAAACCATCATTACCGCCAAGGTTGGGAAAAAGAAGCTGAAATGCAAAATTACTGTATATCCGAATTACAAAAAGCAACTTGTGGGCGGTATATGGCAGGGCCCCTGGGGTTCCAATTCTTATGTACAATTTGAATTTACAAAATCCGGGCATTTCTATTTTTCCTTATATGATGATTACGATGGCAACTACACAGAGGGACGCTACTGGGTAAAAGGAAACAAACTCAAGCTCGATACAGATGAGACATATACGATAAAGTCAATTAAGAATAATATATTAACCTTAAAAACGTATTGGGGTACTTTTAAATTAGAACGGGGCTCTGTATAACCAATACTAATGTTACCGTTATATTTATTATATTTTTAGGAGGAAGTTATGAAAAAAATTACTGCGTTAGTCTTATCGTTACTGCTATGCTTTGCTATGGCCGGCTGCGGCGGCTCTGGCTCGGACCAGGCGAAACCAACGATTGAAAAGAGCGTTGATGCATTGGCCGAATACTTAGAGCTTACAGATCCGACAGACTCCTTTTTCGCAATGATCGGGGCTGAGGATGGCAAGAAATATGAGGATGGTAAAATTGAGATTTACAAGTTTGACACCGCCTCAGACGCTTATAAAGACATGGAGAAAAATAAGACGATCATGAATATGCCGGTGGCCGGAATCAAAGACGGCATGGTCCTCTTTATTCAGGATGATTATCCCGGAGATACTGAAGGTTTGACGAAAAAATTTAATGAGGTGGAATTTAAATAAGCCACATAAGAAAGGACCGTTGAATCATTCAACGGTCCAAAGTGGTCGAGGCAGCAGGATTCGAACCTGTGGCCTTTGCGTCCCGAACGCAACGCTCTACCAAGCTGAGCTATGCCTCGCCCTGACTTAATATATTATACACGTTTGAGAAAAAATTGAAAGCCTTTTTTTCAAACATCTTAAACTTTTTTTCTATTTTTGTTCCTTCATCTGTTTTTCGATTTCTTTATATACGGTCCTGGCATCATCCACGTGCGGATTATACCGATCTTCAGTCCTATGGGCGTGGGTAGATATGCAGACATACTCGCACCCCTCAATCTTTGCGATTGATGCCAGGCAAAGCTCCGCCCGGGTGGTATTGCCCAATTTTCCGCCGAACACGCCTGCCCGATCCGCGCCGAAACGCCGAACAGCCGCGTTTCGGATCGTGCGCGTCTCATCGCATTTATTGGTCGGCTCTATCTTATAAGTATAGCTGGCGAATATACTACGAAAATGTTTATTTTTCAGTGCGTATTTCGTCAGCTTCATCCAATCGCTCACCGTCGTAAAGCAGGCCGGGTTGTCCAATCCGATGCAGTTTCCGAAGGTCGTGTCCTCCATGCCCAGTTCTTTCGCCTTTTCATTCATCAGCTTTACAAATTTATCCTCAGAACCGGACACCTTCCGGGCCAGGGTGAGGCAGCATTCCGCCCCGGATTTGTACAACATGCCGTACAGCAAATCTTCCACAGTAAGGCGCTCTCCGTCCTCGAATCCCGCCACTGCGATTCCTGATCCGTGGAGATAAGTGTAAATATCATGGGGGATCTTTATGCGCTCATTAAAATCCTCCGTATTCTCGATAACCACCAGGGCTGTCATCATTTTCGCCAAAGAAGCCGGACGGGTTTTCTCGCCTGCGGCCTTTTTGAACAGCACTTTATCGTGTGTCAGGTCCATGACGATCATATGATCGCTGAAAACCTCCGCATCGATGGATTCCAGAGGTTTCTTTTCCACATTCCGAGAGCTTGCCGCATCCTCAGCGCCGCCGCTGCCTACCAGACTGCGGACGATGAACCAGCCGTTGGCAACCAACACCACAGCCAGCAGACATGCAATGACTGCTAAAAGTTTTTTTCTTCGTGCACGCTTCTTTTCACTTCTGTCCTGCCGCATCCTTCTGCCCTTTCCTATCCGGTTCTTTTTACCTTCCGATATCCCGCCGAGGGGACACACTTTTATTTATCTTACCACGTTCTTCACCCGGCGTCCATATCCGGGCCGCTGCTTTTCTCTCCTCATTTGCCCCGAACCTTCCCTTCCTTCTTTTACTGTGATAAAATACGAATACTTACTTAATGCGGAAAGGAAAGGATTTTTGATAATGTGGCAGTTATATGACCGGCTGATCGAAGCCGTACCGGAAAATATTCACGTAGACCATATTCACGCAGGGCCGACCTGGACCATTGTCCACGCGGGGCCATACTGCGGCTTCGCAGTCACCGTCAATGAACAGGAAGCGGAAATTCCATGTTTTTCCCATCTGATCGGAAAGGATTTGCGGTCAGCTGCGGCCCTTTGCAAGTCCTGGGACTTCCTTGAGGCCAGCGTCGGCACAGCCGCATTGAACGCTTATCACAACAGTCCTGCCGTAGCCCTTTCCGTGCCCGGTATGACCTGTACGAGAAACGCCTTCACCGATTATGCCGCTGCCGTAAAAGACAAAAAAGCAGCTGTTATCGGCCATTTCTTTCATCTTGAAAAGTTTCTCACCGAAGCCGCCTGTGTTTCCGTTTTGGAACGCAGACCCTGGCCGGGCGATTATCCGGACTCTGCCTGTGAATATATCCTGCCCGGGCAGGATTACGTTTTTATTACCGGGTCGGCCTTCATCAATAAGACACTGCCCCGGCTGCTGCAGCTTTGTCAGGACGCCCGTGCGGTCGTTCTGGGGCCCAGCACTCCCATGTCGCCCCTGCTCTTTGACTATGGCGCGGACGAGCTCTCCGGTCTGCTGCCCGACTACCTTCCTTTGGACAAAGTCCCTGGGGTAGGTGCCGGAAACGTCAAAATATCCCAACATGGGCAGCGGGTGCGGCTCTGCCTATAATTCTACAATCTCCATCTCACCGTTGGCGAGCTTTTTCCAGTCTGCGGAAATATCCTTCCCTTTGAGATTATTGCTGATCGCTCTCAGAACACCGCTGTGGGCAACAATGATGATGTCCCGGTTATCATCCGCTTTCAGCAATTTTACCAGTGTCCGGAATACCCGATACTGAAGGTCAAAGAAGTTTTCACTGCCATGGCCCATTTTGTAGGTCATGATGTTTCTGCCCCGTTTCTCATACTCTTCGGGAAATTCTCTTTTTATCTGACTGATAAATTTTCCGTCCCAGGGTCCCAGATTCATTTCCCGCAGACCGGGTTCCAGACACAGGCGCATGAGCCCTGTTTGCTCCTTGACAGTATCCGCGGTCTGGGAGGCTCTCAGCAGATCGCTGGTATAGAGACGGTCCGTTTGAAGCTGATAGTTTGCCAGTTTCCTGCCGGCATCCAGCGCCTGCTTCTGTCCTTCTGCGCTTAAAGGGACATCGGTCTGCCCTAAAAAAATCTTTTCCTGGTGCTGCCTGATCTGCCCATGGCGAATCAGGAAAAAACGTCTGCCGGAAGCCAGTCTTTGCAGGTTTTCGGATTGACAGCCGTTTGCCAGATATTCTTTAATTTCTCCGTATGCCTCCGGCGTGTCCATATCCATGACCACCCCTTCGTAATCCACTTCTATGCGCTTCATCTTCTCCGGGTCCCGATCGGTAATGGCCTTTAATCCGTTTTTTCCATCGTGTTCGATGATTGCTTTTCGGTACAGGGCAGGCACCAGGAGGGGATGCCCTTTTTTTCCGCGATAACAGGGAACCGTAAATTTATCCGCTTCAAACTGCTCCATCAGGCGGGTCAGAACTTCCCCGGTCACCAGCGGGCAGTCTACGGGCATGATGAAAAAACCATCCAAATCCGAAAGCAGCGCAGCCGCTCCTGCCTGAATGGAAGTAAACATACCTTTTTCGAAATCAGGGTTAAAGGTTTCCCTTGCTCCCGCCCTGTCTATAATGGGGGCAAGGGCCTGCCTGTTATACCCGGTCACCACCCGAATCTCCTCAATTCCGACAGCCTTTGACACCTCCAAAACCCTTTCAATTACTGATTTATCGCCTAATGGCAATAAAGGTTTGAAATTGCCCATTCTTGACGAAAATCCTGCGGCCAGAATAATAGTTCCAAACTTTTTATCAGTCATGATTCGCCCTTACCTGAATCATTTCCGCAGTAATGCTGATGGCGATTTCTTCCGGAGTCTCCGCCTGAATCGAAAGGCCGATCGGCGCATGGACTCTGGCAATGTCTTCCTCCGCATAGCCTTCTTCCCGCAGCATGTCAAACAGCATCTTGTTTTTCTTCCGGCTGCCGATCATGCCCACATAAGCGCTCTTTTGCTTTAGCGCATCCCTGAGCACATCGTAATCTCCCATGTGACCCCGGGTAACGATAACGATATAGCTGTCCTCATCCGTCTTGATATCTTCGAAGGAATGTTTAAAATCTTTTATCACTTTCACTTCCGCGGCTTCCGGGAACCGCTCTCTGTTGGCGTATTCTTCCCGATCGTCGATGGCCACCGTCCTGAAATTGACATAACGCAGTACCGGCTCCAGAGCCAGACCCACATGACCGGCGCCGAAGATATAAGCGGTAGTCTGCAAATTAAACTCTTCCACAAAATCCTCCGGATGCGCGGCATCAATGTACTCGATCAGCACATCGGCATTGCCGCCGCAGCCCATATCCAGCGCATCCTGCTCTTCCGTGTTCAGCTTGAAATGATGCAGCTTGCTCTTTTCCTTTGTCTTAAAGGTCTCTCTGCAAAGCTTCTCCGTCTCTGCTTCCAGCCTGCCTCCGCCCACTGTGCCGGAGGTTGTCCCATCCTGCTGCATCAGCAGCCAGGCTCCCTTTTTCCTCGGCGTTGAGCCTGTCGTATCCACAACTTTCGCGATGACGAAATCTTCGCCTTTTTCCAGCAAATCTCTTGCAAAATATATGATTTTATCTGACATAATGCCCTCCTTGTCCGTTCCTGCAAATTCTGCCACCAGTTTACCATAGGGATTTTCTTTTTTCAACGCTCCGCTTCCCGCCCTCTGAATATGGGGACGCCGCTCCGGGCGTCTGCATCCCAGAGCGGCGGCTCCGCTTTTTTCTCTATAGGTCAATGAAAGAAATCATAATTTGAACGTTTTCCTTTATATTATAACCGATTTTCTCGAATTAGTATGTTGTCACAGCAACGTTATATATATATTCTCTAAAAATAAATTTATGTGCTTTTTTAAAAATCTTTTTTGGAAGTTCGGTCCGCAGCCGGCAGCCGCTTTACACCTCACGCTCTCTGTCCTTATGGAATGGACATTTTTTACCAAGGCACTCCGCATTATACGCTGAAAATTCGCAGTGAATCGGGCGGCTCCCGCCTTCCATCTCCACGCCCAGATGTTCGCGGACAAATTTAACCGCAGAAAGGATGCTGGTAAAGGAATCCCGTTTGCAGCATCTCGGGCCTCCGTAAGAAGCGATTTCTCCCAGCGCCGCAGCGGTGCCTTGCTGAGCCAGACCCCATTCTCTCCCGCTCAGCGGCGTAGCCTCTATGGCTATGCTCAAAAAAATTCCGGTACTGACCGCAGCTCCGCAGCAGCCCCAAAGGCCGCAGAATCCGCCCGGTATCTGCCCGCCTCTCTTTATCATCTCGTCCAGGCATTTTTCCAATTGGATGTTTCCTCCGGCATTCCGGTAGGCGGTCAAAAGCGAGGCTCCGACCATGATATGATGTTCCGGCCCATGCATGTATATGTAGGGATCCCGCATAATCTCCCGTATGATGGCAATGGGATTTTTCGATTTTGTTTCCAGGCACGTTCTGCGGATCGCATCTATGCCCTTTTGTCCGTGACAGCTGTCACAGATAAAATGTCCGTCTTCACACTGAGCATTGCTGAAAAACCTGTTGCCGCAGATGCTGCACGTCATTTCTTTCTGCTCTTTAAAATAGCGAATTGGTTTTCCGCATATCAGACAATTTTCTTTACTCATATTCTTCTCCCTGTTTTTTCCCGCCTGTCGCAGCGCTTAAAGTCCTCCAAACAGCCATGCCACCAGATCGAACCTAAGGATTATGAAAACCACCAGCGCGGTCAGCGGCAGAACCCGCAGCTTTTGCGCCTTCGATCTCGGCATCATCACATACAGTCCGACGGCCATAACCAGCGCCGCCATATTTGTTATTTCATGTGTATAGAAAACCGGGTAGCCCTCCGTAATCAGATAGCCGATGGGCACCGCCGCACAGAGGGCCGGAGACCAGCCTTTTTTTCCCGCATACCAGACTGCGTACCCGGCCAGAGCCGAGCAGCACCCAAAGACGGCCCAGCGCAAAACCTGCTCCACCGGAAGGAACCCAAAAAGAAATCCTGTATAAATATAGTAGCTGAGAAGCAGTCCGGCGAAGAACAACAGCACATGCAGCGCAGCGGCTTTTGAGGTGCGGCTGTAGTAAGCGATCACACATCCGGCAAAGACCCAGAAGGGCAACTGCGATAAAAGCTGTCCGATAATCTGCATCAGATCATGAACAGGAGTCCCATCAGCAGCAACCGTATCCAGGTATTTGGAAAGCACTCCCGCTCCGCAGCCTGCCGCAAAGACAAAGATGCAAAACAGAGTTCGTTTCATCTTAGTGCTCATTCTACTTCCCGGCCTCCTTTCTTCATGCCCCGGTCTCCCACACGGCTGATTCTCTTTAAGATGCTGCCGCACTTACAGGGCTCTGTAAGGAAGCTGCTCCAGTCGCCGGTACGGTAGCGGATAAACGGCATTCCCTTTCTGGTCAGGGTCGTAAAAACGATCTCGCCTTCCTCTCCGTCCGGCAGGACTTGTCCCGTTACCGGGTCAATGATCTCCAGATACAGATCCAGTTCCCTGATGTGGTATCCGCAAAGCTGCGGACAGCTGACCGCACAGCCCAGTCCCATTTCCGTCATACCGTAATGCTCAAAGATCCGGCAGCCCCATGCCTCCTCAATAACCTTCTTGTTTTCCTCCGATACGTATTCCGCGGAAAGCAGCACGGTGCGCATGGGAATTCTGCGGGTGTCGGCCTTTTTGGCCAGCGCCGCCAATTGGGTCGCCAGGGCAACGGTGCAGGTTACCCGTTCCTTCTCCATAATCTCCAGAATTTTTTCATCGTCCGTTCCATCGGGAAGCCCGTAAGCAATTGTCCTGACGTTAAAACGTTCCAGCCCTTTTCGCAGCAGATCTCCGATGGATCCGGGACGGCGGCACGGCATCAGGATCATAACCGTATCGGAAGCGTCCGTCAGCAGCTGCATTCCGTTATGAAAAAAATCAATCGTCAGTTCCTGGTCTTCTTCTGTAAAAAAGATTCGTTTCGGCAGACCCGTGGTTCCGCTGGTCTCCATGGTGACGATGCGGCTGATCTGGCTCTGGCCTACGCATACCATATCCATACCGCGTTCGCACACGTCCGCGGGCGAAGTAAAGGCAAGCCTGCGAAAATCCTCCCAGCTCCTTACATCAGCATCCTGATACAGTTCCTTATAAAAAGGGCTGTGATTTACAGCCCAATTCACTGTTTCTTTTATTTTTTCCAGCTGATAGTTCTCTATTGTTTCCCGGCTCAGGGCTTCCACTCCCAGTTTGCTGGCAGTCCAGATATCCAGATATTTTTCCACTAGTCCCACTCCAGCAATTCTTCTACCTTTTGGAAGGTCGCTTCCAGCATCATCGGGCATTTTTCCACTTTATTCAGCGGGTTTCCTTCCATTAGATCCTGGCAGTCTGTATATTGGAAAGCGTCTTCAAACCACTCCGTCAGCTCGTCTACAAGGCCCTGGCTTGCCTCTTTGGGATCTGCCAGGTACAGCAGGCAGATGGCCGCCGACAAAATACCGCAGACCCTGCCGGACCACATTCCATCGCACAGGCCCGCCATGGCCGCGACCAGATCCTCATTTCCCTTATCCAGTCTGCGAAGCCCCATCTCCATAATCATCTGGCTGCAGCAATAGCCCTTCAACTTCAGATCTAAAATCTCCTGGTTCATAATCATTTCTCCTTCTTCCCCAATTTGTTTTTCTTATTTCGCCGGTTTTTCCGCCACCAGCATAAAGTATCCCACGCCTTTCTTCCCTTTTGCGCAGGTAATGCAATTGTCCAAAGAACCCTCCTGCAGGATTGTCTCCGCTACATAAGTATCCAGATCAGCGGAACGGTCTTCAAAAGCCTTCACTTCATAGCCCACTTCCTCCAGATAGCGGATCATCGGGTCCTTGATGAAAGCGCCTTCAAAGCGGAAGTCAACAAAACGCATCTGCCCTTCGCCGCAGTTTTCTTCTTTGTGCGGGATCTTGGCCTGGCGTTCAGCCTCGATTTTGATGGCCTGAACCTGCCTGGGGTCCGGATTCTTCATGTAGAGGTCGCTGATAAACAGCTTGCCGCCTTTTTTCAGAACGCAGTACGCTTCGTGAAGCGCTTCGTCCGGCAGGTTGATCAGAGAAAGGGTGCATTCCATCATCACACAGTCAAAGGAAAAGGACGGAAAATCATCGAGAAACTCCCCATCGCCCATGCGCAGATCCAACTTGCCGTTTCGCTCTTTTCCTTCATTGATTTTCGCCAGATTCATGTCGATGCCTGTTACTTCATACCCATATTTGTCCTGCAGGTATTCGGCAGCTGTACCATCCCCGCAGCCCACATCCAGAACCTTCGCGCCCTCTTTCAGTCCGCATAATTCCATCGCTTTGTCCGTAATCTCAAATTTCCCCGGTCTTATTAAACTCATTTTCTTCTCCTTAAAACGTTTTTCTTTATCAATGGTACCTATTCTTTTCGGTAAATGCTGTTGTATCCGCAAAACGGAATTAATCGATTATCCTCCGAAAGCACCTGCACCCGACAGCGTTTCAGGCGTTCCGCGTCCAGATTGCTGCTGTCCTGGAAAGCCATGCCTGTCACAGTAAAGGTATTTTGTTTATAATAAGTAAGGAACTGATCCAGGTCCATGATCTCCTCGCTGTCCTGCCCGCAGCAGCATGAGTCCTCTGCAGTCTCACAACAGCAGGTTTCTGTTTGCGGCTGCCCGCAGCAATTGCCTTCCTGCTCCGTCTCCGATGCTCCGCATGAACAGCAGCTTTCAGCTTCGTGCTCCGGTTCCGATTCCTCCGGCAGGTCCCACTTATTGAGGACAAAGTCCCGGTCCTTTTTGATGATCTCAAGGGGGTCGGTTTCCCCGCAGCAGCAGGACGCCTGCTGTGTATCACAGCAGCTGATGCCCGCTTCCCGTTCCGCTTTGCTGACCATGCACTTGATTCCGTCTTTTTCTTTCAGATAAGTGCTGTAAAAGCAGCACAGCGTATGCCCCGTGGCGATGGGGGAGAAGTCTTCATATTTAAAGCCCTGACACTGGTTTTCGATCTCATGGAGCACATCGAACATGGTCACCCGGTTTTCATGCTCCGGGTCCGGATGTCTGCCAAAAAAACTCACCGGCTGGAAATGTATCCCTTTTACTACGGCTATGTTTTCCAAAAGGAATTCCATCATGGAGCCGATGTTGTCCAGGTTTACGTTCCTTGCTACCGTGGGCACCAAAGTCACCGGCAGCCCTGCTTTTCGGCAGTTATCAATGGCCTTTTTCTTTTCCGCAAACAGCGGCTCTCCCCGCATCTGCATGTAAATTTCATCTGTGGTTCCGTCAAACTGCATGAAGATGACCGATGCTCCCGCGTCCTTCAAAGCTTTGGCATACCCATGCTCCTGTGCGATTCGCCTGCCGTTGCTGTTGATCTGAATATACGTAAAGCCTTTATCCTTTGCCAGCCGTATGATCTGCGGCAGGTCATCTCGGACTGTAGGTTCTCCTCCCGACAGTTGAATATTAAAGGGCCTCTCTTCCCCCAATTCCGTCAAAAGATCGAATTTCGCTTCCATGTCTTTCAGTGTCGGCTCACCGGAATCAGCTGCGTCCATCTCCGCTCTGGCAAAGCAGAACGGGCAGTGCTGGTTACACCGCTTTGTAATGTCGATCAGTACGCAGCAGGCTGTCTGCAGGTGATTTTCGCATGTTCCGCAGTGGAGCGGACATTCGTCCTGTCCGCTTCCTTTTGTTATTGCTTTTTTAGGCGGAATGTTGATGACCGGGTTTTTCACCCATGTCAGATAATCCTCCGCGCTGGCGGAAATCAACGCACGGAATTCCCCATGCTCTTCGCATTTTTTTTCAAAGAACACCTTGCCGTCCCGCTCTGTGTAATAAGCCTTGATTGGCTTTTCACATTCAGGGCATATGCTCTGAACTTCCGATAGTCGTTTCATTATATCGTCGCCTCTTTTTCTTTTATTTTCAGATCTGTCTCTTTCCCCGCAATCCTTTTTTCACAAGATGCTTATTTGTCATTCTATTATAATTTTGAAAAATGGGCAAGGGGGGCTTAAAAGGTTTTGCTCCGGAAAGGTTTTCGGCTGCGCCTGCGGGAGCATTCCGGTAACTTTTCTTGTTTTTTTCGAAAAGTTACCGCAGTTCGCAGGGCTGCCGGGTCCGGCGTTGCCGTAAGGTTCAGAATCGTACAACTTGGAAAATCAAGGCTTTTTTAAGCAATGTACATATTTGTTCAACAACGGATTCATTTCGGCTTTGTTGTTGATGTGTTTCCAACGTTTGCGGGCTATACTCCTGTTCAAAACTGCATATTGCTCGGAATTTTCTACTGGCACGCTCCATCGTCCTTGAAAAAAGTTCAACAACCACCCAATTTCCCGCCGCATGTTGATAAAAATAGCAATCACAGTCACCCCCGACCAACCCGCTTACAAAATTGTAGCAAATTTTATACAAATTTAAGATAATTCAAATAACAGCCACTTAATACCAGCAAAGACCGCAAAATTGTACCAAAACAAAACTTTCCGCAGTTGACAGGCCCCGGGGCAAGCTGTTAGAATGGGAACCGTAGTAACAATTCAATACACAATCCGATTTCCGATCTCCTACGGCCGCCGAAGAAAGGCTATGGAGCCGGAAACGTTGGGTTTATGTGGAAACATGTGAGCCTCCCGCGTTTGGAAAGGTTAGTGTACATATTGATTGAGAGCTGAGGCACCGGAGGAGACCCCTTCGCAGTCTATTTTCTCAGCATATCGTAGATTCAGGCCTTTTCGACACGCGCGAAAAGGCCTTTGTTATTGGATGTGAAACGTTAAAGTAAGTTCAATTGAAAAATTAATTGGAGGCAAATTATTATGAAATTGAGAAAAATGACGTTAAACATCAATGGTGCCGATCGAATGTTCATCTGTGACCCTGAAAAGGACACTTTGGCTGATGTTGTCAGACGTTTGGGTCTTACAGGTACAAAAGTTGGCTGTGGATCCGGCGTATGCGGTTCCTGTACCGTAATGCTGGACGGCAAACTAGTTCGTTCCTGTACCAAGAAGATCGCTAAGATCGACGAATACAGTGAAGTAGTAACCATCGAAGGAATCGGAGCTCCCAGATATCTCCATCCAATCCAGGTAGCGTTCATGCATGCCGGAGCCGTACAGTGCGGTTTCTGCACACCGGGATTCATCGTATCGACTTACGCGCTGCTTCAGGAAAATCCTGATCCAACAAGAGAAGAAGTCAGAGACTGGTTCCAGAAAAACAGAAACATCTGCCGCTGCACAGGCTATAAGCAGATCGTGGACGCTGTAATGAACGCGGCAAAGGTTATGAGAGGCGAATGCGCTCTGGAAGATATTATGGTAAAACTTCCGGAAAACAAGGAATACTATGGTCAGCCGCTGGTTCGTCCCGCTGCCCTGGCAAAGGTCTGCGGACTTGCTGACTACGGCGATGACATTGAACTGAAGATGCCGGAAAACACCCTGCACGCAGTACTGGTACAGCCGAAAGTCGCTTTCCACGCAAAACTCAAATCCATCAATAAAGAAGAAGCAGAAAAGATGCCCGGCGTTTACAAGGTTGTTACGGCCGCCGATATTAAGGGACCAAACAGACTTGGATTCATGCCGTTTACACCGAGAACTCTGGCAACCGGCCAGTCCCATCCGATCTTAGTTGAAGACAAAATCTTTAACTACGGAGACGTTGTCGCTCTGGTTGTAGCCGACACAAAGGCTCACGCACAGGAAGCGGCAAAGAAAGTCACCATCGACTGGGAACAGCTGCCTGAATACAAGACTTATCTGGAAGCAGCTATGCCTGACGCCATGAGAATACACGACGATCATCCCAACGTATGGTCCGAACAGCCCAACGTTAAGGGCGCAGGACACGATACTCCGGAATTGATCGATGAAGCTCCTTATGTAGTAGAAGGTTCCTTCTATTCATCCAGAGAGCCGCACATGCCGATCGAAGGCGACACGGTTCAGGCTTACTGGGGCGATGACGGCCTGCTAACCGTTCATTGCAAAGCAATGCAGATTTACGCCAACATCGGCGATATCGCAGAAGCAACCGGACTTCCTGCTGAAAAGATCAGAGTCGTTGAAAACCCGACAGGCGCAACCTTTGGCTGGGGTATCGCAGCTGCGACTTACGCAATGGCAGCGATCGCCTGCATGGCATGCGACGATATGCCGGTAGCTCTTTCCATCACCTATCCGCAGTTCATGGCTCTGTCCGGAAAGCGTGCGCCAGCGTACACCAACGGCAGACTGGCCTGTGACAAGGACGGAAAGATCATCGGAGCGGAATGGGATTGCGGTATGGACCACGGTTCTTACAACGAACTGGGCGACGACCTGATTACAAGACCTGCCAAGTTCATGTTCTTCCCGTACAACGTTTCCAACTGTCTGGGACTGACCAGAGTTGCCTGCACCAACCACAACTACGGTACAGCATACAGAGGCTACGGATCCCCGCAGGCCTACACTGCGTCCGAAGCGCTCATGGATATGATGGCCAAAAAGATCGGTATGGACCCATTCGAACTGAGATACAAGAATATCGCAAGACCTGGCGATACCAACATCAACCAGTATCCTTTCCGCGAATATCCGATGGAAAAGATGATGGACATTTTAAGACCGATTTACGAAGAAGTAAAGGAACGAGTTGCCAAAGAGTCTACTCCTGAAAAGAAGAGAGGCGTAGGTATCGCCTGGGGCGGATACAACGTAACAGAAGGTATCTTCGACCAGTGTACCGTTGCTCTGGAACTTCTTCCAAACGGCAAATTCGCCAAATACGATACTTGGCAGGATCAGGGACAGGGCGGCGATGTCGGCGCGCTGGTTACTACGCTGGAAGCTCTCAAGCCTCTGGGTGTAACTCCTGACGATATCGTGCTGATTCAGAACGACTCCAAGTTCTGTCCTGACTCCGGCGCTACCGCATCTTCAAGACAGCACTACATGAACAGCAAGGCAGTCGTTATGGCAGCTGAAGAGCTGATGAACGCCATGAGAAAGCCGGATGGCACTTACAGAACTTATGACGAAATGGTTGCGGAAGGAATTCCGACCAAATACGAAACCCAGTACCAGAATCCGGAAGATATGACGCTGAAATATCTGGATCCCAACACTGGCGTAGGCAACCCGACTCCTGCCTTTACCTATGCTCTGTCCATGGCGGAAGTGGAAGTTGACACTAAGACCGGCAAAGCGACTTGCCTCGGTTTCTGGTCAGTTGACGATGTAGGCGTGATTGGAAACATCGCAGCTGTTGACGGTCAGGCATATGGCGGATTATCCCATTCCATCGGCTTCGCGCTGACGGAAAACTACGAGGATGTCAAGAAGCACAGCAATATCGCTGGCGCAGGTATCCCGACCATTAAGGATATTCCTGACAACTTCAACCTGATCCACCACTGCACGCCGAGAAACACCAACCCGTTTGGTTCCTCTGGCGCGTCCGAAGCATTCCAGTCCGGCGGACATATGGCTGTTATCAACGCCATCGAGAATGCCTGCGGCGTAAGAGTTTACGAAATCCCGGCTTATCCGGAAAAGATCAAAGAAGGTCTTGAGAAGCTGGAACGGGGAGAAGAAATTCTGCCGCCTAAGAAGTACTTCCTGGGTTCGGATTTCTACGAAGAGATGGAATACATCAAGAACAATCCGATGGTTGACCTGTTCGAAGACATGTTCCCAGAGGATAAGAAGGAAACTTACGAATCCATCACCAACATTCCGGACTAAACACTTTGTGTGGAATTGTGTGTGGTAATAGTATAATACGATTGTATCGGCTTAAGGGTCACCTTAAGCCGATACTTGTATGGAGAGATGATTGCTTATGAAAAGATATCTGAAAAGCTTTGACAGCTGTATGGAAAAGGAAATCCCCTATTGCGTGGGCGACTGTCCTTTTAACATGGAGATTCTGAATTTTATAGAAAAGGCTCGCAGGGGCGCTTTCAAAGCAGCCTTCAAGGTTTACCGCAATGCGGTCGGTTTTCCCCGCATCGCCAATTTCCTCTGCGACGGCCCCTGTAAAAGGGCCTGCCCGCGCAGGGAATCCGGCGGTGCGATCGAGATGCCGCTGCTGGAAAAGGCTGCCGTGGAATTTGCAACAGATACTTCGGCTACCGACTATAACATCCCCCTGAAAAAAGAGCGGATCGCCATTATCGGGGCCGGTCTCTCAGGCATGGCTGCTCTTTTGAGGCTTTCTACGAAAAAATACACCATCGAAGTCTTTGAAAAAAGCGACCGCATCGGCGGTCACCTCTACGATACGATGGATCCTGAGATCTTTATGAAGGATTTCGAGGAACAATTGGCCCATCAGGAATATGAGATACATTTTAATAGGGAAATCTGTGAGCTTTCCGATCTGAAAGACGGAAACTTCGATGCGGTCTTTATTGCCACCGGAAAGGACGGCCCGGACTTTGGGCTGCTGTCGGCCCAAGGCCCTACCGGCGACCGCTTTTGCATGGAACAGGAGGGCACCGGCTATTTTGCCGGCGGCGAACTGATCGGCGATTCTCCCCTCTATGCCCTGGCCGGTGGACTGGCGGTGGGTACGGTCATTGACAATTATTTGAAGACCCGCAGTCTATATTATCCCAGAGAGTCCAGAAGAACACGCATGTGCCAGGGACTGGTCAAAATTGATGAGGCCGCGGCAGCAGTCGTTCCTTCCGGCAAAGGTTATACGAAGGAAGAAGCTATGGCCGAGGCCGCCCGCTGCGTGGAATGTCAGTGCCGGGCCTGCAAGGACCACTGCGATCTATTGGCGTTTTCCAGCAAGGGACCGATCCGGGTCAAGGACGAGATCATCGCCACCACGCTGGAAGGAAAAAGCGAACTGAAAGCCACTCCCGCCAAACGCCTTATGTCCATGTGCAATCAATGCGGCATCTGCAAAGAGGTCTGCCCCGAGGAGATCGACCTGGACGGTTTATTTCTGGCCGGCAGGCAGAAGATGCACAATCAGGGTAAGATGCCCTGGCCGTATCACGATTTTTGGCTGCGGGACATGGCCCAGGCCAACAGCCATGAGGCCAGTTTGATCCGCGCTCCCAAAGGCATGAATACCTGCGGCTACGCCCTCTTTCCCGGCTGCCAGCTGGGAGCATCGGAACCAGAGCTGATCGTAAAGATCTACGACTCTCTGCTCAACCAGCACCCGGATACGGCTATGTTTCTCCGCTGCTGCGGAGTCCCTGAGCTTTGGGCCGGCGACAAGGCCAAGTTCGATATGGGCCTGGAAGAGATTCGCGAAAATTGGCGTCAGCTGGGTGAGCCGACTATGATCATGGGCTGCATGACTTGCATGAAGCATTTTAAGGAATACCTGCCGGAAATACCGGTCATTTCCCTCTTTGAAATTTTACAGGAATGGGAAATCAGCGGCGGCTGCTGCGAAGAAACCTACTGTGTATTCGATCCATGCTCCGCCCGCGGCGAAGAAGATGCCCGTCAGGCTGTGCGAAATCTGGCTGAGGATATCGGCGTGACGCTGGAGCCTTTGCCGGATAACAACGAGTATTATACCTGCTGCGGCTACGGCGGTCACGGTGCTATTGCCAACCCGGAATACGCAGACTTTGTTGCAAAAAAGCGCATTGCGGAAAGTGAAACGCCCTATATCACATACTGCATCAACTGCCGCGACATTTTCCTCAAGCAGGGCAAGAAGGCACACCATATCCTGGAGCTGCTCTTTGGCGAAGGAGAGGGCCAGCAGCACCTGCCGACGGTGACGGAGCGCCAGGAAAACAGGCGGGTGCTCAAGCAGACGCTTTTGGAATTTTTCTGGGAGGAAGAGATGGAGATCAAACGAAAGGAATATCCCATCACAGTGGAAATGTCCGATGAGGTGAAGGCAAAGCTGGATAAGGAACGCATCCTGGAAGAGCAGATCCTCCATACGGTGGATTTCTGCCAGCGCCACGGACGGACGATCCTCAACGAAGAAACAGGCACTCTGTCCGGTTACTGCGTTATCGGCTATATGACCTACTGGGCGGAATACAAGGTACTGGATGAAGCGGCCGGCAGATTCGAGCTGGTCAACGTTTACGCGCACAGAACAAAGATAGAATTGGAGGCGGTCTGGAATGGCATCAAACAAGACATTGATCTGCAGTAAATGCAAATGCGGCCTGGCGGAAATCGACACCCAGTTCACCTATCTGGATAAGAAGTTCCGCCACAAGGTGCTGCGCTGCCCCCAGTGCGGCCAGGTTTTCATTCCCGAGGAGCTGGCAAAGGGCAAAATGGCCCAGCTGGAAAAGGCGTTGGAGGAAAAGTAAAAGGAACAGATTGGACAAATCGTTTGACACGGCCCGTCCATCTGTAATATAATCAAGACAAATATTTCAGGGGAGCTTGTTTAGCAGGCTGAGAGGAAGTAATCGAACTTCGACCCTTCAAACCTGATGTGGGTAATGCCAACGTAGGAAGAAGCAAGATTATGTTTTCATTACGGAGAATACCTATATCGGTGTTCTCCGTTTTTTCTTGCCCTGAAAGGAAAGGAAGCAATATGATGAATTACACAACACAGATGGATGCCGCTCGCAAAGGCATCCTCACGAAAGAAATGGAAATTGTCGCGGAAAAGGAGGGTATCCCCGCCCAGCAGCTGATGAAGCTGATGGCTGAGGGCAAAGCGATCATCCCCTGCAACAAAAAGCACACGGCTATCTCCCCCAGCGGTCTGGGTTCTTCGCTGAAAACCAAAATCAATGTCAATCTGGGAACATCCCGGGATATGACGGATATGGACATGGAATTCGCCAAGGTCCAAAGCGCAGTGGACATGGGCGCAGAGGCGATCATGGATCTGAGCTCCTACGGCGATACCCGCAAGTTCCGCAAACATCTGACGGAAAACTGCCCGGCCATGATCGGCACGGTGCCCATCTACGACGCTGTGGTCTATTACCACAAGCCTTTGATCGAAATCACGACCGAGGAATGGCTGGATATTGCACGCATGCACGCAGAGGACGGGGTGGACTTTCTGACCATCCACTGCGGGATCAATAAAGAAACCGCACACAAGTTTAAGCGCAACAAGCGGATGACCAATATCGTATCCCGAGGCGGCTCCATTATCTTTGCCTGGATGGAAATGACGGGAAAGGAAAATCCTTTTTACGAACGTTTTGATGAGCTTTTGGATATTTGCCAGGAGTACGACGTTACCCTCAGTTTGGGAGATGCCTGCCGGCCCGGCTGTCTGGCGGATGGCACCGATGCCTGCCAGATCGAAGAGCTGATCGCTCTGGGCGAGCTGACAAAGCGGGCCTGGGAGAAAAATGTGCAAATCATGATCGAAGGCCCCGGCCACATGCCGCTCAACCAAATCGCCGCCAATATGGAGATTCAAAAGACCCTGTGCCACGGAGCGCCCTTCTATGTTCTCGGGCCTATTGTCACTGATGTGGCTCCGGGCTACGATCATATTACCTCCGCCATCGGCGGGGCCATCGCAGCAGCCAGCGGAGCAGCCTTCCTCTGCTACGTTACGCCGGCGGAGCACCTGCGGCTGCCGACCCTTGAGGATGTGAAGGAAGGAATCATCGCCGCCAGAATCGCCGCTCACTCCGCTGATATCGCCAAAGGAATCCCGGGCGCTATGGATTGGGACAACCAGATGAGCCTGGCGAGAAAAGAGCTGGACTGGGACAAGATGTTCGGCCTGGCTATGGATCCGGTTAAAGCCCGCAAGTATCGCGACTCCTCTTCTCCTGAGAAGGAAGACACCTGTACCATGTGCGGCAATTTCTGCGCGGTGAAAAACATGAACCGTATTCTCGACGGCGAAATCGTTTCTATCTTTGACGAATAATAAGGAAGTGAAAACATGTTTAAAGAAAAACTGGAGAATGTCCGTAGCAAATCTCCGCTGATACATAGCATCACCAACTATGTGACCGTAGGCGACTGCGCCAATATCCTTCTGGCCTGCGGCGGTTCGCCGATTATGGCCGATGAACCGGAGGAAGCGGAAGAAATCACCTCCATTTGCGGCGGTCTAAACATTAACATCGGTACCCTGAACCGGCATACGATCCCGGCTATGCTCACAGCTGGGAAAAAGGCCAATCAATGCGGGCATCCTGTCCTTTTGGATCCTGTGGGTGCCGGTGCTTCTTCTCTGAGAACGGATACGGCCCGCGGGCTGCTGGAAGCCATTGATTTCACAGTAATACGCGGCAACATTTCGGAAATCAAATCCCTTGCTGCGGGTTCGGGGACGACAAAGGGAGTGGATGCGGATGTGGCGGATGCGGTTAGAGAACAAACCCTGGAACAGGCAGTTGCCTTTGCCAAGGAGTTTTCTTCCCAGTCCCATTCCATCATCGCCATTACCGGTGCCATTGATATTGTGGCGGGCCCGGAAAAAGCTTATGTGATCCGTAATGGGCATCCCATGATGAGCCGCATCACTGGCAGCGGTTGTATGCTGTCTGCGATGATGACCGCTTATCTGGCAGCAAACCCCGACGATCCTTTAGGCGCTGCGGCGGCCGCTGTCTGTGCCATGGGGCTTTGCGGTGAAACGGCTTATTCCCGTCTGGCTGAAGGAGAGGGAAATGCCTCTTATCGAAACAGGCTGATCGATGCTGTCTATCATTTGGACGGCGATACTTTGGAAGAAGGTGCAAACTATGAAATGCGATAAAAAAACGATGCTGCTCTATGCGGTGACGGACCGGTCATGGACCCGGGAGCAAACACTGATGCAGCAGGTGGAGGCGGCTTTGAAGGGCGGTGCCACCTGTATTCAGCTGCGGGAAAAGGAAATGTCCGATGCGGATTTTCTGGCGGAAGCCATTGAAATGAAAGAGCTTTGCAGCAGATACGGAGTACCTCTCATCATCAATGACAATGTGGAGGTGGCTGTAAAAAGCGGAGCTGACGGCGTCCATGTGGGACAGCGCGATATGGAAGCGTCCCAGGTTCGGAAGCGCATTGGGAATGCTATGATTCTGGGGGTATCGGCTCAAACCGTAAGCCAGGCCCTGCTGGCGGAGGAAAACGGCGCCGACTATCTGGGCGTAGGGGCTGTTTTCAGCACTTCTACAAAAACCGATGCCCGGGAAGTATCTCATCAAACGCTGAAAGAAATCTGTCAGGCTGTTTCCATCCCCGTCTGCGCCATCGGCGGCATTTCCCGTGATAACCTTCTGCAGCTGAAGGGTTCGGGAGCAGATGGCGTGGCACTGGTGTCAGCCATTTTTTCCAGCAGTGACATTGAGGCGGAATGCAAGGCTTTGCGCGCCCTTTCTCAGGAGATGATAAGCAAATGAAAAAAGTACTGACCAT
The DNA here is from genome assembly GCF_024459955.1 of Anaerovorax odorimutans. GTDB lineage: Bacteria > Bacillota > Clostridia > Peptostreptococcales > Anaerovoracaceae > Hominibacterium > Hominibacterium odorimutans_A. Next base: position 117,834 of record NZ_JANFXK010000008.1, read on the forward strand.
CGCCGGATCCGACTGCAGCGGCGGAGCCGGAATCCAGGCCGATATCAAAACCATCACCGCCCACAAAATGTACGCCATGAGCGTTATCACTTCCCTCACCGCCCAGAATACCACCGGTGTATACGGCATTGCCGATACTGCGCCGGAATTCGTCGGCCAGCAGCTGGACTGTATTTTCACCGATATTGTCCCCGATGCGGTGAAGATCGGCATGGTTTCCAACAGTGCCATCATCCGGGTGATCGCAGAAAAGCTGCGGCAGTATGATGCAAAAAACGTAGTTGTGGATCCGGTGATGATCTCAACCAGCGGCAGCCGGCTGCTGTCTGAAGACGCCTGCGATGCGCTGGTTTCGCAGCTGTTCCCTGCGGCCTCCCTCATCACGCCCAATATTCCGGAAGCAGAGGTTTTGAGCGGTCTTGATATCTCCGATAAATCCGCTATGCTGCAGGCAGCGGAAAAAATCGCTTTCTCTCAGCAATGCGGCGTGCTGATTAAAGGCGGCCATCTGCCGGGAGACGCATGCGATTTACTCTTCTATCATGGAGAAACTTTCTGGTACGACACGGACCGTATTACAAATCCCAATACTCACGGTACCGGCTGCACCCTTTCCTCTGCCATTGCCTGCGGGCTGGCGAGCGGAAAGGATCTGGCAGACAGCATCCGCTCAGCCAAGGAATACCTGACCGGAGCCCTGAAAGCGGGCCTGGATCTGGGGAAAGGCTCCGGACCTTTAGACCATACCTATTGCCTTTCATCTGCCTGTGAGTAATAAGGAAACCGCTGTAAAAATTGCTGAGAAACAAGTGGGCATCGCCCCCAAACCCATTGTTTTCGTCCGCTTTGCCCTTGCTTAAATCCAAAAAGCGCCGCCGGTACCTAGCGGTTACAAGCCCATTATACATAAAAAAGGAGCAGCCTTTTCACCAATCGGTGCAGACTGCTCCTTATTACTTTTCCTTTATAAAATTTTACGTCTTCTTCCGTTGATTACCAGAATTCCCATGGTTGTCAATGCTGCCAGCATGCCCAGGATCAGAAGCGCCATATCGCTGTCATCACCCGTCTGGGTGGCTGTTCCTTTTGGATTTTCCGGATCATCGCCGTTTTCCGTTACAAATTCTTCTGTCATCTGGTTTTCCAGACCTATTTCAGCGAGGTCCCCATCCAGCTTGATCTCTTCATCCATCAGATTGGTGAAACCCAGATCCGCGGCCTCTAGCTCTGTCAGCGCTTTGCCGTTTTTATCGGTTTCCGCCAGGTAATAGGTTCCATAAGAAAGATTTTCAAAGGTAACCTTGGCTGCGCTTCCGCCATTCATCTTTAATGCTTTTGCGTCTGTGATCCGCTCTTTGTGAGCCTTATCTGCGAAAAGCGCCACATAGAACACTTCATTGGTCTTATATGGTTTTCCATTAAAGGTCGTGGTCTTGTTTACTGTGATCTGGCCTCCATAGTAGAACTGCTCTTCATCGTGGAAATCATTGGTGATTACCGCGCTGCCCGTCTGGTTTTCTTCCGTCAGGGTGAATCCATTCTTGTCAATGGTCATTTCACAATTCAGCTGCTTCTGTGAATCCGTGATGACTTTGCCCTCTGCGTCTGTCTCTGCCACGTAGTACGTCTGATTGATCGGCAGATCGGCAAAAGTCACGGTCGTGCTTGCTTTTCCATCCATAACCAGCGGCTTGATGTCTCCCACCTGCTGCGTGCAATCTTTGTCGGTATAGAGGCCAACGTAGAAAATGCTGTTGGACTCAAAGTCCTTACCATCCATAGTCACGCGCTTTGTAACATCGATGGAACCCGCCCAGTAATACTGGTCGAAATAGCTGTTGGTGATCTTGCTTTCTGCTGTCAGATTATTCGGATCCAGCGTAACGACCTGGTTGTCATAAGCAATTGCCCATGTATCGTCGTCCGCTGTGTTTGTCAGCGCGTTTCCGTCCTCATCGGTCTCTACCACATAATAGGTTTCGTTTACCTTTACATTGTCAAAGGTCACAGTCGTAGATTCATTGTTGTTCATCTTCAGCGCCTTAACCTCGCTGACAAGGTGCTCTTTCGTAAACTCGCTGTCGTCGAACAATGCCGCATAGAAGGTCCTTTCCGTAGGCACACCGACTCCATTCTGTTTTACTTCCTTGGTTACACGGATTTTTCCGGCCAGGGTGTTGGTGATGGTGTAGGTCCTATTCTCGCTGTCTACTTTTTCGCCGTCTATAGTTGCATCGCCGTTGTTGTCGATTACTACGGTGTATACCTTATTGGAGTCGTAGTAGTAGCCCTCAGGGACTTTGGTTTCCTTCAGGTAGTAGGTGCCTGCAGCAAGGCCTTTAAAGGTAAAGTAACCGTCTTTTTCCTCTATGCCGGATACCGGATCGTTTTTACACTCTTCATCCGTATACAAGGTAAACCCTGCGTCTTTCAGCGTTTCGCCTGTATGCTCGGAAGTCTTGTGAATATAAAAATTATATTTTTCGTTAGCCACGCTGAAGATATGGCCGATCTGATAGGCAGGAACATTTTCAAGAGAGGCTCCGCCGTTTTCATCGCGCAACTGGAATTCATATTTTTTTGAGGCTTTTTCATATCCGTTCGGAGCTTGAGCTTCCACCAAAATATACTTGATTCCAGCCTCTAAATAGTAGTCCTTGCCTTTCCATGTCAAGTTGTTGCCATTTTCACTCTGACCGAAAACAGCGATTCCATCCTTGCCTGCGGTTGTTTCTGTTCCTAAAAGATTTTCTTTGGACACAGAGTCCCGATAAAGCTTAAATACTGCACCCTCCAGCTTTGTATTTGTATTAGCGCTGTCATATTTCTGAGCGAAAATAGACAGCTCACTTGCACTTGATCCCGCCTCGGAGCTTAATTTCTCGATGATAACGGACTCTTCTACTTTATCCCCATTGGACTTATTGCCTACTTTAAGGACTGCTTCATTCTCGTAATCAATATGATCTCCAACAGCACCCAGGACCAAGGCTTTATATTTAATCGTATATTTATGTCCGTCTGCGTTTTTAATTTCAATCCTCAGTACATTCTTTTTGTCGCCTTCGGCATGACTAATTCCATAGTCGTTTTTTTCAGCGCTCAGCTCCTCCCCGTCATCACGTGTTATTACAAAGGAATTCAGGTCCAGCTCCATTGTCTTGCTGTAAGTGTCTGTCAGCACATAAGCATTTGCCTTGTCTGCTGATTCAGAATTCAACAGCATTTTATTCGGATTCAGGACGATTGTAAATTCAGCTTCGTAGTTATTATGCTGTGTGGGCTTCTGTGTAATTTCTTTTTTGACAATTTTGTTGTTGATGCTTACTTCTGCCGGTAAGGAAAGACTGATATTTTTATCCGTTACGTTGGCCACATTTGAAAATATTTTTTGTCCGGCCTCTGATAAAACACCTTTTTTTATCTTTGTCTTATAGACCAAGGTATAGGTTTTATTTTTTTCCAAATTACCCAGATGGAATTGATATTCCTTTTCATCCTTTGTAATCTGACTTTCCGTCAATTTTTTTCCATTTAAGAAAACGCCATAACTGCTGTCAAATTCCTGGTTATCTGAAAACATATCCTTGACGATAACATCGGAGTTTTCTCCCTGTCGGTTAGTCTCAAGCCCTACAGTCCAGATAATCTCTCCAGCGGAGGAATTAATTTCCCCGCTTTTTTCACCCTCCATAAAAAGCTTATCGCTGTAATCTTCGTAATCCGAATACTCCTTGCTGCCTACGGAGAATTTACCTACATTACGCCAGGTTCCATTAGTGTTGCTACTATTGGCAATAGCTACTTTTGTATAATAGCTAATTTTAACTGTATATCTGGAGTTGCTGGCCGGAAGTGAAGATTTCGCCACATCAGCCCCATCCGCAAAATACAGATCAAAACCTTTTTTGCCGTTTTGTACCAGTGTTATCTTTCCGGAATACTTGCCGTCGCAGTCAACCTTTACCTCATTAAATCTGTCGTCTTTGGACGGAACGCCAAGCGAGGCCTCCAGCGGTGATAAAAACTCATGCTTTTTATAGTTGCTGCTATCTGTTATCGAATCGCTGAATTTAACCTTCTTCAGGCCTGACGCCGGAACCGTAATTTCGCTGGTCCATCTCAAATAAAGATTTCCGTCCGTATCTCTTACAATGCTGTTTCCCTTTTGGTTCGTATTATAGGAATCTCTGAATTTTTTCTTCAGAAAGCCTGCGCCAGGTTCCGTATAAGTCGCCTCTTTTTTATACTTCAGGGATTCCTTGCTCAGTACGGCCTCATTTTTAAAATTGTCTCCCTGACCCGTTTCTGCCGTGGCAGAGGAGTTGCTTTCCGGAATATTAGTCCAATACACAAATGTGTATGTGTTCTTACCTGCGCCCGGTGGGAAAGTATAGCTCCATGTTTTATCAGAATCTCCAGCAAGTGTCTCCCAGGAAGGGACATCTGTCTTATCAACTTCAACCTCGTTCCTGCTTATTACCATCGGAGTCTTCTTATCCAGCTTTAACTCCTTATCTTGCAAGGTATCCGTAAGGGTATATCCGTCCAACTCCATATGCTTGCTGCTGTTAACAGTAACCGTCCATTTTAATTTCCCATTGTCTGTAACGACTTTTTTGGTGATTCTTGAAAATGTCAGTTTTTCTGTTACAGCCGCTGAGTAAACCTCCTCAGCGTTATCACCTTTCGCATAGGCCCTGTTGGAGATTGTAGCATCAAATACTCCCACCTGACTGGTCTCTATGGTCTGCTCCGCTTTTTCGCTTACTTTTCCCTGGTAGGTAACCGTATAGGTCTCGCCCTTTTTCATTGTCCCTACATTAATCGCCCAGGTTGCCGCTTCTGTCTTTTTTTCGGGCGTAACATTGGTGATATTGTTTACCCTTTCAAACTTTACATCTTTCCCGTCTTTGTCGGTCACTTTAATTGTGCCTTCTATCAGGGATAAATTACCGTTCATATGGTCGGATACGATTACATTCTCCGCACTGTAATCCGTCTTCACTTTGATTGTATAGTCAACGGTTCCTTCCCCGTAATTATACTTTGCGGCTGTCTTGCTGATTTCCAGATTTGCCTTTTTTTCTAATTTTACATCAAATTTTATGCCATCTGTGAATTCAACTGTAATTTCATCCTTTCCCTCTGTCGCTTCCTTAGTAAAGCTTCCTTCAAAAGTAAGGAAAGTTTTGATATTCTTATATCTTTCTACATAATCGCTGTCCAGGTCTACAGTTATGCGTCCGCTTGTTTCAATCGTATATGTGCCAATCTTTTCTTTTTTATTTGTATCGTTAATCGGCTGATCTTTTAAATTTGAAAGCACCTTTATGCTGGATGGTATCTGATATGTCATCCTTCCATCATTGGGAAATTGCCTTCCGTTGCTGATTTCAGAAAAAAACAGTTTCACAGAAAACGAGCCTTCCGGATTTACACTGTCTGCCGGATTGTACTCCCCTCCATCTGCCCAAATCTGTGCATCGTCCAGATAGTTCTCGATATTTGCCGGATCAGCATCCCCCTCAACACTGCTCGCCGCAAAAACTGCCGCACTGCTGAATAACGTAGAACTAATCATCGCAACGCATAATAATACAGCTATTGTAATTTTGCTTTTCCCTCTCATAATGTCCTCTCTCCCTCCAATTATCTACAGCGCCTTTGCGCTTAATTTCCATACGACTGTTTTATTATATGTATTGGTAGTTACCTTTCGGTTACATTTAAGAGGTTTTACAAAAAAAATCAGGTTTTTACAAAACCTGATTTTCTAGTATATTTATTCTTCATTCTAAAACGCCTTTATCGCATCTATAATATGTTTTGCGCTGACCAGTGTCAGCCCTTTGAGGTTCAACTCCTTTAACTTCTCCGCATTTTTTCTTGGCAGAATTATGCGTTCAAACCCCATCCTTGCGGCCTCACGGACGATTTTTTCGCTGTTCTGCACCGATCTGAGATCTCCGGTCAGTCCAATTTCCCCCAGTGCAATGGTCCTGCCGGAGCAGGGCCTGCCTTTTACTGTGGAATAGATGGCCAAGGCCACCGCCAGGTCGATGGACGTTCCCTCCGGTTTCAGCCCGCCCACCACATTGACGTATATATCCTGATTAATCAGATTCAAGCCCGCTTTCCGTTCCAGCACGGCCAGAATCATATTGAGGCGGGAAAGCTCCACGCCAATGGCAGAACGCCTGGCAAAGCCCACATTTGTCGGCGCTGCCAACGCTTGAACTTCCAGCAGCAGGGGCCTGGTACCTTCATAAACCGCAGCCGCCATAGAACCTTCCGCACCATCTTCCATGCCTTCAAGAAAACTCTTGGACAGATTTTCGATCTCAATCAATCCCTCTTCCGCCATCTCAAAAGCGCCGATCTCGCTGGTGGTTCCATACCTATTTTTGAAGGCCCGAAGAATTCTCAGTTCCTGGTTGCGTTCACCGGTGAAATGCAGCACACAGTCTACCAGATGCTCCACGATCTTGGGCCCTGCCAGTTCTCCGCTCTTTGTTACATGGGCCACAATAAAGATCGGAATATTGTAAGTCTTGCCTACCCGCATCAGCTCGTTACCGCAGGCCCTCACCTGGGATACGCTGCCGGGGGCCGAATCCAAATCGCTGCTGTACATGGTCTGGATCGAGTCGATGATGACAAACTCCGGTTTTAGTTCGTCCGCTATGACGGAAACGTTTTCCATGTTGGTCTCGGCCAGAATAAAGAGGTTATCTGTCAGTTCCCCGCATACCCGGTCAGCCCGCATTTTGATCTGCTCCTCCGATTCCTCGCCGGAAACATAGAGAACTCTGCCGTATTTCTTGGCGATGTTTGCCGCCGCCTGTATGATGATGGTGGACTTTCCGATTCCCGGCTCACCGGAAATCAGCGTGAGGGAACCCTTTACCATGCCTCCCCCCAGCACTCGGTTCAATTCCCCGATTCCGGTATCCATGCGGGTATAATCACTGGATTTCACCTGTGACAATTTTGAGGGACGATTCCTGGCCTGTCCTGCCGGCCCGGTTCCCTCCGCTGCCTTTATATTGCCCGTCCGACGCCGCTTGTCCTGGACATCGGCAGCTGGCAGAACCTTTTCTTCCACCATGGAATTCCAAGCCCCGCAGATACACTGCCCCTGCCACTTGGCGCTCTCATAGCCGCACTCCTGGCAGACGAATACGGTTTTCACCTTCTTTGCCATAACCACCATTACCTTTCCCTTTTTCCAGCCTGTTTTCGGCCGTTCGCAAACATACGTTTGCAACCATTATATCGCTGCACTGATGCCAGTGTCAATAACTTCCTGTGCAAAGGCGGATCTTTCATATCGCCCCATTCCCGAAAGTAAACCATACGCGAAACTTGCTCGCCACAGCTCGCAGGTTATGGAAAACGGACCAAAAGGCAAATTGCGATTTTTATCAACATCCAGCGAAAAACCAAGATCTTGTTGAGCTTTTTTCAAGGATACAGAGCCTCCAGGCACAAAAACCTGATCAATCCGCAGCTTCCAACAGGGGCAGAGACCGCAAACCCTTGGAAATACATCAACAACAAAGCCAAAACAAATCCGTTGTTGAACAAAATACAAAAATAGCATTTACACAATCCCTACCATGGCGCCCGCAAAAACCCGCGTGGCTTCACAGCCGGGCGGTACGGCGGCCGGAAAGCAGCACCGATACGAGAATACTGAGCGCCAGGACGATGCCAATAACGGCAATGGATTCCGGAATCGGGATATACCAGCCTACGGCCAGCCCCGCCAGCTTCATTCCAGTAAATACCAGGATAACAGAAATCCCGTATTTCACATAGGCAAACCGTTCATGCAAATGTTCCAGCACGAAATAAAATTGCCGCAGACCGAGGATGGCAAAGATGTTGGAAGTATAGACGATAAACAGATCGGTGGATACGGAAAAAACAGCCGGCACGGAATCCATGGCAAAAAGAATATCCGAGCATTCAATCAGACAGACCACGGCGAATAGCGGCGTAAACAACCGCTTTCCATTCCGGCCCCGAACTACAAAGCGGTCCCCGGACAGGCTGCGGGTCATAGGCAGAATCCGGGATACGGCCTTTATAATCAGGCTATCGTGGGGATCTTTCCCTGTATCGTCTTTCAGCATTTTCAGACCATTGATAATCAGGATTCCCCCGAACAGATAGAGAATCCACTCAAAGCGGCTGACCAGATGGACGCCAAAAAAGATAAAGAAAAACCGCAGGATAATCGCTCCGGCGATGCCATATCCCAGGACTCGATGCTGAGCATGTTCGCAAATACGAAAGCTGGCGAAAATCGTTACAAAAACAAAGAGGTTATCCATGCTGAGACTCAGCTCGATCAGATAACCTCCCATAAATTCCAGCGCCTTCTGCTGTCCAAGAAAGTAATAGATGCCGCCGCAGAAAGTCGTCGCCAGCAGCATCCAGAAAAGCAGCCATTTTATTGATTTGAATATATTTTTCATTTCATCACCCCTGCATAAACACTTTATGCGGGAGTTTTGCCATTATACTTAAAACTCTTTATTTCAAGCAGCTATTTACCCATTGAATAAAGTTATCCGTGCTGTCTCCGCTGCGTTCCGCAGTCGTATGGCCCTGCTTCCAAACTGTCTCAAAATCCACCGCCTTAACAGCATCGTTTTGTCTCAGTGCCAGCGCCAAATTCGTTTCTACCGTAAGCGCCGTGTCGCTCTGCTCAATACCGGTACGAATCCTCCAGTAAGGCGCAACGATTGAAGAGCCGTTTCCTTCGTAATAATCGCTGAGGAAATACATTGGATTGTACATATTCTGGCGAGTCTGTGAATCATTCCCCAGTTTATCCGTTTTCGTAAGGTCGTTCGCATACTCCTTAATCAGTGAAGAATCCCAATCATCAAGGGCCGCATACCGACTTTGGTTCTTCTCCAGCAGCTTTGCCATCACAGAATCAAAATGCAGTGCATCGCTGTCATCGTTCCCAAAAAGCTTGTTCTCTGCCTGACTGCGCTTCGTATCGTCGAACGCACCCACCGATTTGGCAGCCTGCTTGCAATGCTTTACAAAATCACCCAGGCTGGTGATTGTCGCCTTTCCGGTTTTTTCGTCATATTTAACCCATTCTCCGTCGCCATTGAGGTCAGCAATATATGCCTGCACCGTTTTATAAGTTTTCCCGCTGCTACCTTCGCTTTTGATTTTTCCATCCGGTGGGTTGCCGTCCGGTTTCTGTCCGCTTGCCGCACCCTTTGGCAAATCAGGAGGATTGCCCTTTTTCTCCTCTCCCTTTGGAGGCTGCTGATTCCCGCCACCGAACCCGCTGTCCGCCTGCTCTTTCATGGAAGTCTCTGTATAAGGAAACTCTGTATCACTGAGGAAATTATTGAGGGATTTCTCCACAAGGCCCAGCAGATAATCGTAATAGGAGCCGGACGTATAAATGTCCTCTGCGGATTTTTCCAGAGTCAAAGAATTTCCCTCTTCATCCACAAGGCGCAAGTCATTGATATAGTCTGCATAGCTGGCCGCCAGGTCATCGGAAAGCGCCGAGGTCCAGGTACTGTCTTTGCGGGTATCTTCGGAAGAATACTGTCCCATATTCCACTCATACGCCGCATCGGCATAATCCAGGCTGGTGATCGGACACCAGCACATGGCTCCGCAGATTGCATCACTGAGGTAGTTGCCTTCACTATCGAACATGGCTGCGCCTATCGAAGTCAGATAATCGTAATACAGCTCACTGTCTCCCGTGGCCCCCATCAAAGAGCTCTGAGCGCCGCCTCCGCTATGGCCAAAGGTGAAAATCCGCTCCGTATCGCCGGGCAGATTGGCCGCATTATAGCGATAATACCGGACCGCCGCTTTCAGATCCGTAACGCCCCAGGGCGCGCCTCCGCTGTATGTCAGTTTTCCGCTATCATCGTAACCGTTATCTCTTCCCCGCATTCCCGAATATACATAAACAAATCCTGCTTTCAGATAATCAGAAACCGCATCGTAGCTATACTCCCCGGGCGCTGCCTGAGCAGAATACCCCGCTGTATTGACCGGAAAGACAATCGGCGCTGTCTCCCCGGTGTATCCCTTTACCGTCTCTTCGTTATTAACCGTACAGGTATAGGTACCATCCCCATTCTTCTTACCGTTCATATACGCTCCCGGTACGTAAATACCCATTGTCTCATACTCCTCTGTTTCAGGATCAGAGCAGTACGAAACTTTTACCTGCCAATAGACATCGTTGCCCACATCATAATTCCATTTTCCATTGTCAAAGGTCAGCGCTGCGTTGTCCTGCCCATAGTCCTTCAGTCCCTGTGTTTTTCCCTTTGAACCGCAGGCACACACCGCAACAGTGGCTGCAATTAGTAGCAGCGCTAAGATAATTTTTATTGGCCCTTTCATTTTTTCCTCCTTTTCGCTCTCGTCTGGTGCAGGCTAATCTTACCCTCGGTCTATGAATGAAAAATGGAAAAAATGTGAATCATTTGTGTCACATAAATGGGATTATGCACAAGTTATCCTGCTTGCCTCCGTCACCCTCTATTCAAAATCATCCAGATAGCACTGCAGTGATTCGGCCAGCTTGCCCACATGGATTCCGTCCACAAAGGAATGGTGTACTTGTACGAAAAATGGCAGTAGCACCCTGCCGCGCCGCTCAAAATATTTTCCCCAGTCAAAGAGAGGTGTGGCATTGTCCTTTTTTCCTGAAATCGTGTGAGAAATATGCGTGTAAGAGATCCATGGAAGCGGTGAAAACTGGAAGATATCATTACCCAGAGGCCCTGTAAAATACGCTTCCTGCGCCTCGGCCTTCTTCAATGCCGCTGTCGCGTATTGGGCCATGGAGCCTTCTAATTTTGCATTGACTACTTTAAACAGCTCCGTCTCCTCGTCCAGATATGTGAATGCCGTGTCGATTTTGTCGTAAAGAACGACTTTTCCGTCCATAAAACGGTAACGGAATTCCTCGATCTCATTGGCGCATTCCGCCGCGGCGTACATAAGACCAAAGGTAAATGGGATTTCTTTCTCTCTTATCCGTTGCAGAAAGCTGGTGATATCCAGCTCAAAGGTTACGCAGTAGGATGGTTCTACTCCGTCTCTGAACACCTGGCAGTGTACGGCCCGCTTCCAATTGTTCATATCAATTTCTTTATAGCTCATTTTTTCCTCCTTTACCCTCTGGCCATCTGCGGCTCACGGTTCCCAAGTCCATCGCCTTTCCACTCTTCTATGTTGGCATAGATCGACGTGCGGAACAGCGGATTGGCTTTCAGGCCGTCAATACCCATTTTTTCGCACACCCGTTTGAACACCTGCGCATTTTCCAGATCTTCGTTTTTCGCCAGCACCCGGCCGACGATTTCATGGATTCCCTTGAGAAATTCCCTTGCCTCCGCAATTCGCTTCCGCCCCTCCGCAAGGGCCCAAGTGTCTGCCCAGGCCGAGCAGTACAGGTGCACCTGCTGCAAGCGGTCAATGCGGTCCAGGCTCTCCATGCTCTGACGGTAACTGGTATAGATGGGGATATCTCCTGGTATGGGAACTGCATCGCCGGTAAACAGAATCTGCTCTTCCTCAAAAAAGTAGGACATGGACCCTGCCGAATGGCCCGGGGTGGCGATAGGCCGGATCGTAACGCCCTCTTCAAGGCGGATCACCTCTCCTCCCTCCAGCTTTTCATCCAAATGAACGCTGTCGTTTACCAGTTTGTAAAAGTTGGGAATCGGCCGGGCGGCAAACTGTCTGTCGATATCTTCGATCCAGCCCTGTTCCCGGCTGCTTCCAAACAGCTGGGCTCCCGTTCTTTTTTTGATATATGCCGCAGCGCCCATATGATCCGGATGGGAATGGGTAAGAAAAATAGCTTTTAAATCACAATTCTGTTTACCGAACCGATTCATGGACTTCTTTATAAGCTTTTCCGCGCCTGCGACTCCGGTGTCGATCAGGTAGCAGCCTTTCTTCCCTTCAATCACATAGACGTTTACAAACCGCTCTATTTCTTCCGTAACATGAAAGTAAACCTTAATTTGATAAACCTGCTTAGAAATTTTCATTTTTCTTTCCTTTCCCTTTATCCCGTTCTTTCCTTTTTGAAACGATTACCGATACGATTACACTGCTTATCAGTACCACCAGAATCACTCCGATGGAAATGGGAATGGAGATGTGCAGTCCAAACATCAACCCTCCCAGTTTTACCCCCGTAAACATGAGAATCACCGCCACCCCATACTTTACATAAGCAAAGCGTTCATGCAGATGCTCCAGTACAAAATACAGCTGACGCAGCCCCAGGATAGCAAAAATGTTGGATGTATAAACGATCAGCAGGTCGGTGGAAACAGAAAATACCGCCGGTACTGAATCGATGGCAAAGAGGATATCCGAAAATTCAATGAGACAAAGCACGGCAAACAGGGGCGTAAAAAGTCTTTTGCCGTCTTTCCTGATTGTAAACCGGTCCCCTTCAAACTCTTTGGTCATGGGCAGCACCTTGGCAATCCCTCTCACCACCGGACTCTCATGAGGGTCCCTCTCCTTGTCTTTTTTGAACATCTTTATGCCGTTGATAATCAGAATCGCTCCAAACACATAGAGAACCCATTCGAACATGGTGACGATTTTGACGCCAAAAAAGATAAAGATAAATCGCAGCACAACAGCTCCGGCAATGCCGTAGCCCAGCACCCTGTGCTGGGCTCGCTCCCGAATGCCATAGCTCATAAAAATGGTAATAAAGACGAAAAGATTATCCACGCTAAGACTCAGCTCGATCAAATATCCTCCCAGAAATTCCAAAGCCTTCTGCTGGCCCAGGAAATACCAGATTCCTAGGTTGAATAAAATCGCCAGTCCCATCCAGAATATTACCCATTTCAAAGATTTTAATAATTGTTTCAATCCTTCCACCCTTCCTATCGGTCCGCGCTACCGGCCATCTGATGAAAAAAGACCTTAATGCCACCTCTTCCAAAGTGTACATTAAGGTCTTGCTATCCTTTCGGAGAATAGGACTAGGCTGTGGTTCAGCCGGCTGTTGATCCTATTGCTTAGAAGCTACTCCCCATTAATGGTTGGTTCTATTTCGCCGTATTTCATTCTGCGGCACCACCGCCTGGATCGGTGAATATTTTATTTATCATCCGCATTGTATGCGTCGATAATCTTCTGCGCGATCTGAGCCGGAACTTCTTCATATCTCTCAAACTTCATGGCGAAGGTTCCTCTTGCCTGTGTCATGGCTCTCAGGGTAATGGCATAATCAAAGAGTTCCGCCTGCGGGGCTTCGGCCATCAGCTTCTGACTGCCGTCTGCCTGCGGCTCCATACCGAGGATCTTTCCTCTTCTCTTATTCATATCGCCCATAACATCGCCCATATATTCGTCCGGAACCATGATATCCAGATGCATAACCGGCTCCAGCAGAACAGGTTTGGCTTCTTTGATACCCTTCTTGAATGCCAGGGAGGCCGCGATCTTGAACGCCATTTCATTAGAGTCAACATCATGATAGGAACCGTCATAGAGGTCGGCCTTAACGTTTACAACCTTGCATCCGGCGAGAGGTCCTTTTTCCATGGATTCGATCAGGCCCTTTTCAACTGCCGGCACGTAGTTCTTCGGAATCGCTCCACCAAACAGGGATTCGGTAAATTCGAACTCTTCCTGTGAAGGGGAGAATTTAATGTGTACGTCTCCGTACTGCCCTGCTCCGCCGGACTGTTTCTTATGTTTACCTTGAACATCGGATGTTCCCTTGATCGTTTCTCTGTAAGCGATCTTCTGTGGAATCGTCTTGACTTCAACGCCGAATCTATCTTTCAGCTTGGCCATAATGATGTTCAGCTGCATTTCACCCTGGCCGCCCAGCAGCGTCTGATGCGTCTCGTTGTTTCTTTCAACTACGAAGGACGGATCTTCTTCCTTCAGTCTGGACAGACCGGAGAATACCTTATCTTCGTCTTTTTTGTCCGCAGCTTCAATTGCTACATACAGAGACGGCACCGGGAAGTCCAGAGGCAGATAACGGATGATGTCATTCTTATCGCAGAGTGTATCACCGGAAAGCGTATTCTGCAGCTTTGTCACAGCCACGATATCGCCTGCTTCCGCATAGTCCAGCTCCTGCTGCTCTTTACCGCGGAGGAAGAACAGCTTGCCCAGCTTTTCTGTCTTGCCGGCTCTTTCATTTAAAATTTCCATACCGGAAGTAAGCTTGCCGGTAACGACTTTCATTACGGAAATCTTTCCTACGAACGGGTCAACAATCGTCTTAAATACAAAGGCAGAAGGCGATGAATCCACTACACACAGTTTTTCAACCGGCTCGTTGTTATCGTTAAAGCCTTTGTAAGGTCCGTGCTGCAGCGGAGTCGGAACATATGTAACCAAGAGGTCCAACAGTCCTTCGATTCCGTGTCCCAGCGAGAAAGCGGAGGAACATACCGGAACGATTCCACCATCGGCGATTCCCTTTACCAGACCCTTTTTAATTTCTTCGTCAGTGAAAGCATCCCCGTTAAAATATTTTTCCATCAGCTCATCATCCGTCATGGCGATGGCTTCCTTTAAATCCTCGTCAATTTCTGCGGACAGAGGCCAGCTGAACGGAATCAGCGTTTCGCCGAATTTTGCTTTCAGTTCTTCAAAGGTCTTGTAAAAGTCAAATTCGTCCTTGTCCCTTTTATTTATAACAATGAATCTAGGCATCTTGTAGCGTTCGCAGGCTTTCCACGCATGTTCGGTTCCCACCTGAATACCGGACCCGGCATCCACCAGGATTACAGCAGCTTCGGAAGCTCTCAGTGCTGCATTTACCTCTCCGATAAAGTCAAAGTATCCCGGAGTGTCGATAAAATTGATCTTGCTGTCTTTCCATTCTATTGGAACAACAGAAGTGTTGATGGAAAATCCCTTTTCGATCTCCATTTTATCGTAGTCGGAAACTGTATTTCCTTCTTCTACCTTACCCAGTCTGCTGATTACGCCTGTTTCGAGAAGTGCAGATTCCAGAAAAGTAGTTTTACCACATCCGCCATGCCCGACAAGTGCAACATTTCTGATCGTTTCGCTCGTATAGCCCTTCATATTAAGACCTCCTAAATCTCTTTTTTTCAGTAATGTCCATATTATATCATTGATGCAGTTTGATAGCAATATAACAGGCCTATGTTTTCTGAATTTTAAGTTAAGTGAATGTGAAAAAGAGGAAAACCTCTTGCATAGATACGCTCATCCGTTTTCCTCTTACAATTCAATCGTTCCTTTTGTGCCCGCCTCTGTTTACTAACCGCAGGCGCTTCTGATCCCAATCAATGGGCTGCATAGATATTATAATATTTTTGCGCCTCAGCTTCACTTAAACGAAAATGATCCTTTAGTTTTTTGACAATCTTCTGTTGGGAGAATCCTTCCTCGCTGAATCCCAGAATAAAACTGGCGATGCCTTGTTCGATACCCTGTTCTATACCTTGCTCCCTTCCCCTCTCGATGCCTTGTTCTATGCCTTGTTCGATACCTAAAGTCAGACCCCGTTCCCGGGCCTCCTCTTCCGCTTCTTCCACTCGGATTCGAAGTATATCATCATAGGTAATTTCATCAAACATCATATTGTACACCTCCTTGCCGTGCCGCTGTAAAAACTCCCGCAGTATGTTCTCTTCCATACACTCCCGAATCGCTTCTTTCACCGCCGCATCCTGATTCTTTCCTTCCTGCCTCTTGGACCGGATTCGCCCGATAAACAGGCTGTACTCCTTCAGCACCGGGCATCGCTCCAGAATCGGGTGTTTCTTTTCAATGTTAATATTGATGGCCAGCACTTCCAGCTCCACCACAGTATTTTCCTGCGGTACCCGAAAGGCCCTGGAAAGCCGGTACCGCTTTTCCTGCGGAAAATCCTCCACTCCATTATACAAAAGATGCAGCCGTGGTACCGGGACCCGATACAACCCCCGCCGGTAGGCTTTACTGATATCCAGAATCTGCTCGTAGACCCGCCCCAAATACACAAACATCCGCAGCGGTGAATTCTCGGTCATGGTCGATTGATGTTCAATAATGCTGAGATAGCAGTCCTCTACAGAAAATGACAGATCATTGCGCACATTGTTGAAAATAGCCCCTTTCAGGGTGTTGATTCGGATGTCTTCTTTCTTCATATAGTGAGTGTCTTCCAGGGCGTTGAACAGGCTCAGCAAATTTTCCTCATCATCAAAGAGCAGCCGGAACACACTGTCCTTAATGTTGCGGTTTGAACTAAAAGTTTTATATTCTTCTCTTAATAGTTCTCCCTTTATTATAAAATCTTCCTGATCTGAATGCAAGAAATATTGTGCGAAATGATCCATGACTCCCACATCTCCTTTAATTTTTTCCATTTTTATCCATTATATGAAAAAGTGCTTTCTTTGTCAATATTTTACATAAAATTTCTTAATGGACGACGGCGACTCAATTGGTGAAAATCGTATAATAAAAGTTATCCATATTCGCTTCTTTTAAGAATAATACGGATAACTTTGCAACGGTCTAATCGATTCTTTTTTTAATCAGGCTATTTAACAGGAAATGATCAAAACAGGCCTTCCCAAGCCACAACTTTTATCCATAAAGGCGTTTTTTCTGCTCAAAATGGATAAGAAGCCCAAAATATGGAGAACTGCCCCCCAGACCGGAACTTCTGACTTGCATCCAAACAAATGGCAGCATTTAGGTTTTATCAACTAATGCGACAGCCCCTTCTCCAAGTGCTAAATTCGAAATTTTATCATTGTTGCAGTTTGACAGCAGCATAGCAGACCTGTGTTCTCTAAATTTTAAGGAATCAGATACTTCTCCTCAAAGACCGGCAGCGGCTCCGCCTTGCCGTAGAAATACCCCTGATAGATGTCACATCCCAGCTCCTGCAGCATATCCCGCTGCTGTTGGGTTTCCACATATTCGGCCACCACCTGAAAATCCAGGTCGTCAGCCAGCTTTACGATCCCTGAGATGATATCCTTGGACCGCTTATTGTCCAGCATCTGCTTTACCAGCTTTCCATCCAGCTTCACCTCATCGAAGGTCATGTTCTGGAGATAGAGCATGGAACCGTGGCCCATTCCAAAATCGTCAATGCTCACCTTATATCCCTTTTCCCGCAGGCGGTTGATCCTCCGCTGCATCTGCGGCGAATTGTTCAGCAGCACCCGTTCCGTGATCTCAAAGACCAGCTGCGTGCCATCCAGATCATAACGGTCAATGGCCTCCAATGCTTCTTCCAGAAACACCTCATCCTCCATCTGATAGGGGGAAAGATTGATCGATATATGCAGATCTTTTGAATATATCCGTTTCATCTCCCGCACATCCCGGCAGACGCTTTCAACGATGTAAAGGCCCAATTTGCGCAGAAAGCCGCCTTCATAGGCAATATCAATGAGCAGCGGAGGCGAAATGTTTCCTGCCACCGGATGTTCCCAGCGCAAAAGCGCCTCTGCTCCGTGGATCTTTCCTTCTCCCGTAATCTGTATCTGGTAATGGAGCTGTACCTGACCCCTGTCAATAGCATTTTCCATATCCAGAGCCAGCGCCTTGGCCGCATATTCAAAAGGACTGGTCCCGGTCATCAGCTCCGGCGCTTTACCTGCTGTTTCGCACTGAAACATCGCTTTTTCCATATCCTTAACAGAACTGCGGAAATCGCGCGTCTGCTTTTTCTCACTGCGTTTTATAAAGGGGATATAGATACAGGTGCCCACAGCCACATTGAACAGCTGCAGGAGGCTGCCGGCCAGAGAGCCGGTAGCCTGATATCCGCTGAACAGCACCGGAACCGTCCATTCCACCGAATTGCTCACCATTGGAACCAGCCCCAGCGCCATTGCGCCGCTGCTGGTCAGTGCTAGAACGAGAGGTGTCAGGAGGAAAGGAATGAACATCGCCGAATTAAAGATAACCGGGAATCCAAAAATAACGATTTCGCTGATATTGAACAATACAAAGGGGCTGGCTACCTGCGCCAGCTTTCTGTTGTTGCTCTTTTTTGCCGCTATGAAAAGCGCCAGCACCAGACAGAGCGCCGCCCCGCACCCGCCGACAAAGACAAAGGTGTCCAGAAATGTCTTGGAAAAAATTTCAGTCGGCGCCAGACCTGCCTCGATGAGCGCCTGATTGACATCCACACCTTCTTCAAAGAATTGCTTGGCTACCGCATCCAGCGTATTGGTCCCGTGGATACCGAAAAACCATAGCAGATGGGAAAAGAACACATACAGAAGGATGCCGAACAGGTTTTTTCCGATGCCGCTGAAAAGTTTCAGAAACAGATAGGAACCGAAATTTGTAATGTTCCCTGTATCAATTACCGACCTCAGTGCCAGACCCACAATGCCGAAAAGAATGCAGATAAGCGCAATAGGCAGAAGTCCTTTAATGGTCAGGTTAAATATGTAGTCCGCGCCGATGGTATGAAGTTTTTTGATGCGGTGAACCATCTGCATCAGCTTTCGCAGCAGGCCGCCCGATATCAAGGCAATGCACATTGCGGAAAATACCCAGTCAGAGGCAAATACATACGCGCTTTGCTCCTGCAGGCCTCCACAAAAGGAAAGGTAGGCGCAGACGGCGGTCACCGGATAGAGGGCCGCCTCATCCTTTTGTACCATTTGCCCAAAGGATATGCTGATGGTAATCAGCAGGATCAGCGCCAGCGATCCCAGGGTAACATTGTAGAGATATTCCAGCAGAACGCTGAGCCGTCCGCCCGCAGCCCCTTCCAGCGCAGCCTGATAGCCTTCATGGGGAAAGCTGTTTAATAACAGCGCAAACGACCCCAGTATCAAAAAAGGGGTCGCCAGTGTCAAGCCTCGTTTTATAGACAGCCCGTAAGGCGTTTTATAAAGATCTAAAATTCGTTTCATGGCTGTGCCGCGCATAAAGCCCTCCAATCCCAAAGGCTCTTAAAATTCCGCCGTTTTCGGAGTTCTTGGGAACGGCAGAACGTCACGAATATTGCTCATTCCCGTCAGGTACATAATGATCCGTTCAAAACCCAATCCGTAGCCGGCATGTTTAACCCCACCGTACTTGCGGAGATCCATGTACCACCAGTAGTCCTTTTCATCCAGACCCATTTCGTCCATTCTGGATTTCAGCACATCGTAGCGCTCTTCCCTCTGACTGCCTCCAATAATCTCGCCCACACCCGGAACCAGAAGATCGCAGGCCGCAACAGTCTTGCCGTCATCGTTGAGACGCATGTAAAACGCTTTAATCTCCTTCGGATAATCGGTTACGAATACCGGTTTTTTATAGATTTCCTCTGTGAGGTAACGTTCGTGCTCAGTCTGCAGGTCAATCCCCCATTCTACCGGGTACTCGAATTTCTTCTTGGATTTTTTCAGCAGATCCACCGCTTCCGTATAGGTCACACGGGCGAATTCAGCGTTTACCAGAGCCGACAGCCTGTCCAGCAGCCCCTTGTCTATAAATTTATTGAAGAATTCCATTTCCTCCGGCGCGTTTTCCAGAACATATTTAATAATATATTTAATCATCGCTTCCGCCAGATCCATGTTGTCGGAAAGGTCGGCAAAAGCCACTTCCGGCTCGATCATCCAGAACTCAGAGGCATGTCTTGCGGTATTGGAATTTTCCGCCCGGAAAGTGGGGCCGAAGGTATATACATTGCGGAAAGCCAGTGCGAAAGTCTCCGCTTCCAGCTGTCCGCTTACCGTCAGGCTGGTCTCTTTTCCGAAGAAATCCTGGCTGTAATCGATGGAGCCGTCCTCCGTTTTCGGCGGATTGTCCATATCCAGGGTAGTGATGCGGAACATTTCTCCTGCGCCTTCGCAGTCGCTGCCAGTTACGATTGGCGTATGCACATACACAAAATCGTTTTCCTGGAAAAACTTATGAATGGCATATGCGACCAGAGATCTGATGCGGAACACTGCGGAAAAGGTATTGCTCCTCGGTCTCAGGTGAGCGATCTCCCTTAAAAATTCCATGCTGTGGCGTTTTTTCTGTAGCGGATAGTCCGATGCGGAATCCGCCTCGATCACGATTTCTCTGGCTTTGATCTCAAAGGGCTGCTTGGCATCCGGTGTCAGCACAAAATTGCCTCTTACCATCAGCGCCGCGGAAATGGGAGCTTTGGAGATTTCCTCAAAGTTATCCAGATACTCCGCTTCATAAACCACCTGTACCGATTTGAAGAACGTTCCGTCGTTCAGCTCGATAAATCCGAATTTGTTGGAGCCTCTGTTGGTTCTCACCCAACCGTGGACCACAATCTCCTGATCCGCGTATTTCTCTGTCTCCCTGAAAAGGGCTCTCAGTTGTACATCCTTCATTATTTATCTCCTTTATCTTATACGATTAAAAAGCCGGAAACCAAAGGATTTCCGGCTCTGTGTTCCTTATTTATCCAGAGGTTTCATGGTTGGGAAAAGAATGATATCCCGGATGCTCGGCGCATCGGTAATCAGCATAATCACCCGATCGATGCCGATGCCCAGACCTCCTGTCGGTGGAAGCCCGACTTCCAGAGCGTTTACGAAATCTTCATCCATTGGATGCGCTTCATCATCCGTACCATCGTCCAGCTGCGCCTGCTGTTCCTTAAAGCGCTCGTACTGATCGATCGGGTCGTTGAGCTCGGAGAAGGCGTTGGCGATCTCCCATCCGTTGACATAAGCCTCGAATCTCCTGGTGATTCTCGGGTCCTCGGGGTCTCTCTTAGCCAGCGGTGAAATTTCTACCGGATGTCCAACGACAAATACCGGTCCGTCCAGATATCCCGGAACGTCCTCACAGTATTCCTCGAACAATTCCGCCAGAATCTTTCCTCTGGTCATTTCTGCGACTTCATCCTTGTCCATACCCTGACCGATGGCTGCCTTTCTGGCCTCCTCATCGGTCGTTATCTGTTCAAAGTCAATGCCTGTAATCTCTTTTACGGCATCAGCCATATTGAGTCTTCTCCACGGAGGAGTCAAATCAAAAGTCTTGCCCTGATAATTGATAACCATACTGCCGGTGGCTTTAAGAGCGGCTTTGGAAACAACCTGCTCCGTTACCTCCATAGTGGTTTCCATGTTACCGTAGGCCATGTAACATTCCATAGAAGTGAACTCCGGGTTGTGGTTTCTGTCCATACCTTCGTTTCTGAACATCTTGCCCATTTCATAAACCCGGTCCAGTCCGCCGACTACCAGTCTCTTGAGGTAGAGCTCATTGGAGATACGCATTTTCATATCCAGATCCAGCGTGTTATGGTGCGTCTCAAAAGGCCGGGCGTTGGCTCCGCCTGCGATGGTAGTGAGAATCGGCGTATCCACTTCCAGATATCCGTAATCTTCTTCCAGTACTCGCTTGATCTCCTTAACAATTGCCGCACGCTTGATAAAGATGTCCTTTACGTCCTGATTCATAATCAGATCTACGTAACGCTGTCTGTAGCGGATATCCGTATCTTTCAGACCGTGCCATTTATTGGGCAGAACCTGCAGGGATTTGGAAAGCAGCACCAGTTTGGAAACCTCGATGGTGATCTCCCCTCTCTGCGTCTTGAAAACTTTTCCCACAACTCCATAAATATCGCCGATATCGGAAGTTTTGAACCATTTATATTCGTCATCACCCAGGATATCTTTTTTCACGTGGCACTGAATACGGCCTTTGCAGTCCTGAATATCAATAAAGGAAGCTTTTCCCATGCCTCTTTTGGCCATCATTCTTCCGGCAATGGAAACTTCTTTGCCGTCCATCTGCTCAAAATCATCCTTAATATCCTGGCTGTATGCGTCAACATCCCATTTTTCCACCAGAAAAGGATTTCTTCCTGCTTCCTGCAGTTTTTTCAGCTTATCCCTTCGAATCTTTCGCTGTTCATTCAATCCTTCTTCAGTCAGCTCTTCTGTCTCCGGATTTACGGTCTGGTTTTTCTTTTGTTCGCTCATTTTGTTCTTACCTCTAACTTTATTTTTTAATTATGTCTAATATTTTATACGTAATTACGCCATCCGGAACTTCGGCCGTTACTTCATCTCCAACTTTACTGCCCAGCAGCGCCTGGCCTACCAGGGATTCATTGGAAATCTTTCCTTCAAACGGGTCCGCCTCAGTTGAGCCTACGATGGTAAACGATTCTTCCTCTTTTGTCCCTAAATCCTGAACCTTTACGGTCAGCCCCACGGTTACCTGGTCTCCAGCGAGTTCACTTTCATCGATGATCTTAGCTTTACGGATCATATTTTCCAGCTTGTTGATCCTCTCTTCCAGCTCTGCCTGTTCATTTTTGGCAGCATCATAGTCCGCATTTTCAGATATGTCGCCCTGTGCGATGGCATCTTTCAGTTTTTCCGCCACTTCCGCTCTTCTTACGGCAACAAGTTCCTCATGCTCCTCTACGATTTTATCGTATCCTTCTTTGGTTAACAGTATTTCTTCTGTCATTTAGTTAATCTCCTTTCGACCCTTGTCATATCGTAACATTATAATGCGCAAAGCCTAAAATGTCAATGGTTTGCGGGCATTTTACAGTTGATAGCGCCCGGCTCCGCAGGAAAGGCTGCCGGTCCTGTAAATCTTGTATAAAACGGCACCCTCCGACAAAATATCCGGCGGCGCCGCACTGGTTTCCCGGGCCACAGCACAGAAACCGAAATTCATTAGCAGGATGTTTTCTTTTTAATTGTGACGGTATTTTTACGGTTTTGCATTGATTCCCGGCAATTTAGGTCCTTGTAACCTGTTAATTTTTGGAGTAAAATAAAAATTGTAAGAGCATAAAGTGCTAAAGGGAGGTCTGCAATGGCACAGGACAAAATTATGGTCGTAGATAACGAAATGGAAATCATTCAGCTGATGAAGCTGTATCTTTCCAGGGAGGGATACGACGTTGTCTGGACAACAGACAGCACGAAAGCTGCTGCGATGGCACAGGACGAGAGCCCCGATCTGATCCTCCTCGATGTGGTAATGCCGGGGCTTTCGGGAATCGAGTTGTGCGGAAAGATCCGCGAACAAAGCGATGTACCAATACTGTTTGTCAGCTGCAAAGGACAGGATATGGATAAGGTTCTGGGCTTGTCCATAGGCGGAGATGATTATATTACCAAGCCTTTCAGTCCTACAGAACTGGTAGCGCGGGTTAAGGCGCATCTCAGAAGAAAGCATTTAAGCAATTCCTCCGGCGCGTTTTCCTCTACGGAGCAAAACGCACTGTCTGTAGGGGATCTTGAAATTGATCTGTCCGCCCACACGGTTACAGCGAGTGGTGCTCCGGTCCACTTGACGGCTAAAGAATTTGAGCTTCTGGTGCTCCTGGCCAAATATCCCAA
Source organism: Anaerovorax odorimutans (assembly GCF_024459955.1). Classification (GTDB taxonomy): domain Bacteria; phylum Bacillota; class Clostridia; order Peptostreptococcales; family Anaerovoracaceae; genus Hominibacterium; species Hominibacterium odorimutans_A. The sequence goes on from NZ_JANFXK010000008.1 coordinate 141,179, forward strand.
TCGGGTGTTCACCGGAAGGCAGATATTCGATAATCTCTGGGATTCCTATGGGATTGACGATGATGTGCGCACCGTTATGGTTCACATCAGCAATCTGCGGAAAAAAATCGAACCAAACCCGGAAAAACCGCAGTATATCTTAACGGTGCGGGGAGTCGGCTATAAGTTAGTCGCGCAATAATTTTTATCTTATTATTTTTTATGCGAAAAAGGCTGCCTGACGGCAGCCTTTTTCGTGAGTGTTTTAAAAATGTCGTTTAATATTTCACAGGAACCTGAACGCCCATGGATTTGAGACCTTCCTCGAAGCAATCGAAGAAGTCGTCAACATCCTTTGGTACGATGGTGCCCAGTGCACACAGTCTGAATGTCGGAAGGTCTGAAACCTTTCCTGGATAAATCGTGAACCCTCTCTCGTATACGTAGTCGTGGATCGTTGTAAAGTCAAAGTTCGGGTCGTTCGGATACAGAACGGAAACAACCAGTTTGGACTGCATTTCTTTAGGAATGATGGTCTGGAATCCCAGTCTGTCAAGTCCTTTGTAGATAGCTTCCCACAGTGACTGATGTCTTTCCCATTTAGCCTGTTCGCCAACTTCCCAGTATTCCTTGATTGCCTGACGAGTCGCGTAGATGGTCTGTACCGGCGGTGTGAAGTGCATTTCACCCTTATTCTTGATGAAGTCATACTGCATATACAGGTTGGTGTAGTAGGATCTGGTCGGATACTCTTTCGATGCTTCCAGTTTAGCAGTGTTGCCGATTACATAGGATAAGCCTGTCATGGACATGAGACCCTTCTGAGCGGATGCCATAATGAAGTCCAGATTGTCTTTATCCATGTCGATCGGAATCATTGCGTATGTAGAAGTCGTGTCAACTACCATCGTTTTGTCATATTTATGAGCAACAGCGCCGATTTCTCTGATTGGATTCAGGATACCTGTGCCGGTCTCATGGTGACAGCAGTATACAACAGCGATATCAGGGTCAGCCTTGATTGCTTCTTCTGCTTTTGCTACATCGATCGGTTCGGTGATCGGAAGTTTCAGATTAATGTGATCCATGTGATAATATTCCGCAACTTCCGCGCCTCTTGCCGAATATGCGCCGTTGTTGAGAATGAGGATCTTCTTTCCTGCCGGAACCAGGGAGCTGACGCATGCGTCGATGTTGATGGTACCGGAACCGGTGAACAGTACAGCCGTATATTTGTTCAGGTCACCGTGAACGATTTTAACCAGATCTTCACCCATCTGCTTCATGATTGCGCCAAATTCTTTTTCTCTTGGGCAGATATCCGGAACTACCTGTGCGTACTTAACCGTATCAGTTGTAGTAGCAGGACCAGGGTTCAGCAGTACATTTCTTTTTACTTTAGGATAATCCATTTTTTCTTCCTCCTTTATACATAAAGTTCTAACAAACCAGTTAACGTTTTTCTATATTTAAACACAATTGATTATGCTTCTGTTGCCGTTTTCTTTTTATTCAAGCCCCATCCGGCAATGATCGCCATTACGATGATAACAATACATACACCGGCAATTGCTGTGAATACCAGAGTCCAGTTTCCACTGTTGGTAAGCACGCTTCCAAAGTAGATCGCCTGTACCGATGCTCCCAGATACGCGCAGCAGTCCAGAATACCGGCTGCGGTTCCGGCGAAGGCTCTTCCTCCTACGTCTGTCGCATAGGCCCAAACAAGCCCGTTAATCGCATAAATGAAGAATCCTGCGATAAATAGCAGTGCTCCTGCCAGTGCTCCCGGTCCAACTTTCATAAAGCAGAATACGGTAGCTCCGGAAACAGCCGCGCAGATGATTACCATCGGCAGTCTGTTTTCTGAGAAGAATTTATCCGATATCCACGGAATTACGAAAGTTCCGAACGCCATGCCCAATGGCAGCAATACGGTTCCCAGTGCACCATCCTCAATATCAACGCCAAATTCTTCTACATAATAGGTAGGTACCCAATTCAGAAGGCCATATCTTGCAATGCTGGCACCTGCGATAATCAGCAGCCAACAGTCAAATCTCCACATTTTAAACAGATGGACATATGGATAAAGCTTGCCTTTTTGTTGCACCAGCTGCATCAGTTCAGCATCCTTCTGGTTTCTGGCTTCATTTTTATCTACATATTCTTTCAGTCCGATCTTAGATGGACTGTCTTTGACAATAAACTTATAGATTACTGCCATAACAACCATCAATGCTACCGGAAAGACGAAAGCTGCTTTCCATCCCATACCCGGAGCAATGATAAACGACAGTGACACGGTCAACGCCGCCAATACCTGCCCAAAACCGGAAAACGCATTGGCAAATCCTGTCGCAAATCCCCGTTTGTCACCCGGCCACCATTTTGACAGAAGCGCCATTCCCGGCGACCACAGCATAGCCTGCGCATAACCGTTAATGCCCCATAAAATCGCAATTATGATAATGCTGGACTGGAATCCAATCAGTACATTGGAGATAGCGGATAAAAATACACCCGCAACAATAAAACGATTTACACCGAAGATCTCACCGAGTCTTCCGTTGAACAGATGCCCTATGCCGTATGTCCAGAACAGTACCGAAGACAGAATCCCCAGATCCAGCTTCGTCCACCCTTCTTCGGCCATCATGGCAGGCATCGCGAATTGCAAGTTTAAACGCCCGCAATACAGGAAACAATATAGGATGGAAAACGCCAGCAGAACAATCCATGAGTTTTTAGAAAACTTTTTGTACTCTTCCGGCGTATAGCCTAACATGTCAACGCTGTTTTTTCTACCGTCACTCATTCGCGTCCCTCCTTACTTTCTACCTTAAAAAATAAATTCAAATAAATAATTGCAGTTATTGAAAACAAGGCACCCCCTCATGCGACTGGAGTGCGGGAGCGCCTTGTTTATATAAGCTTAACTTAAATTGTCTCGATGATGCCCTGTCCCGGTCTTTCGCCTCTTCTGAGTCTCGGTTCGATCTGTCCGAAGATGATGTCTGGAACATATCCTACGTGCGGTACGAGGAAGTCAGGCTTGGAAGCTGCTAACTCGTCATATGTATTGGAACCGGATGCATACAGACCGATGGTCCATGCGCCTGCGTTGTTACCGCATTTCATGCCGGCTGCTGTATCGTCGATTTTAACAACTGCTTCGCAAGGAATCGCTTTCTTTGTGATTTCATATGCCTGGAGCATGCAGTCATATACCATGAACGGTGCCGGTCTGCCAGGAACCTTCTCAGCGTTGGTTACTACGTCGAAGTGCATTCCGAATTTTTCTTCCAGCATCTTGTTCAGTGCGATGGAGTCTTCCTGATAGTAACCTGTGTCACAACCAATCAGGATTCCTGCTTCACGCAGCTTGTCGATACATTCAACAGCGCCTGGGATTGGTTTTGCTAAATCTTCGTCTACGATATATTTTGACATCAGAGGACGGAATGCTGCCAGTACGTTATCAAAGTCATCTTCGTTCCAAGGACGTCCGTATTTTTCTTCCCACTGTGCTGAAACTTCCGGCAGGCTCAGGAGCATTCTCAGGTGAGTCGGTTTGAAGTTACCCATTGGCTTTCTGATCGTAGCCCAGTCACATTCGATTCCGAACTGCTTCAGTGCTTCGTAGAAAGGTACTACAGGAGCTTTACAACCTCTCAGGTCGTCCAGTGCCCATCTGTTTCTCAGATCTCCAGGGCCATCGCAGAATGTACCTGCTGTGTCCAGTACGGCTAACTCGATCTTTCCTGTGTAATGTCTGTTATACATGTTTGTTCCTCCTTTAAAATAATGGTGATTTCCATTTCATTAACTTTGTTTTTGTTTATGTCTATACTATAACGGACCCGTTTAAAGTCCCGGTCAAGATAACCTTTAGCTTTGTATAAGGAATTCTAAAGATTCGCTAAAGATAGAAAAATCAGAAAATATAAAAAAGTATAAAAATCGCCCGGGACGGCAATATTGCTTGCTTTCCGGGCGTTTAAAGGTCTGTCCGGGAATATCGTAGACCGATGTTCCCCGTATTATAAAGAAAATCCTTTTAAACTTTTAACATACCTGCTGCACAGGACCTCAATCTGATCTTCATTGACGCCTTCGCTCTCATCATAGACGCCCACCACATAATACCCTGCGGCCGCGGCCGTCTTTACTGCGTGCAGCGCGTCTTCAAAGACAAGCGTCTCTGCTCTTTGAGTCCCCATCAGCTCCGCAGCCCGGTCGTAAACATCCGGCTGATCCTTTCCCCGTCCCACGTCGCCGCAGGTAACGATATGGGAAAAGTAGGCGGCAATGCCCAGCCGTTCCAAAACCATAACCACGATCTCCCGCGGGGACGAGCTGGCTACAGTCATGGCAATGCCATGCTCTTTAAGAAGCTTTAATACCTCTTCCGCGCCTGGCTTCAGCTTTACATTGGTCCGGTATTCTTCTTCCACGATATCGTTAAACGCCTCCAAGATCTCATCGACTGTCTGGCCGATGCCGTATTCTTTCTGAAAAAGCTCCGCGGCCTGCACCAGACTCAGCGGCCTCAGCCGATCCCTCAGCCCTGGCTCCGGTTCCTTTCCCTGCTGCCTCAGATAGGTAATTCCTGTAGTATCCCAGATATACATGGAATCCGTCAGCGTCCCATCCATGTCAAAAATAGCGCCTTTAAAGTGAATCATTGATGTTTCCCTCCTATATATGCGGTAACTTTTGTCTGCGGATCCCTTCTCCGCTTTGCTGCCCCTTTGTCTTGCCTGCCTTCGGCCGGGGCAAAACGGCATCTTCCCCGCAATACCGAGTTTACTCTAACTTACGAGCGATGTCGAGCAAAAGACAAATTGCGATTTTCATCAACATGCGGCAAAAAATCAGTTTCTTGTTGACCTTTTATCAAGGATACGGAGCTATGCAAGTACAAAATCTCGATCAATATGCGCCTTTGGACAGGAGCAGAGGCCGCAAGGCCGGACCACACTGCTCCTGAAAAGCAAAAGCCGCCGAAAACACGGCGGCTTTTGCTCTGATAAAAGGGTGTCCTCGGAAAAGGTTCCGATGACCAGTTCTGTGAAAAGGGCAAATTATAGAAATTTTTTAAATTATAGTGGGCTTTTTAAAATGCGGAGCCTACGCCGGTAATGGTCATTTGGGTCCCCATATACACCTTCGGCTCGTTTTCTTTGGTTTCAACCATGATATCAGAAGGCTGTTCTTCAATCGCCCAATTGCGGCATCCTGCGTCCATCAGCTGGTGCTCAATATATTTGCGGCCTTCATGTATGGCATAGAACATCGCTTCATCTTTACTGCCGTACACGAAACGCTCCCATGGTGTATTTAATATGTACTGATCGCCGTCCAGACTAATCAGCAGCTCTACGGTTTCCGTCACCTTTCCGACAGCGGCGCCGTAAGCATTGGCCACATCCGCGTTATCGGGAACAACGACTTCCGCATTGAGCAGTTTTCCGGCATCGCAGGTCCATGCTCCGGCCGGAGCCCCGATGGCTACGATGGATTTTCTGAGATAAATTTCCGGATTCAGCAGGGAAGTCTGCCGTTCTTTGAGCGCGGCTTGGATAAGATACATCGCTTCCGGGCTTTCCGCAAAGGAAAACTCCTCTGACTCAAAGTCAGCTGCGCTCTGGATACAGGTCATCGCCATCTTTACATGTATGGCTTTTTCCACCATGTTCACGAACTTATTGACCGGCATTTCCTTTCTCCTGGCCAGGATTTCCACTCCCGCCCGGGACAGCTCCCTGTTCCACTGATTGTACCTGCCCTGGACATGGAGAATATCCGTCGGTGTAACAGATATTCTCGCCAGGATCCCGGATTCAACAAGTGGAGTCAAATCTATCGTTTCAGGGTCCTCCCCAATGGCCCTCGCCAAATACGTCAGGCTATGAGGCCCGCCCTGAAGCTTTTCTAAAATCTTTCTTTCCTGCGGTGAGGCAGTCTCCGGCAACTCGCCGTTTACATACATAAAGCAGTCGGCTTCCTGCTGAGAGTAGGTTTTCAATTCTCCTACCCACTTAAAGCTTTGTAGCTCGTGTACCAGCTGCGGGTAGTCTTTTCCTATTACACACAGCGGCCATACTTTCTGCGGGCCGATCTGCACATTTCCTTTACGGTCCAGACAGATCCTGCTGTCGCCGCCCAAACCAAAGGTGGAAATTTCCACGGCTCTGACTCTTGTACGCCAGCCGCCTACCTTTGCGCCTTCTTTCTTTATCTTTACGGAGCCCTCCGATACATTGGCAATGTCCGTAGTGGTTCCGCCCATATCCAGCACGATTCCATCTTTTCTGCCTGTAAGGGCAAGCCCGCCGATTACACTGGCCGCCGGGCCCGAAAGGATCGTATCAATAGGTCTTTCTTTCGCCATGGCTTCGGTCATCAGCGTACCATCGCCTTTAACAATCATGACCGTTCCGTATATATTCTTTTCATGCAGTACCTTTTTTGTTGATTTGAGAAGTTCGTCGATTATTGGTATCAGTCTTCCGTTAAGAACTGCCGTTACTGTTCTGTGGTGAAATCCCAGAGCTGATGTCAGCTGATGGGCGCAGACAACCGGAACATCCAGGATCTCATCGGCCAGACGCCGAATCTCCTTTTCATGCTTGGGATTGCGCACGCTGGCGTATCCCGAGACAGCCAGGGCTTCAACCTTGCCTTTCATGCCGGACAATACTTGCCGAATCTCCGCCGGATCCAAGTCCTCCTGCATGTGTCCCATAATGTCAAACCGGCCTTTTACTTTTACCGATATCTCCGCAGGAACCTCTTCATCCAGCTCCGTGCCCATGTAGATCAGCCCTACGGAAGCGCCCCGCCCTTCGACGATGGCATTAGTAGCCAGAGTGGTGGACAAAGATGCCAGGCTTATCTCTTCCATTCTGTCAAAGTTGAGATTTTCTATGCAGTTCTTTATTCCAATCGTCAGATCTTCTTTTGTCGTCAGTGCTTTCGCCTTGCAGATAATGCTGCGCTTTGAAGAATCTACAATGACTCCGTCGGTGTAAGTTCCGCCGGTATCCATTCCCAAAATAAAAGACATAATTGGCTCCTCCATTATTATTTAATGGGTTTATGTTAATCCAATCATGTCCCTTTTTCAATATTTTTAGACAATTCTTTAAGTAAACTTATACTACGACGCCTTCACGACTGTGATTTATCACTCCCGAAGCTCCGGCATAATAACAGTATTCTTCTTACTCACCACCATTCCGCAGATGACCATGCCAATGCACAGTCCCTCCATCACAACGAATACGGACATTTTATCGCCAAAGAAGTTTATGACTGCCGGAAAGAGCACACCCTCGGCACATGCTCCCAGGTAGGCAAATCCATTGAATATGCCGGCCGCGCTTCCGGGAAAAACCCGGCACCCCTGGTCGATGGCGTGGAGCCAGAGAATTCCGTTGATGCCGTAAAGGGCAAAGCCTGTGAAAAAGATACCTACCAGCACAGCCCTCGTATCCTCGATCATAGGGAAAATCACAATCAGTGTACCGCAGAGGGCCGCCATTGCCGTGACAATAATGCCCTTGTTGTCAAAGAGCTTGGTTCCTGCGATCCAGGTAATAATCAGTGTTCCGCAGGCCATACCGATGGGCAGGGTCAGGTTTGAAAAGGTGCTGCTGAGGATCTTTCCCCCGTGAACCTCTTCATAATAGAGCGGAATCCAGTTCAAAAGCCCGTACCTGCACACGCTGGACAGCATGGCGATGCCGCACCACCACCAAAATTTTTTCTGAGAAAAGAAATACCGCCAGGGCCCTTCCTTCCTCCCGGCTATCTTCAGCAGAGACTTTTCCCTGACCGAATGCCTGTGGTTCTTTATCTCGTAGCCGCTGAGTCCCCGGTCCTCCGGTTTTTCCACGGCCGCAGCGCCAAAGATGTAGGTGAAGGCTAAAAGAATAATCATCGGCAGCACAAAATTAACCCGCCAATCCATATCCGGCCATGCAGCCATCATCCCCGCAGGGATCAGGTAGGCTGTGGCATGAGACATACCCGAAGAGAAATTAGCGATACCAATTCCCTTGCCCCGTTCGCCCTCCTGCCACCAGTTGGCCAGCAAAGCCACTCCGCCGACCCAGATCATGCTCTGAAAATATCCGTTGGTCAGCCAGAGAAGCAGCACGGCAACCCATTTTGTCTGAAAGGCCACTGCCATATTGAGAAAAGCGGATACAGTCCCTCCTAAGATAACTACCTTTTTGGCGCCGATCCTGTCCGCCAGGTATCCGTTTATAAAGCTTCCCAGCGCATAGCTGATGAACACGCTCATGGCCACCATCTCCTGACGGGCTGCCGTCAGATTCATGTCCTGAGCCAAAAGAGTCATCATATTGTTAACATTGAACCGGCCCAGGTACACCAAATTGTACATCAGGGCGAAGGTAATCAGGCCGACCCATTTGTACTCGCTAAACTTTCTATCCATTACGGTACTCCTTAAACCTGCTATTTACAATTCACTTTCTTTAATTTATCATAAAAGTATAAAGGTTTCAAACTCATTCCCCGGATAAGGAGTACGTTGTTATGTATCTTATTCCCAGTTATTCCATGCTTTCCGCCACTGCGACAACGCTGGTGCTGAGCATTATATTTTTGATTTTATCCCACCAGAGCGGCAAAACCTATATGCGCCTTTGGGGAATAGCCTGGCTGATTTATTCGGCTATGTTTCTGTTGGATTTTGTCAACCTGCAGATGAAAGTATTCGCAATCTACTATATCATGCTCCGTCAGCTGACGGCCATGGCCGGTGCTTACGTGTTCCTGCTGGGCACCCACCACTTTTTCCAGCGCAAACCCTGGCGGGGCCTGACCTGGACGACGCTGCTGTCCGCAGTTCTGATCCTGATGTACCCTTTTTCCAATTTCCTCTATACCCTGACGATGATTCCCAATATCATTTATTGTTCCGGTATGCTGATTATCTCCGGCTGCATGTTTATCGCCTATTCCTGGACACAGAACCTGCCGGAAAAAATACTGGCCAGCTTTTTCATCATAGTCTGGGGAATCTTTATCAATCACTTTGGCTTCACCTTAAAACATATGGTGCTGGCGGTCCCTACTTACTTTATAGGATTGTTCACGGTCAATGTGCTGATTCTGTTTTTGATTATTATTTATTTTAAAAAAACGCGGTTTCTCGATACCCGCCAAGCCTCCCGTTTTCGGCTGCTGGTGGAAAACTCTTCGGACTCTATGTTTCTGTACGATTATAAAAAGCAGGAATTCGAGTATGTCAGCCCCGGGATCTCCGATCTTATCGGTATCACCGACAAACAGCTGTATGAAATGCCGGATCGTTTTTTTGACTATGTAAATACCGTAAAAAAATCCAAAGACGTGGTGGGCATTTTCTCCCGCCCCATCGCCAGGCCCGGCAAAGGAATTCTGTGCCTCTACAAGAACGGCTCCATTGAAAAATGGTCCGAAATCCACTATCTTCCCATCCGCGACAATACCGGCACCGTATCGGCCATCGAAGGAATCCTCCGCGACATTACGGAACGGAAAAACATGGAAGAAAATCTCAGGGCAGCGGAAAAGGCAAAGAAGGAATTCCTGGAAGATATCTCCCATGAGATCAAAACTCCTGTCACCTTAATTCAGGGCTATGCGGAAAGCCTTCTGGATAAAGTGGTGCCTGTGGAATCCACGGATACTTATTTGAAGATGATTAACGCCAAGGCTATGATGCTTACGACTTTGGTAGACGATCTGGCCCAGAGCTCCAACTTCACTTCTCAGAGCCTGGAATACCGGTTCTATGAGAAGTCGGCTAAGGAAACTTTTGAGGAATTGCTCAATCAATGCGAGTTTCAGATATCGCAGGCAGGCCGCAAACCGATCATAGAAGCCGCCATTGCTTCCGATGCGGTTCTCATTTTGGACCCTTACCGCATCCAGCAGGTGGTGTCCAACCTAATCAACAACTCCATCCGCCATACACCGATGGGTAAGGAGATTGAGGTTTCCTGCCGTACCTACCTCAATGAAGAATTGCTCCACAGCGTTCCCGAAAACGACGACTATACGATTCCTGAAGGCGAGCTGTTCTTTACGGTAAGCGACCGGGGCGATGGGATCCCGGAGAAGGATCTGTCCAGCATTTTCGAACGTAATTTCAGCGGTGGCCGCAAGATCGATCCGGGAGCAAGCCGCCATCCCGAAAAATCGCAGGGTCTTTCCTCGGCGCCGTCGCGCTCCGGCCTGGGACTGTTTATTTCCAAAGAGATCATAAAGCAGCATTCCGGCCGTATGAGGGCTAAAAACAATCAGTACGGCGGTGCGGAGATTTCTTTTGTTATCCCATACTATATATAGCAAAGGCAAAGTCGGCTTTGCTGGTTTCGTTAAATGTGAACTCTGTTGATTCTGCATTTAAAAACGGCCGCTCGGGCAGCGTATCTGCTGTTGCCGGGCGGCCGTTTTTTGGATTATCTCTAAAGCGTGATTTCCTATAGTTCGTTGATTTCTTCGTGTATGTAGATTTCCCGTTTTTCCAGTTCGTCGAATACATCCTGAGGATCAAACGCGAATTCGGGAATCAGAATTCCGGTGTCTTTAACTTTGCCTTTGGCAATCAGCTGTACGGCTACGGACATCGGAATGCCGACGTTTCTCGTATAAGCTCTCAGCTTCTCCCATCCCGGCACGGAACCATCGGAGCTCGGGTGGGTGTGGGTCAGGATGTGCTGCACTTTTTTCCCATCCTTTGTTCCTACGACTTCGATGTGCAGTGCATAGCCGTAGAGTTCTGTTTCCGTACCTTCCTTACTGTTAAGCAGGTATTCGGCCACGCAATCCATAACACCAATTTCCTTGCCATTGACAGTGATGGGGTCGTTTCTCAGGATACCCCAGTCATAGAGGGCGCGAACCAACTGCATATTCTTCTGCGGCCAGGTTCCCCTGGTTTCGATCAGTCTCACACCTTTATCTTTCAAAGCTTCCGCCAGAGTCACGGTCTCTGAGTGGGGAATAATATACTGCGGGTTGGTTCCGTAAGGTTCCGGAAGGGCAATGTCCCTCGGCCTTGCAAACGGCGGAACCTGGATAAACTTTCCATCCTCAAATACGGTCCTGGTCGGCAGATTCGGATCGTATTCATAAGTGGTGGTCGCAGTGATGGCTTTTGAAAAAGCAAACGGCCGATACGCACCGTGGCTGACACGGACAATTTCCACTGTATCCAGCTGGTTAGCCCCATACATGGCCATCATCTGCGTAGTTCCCGGGGTCATCCCAAATCCCGGCACGCAGGTTTTTCCATTCTTTTTAAAAATCTCTGCGTACTGATTCTCCTCTCCGAATCCGTTAAGGTTTACACCGTGGCAGCCTGCTTCCGCAATGCATGCCGTCGTCTTTCCGTTGAGGGCAATGGTGGTTCCGTCCATTACGATGTCATAGCCTTTCATCTGTTTTACTGTGGCATCATGATCGTTGACATCCACCTTTACGAAGTCTACTCTGGGATCATCCAGCCACTTCACCACTTCTTTTCCTGCCTTTTCATCATAGTCCGCAATCGTAATCTGATCGAAATCAGAAAACTGTACCAGGTCCAGCGTGGACTCTCTGCAAATTCTGCCCGCTCCGCCTAAACAAAATACTTTCATACCTGTACCTCCTTACAACCGTTTGAATTTGACTACCTTGTTACTATCTTGTACGCTTACATTACCATATTATTACCTCATTGTAAATACTTTTTTACTATTTCTTGTGTTTTTTTGTGCATTTGTATCTAAGTTGGTAAGAATATTGTCAATTTGGTGGTGCCTGTGTTATACTATATTGACCGGATTAGTACGGCGTTGCCAGACGGCTATTGATATTCGGGGACTTCGGACCGCTGCTGCCGCGCTTGCTGCCCGCTGCAACTGCAATTTCGACTCGTTGGCAAATGTTCCTTGCGATTCCGGCCTAATTGGTAGGATGCCCAGCTGGATGAATTCAGCCCAAACCTGCGAATTGCGGTAACTTTTTCGAAAAATTGATGCAAAGTTACGCAAAGTTGTGGGTTTACGGGTGCCCCTAGTCTCAGAAAATTAAAATTTGTGCTGCACGCCGTCTTATAGGCCGCAGAATCGTTGAAAAGTGCGTAACTTTCCGAAAAAATTGGGAATAGTTACCGGAGCCGCTTTTCCATTCCTTTGCACAAAAGGAATGCGGTGCGTATGTTTCATACATATCCGGTCTTACAGCGAAGCCGGCTCAATTGACGAATATCATATACAATATTAACAATTTAAAAGGAGGACGCTATATGCTGCCACAGGAACGCTACACCCGACTGATTACTTATTTACAGGAACATGAAATCATAAAGATTGATCAGCTGATGAAACTTTTCGATATTTCCATTGAGACCGCCAGGCGGGATCTGAATCATTTGGAAAAAGAGGGAGTCATTAAAAAGATTTACGGAGGCGCCACACTGGTAAAAAAAGAAGCCAAGGAGCCGGCCACCTCGGACCGGATGACGCGGAACCTTTCCGAAAAGACTGCCATTGGTAAGAAATGCGCTGAGTTCATCAGCGATGGAGACTCCGTTCTGATTGAGGTCGGTACCACGACTTTACAGGTGGCAAAAGCGCTCAAAGAGAAAAAAAATCTTATGGTTATCACAAACTCAATCCATGTGGTCAATGAGTTGATGGATACAGATTTTGATCTCTATGTAATCGGAGGTAAGGTGCGCCACGGAGAAGGCTCCGTATCGGGTGCAGTATCCATGTTTGAACTGGAAAATTTTCATATAGGAAAGGCGATTATCAGTGCAGGAGGCGTGACCCTGGAAAGAGGGCTTTCAGATTACAATATTGAAGAAGCGCTGATTAGAAAAAAGGTGGTCGAGCAATCCCGCGAAACAATTTTAGTAGCTGATAACAGCAAATTCGGGCGCGATGTGCTGGCCCACGTATGCCCCATCAGCGCTATGGATTTAGTCATAACCGGCGAAGGGCTCAGCCCTGAAATGATTACCCGTTTTGAAGATGCCAATGTCAATCTGGTGTTGGCCGATGGGTCAGCAGGACACCAATAATTTTTCTTGTATCCGTCCTGCCCAGGGTTGAATATCGTACAACAGTTCTTCAGATGAGCAACAGAACCAATTGGCGTTTTGGTAACTGCCGCCCGATTTTTTCAAAAAGTTACGCATTTTTCAACAATCCTACGGCCTTCCAAAGCACCGGCAACACAAATTTTCACTTTTTACGGTTTCGATCCGCCGCAGGACCCACAACTTTGCGTAACCCGATGCCGATTTGAAGAAACAGTTACCGCAGCTCGCAGGACTGTTCCGGCCTATTCAGGCTTGTACCGTATAAATTCAACTAACTCCATATGGGATACTCGCCGATCTGCTGCGATCGCGGTTGCAGCGGACCGGAACCCCCGAATATCAATGGACGTCCGACAGCAGCACAATTCTGATATTTCCACAGCAATTCGGGGCACGAAAAGCGGCTAAATATCAATGAGCTGCTTTCTATTGCGCTATTTTGATAATTTTGCCCGGATTTTACCGTGCTCTTTCCGGAAAGTATCATTCCTTCTTGATATAATCTTGTATTTTGATAATTCTTCCAATTTTCCAAAGATGAAACCCTGCCCAAAAGGCAAATCGCTATTTTTATCAACATCCAGCGAAAAACCAAGTTCTTGTTGATCTTTTTCCAAGGATACAGAGTCCTCCAGCACAAAAACTCAACCAATACTACCTCTTTGAACAGACGCTGGACCCGCAAACCTTGAAAAATCATCAACAATAAAGCCAAAATTAGCCGGCTGTTGAACAAATATGTACATCGCTCAAAAAAGGCTTCGCATCCCCATTCGCGGACTAAGCAGGCTTCGCCGCAAGGTGCAGAATAAGTGAAAGATGCTCGACTCCGCTCGCATGTTATACTATTCTGACCGAATTGAACCGGCTTCGCCGCAAGGTGCGGAATAAGTGAAAGATGCTCGACTCCGCTCGCATCTTATGAAAATCTTGCCATATTTCTTGACAAAATCCTACAAGAAAGTGTATTGTTAATGAGCAGTGTACTTTAGTAGGAGGAGCAACATGAGACTTAGAAAAGAATCCGACACCATTCAGGACGAAGAGGTGCTGCTGATCGCAAAGATATCCGACGCACTGGCCCATCCGGCCCGAATCAATATTTACCGGTTCATCATGCAGTGCAACCGGCAGAGGGAAAACGTCTGCAACAAGGATGTGGTCGCCGCATTTGACTATTCGCAGGCTACCGTTTCGCAGCATATTAAAAAGCTGGTGAATTCCGGCCTGATCGAAGTGAAAAAAGTAGATAAATATTCGTATTATTACGCCAATATGGGCTCACTTGCCCGCTATCTGGCAGCAACAAAGAAATTTGGACAGATCTGACGGACAAAGCCGGCAGAAAAAGCTGACGTCAAGCCCGGCAGGCAGAGCCGGCTGGCAGCAGAACTGACTGGCAGCAAAGCCGGCGACAAAAAACAGAAACCGGCCATGCGCCCAAACGGCGTTATGGCCGGTTTTTTTAAACCCCTTTATCTTTTGTCAGAATTTTAATGATCCTCCGGCGGCACGGGCACCTCCATTGTATCGGAAAGCTCAGATAAAATCTGCCCGTTTTTTTTCTTTCCGGCAGCCCCAATCTCCGCCCCATCATACTTTTTATAAGTTATATATGCAACCTGCAGGATCTTTACCAGCATAACGATGCCGCATACGACCGCGACGGCTACCAGGACCATCGATACCGTTGAAAACTGATTATCCATAAAAATGTATATTCCTGCGGCGACCAGGGAAAGCACAAAGAGAATATAGCACACGATGTAGATTTTCCATCCGCGGCGACAGCGGCTGCTGAATTTTTCATCCTCTTCCCTTTCCCCAATCTCACCGCAGCCATAAAAAAGGTGGTAAATGAACAATAGTCCCAGAATCCAAGCTATAAACCCAACCACTGCCGGCAGAAAAAGCGCTGCTGCGGTCAGGAGATCCGGCTGACGATGGTTTATCAGAATGAGAAAGAGCACAACCATCGCGAAAATCATGATAAACATTGCCACAACGATTCTTCTGCATTTCTTAAAATGCGTGCCGTAACGCCCGAGCTTGAAAACTCCTACGACTGAAACAGCTGCCGCAGCCAGAGCCAGCACAGAAATGATAATTGATATCATCAAATGTTCCTGCGTGCACGCCCCGATTATGGCCAGGATCATACTAGCTATCTGCGAATAAAAAATGAGTTTCAATCCTGCTAAATCATAGTGCTTTATTTTGTGTCCCGTACCGCTCATCCGCTGGCGCTCCTTCCTCTGCGATCATTGCTTTTTAACAAGTTTACTACGGAACAGCGTTTTTTTCCATATACTTTACCAATCAAGCAATTTTTTTACAGTTTTTGGAGAATTTTTTTCTCAGCGCCTTTTGCGAAGCCGCAAGCGAATGGCTACAGCGGCGGCAGCCACCAGAATAATGATACCGGCAGCGGCGGCAGCTTTCCAAATCGGAGAAACCGCTTTGCTCTTTGTCCATTTGTCGATGATCTGCCCTTCCTCGTCATAGGATTCCAGCGTCAGCTTATCTTCAGTCACCTTTATGATCTGGTAATTGCTGTCGGTCGCATTGAGCGATTCTGTATATTCCGGCACGTTTTCGCCGTTAAAATAGGTACTTCTGCGTTTTCCCGAGTTTCCCATCACATAGGTAATATCGCCGATTTCCTTTGTCCGCATATAGAGATGCTGGTGCCCGCAGAGAACCAGATCCACACCGCCCCGCTCAAAAACCGGTTCCCATTCTTCCCGGATGGCATCGTAGATGGGGTCGCCGTCGGAAATTCCGTAAGCCGGATGGTGCATGACCACCAGTTTCCATCTGGAGCTGCTTCGGGTCAGGTCCTCCTCCAGCCACCCATTGATGGAATCCAGCTCCCGGTCCCATTCCTCCTCCATGGCCGCCTTTCGATTGTCCAGAAAAAAGCTGGTATTTACAACCGCTATATGACAATTTCCATAATCAAAGGAATAAAATTCCTCTTCTTCCCCTTTGGGGCCGTTTTGAGGCAGCGCCAGCATCTTTAGGTAAAGATCCGCCCTGACGGTGGTTTCATGATTCCCGATGGTTGTCATCATGGGAATACCCGCAAACACGGATGTTGCCTGAGATAAAAACAGATTCCAGTCATTCATGTTCCGGGGGGAATTGACCATATCTCCGCCCATGAGAGAAAAGGCGATACCGGGGTTTCTCTGCCGAATATCCTGGATCATCTTTCCCCACGCTTTATAATCTTCGCTGCGTTTTTTATACTGGACATCCCCTAAATATAGAAATTCGAAGGATTCAGCATCATCCGAGGCTGTGACCCGCGAATGCTCCGCAACCGGCGCCGTAGTGAAGGTTCGGATCTTGCTCCAGCGGTCTCCGTCACCCACCCTGTACTCGTAGGTCGTCTTTTGACTCAGTCCCTTTATCGAGGCCTCATAACGATAGTAGTCCTTCCTGACTTCTATGATTTTCGCCTTCACCTGATGCTGCGGAGAAAGCTGGGCCCCTTCCCGGTTATATTGAACATACCCGTCCTCCCGGGATTTGCTGTGCCACGTAATCGTCTGCGTGTGGGCGCTGTCATCCGTCCACGATAAAATGATCTGATCGCCGTCGTACCCATCATCTGCGTGGGATGCGGCGGGAATTAAAAGAAGAACGGCAGCAATCAAAATGACTGTAATGCGGAAACGTTTCATAATACATCCTCCTGGAAGTATTATTATATGTCGGAAAGCCGATCTGTATGCGGCGCGCCGTCAGTGTCCGGTCCCACACAAGCCATGAAAAAAGGGACCGTGAAGGCAATCCTGCAGCAGTCCCGTTTCTCCGGGCAAATTATTATTAATGTTTTGAAGAAAAGTCATGGTTTGTACCACAGTTCATACTATAGCACAACTTTCCCCGCAATGTCGTTGGCACGCCAACATTTTATAAATTTTTTTATAAAAGCTTAAATTTGTCCTTTTTAAAATCGATCAGGCCATCCCGTTTCATCTGGTTCAGCTCATAGGAAAGGGCGCTGCGGTTGACGCACAGGTATTGGGCAAACTGCTCCCGGTCCATATGTATGGAAAAAGTATCCCTGCCGGTCTTTCGGCCCATGATACGCAGATAAGTCATGATCCGGTCCCGCAGACCTCGCTTTGACAGCGTTTCGATCTTGTAAAGCTTTTTGATGTTATCGTCGGCCAGAATATGGAGCAGCGCCAGCAGCAGCTGTCGGGAATAATCGCTTCGCTGTATACTGGAAAAATCAGCAAGCAGAACCACCGCTTCTTCATTGGCCACATAGGTAAGCGGCGAAGTCTTCCGCCTGGAAACCGCGGCCTCAGCCCCGAAAATCTCGCCTCGCTGGTACATATACATCAGGTCCACGCTACCCTCCAGATAAAACTTTTCTCCCCTTACCGTTCCCGAATGAAGGATCGCGATGCTGTCGATCACCTCTTCCTCAGAAAAGATGATTTCCTCTTCCGCGTATTGCCGGACCTTGATCTTCATTCCGCTTACTGCCTTAGAGTGGAGCTTTTTGGGGACCTCTTTCAAGATGCCGCAGGCCTCGATTGTCGCCAGCTGTTCTTCGCCTGCCGGCTTTGATATTCTCATATTGGACGTCACCTTTCTTTCCATTGGCATATTCCGCCGGCTGAAAGGAGAGCCTACACTTCTCTTCCCAGCAGCTTTTCCAGACGCACTTTTTGCTCTTCCCTGGCAAATCCGTATCCGTACTGATAAAAGTCCAGTACGTCCGCATCCTTGACGATCTCTTCCAGCGGGCTGCCGATCTCAGCCTTTTTGCTGTGATTCTTTACGGCAATACCAATCTGCTGAATTTCATCCTCTTCAAAGAGCCCGGTTCCCCTGAGAAATTCCATGGAAGGCTCATATCCCACTTCCGCATGGTTTTCCTGCTTTCCGGTAATAATCCTGCCATAGTCGTGCACTGCGCAGGCGGCTGCGGCCAGGATCGGGTCCACGCCCCGTTCTTCCGCAAAAAGATAGCCCAGCTTGGCGCAGCTGACAATGTGAACTCTCTCCCAGTCGATGAAATGGGAACGTTCCGGCACCAGTTTTTCATATTTATCAATTTCTTTCAGCAAAGCGCTCTGCAGTCTTAATATTTTTTTCATGATATCCTCCCTGTTTATTTATGATAAGGTTCATTTTTTAAAATTTTAAAGCTCCTGTACACCTGCTCCAGCAGGATCACCCGCATCATTTGATGGGGAAAGGTCATCTGTGAGAAAGACAGCTTGTAATCAGCTCGCCGGGAAACTTCCCCGGAAAGTCCCAGAGAACCGCCAATGATAAAGACGACGCGCCCCCAGCCCCCGCCGGAAACCTGCCCGATCTGTTCAGCCAGTTCTTCCGAGGTGAGAGTCTTGCCCCGGATTTCCAAAGTAATCACGTAATCGTTCTTTTTTATCCGGCCCAGAATGGCCTCGCCTTCTTCCTTTTTCACTGCGTTTTCTTCTGCTTCAGAGGCTCGGTCAGGCAGCCTCGCTTCCTTTAATTCCTCAATGGTCAGCCGGCAGTATTTTCCCAGCCGCTTGGAATATTCGGCCACGGCCTCGGTCCAGTACCTCTCCTTCAGTTTTCCGATACAGATCACACTTATGTTCAACGCTACACCTCGTACACCGCACTGACACAGTCCCGCAGCATGACTTCCATCTGCAGCCTGTCTCCTATGTAAATATCTTCTTCCTGCAAAATATTGGTGATGGTCATTTTCGCCAGCTCCGGTTCATTGTTCTGATGGCTCAGGTGGCCCAGCAGAACCCGCCGCGCCTTATCCTTGACTTCCATCAGCTTGCAGATGCATTTGCCCGCCGTCACGTTGGAAAGGTGCCCGTGGTCCCCCAGGATTCTCCGTTTGGTCTGATAGGGATAGCCGCACATTTTCAGCACTTCCACTTCGTGATTGGCCTCCAGCACCAATAGATCGGCATCTACGATTTCGTCAAAGATCTCCTCTGTGATACATCCCGCATCAGTCAGAATGCTGATCTGCCTCCCTTCCGCATAAAGGGAAAAGCCCACCGGTTCCGCTGCGTCATGAGGAATGGAGAAGGGCCTTATTAAAATATCTTCAATATAAAAGTCTTCGCCAGTGGTGAAAAAAGCTTTCTTGTCCTCTGCTACTTTTCGCTCGATGTTGGACCAGGTTGCTTCGTTGGCGTAAGCTTTGGCGTTGCACGCTTTCTTTGTGACTATGGGAAGGCTCTTGACGTGGTCGATATGCTCATGGGTAATCAAAACCGCCCTGACCTGTTCCGGTTCCGCGCCGGCCTGTTCAAGCCCTTCGAAAATCCGTTTGCCGCTAATGCCCACATCCACTAAAATCACGGTATCGTCATGCCTCACCATGTAGCAGTTGCCGCTGCTGCCGCTGGCAAAAGAGCAAAAATTCAATGCCATATTTTATCCTCACTTCTTGTCATTTTCTATTTTTATAGGATACTCCACTTGTGCGAACCTGTCAATCTATCGTATAATACGAAAGATGAAAGATAGAGGTATGATTATGAGAAATGACAATGTATTAAGAATCTATACGGACGGCGGCTGTTCGGGGAACCAAAGCGCTGAGAATTTCGGGGGCTGGGGCGCTGTTCTGGAATTTGCCGGGCATAAAAAAGAGCTCTTCGGGGGAGAAGCGAATACCACCAACAACCGTATGGAAATGACGGCTCTTCTGGAAGCGTTCCGGGCTATAAAAAAAGAGGATCAGGTCATTGAAGTCTATTCGGACAGTTCTTACCTGATGGATTGTTTTCGAAAAAAGTGGTATAAAAACTGGCTGAAAAACGGGTGGAAAACTGCTGCCAAAAAGCCGGTGGAAAACCAGGATCTCTGGGAGGCTCTGCTGCCTTATCTGGAACAGCACCGCATCGATTTTTACCGGGTAAAGGGGCATGTGAATCTGGACAGCCCTTCCACCAATTTTGATAAGCTCTATCAAAAGTTTGTGGAGTGGAACGGCAGCCGGTTTTCCTTTGAGGACTTTCAGTATGTCACGGAAAAAAACAACCGGGCTGACGAGCTGGCAAATATGGGGATCGATCAGGTAAGGGGCTGACAGGCCCCTTTTTTCCTGCAAACTATGCTTAAAATTGTGTAAATCCGGCAGGTCTTCCCAAGGAAGCTTTCCTCCATGATAAAATATAAGGCAGACAGCCGCACAGCGGCACTACTACAAATACCAAGGAGGCAGCGATGAAAATGACAGGAAAAGGAAGGCGGCCGGGCCGCACAATACTGGTTTTCTCAATTACCATTCTCACCGCCCTGACACTGACGCTCGCGCCCTGTGCATACGGGGCTTCCGGCGTCAGCGCAGGCACGACGTTCACCAATGAAAAGACAGGTTCTGCAGTGGACTATCAGATTTTGAAGGACTGCAAGACGGTCCGGATGGGTGATGGCAGCAAAGCCGCCGTTTCATCCAGCGATCAGGGCACGGTTTTCATTCCCAAGGATGTCACCTATTACAAAGGCTGGGAAGATCCTTACACCTTTTGCGTTACGCAAATTGCGCCCAATGCGTTCAAGGGCCGCAGCGATATAAAGAAAGTAAAAATTGAGGCGGACGTAACCTTTGAGCCGCATGCTCTCGACGGTCTGGCCAAAACCACAATCTTTGAAACCAGCAGTCTTTCGACTAAGAAAGCACTGCTTGCCTATGGGATACCCCTCGAAAGAGTCATCTACAAAGGTCTTCGGACAAAATATGTGGCTTTCGGGGACAGCATTGCCGCCGGCTATGCCCTTCCCGAATATGTGAGCGATCCCCTGGGCCGGGGAGATGCTCTTCCAACTCCCAAGGATGCTTTTGTTTCCCTGGTTGGAGCCGGCCTGGAAAAGAGCGACGGCCCCTCTCTCACCGATAATCAGGCGGCATCGGGCTGGACCAGCCAGCAGCTTTTAGACTGCCTCAAACGGGGCGATTACGATTCTTCCCTTGCTGATGCGGATGTGATAACGGTCACCATTGGCTCCAACGATCTGCTGGGGCCCTTTATCGAAATCATAGAGCAGGCTTTCAAGGATAAGCTCAATGATATCGAGGTTCTGGACAGGAATGTCGCAAAAATTATAAAGATTAAGGCCATCACCAAGGCAATTCCTGCTGTTATTGACGAAATCAACAGTCAGCTCCACGACAACCAAACGCTTTTGCAGGCCTGCAAGGAGTTCCGGGATACCATCCAGCCTGCTATTCTGGCAGAACTCAAGAAAAAGGCACCCAGCGCGGAGCTGTACTGGACAACGCTGTACAATCCCTTTGCTAAACAGACCTTTGATCTGAAAGCATTAATGCCGGGACTCGAAACTGTAAGCCCCAACATCTGGAACAGCCTGAACCCGATTGACCTGGACAGTTATGGCGCCAAATATATTAAAGAAATGAACAAAGCCTTCAACAACAGCTCCGGCTATCACGTCATTGATCTTTACGATGACTTTGATCAGGCTGGCCTTACCAACGTCCAAATCAGCCACGACAGCAATGGTATCAGTCTCAACTTTGATCCCCACCCCAATACAAAGGGGCATAAAGTTATCGCGGATTTGGCGCTGCCCGTTATCCAAAGCACGTATGCTTCAAAGGCTCCCGCGGCGGATCTTTCAAATTTGAAAAATATTACCGCCTATTCGCTGTCCGGAAATAAAGGCAAAATCGATCAGGCCTCCGGCAGCATAGCGGTCACCGTGCCTTACGGCACCGATATCAAGGCTTTGACCGCTTCTTTCCAGGCCAGCAAAGGTGCCCTGGTGACTGTCGGCGGCAAAAAGCAGGTCAGCGGCAAAACGGTTCATAATTTTACCAAGCCGGTAACTTATGATGTGACGGCCGAGGACGGGACGATGCGAAGCTATAAAGTCAAGGTTGCGATCGCTCCTGCCGGAGATGCGAAGGCCGCAGGGTCCACGGTAAATACCGGGGATGAGTTTCCGGCGGTTCCGCTCTTTGCCCTCGCATTGGGCGCAGCCATGATCTGCGGTCTGCTGGTCATTGGGAGGCGAAGGAACTAGATTTTTCTGTTATAGCAGCTTGCCGCACTTTTTCGTGCGGCAAGCGCAGTTGCAGCGGGCTGAAACCCCGAATATCAACGGCCACGAATAACGATACACTCCATTCACCGCCTCTGGGAGCGGGTTGAGGCCCCGAATATCAATGAACGCCTGAAAGCAGCGCAATTATTGATAGTTTCACAGCAATTTGGGGAAATAGAAGCGGCAAAATATCAATGGAGCGTATTCTAATATGCCAGTTTGATAATTTTGTCCGGATTTTACCGGTTTCTTCCCTGAAAATATCACCGAGCCTTGATACAATTGCATATTTTGATATTCGGGCTTTGAGCTCTTTTTTTGGCTTGAAGATCCTTTTTCAGCCCCTGCCCGGACCGCAATCATATCAGGCGGCAGGATTCTATGGCATTTACTCCACAGAATCCTGCCGCCTTACTGTTTTCATCAAAAAACGCCATGGGAATGACCGCGCTATCAGCTTTTGGAAATGGCGTATATTGCGTCGGCCGCCGCCTTCATCTCTCTGGCATTGTTGTAGATTCCCATGCTCATGCGCACGGCCCCACAGTCCCAGGTGCCGATGGTCTTGTGGGCCAGACCGGCGCAATGATAGCCGCCTCGCACTGCAATTCCATATTCATCGTTTAACAGCGATGCAACTTCTTCACAATTATACCCGTTGATATTAAATGTGACAATGCCCACCTTTTTTCTACAGTCCGATGGGCCATAAACCGTCACGTTTTTCATGTTGCGCAGGCTCTGGTCGAGAATTTTGGTCAGTTCTTTCTGATGCTGCCGAATCACTTCCACCCCGATCTTATTGACAAATCCCGCCGAATATCCCAGGCCAATGATTCCGGGCGCATTGATGGTTCCTGTCTCAAATCCTTCCGGAAGTTCGGTGGGCTGAATAATCTCCCGTGAAACAGTCCCCGTCCCCCCTTCCATGAGAGACTGCAGTTCGATGCCTTCCCGCACGTACAGCATTCCTGTGCCCAGCGGCCCCAGCAATCCCTTGTGCCCCGGAACCGCCAAAAGATCCATATTCCTCACGTCCATGGGCACATGCCCCGCGCCCTGAGCGCCGTCCACCATAAAGAGAATTCCTCTATTCCTGCACAGCAATCCCAGCTCGTCAACCGGCATAATGGTTCCTGTTACATTGGACGCCTGGGTACAGACAATCAGCCGGGTGTTTTCCCGAATCGCATCCTCCACTTTTGATACATCCAAGCTGCCGTCACTGGCGCAGGGAATCAGGGTGTATTCCACGCCCCGGTCGGCCAGAGCCCGCAGCGGCCGCAGTACGGAATTGTGCTCCATCACAGTTGTGATTACATGGTCTCCCGATTTTAGCACGCCTTTGATTCCTATATTCAGCGCTTCCGTCGTATTACTGGTAAAAATAATGCGGTCCGGTTTTTCAATCTTAAAAAAACGGGCCAGCGTTTTTCTTGCCTGATAGACCTCTTCCCCGGTCCTGCGGGACAGATCGTGCCCCGAGCGGCCGGGATTGCCGCAATAGGACGACATGCACAGATCCATTGCCTCGATCATACCCTTAGGCTTAGGGAAGGACGTTGCTCCGTTATCTAAATAAATCATTGATTTTCCCTCCTAAAGTATCAGGATATGCGGGAAAATATCAGAAAGTGTTTTCTTCACCTGCGCTTTAGCAGGTTGAGTCTGGCTTTGTCCTCTTTGGAAACCCGATAGGATTCTCTGATTTTCTGAATCGCCTTGTTATGGGTAAAATCGTCCATTTCGTTGTTCTCTATCAAAGCCTCCGTTTTCTGCGGAAAGGCTATGTAGCACATGGACAGCGCCCAGGCAGCCGCCATCTTGACATAATATCCGTCGTGGCGGATGGAGCTGACGGTCGCAAGAATGGCGTCAATGTGGTCCTCATCAATATAATGGTTCATGAGCATCACAATGCCGAAACGAATGAAGTATTCCCGATCATCTTCAAGGTAGTCCTGTAAAAAATCCCATACTGGCTGCCGGTTTTCCTCTATATCGACAAACTTCAAATCTCCGCAGAAGGTATCGCATACTGCCCAATTGTCGATTCGCGGAACAAAGCGATCTATATATGTCAACCGCTTTTCCCTTTCCATCCGGGCCGCGGCTATAACCATTCCCTGCAGCATCACCTCTTCATAGAAGAGTTCCGTGCCCCCGATGCCCTGAGGGTTCGGCCTGCAGTTTTCCAGTTCCGTCAGATATTTCTCCCAGTCATCCTTTTCCCGGCCGCCCTTTACGATCTCTTTCGCCACCTTTCTTATGGCCGGCACGCGCACGCCCAGCACCCGCTCTTTATTTATGCCCGGGATCAGTTTACAATTGAAGTCTCTGTAATCGCTTTCCGCCAGGCCGCGCAGCTGCTCCAGCCGATCTGTTCTCATGGTCATTTTCTTTATCCTCACAGCTTCCAGTTCCGATCAGCAATTTTCGCCAATCTGGTGGTTTTCACATCAATGGCCTTTTCCGGACACATTTCCTGGCAGCAATAGCATTTAATACATTTCCGGTATCGATACGCGGGTTTTCCTTTTTTCATGTAAATCGCTTTTTCATCCAGCGGACAGGCCTGAATGCAGACTCCGCACCCAATGCAATTCTCTCTTTTCACATACGGTTTCCGGTCCAGCAGCGGCTGCAGGAATCGAATGCTTTTAAATTGACCCCGGAATCCCGGGTCCCGTTCCACGTTGAAATCGGGATTGCCCCAGCGGGAAACAGCTTCTTCCATAGAAATGTCGCCCTCTTCTGTCATCAGCACAATGTCCTCTGTCTTACAGGTGCCGATTCCGTATTTCTGTCCATACAAATTGGTAGCTACCAGCTCCGGGTCCAGATTTACAAGGCGACAGAACACTGTATCCAAAGCCACTGGATCAGCGGAAGCCAGGATCACGTACATGGGAGTGGGGTCGCCCGACTGAGGGCCGTTTCCTTCCATTGCCATAATGCCATCCATGATATGCAATCTGGGGCGTACCAGCCGGTTCAGGTCTGCGATCATCCGCCCAAAAACGTCCGCATTGGGAAAACGCGCATGGCTGGCCCCTTTATTAAAGCCGTATACGCAACCGAAGGTATTCTTCATGGCGCCGGTAATCCGTTCCAGCTGGTGGGTCTTCATTTTACATAGATTGATAATGGCATCCATTTCCAGAACTCCTTTGCATAAAACAAAGTGATCCGCCGCATGGCCATCGGGAAAGGGGACCTGCTCCCCCTCTTCAAAATCGGCGATTTCGATTCCCAGGTCCTCCGCCACCTGTCGGAGCCCGCAGCCGTCAGCAGTCTGTGCGACTCCAATCAAATGGTTGCCCGGGGAATCTCCATAATACAGCTCTTCAAATCCATTCTGCCGCAAAAGGCGGCCCACTGCCCCGAACACCTCCGGATGGGTGGTACAGGCGTTTTCCGGGTCTGTTCTGGCTAAAAGATTGGGCTTGAGAATGATGCTTTCCTCCGAGCTGACAAACTGCTTCCACCCTCCCAAAAGCTCTACGGCTGTGGAAACCGCATGCTCCACCAGTTCCGGTTTATATTTTCTGCAATCCACGATTGCTACTTTGCTTTTCATGGTACACCTCCTTTGAGTCCTTCTATTATACTCCTTTTTCTTTTTACAGAGTATATCGGAAGCACAATTTTGCATTTTTATCAACATAGGCGCGGTTTTTTTGGGGAATGTTGAAGTTTTTTCAATGTTTGCAGCCTCTCCGGCCGGAGACCTGGCTGCCTTGGCACCTTGCAGCCTGCCAAGCACCCTGCAATCCCGCAACTTTCTTCAACAAGCAGCACAAATTGCATCCAATGTTGAGAGAAAAAATCTTTTTCCTTTATTTTACATTTTATGGTTGCATTTTGTTCGTTTCAATTGTATAATTACATTATTTTCCAGTTAAGAGGAGGTTTTTATGTATACTCAGTTAAGATTGATACAGGCAGTAAAGGCGGAGCGAACCAGACAGCAGGCTTTAGTAACCAATCTGGAAACCGTGCTACCTGAACTGCCGGCCGGTCATCTCTTCTACCGCGATGGCAACTACTATCGAATTGTCTTCACAGGGGGTAAGCGGATGCAAATTCGTATACCACAGTATTCTCCATCAGGGGAAGCTTTGATTCATGAACTGCGCGCCAAACGTTACGCAACCAAGGCGCTGCCTGTTTTAAAGAAGAATTTAAAATGCTGCGACCAATTTCTGCAGAAGTTCCAGATCTACGACCCGGCTAAAATTGCCGAAACTTTACCGTCCTATTATGCTCCGGAGTTCACCGGTATTCTGCTGAATGGGGATCTTGATCCGAAGCTCTGGGCCAAAACGCCCTATGCCCACAACGCTGCCTTTCCTGAAAACCTCATTTACAAGTCGGAAGGCGGCCTGAGCACCCGTTCTAAGGCAGAGGCCGACATCGCCACTCGGCTGGAGCAGATGGGTTTCATCTTTCGTTATGAACCTCTGCTGCAATTGGGAAACAGATTTTTTTATCCTGATTTCTGCATCGTTCATCCTATCCACAGGCGGCTCGTTTATTGGGAACATTTTGGGAAAATGGATGAACCGGACTATTCAAATAAAACCATGGAGAAGCTAAGCGTGTACGCGGAGCACGGCTACCATTTGGGCGATAACCTCATCATGACCTGGGAGACCAAAGCAAAGCCTTTAACCTTTGCCCATATTAACGACCGGATTGAAACGTATTTTTGCTGATGCAAGGCTGGCTGGCGCAGCAATGTAAAGCTGATGCAAAAAGGTTCAACAGCTCAGGATCTGGAGCTTTCGCTGGTACTGTCCAGCAGATGTAAAGTTGATACAAAAAGGTTCAACAGCCTGCTGTTTTTTCATCGGCTGTTGAACCTTTTCCAACGTTTGCAGCCACCATACCCCGCTTCCGGGCTGTTTTAGCGCCCCGCAGCCTGCCGGACACCCTGCAACCCCACAACTTTCCTCAACAGATAGCACAAATTGCAGCCTTTGTTGTAGGAAAAAATCAAATCCCTTTATTTTACATTTCTCCCGCCGGCTTTTCGCTCTCGTAAGCTGCTCAGTTACACTATTTCCGAGCCAGCAAGGGTTCTATCTAC
>NZ_JANFXK010000080.1 GCF_024459955.1 Anaerovorax odorimutans
GGCCGATGGAGGTCAAAGTGGCGAACCGAACGTACCGGATGGGAAAGAAGGAGTATCAGGGGCTACTCAAAGTGGCCAGTGAACAGGTTCCGTTTGGAATTTACGCAGTCGAGAAAAATGGTTATGCCGAGCTGATGAATATTAAATGCGATAGTATCACCCAGCTAAAACAGCGGATCAGGGACTTTAAAAGTCAGGGCTGGAAGGTTTATCAGAATGGCAGGTGATCGCCATGAATGAATATGATATCGGAAAAGCCTTTGCCGCGATCGAAGAGGAACTGATCGCGTCGATGATGCGAAATATGCAGCGGCATCGTGATTGGGAAGACGAAGAGGGCTTTAGTTGGTCCATGTGGCAGGCGGAACAGCTTAAGGCTCTGGATAAATATAAGAAAGCCAACAAGAAGAAATTCCGGCGACATTTTAACGAGGTAAACGGCTCCATTGGGCGTATAATCGAACAAGCCCGTAAACAGGGCAATATGGAGCAAGAACTTGAAATCCTGGACGCAATTAAAAATGGTTGGAAAGCTCCAAAGAAGCTGAATAAATCGGTTCAGACTTCCGCGGAGTTTTTTAAGTTGAATACCCGCAAGCTTGATGCTTTGATAAAAGCCACGGAGCACGACTTTAAAAAGGCAGAGGTTGCGGTGCTCCGCCGTGCGGAAG
>NZ_JANFXK010000081.1 GCF_024459955.1 Anaerovorax odorimutans
GTCGACGCTGGAATAGGTCTCCAGGTCAATGGATAGATGCTTCATGGTTTATACTCCCGGCGTCAACGGCATACCGGTGATCGGGTCAAAGGCCGGAGCAGGCTGTCCCGCATTCGGCTGCTGCGCTGCGGCTTGCTGTGTCGTCCAGGTCTGCGCAGCGCCATAAGTCGGAGTCGCCGGTGCCATGGCCCCTGAAGGAGCGCCAAAGTCTTCCGCCGCGGTCGTTCTTCCACCAAGGGGTTCCCCGTCGGCCAGCTTCTGCACGTTGTTCAGACCACAGCCGATTCCCTTTCGGCCGTTGCTGTTATACGCAAAGAAATTGACCGACACCCGCGCGTACATGCCGCTGTAAACTTCCGTCTGGTCGATAATCGGATTCACGCCGGCATCGACGATCTGCGGCGCCTGCTTGCTGCTGGCCGTAAACACCCAGTGGCCTTTGCACTCTTCCCCGAACGGCATGCCATCCGATGGCCTCGTCCCATCCCCGTCGTGGACCGGGATCGCGAGGATTGGCGGAACCGTTCCACCGAATTTGCTCTGCGCCCCGTCCTGTTTGGCGGCTTCGATGGCCGCGTCGATTCGCGCTTTCGTCGCGGTGTCTGTCTTTGGCACCAGAATGGTGCAGCTGTATTTCGGCTCCTGTCCCGAGTTATGCGCGTA
>NZ_JANFXK010000082.1 GCF_024459955.1 Anaerovorax odorimutans
GTCCTGGACCCAAAGGGTGAGAATCTGCGGGATACCGGATACTTGCTCAAGCAAAGGGGATATGAAGTGCGGGTATTGGATTTAATCAATATGGAGAAAAGCCATTGCTATAATCCCTTCGTCTATCTAAAAGATGATAATGATGTACAAAAGCTGGTAACCAACCTGTTTAAGGCCACCACGCCCAAGGGCGCTCAATCGCAGGACCCCTTCTGGGACACGGCGGCCTCCATGCTGCTATTGGCGCTGATCTTTTACTTGAAATATCAGGCTCCCAAAGAAGAACAAAACTTTCCTATGGTGATGGAGCTGCTTCGGGCCGGGGAGGTCAAGGAGGATAATGATGAATACCAGTCACCGCTGGACGAACTGTTTGATCGGCTGGAAATGCGGGAGCCGGATCATATCGCGGTCAAGTATTACAAGGACTATCACAGCGGTTCGGCCAAAACGCTCAAGTCCATACAAATTACCTTGGCATCCAGGTTGGAGAAGTTCAACCTTTCCAGTCTGGCGGCTCTGACCGTTACCGATGAACTGGATCTGTCGTCTCTGGGTGAACAGAAAGTCGCGCTCTTTGCGGTGATCCCGGATAATGACACCAGCTACAACTTTCTGGTAAGTATCCTTTACACCC
>NZ_JANFXK010000083.1 GCF_024459955.1 Anaerovorax odorimutans
TCCCTGGTATAAGTAATATTTATCGAATTGTTTTATTATGAATAAAGTAAACTGGAAATTTTCATACTTCCGTAAAAATACATTCCAGCTTTTTCATCCCAGCTTTGTGATTACAATACAAAAATGTACCATCACCATCAATCGTGTGAATGACATCAAAACTTACACCGTCTATTTCACACTCAATAACATCACAGTCTGGCCCCATGATTGATTTACCAATTTTACAATTAGCGTTTCGTAGAATGCTCATTATTTCTTCATACTCTTCCTCATCAGAACGTTTTTCACAATTTGCAAAATAGAGATGAGACATATCATTATCCAAATAAAATGATTTCATAGTCAAAATGCTCCCTTATAACTCCCAATTTTCCAACCTAAGTACTCATCTAAAGTTTATCACAAGGCCCGCTCTATTCCCAGCTATTTCTCTCACACGTTCAGCTAACTTGGAATTCCTTTACTCCACTTAAGTATGTAACCGCTCCCTCCTCTTGTCTCCAACCAGAAGACAAAAGGGGGAGCAAACAATTTTAATACGTTCTTTTCCCCACTAAATTCTAATTCCTATTTCTTATCCCCTTTCTTTTTCCTACTGTGCCGAAACACAACCACAGCCATTATTACTGCCA
>NZ_JANFXK010000084.1 GCF_024459955.1 Anaerovorax odorimutans
CGGTCCACCAACCCTTTCAGGTTCGCTTCTGCCTGCATACGATGCTCCTCTACCATGTATTTCTACATCCTAAGCTTCGGTAGTAAGTTTTAGCCCCGTTTATCTTCGGCGCAGAGCCACTCGACTAGTGAGCTGTTACGCACTCTTTAAATGAGTGGCTGCTTCTAAGCCAACATCCTAGCTGTTTATGCAGCTCCACATCCTTTTCCACTTAACTTACATTTTGGGACCTTAGCTGTAGGTCTGGGCTGTTTCCCTTTCGACCACGAAACTTATCTCACGTAGTCTGACTCCCGGTCATGATTGCACGGCATTCGGAGTTTGATAGTTTTCGGTAACCGGTGAAGGCCCCTAGAACATTCAGTGCTCTACCTCCGTGTATCTCTTTCCGAGGCTAGCCCTAAAGCTATTTCGAGGAGAACCAGCTATATCCGGGTTCGATTGGAATTTCACCGCTATCCACACGTCATCCCAACACTTTTCAACGTATATGGGTTCGGTCCTCCACGAGATTTTACTCTCGCTTCAACCTGCACAT
>NZ_JANFXK010000085.1 GCF_024459955.1 Anaerovorax odorimutans
CTCCTAACGCTTCTTAATTCGTTCGATTCTTGCTTTCAGGCTCCGCATCAGCTCGTCCTGCACGTCGCCTTTTTTCTGCAAGGCCTCCATCACGTCCTCATCCCGGGTGCCCTCCGTGATCAAATGATGCACGAAGACCGTGGACTTTTGCCCCTGCCGGTGCAATCGCTTGTTCGCCTGCTGGTACAGCTCCAGCGACCAGTTGAGGCCAAACCAGATCACGTGGCTCCCGCCTTCCTGCAAATTCAACCCGTAGGCCGCGCTGGCCGGATGGGCCAGCAAAAGGTCGATCCGGCCGGCGTTCCAATCGTCCGCGTCCTGCGGAGTTTTTAGTTCGCGAACCTTCAGGTCGCTACGCGCCATAGCCGCCTTGATCCGGGAAAGGTCGTGCTTGAAGTTATAGAAGACCAGGGCCGGCGACCCGTTCAGCTTCTCCACGGTCTCCTGGAACACCTCCAGCTTGCAGTCATGTACTTCGACCGGCTGCTTGTCCTCGTTGTACACCGCCCCGTTGGCCATTTGCAGCAG
>NZ_JANFXK010000086.1 GCF_024459955.1 Anaerovorax odorimutans
CTTTGCGCACACTTACTACGGAAAGCCTAGCCGTGCTCATGCCCTTCCGGGTGCAGGAGATTCAAGACGATGGCGGCATTTACTGCGGGGAAAACGCTATTTCCCACAACCTGATTCTCTGCAATAAAGCAAACCTGCTCAATCCAAACTCCTTTATTCTGGGTGTTCCAGGAAGCGGTAAGAGCTTTTTTGTGAAAGGCTGGTTGGAGTTTTTAGCTATGGCCACTCAAGATGATATTTTGATCTGTGATCCGGAAAATGAATATGCCGCCCTGGTTTCAGTCCTTGGCGGTGAAGTGATTCGCATTGCGGCGGGCAGCGACCACTTCATCAATGCCATGGATATGGTGGAAGGGTATGGAGACGGCAGCGACCCGGTGGTGGATAAATCCGAGTTTATCTTGTCTCTCTTTGAGCAGCTCGCCAAGCCCCATGGAATCGGCGCAAAAGAAAAGTCTATCGTGGACCGTTGCACGGAAGCCGTATACCGCGATTATCAGAATGGGGGCAGGGTTCCAACCCTAT
>NZ_JANFXK010000087.1 GCF_024459955.1 Anaerovorax odorimutans
GTTTCATGGCCCTACCAGGAGCAGCCTGGCAGTTATAGCAGCTATTTCTCGCTCCCTGCCGAAAAGATGCAGACACAGATAAACGTAATAAGGTGAGATCTGTTTGCCTACTTTTCAGCAGATCATGGCGTAACCACTAAGGCGGCTGATGCTCATCACATCAGCAATGGGAAGGTATTTGATGAATGGGTATTCAATTGCCAAGGTACACTCCTGTCCTGTATAAAAGGAAACAGGTGTCGGGATTTTATGTCCCTTCACCTGTTTCCACAGTTAGAGTCTGAAATACAACCCTACTTTTTTAATTTTTTTAAAATATTTTTTCGGGCGGCTTTTATAGATTTCGCTACGGCCTGTTGGGTACAGCCCTCTATCTTTGCAATTTCTGCTTCGGTAAGTCCCTGCAAATAAAAAGAGACAAACCGTTTTCGCTGCGTCTTTGGCAGTTCCGCAATGGTTTGTCTCAATTGTTGGTTATATAAATTTGTCAGCACTGTGTCCTCGACGTTGTCCGGAGGCTTTAG
>NZ_JANFXK010000088.1 GCF_024459955.1 Anaerovorax odorimutans
ATCAAAACCTTGCCGCACACTGCAATACATACAAGCATCTTTCTCTTCCTGTTCCGGGTCCAGCCGCCTAATTGAGTAATCCGGATTATCGTAAAACTGGCTGGCGCATGTCGGGCAAAGGCATAAAATTAGAGGTGTATCTGCCTTTTTCTTGATACCGATGCTAACTAACAAGGCCTGATCTAATTCCTTCATTGTCAATTTATCTAAAGAACCAATTGGTTCCCTTAGCCTCTGTTTATCAATGGTTCGGAGTTGCTCCAATAAAATAATGGAGTCATGATCGAGTTCCGGAATACCTTTAAGTGCCACGTGGGTCGGTAATTTGATTTTTTTTCGGCCGGTGACTGCCGCAACAATCACAGTTGGGCTGTACCGATTGCCCAGATCATTTTGTATAATCACCACCGGCCGTTTTCCTCCTTGCTCGCTACCAATCACAGGGTTCAGGTCCGCATAGTATACATCTCCGCGAAATAGAATCTTTTTCATCTTAACCTCCTTGTATTTACACAGCTTT
>NZ_JANFXK010000089.1 GCF_024459955.1 Anaerovorax odorimutans
TAAGTAAAGTCAAATGAAAAAGCACCTGTCCAATTCTTTCGGATAGGTACTTTAGTCGTTAACGAGACTCAGATTTCTTTGCCGGTATCGTTCAATGTAAACGTGCCTTCAAAAACAGCATCACAGGCCTTGGCAATTTCATGCAAATCTTTTTCAGAAAGATTGTCTCGCCTTAACTTCGCGGCCATATTTTGGCTGGACGTTCCTATTTTCTCCGCCAAATCTTTTATTGTCATTTCTCTTGCGGCGAGAAGCATTTTTACTTTTGTGGACATTCCCATACTAAGACCACCTCCATCTTTTGTATTATAAAGAATTTTGCTGTTACAAGCAACTTGCAAATAGTACAAAACAATCTATTGGTTGTTCGCACATTTGATAAAAGAAATGTTTAAGTTTATTATTAGCGTAAAAATATTGTTTGAAACAATTAATAAGAATTTAGAAAGAGGTGAAAAGTTTTTATGAGCTACATATCAGAAATTTTTGATCGGTTGGACGTTCAAAATATTCG
>NZ_JANFXK010000009.1 GCF_024459955.1 Anaerovorax odorimutans
CTTCGTCGGCTCCCATGGCCAGGCATTCGGCCAGCATGTCTTTGGCCTGCGGCGGTCCCATGGTCAGGGCGATCACTTCCGTCCCCGGCATCTGATCCCGGATCGCCAGCGCCTGTTCCAGCGCGTTGGCGTCGTCGTGGTTCAGGATGGATTCCACTCCGTCCCGGATCAGCGTCCCCGTCTCCGGATTGATGGTGATTTCGTTGGTGTTGGGCACCTGTTTTACGCATACGATGATTCTCATTGTCTTTCGTCCTCCCTATTTAAAGATGTCCCCGGAAATCACCATTTTCATGACTTCCGAAGTGCCTTCGTAGATTTCCGTGATCTTCTGGTCCCGGTACATCCGTTCCACCGGATAGTCCTTGATGTACCCGTAGCCCCCGTGGAACTGCACCGCCTTGTCCACCACGTAGGAAGCGGTCTCCGAACAGGACAGCTTGGCCTGCGCCGCTTCCACCGTGCTGGGAAGGCCACGGTCCCTGCGATTGGCCGCGTGGTACAGCAGGAACCGCGAACCGTCGATCCTCGTTTTCATGTTCGCCATTTCAAAGGCCAGCGCCTGGAACCGGTCCAGGCTCCTTCCGAACTGCTTTCTCTGCTTCATGTAGGCCACCGTCTGGTCGAAGGACCCCTGGGCGATTCCCAGCGCCTGGGCCGCGATCCCAAGACGCCCCACGTCCAGGGAGCTCATGGCCACCTTGAAGCCTTTTCCAAGGGGCCCCAGCAGGTTTTCTTTCGGTATCGCGCAGTCCTCGAACACCAGCTCGGCCGCAATGCTGGCCCGGATGCCCATCTTGTTTTCCTTCTTGCCCCGGGAAAAGCCCGGCGTCCCCTTCTCCACGATGAAGGCGCTGATGCCCTTGTTCCCCTTGCTCTTGTCGGTCATGGCCATCACCACGTACACTTCGGCGATGCCCCCTCCGGAGATGAAGACCTTGCTTCCGTTGAGCAGCCAGTGGTCCCCCATGTCCTTGGCCGTGGTCTGCTGCATGGCCGCGTCGGTCCCGGCGTTGGGCTCCGTCAGCCCGAAGGCCCCCAGCTTTTTGCCCGACAGCAGGTCCGGCAGGTACTTTCTCTTTTGTTCTTCGGTTCCGTAGGTGAAGATGGGCCAGCAGCACAGGGCGTTGTGGGTCTGCACGATGACCCCGTGGGAGGCGTCCACTTTGGACAGCTCCTCCACCGCCATGATGTAGGTCAGGTAATCGGAGCCGGCCCCGCCGTATTCGGCCGGAAAGGGCATGCCCATGACCCCCAGCTCGCCCAGCTTGGCTACCGTTTCGTAAGGGTATTTGGCTTCCGCGTCCAGCTCTTCGGCGATCGGCTCGATCTCCGCCTTGGCGAACTCGCTCACCATCTTCTTCACCATTTCTTGTTCTCTTGAATAACTGAAATCCATTTCTCTTCCTCCTGTTTTTCTCGCGTTTATTGATGCAGCCCCATGGGCTCGTCTTTAAAGATACGTTCTTCCATCAGCTTCAGGTCTTTGGAAATAATCGGCTTGAATTCCATCTGTTCAAAGATATCTTTCTGCAGATTGATTCCCGGAGCAATTTCGATTAAAGTCAAGCCTTCTTTCCGCAGTTCAAAGACAGCCCGCTCGGTAATGTACAGCACCGGCTGCTTTACCTGCACGGCATAGTCTCCGGAAAAGGTTACGTGTTCCACTTCTTTCACGAACTTTTTGCGCGCCCCTTCCTTTTTTATCTCAAGGCCTCCGTTATGGCATTGGATTTCCAGCCCTTTTGCAGTGAATGTTCCGCAATAGCAGACTTTCTTGGCATTCTGAGTGATGTCGATGAATCCCCCTGCTCCGGCCAGTCTGTCTCCGAATTTTGACACGTTCAGATCGCCGTTGGCGGCTGTTTCCGCCAGACCCAGAAAAGCGATGTCCAGTCCGCCTCCCTGATAAAAATCAAATTGAACGTTGTGTTCTAAGATAGCCATGGAGTTTGCCGCTGCGCCGAACTGCGTTCCTCCCATGGGCACGCCGGCAATGGAGCCTGCTTCTACCGTCAGCGTCATGTAGTTGGAGATGCCTTCTTCCGCCGCTACATTGGCGATCACTTCCGGCATGCCGGTTCCCAGATTAACAATGGCGTCCTGCGGAAGCTCCATGGCTGCCCTTCTGGCGATGATCTTTCTCTCGGAAAGAGGCACCGGCGGAATTTCATTGAAAGGAATCCGAAATTCGCCGGTCAGGGACCCGTCATAGGACATTCCCAGGCACTGCATGTTTTCTTCTTCCGTGCCCACTACAACGGTATCCACATAAATTCCCGGAATTTTTACCAGCTTGGGGTCCAGGGAGCCTGCCGCCACGATGCGTTCTGCCTGGACGATCACCCTGCCGCCGCTGTTCTTGCAGGCCTGTGCCATTGCAGTAACGTCCAGCGGACCGATTTCTCTGTGCACGGTACAGTTCCCATATTCGTCCGCGTAACTGGCCCGCAGAAAAACTGCGTCAATGGGGAAAAGTTTGTAGAGCAGCCGCTCCTGTCCCTCTATTTCCACCAGCTTTACCAGATCTTCTTCTGTGGCGTCGTTCAGCTTGCCGCCGCCTTTTCTCGGGTCCACGAATGTGTTCAGTCCCACATGGGTGATGGTGCCGATATTATGAGCCGCAATGTCCCGATACATATGAGTGATGACTCCCTGGGGAAGGTTGTAGGCTTCAATCTTATTTTCCAGAGCCAGCTTTCCCAGTCTGGGCGCCCGGTCCCAATGACCTCCGATTACCCGTTTTACAAGGCCCTCGTGGCCAAAATGATCTCCCCCGGTTCCGTCTCTGTGGCCCTGTCCCGCAGCGAAAAAAAGAGTCAGATTCTTCGGGTGCCCGGTTTTTAGATATCGCTTTTCCAGAGCCTTTGACAGCGCTTCCGGACAGGCGCAGCTGACGAATCCTCCGGTGGCGACAGTCATATTATCCTTAATCTCCATGACCGCTTTCTCCGCGGTCATGATTTTTACTTTTTTCATAAGCCCAAATCCTTATTATTTATTTACAAACTCCGCATTTCGTTTTTCCAGAAAAGCCTTCATTCCTTCTTTCTGGTCTTCCGTCGCGAAGCACATGGCAAACAGCTCGTTTTCAATCCTTATTCCTGTATCAATATCCACGTCCAGTCCCCGGTCGATCGCGGCCTTGGAATATTTCACAGCGATCGGTCCGTTGCCGATCATCTTTTCCGCCAACAGGACCGCTTCTTCCATCAGCTTTTCCGCGGGAATCACCTTATTGGCCAGGCCGATCCGCTCCGCTTCTTCCGCCCGCACAATCTCTCCGGTAAAGATCATCTCTTTGGCTTTGCCTACGCCTATGCGCCTGGGCAGTCTCTGCGTTCCTGAAAATCCGGGAGTAATGCCCAGCCCCACTTCCGGCTGGCCGAATTTCGCCTTTTCACTGGCCAGGATCAAATCGCAGCTCAGCGCCAGTTCACATCCGCCTCCAAGGGCGAATCCGTTTACTGCCGCGATGGTCGGTATCTCCAGAAGTTCGATTTTCCGAAAAATCGCGCTTCCCTTCTGCCCCCAGCGCCTGCCGCCCTGGGTATCCAGAACACTCTGAGCCGCGATATCCGCTCCCGCTGCGAACGCTCTGCCTTCGCCTGTAATAATCAGCGCTCTTGCCTCGGTGTTTTCCGCAATCGCGTCCACCGCCTCCTCCAGCTCAGACAGCACTTCCCCGTCCAGGGCGTTGAGCACTTCCGGTTTGTTTATACTCAGAATTTCTATGCTTTTCCTCTGTTCTCTTTTTATGTACTTCATCTGTCTCCCTCCTGTGCTTCGTTTTCCACGTTTATAACTCACGCAAGCCCTGTGCCAAGAGAGGCCGCTCCGCCCTATAATATTTTCAAAAAAAGGAAAACCCCCTTTATTTCAACATATTAAAGGGGGTTTTCTTCCCAAAAGCAAGGCGATGCTTTTCCAGGGAAAGGACTTTCGCGTTTTTTTCATTGTTTTTTCAAGTCACGGCTGACTAAAATCTTAAAAAGGAGCTCTCTCCCTTTGATTTCAGTGCCTAGCTATTTTTGACTAGCTAGTTATTTTTGATTATCGTCAGGTTTTCGGTATGTATAATCGGGAACATATTTTCTGAGTTTGCGCGCGGCGGTAGTCTGGCTGATCCCTAAAGCCCTTCCAACCGCAACACTTGTCTTGTATTTTTCCAGCGCGCCCAGAAAAATTTCTTTTTCATATTCCTCCAGCATACGGGAAAGGGAGCTGTCGCCGAGATTGACGTTTTTTCTCTGGCCTGTCTGAAATTCTTTAGGAAGATCTTCCGCTTCCACGGTTTTGCCTTTAAAGGTAATCACCATTCGCTCGATGAAGTTCTCCACCTGCCGGATATTTCCCGGCCACTCATAGCCCTCCAACGCTATGAGTGCTTTGGAAGATACGGACAGATCTTTGTGATACCTTGCGTTGAATTTCTCTACAAAATTCAGGATCAGCGGTATGATATCGTCCCGGCGTTCCCGCAGGGGCGGGATATAGATGTCGATCACGCTCAGCCTGTAATACAGATCTTCACGGAATTCTCCCCGTTTGATGGCTTTTTCCAGATCCTTGTTGGTAGCGGCCACCAGCCTGAAATCCACGGTCATCTTTTCCAGACTGCCGATCCTGCTGATGACCTTCTGCTGAATAACCTGCAGGATTTTGATCTGCATTTCCAACGGAAGCTCGCCTATTTCATCGAGAAACAGCGTGCCTCCGTTGGCCAGCTCGATCTTTCCCAGCTTGCCCTTATGATTGGCGCCGGTAAAAGCGCCCTTTTCATATCCGAACAACTCCGATTCAATTAAGGTCGGGGGAATGGTGCCGCAGTTTATCTCGATAAAAGGGCCGCCGGACCGGCTGCTGGTCTGGTGCAGCATTTTAGCGACCATACTTTTTCCCACGCCCGTCTCCCCGGTAATCAGCACATTGGCATCCACCTCAGCGATCTGAAGGATCAAGTCGTTAATATCGGACATTTCTTTGCTTTTGGCAATCAGGGACTTTTCCTCCAGCTCTTTCATTTTAAGATGGTGGATCTCCGCACTGTATTCTTCCATCAATTCGGTCAGCTTGCTGTAATTATCATGCAGAGTCGTCACATTGGCGATATCAATGGAATTAAAGCTGATGACATATTCGATCTCACCCAGCTCATCCAATATGGGAACCCCTGTGGTCAGCACCTTTTCGCCCTTTTTATTGGTCTGCATCAGCGTGACCTTTTTCTTTTCCTTCAGCACCTCAACAGTAACGGAGGGTTTGAAAATCTCCTGTTCTTCCAGCTCATAGACCGATCTTCCAATGACGTCCTCCTTGTCCACGTCGTAATGGTCTTCGTAGGAGTCGCTGACTCTGAGGACGATTCCCTTTCCATCGGTCAGTGTAACATCGTTTTCGTTATCCATGATCCTGAAAACAATGTCCATTCTGCCTTCATGGCATTTTTCTCTTTCGCTGCATTGTGTACAAATACAATTGATTGGATTCATAGCCCCACCTTTCTTTATTTATTATCTTAAGCCATCGCCAAATGCCAGTCAACAAAATCTAACGTGCAAAAAGGAAGCATCCGGAAACAAGGGTTCCTGACGCCTCCTTTTATTTGCGTTTTCATATACCGCACGAACATGGTTTTACTGGATCAGAGCCAGTGAAGCCGCCGGCAGGTAAGTGACGATCAGCAGCACAATGCTCAGAACTCCTGTAAATACGAACGCAGTCTTAAACATCCGGTCAACCGGCACCTTGGATATGGCTGAGGCCACAAACAGAGTGGAGCCGTATGGCGGTGTAACAAAGCCGATTCCCAGATTCAGAACCAGCATGACGCCGAACTGAATGGGACTCATTCCATAGGATTCTACCAGAGGCAGAAAGATCGGGGCTAAAATAATGATAGCCGGAATAATATCGATCAGCATACCGATCAGCAAAAGCACGATATTCAATAAAAGCAGTATCGCGATCTTACTGTCCGTTATACTGGTGATGGCATCACAGATCATGTCCGGGATTCGTTCAATGCTTATGAACTTGCACATGGACGCCGAAAAGGCGATGATAAAACTGGTGATCCCGTTGATGATCGCTGTTTTATAAATCGCGTCAATCAGTTTTTTAATCGTCAGCTCCCTGTAGATAAAAAATCCTACCAAAATGGAATATACCACGGCTACTACCGCTGATTCGGTCGGCGTAAAGATACCGGCGTAAATGCCTCCCAGGATGATAACCGGAGCCAAAAGCGCCCAGATTCCATTCTTGGCGGACACCAGGATATGCTTTGCGCTCGGCTTCGTATCGCTGCCTCCGTAACCGTTCTTTTTCGAAATGATATAGCATGCTATCATCAGGACCAGAGCCATTAACAGCCCGGGGATAATACCTGCGATAAACAGATCTCCGATGCTGGTTCCCGTAGACACCCCATAAATAACAAAGGGGATGCTGGGCGGAATAATGATTCCGATGGCTCCGGCGGACGCCACTAAGGTGCTGCTGAAAACTCTGCCGTACTTCTTTTCTTCCATGGATGGAATCAAAAGCGCGCCGACCGCGGACGTGGTCGCGTTTCCGGAACCGGTGATCGCTCCGAAGAAGGTACTTGTGAGAATAGCAACCATTCCCAGTCCCCCGGTAACGAATCCGATAATCGAATCCGCCAGATCCACCAGCCGTTTCGCGATACCTCCCTCGCCCATGATAACTCCGGCCAGAATGAAGAACGGTATTGCCAGTAATACAAATGAATTAAGTCCTGTAAAACAATTTTGTGAAATCAGAGAAATCGAGACGTTTGAGTAACTCGCATAGGTGCAGATCGTAGACAGACCAATAGCGTATCCAACGGGAACTCCGATGAAAATCAAAAGGATCATTCCTCCGAACAGCATTACAATACTACCCATTTACTCCCTCCTTTCTCTTGACAAACAAATCGTTCACATTTTTATACATTTCTCCGATCAGTCTCAGGCAGATAATGGCGCCGCTGATCGGTACACAAAGGTACGGTATCCACATGGGGATTCCTGTGGACGCTCCGTAAACGCCGGTATCCATCTGCATGCCCACGATTCCTATGCCGTAATATGTGACAATTATGCTTGTGATGAACCAGCATAGGTTCAGGAGCAGTTCCAGCGTTTCCTGGGCCTTGAAAAGTCCCTTTTTCCTCAGAGCGTCGTGGACCAGCCTTACCTGAATATGTTCTTTTTCTTTCATTCCCGCGCTTACTCCCAGCCAGGAGATCCATACAAAGATAAACTTTCCCAGTTCTTCGGACCAGTAGAGAGCGTCTCCCAGTACATAACGGGTAAATACCTGTGCGGCAATAACGATTACCATAATGAGCGTTAAAACAATCAAAACCCATTTTTCAATAAAGTCATAGCCGCTTACTATTTTGCGTATCGTTTTCATTGTTCTCCTCGTTTCCGCATAAGCAACTTTTTTAAATGGGTGTTCCGAATGGCATATCTCCACCCGGAACACCTGCTTTCAGGATTAGAGTCCCATTAATTCATACAGTTTCGGATCAACAACCTTGCTGTATTCATCGTATACTGCGACACTGGCGTCCTTAAAGGTCTTCAGTTCCGCATCGGTCAGGTCGTGTCTCTTGCATCCTGCGTCATCCATGACTTTGCATGCGTATTCTTCCGCTTCCTTAACGATGGATCTTTCCTGTACGCCATAGGCTTCTTTGCTGGCGTCACGAATTACCTGCTGCATGTCTTCCGGCAGGGAAGCCATGAAATCGGTGTTGATGATGCTGGTCATCAACAAAGCCTGGTGGTTGGTCATCGTGTAATACTTGCCGACTTCGTAGAATTTTCCGCTTCTCTGATACAGAGGCGACGTGTCCACTCCGTCTACCGTCCCCTGCTGCAGGGCCGTGTAAATCTCACTGAATCCCATGGGAACCGCTGTGGATTTCCACGCCTTGTAGATGGACATGTTCATCTGGCTTTCCTGACTTCTGAATTTAAGATTCGCTATGTCTTTGACGGTTTTTACTTCTTTTTTGCTGTTCAGCAGAACCTTAAAGGAGCCGTCCGCAAAATCAAGACATTCGATCTTTGAATTTTTCTTCAGCCCATCCTTTAAGATCTGTCCCACTTCTCCGTCCAGGTGCTTGTACATGGCTTCTCTGTCGGAAAATACATATGGCATATCTACCAAATACCAGTTTTCATCATAGGTAGCCAGATAGCATCCGGAGATAATTCCCATCTCCAGATTTCCCATGTTGACAGATTCGGCGATCTCTCTTTCGTCTCCCATGGCTGAATCACAGAAATATTCCACAGTCATCTTTCCTCCGGATTTTTCCTCAACCTGCTTTTTAAAGATTTCCGTAGCTTCTGAGCAAGGGGTGTCGCTGGTTTCATCGGATGCGATACGGATCATGATCTTATCGCCGTCCGCAGAAGAGTCGTCACCGCCACCTCCGCCGCAGCCCGTCATCAAGCCAAAACAAAATATGAGACATAACATTGCAATTAAAACTTTCTTCATGTTCTCCTCCTTTCATAGGGTAAATAATTGACACTAGTTTAACAAGCAATATCTATGCCATTTACCGCTTCCCGGTACGGCCTGACTGCGGGGCATGTCCCCGTTCCGCTGAAAATCCGGCAAATATTAAAGCCGCGTCCAGTAAAAAAAGCAGAATTCTCCGACTTGTGCGAACCCTGTTCCGCTGTTTTAGGCATCTT
This sequence comes from Anaerovorax odorimutans, assembly GCF_024459955.1. Lineage (GTDB taxonomy): Bacteria > Bacillota > Clostridia > Peptostreptococcales > Anaerovoracaceae > Hominibacterium > Hominibacterium odorimutans_A. The sequence continues at coordinate 8,724 of NZ_JANFXK010000009.1, forward strand.
TTTCTAATCAAATCTGCCTAATATGTTTTTGATGTCCTAAAATTTCCTTTTTTTCAACGTTTCCTGCCTTTAATCAAATTTAGCTAAATAGCCAAAACTGATTAATCCTCCCTTTCCTGGCCGATTTCCCACACCTGGCCCTGCATCTGACCGCATCCAATCTTTCTGTTTTTTGTTTCAGAAAACTCTTTAACCCCTGCTTTTATGGCACTGTTCTTGCTTCTTTATATATGAACAAACCATATTATTAAAAATTTACTAAGGAGGATAAAAAATGTTGAATTTACCGCAAAACGTCACCATTGTCGGCTCTGGAACCCAGGGTTCCATGCTCGCCTTTCGAAGCGCTGCCTTCGGAAGAAAGGTCTGCCTTTACGATCTCTCCGCCGACCAGCTTACCGGCGCCATGGAAAAAATTAAAGGGTGGTTCGGAGACTGGGTGGATCAGGGAAAGCTGTCCCCCGACACAGCAGCGGCAGCCTACCAATCCATGCGCACAGCTACCGATCTGGCGGATGCTTTGAAGGATTGCGACATTATCATAGAAAATGTCCCTGAAATCCTGACCTTAAAACAGTCCGTATGGAAAGAGCTGGATCAGGCCGCGCCGCCCCATACGCTCCTGACAACCAACAGCTCTTCCCTCAAGGCTTCGGACATCGGCGCTTTCATTGATCGAAAGGATAAGACCTTTAATATTAATTTTATGACCCCTACCACGGATGATCTGGTGGAAGTTATGTGGAATCAGTACACGTCCGAAGAGACGAAGGAAGCTGCCCTGGACTTCCTGACAGCGCAGGACAACGTCCCGATCATCACGCAGAAAGAGATCAAGGGATTCTCCCTCAACCGGGTTTGGCGAGCAATCAAGAAAGAAAGTCTCAAGCTGTGGGCAGAGGGATATATCACACCTGAGGATTTCGACCGGGCGTGGATTCTGGAATGGGGCACGCCTCACGGTCCCTTCGGCCTCATGGATAAAGTGGGACTGGACATTGTCGAGCAGATTGAGCTGACCTATTACGATGAAAGTCAGGACCCCAATGATCGGCCGCCTCAGGCGCTGCGTGAAATGATTGAAAAAGGCTGGCTGGGAGAAAAGACAGGTAGAGGCTTTTACGAATACCCCGATCCGGCATACAGCCGGCCCGGATGGTTAAAGGGAAGGAAATGAGGTGAAAACATGCCAATGAAAAAAACGTTTAAAAAAGTCGCTGTCATCGGATGTGGTTTTATCGGCTACAGCTGGGGCGTGGTGTTCGCGAGAAACGGACTGGAAACCTATATGTACAACCGTAAGTCTCCTACCTTGGACAGTGTAAAGGAACGGATGAAGCAGGCTCTGGAATTTCTCGCCGCGGAAGGTATGATTGAAGAGAAAGAAGTGGAGGAATCCCTTGCGCGGGTCCATACCACCGATTCTCTGGAAGAAGCGGTTTCTTCGGCTGATTATATTCAGGAATGTATGTGGGAAGATCTTCCTTTAAAACAGGACATCTTCGTTAAACTGACGGAATTGGCTCCTGCCGGCGTGGCCATCGGCTCCAGCTGTTCCGGCCTGAAAATATCCGATATTTCCGCCAATGTAAAAAATCATCCTGAAAGATGTATCGTCGCCCATCCCACCAATCCGCCGCATTTGATTCCCTTTATGGAAATCTCCGGCGACAACGCTTCACAGGAAATCAAGGACCAGATCTTTGATTTTATGGAATCCATCGGCCAGAAACCGATTCAGTGCAAGGAGGTCTACGGCTATGTGCTCAACCGAATCCAGCTGTCCCTGATCCAGGAAGCCCTTTATCTGGTCAAGGAGGGAATCTGCAATGTGGAAGCAGTGGAACGGGCGCTGACGGACGGCCTGGGTCTGCGCTGGGCGTTTACCGGACCTTACGGCGTTGAAGAATTGAATTCAGCCAATCTCAGGGAAGGCCTGGAAAAATATAAAGATTATATGATTCAGTTCTTTACCCAGGAACAGCAAAAGGTCCACGACTACGATCAGGCCTTTATTGATGAATGCGTTTCAGGCTTTGCCCCGGTTATGGAGGGAAAGAGCCATGAAGAATACCTGCTGTGGCGCGATCAGATGGTGACAAGGGCACGTCTCTTGAAAGAAGCAGCCAAATAGCAAAAGAAAAAATGCCGTATCCGCCAACTGGCTATGGATACGGCATTTTTTACGCGCCGGTTTAATGGTTTTCCTCATACATTGCCCTGCATAAGACTTCTTTACAGGACGGGCACTGGTCGATCAGTTTCACATTAATCCCCCGGTTGCTGCCCAGCTCAAGGCCGTTGCCGCAGTGGGGGCATCTCCAAATCGACTGGATTATGATCTTCGGAATCAGAATCATCAGCACCACCAGCAGCAGCATGGCTAAGGTGGCCAGCACCGAAGTCTCTGAGACTGCGGCAGCGGCGATAAAGGCCCCGCACATGGCCGCAACTCCTGCTATATTGATCCGTTTCACTTTGCGGAACAGCTCTGCGTACTCGCTTTCCTTTTCAGCATCCAAAAGCTTTTTTCCCTGGAGAAACGCCCTTACGGTCAGTGCCGATACGAGGCAGGATAATATGCATGCAAAAATAATTACTAATATCTGCGGATTCATCGTTTTGATACCTTCCTTTCCTGCTGATTAAACGCATACTATATAATCAAGCAAGAATCGTACCATAGGGTGCATCCGGCTAAGCGTTACGGGCGTATTGTTCACACTTCTCTTCCCGGTCTTTTTTGTGATACCTGCCCACGATCGGCAGAATACACGCTGCGATGAGCAGTGCCAGCAAGCCGGCCACCAAAAACAGGGTCGTTCCCGCAAGCGCCGATACCAGCAGCGCTGACAGGAACTGACCGCCGAACATTGCCATCGTACAGAAGCTGATATTGGTTCCCTTGTTTTCCGGCGTGCTTTTATTCACCACCAGACTGTTGAAAAGCGGCGTAGAAAAGCCGAACCCGATGCCTGCAAAGAATACGGCGATCCAAAGCACAACAGCGTTTCCTGAAAGGAAGTACAGCAGAAACGCGATTCCATAAAAACAGAAGGCCGCAAACAGACATCCCTTTGGCTGGAACCGGCTGACAATCTTAGGCATGAATCCGGCGGCCAGAACTGCCACCAGATCCAGCGCCGCCAGATAGTAACCGGTAAAGGACGGACTGTATCCCAGCTTTGTCTGCAAATGAATCGGCAGCGATACCATCAGTGTGAAAAACATCAGCATACCGAGAAAGGCGATTAAAAGCACCAGCGGCAGCGGTACGCCTTTTTCCGCAGGAGCGCTTCCCTCTTCCTCTGCCTGCGCCGCGGCCGCTGCCCGGCCGCACCTTGGAATAAAAATCAGCAGCAGGATCAGAGCCAGAAAGCCCAAACTATATATGTAAAATGGGCTGCGCCAGGAAACATCGGCCAAAACGCCGCTGATACTGAGAAAAATCACTCCGCCGAATTCCATGGACATGCCCTGCACAGCGATCACCTTCAGCTGCTTTTCCCCCTGGAAAAAGGTGGCGATCAGGGCGACGCTGGCATTCATAATGGCGGCAGTGGCAGCTCCTAAAAGAAAACGGTCGATAAAAATGGCGGCTGCGTTTGGCATATATGCGCCGCACACACCAAACAGGCCGTAAAAAAGCAGGCCAAACAGCGCCACCCAGTAAGGCCCTTTTTTGTCAATGAGCCTCCCAAAGAGAATCGCCGTGGCAACCACGCCCAGAGCCGGCGCTGTTACCAGCCAGGAAGCGTAATTCCCCAGCCCATATACCTTGCCCAGTTCCGGCAGAGCCGGCGTAATGGCATTCCCCACCATCACCGTCAGGCTGCTGATGAGCATGATGGCCGCGATCCCCATATTCCCTATGTTTTTCTGCAATCGTTCTTGTGTCATAACTCCTCCTTGCACAACAAAAAAGACATCTTTCCGATGCCTTGCTTTTATTCCTCCTAAAAATGAGTACCAAAAGAAAGCATCTTTTCTGCTTTCTTCTCTCATCCAGACTTTACTGTCGGCTCCGGGATTTAACCGAATTGGCTTGCGCTCGCGGGCTGTACCGCCGGTAGAGATCACTCTTCTAGAAGAAATTGTCCACTATTTATTTTCGTCCTTATCATAGCAAAAACCGCTGGTTCTTGTCAATATGGTTTTGCGGGCAGCCGGAAAATAGATTTCCTGGCCGCCCGCAAAAATTCAAATGATTCTTTCCAAACCTTCTTTGCTGTATTCCCCTTTCTCATCCCTGTCTTTGAGAGCTTTCTGCACCAGCTCGTATCTGGCCTTTGTCACTGGAAACAGGTACATCATTGCCGCGCCCAGCAGGAAGCCGACAGCCGGAAGCACAGTGAGCAGCAGCCCGATTCCGGAAAGAGCGCTCTGGCTCTGCACGGCCGCATTGCCGTCAAATCCGGACAGATCCAGAATCCACCCTGTTATCAACATGCCCAGAGAGGTTCCGATCTGCTGAAATACAGACTGCAGAGAAGAAAGAGTTCCCTCGCTTCTTTTCTTATATTTCAGTTCCACAATCTCAGTCAGGTCATAGATAATCGCAGACATCAGCTGCCAGTAGCCGGCACCTCCGATCGTATAGACAGCAGCCAGTACCAGGAGCATCAGCTGGCTGTGGATTCCGATAACACGGAAAAGAATCATCAGAATCGAGGAAAGGACCAGTGCGATGATATAAGCGTCGCGTTTGCCCCTTTTAATGGCCAGCTTGTTAATCAGCGGCGCAAAGATAATTACCGCAACGCAAAGGACCAGAAAAATCGTTGAGGTATAGCTTTCCGGCAGTCCCAGATTATAAGTAATAAAATAAGCCACACTCCCATTAAAAATCGTATATCCGATAATGGAACAAATAATGGACAGAATTAAGAATTTACAGGGCTTTACTCTTACCACTTCAAAATAATCGCTGAAAATGTTTTTCCGTTCCGCCCTTTTTTCCGGCGGTATCACCAGCTCCTTGCCTTTTGTCTGTCTGAGCATGAAACCAATGGTCAGTACGGCAAATACGCCGCTGATAACTGCTGTATAGGTCCAGGCGGAGGAATTGCTCTTGCCCAGTCCTACGAAGATACCTACAATAAGAAGAGGAAACACCATCCCAAAATAATTGCCTACGGAGTTACAGGTTACTGTATAGGTACGAATTCGCGTCCGGTCATCGTAATCGCTGGTTATTTCTGCTCCCAGAGCAGTATAAGGTACATAAAACATGGAGTATGCCAGCCAGAATACTACGGCGAAAATTGCATAGTACCAGACTTTTCCATTGTCGCTGAGCCCTATATTGGTGAACATCGCTACAAAAGCGATCAGCAGAAACGGCAGTCCCGCCGCAATGTAAGGGCGTCTGCGCCCAGTCTTGCACCTGCTGTTATCGGAAAAATATCCGATAAAGATCGTGAAAAACGCGCTGGCAAACAGCGCCAGAGAAGAAATCGTTCCGGCCTTTCCCGGATCGACTCCTGCTACAGTAGTCAGGAAAAACAGGAAATAGATGCCCACGAAGTTGTAAACCGCACCATCTCCGGCCGTGGCCACTCCGTAGCCCAGTTTTTCTTTAAAGGTTAATTTTTCTGTTCTCCCATTCATCATATCTCTCCTTCGTACACGACTTTACCGTCCATCATCGTCAGCAGCGGCCGCACCTTAAGATAATCCTGCAGCTCCATACCGAAAAGATTACTGTCCAAAACGACGAGGTCGGCAAGCTTGCCTTCTTCCAAGGTGCCCAATTCCTGTTCCCTGCCCAGAGATTCGGCGCTGCCCTTTGTATAAGCCAGCAGTGCGTCCGTTAAAGAAATCCGTTCCTGAGGGTTGACACCGGTAGGCGTTCCGTCAGTCAGACATCTTGTCACTGCCGCATGGATACCGATCATTGGATTCATCTCATAGACCGGGTAATCGGAACCGAAGCACAGCGGAGCGCCGGACTTCAAAAGACTTGCCGTCGGCCACTCATATCTCGCCCGCTCTTTGCCGATGCGTTCCACCTTCTCATTCATATCCAGAGGCAGATGGGTGGGCTGAATAGAAGCAAACGCTCCCAGCTGCGCAAACCGGGGAATATCCAGAGGGTTCACGCTCTCGCAATGCTCCACGCAATTTTTTAAAACGGACAGATCATTTGTTTTCCCCGATTCTTCTATGGCGTCTAAAGCAATTCTTACTGCTCCGTCTCCGATGGAATGAAGCCGAACGCCCCACCCTTCTTTGTTGGCGGCAGTAATCAGCTCCTTATACTTCTCAGGCGGATAATTGGAAAAGCCTTTCTCCCCCGGACGGTCAGCATAATCTTCCAGCAGGCAGCCGCTGTACAGCGAGGTGGTTCCGTCAACAAACTGTTTCAGCCCGGAAAACTTCAGATCATCAAACTGATATTTCTCCCGGATTGCCCTGGCAACATGAAAGTCCGTGCTTTCCCCCAGGCTGGGATACAGGTGGATTCTTGCAGTCAGGCGCCCTTCTTCCCTGGCATCCAGAAGTTTACCATACAGCTCCGGTTCTTCGTTCAGCCGCGGAGAAGCCGACAGGTCACCCACGGAAGTGATCCCGCATCCTGCAATATAGCCCAGCATCCGATCCCGTACAGCTGGCCAATCGTCGTCAGCCACAGCAAAGGCCCTGTCCATGACAAAGCTCAGAGCGTCCACCTCATACAGCAAACCCGTGAGCCGCCCGTTTTCATCTTTTCCAAAGGAACCAAAGCTCAGCTTCTGGTCTTCGCGGATGCCGCATACTTCCATGGCCTTTGTGTTCAGCCAGCAGGTGTGGCCGTCCACACAGAAGAGATACAAAGGAATATCGGGAAACTGCGCGTCTAAAGAATCCCTGCTGGGCGGCGTCGGGTCATCCCAGTTGACTAAAAACCAACCCCATCCCAAAACATGGTCGATATTGGGATTTTCCGCCAAATGTTCTCTTATCAATTCTATGCACGCTTCCTCACTTTTTGCCGGCGCCAGATCCACATAATGCTTGCTTTTGAAAGCGCTCCCCAAGCCAAAATGAATGTGGGAATCAATGAATCCCGCCATTACCAACTGATCTCCATATTGATATTGTTTCGTTTCCCTGCCGACCAGTCCCTCGGGAACCGCTCCCTTTCCTACCGCCTGAATCCGGTTTTCCTTAACCGCTACCCAGCCATTGAAGGGTTCTCTTTCCGTCCCTGTGAAAACCGCCCTGCTCTCAATCAATATATCTGCACAAATCATTTAATTGCCTCCTCACTTATCTAACTAAGACGCGCCCATATTATTTTTCAGAAATTTCATGTTTTTAAGTATAGCCGCTTTACTGTTTTCATACTATTCCCTCTTTTTCCTATTTTTCTGTGTTAAAGGGACTGCTTTTCTAGTATACTGGTAAAAAAGTACTATGAATTGGGAGGTTAATGCCTATGCATACGCTGAGCACCAATAACTGGATTCAGCTGACAGATCTGATTTACAAAATAAACAGTATTGAAGATATACGGAATATGCAGGATACGTTTTTAAAGGATCTTCGCACTATGATTCCCTTTGATATCGCCACCTTTTACCTGCCGTCCGATTTTACTGAGCCTTCCGTTCCCGCAGGGCTGGACGTGCCTCCGGAAGCGATCCCGGCTTATCTGAAAAATATGGACGAGGACTATACCAGGTGGATTTTTTCTCTGTCCAGAAGCATGGTATGCCGTGAAAGCGATTTGTGGAGCGACGAGGAAAGAAAAAAGACAAAATATTACCAGGAGGTCTACAAGCCTTATAACGTCCATTTTGCAATTATAACCGGTATGGTATTTGAAAATGAGTTCGTCGGCTGCTGCTGCCTGTATCGGACTCTTCACAGCGGTGATTTCAGCGACCGCGAAATGTTCATTCTGGACGTACTCAAGGACCATTTAGCACTGTCCCTGTCCAGAAGACTGCTGCCCATGCCGCAGGCATCCTCCCGGGCAGACAGCTTTTTAAAGGAGATTGGCCTTACTAAGAAGGAAAATGAAGTCTTCAACCTGCTGCTCCAGGGGCTTTCCACAGAAGAGATCAGCCAAAAGCTTTACATAAGCCCCAACACGCTGAAGAATCATTTCCAGAGTATCTATGCCAAGGCCGGAGTAAAGAACAAATTTCAATTGCTGAAAAAGGCCCGCCTGTTCTAAGCTTATTAGTAAAACAAAAGTTACCCATATTCCCTTGTTTTCAAGAGAATGTGGGTAACTTTGCAATGGTTTTCACAGTTCATTTCTTTAAATATTATATACCCTGCCTTTACCGCTGACAGGCTTTCACAAATTTGATCGGCACGTCCATGCGCTCCGCAGTCTCCTCTTCCGTGAGACCGCTTTCCAGAAAACGCCGGCAGACAACTTTGATATTCTCGCCTACCTCAATGATATGGCCGTCCGGGTCATAAAAGCGTACCGCTCTCTGCCCCCAGCTATGCTCCCGCACAGGATGCACATATTCAATGTCAGGAATCGAAGCCAGCTTTTCCGCAAAAGCATCGAAATCATCCTCTTCAAAATAAAGCTCGCCATTATTGGCTTTGAGAACGATTGCTTTATCATCCTTTTCAATAAACTCCCGCCAGCTTTCTTTAGTCTGCAGCGATAGGCCGCCGGTGAGGGTGATGTTGCTGCCGAAATCAAGAGTCATGCGCAGCCCCAGAACTTCCTTATAAAAGGCTTTTGAGCGTTCCATATCCTTTACTGCGATCAACGGATTTTTAAATTTCATTTTATCATCCTTTCAAATTTCTTTTCTGATAAGATCTCATTGGTGACAAAGCTTCCATCGTGAAACATGCTGTAGGTCGTGAAAGGCGTCGGTGCGTTCTGCGCCTGCTCTCTGCTTTCGATCTTTACGAGCTTGAAATCGACGCCCTCTGCCTCTGCCATCTGCGCAATCAGCGGCGCGTATTTTTCCGTATGCGGGCACTGGTTAGAGTAATAGAGTACCCATCCCTTTTCATCGATTCTGCCGTCCCGGGCACAGTCCCTGAACCTGGGAGCGGCGATGCCCTCTTCAAAAGGCAGATACAGCAGCTCAAAATAAGGCTCGGCCTGATCGGCAACGCGAAATCCCTTGTACTTCAAATATTTAGGATCGGATAAAAAAGCCATTTTCTTTTTAGAAGAAAGTACGGCAAGGCCCTTCTTTCCCTTTGCTTTGCTGTCCTCGATGCATTGGGAAAGCAGCTGGTCGCCATATCCCTGGCCTTTATATTTTCCCGACACCCAAAGACAGTCGATATACATATAGCCTTCACCGGCAGCAGGTATCCACGCAGCTTCCATAGGCAGATACTCAATAAAAACTTTTCCCCGTACGTCCAGTTTGCGGAACACCAGGCCCTCGCCGATCCGCTCGCGGAGCCATGCCTTTTTTGAAGGTACGCAGTTCTCACCCTTTTTCTCCGTGATAGCGCAGCAGATATGTTCTGTCTCCAGATTGTCCAATGTCAGTGTCTTGAATTCCATTATTCTCCCTTTCTCACCGGATGGCGGATTACCGTCTTTAATTTCTCAGGCGCCGCTTTTCTGGGGTCCGACAGATAGATCTCATGATGCTGCCTTTTCTCTGAAATATCGCAGACCAGACCGGAGTCCTCGATAAAAGAGTCCAGCTTTTCAATTGTGGCCGGTTCGTCATCATAGGGGCCTTTGTGCATCACCTGTGCGCACAGCCCTTCCTCCCAGACCGCAAAGCGGGCCCTGGAAAGATCCAGATGCGGCTTTTTCTTCGCCAGCTCCGCTTTCGCCTGTTCAAAGACATCTTCGCTGACGAATTCCGGCTGACGGATCATAGATGTCCAGAGGAATTTGCTCTTATCCTTAACGTTAACGCCGTCAAAGGGCAGCCCTTCCGTCCACCACAAGCCTTCCAGCGGAGGAACCACATATTCAAAATAACCCTCCGGCGCATTGCCGCCCATTTTACTCATTTTTATCGAATAGGAAAGTCCGTAGAGAAGCTCCAGGGCCTGCTTGTATTCTTCGCTGGTATTGGGATCGCCCGCACCGTCCACCATGATAAAATTCATCTTTGGCACCTGTATGAGGGCGGGCTTTGTTTTTGGCATGTACAAATCCTTGTAGTCCTTTTTGTAATCCACCTTTTTGGGCTTGTCCGCAAGCTGCGCGCAGGTTTTCACCGTCAGCTCCCTCAGGAATTCCCGGTCGTCCAGGTCTTCAATCAGATAAGCCCTCGCGCCCTCATGGGGCTCTGCGATGACAGCATCCGGCATCAACGCTTCTCCTGCCTTAGTGATCTTTACATATAGCTGATCGTCCTCTACAGTAGCGAAAAATTTGCCATCACAGTAGAGTCCGTATTCTCCGAACATCTTTTTGTAAGTAATATCGCCCGCTCCCGCCAGCTGGTCGCAGACAAACCTTACATATTCCAAACTGGAAGCCATTTTGTCACACTCCTTTTCCTTGTTTTTCCCATCTTACCACCTTGAACATGACATCTATATGTCATCATTTCGGATATTTTGAAGCAATCCTGCGTACCAGCAGGGAAAGCTGCGGCCGCAATTCTGCAGGTTCCAAAAGCTGCGCCTGGTCGCCGAAGCTGAGGAGCCAGCTGAAAAGGTTCTCCCTGTCCGCAAAGCCGAACTGAAAGAGCAGCCTGCCATCCTCTGTTTCGGAAAAGCTTTCCGGCCCGAATTCCTCGATGAGCCTCCATTTGGCCGCCGGTTCAAAGAGGACCTTTACCTCCATACTGATAGGAAAGGCTTCTTCCGGCGCCACCCGGTAAGGCGGCACCTCCCTTGCCGTGAAGCTTTTTTCGGAGTGCGTCACTTCCAGCATCCGGTTGAGCTTGAACAGACGATAATCCTGACGTTTGAGACAATATCCCCACACATACCAGGACGTCCACTGAAAGACCAGCAGGTACGGCTCGATCTCCCGCCTGCTCTCGCCTTTGGCCGAATAATAGGTAAAGCAGACCCGCTGGCATTCTTCGATGGCGCTCTGTATCAGTTCGATCTTGGGCGCAAGGGAAGATTTATAATAGGATGAGAGGTCGATGACAATATGCCCGTCGGCGGAACAGACATTTCCGCCCACAGACAGCTTGTCCATCAGCTGCTGATAGCGATTGGTTCCGGAAACGCTGTCCAGACTGCGAAGTCCCGTAAGGATCGACTCCATTTCCTTTGAGGTAAGCAGGGTCCGGTCTATGCGGTAGCCGTCCATAATGGAAATACCGCCGTTTTTTCCCTGAGCGGTCGCCACTGGAATGCCTGCTTTGCACAAGACCTCAATATCCCGGTTGATGGTTCTTCTGGACACTTCAAATTTTTCCGCCAGATAGGGAGCCGTCACTTTTTCCTGTTGGAGTAAAATGGCAAGAATTCCAATCAGCCGGTCGATTTTCATAATAGGGTTCCTCTCTTTCAGACAAAAAATACGGCATCGACCTCTGCAATGTCAATGCCTGTTGGAAACGATCAATCTTCACTTATATCATAACGAATGACCTCAAAGCCCCCGTCCTCAATCTCCAGTGCGGCCATAGTCACCGGCAGAGAAAATCGCCGCCTGCCGCAGCTTCCCGGATTGAGCCACAGGGTTCCGTCTTTTGTTTCGCAGAAATATTTATGGGAATGTCCAAAGACCACCACATCAATGTCTGTAAGGTCTTTGGGAATAAACTTTTTATCATGAACAATGAAAAAAGCGATACCGCCGATTTCCACGCGGATCTGCTCGTCCAGGTCCTTTGCCCACTGGCCCCTGTCATTGTTTCCCCTTACGATATACAGCGGCGCGACAGCCTGCAGCTGGCGCAGCACATCTTCCCTGTCAATATCGCCCGCATGGATTACGCAGTCGCATCCCCGGAGAATCTCCAGCACCTCCGGCCGCAGCAGTCCATGGGTATCCGCCAGGATTCCTATCCTTTTTGCCAAAAGATTCGCCTCCTTCTCACTGGCCTGTCTGGTCTCCACCTTAGACAGCTTTATGAAAACCAGCCCTGCGGCGAAGGTAATCACAGGCACAAGAAAAAATCCTGCCAGTACCAGATCCGGCCCGTGAATCGCCAGGATTCGCAAAAGATATATGAATAATGCAAGGGACGCAGCGCACACCGATATTCCCATTCCTCTTGTGATCAGGTAATACCAGTCCCTGTCCTTTTTCTTTATACTCATACAGGCATTATACCACATAGTTGCTTGACAGACCTAGTTTTCTTTTCTATAATCTATATATTACATTTGTAAGCCAAGGAGAACTCTATGAAAAAACTGCCTCAGATTTCAGAAGCCGAATACGAAGTAATGAAGATCGTATGGGCCAACGCTCCCATCAGTACCAGCCAGGTGGTGGAAAAGCTGACAGCTGTCAGCAGCTGGAGTCCGAAAACCATTCAGACCATGCTGCTGCGCCTGGTGAAAAAAGGAGCGCTTGCCAATGAAAAAGAAGGCCGGGTCTTCGTCTATACGCCTCTGGTGGAGGAGGAAGAATACCGCGCCAGCGCCAGCCATAAATTTCTGGACCGGTTTTATGGCGGAAATCTCAATTCCATGGTACTCAATTTTGTGAAAGAAGACCAGCTATCCCCGCAGGAAATTGAGGAACTGAAAGCCATCCTCGATGGGAAAGGAACCCGAGATGACTGAGCTTTTTTTCTATGGGATCCTTTATTCCTTCATACTGACATTCCTGCTGCTCGTTCTTTTGCTGTCCAAAAGCGCCTTCTCCCGGCTGCTGTCTCCCCGGGGGCAGTACCGTCTCTGGCTGGTCCTGCCGGCAGCGGCAGCAGCGCCCTTTCTGCCTTCCGATCTCTCCGGTCTGTTTTTTCTGCGGGAAGAGACTGTTCCCGCTGCCGGATCAGAGCTTTCCGCAGCTTCCATGCAGCAGCCTTCCGGGATGGAGACAATCCGCGATCTTGCTGTCAGCGCTGACCGGGGTATCCCTCAGATAGCGATCTGCGCAATTCTGGTCCTATGGGCCGCAGGCCTGCTCTTTATGCTGGCCCGGCTGTTTTATCAGCTTTGGAAAAGCCGCATGCTTTTCTGTTCCGCCGCTCCTGTAACCAGTGTTCCCGATACGGAGGTTTTTTATCAGTGCAGAGAGAAAATCCGCCTTAAGCGCCGCGTGTTTTTTGGAAGCTCGCCGCTATGTAAAACGCCTTCCGCCCTGGGTATCCTGCGGCCGGCCGTTCTGCTGCCGCAAGGCTTTCATGGCCGGGACCTGAAATATGTACTGCTCCACGAGCTGGCCCATCACCGATATCTGGATCCTTTTACCAATTTGCTGCTGGCTGTTTTCAGGGCTGTCTTTTGGTTCAATCCTGTCGTTCATCTGACGGTAAAGCAAATTGCTCTGGACCGGGAACTGGCCTGCGATGATCTGGTATTGGAACTGCTGGACGAAAAGGAGGCGCCTCTCTACGGACAGGCGATCCTAAACAGTATGTCAGCCATCCGCCCCGCTGCCGCCCTTGGCTTTGCGGCCGGCAGGAAAGGAATTCACAAGCGGATTCTGCAAATTGCAAAACACCGTTCGGAAACCGCTGCCGCAAAACGGCTCTGCACCGCCCTGATGGTATTTTTCCTCTGTCTTACGGTGCTCTGTGTTCCCTCCGCATCAGCCTTGACCCAGACATCCTATGAGCAGAATCAGGATCTGAATATTCTCCATGAGGATCTGTCGCCGTATTTTGATAATCTGAACGGAAGCTTTGTCCTTTACGATCAGGCCCGGGACCGCTATACCGTTTATGACGAAGAGGCCGCGCGCACCCGCGTCTCTCCCGACTCCACCTATAAGATTTACAGCGGTCTTCTGGCCCTGGAATCCGGTTCCATCACCAGGGACAACTCTGCTTTAAAATGGGACGGTACCGGCTACCCATTCGCTGAATGGAACCGCGACCAGACCCTTGACACTGCCATGGGAAACTCCGTCAACTGGTACTTTCAGGCTCTGGATAAAAAAGCGGGAAAAGAAAAACTTCAGACCTTCTTCGACAAGCTTCAGTACGGAAACCGTGACCTTTCCTCGGGCATTGAAAACTCCTGGCTGGAGGCTTCTTTAAAGATCTCTCCGCTGGAACAGGTTCTCCTGCTTCGGGATCTTTCGGAAAACAGGTGGAATCTTGATCCCCATAATATCGCCGCTATACAGAGGGCCCTTCATATCTCTCCAGGGCTGTACGGCAAGACCGGGACCGGAAACCTCGACGGCCATTCCGTCAACGGCTGGTTCGTAGGCTGGCTGGAAACAGGGTCAAACACCTATTTCTTCGCCGTCAATGTCAGGGGAAAAGACGGGGCTTCGGGGAGCAGCGCAAGAGAGATCGCAGAGACGATTCTGATGGAGAAAGGACTGCTGAAAAAGGAGCATATCTGATGCGATTGCTCCTTTTTCTATTTTGCTGCCTCTATTCTTTCCCTTCCAAAAGCCGTACCTCTTCTTTAAACCATTTCAGCGATTTGACCGCAAAGATGATAATCACGGCCGCAAACGGTATGGCGGTGGCCAGGCATACGGTCTGAATGGCGGAAAGCGGCGCGCCCGCAAACATCAGGGCCAGAGGGATCAAAGCCAACAGCACGCACCAGAACAGTCGGAACATCGGATTCGGGCTGTCGCCTTCCTTCAAATTGGTGGTGACCACGGCTGCCAGTGAAAAGGATGCTGAGTCTAACGATGTAGCCAGGAACAGAATCAGCATCAGAGTAAAGACACTGGCGCTGATTACCTGCGGGATCGGAAGCTGTGCCAGGATCGTCAATACGGTATCGCCCACACCTTTATCGGTCAGCATGGTTACCAGATCCGCCTTGCCGGAAAGCTGCATGTTCATACCAAAACCGCCGTTGATTCCAAAGAGGAACATGCACCCGATGGTCCCTCCCAGAACCGTGCTGAGAATCATTTCCCGCACGGTTCTGCCCTTGGATATCCTGGTAATAAACAGAGCCATTAAAGGCGCATAGGCAACGGCAAAACAAATGTAGAAGATAATCCAGGCTTCTGAAAATCCGCCGTTATTGACCGGATCCGTCCACAGCAGGATATGGAGATAATTCTGTACGGCCAGCGCCGCTCCATTGGTCGTATATTTCAGTATGAAAATGGTCGGCCCTGCCACCAGCAGGAATACGACAAAGGCTATGGCAACATAGATATTGAAATCACTGATTTTTTTCATTCCCTTTTCCAGGCCGATATAGGAGCTGAGAGAGAAAATAACGGCAATCACTATGACGATGATCACCTGCAGGGCGAAGGAGTCCTGTACGCCGAAAATGAACGATACAAAGGATGCGATCAGAGGAACGCCAAGTCCCAGGGTAACGCTCATGCCTCCCAGGGTCGTAATAACAAAGAGGATGTCTATGATCTTGCCAATGAGGGATTTTTCTTTCAGTCCGAAGAGGTCCTCACACACTACGCTGAATCTGAGGCCGGAGTTCTTTCTTTTATAAAAGGAAATCGATACCGGCAATGCGGCCAGTACAAAAGGCGGCCAGCTGATAAGTCCCCAGTATGTAAAGCTGTAGGCCGGCGCCCATTCAGCTGCCGGTGTGGACATGGGATCCAGACCCAGAGCGGGCGCGGAGTAAAAATAGATCCATTCGATAAAGGAGAAATAAATGCTTGCCGAAGCCAGACCGGCACAGATCATCATACCGATGTAGCTGAAAAGAGAGAAATCAGGCTTATCCTCTCCCAGCTTGATACGGCCTGTCTTTGCAAAAGCCAGATAAGCGCAGAGGATCGTAGCGGCCAGGGAGAACCAGAGCAGCGGCGTGCCGAAGGCTTTGGAAACAAAACCAAAGAGCGAATCGATCGCCTTCAGACTTCCCTGAGGGTTAAAGATCAGCGCGGCCGCGATCGCGGCCACGATAATCACACTGATTACTACGATTTCAATGTTTATATTTTTCTGCTTCATCTCATTTGTCTCCTTTTGCAGGAATCCACCACTGATTTTCTCCCCTCGGCGTAGTCACGTATTCCGGCCATCTGAAATCAATCGGCGGCTCATAGTCGCACAGGCATGGGATCCACTTGCTGCCGCCCACGCCTCCTCCGGTGCGCTGCTTGAATTCTTCCTGCGCCGCTGCCAGCTGCTCCGGCTTTGTCAGCAGATCAATAACCGTCAGGCCGATGGTCTGCGAGGCAGTCATAAAGGTCGGATCAATACATTCGGGAATTCCTCCCAGAGCGTTCATAACCCAGGCCGGATAAGCCTTACCCGGCTGCGGCGGTCTCAGGGCCGGACGGCCTATGTACAGTCTTACAGTCGGCGCGTGCCAGCAGAATTCCGTATAGTCATCGGAGGTGAAGTTTTCCTGCCATTCCGGCAGTACCTTTCTCAGTTTTTCTTCACATTCCTGCGGAGTAATCAAATTCTGAATTTCATCGATGAACGGATCCTCCATCGGCTCATAGCCCAGGTTCTTCTGGATCTCTCTGGCTTTCTCTCTGGCCGCCTCGCTGTAGACCGGAGGTCCAACCAGTTCCAGATTCCTGTAGGTCATATCCGCCATAACGTGGTTGGGCAGGCCCGGTCTTGATTTGGCGATCCAGTCCTTTTCCCAGCTGCAGTGGGTTGCCAGCGCGGCGGCCTGAGCGTTCTGATCCAGAATCCGCACTACGGTCTCCGCCATCTCCACATCCGGCACACGGATGAAGAAATGAATCTGTCCGATCTGAGCCGGAATATTGTCTGCCGTAGCCTGACCCAGAGTGGTGATCGTCTCGTTCATGGACCAGCCCACATTATTGGATATCATGTGTTCTTTGAACATCTTTGACATGGTATACATCTGCAGCACCGCGTCGGTAGCTCCCGGGCATCTGGTAGCCGAATGGGAGGCCGGAATCGGAGAATCATCCGGTGATGAAATCCAGGTCTCCGCTTCGTCACAGCGGAAGGTATACATCACGCCATATCCTACGCCGCAGTGGGTATTCCATCTGGTCGTGTTGCACAGAGGCAGCATATAAAACGGATGGAAGCTGATAGCCGCGTCCAAATCATCGTAATAGCCTGCTGCCGCGTGAATCGGCTTGGAAGCTCTCAGCTTTTCTGCCGGCTCTCCGAAGAATTTCAGTTTTCCCGGAATATGGAAGGTTTCCATCGCCGCTTTTGCTGCCAGAAAACCGCCCAGGCTGCTCATTCCCAGCACGGAATGGGGGTCCGTGTGGCCGCCTGCGTAAGGGCTGAGTCCGTCTCTCGGCCGCTGTACCGTATCCGCGGCCTGACAGTTGCCCGGAATTCCGTCGTATTCCGCATAACCGCCGATTACCGGGCCTTCACCGTTTTCCCAGATAGCGCAGAATGCTGTCGGCATCCCGCCGCTGCCCTCTTCCACTTCAAATCCTTCCCTGCGCAAAAGGTCCGTATACCATTTTGCCGACCGGTATTCACGGAAAGCCGTCTCGCCGTAATTCCAGATTTCTGAGTGCCATTCTGAGAAAGTATCCTTTCTCTCTTTAATCCAATCCATTACAAACTGTTTGTTCTTTTCAACCATGTTCTTATCTCCTTCCAAATGATTACGTTTCTTTGCCCTTAATAAGAGCAAGTCCTGTGCCAAAGGGTTAAAACGTTGAAATATCAACGATCCATTCGCATTTTATTTTACAGGCAAAATCAGCGCATAAAAAAAGGACCAGATTTGATCCTTTTTATACGGCATTCTTTTCAGTTTTTTCTGTAAATTCAGACTTGGAAATGGTTTTCTCAACAAAAGGCTCAGTTCTGGTCCTTTGGCTCAGTTTTGGCCCTATCCCGCAGCCTGAGCTTATACTTTTTCAATTTTCTTTTTAGGGTGCTGGCGGAAAGCCCGGTTTTTTCTGCCAGCTCATAGTTGCTGCTGCTGACTCCAATCATACCTTTCAGATAGTACCGTTCGAATTCTTCAAAGGCTTCATCATACGTCTGACGGCTGAAGTCATCCTCTCCCTGTCCTTTCCGGTATTCGCGCCCGAGGACCGTCTCCACGTCGCTTGCGTCAATAGCAGCCCTGGGCACCACCACAATCAGACGCTCCATCACATTGGAAAGCTCGCGGATATTTCCCGGCCAGCTGTAATCACACAGCCGGCTGATAGCTCTGTTCAATATTGTTTTATGGAAACCATACTTCTTATTAAATTTCTCCATAAAGAACTCGATGAAGTAAAAGATATCTTCTTTTCTTTCCCTGAGAGGCGGCAGTCTGACCGGCATCACATTGAGCCGGTAGTATAAATCCTGCCGGAAGGTTCCCTGCCGAATCATGTCCTTCAGATTCCGGTTGGTGGCGGCGATGATGCGGATATCCACCGTCTTTTCTTCCACGCTGCCCACAGGGATGAATACCTTATCCTGAATAAGCCGTAGCAGTTTGACCTGCAGGCCCAGCGGCATCTCTCCGATCTCGTCCAGAAACAGGGTTCCGCCGTCGGCAACTTCCACCAGCCCCTTTTTCCCCGAGTTGCTGGCCCCGGTAAAGGCTCCCTTGGTATATCCAAAGAGTTCCGATTCCAGCAGCGTTTCCGACAGAGTACCGCAGTCGATCTTAACAAAGGGTTTATCCTTTCTCAGACTGTGCCTGTGAATCCATCTGGCATGAACATCCTTTCCGGTTCCCGATTCACCCTCCAGAAGCACCAGAATATCCGTAGGAGCGATCCTCGCCAGAAGGGAAACCGTCTTTTCCATGACCTTGCTGCCTGTAACCATCTCCGACTTTTCGTCTTCCCTGACTTGCAGCTCTTCCAGCTGCCGCTTGTATTTTTCAGCGATGGCTTTTACTTCCTCGCTGTCCCTTTTGATCTTGTTCAGCTCCGTTACATCACGCTCGTTGATGTATACCCATTTGATCTCATCGTCTTCAAAGATGGGGATTCCCGTGATAACCAGCTGTTTTCCCCCTTTGTACTGCATGAGGCTGACCGGCTTTCTCTCTCTGAGGGTCTTTACCGTAACAGAGACTTCATAAATCCCTTCTTCCTCCAGTTCGCTGGCCAGCCTGCCCACAATATATTCTTTATCCACCTCCTCCAGCCGTTCGCTGGCCGGGTTGATATAGACGATTCGCCCTTCCCCGTCAGCGATGATAATTCCATCGTAGCTTACCTCAAAAAATTTGATCCATTCATCGCTGATCCAACTGAGCCCTTCCATCTATGGTTCTCCTTTCTCGGTTTAGAAGAATTTTTCCAGGATTCCCTTGCTCTTACCGACCACATATCCGCTGCCGCCCCGATCCTTCACATCTTCCACCATAGTCACCAGAAGGCGGGAATCATCAGTTCCCTTGCCGGGCGTAAAAACGCAGAACCAGCCCAGCTCCGTTCCCGAGGTGTCCTCTTTTGACGCTTTGATCTCGGCGGTTCCGGTTTTTCCGGCCAGCTTGACCTTCGAAAGCTGCGCGCCGTGGCCGGTACCGTTGGGATCACTGATTACCTTTTCCAGATCTTTTGCCACCACAGCCGCCGCTTTGCTGTCAAAAGCATGTTCGATCCAGTAAGCCGTCTCATCTTTCAGCTCCAAATGGGGTTTCATCATGCTCCCCTCGTTGGAAAACGCCGAATAGATGGACGCCATGTGCAGGGGGTTAACCAGAACCTGTCCCTGTCCGTAGCCGCTGTCCGCCAGCTGTATCTCACTTTCAATGGCCTTGTTATCACTGCTGTACTGAGAAGGGTTCATGCCCAGCGCAAAGGGAATCTCCTGGCCGAAGCCCGCCTTTTGCAGCTGCGCTGTCAGGGTATCGGCCCCAATTTTCAGCGCTGCCTTGGCAAAATATATGTTGTCCGAATAGATCAAAGCATTCTCCAGATTGGCGGAGCCGCTGTACTCATGGAGCGTAGTCACCCGATACCCGCCCCAGGACTTGCTCTTCTGCCAGCTGAGGCCGCTGTGCCCCAGATCTTCACCGGGGTCCAGTTTTCCGGTGCCCGCGCCGATGGCTCCGATTACAGGCTTGAGAGACGAACCCGGCGACCAAGTCTGTTTAAAACGATTGTACATGGGAGTGTTTTTATCCTCGTTAAGCTGCTTCCAGCGTTTCTCCGACATACCGACCACGAAATCATTGCTGTCATAGGACGGCGTGCTCACCAGAGCCAGTACCTCTCCGTTTTTAGGATTCATCATGATTGAACAGCTCTTGTCTTCTTTGTATGTATCGTACAGACTGGACTGAGCAGCGGAATCAATGGTCAGCTTTATATCCTCTCCGTCCTTTTTCGGCCGCTCGGCTACCACGGCCTTTTCGCTGCCGTTTTTCCTGTAGATGATAATTTTTTCGCCGTCCATACCGTGGAGGCGTTTTTCGTAAAGCTTTTCAAGACCGCTCTTGCCGATGACGCTGTATTGGTCGTAGCCGTCATCCTTGCGGCTTTCCAGCTCCTCGGCGCTGATCCCCTGAACATATCCGATCATATGCGCCGCCTTCTCGCCTAAAGGATAGACTCTGCTCTCTTCATCGCCGATAATCACTCCCGGGATTTTCAGCAGCTCTTCCTGTACGCGGGCATTTTCCAGATCCACGGTGCCGGAGGGTTTTTCATTGACTTTTTTCAGTTTTTTTATGGGCACCAGCAGGTCGTCCTTCACCCATTTGGCGCTCAGCTTCTTTTGAATGTCCGCTGCGCTCATATCCAAAAGAGCGGCCATTTTTTCCAGATCAGCGGAAGGGTCATCGCTCATTTTTCCGGGGATCAGGCCAACCGCCGCTACGGCTCCCTTACCTGCCAGAACAGCTCCGTTGCGGTCATAAATCGTTCCCCGGTCCGCTTTCTCGGCACGAACCTTTACCTTGTCGTCGCTGTCCAGCTGAGGAAAGATCAGACTGTCATTCCATACGATGCGGTATCTGCCCTTTTCCGTATGTATTCCGGCTTCATTGGGAAAACGGATCTCCCCCACACGGGAGTCCATCACCGTTTTATACTGGACCGCGCCTTCTTTTTCCTGATCTTCGATCATACTGATCCTGATATTTTTTGCTTCAATGCCCTCGTAAATATTCCGGTTGCGGGTTATGAAGTCCTTTTGAGTAACCCTCTCCTGACTCTCCTGGTCCAGCATTTTGTACATGGCTTCATAATCTTTCTTTTCAATGCAGGCCATATACTGCTTCAGAACCTTCTCCGGGCTTTTGAGGATTGCTACTTTATATACCAGCAGCAGGACTGCGGCAAGTAAAATTACGGCTATGATGATAAACACGATTTTATGTCTTTTCAGTACATTCATTTTCTGCCTCCATAGTTCGACTTACAAGTGTAATTTTTTATATCTTACAACTGTAAGATATAATTGTCAAGTGCAAGGTATCCGGGTGGCCAAAGTCCGGAGCATTTACGAGGATTAAACAAAAAAGACAGGCAATCGGAAAAACATGCCTGTCTCACAAGTTGTCATCGCACTTTTACGCTAGTCCGCATAGGTAACCAGATCTGAAACGCTCTTGCGTCTGGGCGCTTTCGGATCTTCATCCGGATAACCGATGGCAATCAAAGCCGCTACTTTCTGACCTTCCGGGATTTCCACGACTTCGCTGACTTTATTCTCATCAAAGATTCCCATGATGACCGATCCGACTCCTTTGTCGTGAGCTGCCAGGCAGAAGGTCTGCGCAGCGATACCCGTATCGAATACGCCCCAGTCAGCGCCCTTGGGAGTCGTGGCGGAACCGTCCTTTTCAAGACCTGAACGGCCTTCGATCATGGTCACGATTACCAGCGCCGGAGCATTGCGCAGGGTATCGATATTGTATTCGAATCCCAGTACGCAGCTGTCGGCGATCTTGTTCATCTTACCCTGGTCCTCCGTAACGATGTATCTGGTAACCTGGGTATTTTTCCAGGATGGAGCATAAGCCGCCGCATCGACAATCTCGTTGATTATCTCATGGGGCACTTTCCTGTCCTGAAACTTACGAACACTTCTTCTCTCTTTAATGCATTTTATTGTTTCCATACTTTATTCCTCCATTTTCGGGCCCGGGGCCCGCAAATATTTTACCTGCTTCACTAAATGATTCTATCACCCGGAAAATTTTATTACAAGAGATAAATCAGAGCATGCTGATGAAAAGATTTAAAAGCCCAATGACAAGGCCGATCAGCGCCCCCAGATTGACGATGGCGTTGAGCTCCTTTTTCATTACCGACAAAATCAGCGCTTCCAGCTTGACAACATCCATGCCGCGCACTTTCTCCTCTACGATTCCGGCTATGTCGAGCTTTTCCAGCATTTCCTCCATGGTATCTTCCACGCAGGTCGCATAGAGCTCCTCCACAATCCGGCTCATATGTCCCCGTTCCAGAGGCAGCTGCTGCGTCAGATTTCCAATGGTCTGCTCCCCGATCTTGTCCAGCTCTTTTGTAACGATGGGGCGTATTTTATCTTCTCCGTTTTCGTCTATGTAGCATTCGATCTCCTCCCCGATGGGCGCGGCCACCGATTGGATCACCTGGTCGTTGAACATCATGGCCAGCATGGTGCCCTGCACCTTTTCCCGGACTGCCTGGCTGCCTTCCGTGACCACGATATTGCTGATGTCCATCTGGCGGATGCCTTCCATGATTTTTCCCGTAATCCGATCCTCCAGCTTGAGCTGAAGTTCGTCATACCTCTCCTTAGTGAGATAGCCGCAGGCCCCTTCTTCTATAGAAACCTCGCTTTCTCTTGCCCTCAGAAAACGCTGCCAAAGTCCGTCGGCGATGGATTCCTTGATCTGATCCGCCGGCAGAGCCTTTGCCAGATCCTCCTTCGTCAGCAGTACCTCCCCGATGGCTGAGCCGATGGCTCCCGCCAGCTCGTCCTTCCTCTTGGGAATCAGTCCCGGAGTAAAGGGCAGCCTGTGTTTTCCCACCATGACCGGCCGGTGGGGTTTAAACAGCATTTTCACTGCGATAAAATTGGTGCAATAACCGATCAGCGCCCCAATCAGGGGACCTGCTATCAGCTTTAATACGAACATATCTTCATTCCTGCCTTTCCTTTGTTGTTCTGGTCCGCTATATTTTTATACGATTCCGTTCAGCTCCTGGTACAGCGTTTTCGCATAGCTGTCCGTCATTCCGCAGATAAAATCGGTCACCAGCAGCAGCCTCAGGTACAGCTTTTCCACCGGTCCCTTATCCTTCGCGTAGATGTGATAAATACCTTTATAATTATCCGATATCAGCGCCATCAGCTTTTTGCTCACATCGCTCTGAGTCTCGGGAGTATCGTAATAGACAGCCGCGGAGACGAACTTGTCCAGGAGGAAGTTGAATATCGTCTGGGCGGCAATTTCCAGCTTGAGAATCGGCTCTGTGTTAAAAGCGTAATCAAAGGCGATATCACCCAGAGCCTGCATCATCGCTTCCCCGTAAGTGCCTGCAAAAAGATCCTTTTTGTAGCTGCCCTTCATGATACTTTGATAATTCCGCGTAAAGCCGAAGGTTGCGCAGGCGATGAGACGGCCCTGCAGATAAACGATCCAGGTCTGTACCGCATTGAGCTCCGGTGACGAAATACCCCTCTGGCGTGCTTTCTGATAACGCCTTTTCAGCGATTCCACCATTTCCCCATATTCTTCGTCTCCTTCCGGGGCCCGGTTTTCCAGCTCCATGATCAGCCGTTCATAGCTGATACATCCCTTTTTGCAGGCATCCTCAATATCAGCCGTCTTGTAGGCGATATCGTCGGCCGCCTCCAGAATAAAGGTCAGCGGGTGGCGGTTTCCTCCGGTTCCCAGGCTTTCCTGCAGATCCAGGAACAGATCCTCCTCCGCATGATAGTAGCCCATCTTCTTATCCTTGATGTTGCCGCTGTATTTGTTAATCCCCAGGGAGGAAACCGGATACTTAATCATGGTTCCCAAAAGGGCTTTGGTGAGATTCATGCCGTGTTCATCCACCAGAAAATGCAGCTTGGTTACCAGCCGCAGGGCCTGGGTGTTGCCCTCAAAGTTGTAAAAATCCTCTCTCATCTGCGGAGAAAGGAGTCTGCTTATGGGCATTCCCTGAAATTGCAGCCGGGGCAGATTTTCCCGGAACCATTGACGGATTGCCGTCTCCCCGAAATGGCCGAAGGGCGGATTGCCGATGTCGTGCAGCAGACCCGCGCACTGGAGGATGTCGCAGATGTCAGCTTTATAGGAGGGCTGAAAAGTCTCGTCTCCGATATTTCTCAGAATCTGTTCGGAAATATTCTGGCCCAGGGATTTGCCGAAGGATGAAACCTCCAGTGAATGGGTCAGCCTGGTCCGAATAAAATCGCTTTTATCCAGTGGAAAGACCTGTGTCTTATCCTGCAGCCGCCGAAACGACGCGCTGTTGATGATTCTGTGATAGTCCTTTTCAAACTCTGTCCGCAGATCGCCGGAGCCGGCCCCGCTCCTGTAGCTGCGAATCCGCTCCGGACATAACAAATTACTCCAATCCATATGACATCCTTTCTCTTTATAGCTTGATCCCAAACTCCTGTATCAGGAGTTTACGGTACTGTTCTTCATCGGTTATGACAGCCTCTTCCCGCACGCCGTCCAGCACACGGGTAAAAAGATTGTCTTCTATGGATACGCTGCCTCCCGGTATGCGGCGGCTGATTACCCTTTCTCCGGAAGAGAAAAAGGAGTCGGGATGGGTGAAGCAGAAATGGCTCAGGGGCACGAAATCCACTTCATCCTCAGGCATCATGGTAAACTGCATGGTTTCCTCCGGCCCGCTCTTAGACATATACAGCAAGGTCCACCAGTAATCATCCTCCCTGCGGATACGGAAGGTTTGGCCGGCGCTGCTCTTTTGGCTTCCGTCTTCCACCTTGACCGCGCAGGCGGGCTGAGGTCCGCCGTAGCCCACATCGCAGAAATAAATACCGTCATTGAGCCGTACCAGCGCCGCCCGGTGGGAGGACGGAGGGAAAAAGTCTTTTCCCCGCAGCACCCGGCACCGGCATGCCCAGGCGTCGAAGCCCAGGGCAGTCAGCAGTTTCAGAAAAAGCGCGTTCAGCTCAAAACAGCAGCCGCCCCGTTTTCTGATAACAATCTTATCGAAGATGACTTCCGTATCCAATGAAACGGTCAAATGTTTATCACTGGTATCAATATTTTCAAAGGGTACCTGATACTGGTGGGCCAAAATCAGCCGGTCCAGATAAGCTTCGTCGGGCTCCTGCGGCGCATCCATGCCGATTCGGTCCAGATAAGCTTTGGTACTGGGTAATTTTCGGTATAATCCTTCATACATCGTTTCCGCCCCCTGTTTCACAATATGACATATTATTACACTCAGCCCCTGCTCTGTCAAGAGGCCGCGGGGATATCGCTTTGACCTGGGGCCTGAAAAATGATAACATCTATATAGAAGAAAAAGGAGGACGATATGCAAATCGATTTAACTGAAGGAAAAGTTACCAGGTCCATGCTTTTATTTGCGCTGCCTTTGATTTTAGGGAATCTGCTCCAGCAATTGTACAACATTGTGGACACCCTGATTGTCGGGCGGATTTTGGGGCCCGGCGCTTTGGCTGCCGTGGGTTCATCTTTTACACTCATGGTTTTTCTCACATCCATCATATTGGGGCTGTGTATGGGAAGCAGCGTTACCTTTTCCATGTTTTACGGTGCGAAAAAGGAAAACGCCTTTCGCTCGTCCCTTTCCTTCTCCTTCTTTTTCATCGGGCTTCTGACCATAGGCATCACTTGCGCGGTTTTTCTTTTTACGGGGCCGATCATGTCCATCTTAAAGATCCCGCCGGAAATCTACGATGAAACGAAGGTATACCTGCGGATCGTCTTTATCGGAATTCTCTTTACCTTTGTTTTCAACTATTTCGCGGCAGTGCTGCGTTCCATCGGAAATTCCGTAGTTCCGCTGATTTTTTTAGGAATTGCCTCACTGATTAACATCGGCCTGGACCTGCTCTTCATTCTCAGCTTTGGCCTGGGTATTGCCGGAGCCGCCTGGGCTACCGTAATCGCACAGTTCATATCCGCTGCCGGCCTTGCGCTCTACTGTTTTCGCCGCCTGCCGATCCTCCGCATTGAAAAAAGGCATATGCGGCCGCCCAAGGCGATCTGCTGGAGCATTATCCGCCTGTCTCTGCTGACCAGCATCCAGCAGTCCATCATGAATTTTGGCATCCTGATGATCCAGGGACTGGTCAACAGCTTTGGCGTAGCGGTCATGGCCGCTTTTGCCGCCGCCGTAAAGATCGACGCCTTCGCCTATATGCCGGTGCAGGATTTCGGCAATGCTTTTTCCACCTATATCGCACAGAACTTCGGCGCAGAAAAAAAAGACCGTATCCGCCGGGGAATCCGGTCCGCAGGCCTATGCGCCCTTGTTTTCTGTATCGTTATCTCTGCCCTGGTATGCTGTTTTGCGGAGCCGCTGATGAAGATCTTCATCTCTTCTTCCGAAACAGAAATCATCCGCATCGGCGTCGGCTACCTGCGAATCGAAGGTGCTTTTTACTGCGGTATCGGAATTCTGTTTTTACTGTACGGATTTTACCGCGGCATCGGCAGAGCCGGAATATCGGTCATTCTCACCATCGTTTCCCTGGGCACACGGGTGCTTTTGGCCTACACCCTGGCGCCTACCGCCGCCGGTCTTTTGGGAATCTGGTGGGCAATCCCCATCGGCTGGTTCCTTGCGGATCTGATCGGTATCCTCTATTACTTCCGCCTGAAAAGACGTCCCTCCATGCACAGCTGGATGCATTAATAGTTTGACCCTTCCGGGTTGACATGGACCATACAGTGCTTCACCTGCGGGAATTCCTTTTCCACTGCGTGATGCACTTCTTCTGCGATGCGGTGGGCCTCTTTCAGTGAGAGGTTTTCATCCACTGCGATCTCAATGTCCACGTAGGAACGAGCGCCGAACATTCTGGTCCGCATCTCGTCCACGCGTTTTACCTTGGGATTGCTCAGAGCCAGAAAGATCATGCGATCCACGGTTTCCGCGTCGCAGGCTTTATCCACCATCTTATCCATTGCGTCGCGAAAGATATCAATGGACGCTTTGGCAATAAAGACGCAGATCACTGCGCTGGCCAGGGGGTCCATGATCGGCAGTCCCATACGGGCGCCGAGAATTCCCACAAAAGCTCCCACCGAAGAAAGGGCATCGGATCTGTGGTGCCAGGCATCGGCCATCAATGCTCCCGAATTGATCTTCTTCGCCGCTCTTCTCGTATACCAGTACATCCATTCCTTGATGCCGATGGAAACCACCGCCGCTATCAGCGCCAGTTTGCCCGGTATGGCGATCTCTTCATAATTTCCCGCCAGAATCTTTGCCGCGGCCTCAAATCCAATTCCAATGCCGGTGGCCAGTAAAAAAATCGCCAGCAGAATGGATGCCACACATTCCATTCGCTCATGTCCGTAAGGATGCTCCCGATCGGACTTTTTGCCGGAAATGGAAACCCCTGCAATGACGATCAATGTGCTGAGAACATCTGATGCCGAATGGACGGCATCGGAGATCATTGCTCCTGAGTGTGCCAAAAGCCCTGCCGCCAGCTTAAATGCGGACAGGAAGAGATTCACTGCGATGCTGATTATAGATACCCGCATGGCAATCTTTTTATTTCTGGTCTGAAGGTTACCCGTATCTTTTTGCTTCACGTTCATCACCTCCCCGCGCTTTTCTGAAATCCGCTCCATTGATTCATAGTATGAAAAAACAGAATATTTGTCAATGGTTTTACAAAGTTTGCAGATAGGTCAACTTTTTTGCGCGA
Source organism: Anaerovorax odorimutans (assembly GCF_024459955.1). Classification (GTDB taxonomy): domain Bacteria; phylum Bacillota; class Clostridia; order Peptostreptococcales; family Anaerovoracaceae; genus Hominibacterium; species Hominibacterium odorimutans_A. The sequence goes on from NZ_JANFXK010000009.1 coordinate 36,449, forward strand.
TTTGCATAGACTATGACGGGAGGTATTCACAATGAACATAAAACGCTGGCATATTGCCGGAATTCTCTTTACCGTCGTCCTGGGAACGCTGACGCATTTTTTCTATCACTGGTCCGGGGAAAATCCTCTGGTGGCATCCTTCTCCGCAGTCAATGAAAGCACCTGGGAGCACCTCAAGCTCCTGGCAACGCCCATGTTTGTCTTTTCAGCTGTCGAGTATTTTGCCTATGGGAGGCACAAACCCGGCTTTATCGCCGTAAAGCTGCTGTCTGTCCTTTTGGGAATGGCTGTTATCGTAGTTTCCTTTTATGGATATACCGCTTTGCTGGGTACCAACTATCTGCCTCTCGACATCGGCACCTTTATATTGGGTGTCCTTGCCGCCTACCTTTTCAGCTGGCAGCTGCTGAAAAAGGACGCCTTTTCTTCATCCAAAGCGGATATGCTGGCAGGAATCGGCGCTGCGGTTTTAATTGTCTGTTTTGTGCTCTTCACGATTCAGCCGCCCCACGCCTTTATCTTTGAAGATCCGATCACCGGGGCCTACGGTCTGTAAACAATAAAAGAGCTGGCGGCTTTTCCGGCGCGCCAGCTTCTTTACCTGAACGTTTTTCTTATTTTACGGCTGAGAACAAATCGTTGAGTGCCTCGCTCATGGTCGGATGGGTGAAGATCTGATTTGCCAGAACCTTGTAGGATGCCCCCAAATCCATAGCCAGCTTGATCTGGTTAATCATCTCGTGGGATTCACTGCAGAACAGAGTGGCTCCCAGAATCTCCTCCGTGTCTCCGTCTATTACTGCCTTGAGTAATCCGGTCGGCTGCTGCAGGACCTGGGCTTTGGGGATAGCCGGCGCGGGCAGCGACGCAGTCTTTACGTTCTTGTAACCCTTTGCCCTGGCTTCCTCTTCTGTCAGCCCTACCCTTGAAAGCGGCGGATCAATGAATACGCTGTAGGGCACGTTTCTGTTTTCCGCCGTATAGCTGCCGCCGGTGAGGGCGGATTTTACAACCCGGTAATCGTCCAGAGAAACATAAGTAAACTGCAGACCGCCGGCCACGTCGCCCATGGCAAAGATATGGCTTTTGCTGCTCCTTCTGTTTTCGTCTGTTTTCACCGCTCCGTTTGGAAGGGTTTCCACGCCCGCTTTATCCAGGTTCAATTCTTTCGTATTGGGGCGCCGTCCGGTGGCTACCAAAAGGGCGTCGCCCAGGACAGTCTCGCTTTTGCCGCCGACTTCATATTCCACCTGCACAGCCTCTCTGTCTCCTGAGATCTGTTTGGTACCGGCGCTCATGATAAAGGTGATTCCCTTCTTTTCCAACGCTGTTTTCACAGCTTCGGCGACCTCGCGGTCTTCACGGCCGATAAACAGGTCCTCCATCTGCAGAACCGTCACCTTGGAGCCGAAGGAAGCGTAAAAGGAAGCGAATTCCAAACCGATATATCCGCCGCCCAAAATAATCAGGTGCTTAGGCAGCTCTTTCAGATCCAGCAGCGTTTCACTGGTATATACCCTTTTGGCTTCTGAAAGCCCGGGAATCGGCGGAACAAATGCCGCGGATCCGGTATTGATAAAGATCTGCTCACCATAGACAGTTTCTTCTCCATTTTCCAGCTGTATCAGGACTTCATGCTCGGATACGAAGCTGCCTGTTCCATCGTAGATGGTCGCGTTATCGCTGGCATTGACCTTATCGTAATTCTTCTTGCGGAGCATTTCTACCAGCCGCTGTTTTTCTTCCATCGAGCTTCTGTAAAATTCCGCCTTCTCTTCAAAGGAATCAAAGTGAAAGGCTTCTGCCAGTTCCGCGCTGTGAACCAATGATTTTGTGGGAATGCACCCCACATTGATGCAGGTGCCGCCATACATCTTGTTGGACTTTTCGATCAAAGCCACCTTTTTTCCCTGGCCGGCCAGATCTCCTGCCAGCGTCTTTCCACCTTTACCAAATCCGATTATTACTGCGTCATATTTTTTCATGATCGCTCTCCTCTCATTTTTCAAATACCTTTCGATCGATGTCCGCCAATGTGATCCCTTCCAGTTGTTTGATGCACAGGCCGTTCATCTCTTCATAGATCTCATCCATGATCCCTGCCATACCGGAAGCGATCTGACAGTTCATGTCCGGGTCGCCGGTCTTCTTGGATACTGTGATCGGTACCTCTTCCACTGCTTCGCAGATCTGTGCCAGAGTGGCGTTTTCCGCCTCTCCCTGGAAATAGTAGCCGCCTCCGTTGCCTTCCTTGGTCCGCACCAGCCCCGCTTTTCTTAGCTTTACGAGAATCTTTCTGACTCTGGCCGGATTGGTACAAACGTTTTCCGCTATCTTTTCACTGCTTTGACAATCGCCTTTATGATTTAAAAACACCAGCGTATGCACTGCTATTGCAAATTCGCTTGTCAACCTTATCACCCTCTTTTTTATGTGTGCTTTACCTCTCCTGTAACTGTAATTATAATTTTTACAGTTCAATATGTCAAGGACTTTTTGAAAAAAATTACCGTACCGGCCTGTTTCCTTCTCCGATACGGTAATACTATTCGCTTTGCAATTTAATCTTCCGCCCACCGGAGCAGAGTCTCACCCTCGTCCTCCGTAAGCTTCATGGCTTTGCACAGTCTTTCGATTTCCGCCCGGGGCAGAACGTAGGAGCTGTCTGTGCACAGCTTGGTAAAATCGTCCTTTTTCATCCCTGTCTGGGAAAACGTTATCTCGCCGCTGGCGATTTTCCGGTCGTAAATTCGGAAAAACGCAATGGCAAAGGATTCTGTCATGATGCACCTCCTGCTGTTTTTTTCAGAAATCCGCGGTCTATAACCTCTTTTCTATAGAAGTATTCGCCCTTTTTGTCATAACCTTCGGTCGCATGAACGATTGCCACTTCTCCGGTGTTTTCATCCAGTGCGAAATGATCTTCGCTGATGGAGACGTGCCAGTAGTTTTTGATCTGCTCGTTCTGCTGGCGATAGAGCTTGTCGCAGGTTTCGATCCCCTCATCGAGGATTTTATCCGCGTATTTTTCCGGAAACATATCCTGAATCGAAGATGCGTATTCCAGGCTGTCTTTCGGCAGCCGCACATCGCTTATCCGCAGCGTCATGCCATCTGCTTCCGCAGTCACGATCAGCGGATAGCATCCGCCTGCCACTTCATAGGCGGCATTCTTATACTTCACGTAACTGCCGGATACGTCCCACATGTAAAGTTTGATCTGAGCGCCCTCTTTTTCCGCGCCGTATAGTTTTATGGAGTTGATCGTTTTGACCTCTGTAAACTGACTCTCGTACCCCTGATATTGATCCATTTCATTGAGCTGTGCCACCAGGCTTTTCATCTGGTCAGCTGTAAGCCGGAAATCCCCCTCCGTCTTTTCCGCACAGCTGCAGCAGGTCAAAATCAGCATCAGAGCGACCACTATCGCACACAAATAATTTTTCATTATCTTCCTTCTAATTGCCTGATCCCCGCGCGCCCACACTTAAAACATGCACGGAGTTCTGAATTGGTCTCTTAAAAGACCAGTATCATCATACCCGAGACCCGGTGAAAAGGCAAGCCTTTTCCGCCTATTGAGCTATGTCGGAGGCGTCTTTTTCCCTGAGAAGCAGGGTGGTACCGCCTTCATACAGCTTGTGAAAGCAAAAGCTGTAGAGCGCGCCCAGAAAATTATTGATAATACGCAGGGCAATGGCTCCCGGAAGACCAAAAATTCCCACAGCCATGGATAAAGCGCCCAGGCAGTTGAATACGGTCTGCCAGCTGTAGGTTCCGGAAAATCCCACGGCCAGGCCGCCCAGTATTCCCATATACGCGCCCGGATCCCCGGGGAGAATTTGATAGAGGACGGCAAACAATGCGCATCCCCCAATGACGCCGATTATCCGCTGCTTCACCCGGGAAGGCACGGTCTCCTGTACCGGCGGCAAAAGCGACATGCAGGCAAAGCCCATCCACATGACCCGCGGGATTCCCAGAAGGCTGGCAATGAACATGCCCAGTGACAGGCCCAGGGCCATTTTTATCTGCCAGCGGGTTCTCTCATTTAACGTAAAGAAATCGCGGAATAGTCCTCCGATCCCCTGGGGAAATTCTTTTTTTCTGTGATTGATATAAAAGACAATGCTCACCAGGACCGCTCCTGTCATCAGCGCCAGCACGCGCCGGATATAGGCGTCCCCGGAAACATCATAGCCCATCAGCATCAGATATCCCAGCACAAAGGTCGCGTGGTTATACAGGTAAATGTTGTGACAGCTCAGGACCAGTATGGACAAAATGCTGACCAGATTGATTCCCAATGCGGCTGCCGGACCTACAAGTCCTGCTAAATGGGGGCCTGCCGCCAAAATCGCGAACAAAATCGGAATGACGACCAGCCCATGCCGGGAATCGATATCCAAATCCGCTTTTCTGATGGTGAGAATAGCAATCAGCACGATCACGCCGGGAATACTGTTTTCCTGGCCAAAGATAAGCGAAAAAGATACGACTACTGCCATACAAAAAAAGATACAGAGAATATTCTTCAGCACAAAGGCGCATTTATAGATTCGCTTTTCTCTCTTTGCCTGGGTTTCTCTGAGCAGCCGCTTGGTATCCGCCGCGTTAAGCTGCATAACATCGTAAAATTTCATCTCTTTATCCCCCCAACTCATTCCTGCGGCGCGTTGTTCGCCATATCGATCAGTTTCATCAATTCCGCGAAATTTTCTTCCCCAAGATCGCGCCATATTTTATAGACCGGTTCTAAATAATACTGGTATGTGCCTTCCATCTCCTTTTTTCCCTCGCCCGTAAGAATCAGAAAATAGCTTCTTCTGTCTTTTGGGTCCTGTTCCTTTTTCAGAAAACCCTTTCCGCTCAGCTCTTCGATGAGCTTGCTGACCATGGGCTTGGTCAGACCCGTCTGTTTGCTGAGCATGAGAGGCGTTACCGGTTCTTTTGCCATCGCCACCCTCGAAAGAAGGTCCAGCGACTCTGCGGAAAAATGCTCGGACTGCCGCTTTCTTCTCACGTTCAGCCGGGCAAAGAGACGGATGCTCTGCATCTGCTCCATCATATAGATCCAATCTTTTTCTGCCATAAATCCTCCAACAAAAAACTAATATAGTTCATAAAGTGAACTATATTAGTTTATGTGTTTTTTATGCAATTGTCAAGAGCTATGCGGAAAAATCTACGATGCGGTCATAGCGCTCCCGAAGCTCCTCCTGCATATGATGGGTAATAGTAATCAGGGTCAGATCCTTTTCCTCCAGCAACTGGCGTTCGATGGCACAGGCAGTCTTTTGATCGACAGCGGAGGTCCCTTCATCCAGGATCAGAATGGGCGTTCTACGGATCAGCGCCCTGGCTACGGCAACACGCTGTCTCTGGCCGCCTGAAAGCCGGTTCCCGTTTTCCCCGACTCTTGTATGTATTCCGTCATCCAGCTGATCCAAAAAACCGGCCACGCCGCTCCTGTCAAGCGCACGTCTCAGCTCCTCTTCTGAAAAGCTTTCATCCAGACAGATATTCTGATAGATATCGGTGTCAAAGAGATAGACGTTCTGATGAATCACAGAAATCAGGCTGCTGAGCTGACGCCCGTTCATTTCCCGAACCTCCCTTCCGTCATAGCGTATGCTGCCTTCGTACCGGTTGGAATATCCGGTCATCAGCTTGGTCAAAGTTGTCTTTCCGCAGCCGCTGTCCCCCAGAAAGGCATACTTCTTTTTTGGTTCGATCTGAAGGTCGACTCCCCGCAGGACATCGTTACCTTCCTCATAGCCGTACTTCACAGATTCAAGCTCCAGGCCCCGGTCAAAGCTTATCGCTTCCTCATTCTCCGGCTCCTTGTCCGGGCCGGTCTTCGGTTCCTCAGCACACAGCTGTTCCAGCTTTTTGAGGATCGGTTTCATACCGGTCATTTTCGGGAAATTCTGCATGATTACCAATACCGGAGTGCTGAACGTGCCGCTCAGCTGGATCAGAGCCAGCAGAGTTCCGGCCGTGATCCTTCCCTTCAGCACCATATAGGCTGCCACGAAAACGACCACCACAATGCTGAGGGTTGACAGCATATCCGCCAGACTTTCGTTAATGGCTACCAGACGGTCTGCGCGAAACTTGCCATTGGCAGTCTGCCTGTTTTCCCTGCGGAATTTTTTCAAAATATGGCCTCCGATGGAAAACCCCCGGATCACTTCGTAGCCGCTGAGAAAGTCTTTGGCTTTGGCAGTAAACACAGCCAGCTTTTCCGAATAGGCTTCCTGTCTTTTCTGCAGGGCCTTTCCCAATAGCGCCGGCACCAGAAACATAAGCAGCAGGAAGAAAATCAAAATCACCGTAATCAGAGGACTCAAATAGCAGAGAATTGCCAGCGTGGCTAAAAACAGGGCCACCATCTGGACCGACAGCAGCAGGGGCACCAGAAAATTTTCTTCGATCAGTTTTACGTCGTTGACAATCATAGAGAGGTAATCGGCCGAATTGCTCCTGTAATATTCCTCTGGCGTTTTGCCCATCACGCCCTGAAAGATACGGTCCCGCAGATTCCTGGTGACGTTGCGCAAAAGGACTTTGCCGCATAAAGCCTCCGCAAATCCAATCAAGCAAAGCGCCACCATATAGACAGCAATACCGATAATCAGTTTGCTGAACCCATCCACGTCTCCCTTTACCGCCACATCGACAATGCGCTGCAGAATAATCGAAACAAAAGCAGCCGCCACTGCGCTCACTGCTCCCAATACCACAGATAAAGTCAAAATCCCCTTATCCTTCCCCACACATAGTTTCATAACCTTCCCCTTTCATTTCATATTCATCAAATTTTTTCGTCACTCATAGAATACTATATAGTTTTGTTTTCGTCAACTATATTTTATTTATATCAAACACCGTTCTAAAGAAGGACGGCGGATTTCTCTCCTCCCTTAAAGAACCGCAAAAAGGGCGCATAGAGAAAACAGCTTTTCTCCATACGCCCTTCAACATTCCGTTATTCATACTTTTTTACAGCAGCAGCTGCCGTATATGGTCCAAATACTCTTCCACCGCCTCCTGACGCAGGTAATAATAAATCCTCCCGTCTTTTTTCTCCACGCCTACAAATCCGCAGGCAAAGAGTACGTTCATGTGGTGGGACATGGTAGACGGAGACAGTTTCATGGCTTCCGCCAGTTCCAGATTGTATTTTCTGGATTTTTTCAGCTCGCAGAGGATATCCAGCTTGCTTCTGTCGCTGAGCGCTTTCATCCTGGTGATGACAAGTTCCTTTCTCTCATCGCTGCCGCTGCCTTTTTTTATTAAAAATTCCATGAAAACGCCCTGGTAGCACTTTGTATAGTAGACCTGCTGAGACATTCCCGCAATCAGAGTCGGATAAACCGAGGCGCCTGGCGCGCAGATCCCCACCAGCTCGGAAAACTGCCTGTCATCGTATTGTTTGTAGCTGCGCAGGAAGGGTTCCAGCGCTTTGGACATCTCGGAGCAGGCCTTCTCATAGGCCGGGATATTGACCCGGATCATCTCCAGCAATATGGAAACCCAGTATTTTGGACGCCGCATAAACTCCAGCAAATGCCACTTTAGGCCTTCCTCCGCCGGCAGATTCGAAAGAAAGGAAATCAGCTCCTTCTCATCGGGCAGCTGCGGACACTGTGCTTCTCTGAGGGAGGTCACCTTTTCTTCATCATCCCGCAGCAGGAAACCGGTCATATTTCGGATCTCCTCGTCGCCGGCGGATTCAAAGGATTCCAGCCAGTGCTGATTTTCCGCGATCAGCACGGCCAGCAGCAGAAAAAACTCTTCGCCTCCACCGAACAGAAAGTCCGAATGTTCTGCCTGACAGGGCACCATATGCTTTTTGAAATTTTTCACATACCGCTCGATGAGTCTGACATACTTTTTATAAAATTTTTCACCGTCAACGCCCAGTTCATTGAGCTGCCGAATCACCTCTTCCCGGTCCTGGGGGCTGGCGCAATTGTACAAAAGCCCCAAAGTTTCAAAGACCGGATCGAACTGATATTTGATTTCAAATTCCATTGGTTTTCTCTCCTAACCCGCTCTACAGCAGCAGTATCCCTTCAATCGACCGCTCGACATCAAGGAGGGATATCAGCTTTCCTTCATAACGGTACAGCCCTTTTTCCCTCCATAGGTCCGCATCGTCTTCGCCCGAAGATCCGCTTTCCTGTACGATTGCGGCAGCGCCGGCCGGAATGATATTGAGCTGTGCTTCCGCCCGGAGGCCAAACTGGTATTTTAGATGTTGCATAATCAGGATCACAGGCTGTATGGCCGCACCGCCGTTTTTAAGTTCAATGATCGGCACAATGTTCCCTTTGTAATTGCTCATCCCCAGAAACCCATCGGGCAAGGCCGGAATTCGGGATATTGGCAAATCAAAACAGATTTCCGTAACATAGGAAAATTCCACGGCATAATTCTTTTCTTCCCCTGACAGCAACAGCAATTCGTTCTTATTGTTGGACGTCATAGACTGCCTCCCTCTCATACTGGCTTATTAAAAGGCCGGGGTCCAGAGCAGCGCAGACAACGCCGTCTCCCATGGTGCCGAATCCGGTGATTCCCGTCCGCTTTCGAAAATCGGGTCCCATAAGGGGCGGCAGAGGTTTGACGACGACTCTTTTCTGCGTATACATGAAATCGACTAAAACACAGCCTTCTTTTTCCACATTCTTCACATAGATAACGATCGACGAATCGGGGGCGCTGCTCTCCATTCGGTAAAACTTCCTAAGATCGATCAGGGGCACCATGCGGTCTTCATAAAGGATGTACTGCCGGCCGTTGGTTTCCCGGATGTTTTCCCGGTTGGACCGGTAATCCATGAACCGGAATACATAGCGCGACGGAAGGGAAAAACGGTATTCTCCCACCTGGAATCGAGTACATTCCATCGTTGCCAGAGTCATAGGCACAGTTATTATAAACTTACTGCCCTCTCCCGCTTCACTATGTATATGCAGCTGTCCGCCGATCTCTTCCACAGTGTTCTTTACCACATCCAACCCGACGCCTCTGCCTGAATAGGCCGTCACCTCTTGGTTGGTCGTAAAGCCCGGCTGCAGGATCAATTCGCAGATCTCATCGGAGCCATAGGCTTCCGCCGGCTTATTTAAAAGCCCCTTTTCTCTGGCTTTCTCAAGAATTTTTTCCTCATCCAAGCCTCTGCCGTCATCGCTGACCGATATCAGCAGTTCTCCCGACATACTTTCAACGGAGAAAGTGATGGTGCCTCTTCTCTTTTTTCCGACGGCAAGACGTTCTTCAGGAGTCCCAATCCCATGGTCTACCGCATTGCGGATCAAATGTATCAGGGCTTCGGAAATCAGATCCACTACGCTTTTGTCCGCTTCGATATTGGCACAGTTCACCGCCAGGTCGATTTCCTTATGCTGCTCTCTGCCGATATCCCTCAGGGTCCGCCTCAGCTTTGGTATCAGCTTTTCAAGGGGAACCAGTCTGATCTCCATAACCGTCCGTTCCATTTCATAGATCAGGCGATTGATCTGATACGCCGTTCCCTCTTTCAGGTCGTCCATGCCTGCTTCTGTCAGCCCGCTGTCCAGGTTGAGCATTTGAATAACCATTTCTCCGGTCAGATTCTGCAATTTATCCAGACGGTCGGAGCGCACGCTGATAAATTCAGCATCTCTGCTTTCCTGCCGGGCCGCGGGCTTTTCTTCTTCCTGCCCCAGCTCCTGCCTCTGAGGCTTCTCTTCCTGTGAAACTATCTCGCAGTTTTTTACGAACAGCCCTTTTGAAAGACATTCTAAAACATCTTCTTCCTGTTGGGTTTCAAAGCGGATAAACACTCCGTTTTTATTGATATACTCCGCTCCGTCGGCCGCTTTTTCCAGATTGGGAGGATACGTTTCCACGCAGGAACAAAGTCCGCTGATCTGCCGGACCAGCATATAAGCCCGAATGTTTTCCATACGGCAGTTTTCTTCAAAAACCACTCTGACTACAATGCCGTCTTTCTCTTCCAGGCCGCCGGGAATTCCCTGCTCTTCCTCTGTCGTTTCCTCAGACTCCGGAAGCCGGATTTCCTCACCCGCTGCTTTTTCCAAATACGCCGCGGCCCGTTCCTCGATCTCCTGCGTGCTTTTGGGAGCGTAGTCTTCCTGACTCATCCGCTCCATCTCATCTTCCATATGGTCGAGGGCATCTAAAAGCAGGTCAAAAAGCTCCGCTTTCGGCTGTTCGACAGTGCCGTTCTGCTCTCTGTAAAATGCAAAAAGGTCTTCCAGCTTATGAGCCATGGAAGACATTTCCGTAAGTCCCATCATCGCCGAGGAACTTTTTATCGTATGCATAACCCGAAAGATACTGTGAATATCCTCCTGAGTAAAACAATTGTTTTTTTCCGCGTCCAAAAGAACTGTGCTCAGCTGTCCGGTAAGCTGCCGGGTTTCCAGCAGATATACCTGCAGCATTTCTTCAGCATCCGAATCAAAATATCCCATTCCCTACTCCATCCACTCTTTACTTTCATACCAGACACTGCGGTTCTTTCCCGACCGCTTTCCCCGGTACAGGGCTTTATCGGCACAGGCGATGCTTTCTTCAATGCCTTCCTTCTCCTGATATTCGTGAAGGCCCATCGTTATGGAGCAGAAGAATTCATCCTCTCCGTGGAAGATCGGGAACGCTTCAATTTCTCTGCGGATCTTCTCGCTGAGCTGGTATGCCTCCTGTTCCGTCACATCGAAGAGAACGATGAGAAATTCTTCTCCGCCCCAGCGCACCACTTTATGCCCGCGGCAATTGGCCTCCAGAATATTGGCAATACAAACCAGCGCCATATCTCCGGCATCGTGGCCATATGTGTCGTTTATGATTTTAAAGTCATCAATATCCGCCAGAATCAGAACGTTTTTTCGTTCGCCGCTCTCCTTTGTACGGATGTCCTCCATCAGGTCGCCGACTACATATCTGCGGTTATACAGGCCCGTCAGACCATCGCGAAACGCCATGTAGTTGAGCTTTTCCATACTGTTTTTCAGCTCTTTATTCTGTCGGTTGAGTTCGTCCTTCTGTATTTTCATTTGCAGATGGGCATAGACTCTCGAACGCAGCTCTGCCTGAGCAAAAGGCTTTTTTATATAATCGCAGGCCCCCAGTGAAAAGCCTTTCACCACATCGTCATCCTTATCTTTTGAGGTAAGAAATATGACCAGGGCGTCGTTCTGATCCGCTGCTTTCAGTTTTTCCATCAGCTCATAGCCATCCATGTCCGGAAGGACTACATCCAGCAGGATCAGGTCCGGCTGATATTGCCGGATCAGTTCCACCGCCTCTTTCCCAGAATGGGCCTCACAGACAAAGACGGGTTCTTCTTTCAGCGCCATCTGTACCTGATTGCAAATTAGAATGCTGTCATCCACCACAAGGACTATCTGATTCGTTTTCTTATCATCCATATAAATATATCCTCCGACTCTACAATATCCTCAGCTGCTGTTTGATGGATTTGACTTCCAGCCTCCCGTCATCAGCAAAAAAAGAAATTGTTCTTCCGTAATTCTTGCCTGTGTCTTCCGCCGCTATTCGTATCGCCCTTTCCGAGAGAGCCTTTTTAACGGCCTTTATATTTCTTTCGCCGATCTCCCATTCCCAGCCCGGGACAGAAAACATCTTTGCCCCGCCTGCGATCTTGGCAATCAGCTGTGATTCCTTTGCTCCGTGTCTTTTCATATCCCGGATCAATGCCTTTACCCCTTCGTCGGCAAACTTGTAAGGGTTCGTCTGATCCCTGGATTCCATCTTTCCCGGAAGTATGATATGGGCCATGCCGGCGATCTTTCTCTCCTTGTCATACAGGCATACGCCCACACAGGATCCCAGTGCGTAAGATATCAGAAATTGATTCTCTTCGGCAATCTTTCCTTCCGCTAAACCTACTGTGATTTGTTTCATTTCGTCACTCCCTGATACTCGAAAGCATCGCTTGGAGAGATTCAAATTCGGGCAGAAACAGTATACGTCCCATGAAAGACTGTCCGCCCATGCGGAATTTGTTTTCAATCAGCAGGATATCATCACTGATCTTTAAATACCGGGACAGCGGCACGCTCAGAATCGCCCCGCCCATGTCAATGCACATCTCCGGAACCGTCACATTCATCTCCAGATCCAGCAGCTGGGACAGCGCCCGTATGTAAGAACCGCACATGATATTGCCCATCTCACAGATCAGGGACCGATCCATGTCATCCAAAGCGTTGAGGTCGCGTTCTTCTCCTCCCAGGACAGCCCGCAGAATATTCTGGGTAAAAGTCTCGCTCAGCAGAAAAAGAAACATCCCCTCCAGCTTTCCCGATACCTGAACCAGGATACCGGTCTGCAGCTCTTCCGCTTCTCCCACGATCCGGGAAATCTCCTGATATTTCACGATTTCCACTCTCGGGATCTCAATCTCCAGTAAATGTCCCGTCATTTGAGAAAGCGATGTCATCGCATTGCCGGTTCCGATGTTTCCCAGCTCAGCGAGAACATCCAATGAGATTTGATCCAACTCCGTATATTTGCCCATTGTGTCTCCTTCATTTTACAGTCTAAATTTCAAATCTTTCTACCAGTTCCTTGAGGATCTGCGCCTGTGCGGACAGTTCTTCGCTGGCAGCCGCGCTTTCCTCGGCAGTAGCCGAATTTCCCTGTACGATTTCCGATATCCGTTCCACGCTCTGCCTTATCTGCAGAATCGCCTCAGCCTGCTGAACGGAAACCTCTGAAATGGTACTTACCATCCGGTTGACGGACTTTGCTCCTTCAACGGATTCCCCGAGAGCCTGCGCCGCGGAATCCACAGCTTCTATACTCTCATTTACGGTCATCGTATTCTTTTTAATCAGGTCCGCTGTCAGTTTGGAGGCTTCCGATGACTTGGCCGCCAGCCTACGGACTTCATCAGCTACAACAGAGAAACCTCTGCCGGCTTCTCCCGCTCTGGCCGCTTCTACGGAGGCGTTCAGAGCCAATATATTCGTCTGGAAGGCAATTTCATCGATTTCCTTAACGATCTTATTGATTTCATTTGAATTGAGTTCCATCTCCCGCATTGAATCCGTCACGGCCTTCATCTGTTCGTTGCTCGCTACAATGCTGTTTCCTACCGCGTCGGCCGCTTCACTGGATTTAACCGCGTTATCGGCGTTGGACTGCACGCTGTCGGAAATATCGTTGATGCTGGACGCCAGTTCTTCAATGGAACCTGCCTGTTCCGAAGCGCCCTGCGCCAGGGCCTGAGCGCCGTTGGACACCTGCTCGGATCCGCCGGAAACCTGTTCGGCGCTGACTCCGATCTGGTGGATGGAATCCCTCAGCAGGTCACTGATTTCATTGAGAACTTTTCCCAGTTCGATGAAATCTCCTTTAAAGGCAATATCCGTATGATAGTTGAGATTTCCCTTTCCCAGCTCTGACATATTTTTTGTGATTTCTGAAATGTACAGGCTCAATGCGGCCGCGGTCGCTCTCACGTCATCAGCCAGTTCACCCATTTCATCCTGCGAGGTGTAGGACAGCTGTGTGCTGAGATCCCCGTTGGCAAGGGCATTGGCTGCTTTTTTCACTTCATTGACCGGTCTGACAATGCTTCTGGTTATGGTGATGCCGATTACGATTGTAAAGGCCAGTATGACAAGTGCTATCACCGAGATCAAAATGACGATCCGCACATCCGTCCGCTGCCCTTGCTCCAGGCTTTGCTCCGCGTCTTCAATGGACAACTGCACCACATCCGACAGCGTAGCCCTTACTTTCGCAGCCTCAGGTTCGTAATCATTAAGATATGCGGTAAGCGCTTCCTGATCTTTACCTGCGTCAAGCAGTGCGATCACATTATCCCGTTTCACCGCCAGTTGGGGGAACTGCTCTTTCAGGACGCTTACCTTCTCCTCACCGCTCACATAGCCTGATGCTAATTGCTCAATCTCGTCGTTTACGGACTGTGCGAGTTTTTTTGTTTCCTCCAGGTATGCGGCCTCATCAACCGTCTTATCGGTTGCTGTCAGAATCGTCAGGTTCCGGCCCACTGCCTGCAGGTTGGCAATTGCCTGAAGAGATGATTGTACGTTGGCGAACGGCTCATTATACAGCTTTTCTACTCGATTGGACATGGAATTAAAATTGCTGATTGCGATCACAACCGTAGCAATATATAAAATAATGATGATCGAAAAGGCGAGAATCAGTTTTCTGCTTATTTTTAAGTTTTTGAAATACGTTTTCATTGATTATCTCCCTTTTAAGCTCTTTCCGGCATCCAGTTTTCTACGACTTTCATAAACTCATCGCCATTGAAAGGTTTTACGATAAAATCGCTGGCCCCGGCTTCAATGGCCTGTGTAATCATCATTTCCTGTCCTACGGCAGAGCACATGATGACCTTTGCTTCCGGCTCCATGGAAACGATCTCTTTCAGTACCTGTATGCCCGATTTTCCCGGCATGGTAATATCCAGAAGAACCAGATCCGGCTTTTCTTCTTTAAAGAGTTCCAGAGCCTGCTCTCCGTTTTCCGCTTCCAGGATCTGTGTATATCCACCCTTTTCCAGGTTGGTGCGTATAACTTTTCTCATAAACATCGCATCGTCTACAATCATGATTTTCTTCATAGGTTCTTCCTCTCTTTCCCATTTGCCATATATACTGCCGGATGTACGGATTCCAGACAGGTTTCTTCTTTGGCCAGCAGTTCCGCATGGCCGATCAAAAGGTACCCACCCGGAGTTAAACAGTTTTCCAGCTTTTTAATCAGCTTTCTCCTGGAGGCTCTGTCAAAATAGATCATCACATTTCTGCACAAAATTAAATCGTATTTCTCCGCTGCCGCCGGGTCCATCAGGTTCTGCCTTTTAAAACAAATATTTTCTTTCAGCCTGTCGTCTATACGAAAGCTTTTTTTATCTTCTGTCACATGACAGTACTCCTGCCGCAGATTCAGGGGAATGCTCTCTATCTCCCGGATGGGATAGATACCCTCCCGGGCCCGGCGGAGGGCGTCTTCCGATATGTCCGTTGCCAGAATGCGCACGCTGGCCGACTGCCCTGTCAGTGCCGTGTATTCCCGCAGTGTCATGGTCAGAGTGTAGCATTCCTCCCCCGTAGAGCAGCCTGCGCACCAGATATTTACAGTCCCGAACTGCTTCTTTTGAAAGAGGTCCGGAAAGATCTCGCTTTTGAGGATCTGAAAGTGGTTCACTTCCCTGAAAAAATAGGTATAATTGGTAGTAAGCCGATTGATCATTTCATCAGCAATCTTTCCGGTCCGGTCCTTTTTCAGAAGCTCCAAATAGCCGCGGAATGAGGTCATTCCCTGTTTCTCCAGTTCTCTTGCCATTCTGCATTCAATGAGGACTTTCTTTTTTTCCAGATTGATGCCATAATGTCCGAGCATGTATTCTACGATGTCGGCAAATTCCTGTTCTTCTAGCCTAATCACTTTTTATCTCCCATATTCCCGGCATTACTGCTGTAAGAGCACTGGGTTCGATATCGTCCTGCGACGGATATTCCGCAGTGATTCCCATTAAGCCGTCCTCGTCTGTTTTTATTATGATTCCGCATCCTTCACCATCTCCCAATCGGTAGTAAACCACGATCTGTCCGTCATAAAGGGATATTCCTCTGATATTTGCCCCTGCCCCGGGAACCCTTTGTATCCGTGGCTGCGCCAGAATAGCCGCCACTTTGTTCTTTTCAATATACAGGGTCCTGTTTTCATTTATTGCGGTTATATATTCCATTTAGCTGTTTCCTTTTGGTTCTTCGAGATCCGGCCGGGCAGCTGCCGCGCTTTCATACAGGATCTTTGGGTCCAGAACATAGGCCAGCAGCTCCCGCCCGGATTCATCTTCGCTTTCAATGGGCACGATTGCCGACAGATAACGGTTCTCATCAGTCCGCACTGAATCAGGCAGCGGTCTTTGCGCCTCCCTGGGAACTGTGCGCAGATTGCCAACCTGCTCCGCCGTCAAAGCGAATGTTCTTCCCTCATGAGAAAGCAGCAGCCGATAGCCGCTATTTTTTCTTTCTTCATCAGCGCCTGTCAGCTTTGCCAGGTCAACAAAAGGAATGTCCTCTTCCCTGCTGTCTTTCCTTTCGACGGTTTTTATATAAAAAACAGGGACAAAAAAAAGGAGCTCGTCTGATGTAATTGTAATATATAAATCATCCAGAGTCCCCATCCTTATTCCACCTTTCCTGTCAAAGCCTGCTGTCTCAATAATACTAAATTTTCATTGAAAACACAAGTGCTGTGCGGAAAGATATTTATTTCCATATCCAAATAAAATCCACCGCACAGCAGCATATCAAACCTCGTTTTTCTTCTTTATTTTATCTTCCAGCTTTTCAAGAGGCCGGTGCCTTTCGCCGCTTCGGTCAAGGTAATTGCTGCGAATGGCCTGATTGACGGCTTCGATGTCTTCTTTGAGCCCTCTGGCGGAAATACGCATCGCACCCTCTCCCCATATAATCATCTGCACCATGTTGTCAGAAGTGGCGACAGTTACATCGTGGGTTCTGCCGATTTTATTCACCGCCCGTTCAATGTACTGATCGGCTGTCTCAGCCTCTTTTGTATAGATTACGTAAAGATCGCCGTGTTTTTCAACGGAGCCTTTGCCCCCTTCCACCTTATAGGCATCAAAGACTACAATCAAAGTGTCTCCTTTATAACCCTGATAGTTGCTGAGAATTTCGATCAACTGTTCCCTGGCGCTGTCTAAATTAACCTTAGCCAGCTCTTTCAGTTCATCCCAGGCAAAGATCATGTTATATCCATCCACCAGCAAATATTTTTCCCGCGGTTCTTCCTGGTTATATTCCTGCTGCCTTTTCAGGAAATCCGGCATTTTCTCCGCTGGGTCCAGCGGCCTTTGGAACCGGGCGTTCTGTCTTTTTGATTCCCCATAGGTTCTGGTAAAGATTTCTTCCAGCTCCTTATCATCCCCATGACCGGAGCTCCGATGACTGGAGAAATGCGGTTCAGGGGAAACCTGTGGTTCCTTTTTTTGAGGCCGCCAGCCGCTGTCCACATGCATATGTTCTTCCACTTGATCCCAGCTGACGTTAAAGCCTGCCCCATGGGTGCAAAAGACTGATCCTGTGGGATTCTCCGTATCCTTTTCCGAATCGTAGCCTCTGGCCTCGATCACCTCCTGTTGGTTATGGCACGGACCGTATCCCTTAAAGGCGCAGGACAGGCTTCCCCGTCCTTTTGTGTACATGACTACTTCATTCTGGTACTGAGCCATGGAAGCTGCCGGAGCCGTTCCGGTCAGTACCGCCGTATCACCTTCTGTTTGGGGAGGAAGGAAGCTGCCGTCCATCCTTTGGATATCGGCCATAGCCCGTCCCACCATCTCCTGCGGCACCTCCAGACGAAAATCATACAGCGGTTCCAGAAGGATGCTTTTCGCTTTTTTCAGACCCTGACGCAGCGCCCGATAGGTAGCCTGCCGGAAATCTCCCCCTTCCGTATGCTTTAGATGGCCCTTTCCCGCAATCAGGGTAATCTTCATATCTGTAACCTCTGACCCTGTCAGAACTCCGATATGGGTCTTTTCCTCCAGGTGGGTCAGGATCAGACGCTGCCAGTTGCGGTCCAGCAGGTCCTCGCTGCAGTCGGCGGACAGGACCAGCCCGCTGCCCCGCTCACCGGGCTGCAAAAGAAGATGAACCTCCGCATAATGGCGCAGCGGCTCGAAATGTCCCACACCCTCTACCGGTTCTTCGATTGTTTCTTTATACACGATACTGCCGGAGCCAAATTCCACTTCTATGCCAAAACGCTCCGAGATCCTGCTCTTCAGGATTTCCGCAGCCACTTCGCCCATGAGCAAAGCATGGATTTCTCCCAGCCTTTCATTCCAAACGATGCGCAGCTGCGGCTCCTCCTCTTCCAGCTGGCGGAGCTTTGTCAGCATACTGTGGGCGTCGCAGTCCTCCGGGAGCAGCACTTGATAGTTCAGCACCGGCTCCAGAACGGGAGTAAGGATTTTGCTTTCCTTTCCCAGACCTTCGCCGGCAAAGGTTTTTTCCAGGCCCGTAACCGCACAGATGGTTCCCGGACCAGCCTGATCCGCTGTCTTGAACTGGCTGCCGGAATAGAGCCGAATCTGATCGACCTTGTCTTCCCATTCTCCGTTCCCGCCGGTAAGAAGATCCTTTACCCGCAGGCTGCCTCCTGTGATTTTCATATGGGTCAGACGGCGGCCCTGGGAATCTCTGCTGATCTTATACACCCTGGCTCCGAATGCACTCCCATATTCCCGGCAGACGGAGAATCGGTCCATGCCTGCAAGAAACTCCTCAATTCCTTCCATTTTCAGCGCCGAACCGAAATAGCAGGGAAAGACTTTCCTGCTTCTGACGGCCTCCGCGATATGCCCTGCGGATATCGCCTCTGTCTGCAGATATTCTTCCATAAGCTCCTCAGAGCACATGGCAAGTTCTTCACAGAACAGAGCTTCGTTTTCCTTTTCCGCGCCAAAATCGACGCATCTGTCGTCCAGCCGCTTTTTCAGCTCGTCCATCCGTTTGTTTTTATCGGTGGCCGGCTGATCCATCTTGTTGACAAACAGGAATACGGGAATCCCGTAATGGCCCAGCAGCTTCCACAGGGTAAGGGTATGGCTCTGAACGCCGTCCGCGCCGTTTATAACCAGGATGGCATAGTCCATCACTTGCAGCGTGCGCTCCATTTCCGATGAAAAGTCCACATGACCCGGGGTATCCAGAAGGGTTACCTCTTTTTTGCCCAGCACAAAACGGGCCTGCTTGGAAAAGATGGTGATTCCTCTCTTTCGCTCCAGACTATCCGTGTCTAAAAAGGCATCCCCATGATCGACTCTTCCGATCTTCCTCAGGCTTCCGCTGCTGTACAGCAGCGCCTCCGATAAAGTTGTCTTGCCGGCGTCTACGTGGGCAAGGATGCCCAGACATATATGTTTTGTTGTTGTCTCCGCCGATTTGTTTTTCTTGTTTTCAGACGTGTTTTCCATGAATCTACGCCACTTTCATTCTAACTTTTAGTTCTTGAATAAAATGTTGAAAACTCGGTGATATATTCTCCTCAAAACAAAGTTCTCTCCCAATATTATCCGCCCATTCGCACTTTGCTTTTCCAGTTGCGCTATAACTTTTTTTAGATTTCTTTTTAAGCTCTGCCAGTCCACCTGGATAAATCATATTTGCCAGAACTTCCCACGTATCAACAAGTCCATCTTGCTCATAACCTGATAAAAATTTTGTTTTTGCATTTGGATAAGCTCTCATGATCGCATTTTCGTCTCCCAACAACCATGCTTCCATCTCTTTTACTGCAACGCAAAAAACATGATCTGTTATCATGATCGATTGTTGGGCCACCCGTTCCAACTGTTGCATAAACTCTTTTGTATCACGCCTGTCATTATCCAGAATAATTACTATTGCTGCTCCATTCATCTCTTGTAGACATCTGTCAAACCCTCTTAAATACCGATAAAGATTATCTAATAAATTGCCCCCTTTGCGTTCCATTAAATCTCCCTTTGTTCTAAGGTTGCCTATTCCCGTAAACGCTTTCGTATTAAAATAAATCGACTGTTCCGGATACACTAATTGCAATTTTTCCATCACATGACCAACCAGAATTTCCGTTGACCGATCTTCAATTAAAAATTGAAAATACATACTCCTATCTCCCTATTATCCAAAATATTTGTTGTACCACATATCCCCTAGCGGAACGCCTTCTTCTGACAAGGCTTCAACAAATTGATATTCTGTTGCTCTTTTGATCATAGCAAAACCATCTTCTCCTTTTGTTAATACCCAAACATCAGTTGGGCTGAGGGCATTTACAAAAAAAGGACTATGTGTCGTCACAAATAACTGCTTAGAAAATCCGCTTCCCACACTTTGTATCATTTCATCTGCTAACAAATTTAAATACTGGTGATATAATCCGTTTTCCGGCTCTTCGATAAATACAAGCTGCCGTGGATTACTTTCATGAAGCAGTAAATAATATGCAAATAATTTCAAAGTACCATCTGACATTTTGGGAGAATAAAACGCTTCTTTAAATCCTGTCTCCCAAAACTTCAACATCATCTGGCCATTATCAAACCGTACCGGTTCTATTTTTTCAATACCAGGGAGTTTTGTTTGAATCTCCCTTAATACTTTTTCAAATTCCTTTTTGTTTTCCCGATACATATATTGCGCAACATTATTAAGATTGCTTCCGGTTCGATTGAGGTAAGGCTGAGGTGCCGCTGTCTGTATCTTTCTGGCTTCATCCGGTGAAAAGTAACATAAATACCAGCTTTTCAAAAAGTTCAAAAACCCCTCAATGCGTTCATATTGCTTCATTGCGCCCAATGTCACAATACCCAGTTTTCTAACGTCCGCCAATTCCATCTCAACTTTCTTCCCTTTTACACTCCTGCCTTCTTCGTCAGCTCCTCCTTCTGTTCCCTCAAATGCGTACCCCTTTCCATTTTGAAGGTAGAAAAAAGATAGCAGTCGTCCTTGTCCTTCTACTCTTTCTCTTAAGCGTTCTGCCTTTACGTAAGGGCGTCCCATCGGATCCTCATCTATATGCAATTCATAAATAATCGGATGCGTTCTGCTTGTCTCTCTATAATATAATTCAAACGCAATCGGTTCGTCCACTCCCTGTGAACGAATCTGATGAAATCCCCCTCTGTTCTTTTCATCACATGCGGCTTCAACACCCAGTTCCAAACAATCTGCTATAAATCCAAAGACATCCGATAAAGTGCTTTTTCCATTTCCACTTGCTCCAATAATTGCTGTTATATTATTCAGCGTTTCAGCATTTTGATTGGAAAGCGTTTTTCCCATAACAATATCCCTAAGGGGACCGAAATTCTGAATTCTAAGTCCCTCAATTTTTCCCATACCACACCTCCGGTACTTTATCATAAACTTTTATATAGTTTCTCATTTTAGCAACATTATAGCATTTCTCCACACGATTGTCATATATTCAGGCGGTCAGCGGGGATCACTCCTTCGATCCAAGGCTGATCCGATCCAGGATTGAGATCAGCGCCTCATAATCAATGGGCTTGGAAACATGATCGTTCATCCCTGCTGCCAGAGATTTGGCGATATCCTCCGCAAAGGCGTTGGCTGTCAGAGCGATGATGGGAATGCTCTCCGCCTGCGAATGACCGCATCTGCGAATCTCCTTTGTCGCTGTGTAGCCATCCATAACCGGCATCTGCAGATCCATCAGAATCACCTGATACGTGCCTGCGGCAGATGCGGAGAACATACGGAAGGCTTCCAGCCCGTTTCCCGCGCCGTCCACCGTAAATCCGGCCTCCTCAAGAATGGTGCGGGCAATTTCCATGTTAAGGGAATTGTCCTCTGCCAGCAGAATACGCACGCCTTTCCGTTGCTCACTGCTGATGCGGGGCTCCTGCTCTTCCCGTTGGGAAGAATCTGCGCCTTCGGATACAGGCTCCTTCCTGTCCTCATCGAGTTTGAGATACAGAGTCACCGTAAACCGGCTGCCTTTATCCTTTTCGCTCTCCGCCCGGATATCTCCCTGCATGGCGGAAACAATCCCCTGAGCAATGGACATTCCCAGCCCAGTTCCCGGCATATGGCGGACCTGGGCGTCATCAGCCCGGGAGAAGGGCAGGAAAACATGTTTTAAAAAATCTTCATCCATGCCAATGCCTGTATCCTCTACAGTGAAAACAAAGCATCCCCGGCCGGGCATACACACTTGTTTTTCTTTGACTGCCACAAAAATGCTGCCGCCCGCCATGGTATATTTCACTGCGTTGTCGATCAGGTTGACCATCACCTGCCGGATCCTTCCCGTATCGCCCAGAAGCCTGTCATGGACAATGTCCGCAGCCCGGAACTCGATGTTCTGTCTTTTGGCCTGTGCCTCAGGCCTGGTCATATCGGTGAGCTCTTGCATTACTTCGGCAAGGGAAAATGGCTCTTCCGAAAGCTCCAGCTGTCCCTTTTCAATCTTTGACATATCGAGTATCTCATTGATGAGGTTCAGCAGATAGTTTCCGGATACTGTGATTTTTTTCAGACACTCCCGGATTTTTTCCGGATCATCTGTGTGGGCGGACGCAATGCTGACCATACCCAGAATCGCATTCATAGGAGTACGGATATCGTGGGACATCTGCGCCAGAAAACTGCTTTTCGCTTCATTGGCGTCCTTAGCCGCTTCGTAGGCTGCGTGAAGCGCCCTTCGGTTTCGCTCTTCCTGCTCCTTTTCCTCCTCTACGCTATGGGAAGCGAGGATAATCTTTTCCGGAACGCCGTTTCGGGTCTCCGCAAGAATGATATGCACCCGCATCCATCCGAAAAATCCCCCGTAATCCCTGCGGAATTCCAGCGAGTAGAAGGTATCTCCGCCGCTGATTCTGCTCACGATCTCCTCTGCGGAAAGCTCTCTGATAAAAGCGGGACGGTCCTCTTCATAAATAAACGACTGACAGCAGGTTTCAATCAAATCCGGGTAGCTGTCATTCTCCCCCATCCGTACGGACAGATCCCGGAGCCAGTTGTACGCTTGAAACGTTTTTTCCGCTAAATCTATATAGAACACGGAATGATAAAAGGAGGATAACCCCTGTATGATATTCTGATACTCAAAATACAGTTTCTTGTTTTGTTCTTCTTCCAATTCTTTCAGCTTTTGTTCATTAATGTTCATATTGGCAAAGACGGCCTTGGTAACAATTCCGTCTTTTATTTCCGCAACACTGAACCGAGCGCGCACCCACTGAATGCTGTCCGGATAAATTCTCCGGAAATCCACGTCGTATACCGGCTGCGCTGCGGAAAGAACCCGCCTGAGAAATTCCGGAGTTCCTGCTCTGCGCATCTTCTCCTGATCTTCTTTTAAAACATACCTGTCTACGAATTTATTGTAGTATGTATGAAGATTTCCCTTGGGGAATTCCCTCTGCCGGTAGATCATTGTTTCCTGCCAGATCGGCTCTTCAATATTGTTTTCCAAATCAAAGAGGTAGATGGAATAGTAGCACTGGCAAAGGTTCGCCAAAACGTCTTCTCTCCTTTTGGCCTCCTGCTTGTCATCCACATTCCGCACCGTAATCAGGACGCGTTCCTCCATATCCTGCCGAATATGCGCCGAATAATACGTATAATAGTGCAGTTCGCCCATATCGTCACAGAGCCGGAACATACCATCCTTATATTCATTTTTCCTGTACTCCGATGTATCGAGCATGCTGTCAAAGATGGCTTTATCTTCCGTGGGCATTTTGAGGCTCATCTGTCTGTAGAAGTCCTCAAAAGGGCCGCAGCTTTCCAGATGAAGGGATTTACCCGAATAATGGATACATTTGTATTCTGTTTTCGCCATGTCAATACTGATGACCAGGGTGTAGATCTGTGATATGGCTACCTGAGCGGCCGTCATGACGGCCTCGTATTCCTGCTTCAGCATGACTGTATTGGTGATATTCTGATGATATCCCCGCAGGCAGATTCCGTTTTGAAAGCCTTCATCTCCTACGCCTCCGCAGCGAATAAAGATCCTGCCCCACTTGGGATGCGCCCAGGGGTACTGCACCTCGGCATGTTCATCCTGGGAAATCTTTTCCACAGCCGCCTGAATCATGGGGCGGTATGGAGGCTCAATACGTTCGTACCAATATTGGTAGCATTCCTCCGGCGTCAGATCCTCTTCCAGCCCCAGCAGTTCCTGCATGATGCTGTCCGCAAAGAATCTGGGAGCTTTCCCATTTTCCAGTTCGATGACCCATAAGCCGGTCTGGGCCTGCCTGAGTACCTCCTGCACTTTTCTCATGTCCTTAAAATGATCTGTCATTTGCGACGCTCCCATCCCTTTCCTCAGATAAAGACCTTTTTATATGCCAGCAGATTTACGATCAAATCCTCCGCCTCAAATGGCTTGGCGATGAATCCGTTCATCCCTGCTGCCAGAGCTTTTTCTCTGTCCTCCTTAAAGCTGTTGGCCGTCATGGCGATGATCCCAACCTCCTGGGCATCGTTTCTGTCCAGCCCCCGGATCCGGGAGGCTGCTTCAAGCCCGTTGAGGATCGGCATCTGCACATCCATAAGCACTGCCTGATAAAATCCTTCTTTTGAAGTGGAAAACATCTCTACGGTCTTTTGTCCGTCAGCAGCACGGAACACCTCCGCGCCTTCAAGCTCCAGCAGGGAAATAGCGATTTCCGCATTGAGATCGTTGTCTTCCGCCAGAAGAATGTTCATTCCTGACAGTTGCTTTTCTTTATTCACATTGTCCGGGCGTTCATAGGCTTTCGCCCCCTCCGCCGACAGCGGCAGTTCCAGGGTGAAGAAAAACTCCGAGCCTTCGCCCAGTCTACTCTTTACTTCCAGCCTGCTGCCCATGAGCTGGACCAGATTGCTGCTGATCGCCAGACCCAAACCGGTTCCCTGGACGCTGCCATCGTTTTGCGAAAGCTGCTCAAAGGAGCCGAAAATCCGTTCAATATCTTCCTCCGGTATCCCGATTCCGGTATCCTTAACCCGAAATTCTATAAGTGCCCGATCGTTATCGCGCTTTTTTTCTTCTGCAGAGCAGCCGATCCGACCGCCCTTTGGCGTGAACTTGCAGGCATTGGATAAAAGATTCACCATTACCTGCGCCAGCCTGGTCTTATCTCCGATAAAACCGTCCTCCGTCAGGCTGTATGAAAAGTCGAGCTGCAAGTCTTTTTCCTTCGCCTGCAGGGAAAAGATATCTTCTATCTGCACAAGAAGCTGCTTTAAAGAAAACGGCTCGCTTTCTATGGTCATTTTATTGCTCTGCAGTTTGGACATATCCAATATGTCGTTGACAAGAGAAAGCAGAAACTTAGCCGAGGTATCGATTTTTTCCAGATTCTCGTTTATGCTGTCGGGGGCATTGTCGATTCTCTTGCTCAAAGAGGTCAGCCCTATGATCGCATTCATCGGAGTCCGGATTTCATGGGACATGCGGGATAAAAAGTCCGATTTGGCCTGTGCCGTTTCTTCGGCTTTCTCTAGCTTCAGTTCCATTTCCCTGCTTTTCAGCCTGAGACGGCCGATCGTGAGGAATACGATAATCAACAGGATCACAAATCCGATCAGGAAGGCGACAACTGCTCCGATATGGGAGTACAGCATCGTTTTCAGGTCCGGCTGGCTGATTTGAGAGGAAATCAGGTTCTGCTGCCTGATACTTTCCACCTTCCTTTCATCCAGGCTGTTGACTGCCTTGCTTAAAATTGAATACAGTTCCACATCCGGCTTGTCGCTCATAGCGATGGAAACCGGCATTTGCTGATCACCGACCGCGCTCGGCGTCACATTTGCGTAATAGTGGCTGGTAAAAAGGGACTCCAGCAAAGCCGATGGGATCTCCATGTAATCCGCATCGCCTGCGTCCACTGCATCGAGGCATTTTTTAAAGGTTTCATAATAGGCTATCTTTTTATGATTTCCATCGTTGGGCGCCGACATCTCTTTTGGTACCGCGACAGTCAGATCACCGCCGGAAAGTTCTGCCCGCTTATTTCGTATGATTACGGTGTTCAGCTGCGCGTACTGCTTTGTCAGTACCAGCTTTTGGCCGTTTGCCTGATAGGAATCGCTCAGATAGCTTCCCACGATATCTGCCTTCCCGCTTCGCATAAGCTCCATTGCGTCCGCGTACGAGCTGGCATAGACATATTCAAACTTCAGGCCCGTAAGGCCCCGGATCAGTTCGTAGACTTCGGGGACGATTCCCTTTAGCTCTCCATGCTGAATATAGGTAAGAGGATACCCGTCTTTAAGTACGGCTACCCGTATGGGAGCGGATTTTTTGATATAATCTTTATCTTCCTTTGAAAGATCAATGGAATTGCTGTATGCGTTGGGGAAATATTTATCGTATAGTTCCTCGGCCATATTGGGGTTGGCCTCATAGATCTTTTCAATTGCCTGGTTCATCTGCTCACAGCTCTTTGTGTCACTTGCTTTGGTGACGATATAATAGGATTCCGCGGTAAACCTGGCACAGACGTTATAGGTGTCTTTCAGCGTTGCGTCGCTGGTCAGTATCAAATCCGTCTCTTTATTATCCAAACACTTTTCATATGCTTTTACATCCTCATATTCCTTGATTTTGCAGGTAAGCTGGTTGGCCTTGAGGAACACCTTCAGTCTCTCGATTTTGCCGACAGCTTTTTTATACACGCCGATTGTTTTACCGTTTAAGGTGGTTACATCAAAACTCTTGATCGACGAATCGTCTTTTCTGCTGCCCAGAAGGCAATAATTGGAGCCAACGGCATACTGGGGATAAGCAAAGTACTGCTCGTATTCTTTTTGATAGAGCATGCCTCCCATCAGATCATATTTGCCTTCGGCCATTCCGGTCAGCAGCTCCTCCACATCGCCTGTCACGAATTTATACTTCCATCCCGTATATTTGGCAATTTCCATGAGCCAGTCATAAATAAGGCCTCCGTACGTACCGTCCTTATACACTTCCTGAAGGCCTTTTGTCTCAGGAAAGGCCACAGTCAGCACCTGCTGCTGTTCGCCCTTTGCCGTATCTTCTGCTCCAAAGACGGGCGCTGCCGCCAGAGAGAATAATAATATTATTGCAATCAGTAAAACACTGCCTGTTCTCATCCGTTTCTTCATATGATAACTACCTCTATGCTGCTATTTTGTGTTCTTCCTATAACTTTATATTATAAGTTATATACGTGTAGATAGCAACCAATACCGCCGTTATACAAATTACTTTTTACGGATTGAAGATGATATCGGTCTCACCGTAACAAGGCAAAAAACGCTGTGCGATCACTTTCTCCATCCGGGGCAGCCTTCAATGGTACAGCGTTTTCTCCAGCCAAAGCCAATGCACAGTCCGGCGGCGATCAGCAGGGCCAGAATTCCAAAAAGCACATAGATATAGCTCCCGGTAAGGTCATAGATAAAGCCGTAAGCAGGTATGAGAATGATGGATGCCAGCGGCGCGCCCATTGAAACTTTCGCATAGATTTTTTCATAGTCTTTGCGCCCATAAAACTGCAGTGTCAGGATTGGAGCCAGCACCATGATTCCCGAGCTGACCAGTCCGTGCAGAAAGGTGGCTGTCCCAAAAACAAGGAAGCCGGACGGGCTGATGAAAAAGGCCAGAACTGCCAGAATACCGATGCCGATCAGCCCGTAGCAGGTCCTGAGGCTTCCGATTCTGTCGCTGACCATACCGATGGCGATGGAGCCGATGGCGCTGCCCACAGAAGCGAAAGCCAGCGCCGTACCGGTAGCTTTTACCGAATACCCCAAAACTGACCCATAGATCGGTATGTGCTGCGTAAATACACCGGCCCCTGTGATGGCAATCATAAACAGAAGCAGCAGATAGAAGGACGCTGAGTGAAGCGCCGTTTTTTCTGAAACAGCCAGCTCACTGCCAAAGCCGTTTTCTTCTCTTTTCTCCCCCTTTGTTTCTCCATAAGGTTCCAATCCCTTATCTTGGGGCCTTCCCCGCAGCAGCAAAACGGAAACAGCTAGGAGAATCAAAAAAGACACCGTCCCTGCGGCCAAATATCCATAACGCCACCCGCTTTTTTCAATTAAGCCGGAAGTCAGCGGCTGCAGCACAGCGCCGAACAGCCCTACAAAGGCCATTTGGATTCCCAGCATGGTTCCTGCGTTTTTCGCAAACCAGCGGTTGATGAGAATCGGCCCCAGCAGGTTAACGATGAGAGACGCTCCCATGGCGTAGGGGATCGCCAGCAGGTACCACCCGTATACGTTTTTCATCAGACCGAACCCCGCAAAGGAAAGGGCCTGCAGAGCTGCTCCGGCGGCAGCGACTTTTCTCACCTCATACCGGTTAATCAATTTTCCTGCGGTGGGAAGCCAGAGTACCATCACCACAGAAGTAATGCTCAGATAAACGGACAGGCTGCCGATTCCTGTGCCGATTTCTTCTGCGGCCGGGGCCAGAAACAGGCTGGAGGTCATGTTGAGACCTCCCCCTGCGAAACCTCGTATGAGGATTACTCCTGTAAGAACCCACCAGGCGTAATGTAGCCTTTTATTGTTTTTCATCTTCTCCACTCGCCTTTTCAATTAAATCCATGATCTGCTCTTTCGTCTTTGATCCAAACACCGGTTTCTGTCCATTGACGGTCATCGCCGGTACGCTCATGAGATTGAGTTCTTTTTTCAATTCCGGAAAGAGACCGATATCAATCATTTCCGCTTCGATTTTTCTGCTGGTGGCAGCCAGATGCTGGGCAGCAGCCACCACCTCCGGACAAAAATGACAGGAAAGGGAAACGTATATCCGAATACGAGTGTCCGCCTGGATATTTCGCGCCCGCTCAGCCAGTTCCGCGCTCATTTCCTGGCCCGGTCCCGCCAGATTATAGATGGCCAGAATAAAGGAATTGAATTCATGGCCTCCCGGGATTCCGCAAAACTTGATTCCCGAATAGGCGCCGCTGCTGTCGAGAAAAGCCGCTGTCGGCAGCCGGTCAAAGCGAATTTTCTTTTCCATCTCCGAATCTTCGCCAGGCCGCAGAACCTGCAGATGCAGATGAGGGCTAAGACTGCAGATTGGGTCGAGGAAATTCGCCAGCTCCGCGGACTTTTCATTTTTTTCATCTTTGATGGTAACGATCGTTATATCTTTATTCAGCTTTTCAAAGACAGCCATGACCTGGGCGCGGACCTCCGGCTCCAGACCGTCCCTCTGCCCGGTATGATCGGTATGGGCCCCGGTCTCTGCGGATTTCTTTTCTTCTATCGGTGGTTCTTCCTGAGGATAGGTTTCTTCTATGCCCTTTTCCTCTTTTATATGCAAAACGTATTTTTCCGCCTGGGTAGCAGCCACAGCTCCGTCCGCTGTAGCTGTAACCAGCTGCCGCAGCAGCTTCGGACGCACGTCTCCCGCGGCGAAAACTCCGGCTTCGCTGGTCTGCATCGTTTCATCGGTGAGGATATAGCCCTCCGGATCCAGCTCTATCTGGTCTCTAAAGAGTTCCGCATCCGGCTGATAGCCGATAAAGACGAAGACGCCAAAGGTTCCGTCTTCCTCAGAAACCTTATATTCGCTCTGCTCCCCTGTCTGGTTATTCTTGAAAACAGCCCCTTCCAGCAGTTCATTTCCGTAAACGCGCATCAGCTCCGTATGGAAACGAACTTCGATTTTGGGATGGGCCAGGACTTTATCTGCGATGGATTTTGCGCACCGAAACTTATCCTTGCGCACGAGAACCGTAACTTTTCTGCCGAAACGTGTCAGATACAGGGCTTCCTCAGCGGCACTGTAACCCCCGCCGATCACAAAGATATCCTTGCCTTCAAAAAACATACCGTCACAGGTCGCGCAGTATCCCACGCCTCTGCCCCGGAATTCCTCTTCTCCTTCAAATCCCAGTTTCCTCGGATTGGCTCCGGTGGCCAGGATTACGGCCCAGCTCCGAAAGGTCCCCGACTCGGTCTTCACTTCTTTCACTTCACTGCCCAGATCAGCCTTTATCACCTGGCTTGTCATAAATTCCGCGCCGAAGGATTTCGCCTGATCCAGCATGGACTCCATCAGCTTGGGCCCGGTGACTGTCTTGAATCCCGGGTAATTGGCGATTTCATCCGTGGTTGCCGCCTGTCCGCCCGCCTGATGATTTTCAATAATCAGTGTTCTCAGCTTGGCCCGGCCCGCATAGATACCCGCCGTCAATCCCGCGCAGCCGCCGCCGAGAATAATCAGATCATAAATTTTCTGTGATTGATTCATAGTTTTCTATCCTTTCCGCATAAAGAAGAATTTCACATCAGCTTTTAAAATTTGAAATTCTCCTATTAAAACAAATGCTGCAAAACAGCTGGAAACCAGTCATTTTGCAGCAGTCTTTCCTTCTGAGCCTTTAGAGCTTTCCTACCAGATCCAGGCTTGGAGACAGAGTTTCCTCGCCGGGCTTCCACTTGGCAGGGCAGACCTGGTCACCGTGTTCAGCCACAAACTGAGCGGCCTGCACCTTGCGCAGCAGCTCCTGGGCGTCTCTGCCAATGCTGTTGTCGTTTACCTCGTAGGCCTTGATTTCTCCCTGCGGGTTGACGATGAAGGTTCCGCGGAGAGCAAGTCCTTCTTCTTCGATCAGCACATCGAACATGCGGGCCAGTACCGCTGTCGGGTCAGCCAGCATCGGATACTGAATCTTTTTGATGGTATCGGAAGTATCCGCCCATGCTTTGTGGACAAAATGGGTGTCGGTGGAAACCGAATAAACTTCGCAGCCAATGGCCTTGAACTCCTGGTAATGATCGGCCAGATCTCCCAGCTCCGTCGGACATACAAACGTAAAGTCCGCCGGATAAAATACAAATACGGACCAGTGCCCGTCAAGACACTGTCTTGTGACTTCGGTGAATTCACCGTTGTGATATGCGTTTACTTTAAAATCTTCCAGCTGTTTATTAATCAGTGACATTCAAAAAACCTCCTTGATATTTTCTGTGATTAGTATTCGTCCTGAGGCGGAATTTATTCCTCTGCGGGCATAAATCGCCTGCGTTCGTATCATACTAAGCAACATCAACAATCAGGATGGTGAAAATAAAATGAAATATTTTGAAGATAAAATCGCATTGGTAACCTCTTCCACGAAAGGAATCGGTCTGTCCTGCGCGCTGAAGCTGGCAAGAGGCGGCGCCCATGTCTATATGGGTGTCAGAAGACCTGACGCTGCCCGTGAAATCTGCGGTCAGCATCCCGAATACCGCATGACTCCGGTATTTTTCGATGCTATGAAAAAGGAGAGCTATGAATCCATGATTCGGGAGATTATAGAAAAGTCGGCCCGCATCGATATCCTAATCAATAATTTCGGAATCGGCCGGCCGACTGAGGATCTGGATCTGGTAAAAGGCAGCGAAAGGGCTTTTTTTGAAATTCTGGAACTGAATCTGGGCAGCGTTTATCGTGTTTCAAAGCTTGCGGTTCCCCACATGATTAAGGGCGGCGGCGGAAGCATCGTCAATATTTCTTCCATCGGCGGTCTGATTCCCGATGTTACCCGTATCGGCTACGGTGTATCCAAGGCTGCTATCAACAATCTCACGCAGCAAATCGCAATCCAATACGCCCACAATAACATTCGCTGCAACGCCGTCCTTCCGGGACTGACAGCAACGGAAGCAGCGATGAAAAACATGCCTGAGGATTTTTTGAAATCCTTTTTGTCTCATGTACCGTTGGGCCGTATGGCAAATCCGGAGGATATCGCAGATGCGGCAGCCTTTTTATCCAGCGACGCGGCTTCCTATATTACCGGCCATATCCTCGACGTGGCCGGAGGTTACGGCCTGGGAACGCCTCAGTATGCTGACAGCAGTCATTAACGATTGCAGCGGTTGAGCTCCGGATTCTGAATCTCAAACGCTAGATCCTTACTTTAAACAGACCGTGTCTGTTGCAGTACGCGTACAGCACACCCCGTCCGCTGATGCGAAAGCGCCCTTCGGCTCCCTGCTCCGGATACAGCTTAATCATCTGACCGTATCCGGCGTTTACGCAGGCCAGAAAGGAAATATAATGATCCTTGGTCATGGGATGCTCCAAAGAAACATAATATTCTCCGTCCATCTTTTCAAAGCGGATCAAATGGGCGTCATTGCTTTCCTCCGCTTCCAGCGGAGGCAGTGTGATGCCGCAGCAGCTGTAGGCGCCCTCTCCCAGAGCCTGTATCACATTTCCGCACAGGGGACAGACGTAAAAGCGTCCACGCAGCAGATTTGCTATTTTATTGCTGTTGGTGACCGGCTCTCCTGAAAAAAGCTCCGCCACCGATACCTGCAGTTCCCTTGCCAGGGGTTCCACCATACTGATGTCCGGAAGCCCCTTTCCCGTTTCCCACTTGGAAACCGTCTTGTCGCTGACAGCCAGTTTTTCCGCCAACTGCTTCTGCGTATAGTTTTTTCTTTCTCTGAGCATGCGAATGGTATCTCCTGTAATATAACTCATCTCGATCTACTCCTTTTCTCTGTGATAAAACCAGCATACCCTGCCGGGCGCATATCCACAACCTACGCTGCGCAGACCTTGCTTTTAAAGGAACAGATACACCCGAAACAACCCATTGCTCCAGTCGATCTTCAGTATGCCCTGATACTTTTCCACCACTCTTTTAACCGAGGACAGGCCTATGGCTTTGCCTTCATGTTTGGTCGATTTATATTCGTCTCCCTGTATCAGCACTTCATTGATATATGTATTTTCAATTATCACAGCCAGTTGTCTGCCCTTCATCCCGGCCCGTACCTTAATACGCTTTGGCGTATCTTTCTGCTCTTCACAGGCTTCCAGCGCGTTGCGCATAAGATTTCCCAGAATGATGCACAGATCAAGATCGGAAACAGGAATCGACTGGGGAATATCTGCCCTGATCTTCACCTCCGTTCCGCAGTTCTTTGCCATGGCGGCGTAATATTGCAGAATCACATCGGCTATATGGTTCTGGCATACGGACAGAGGTTCATCCAGGGACGGGTCGGGGATCAGATCCGCAAGGTATCGCTTCATCCCTGTAAGGTCATTATCCTCCGCAAAGGCGCCGATAGAAATCAGATGGTGGCGGAGATCGTGCCTGATACGGGCAGTGGTCTCAATCTGCTCCAGCATCCTTTTGTACTGAGCCTCCTGCATGCGCAGCTGTGAAGCAATCAGCTTATTTTCCTCTTCGGTCGTTATCCCCTTGTAGGCCTGGATCAGCATCTGCAAAGCAACCGCAAAAAACGCATAGGTAGTGAAGGACCAGAGGATGCTGAAAACAATATCGCCTGTACCTGCATGATTCGAATGTATCCAGTAGTCATTAATAATCTTTACAAAAAAAATCAGATAAGTCAGAGCCGGAATGATCCAAATGAATTTCCAGAAAGGCAATGAAATATCAAACTCAATGACCTGTTTGTAGAGTTTGAACATAAGGACCCAAAGCAGCGGCACGTATGCAGCCAGAACAGCAATGGTGATCAGAGTCCAGATCACCGGGTCGGTAATGGACAAAACATTGTTGATGATCTTGACGATAGCCATAATATTCACATACAGATTCAGCACGACCAAAACAATAAAGAGAATTTCAAAGTAACTGCCTTTGACTGTCAGGCAAAAAATTAATATCGCGGAAACGAGCCACAACACAATTCCCAGACTGCTATACTTGGAAAAAAATACGTTATGGATAAAAAAGAGTACCGTGATCGCCGTTGTGATTAAAACCAGCAAAGCTACAAGCACTGCGGTGTTCAGACTGTCATATCGAAATCGGCTCTTTAAGGGAATAAAAACAAAGAACGCAAAAACAGCGCAGCAAACCACAACACGAAGAGCCGTACTTATAATTAATACATTCATACCTGGTCTCGTTCCTTTCTTGTTACCGGGAACAATTCATATAAAAATCCAAGACTTGCAAAAGGAGCCGTATTAAAACGACTCCTTTTTACGGCAATTTTTATTTTACCGGCAGCATACCTATTCAACAGTCACGGCCGTACCGGAAGCGGTCACCATCAACATTCCGTTATCCGCGCCCAGCACTTCATAATCGATATCCACACCGATTACCGCATTGGCGCCCAGCTTAGCCGCACGGCTTTTCATCTCTTCCAAAGCCTCATTGCGCGCATTACAGAGTTCTTCCTCATAACCCTGACTTCTGCCGCCAAACATATTTCTCAGTCCGGCGCCGATATCTTTGAAAAAGTTGATTCCCGTGATTACTTCTCCGAATACAATATCCTTGTACTCCACAACTCTCCTGCCTTCAACCTGATTCGTCGTTGTTACAACCATGTTTAACCTCCAATCCGATAAAGCGTTCTCTGTATTTGTCCTGCCCTATCTACACACAATCTAAAAAACCATGTATATTATATTTCATCCGCCTGTAACGCGTCAATGGAAAACATCTGTCATTTCTGTGCCGATACGATCAGCATCATTGGACGCCGCATTTCATCCGTCATGCCCGGAAGGTCCATCATGTCTTCCGGCGGCTGAGGCTCAATAATGTTTTTCAGCGAGAACCCGTTCTGCAGCAGTGTATTCAGATAGGTCGTCAGGGTTCGGTGATATTTTGTCACCTCTTCGCCCAGGAATACAGCTGTCCTTTCGCCCTCATAAAAATACCGGTCCACAGGAAAATGAAGGATATTTCCATCGGCATCGTAATACCAGTCCTGCGTTCCATAAGCCGTAAACACAGGATGTTCCGCTGAAAAGACAAAATAGCCGCCCGGCTTCATCCACCTGCTGATATTTGCTGCCAGAGGCTCAAAATCTTTCACGTAATGGAAAGCCAGGGAGCTGATGACAATGTCGAAAGTTTCGTCCGGAAAATCCAGGTCTTCCATGGCGCAGAGCCGATATTCAATTTTTTCATGGCCATTCTTTTCCTCAGCAACGGAAAGCATTTTCTCCGATATATCGGTACCCAGCACTGACTCCGCGCCGTTTTGGACCGCATACAGACAGTGCCACCCATAACCGCATCCCAGATCGAGCACCCGCTTTCCGGTGAAATCCGGCAGTACCTTCCGCAGAGCAGGCCATTCGCCTGCCCCCATAAGTCCCTTCTGCGAACGATCCATCTCTCCGTATTTTTCAAAAAAAACCTCATTATCGTATTTATTTTCTTTCATTGCTACAATTTCCTTTCATGGCAGAGATGCGGTAGCCTTTTATTCTGCCATCCGGCTCCATATTATTCTCTGAGCCGGAATTTTTCAATTAACTCTTTCAGCAGCTGCGCCTGAGCGGAAAGCTCTTCGCTGGCCGCGGCGCTCTCTTCTGCCGTAGCCGAATTGATCTGCACCACCTCGGCGATCTGATCAAGCCCCTTTGTCACCTGCTCTACGGATCGCGCTTTTTCACTGGATGAAGCAGCAATACCGTCAATAGCAGCAACTGCCGTATTAACGCCCTCCACCACATGCTGCAGTGATTTGGCGGTATCATTGGCTATTTTAGTTCCACCTTCCACCGCATTCAGGGAATTTTCTATCAGCGCCGCCGTGCTCCGGGCAGCCTCCGCGCTTTTGGACGCAAGTATTCTAACCTCTTTGGCAACGGCGGAAAAACCTCTTCCGCTCTCTCCTGCCCGCGCTGCTTCCACTGCAGCGTTCAGTGCCAATATATTGGTCTGAAATGCGATGTCTTCAATAGTTTTGACAATTTTGTCGATCTCCCTGGAGCTTTTTTGAATATTGTCGATTGCTTCCAGCATCTGGTTCATTCTGCGGTTGCTCTCATCAGCTTCCACGCCGACCGCGGATACCTTTTTATTGGTTTCTTCGGCACTGGCCGCGCTTGCTGTAATTTGGCGGGATATCTCGTTAATACTGGCTGCCAGCTCCTGAACAGTCGCCGCTTGATCCAGCGCTCCCTGCGAAAGGGACTGTGCGCCGGAGGATACCAGTTCCGAACTGCCTGCCACATGTTCGGCGGAAACGTTGATCTGCCCAAGAGTATCATTGAGCGATCGTACAATCTGTTCCAACGCCTGACTGATTCGCTGAAAATCGCCGATATAGCTTTCCTTTACCGTCACGTTAAAATTACCTGCGGATAGTTCTTCCAGAGTATTTGTGGTATTTTCAATTATTTCCTTCAAACCCCGAATCGAAGAGCGCACACTGTCGGCCAGCCGCCCAATCTCATCATCGCTGCTGACCTGAATCTCCACTTCCAGATTGCCCAGAGAGAATTCTTCCATGTTTTTGCTGATTTCAGTTAAAGGTTTCATCTTTTTGCGTATGACAATGG
The DNA here is from genome assembly GCF_024459955.1 of Anaerovorax odorimutans. GTDB lineage: Bacteria > Bacillota > Clostridia > Peptostreptococcales > Anaerovoracaceae > Hominibacterium > Hominibacterium odorimutans_A. The sequence continues at coordinate 72,287 of NZ_JANFXK010000009.1, forward strand.
CTACAACAAGGCTCAGAGCAACCAGGATGATAAGGGACAGAATCAGCAGAACCCCAATCAGCTGATTGCGGGAAGCGTTGATCTCCGATAAGGGAAGCGTGCCAATGGCCAGCCAGTCTGTCGTCTCGCAGTTGCGGAACATCGCAGTATAGTCCACGCTGCCATAGCTGAAATCAACAGAGCCGTTATAATGAGTTTTCACTTTATTTTTATAATCATCCGAGATATCCAGCTCCGTTACCTTTTTGCCCATTGCCGTCGGATCTTCGCTGTATATGTATTCCCCGCTGCTGGATATCAGCTCCAGGTACCCCTGTTCGCCTACTTTTATCTCCGAGAGAAGCTTTGACAGGCTGCTCATATAGACATCCATTCCCATAAATCCAAGCACATCCCCGCCCGATTGGGAAAATACGGGCGCTACGATCGAAATCACCGCTTCTCCTGTGGCCGGATCCATATAAGGCTCCGAAACCACCGTTTTTTTCGCAGAGAGCACCGAGTCACACCATTCCGTGTTTTCCAGATTGGCATCCACCTGTTTGCCCGTGAACAGCAGGTATTGATTCGTCTTCGTATCCGCAACCCAGGTCTGTACGACTTTTTCGTCTGACATCTGCTTTAATGCTCCCGCCAGTTTTTCGATCACTTTATCCTTGTCTTTATAAGCGGTTATATCGCTCGGTTTGGATACGGCCTGAAAATAATTGCGCAGATCGCTGCTTTGCTCAAACATACTGACGGCCGTGATCTTACTGCTCAAAAAATCGTCGACAATGGAAACCGCATAATCGGTCTGCGTATCCAGAAGCTTGTCGTTGAGCGAAGATACCGTCCGTGCGGCTAAAACGCAGGAACTGATAATCAGTATGGCCAACAGCGGTATCAAAACAGCCAGCAGATTGAGACTGATCTTTGAAGAAATGGACTTTTCCCGTCCGTCTGCCGTACCCTTGCCGCATGTTTTTAATCGATAAAAAATATTTGACATTTTCTTAACGGTTCTTTCCTTTCCGCCGGCTGTTCAGCTGCGGCTAAATCTGCCCTTTCGCCTCCCGGCAGAACGTTTTCAGTTCCTGCTTTCTTTCCTCTTCAAGCTCCGTTTTTTTCACTCCTGCTATAGCTGCTTCCAGTGAATAGAGCCGATTGACACAGGCCGAAGGGTCCACCTCATAGATCCTCATCCAGGCCTCTCTGCTTCCTGTCTGCCTGAGCTTTTCCGGCGTATCGATTCCCACCTGCGTCAGCTGTTCTTCCAGTTTCTTTCCTATATTAGGAAGATCCGATAATTTTCCCATTTTCATTCCTCCTTTACTCCAGATCCAGTCTGTAGATTCGGTTGGCATTGTCAAAGAATACCTTTTCCTGATATTTTTCCGGCACCAGCCTGGATACAAATTCGATATATTCGGCAAGGTTAGCCAAGGGCCAATCTGTTCCAAACATAATATCATCATATTCTCTCAGATACCCCATCCAGGTTTTCAGCGATTCCAGATAGCCCTGCTTCTCCTCAAAGAGCATATCCAGGTTCACACGCCCCACAAGCATCCCGGAAATATCCGCCGCCACGTTGTCATTTTTGCTGACCACCGCCGCCGCGTCCATCAGCCAGGGGTTCCCATAATGGCACATTACGAACTGGATGCCGGGATGGTCCGCGGCTACCTCGTCCAAAGTCATAGGGTGACTATATTTCAGATAAGCGTTGGGCGTAGAGGTCTCTCCCGTATGAACCGCGACCGGCTTTCCGTAGGTCCTGGCCAGCTCATAGACCGGCTCATACGCCGGATCGCTGATGTACATCGGGAAGTAGCCCGGATAGAGCTTTACGCCGACACACTGCGGCCTTCTCAGGTTTTCCTCAATCTGGTCGATGGAATCAGACACCTGTTTTCCGTCCAGATAAAAGCTGTCGATCCCGATACAGTACCGCATAAAAGGCGGATATTGGTGATCCTTTGGGTCTACGGTACGATTTCCCATTACAATACCGCAGACAATGCCCAGTTCGTCATATATTTGTTGTAAATGTTTTTCCGTATTTTCATGTCCCGCCGCTTCTGCCAGCTGAGAAAACCCTGCTTCTTCCGGACAGAAATGCAGATGCGCGTCAATAATTTTCATGGTCTTTCCCCTTTCTGCTCAATCCATATTAGTATATCTCTTTTTACAGGAAAACAAAAGAGATTCTCCCCTTTTTCCGAAAAAGGTTCCACTATGGCAGACCGCAGGAAAACTAGGCACGAATCACATCAAATGGCTGCTGATTTGCTGCAAATTCGAGGAAGGTGTGTTAAAATTGGATATGCCACAATAGTTGTTGCAATTTATCTTTTCATTAAAAAGCGCATCAAGCGCACATAAAGAAAGAAGGGTTATCCATGGTAAAAAACAGTGCTTCAAGCGATTTTATCAACATGAACCTCAGACAGCTGGGAGCGGCAAGCATCCAGGCGATCGGCAGCAAAATGCATTTAGTCACTTTTGAAATAAGCGACACAGTAAAGGTATCTTACATATACAATGTTACGAGAAAGGATAAGTTCTTTCTCCAAAGGACCGAACCTTACGCCATCGCCAAAGGGAAATTCGCGGACGAGAACGAAATCGTCGAATTCATCCAGAAGGATATCGAGTCATTCCGCAACGCAGCCGGCAGCCGCAACTTTGAAAAATTTTCCGCAATCGGGAAAAAGCTGTCCAACATGATCCAAAACGTGGAGGAAATGTTTTTGACCTGCAACGTAGATGGCGAACTGTTGGAGGATGTCAGCTCCAGACTGGACTCCATTGACCTGGAACTAAAACAGATCATCCAACTCTCTCAAAAACTATAGCCGGCTGCCGTCCAGCCTTTAAATCATGAAAAATAATCTCGCAGGGACTCTGTTTAACCGCAGTGTCCTTTTTCTGCATTTGCCTCCTTTTCAATTATTCAGAAAATTAAAAATTTAACGCTTGCATTTCTCTCTGAACCCTTCTATAATTAGTTTCAATTCGTTCCGTAACTTATTTGCTCAATTTGTGTTATTTTTATGTTTTTCTGTTGGGAGGAATCCACATGTCGCAGGAAATGTTTTCTGTCGTTGTATTTGCAGCCGTTATCGTAGTCATTATATCAGAAAAACTCCACAGAGCCGTAGCTGCTGCTGCCGGTGCTGTTTTGCTGATCCTGACAAAAGTGCTGTCACTGGAAAGCAGCGTCTCCTATATTGATTTTAATACCATCGGCGTACTGGTAGGCATGATGCTCTTTATCGCTGTTGTGAAAAACTCCGGCATCTTTGAATACATCGCTGTCAAATCCGCAAAAATAGCCAAGGGCGTCCCCTGGAAGATCATGGTCTTTTATATCATCATTACTGCTGTGTTCTCTGCTTTTTTAGATAATGTCACTACAGTTCTCCTGATTGGACCCATGACCATCGCCATAACCCGCATATTGAAGATCGATCCCGTTCCTTTCCTGATTACACAGATCATCGCTTCTAATATAGGGGGAACCGCTACCCTCATCGGCGATCCGCCCAACATTATGATCGGAAGCACCGCCGGACTGTCATTTTTGGACTTTCTGTTCAACAATGGTCCGGTAGTTGTTATAATACTTGCCGCTTCCGTCCTCTATTTTTTAATACTCTACAAAAAACAGCTGGTTGTGGATCCGCAGTCTGCGGCCGCTGTCTTGGAACTGGATGAACAGAAAACCATTAAGGATCGCCCTCTTTTAATTAAGAGTATCGTTATGATCATTTTGGTCGCCGTAGGTTTTACAATCCATGACTCGCTCCATCTGGAATCCTCTGTTATCGCGCTCACTGCCGCCTCCATCATGCTGATCATCGGCGGACAGAACGCAGAGGAAATCATAGCTGATGTGGAATGGCCCACGATTGTCTTCTTCATCAGCCTCTTTATCGTTGTTGGCGGAATGGCGGAATCAGGCGCCATCGACCGTCTCGCCGGTTTTCTGATGCACTTGACACAAGGCAATACTCTTGTAACTATGCTGGTTATTTTGTGGGCTTCGGCGCTGCTTTCCGCCGTGCTGGACAATATACCTTTTGTGGCTGCCCTGCTGCCGATGATTGTCTCCATGGGCAACAGCGGCATGGATGTAGCTCCCCTTTGGTGGGCGGTTTCCCTCGGCGCTTGTCTCGGTGGAAACGGTACCCTTATCGGCGCTTCCGCCAATGTGGTGCTATCCGGTATCAGCGGCAGAAACGGCCATCCCATCACATTTTTACATTATTTAAAGGTGGGATTTCCGCTGATGATTATCTCTATTGTCATCTCAACAGCATACATGCTGGTCCGGTATTCCTGATTCTGTCAACCGCATTAGGCCTTTCACAAACAAAACACCTCTCTCATATACTTTTCAGAGAGGTGTTTTTATGGATTTTAAAACTATTGCTTTGGCTGGAAATCCCAATGTGGGTAAAAGTACAGTCTTTAACAGTCTGACCGGCCTGAATCAGCACACGGGCAACTGGCCGGGAAAAACCGTCACCAATGCTCAGGGGAATTTTACATATAAGGATACGAAATTTCTGCTGGTAGATCTGCCGGGGACCTATTCTCTGACAACTACGTCCATTGATGAAACGGTAGCCCGTGATTACATCTGCTCGGGAGAAGCGGATATCACCCTGGTAGTGGCGGACGGAACCTGCCTGGAACGCAATTTGAATCTGGTGCTGCAGGTGCTGTCCATTACAACGAATGTGATTCTCTGCGTCAATCTTCTGGATGAAGCCAGAAAGAAGAAGATATCCATTGACCTGGAAAAGCTGTCACAGCTTTTAGAAATTCCGGTAGTGGGCATGGCTGCCCGTTCACGGGAGGGGCTGGACGCTCTTCAGGAAGCCCTGTGGAAGTTCGAACCGTCGCCGCAGGATCAGGAGCCCTGCCAGCTCTGTCTCGAAACAGACGCTTACCAGGATAATATCAAGTATGCGCGTTATCTCTACGAACAATGCGTAACGGAAAAGAAGGAGGAACCCCATTCCTTTGACCGCCGCCTGGATAAGATCGTCACTTCCAGGAAATTCGGGTTTCCCATCATGCTCCTCCTCCTGGGCCTGGTATTCTGGATCACCATCGTGGGGGCCAACTATCCTTCTCAATGGCTGACGATGTTCTTTTCCTGGCTGGACGGAATTCTGCGGGGCTTCTTCGACACGGTTCATCTGCCGGATATCATCGGCGTTCCCCTGATGGACGGAATTTACAAGACCCTGACCTGGGTTATCTCCGTTATGCTGCCGCCAATGGCGATTTTTTTCCCGCTGTTCACGCTGCTGGAGGACTTCGGATATCTGCCGCGGGTAGCCTTTAATATGGACCATGCGTTTAAGAAATGCTGCGCTCATGGGAAACAGGCGCTGACGATGTGATTGGTTAATAGTCGTATGCGGAATTTTGATCTCATATTGTACATCAGACCGGATATTCTTTCATAATTGACTGGCCCTTAAAAGTAAAACGTATCTTAACGGACTGATGCTTTACTTTTCCCTGTTGGGTCTTTTCATAATACCCCTGGCTGATTTCAATACGATCAATAAAGCGGTATAGAATTTCAGGCGTCAGCTCTGTAATGTTTATGTATTCTTCCAGCGTCGCTTTCATTTCTGAAAGAAGCCTTGTTTTTGCTTCCTGCGAATTTTGAGTCTCATAGCTTTGGAGCTGCTGATCTATGTCATCGCATTGTCTTTCGTATTTATATACCAGCTTCTGCATTCGCTCCGTCCGGATCAATCCTTCGGCATGATCTTCATATAGCTGTTCAATCATCTTATCCAGCTGCCTGCGTCGTTTTTCCAATTCTTTTTTTTCTTTTTGAAAGCCTCCGGAAGTCTTATTCTTTGCTTTTTCTTTTACCTCCTGCAGAATCATTTCTTCTTCCTGTTCCGAAAGCCGGATCATTTCTTTTATGGATGTAAGCACCAGGTTATATAAAGTGTCATAATCGATGAAGTGGTTGGTGCATTCTTTGCTGCCATACAGCTTATATCCTCCACAGGCCAAATTGGCCCGGGCCCCCTTTTTGCGGGTTCCCACAGTTGACATGTTTCTTCCGCAGTCAGCGCATTTTGCGATTCCGGAAAACACATTGGAAAACTTTCCTTTTGCTTTACAGGTACGCTGCTGGCTCCGCTTTGCCGCCATGTCAAAAGTCTCTCTGCTTACCAATGATTCATGCGTATTTTCTACAATATACCATTCATCCCTGGGTTTATTAAGGGTCATATTGCTTTTAAAAGACAGCTTGCGGGTTTTGCCTTGCACCATATGCCCAAGATAAACCACGTTCCGCACCATCTTTGTAATAGTTGCCGACACCCATTCCTGCCGTTTGCTGAAATCCTCAATTTTCAGGTTTGGATTATTGCTGCATCGGTACACGGATGGAGGCATGACTCCTCTTTTATTTAGATTTTCCGCAATATGTTTCGGTAAAACTCCTTCTGCTGCCGCCTTGAAAATCTCTCTTACGACTCTCGCCGCCGGTTCATCTATGACGAGGTGGTATTTATCCTGTGGGTCCCTTTTATATCCGTAAGGCGCTTTCGGCCCTACAAAGGAACCTTCCATCATTCTCGTTTCAAAAGCGGATCTGATCTTCTTGCTGGTGTCTCTGGCATACATCTCATTGATCACATTTTTAAAAGGCACAATGTCCGTATATGGCGACTCGGAATCATATCCGTCATTGATGGCGATATACCTTACCTGCTTGGCCGGGAAATAGAGTTCCGTGTATTGGCCGGCCAGAATGTAATCCCGGCCCAATCGTGACAAATCCTTTGTAATGACCATGTTGATTTTCTGCTGTTCAATATCCTGTATCATCCGTGAAAATGCCGGTCTGTGAAAGGTTGTTCCTGAAATTCCATCGTCGATATACTCATCATAGATTTTATAATTATGTTCCCGGGCGTAGGCCCGCAGTAATTTTCTTTGGTTTGTAATGCTGGCGCTCTCTCCTGCGCTTCCTTCGTCATCTTTTGAAAGCCTCATATAGAGGGCCGCCGAATAGTGCGCCGATTGGGTCAGTCTTTTTGTATCCATCGCTCCTCCTTCCACGGAAAGACTCCCCATATGTTCTGTGATCCTGCTTCATGGGAAAAAGTTCAATGCATCAAAGATACAGAATCCTTTCTTCTAAAATTTCTCTCAACAATTCCGGCAATGTAAACTCTTCAGAAAACTCCATTTCCACTTTATAAAAGGTATTACTCTCCATATCTGTACCCCCCTTCATAAATATAAATAGCAGGAGCTTTTTAGCTCCTGCTATTTATATATGTTTTTTTCTTCTTTATATGTATTCTTTACACTACAATTTTGCTTCTACTTCCGATGTAACTTTATCAAGGATTTCAAATATCTCATCCACATTTTCTTTTGTAATATTAATCGGAGGTATGAACGAAAGCCTATTATTATAATATCCGTTCAGCTGGCACAGCAATCCCGCATCCCTTAATGCATTGACTAACTCCGCGGTAGCCTCTACTGCCGGTTCTTTGGTTTCTCTGTTTAAAACATATTCGATTCCATAATACACGCCTGTCTGTGAGTACGAGCCTACCAGTGGATGTGCGGACTTATACGTTTCCAACGCCTTTGCTAAATAGTTTCCTGTTTCAGCACACTGTTCAATCAGACCATCTTCTTCGATAATTTCTATCACCTTATTACCCACCGCACAGCCTAAAGAACTTCCGGCGTAGGTACTGCAAATAAATCCCGGGCCCGCGTCTTCAAAAATCTCTGCTCTTGCGACGACTGCGCTCATAGGCACGCCTGCGCCTAAAGCCTTTCCTACTAATGTGATATCAGGGGCCACACCTGAATGTTCACTGGCAAACATGGTTCCTGTTCTGCCGAGACCTGTTTGTATCTCGTCAAATATGAGCAGGAAACCATATTTATCTGCCAGTTTGCGCAGTTCTGCTAAGAATTCGCGAGGAGGTATTATGTATCCGGCAGAACTTTGCATTGGCTCTACAATCATAGCCGCTACGTTATTTACCCCTGAAAATGGATTTCCTAAACTCGTTTGTCCGGATGCCATCAAATCATCAATTATTTTCACACAATGCATATCGCACGAACCGTATTCCTTATCATATGGGCATCTGTAACAATAGGCGTAAGGAAAACGTTCAATACAATGGTCGGCCATTGGTACCGGATTATACCATCTATGCATCCCTCCGGCGCCGGTCAGACCCATTGTTGCCGTATTCTGCCCATGATATGCTCCATAAAACGATAGGATATGCGTTTTCTTTGTGTGATAGCGAGCAGATCGAATTGCCAGTTCCACCGCATCAGAGCCGCTCAGCGCCAGCCTTACCCTTTTTTTATAGTCTCCCGGTGTGATTTCAATGAGCTTCTTAACGAGCTTGATCCTCTGTGGGGTCGGAAAGTCAAACCAATTATCCAATTCCAGATACTGCTCTTTTAATACTTCTGCGATCCTCGGGTCAGCATGTCCGATGTTCATCGTCGACATGCCTGAGATACAGTCAATATATTCTTTACCGTCAACATCCCAGACCCTGTTGCCTTTCCCCTTTTTTATGATCTGCGGATAATCCCATTTGGTAAAGAGAACGTCTCCCGGGTGTTCCTCTTCCAGAAATGCCATTAAGGCTTCTCTATTTTTTTCGGTGACTTCTTTGTTGGACTTTACTTGTTCTTCCAATTTTTCGTAAGGTTTCATGATACACAGTTCCTTCCTTAATTATTCTTATCGTTTTCCAGCGATATCTTTTCTTGCGTTCATTTTGGGGACCAAATTTTCACATCATCCTCCAGCAGCCATTCATATCTCGGATCACTGACACGTTTATCCCACGGATTTCCGTCCAGATGCCTTATCATCCAGCAATACCACATAGGATATCCCGGTGCGGCGGCCTGTGGGTGTGTCGGGCCTCCCGGAATACAAAGGGCGCTGTTATCTACGATTTTAAAGGTTTCCTCGCCTATAAACGCTGCCCCAAAGCCTTCTTCCCTTTCAAATCTATAGTAATAAACTTCTGGCTGATCGTGCCCGTGAGGTATGTAGCTCGACCATTTTCCCGGATAATTTATGATTTCTCCCATCACCATATTGGAATAAGGCGCATTGGATAAGTCAAAAACCGTCCGAACCGTTCTTCTTGCTGTGTTATCCCACACACCATCTCCAAAAATACCGTTTACGCAATCATCCGGAGTATAAAATTTTGACGCAAATTCTTTTTCATTGTCAGTTTTCTGAATCAGCAGTTCGACATCTGAGCCAGCTGAAATCTTCACCTTGGTATTCTTTGATACATGCAGCACCGAGGGTCCCTCATCTAAAAGCGATTTTCGTTCTGCGAGAATTTTTTTGCCCTCCCACTGAAAGGTTGCCGCACCCTCCAGCAATAAAAAGGCAGTCTCTTTTTCGCTGTCTGAGAATTCAACGGTTTTACCCGCGAGTATTTTTTGAATTCCTATATCCATCAGCATATCGGCGCCTGTACCGTTCATATCTGTAACAGTCGTGTATCCTTCCTTAATTTTGGGTAATCTTAATAGCATTTCATATCTTCCTTTTTAATATATTCTTATCTGTTTATATCCACCTGCTCTTTAGCTTTGTTCCAGCGCAAGGGAATCTGTTCAAAATGAAAAGATTCACCTCATCAGCTGACCGCCGTTAACATCTATTGTTGTTCCATTAATATATTCTGCATCAGCCGATAACAGAAATGTGATGACGCTTGCCACTTCTTCGGGGACAGCCGCTCTTTTTAATGGTATCCCTTCTGTTGTTACGCCTTCTTTTCTCGTCATGGGAGTATCCACCACTCCTGGTGAAACAGCGTTTGAATGGACCCCATACTGCGCACCGCATAATGCGAAGCATTTCATAATTGCTTCCAGACCGGCTTTAGAAGCGCAGTAATGCGCGCCGGAGAAAAATCCCCCTCTTTGCCCGGCAATAGAGGTCAGCGTTACAATCCGTCCATTGTTCTGTCTTTTCATATAGCCATATGCCGCCTGCATCAGAAAAAAAGTACCTTTCAAGTTGGTGTCGAGCATTTCATTCCATTCCTTCTCATCAATTTCCTCTATTGCTTTCGTATTTGAAATGCCCGCACAATTGACCAACCCGTATATTTCCCCGGTCTCCCGGAAAATTTTATCTATCATCTTTGTGCTTGCATCTATGTCCGCAATATCGCATTTTACAGGAAAGCTTACCACTCCATCTTTCATAACCAGTGTACTGGTCTGTTCTGCGCTTTTGTCATTCCGATAGGTAAAATACACCCGGTACCCTTTCTGGGCTAACATTCTGACAGTCGCCCTCCCGATTCCTGAGCTCCCGCCCGTAACGAGGATCGTTTTATTCTTTAACATCATAGCAGAAATAGTGTAATCTGCGGTATATAAGTTACGACGATCAGTACCGTTATTAGCGTGCACAGCAGCGGAACCATATGTTTGGTGACCCTTTCTATTGGCAGTTCCGCCACCGCAGACGCTACGAAAAGATTGCAGCCATATGGAGGTGTTACCAGACCAATTGCCAGGTTAATACATACTATGATACCAAAATGCACCGAATCGATTCCAAAACCTGTCACTACCGGTAAAAGGATCGGAGCCATAATCAATATGGCAGGGACAGCGTCCAGAAACATACCAATCACCAGCAGGATAATGTTTATCATTAACATGAACAGCAGCTTATTATCTGTGATGCCCATCATTACATCCAGCAACTTTTGAGGCACCTGCTCCAGGGAAAGATATCCGGCGAAAGCTGTACATGTTCCCAGCAGAAACGATGTCATGCCATTTACTACTGCCGTATCAGCCAAAGCCGTGTACATCTCCTTAAATGAAGTCTCTCTATACACGAACAGGCTTATAACCGCACAGTATACACAGGCGACTGCTGCTGACTCTGTCGGTGTAAAAATACCGGAGTAGATACCGCCGAGAATGATTACAGGCGCAAGGAGCGCCCATTTGGCCTCCCATATCGCTCTACCCGTTTGTCTCATAGAACACTTTTCCTGTTTTGGAATATTGTTCTTCTTACATATTACTGTATTGGTAATCAGAAGACCCAGACCCATCAGAACGCCGGGAACAATCCCCGCAATAAATAAATCGCTTATTGATGTCTGGGTGCAGACACCGTATATCACAAACAGCATACTCGGGGGAATGATAGGTCCCATGGTGCCGGCGCATGCGGCCAGGGCCGCCGAATACCCCTTATCATAACCTTTCTTGGCCATTTCAGGGATCAGCATGCCTCCCATAGCTGCTACAGTAGCCATACCCGCACCTGATAATGCTGCGAAAAACATTGAAGCAACCGTCACAACGGCCCCCAGCCCTCCGGCAATATGACCTACAAGACACATGGATACATCCACGATTCTTCTGGCAATACCGCCAGTACCCATGATCGATCCGGCCAAGAGGAAGAACGGCACAGCCATTATTGGAAATGAATTTATACCTGATGTGCAGTATGCTGCCATTGTAGTCAAATCCATTGAAGTGAAAGCAACAGTTACAAGGAATGTCGCTCCTGCGATTGCAAACCCAATTGGCACGCCTATTGTTACACAAAGCACCAATACTGCAAACAACAGTAAAATGTCCATATTACACCGCCTCCTCTTCCGGTTTATGCTTCAAATTATTAAGCTGCGTTTTTATGTCACCTAACAATCGTAATCCCATCAATCCACACGAAAGAGGGCATGCCAGATATACAAGGCCTAAAGGAATATGCGCCCCTGATGACGTCTGATTCATATTAAATATCACGTTTGTTATTTCGAAACCATATTTTACAAGTATGATACATATGATAATGGTTACAACATCTCCGGCAATGTTGACGCAGGCGAGCTTCCTGCCATGAAGTTTACCGGTTAACATTTCGATCTTAATGTGCTTGCCGTATTTTTGAGTCAGGCTGACCCCCAGCCATGACTCCCATACAAACATAAATCGTGCAATTTCTTCGCTCCATGCGGGGGAATTGTTAAATACATATCGCATCACCACTTGATAGAAAATAAGCAGTGTTGTAATACATAGAAATCCAATAACCACGCCTTCCTCAAATTTATCGTAACCCAGCTTCAGCTTTTTTAATGTTTTCATAGCATTAAACCCTTCAATAAATTTTGATTACTTTCTGTAGCCTTCCACCATATCCATAGTCTCATCGCCTAATTTTTCTCTAAATGTGTCGTACACAGGCTTTACTGCGTTTTTGAATTCCTCGATATTGGTAACATCGTCAACCTGAACTCCTGCTTTCTTCATCTTTTCAATCGAATCGAGTTCAGCCGCTCTCGCTCTGTCTCTGTCGCCATTCTGCAGATATTTAACACCCGCTTCCTTAATAAGCGTCTGGAAATCCTCAGAAAGCCCTTCCAGGAATGCTGTACTTGTATATATCGCACAATTAGATCCGCTAATATTTACTGTTGACCAGTATTTGAGAGCCTCGTGCCATCCATTTGAGTAGGTTGATAATGCCGGCACGTCCATGCCGTCTACCGTTCCCTGCTGCAGACCTGTGTATATGTCGCCCCACGCCATTGGTGTAGGATTTGCTCCGAGAGCATTTTCTGTCTCTTTATAAAGTTCTGCATCTGTAATTCTTATCTTGAGCCCCTTCATATCCGCCAGCGTCTTAATCGGCCGCTTATTGTTTGAAATGGTCTTGTATCCATCCCACATCAGCCCCAGGCAATAATAACCGTCCTCCTGCAGCCATTCATTATATTGCTTGCCTAAATCCCCGCGAACAGCCTCATCCATATCCTCATAGGACGAGAATAAAAACGGGAAGTCCAGAATAGAATATCTGTCATTAAGTGTGGCAAATACGCTTGTCCCACATTCCGCAATCTGCACTTCGTTGGTAGCAACCATCTGCATGACTTCCTGGTCACCGCCTAAAACACCGTTTGCATAAATTTCAACTTTAATTGCGCCATTTGACTCTTTTTCAACGTACTCTTTAAATTCTTCAAAGGATGTCTGATGCACATTTGATTCTGAATCCGGATGACTGATCTTGATCGTCAGCGGATTTTCGGCGGTGTATTCAGTGACAGCCTCCTTGTCTCCACATCCTGACAATGCCATAGTAACTACCAGGGCTAACATCAATACTGCTGAAATGATCTTATTCCTTTTCTTCATTGTTGATTCCCTCCTTGCTTATTCATAAAAATTGCGCGTTGTGATAAAAATCTGAAAAATCTGATTTTTATACATTAATTCTACTAACTGAGTTGTTTATGGACAATGCCCTTAAGGGTACTTTTTCAGAGCCTAAAGGTCTTATCTTTTTAATCTTACCTACTTGTCGGTTAACCTCTCTGTCATTACTGTAATTTCAGTTTTTCAAATATCTGCTTTTGATTTTTAATGCCCATTTTTCCATACATAGACGCCAAATACTTCTTGACCGATGACAGGGAAATAAATTGTTCCTCGGATATTTCTTCATTGCTTTTACCGTTTAATACTGCTTTTAATACGGCAAATTCTTTTAGGCTGAGCCTGTACTTTTCTCTGGCCTGATTTAGTGTCTGTTGAATGAAGTGTGACAAATTGTATACCAGGCACACATATTTTATACTGTCATTCGTATTGACAGCATCAATCTTTGTGACCTCCATAAAATATGGTATATCCTCAAATTTAAATTCCACTGAATCCCGATTTTCCGGATTATTGCCCGGCATCAGGCTCATGCACAGGGAAACTGCCTTTCCTGATATTTTTTTCCTCACTTCCGGAGTTTCCATAATTTCGTTGTAGGTGGCATTATTTCGGACAACCTGGCAATTTTCATCCAATGTGGCAATACCCACACATTTGTAATTTTCAAGCATAAACAGAACACTCGATTTATCATCCGTTTCTCCGTAGTACTTCAATACGTTGGAAAGATGTATCTGGAATAGCTCCATGATTGCAACTTCCTCATTTGTAAAGTCGTTTTTTTCTCTTCCTCTGTACAAATTAAAGGCGCCCCTGATATTCTTTTTATTTTTCAGGCTCAAATTTCCCTCAAGAGAATAAATGCAATTATTCGGTATTAAGTACTCGGTCCAATATGCGTTATTCTTTCGCTCTTCCTGATTAAAGAAAGTGCTGGACTTAAATATAATCGGCGTCTTCTGATCAAATATTGCCAGCGTATCATCAACCTTACAGTAAATCTCATCATAGGTCTGTACAACATCATGCAGCTCATCCCAATTCAACGAAATTGATGAATGTTTGTAATACTCTCCGTCCTCATCTTGCGAATAAAACAATATCGTGGCCCTGTCAAAGTATATGATACTCATAAGGCTGTTGAGAAAGTTTACGATTCTGCTATGCAGCGACAGTTCATCATTATACAAATTGGCAATCATCTGATTAATAACCCTGATGTAAGATAAATCGAATTGTTTGATCATAATTCTATCCACTCCTTGCCTTTTTTCGGTAATTCTATTGTACTATATACAAATCGTATACAGTCAACCGGAAAATTATGGGCATGTATTTACATCGTTCCGTGAAATTATGATATCAGAAACTCGCGTTAAATCTCAGATACCGGGTCTAACGGCCTGGCCTTCCAATCAGTAACGACTTCAATTACAACCGGTCTGTCAGCTTGCATTGCCTTTTTTAACGCCGGAGCAATATCTTCATCTTTCTCAACTCTGATTGCCATCGCGCCGAATTCTTTCGCGATTTTAGTAAAGTTAACCGGGCCCAGCGTATCCATCTGTTTTTCTTTTTCGATCTTTTCCGGTTCTGTTTCAGGATCGAAGAATTCCGGAACACAGTCAACACATTGAGCGTAAAGTGAGTTGTTGTTAAGAATAGTAATTGTGTTAATCCCGTATTTGACGGCCGTATCAATTTCCTGAAGGTGGTAGAAATATGCGCCGTCACCGCAGAAACAAAATACAGGCCTTTCTGGTTCTGCGCACTTCGCGCCAATTGAAGCGGGTACTGACCATCCCAGAGAACCTGCTGCCCGTATGTATTTTTGAGTTTGTTTCATGGGAACAGAACCTGCTGTCCATACTGCCGACCAACCTGTATCGGAAACGAGTATCGCATCATCAGGCATGATCTTTGACAGCTCTCTGCACAGTCTTGCCGTATTACAGCCGTCAAGGTTTAATTTTTCTGATTCTGTCTGTTTTACAGCCACTTCATTAACCAAAACTCTTGTTTCTGCTGTCCAGGCTTCTCTTTTCTTTTCATGAATGGCTTCTAACAGTTGTTCCATTACTGACATCGCGTCACCGACTAAACCATAAGTATTTGTGTAATTTTTACCAATTTGCGATCCCTCTATATCAATCTGGATGATATCCGTTCCGTCTTTTGGAATTGTGAAGTTCATTGTAGTCTGATCGGATACTTGTGAGCCGATATAAATCACTAGGTCAGCCTTCGACACGGTCAGGTTGGCGCATACCATTCCATAGCCGCCTACAATACCTGCCCAGAGTTTGTGATTTTCATCCATCGCAGTTTTCCCATCAGGAGTCGTGACCACAGGAATATCACCTTTTTCAGCCAGCTGCGTTAAAATATTTTTATGATCGGAATAGAACACTCCCCGTCCCGCGACAATCACTGGTTTTTCTGCTCCATCAATCATTGCCGCAGCCTTTTTAACATCTTCTTCACAGGCCAATGTTCTGTGTGCGGGATAATTTGTATATTTCTCATCAACAGCAAAATCGTAATTCATTTCAGCCGCTTCCCATTTGTCACCGCCCACGCCTGAAAGTTCAATATGCGCCGGCCTTGGATTGCCCGTGGTTACTTCTCTGAAACATTGGCGAATAAGCCGGGGGAATTCGCCATCTTCAAGGAGTGGTACATTAAACTTGGTAACTCCGCTGAAATGTGCCGTATGGTTTGATTCCTGATAGGCATTTCTAACCTGCAGACTTGATTCCTTGCATCCGGTCATTGCGATAACCGGTGAGTTCCCAAGCCAGGCATCATGAATTGACGCAGCTAGATTACATGCGCCAATCGACTGAGAAAAACAAACTCCCGGTTTTCCGGAAACCCGTGCGTAACCATCAGCCATATAGCCTACTGCCAGTTCTGAATGGCCTAAAATGGGTTTGACGCCATAATCCTCTTCCAAATTGTTGATTAAACGGTTCAGTGCGTATTCCTGGTAAAACAAATGTGAAACTTGATTCTCCCTGAGAACATTCGCCAAATACTCCTGTCCTGTCATCTTCTTGCTCATTTTTCTCTCCTTTAATAATAGATTCATTTCATTCAAAATTTCTTATTCTAAGGCTCAAGAATTACTTTCAGCCCTTCCTTTTTCTCCAAAAGGTCAAAGCCCTTTCCAAAGTCAGCCAATGGCAGCCTATGTGAAATCATCCGATTTAAATCTTCTTCCACCTGCGGCAGGCTCATCAGTCTAAGAGCAATATCCCAGGCCTCATAAATTTCACCGAATGAAAATGTGATATCGCATGACTTCTTAACCAGAATATTATTCCAATCAAGACTAACAGACTTAGCAGCCGTTTCTCCTAACACTACGACTCGTCCTGTTTTTTTCAGGCAATCAAACATAGCCGCGATTCCCTTTTCCGACCCGGAACATTCAATAATTAAGTCAGCGCCTCGGAAATCGGTTTCCTCCATAATTACCTGATTTAAGTTTTCTTTTTCGATATTAACTGTTCTATCTACTGACTTGAGCTTTCTTGCTATCGGTAGTCTGGCAATTTCTCCTTCGTTTGTTTCACTTAAGATTATTTTCGAAGCTCCCATGGCCTTTGCATAGATTGCGCATAGCATTCCAATTGTCCCGCCGCCCTGAACAAATACCACATCACCGGGCTTTAATGTGTTCCTCACGTATAATGCCTGACACACAACATTACTCGGCTCTGCCATGGTTCCAACTTCATAAGAAATGTTTTCAGGAAGTTTCAGCAGATATTTTTCAGGCGTACAATAGTATTCAGCCCATCCACCGTCGATATCATAACCAACCGCCTTGCCTCGTACGCAAAAATTTGTCATTCCCTTTCTGCAAAACTCACACTTACCGCATGCCCCCTTGTCCATCTGGGCAACTACCCGATCTCCTACTTTATAATCCGTAACATTAGAGCCAATCCTCGATACGATGCCGCTGAATTCATGTCCAACAATTACAGGTGGAGTATAGAAATGATTATCATGGTATAAATGAATTTCACTGCCGCATATGCCAATAGCCTTTACCTCTATTTCCACTTCATCCATTTTGGGCTCCGGCCTTGGAACATCCTTATACTCCCATCCCGCTTTGCCATCTTTTGTTTTTAATACTGCCTTCATATAACAATTCTCCTCGTTTCTTTTATATTTACCATTGGATACAGCGTTGCTGTAAGAAAGAAAATACTGAAACACCTTCGATTGGTCACATATATATTCTACTTGGATTAAAAATTCCAGAATACATACTAATGGCCATTTATCTTTGATCGAAAGTGCAACTCAAACGTGTTTTGAATTACAAACACATAAAAAGCCTTCTACAGAAACACGTTACACATGTCTCCGTACAAGGCTTTTATACTATCTATTCCTTTTTCAACACAGTTCATTTATTTTTTTCTTTTCAACACCCTTCCCTCCCAGGTCTTAACCGTTTCTTCCTTTAAGAATTGTACAAATCCTTCAATTTCCGTCGTTTTATCGAACACGGCCAATCCCATATAGTAAGTGTTCTTGTCTTCTTCATAAAAAATGGTTGGTGGTAAATTATTTATCATTAAATAATAATTCATAAGCGTTCGGCCAACACGGCCGTTACCGTCAGCGAAAGGATGGATACTTTCAAAATTCAGATGAAAGTATGCGGCAGCTTTTAAGAGCCGTTCCGGATCATCTGTCTCTATGCTGTTTACTTCCAACAAAAGCTCCTCAATATCTCCCTCTACGTCTTCCGGAAAAGAACCTATATCATCGCCAATACTATAATCCCCCAGCTTATAGGTTCCCGGCCGTTCGCCTTTTGCATAACGGCGTTCATCATAACATCCGGCCATCAACTTCTTGTGTATCTGCAGAACAAGTTCTGACGACAGAAGATTCTTCTTTACTATATGCGATAATAAAAACTCAAAGGCATTCTTTTGGTTTTGGATTTCGTAAAGGGTTCTTAAATCGCCGGTGTAATTTATGACTTTTCCATTTTCAAAGATTTCCCGGGTATCATGATAAGTTGCTGAGCTGTTCTCAATCTTGTTAGAATTATACGCAAATAGAATTCTAAAATTATATAGCTTCTCAACGATATCTTCCTCGGCTCCTAAATCAGCTGATCGCCACCAGGCGACTATTTTTTCGAACTTTGATTGTATGTCCATAAAAATTCTCCTTAGCATCTAATTCCATTCATGAGTTACTATAGCACACTTTCATCATCGGGATTCTTTCATTTATCCCCGGTCTATGAACAACTGAATATCGCATATACGGGTTGTCCACCTTTGCAGTTTTCCTAGTTTATAGCCTTATATACAGTAGTTACCCAACCATGTGCATGGGCTTCGGGTGCAACGCCTGCGGCGTCATCGGCTGCCGAATCATCGAATCGCCCAGGGAGCGCCTGATCGCTATTCTCACTAACAGCTTTGTTCCTTGCAATGGGAGATTTCCCACTCTCATAGCGGTTATTACGATGTTCTTTGTCGCATCCCTTTCTTTTGGCAGCGGCCTGGGAGCATGCCTGATTCTGACAGTGGTCATCGTCCTTGGGGTCACCATGACATTGCTGATGTCGAAGCTGCTGTCCAAAACTGTACTTAAGGGAATGCCGTCGTCTTTCATTTTAGAGCTGCCCCCTTACCGCAGGCCAAAGATCGGCAGCGTTATCGTACGTTCCATATTGGACCGGACCATCTTTGTGCTGGGCCGCGCCATTGTCGTCGCTGCGCCGGCCGGACTGCTGATCTGGGTACTGGCCAATGTGGATGTGGGCGGGGTCAGCATTCTCACCCACTGCACCGATTTCTGCGATCCCTTCGGACGGCTGCTGGGCATTGACGGCGTAATTGTGATGGCTTTCATTTTAGGCTTCCCCGCCAACGAAATCGTCATTCCCATCATTCTCATGACCTATATGGCCCAGGGCAGTCTGATGGACTATGACAGTCTGGCCCAGCTCCATCAGATTTTGATTGAAAACGGCTGGACCTGGCAGACCGCGCTCTCCACCATGCTGCTGTGCCTGTTCCATTTTCCCTGCGGCACAACCTGCCTGACCATAAAAAAGGAAACCGGCAGCTGGAAATGGACCGGAGCGGCCTTTCTTCTGCCGACGCTTGTGGGGATCATTCTCTGCCTTCTGCTCAACGGAATATTGGGGATCATCTTCTGATCCCCAATAGCCTTAATTACCTAAGATCGAACCTTTTGGCACTATTGTGACTTATAAAGCGATGGAATGGACCTAATATATTATAGTAAAATTATGCTTTTAGATTTGCAACTTCCATCCACGCCTTACTTTCCCAATCGATTGGGTTGAGGGCTATTTTCTTTTCGGAAATAGTATGTCTGACCGCTTGCTGAAACTCAATATATTCGCAGTATTGCCAACGACTCCAAGGCTGAGATCCATTTTCGCTGTACCAACCCATCTTATATGTATCACTCTTTTCATGCTTTCGAGGCACGCATTTGAGTCCCAAGCCGCAGGACAAACCTTTCTTCTTGGCTCCCGCTGCCTCCATTATATATTTATCAACCGGTACATGCAGATATGGTATCATATCATTGACATCTACCTTGCATATATAAGTTTGAATCACGACCAGATATTTCAGCGTCATATTCAGCCACTTTTGTGCCTGCCCGAATGTCAGCCCACCGATTTTTCTATAAACGCTACTGATTTTATCACAGGTTTCTCTGTGTTCTTCATCAAATTTTTCCTGTGTACTTTCATCAGAAGCCCGTACACTATTCTTTAAAGAATAGTACGCCTTAACCAGAATCTCCTTGACTTCGTTTCTCAAATTTTCCCTACATTTATTGGATAACTTTTCCTCAGTGGACATACCAAAGTCAATCGTTCTGCACATATCAAGATACGCCCTTGCACCGGCTTTCTTTATTATCTCATCTTTTTCTTCGTCTCCATTAATACCAAAATATGCATACAGTAAAAAATTAGATTCCATAGTTTACACCTTTCTCCAAGCACTTATATATAACGTCTTACTTTTTTCATATACTGTCCATACGATGTGCCAAACCTTTCAATGCACCATCTTTCTTCTGAAAGGATGATCCAATGAGAGGATATCTGGAATACAACAACAATGCTCAGCAGTATCAGCGATTGGGTAAGCAAAGCCATTCCTACAAAGCAGACAAAATAGGATACATACATAGGATTACGTGAAAAACGGTAAATCCCGTTCGTATTCAGCCCGGCTTCAGAGGGTGAGGAAAAATTCATTATTGAAATCGAACATATGAATAAGCCGAGCAAATAACAGACCAGCCCAGTATAAAACTGCCAGCAAAGCTCTATGTTAACTTTTAGAAAAAACAAGTATATAAAGATTGCTATATTTGAAATTTGATAGATCCAGTAAGCAATTCTTTCGCTTCCCTGCACTGGCGCAAAGCGGGCCGCCCGCTGTACTGCCTCCTTGTTTACAAAGGACAGCAGGCCGAACCTGATTATTAAAAAAGGGATCAACAATACTATGCCATTCATTTTTCCGCCTCTGACTTTTTGTCATACCATTCTTTCGGTCAATTTAACTTATTGGAATAGTTTATCATAAGAATTGGGGCTGGTGCAGAAAAATTAATGTGATATGTAAAAAACGTGTGCATGACGGAATCAAAGATTCCTATGCACACATGTCGCCCGCAAGGGGCGACGCTTTGCAATGCACGTTCTTTGAAACTTCGTCAACATCGCCAAAGGCGATATTTCCTACGTTATAAAAAAAGCCAGCAGCCGGAAATGGGCCTGATACGCCTTCCTGCTGCCGACTCCTGCGGGCTGTACCCGTCCTTTATTTTCTCTCGATTCCTTTCAGCTCATATCCGGCGTCCTGAATCGCAGTTTCAAATACTGCGTCTTCAATCTCAGCCTCTGATTTTACCGTAGCTTTGCCACCGTCAAGATCCACGGACACCTCTGCGCCTTCCAAAGCCTCCAGCGCCTTAGTCACGTGAGCTTTGCAGTGTTCACACATCATACCTTCAATTTTTAATTCCGCTTCATACTTTGCCATTTTTTCCATTTCCTTTCCATTATCTTTTTCAATTGTTTTCGCCTCTGATCCGGCGTTTTCCGCCAGATTTTCCGGAGCATCCGTATCGTCATTGTCATCATGAGTCCTACCGCCCGGGTCCAAGCCTCCATGCTCCGGTTTAAAAAATTTCAGCCGCAGCGCATTGCTGACTACGCAGATGCTGGACAAACTCATGGCTGCGGCGCCGAACATCGGGCTCAGCTGCCAGCCCAGGGCATTATAGAATACGCCTGCTGCCAGCGGTATGCCGATGCAGTTGTAGAAGAAAGCCCAGAACAGATTCTGCTTGATGTTGCGGATTACAGATTTACTCAGCTTGATCGCCGTTACTGCGTCCAGCAGATCGTTTTTAATCAATACCGCATCAGCGCTTTCAATGGCAACCTCTGTACCGGCGCCGATGGCAATGCCCACATCAGCCCGGGCCAGAGCCGGAGCATCGTTGATGCCGTCGCCGATCATCGCAACCGTGTGCCCCTGGTCCTGCAGAGATTTAATGTGTTTTTCCTTATCATCGGGCAGTACCCCGGCAATGATCTGCGGAATATCCAAACGCTTCTGAATCGCCCTTGCCACCCGCTCGTTATCGCCGGTCAGCATAACCACATTGATCTTCATCTGCCTGAACAGTTCAATGGCCCTGCGGCTGGTGGCCTTTTCCATATCGGAGACAGCTATGATTCCGATTACCTTTTTTTCATCCGCAAAGATCAACGGGGTTTTCCCCTGATCGGAAAGCTGTGCGGCTGTTTCCTGAATCCGTTCGTCATAGCTGGCTATCTGACTCTTAATCAGCTTGTCATTGCCTGCGTAAAATACCGTTCCGCCGATAACAGCCTTAATCCCTTTCCCGTGGATCGCTTCAAATTCTTCGGTGGGCAGCAGTGAAACGCCATTTTCTTCCGCCTGCCGCAGGATAGCCTCTGCCAGCGGATGTTCGCTGGACTTTTCCAGAGAAGCCGCCAGTTGGAGAAGCTCGTCCTCCGATCCTGAAAAGGCCGCAATATCGGTCACTTTTGGGTTTCCCTCGGTGATGGTTCCCGTTTTGTCCATGACTACCGTATCCACCCGATGGGCAATTTCCAAAGCTTCGCCGGATTTAATGAGAATTCCGTTTTCCGCACCTTTACCGGTCCCCACCATGATCGCCACCGGTGTAGCCAGACCAAGAGCACAGGGGCAGGAAATTACCAGCACCGCGATACCTGTGGACAGCGCGAATTCGAAAGTCGCTCCTGCGATCAGCCAGACGATGGCCGCCAACACCGCGATGCCGATAACTACCGGTACGAAAACACCGGCAATTTTATCAGCCAGCTTTGCGATGGGCGCTTTGCTGGAGCTGGCCTCATCTACAAGGCGAATGATTTGGTTAATGGTGGTATCTTCGCCCACCTTGGAAGCGCGCATTTTGAAAAAACCGCTTTTATTTATGGTCGCGGAAACTGCTTTATCGCCGACACTTTTTTCCACCGGGATACTCTCACCTGTGATGACCGATTCATCCACACTGGAGCTTCCCTCCGTAATGATACCATCTACCGGTATCGCAGCGCCCGGTTTGATGATGAGGATATCGCCGCTCATTACCTGTTCTACCGGAATGACAGTCTCCTCTCCATCCCGCTCGACAATGGCCGTCTTGGGTGAAAGATCCATCAGCTTTTCTATAGCCTCGCTGGTCTTGCCCTTGGATTTTGTTTCCAGGAATTTTCCCAGGGTGATGAGGGTCAGTATTGTCCCTGCGGATTCGAAGTAGATATCCATGCTGTACTGGTGTACCAGGTGCATATCGCCGTGGCCCAGCCCAAAACCGATGCGGAACAGAGCAAAGCAGCCGTAAATCGTAGCTGCCGCCGAGCCGATGGCGATGAGGGTATCCATGTTTGGTCCGCCGTGAAACAAACTCTTAAAGCCGACGATAAAATATTTTCGATTGGCATATAAGATGGGAAGCAGCAGCAGGAACTGCCCGAATACCATGCTCACGGCATTTTCATCACCGTAAAAAACCTTTTCCATAAAGGAAGGTACCGGCATTCCAAAATCCATCTGCATCATATGCCCCATGGACAGATACATCAGAGGAACCAGAAAGACAATCGATACGATCAGTCTCTTTTTCATATTGCGGACTTCTTCTAAAGCAGCGTTTTTGTGCTGGCCTTTTGCCTCCGTCTGCTGTCTTTCATCGGAAAGCTGCGCGGCGCTGGCTCCGTAGCCCGCCTTTTCCACGGCTTCCACGATATCATCCATAGAAAGCTTTTCTTCATCGTAGCTGACCTTCATGCTGTTGGTCAAAAGGTTGACGCTGACACTGCCCATGCCGTCCAGCTTGGCCGTGGCTTTTTCCACTCTGGCCGAACAGGCTGAACAGGTCATACCTGTAATGTCAAATTTTTCTTCTCTCATAATCTCCAAACACTTTCTTTTATTTCATTAATTTCTGCAGGGTAGCGCAGAGCTCATCGACCGCGGCTTCATTGCCCTGCTTGATATCTTCTGTAACGCAGCTTTTAATGTGGTTTGTCAAAAGAACCTTGTTGAACGAATTGAGCGCCGACTGGATCGCGCTGACCTGCGTCAGAATATCCACGCAATAGCGTTCCTCCTCCACCATCTTCTTCACGCCGCGGACCTGACCTTCAATGCGGCTGAGACGATTGATCAGATCGCTGTACTCTTTTGACTCTCTGTGTTTATGTTTTACTGTTTCATCCATAATTATTACCTGCCTCTCCATATACCTTTACGGGGTATATGTATTTTATCAACCTTCTTGCATTTTGTCAACCAGAAAAGGCCACCGATCTTTTTAGAATCGATAGCCTTTTCATAACTTAAGCATCTACATGTCTTTATACAAATTTTCCCTTATACTCCTGCAGCGGCTGGTAAGCGCGAAAAAGCTGAAATGCTTCTTTGGCGTCCCTGGCCTTTTTACGAATCCAATTGACCTGTACTGCTTCGGCATAAACTTTAATGCTGGCAGCTCCTGTTTCTTCACTTTCAGCCGGGCCTACCACGGAAGTAAACAGCGATTTCGACTGTTCTCCGGGGCTTACCGGAAGGCTGTAATAGTAGTAGCCGTCTTCCTCTCTGGTCCAGACCCCGCTTTTCAGCTCTGCCTCAGACGGATTTACCGCTATCGTATCGGAAATCAGCCGATAGCTTTCTCTGCCGCCATTGAGGTTCCGGTTGGCATGCTCCGTTTCCGGAGAGTCCACTTTAGCCCGAACCCACATATCCCGGCCGCCGCCGTTAATTACCTGTGCTTCATCGTTCATGGCAATGGCAGCCAGAGCCATTTCCTCCTCTACCTGCGCAAGACTGCTGGCATACGTCGCTTCGTCCTCTTCTGAGAACCATGTACCGTAAACCACTGCTCCGCTGATACACAGCAACGCACAAATGGCGCCGATCATTACCGCACTTAACTTGTCCACGATTTCCCCCTTATGTTTAAAAGTTTTCCCTACTTAAAAATCTTAACACAGGGGGATGGGCCGCAGAAGAAGGATCGTCCCCAAAATATCTACAAAATCTTACAGAAATTTAGAGAAATCAATTTTGTCGAGGTATTCCTTAACATCTTTTTCCGTCACCGCGACTTCTTTTTCGTAAGATTCCAGTTCCTTCTTACATCCTTCGAACAATGCGATTTCTTTCTTTGAAGCTTCCGAATACTTTTTCTGCAGTGCCTGATACTGCTGCTGGTCGCCGCTGTCCAAGGCTTCCTGCATGGCCTCCGGTTCCTTTTCCCATGCGGTTTCAAGGCCGGAATAAACCTTCTCCTCCAGTTCATCCAGACTGTCGAGTCCTGCTTCTTTTTTCACTTTTTCATCGGCTTTGGCAAGGGCTTTCTCATATTCATCGGACTTTGCGTCTGACTGCTCTCTGGTTATAGCCATGGTGATGTAATAGTCTCCGGCTTTTCCAAAAGCGGTCCCGTCGGAGCCTTCTGTCCTGCAGGCAAACTCCGCGCCCTTCTGCGGCTGGAAGGTGAAATCCTTTACTGCCTCCTCAACAGACTGCGGTTCTTCATCTTTATCCGGTGCGCTGAAGGAAGGGGAAAGATACGGAAATGCTCCTTCCGGGCTTATGTTCAGGTATATGAAAACATTGTTTGCGTCACTGTTTTCTTCCTCGATCTCTAAATTGAGGTTTCCGTCATCCAGGGCATACCCGCCGTCGTATTCTTTCATTGTTTCCTGCAGCGTTTTGGACAGATCCGCTCCCAGCACTCCTGAAAGCTTTCTTGCTTCCAGTTCCTTTTCCACTTGGTCGTAGCTGCTCAGAACAGTGCTTTTAGCGGCGTATTTCAGTCCATATTTTTCGCAGATCTCCTTGACCTTTGCCGGCACGTCGTAAATGGCATCTTCGCTGGTATCGACCACTTTCTCCATTTCTTCATCCGAAAGTCCGTCCAGGTATGTATTGTATTCGGCCGCAGCTTTATACTCGCTGGATTCCAGCAGACTGCTTTTATCTACCTTTCCCGAACCGCTCTTTCCTCCCCCGGAAAAAACGCCAGTGGCAGCTGCTACGATTCCTACAATGATCAGCACTGCCGCCAGACCGATCACTGCTATCAGCAGTTTTTTGTTTCCTGTTTTCTTGGCGGCCTTTGAGCCGCCGCTCTTTTCGTCTTTCATTTTATCCATGATTTCAGTTCCTTGTATCGTTTTCCTTTGCTAATTTCAATAGAATTCTTTTGGCGCCCGTTTTTTCGGCTTTCTGTCCTCCTTTCCTTCTCTTATACACATATTTACACAAATCGGGCACTCCTTTTCAGTATGAACTATTTTTCCTTTTGATGCAAGGAAAATAGCTGGAAAACCGGGACAAATACCCAAAACGATCAGCGCAAGGAGGCCTGCCGCTGCTAAGCTAGCATTGCCTGAGGTCTCAACACTCAAATGTCAATGGGCGCACGATAGTGCCATGATTTTGATAGTTCCACGGAGATCTGACTGCATCCTTCTCTGAAAGTATCATTTAATCCGCAAACAATCGTATATTACGATATTCTTTCTTATTTCTCTCGGGTTGTTCCTGACAAACTATCATTTTCTATGTAAGCAGCATCGTTTTATGATATTCCCGGAATATCAGCAAGGCCTTCTGCTAAATGAGGGCTGCTTCTCCAGACTCGAACGGCCCGGGCCCGGATGAATCCGAAATGAATCTGAACAGCCCTGCGGGCGGCGGTAACTTTTTGAAAAAATCGTGCAAAGTTACGCAAAGTTGTGGGTTTGCGTGTACTCGAAATCGCAGAAAATGAAAATCTGTGCTACTAGCCGTTCCGAAGGCCGCAGGATCGTTGAAAAACGCGTAACTTTTCGAAAAAATTAGGATAAGTTACCGGAACTGCTTATTTCATGGAAAGAGTGCGGTTTCGTAAACTATAAGAGGTGGCAACGCCGCACTCAATTAGTGAATATTGAAAAATGATGATTATTATTGGCTTTAAGGCAGTGCTTTTATGGAAAACATTTACATATTCCGATTTATGTTCCAAACGCATGGTTTGGAGATGATTGGCCACATAAAATTGTAGTTAAGTTGGAAAAACACGAGATGTATTTGTTGCGAAATCATAATTAATTTGCGAAATACACTCAAATACTGCTATGTCCCATAAAATTCAAGGTGTTTTCACAAGATTTTATGTGGCCATTTTAGCTAGAATAGGTTATTAGGAACATAAATAGCCATTTGTAAATAATTTACATCAATTTTCCATCACAGCTCAAGGCCCATAAGCTGTGGATGAAACAGCTTATCATCCATGGTTTTCAGATCAGGCGCTATGGCAGGCCGGAACTCCATTTTCTCCAATACATCCGTTTCCAGATCAGCGCCGGGAGCGATTTCGATCAGAGTCAATCCGTCTTCCGTTAGAGTAAAGACAGCCCGTTCTGTGATGTAAAAGGCCTTTTGCGTTCCCTTTTCACGGGAATAATGTCCGGAGAAAGTGATGTGCTCCACATCCTTTTTAAACTTGATATAAGGGCCGTCCTTGACGATGTTCAGTCGTCCGTTTTCGATGCGGATATCGCTTTTTCCCGCCGTAAAGGTGCCGAGAAAGCAAACGGTTTTCGCACCCTGGGTAATATTGATAAACCCGCCGGGGCCGGTCACTTTGCCGGCGAATTTGGATACGTTGACATTTCCATGCATGTCGATCTCCGCCGCCCCCAGAGCAGCGAAATCAATACCCCCACCGTCGTAAAAATCGAAAATATCCGGCTGTTTTAAAATGGCCTGCGGGTTGTAAGCCGCTCCAGTAGCAATGCCCGGGGCCGGAACCCCGCCGGTTACGCCCGATTCGATGCTGGAGGAAATCTTTTCGATCAGCCCCTCTTCATTTAGCAGCTCGGAAACGCCCATGGGAATACCGATTCCCAGGTTGATAAAGTCGCCTTGCCGCAGCTCCAGTATGCTCCTTCTGCAGATAACCTTATGAATATCAAAAGGCAGCGGTTCCAGATGATCCAGCTGAACCTTTTCATCTCCGCACCAGGATGGAATCGGCTTTCCGTCTCCGATAAAGTGCTGGCCTGTGTTTTCCGGCTTGCCTACGATCACGTAATCTACCAGCGTAGCGGGCACGGTCACCATCTGCGGGTGTATCTCTCCGTGCTCCACCACCTTGTCTACCTGCACCATGACAATCCCGCCGCAGTTTCTGGCAGCTGCCGCCATTTCAAACTGTTCCAGGTGGAGCGCTTCTTTTTCCACGGAAATGTTACCCTTTGTATCGGCGATGCTCCCCTTAATGATCGCCACATCCAGTGGGAAAGTGGGATAAAAAAGATACTCCTTGTTCCTCAGCTGTATCAGCTCCACGACGTTCTCGCCGCTTTCTTTGGCAGCATCATTGACTCTGCCGCCGTCGATGCGCGGGTCTACAAAGGTCTTCATACCCACTTGACTGATGACCCCCGGCTTGTGGGAAGCGATGGCCCGCATCATGTGGGAAAGCACGCCCTGAGGCATCATAAAGGTGGGGAAAGCATTTTCCATGATCAGCGGATAGAGCTTCGGCGCCAAGCTGAGATTACTGCAAAGGAACCTGCGCATCAGTCCCTTATGGGCAAAATGGTTGATACCCCTGTGCTGCCCGTCGCCGCCCAGTCCCGCCACGTTGACAACCGACAGGTCCCTGGGATGCTGCTCTTTTTTAAAACGCTCTTCTATTTCACCGAGGATATCATCCGCCAGGCAGAATCCGATAAAACCGTCGATAGCAACGGTCGTATGGTCCTCAATCAGCTCAGCGGCCCTTTTTGCATCTATAAATTGTACCGACATATTCACACCTCTGCCCTATCTGTTCTTAAATTTAAAGTCCTTTTCCTTGCGCAGAAAACTGCCCATACCGATCTTCTGGTCCTCTGTTTCAAACAGCTTGCTAAAAATTTCCCGCTCAAAGAGACAGCCTTCCTCAAGGTCGGAAGTGCCGGAAAAATTGATTGCTGCCTTGGCGGTGCCAACGGCGATCTGGCCGTTTCTTTCAATAGCCGCAGCCAGCTCCAAAGCCGTATCCATCAGCTTCTCCGGCGGCACTACTCTGTTCACAAGACCGATGGAAAGCGCTTCTTCAGCGTTCACCTTTTTTCCCGTAAAAATCATTTCTTTAGCAACAGCTTCACCGACAATCCGCGGCAGCCTCTGGGTTCCTCCCGCTCCGCAAATTACCCCCAGACTGACTTCCGGCAAACCCATTTTCGCCTTTTCCGACGCAATACGGATATCACAGGCCATCGCCAGCTCCAATCCGCCGCCCAGCGCATAGCCGTTGATGGCAGCAATTACAGGGATTTTCAGATTTTCCAGCCTCAGATTCAGCCCGCTTCCCAGGGAAGACCAGACCATGATTGAATCCGCGTCCTTTTCATACATTTCCTTTATATCCGCCCCGGCAATGAAAGCCTTTCCTGCGCCGGTAAGTATCAGCGTATAGACTTCCTCATCCTGTTCCACAAGATCCACCGCTTCGCCGATCTTTTGAAGAAAATCCTCGCTCAAGGCATTGAGATCCGCCGTTTTGTTGAAGGTGATGATGGCAGTATGCCCTCTTTTTTCATACAGTACATCCGACATAAACAAGCTCCTTTCGCCCGGTCATCCCAAAATCATACTGATGGGCAGCGCCACCAGGAAGGTGGAAGCAATGGGCACGACCAGACATGTGATAAAGTTATATTTATACGACAGTTTATGCGTGGTATGGCAGATGGCAAATACGGACACGATGGAGCCGTTCCATGGCAGAGAATCCAGCCCGCCGCAGCCGTCCGCGCAGAGTCTGTGGATGAATTCCAGATTGTAGCCCTGCTGTCCGTACTGGAGGAAGGTGTCGCCCAAAGTTTCGTACATGAGGGAGATTCCGCCTGAAGCCGATCCCAAAATACCGGCAAAGATATTGGAGCCCACCGCCGCAACGATATAAGGATTGGCATCGGAGTTCATCAAAATATGGGTTGCGAAATCATAAAATGGCGTACCCTTAACCACAGAACCGAAGCCGACGATGATGGCCGTATTGATGATAACCGTCACAGAGGTTATGGCCGCGGAATTGAACATTTCCAGCATTTCCGTTTTCGGCAGGTGCTTCCAGAATAAAATCAGCGCCAGAATGATTCCCATCAGCAGGCATAAGATGATATCCAGCTTCGTCACATTGAACACGATCAATACAAAGGCGATCGGCAAAATCGAAACAAGTCCTCCCGGTGCGTCTTTTACGTCCTCGATTCGTTTTACATCCTCCGGCCACTGGAAATGCTCCCCCCGCAGCCTGGCCTTTTTGCATGCGTGGTTCATGAAAAGCACGATAGCCACAGCCATCACCGCTGCGCTGCAAAGTCCCGGAAGCAGTCCCGCATAAGAAGGAGTTCCCAGATACTGCATGGAAACGATATTGGGGATCTGCGGTGTAAACGGGCCGGTCATGGCAAAGGTCCACATACCCCCGCAGACGATTCCCGGCAGCAAGTAGGTCGGCAGATCGGCATCTTCAAACAGCTTGAGCGCGATCGGGTACACGGAAAAAATGATGACAAAACTGTTGATTCCTCCGTAGCTTAAAATCGCCGCCGGAATCATACAGGCCAGCATACAGTGTTTGCTGCCTACCTTCTTGGAAATGATGGAGCCGATTTTGGCAGCGGCGCCGGAATTTTGATAAATGTTACCGAAGATGTTTCCCAAAAGAAAAATAAAGAAATAAGATGTAAAGAATCCTGTTACTCCGGTCATGTACGTTTTGGTAACGCTTTGAAAGACCGGTTCTCCGCTAGTCAGACAGACAAGAATCGCCGCCAGCGGTCCGATGATGATCGGAGAAACACGTTTGAAAATGAGGATCGCCATTCCCGCCAGAGCGGCAAAGACCCCCAAAGCCGATAGTAGTATTGTGGTATCCATTAGACTCAACTCTCTTCCTGATATGGTTCATATTGCAATAGCCGTATTTATTATAGCACTCAATTTGCGTTATGTGTAGTGGGATTCCCGCAGTTCATTCCGATTCCAGCATGGTGATGCCAGGCCATTTATACGGCTGCGACAGCACACTGGAAAAGGCACCAATCATTTCTGACTGGTGCCCCATAAAGATTTCTCGCCATTAACGCTTGTTAAAGGATGCTGTCCTTCTTTTCAAGAATCGCCGCTACGGCCACACATGCAGGACAATCGCAGAATTCCGCTCCCGCTGCTTTTATCTCTTTTGCATGGGCCGCTACATCTTTGGCCTTATCTGCTCCAAACACCTGGGCTCCGGCATCGGATTCGGCAAATCCGATTAAAGTGTCAATCGGCATGATATCCGCTTCCAGCTCCTCAATGTATTTTTTCGTTTCCACAGCTTCCTGTTCCGTTCCCACTGCGTCCAGCCAGGCCTGAGCAGCTGCCCTTGTTTCGCTGCTGCATGTCTGCGCGTCAATTAATTCGTGTGTTTTTTCAACAACATAATCTAATGTTTTTTTATCCATAATGATCTCCCCTCATTCTTCTTGGATTTTTCTATATTCTACCACAGCTGCGCGGCTAATGTCACCCGTTTTCCTCTGCGTGTTGACAAATTACATTTTACGCAAATCCCCGAGCGTCAATAAAATCGTGGAAGGTTTGTTTCCCGGCCTTGATCTTTCTCGCACGGGCCAGGAAGAGCCAAATGCTCAGCGCAGTGAAAACTATGGCAATCAAAATCAGCATAAAGTAACATGGAAGCAGGTTTACTTCACAGCCGGAAATGGTGCTGCGGAAACCGGCTACCGTATAGCTGAACGGCAGGAACGGATTGATATCCGCCACAAAGTCGCCGGAGAGTTCGATGGGATACGTTCCTGCGGATCCCGCAAGCTGAATAATCATAAATACCAGCATAATAAAGCTTCCCACTCGTCCCAGCAGCGCATTGAAGAAATACATCAGGGACATAAAAGCCACTGCTGCCACGCAGGCCAGCAACACTGTATTTTTCCAGTCGATCGGGCTGAATCCGCAGAATTTGTGCATCAGTCCCAGCATTGCCAGGGCCATGCCGATTGCCAGAGGGTACAGGACCACTGCTTTGCTGAGCCACCAGTTAAAACCGGAGGACAGCTTGCCTCTGTACTTGGTCAGCGGATACATGAGGCAGAAGGCCAGCGCTCCTACCCAGAGGGCTACGGACATCATGTAAGCAGCCATGGCATGGCCGTTGTCCGCAACCGGGTGCTCCTCTTTTCCGTCCAGTTCGACCGGGCTTGTCATCATATCGATGGAATCATCATCAGCTTTGCTTTTCTTCACTTCTTCTGAGCCATCCGCAACGCCGTCTTTTAGTTGGGAAGTTCCGTCTTGCAGGGCCGTCAGCCCGCTTCCCAGAGTCTTTGAACCTTCGCCCAATTGATCTGCGCCGTCCTTGACCTGCTTTGCCCCGCTTTCCAAGTCTTTGCTTCCTGAATTGAGGCTGCCGGAGTTTGCCGTCAGCTTGCCCGTTCCTGCGGAAAGCTGGCCGATTCCCGCCTGCATGGTGGCTGCGCCCTGACCGATTCCTTGTG
Source organism: Anaerovorax odorimutans (assembly GCF_024459955.1). Lineage (GTDB taxonomy): Bacteria > Bacillota > Clostridia > Peptostreptococcales > Anaerovoracaceae > Hominibacterium > Hominibacterium odorimutans_A. The sequence goes on from NZ_JANFXK010000009.1 coordinate 104,724, forward strand.
ACAAGGTTCCAATCCCTGTATTAAGCGTATCTGCGCCGCTGTTGAGCGCTTTATTCTTCTCGCTGAGCGCTGTAAGGCCTGCGGAAACATTGGTTACGCCACCGGTATAGGCCTGCACACCGGGAAGCAGCTCTTGATCAACTTTCTCCTGCAGTTCTGCCGAGCCTTCCTTAAGTGCATTTGCTCCATTCAGCAGATCTGCAAGAACTTGATTAATCCCTGTACTGTCCTTAGACTGACTTTCAGTCCCTTTGGTTTCGCTGAGAGCTGATGCTTTTATATCCGCATAATCTTGATTTAGTTCTGTAGAAAGCGCCTTTATTTCTTCCAGGCTATCTCCGTTTCCGCCCGAAGCATTAGAAACCTTTCCCTTAATTTCATCCAGCTGATTTTCTACGGCGGCTACGGCATCCTTCTGTTCATCGTTCAGCTCCGTGTTTTTCAGCTTACTGAGCTCTGCTTTTGCTGAACTGATTTGTTTTTCAACATCCGGGCTGTCCGCGGCTTTATAATCTTTGATGCGTGTATTGAGTTGCCCCAGCGATTTACCAAAATCATTCAAATCCGCCTTCAGACTTTTTGTGTCCTTTTGAACGGGATTTGGGCCGCCGGACATCTGCGATTTTAATAAATTCAGACCATCGTAAAGTTTTTGACTCCCCGAAGCCATCTTGCTTATGCCTGCCGATAATGTTTTCATGCCCTGATTGAGATTTTCATTTTGGGCTGTCAGCTTCGCGGCGCCGCTCTTTGCCTCTGTAACGACAGAGGTGTAGGCGGAAACACCCTCTTTTAGTTCGGATGAACCTTTTTTCAATTGATTGGTTCCGGTTCCGATCTCCTGCTTAAAGCGGATTACCCCCGACCCAAGTTCATCCACTCCAGAATCCACAGTTTTCACACCGGCCGTATAGGCCGCGATGCCGGTTTTCAGCTGCCCTGCGCCCTTAAACAAGTCCGTGCCTCCTGCCGACAGAGTTCCCAGCCCCTCCGTCAGCTTGCCGTTTCCGTCGATCAGCTCTTTTTCACCGTCCAGCATGGCATCCGCACCGTCTTTTGCATCGTCCATCCCTGACGCAATATCGTCCAACCCGTCAAAAACCGCTGCCGTATAGGTCTTGGAAACTTCTTCGGAAACGCTGGTTCGGATCGTTTCCATGGCTGTGTTGCACAGCTTACTCGCAATATAGTTGGTGCCTGGGTTGGTTTTGTATTTCAGTTCCATCCGCTTAGGCGTTTCATCCATCACCGTTGAAGCGTTTGCCGAAAAATCCTTCGGTATGGTAATGGTCATATAATAGGTACGGTCCTGCAATCCTTCTTCTGCCTCCTTGGCATTTACGAAATGAAAATCCAGCGAATCATTTTCTTTCAGATTGTCCACCAGATCCGCTCCTACAGAAAGCATCTTTTCCTGGTACATGACCGGCTGGTCCTCATTGACTACTGCCACCGGCAGTTCCGATAACCTTCCATAGGGATCCCACATGGAAGAAAGAAACGGTATGGTATATATACTTGGGATCAATAGAATCACTGCAAGCACTAACATCATGACCGGATTACGTAAAAGACCCTTTAATTCTCGTTTTATCATACTTTAACCCCCTTATACTCGGCCTTTCCTAAAGTTGCTTTTTTCAACAAAACATATTATAATAGACATTGCGTTGTATTACAAACATCATGAACACCACATTATGTCTGTTTATCGACATAATATCCAATTTCTGTTGCTTATTATTTTGCTGAATTAAAGTCTTTTTTTTCAGTTAATTCTGCTTATGGGAAGGAGGCATACCTATGGCGCAAAAAATCGATCGAAGAATAAAAAGAACCAAGGCGCTTTTGCAAAAGAGCCTTCTGGAATTGATGAAGAGTAAACCGGTTAAGAATATCACCATTAAAGAGCTGGTGGACTTCGCGGATATCAACCGTTCCACCTTTTATCTGCATTACACCAGCGTTTACGATATTCTGGACGAGCTGGAGCAGAACCTTTTGGATCAGCTTTACCAGGTCTTTGACGACTATCCCCAAAACTATGATGAGGAGGATTCCTTTTCCTTTATCAGCGCCATGCTTCAGATCGTTTTCGATAATCAGGAAACCTGCAACATCCTCCTCAATCCCAAATACAACACCGGATTTATTGATAAGGTGCAGATCCTGCTGGATCAAAAGGTGGCAGAGCGTCTGCAGCATATCCTGGGCAGCGATTTCAAAATTTCCGGCTACCTCTCATCCTTTTATATCGCCGGATGCATGGGCATGCTGCGGGTGTGGCAGTTTGACGAAAATCGGCCCAGCCCGGACCAGATGGCACGGATGTGCTACGGGCTGATCATGAACACCATTCAGCAGATGAAGCAGGCCTCTTCCGAAGTCTTGAGTGCCTGGGACACGGATCAGGAAACGCAGTAAGCGTACCGTAACAAGCGAGCCGTCTGGCAAAAAGGCAAGAAGATGGCCTGATAAGAAGATCGCCTGGCAAGAAGATGGCCTGATAAGAAGATCGCCTGGCAAGAAGATCGCCTGGCAAGAAGGTGGCCTGGCGCTTTTTGCTTTAAAATTGGAGCGAAGCGGATGAAATATGTGGGTTTGCGGGTTTTATGGATTTATTTTTTGGGAATTTCCACTTAAACGTAACCAGCAAGGGCAAGAAACGTTGAAAAAAGATCCGCTTTTATCTCTCTTTTTTGATGAAAGCTCCGGAAATAGTTTATTACGTTACTATGCGAAAGGGGAGCGACCGTTTCTTCCCGGCAGAACGCAGCCCGAATACAGCAGAGAACTGAGGATAAAATGGTTTTGGATTTGCGGCCAAATTCCAATTTTGCCGGTACATCCCGCGACCATTGTCCCTAAAGAGGCTTCTTGGTCGCAGGTCAAATATGAAAATTTGTGCTGGCAGCCGTTTTGGAGGCCGCAGGATCTTTGGAAAATCCGGTAACTTTTCGAGGGATTCGTTACCGGAATTGTTTTTTTATGAAAGAAGTATGGCTCATATGAAACGCTTTTAAAAGGCAAATTACTATTTTCATTAACACGCAGCGAAAAGCTGAGTTCTTGTTGATCTTTTTTCAAGGATACAGAGCATGAGAGCACAGAAATTCGATCGATATGAAGATTTGAACAGGAGCAAAGGCCGCAAACCTTGGAAATACCTCAACAACTGAGCCAAAATGAATCCGGTGTTGAACAAATATGCATATTGCTTAAAAAGATTTGCTTTTGAAGATTTCTTGATTCTAGTTTCGCGCAAGCTTCAAGACCCCGAATTGAAATAAGAAAAGGGTTGACAAGCATGGCAGGCAAGTATATTATGCAAAGTGAACACAGTTCATGTTGCAAGGAGGATGCGTATTGAATCTGCCCATAACTTCAAAAGAGCAAATAATTTCTGTCTGTCAGCGCCTGGCAAAGGAAAAGGGCCTGTCATCGATCAGTATGCGTGCCGTTGCTGCCGAGTGCAATGTATCGGTGGGTGCCATATACAACTACTTTCCTTCCAAATCAGAGCTTCTATGTGCTGCCATTGAGAGCATCTGGAAGGATATTTTTCATATGACGCAGGAACCTTTTGAATTTACGGACTTCATCGAATGTTTGTCCTGGCTGTTTGAAAGCATTCAGCGAGGGAGCCGGAAATATCCGCAGTTTCTTTCCTCGCACGCCATGGCTCTAGCGTCTGAGGATAAAGCTATCGGACAGCAGATGATGGCAAACTACTTTGTACATTTGAAAACTAATCTGGAAGAGGTGCTGAAAAACGATACGAAAATAAGGAAAGATGCTTTTAGCCAAAGTCTCAGTCCTGCCCTATTCGTTGACTATATTTTTCAACTTTTTCTCGCTTCGATTGTTGGCGCGAACCAAGACTATCAGGGTATTTTAGAACTGGCCGGCAGATATTTGTACTAGCCCGCTCTTTACAGGAGTGGGTAAAATCAGGCGTCAACATGAACGCTGTTCACAATAGAATTAGAGAGGTTATAGTAATGAAAGTAAAAAAATACAATTTATTATTGATCGCATGTTTCGTATGGCTCATTGCAGGCATTAACATCCTGCGGATCGGTGTTGAAACCTATCATGGCTATGGAACAGCCCTCAATCTTTCGCTCTCCGCTGTTGTTTTTGCCCTCTTTTGGTTCATGGTGTTTTACAGGTTGACCAAAAAACATACGCAGCGGATTCATTCCTATGAGGAAGAGAGGCAATTCTTCTTAAAGTTTTTCGATGTGAAATCCTTTATCATCATGGCCTTTATGATGACGTTCGGGATACTGATTCGAACTTTAAGTTTAATGCCGGACAGATTTATCGCTGTTTTTTATACAGGGCTGGGAACCGCATTGGCTATGGCGGGAGTCCTGTTTGGACGAAACTATTTCAAATTCAGGTACAAGCTGCCGGGACAGGAGGTTCAGGAATTATGAAAAAATCAATGAATGCTGCCATAATCTATTTTGCTCTCGCTATGGCGGGCGGTGTGTTTTACAGGGAGTTCACGAAATTTTATGGATATTCCGGGGCGACAACCTTGAGTGTTGTCCACACACATCTGTTCATGCTGGGCATGTTTTTATTCCTCCTTCTTGCGGTTGTCTGCAAAATCACGAAGCTGGAAAAGGAGAAGCTGTTTAGGCGGTTTTTCCTGCTTTATAACATAGCCCTCCCCTTCATGGCTATCATGCTGCTGATACGGGGAATTGTCCAGGTTACAAATACTGCCCTGGCCAGTTCATACGACAGCATGATTTCAGGATTCGCAGGAATCTCGCACATTTTAATGCTGATTTCAATGATTATGCTCCTGGTTTCTCTGAAAAAAGTATTATCCAGTAAATAGCGGGGGAATCTTCTGATGTCAATTTTACTTATTTGGGCAATCATCTGCATGACCCTTGCCCTGACCTTTTATACCATTGGCGTTTTTGCCGAAAGGAAGATGGGGACGCTGTTAAAGTGGCACTGCGCTGTTTTCTGGCTTGGATTTCTTTGCGATTCCACTGGTACTACCATCATGGGGCAGCTTTCGGGAAACACGTTTAGTTTTAGTCTTCATGGAATTACAGGCTTGATTGCTCTGCTTTTGATGGCGTTTCATGCGATTTGGGCAACGGTGATCCTCATTAAGAGGGACGATCAGGCTAAGAAAACCTTTCACAAGTTCAGCATTGTCGTATGGTCCGTTTGGCTGATCCCCTACATAGTCGGGCTTTTTATCGGTATGTTTTGAGTTTATATTATTATGGGGCATAAACGCTGTCATCTTATGTTGGATATTGCCAATAAGGATATTCTATCAAATGGGATATCCTTATTTTTCCTGAAATCAGAATATTTTTCAGGGGACCATGGTCGCTGTATTTGCCGGAAAAATTGGAATTTGGGCGCAGACTTAAAACCATTCTCTGCCCTATCCGGGCTGCGTTCTGCCAATTCCGCCAATTCGACCCAGAAAAAAGATCTATTTAGTTTCACATTGTAATGCGCTAAATTGTTTTCGGAGCTTTCTCCAAAAAAAGGAGTTCAAAGCGGATCTTTTTTCAACGTTTCTTACCCTTACTGCTTAATTTTAAGTGAAAATTTCCAAAAAATAAATCTGTAAAACCCGCAAGCCCACATGTTTCGTCCGCTCCAGTCTAATTTCAAAGCAAAAAGCGCCGGGAGGCCGGGTCATCTTCTTGTCAGACAATTCGTAAGTTTCACGCGTATTCAACCTTGCGGCAACGCCGTACAAATTGGGTAGAATCGTATAACTTTTTACCAAATCTTGGGCGATATGATGTATAATGTACTCTATAAACTCAAGCTGTCATTCAATTATTATTTATCCCAAAACCCATTTGGAATAATGTATAATATGGATAGATAGAAAAACGAAAGGAGCGTATGGTGTTTTGATTTAAAGGCACCAGCAATAAAGAAAAATGGGCAGTGCAACAGCAAAACCTATTCAGTCAGTCGAGCGAGCATTAAGAATCCTTGAGCAATTCACCCTATCGGAGCCAAAAATCAATCTATCGGATCTGGCAAAGAAAACCGGTTTGAAAAGAACTACTTGCTATGGAATCGCAGAAACTTTACTGAAAAACAAATATCTTAATTATGATGAATCAACTGGCAAATACTCCTTAGGCGTTTCAAATTATATTTTAGGCCAAATCTATGCTCAAAGTATGGAAATACGAGCCATTGCAAGTCCCTATATCAACCAGTTGGCAGAAAAATATCAAACCGCGGTTCACCTGGTCGTACCTGACGGCTATGATGCGGTGTATATCGATAAAGTCGGTGAAACAGAATCGTTTCGAATTCTCTCCCGGGTAGGGAAACGGGCGGAACTGTTCGCTGCCGCAATCAGTAAGGTTGTGCTGGCCTATCAGGAGGAATCCGTTCTCGATCAATTGCTCAGCAAACCTATGCCACGATATACATCCAACTCCATTACGGATCCGTTTACATTCCGACAAATGTTAAATGACGTGCGCGAAAAAAAAATTGCCATAGACAACGAGGAACTCGATGTAGGACTTGTTTGTATCGCAACTCCCATTGAAAACAATAAGGGAACCTTAATCGCAGTTATCAGCGTATCCGGAATTTCCGAGAAAATGCTGGAACAGAAAAAAGCTATCGAATCTGATTTGCTGCAATGTGCTTCAAACATCAAGCAGACGATTGGCGATGTACTCTAATAATCACTTCATTCTTATCTAATTACATGCTATCACAGCAAAATATGTGATAGCATGTTTTTTCTTTTGGCAGATTTTTTTCATTGTATTTGGGTAAAATTTAATTTACATTTTATTCCATTTATGTTACAATTACTTACAGTTAATATTTTCCACACATTGAAAGGAGGTGCTTCATATCGCACTCACATTAAAAAACGACCTTCTCTTCAAAGCCGTTTACGGCCGCGAAGATGAACGGTGTAAACAGGCATTGATTGCTGTTCTCAATCTGATTCTGGATCGAAAGGACGATCCGATCCGTCGAATCGAGTACAAGAATCCCTTCAATATCCGGGAATTTGAAGCCCAAAAAGAATCCGTGATGGATATTAAGGCGGAAACCGACATGCACGAGCTGCTGGACCTGGAAATCCACCTGTGCCACGACGATGATTTCATTCCTCATAATCTGCTTTATCTGGCCGGTATGGTTCGAGAATCCTTGGAAGCAGGGCAGAAATATGGTATGATGAAGAAAAGCATTTGTATCTTTATCGTTGATTTTGTCCTGCACAAGCAAACCGATCGGTTTGCCACTGATTTCTGGTTCATGGAACGCCGGGATACCTTTCAGTTGACGGATCTGGCCGGATTATACTATTTGGAGCTACCCAAGGTAAATCCGGGCAGAGCAAAGCCCGTCAGCCAAATGAATGAACTGGAACGATACCTGGAGTATCTCCGTTACGCCGGAGAACCGGATCAGGAAGCATATCTGGAGGAGCTGCGCAGGCAGGGCGGAAAGGAGATCGATATGACCGACGAATTGCTGCGTAAAGCCACGGCCGACGAGATTATTCGGGAACAGGCCATTGCCAGAGAAAAGTTTATTCTGAAACAAAAATCCGCGGAGAGGCGGGAGCGGCAGCTGAACGAATCCATTGAACATTTGGAAAGAAAGTTCGCGCAGGAACAGCAGGTTTACGAAGCGAGGTTAGTTCAGGAACAGCAGGCCTATGAAAAGAAACTGGTTCAGGAACAGCAGGCCTATGAAAAGAAACTGGCTCAGGAGCGGCAGGCCCGTGAACAGCTGGAAGAGAGTCTCAAACAGGAACAAAAACGGTTGGTAAGAAATCTTGCGGCCAACGACATGTCGCCTGATCAAATCGCACAGGCCACAGGGCTTTCCCTGGAGACTGTGAAAATCCAGCTCAAAGACTGATTTTATCTCTGCCGTCCGGGTGGGACCGGCATTATTTAGGCAGAAAAGAGCCTTCGGCACAGGCCGAAGACAATTATAAAAGGACCCAACTTTTAAGCAAGCAGCATGGAAATTTGCCTGGTTGCTTTTTTTATTAATTGTAAAATATCGAATATGCGGCATTCCGGATTCCACCCGTTAGCAGGCGAGACGCCTGCAAGACCAAGCAAGTGGCAGGTTCCGGCAATATAAGTGAAGAATATCTGCTGCGGCTCGCCTCTTATAAATCAGGAATGTCGCCTTTTTTGACAATATGCATATTTGTTCAACAATGGATTTATTTCGATGTTATTGTTGCGATATTTCCAAGGTTTGCGGTCTCTCTTTCTGTTCAAAGCTGCATATTTGATCGAGTTTTTATGTCCGCATGCTTTGTATCCTTGAAAAAAGGTCAACAAGAACCTGACTTTTCGCTGCGTGTTGACAAAAATAGCAATTTTCCTTTTAAGCAGCATTTCCTACGAGCCGCTCCCTGCAGCGCCCTAGCCCCGTACCTTTTACATGGGGACAACACCCAAATATCAATGGGCGCCGGGAAGCAGCATAGTTTTGATAGTTTCACAGTGATTTTGGAAAATAGAAACGGCTAAATTACGCTTTTTCATACAACTCCTTGGCAAACACCGCCGCTCCTATGGCTCCCACCTCCTGGGGATAAGGGGCCGCCTTGATTTCTCGCCCCAAGGTTTCTCCCATGGTTTTTACCATATTGGAATTCAGCGCCACGCCGCCTGTCATAAACACGCAGTCTTTCAGGCCAACGCGCCCGCACATACCGGACACTCTTTTGGCGATTGCCCTGTGCGCGCCTTTGGCAACGTCTGACCGTTTTTCGCCTGACGCCAGCCGTGAAATCACTTCGCTTTCCGCAAATACGGTACAGACGCTGCTTATGGGCACCTCCTTTGTGGATTGACCGGCCAAATGGGATAGATCGCTCAAATCACAGCCAAGCACTCTGGCCATTACTTCTAAAAATCTGCCTGTACCTGCCGCACATTTCTCATTCATAACGAAATTCTCAACGATACCGTTTGCCCCGATTTTTATTACCTTTGCGTCCTGCCCGCCTATGTCAATAATCGATCCTGCTGATTCACATAAATAAGATACCCCTTTTGCGTGGCATGAAATTTCGGTGATCTGTTTGTCCGCATGTTCATATGTAATGCGCCCGTACCCAGTGACAACTGTAAATTTAACGGTGTCCACTTCCACTCCCGCCTCATCAAACACCAGCTCCAGCGCCCGCTCCACACCTTTTGTTCCCGTTCCCTCATTAACGGCGGCATGTGCGATCAGCGCGCCCTTATCATCTAAAATCGCAGCTTTGGAAGAGGATGATCCAATATCGATTCCTAAGTACATAGTTTCCTCCCTGTTTCCCTTCCTGGGAAAATTTTGATCCCGGTCCATCGGCAGTCATATCAGCATTTCGGCGAAGCTCTGAATTCTTGTTCTTATCTGCTCAAAGGATTCAATCTGCTGATCCAGTTCCAGGTATAGGACTGGAATCCCGGCCTTTTCAAGCTGCGCTTTATAAACGGGATAGTCAAATTCTTCCGGGTCGCAGAATTTCATCATACATACGATAACTGCCTGAGCCTCCCGCTCTTTGACCATATCGATGAGCATCTGTCCCCTTGATTTCTTCTGTTCCGCCAGAAAAGCGCAGCCTCTCTGATCGATGACCCTTCCCGCCATTTTTTCCCAGACGCTGCCTTCTTTTCTGGCTGGTGTCCGAAACTGCCTGGACTCCTGCGCGATATCATCCGCCGCCACGCTGATCTCACACTCGCGGAACAGATCGAGAATTTCAGCAGGTTCGCCGATCAGCCCGGTGGTTATAACCTTCACGCCGTGAAACGCCTCTTTCTCCATGGCCTTGAGACCATCGATCACTTTTTTTATTTCCTCCATATACAGTTTTTTGTCCATGAAGTACCCGGCCTTAATGAGCAAATGTCTGGTTCTGGCATCGATTATAAGAGGATAATCACAGGCCACTTCTGTGAATTCACGCATGGCCGCTCTGTATTCCTCGTATACGGCGAAGGCTTCTTCCACATTTTTATCCGTAATCAGCGTATGGGTTGCCTTTTCAAAATCCGACCGCACACGCTTTAATTCAGCTTCCAGGTATTCTTCCGCCGCCCTGTTCCATCTTGCCTGGGGGTAAACCATCCCAATCATGGGAACCTGCGGCACCGCTGTTTTCCAGTTTTCGATGACGCATTTTAAAGTATCGCACAGGCCCGGTATGATGATCGCCTTCAGCTGGTCGTAAACACCTCTCATACCCAGCTCCATATTCGCTCTCATGATCGAACAGCAGAACCCCTGCAGAAATTTATCGGCCATTTTGATCTCCGTCCTGCCTCCCCAGAGACCCACGGGAACAAACCCTGCCGCATAAACGATTTCTTCCGGCGTATAAATCGGAAAGCATCCCACTGCGTCTTTTCCGCATTCTGCCTTTATGGATGCTACGGCTTTGGCAGGATTCAGCGCCCGTTCTTCCAGTTTCATAATCGTTTCCTTTAACATTACCTTCCCTCCTTTGCCGCTTTACGCCGCTCCATCATTTCCACAAGAGCCTGTATTCTCGTTTCATACTGCGCCTGGGAAAGCACTCGCGGATCGCACATATCACCGTCGAATACAACCGATGGAATCCCGGCCTTTTCTTCCAATCTCCGCTGCTGTTCATATACGGTGAAATCCATAAGCTTGCAGCTTCTGTTTGAATGGAACACCACCCCGTCAATATTGAAATCCGCGGCCAGCCCGAGCATCGTATCCGAAACATAGTCTACACAGCGGTTTGCGTGATAGTAGCTGTAGGCTCTGGCCATGCCCTCGATATCGTTTGTTTCATAGAAAATCGTCCATGCGTCAGGATAGAGAGACGTTACTACGTTTACCCCGTATTTCTTCAGAATCTTATAGGTTGGACTTAAGTGTACCCAGCAGGCGATGCCGTCCCAGATGATTCTGTATTTTTCTTCTCCTTCTTTCCAGGGCCCCAGTCCTTTTTTCGCTCGTTCCTCCAGCTCCTCATACCACAGCCGAAATAGATCCCTGCCTTCCTTTTTCCCCCGGATGCAGACCACAAGAGCCATATAGTTAAACATATCAAACCCGTTTAAAGGCGATGGATTGGCCCGGGCTGTAAAACAGGCCTTTCTCCACCAGTACGCGGTTTCATTGGAAATCCGCATGACTTCCGATAACTTATCGTAGTCAAATTCTTTGCCGGTTATTTCCTCCAGTTGGCCGATCACATGTTCAAGCTGCCCTCTCATATAGGCAATAGTGTGATCCGCGGCTTCATAGCGATGATTGAACGGCGTGTCAAAGAGAATAAAGGGAATGTCCAGCTCTGTCGCCAGGTTTTCATACCATTTCGCCACGGTGGTGCAGATATTATTGCAGCAGAATACCAGATCCGGCGCCGGAATATTACAGGCATCCGATTCCATAATATCCTTATAGCCCAGGTTCACTCTAGCATAGGAGCAGATATCAATGGAATACCCGCAGCTTTCCGACCGCTCGAGAAAGTCCATGGACTGTTTTCTCGCCGCAACGGCAGCCGCGTGGTTTTCAGGATATACAACATAGATATCCATTGCTTCAAGGAGTTCCTGCGGGCAGATGGAAGTCGCCCATGCTACCAATTTACCTTCCGCCTTTGCCTTGCCCGCATCAGCGTAATGCTGCGCCACCAGCTCATTCAGCATCTGTTTTGATGTTTTTTTCTCCGTCATACTCTCACCTCATGATTCAGCGTCCCACTGAGCAATAATTTCCGGGACCACTTTTTTCAGATCCCCGCAAATCGCGTAATCGGCAATTTGCATCATCGGCGCCTGCGGATCTTTATTAACAGCAACGATGACATCGGAACCCTTCATTCCGGCCTGATGCTGAATCGCACCGGAGATTCCGCAGGCAAAATAAATTTTAGGCTTGACCGTAGTTCCCGTTTGCCCCACCTGATGGCTCTGATCGATCCAGCCCGAATCGACCGCCGCACGGGAAGCCCCAACCACGCCGCCGACTTTGGCCGCGAATTCTTCCATTAGCCGAAAGCCCTCCGCGCTGCCCAAGCCTCTTCCTCCTGAACAGATAATATCCGCATCTGTGAGTGAAACCAATTCTTTGGCCGCCTTAACCACTTCCACAACTTCCACATGAATATCATCCGCCGACAACTGGGCGCAGACCCGGATCAGCTGTCCCCTGGCGCCTTGTTTCTTTTCTCTGGGGTCCATTACTCCCGGCCTCACAGTCGCCATCTGCGGTCTCGTATTGGGCGTAACAATGGTAGCCATAAGATTCCCGCCAAAGGCCGGCCTCGTCTGCTTTAAACCGTTATCGTCATTCCGGCCGGAAATCCCGTCGGTGCTGGCTGTCGTATAGGTCTTGAGATACTCCACATAATTTGCCGTATTGATATCCAGTCTGGTGCAGTCCGCTGTCAGCCCCGTGTCCAGCCTTGCCGCGATTCTCGGAGCCAGATCCCTTCCAATAAAGGTGGCCCCAAAGAGAACGATTTCCGGCTTATAAGTCCGGATTGCGTCGGTCATCGCTTTCGCATAAGCGTCAGTGGTATATTCTTTCAAAAGGAAGTGATCGATTTGATACACCACATCCGCACCGTACGCATAAAGCTCATCCACCAGATGATCGACGCCGTCCCCCGCAAGAACCGCGCATACCCTTGTATCCTTGCTGATTTCTCTCGATAAACGATAGCCTTCGCCGAGAAGCTGCCGGGCCACATTCATCAGTTTTCCCTGCCTCTGTTCGGTAAACACCCATACGTCTTTGTATTCTGCAAAGTTCGCCATTTTGTCATCCTCCTAGATTATGTGCTTTTCCTTAAGTTCCGCAAGCAGATTCCCTGCCAGTTCCTTCGCCGTATCGCCTTTGACGGACACGCCTTTCCCCTTTGGCTTTGGCGTGAAGGATCGGTATACGTTGGTCGGAGAAGCTTTCAGTCCGACCAATTCCTCATTTACACCGATATCCTCCGCGCTCCAGACTTTGATCTCTGCCGCAGCTCCCTTTAAGATACCGCGTATACTCATATATCTGGGCGTATTCAATTCTTTGATACAGGTCAGGACACAGGGCATCGTTGTTTTGAGAACCTGGTAGCCGTCTTCCAGCGCCCTTTGCACGGTGATCCGCTTGCCCTCCATTTGAAATTCTCTCACATATGTAATTTGAGGGATTCCCAGCTTCTCTGCGATCTGCGGACCGACCTGGGCCGTGTCTCCGTCAATGGCCTGTCTGCCCGCGAAGATCAGGTCGTAATTTCCGATTTTACGAATTCCTGCCGCCAGCGCATTGGAGGTCGCCCAGGTGTCCGAACCGCCCAGTGCTCTGTCTGACAGCAAGACCGCTTCGTCAGCGCCCATGGCAATGCATTCCTCCAGCATTTCCCTGGCCTGGGGCGGTCCCATCGTCAGAACGATCACCTCCGTTTTCGGATCGCGGTCTTTGATTTTGAGGGCTTCCTCCAAGGCATTGGCATCATCATGATTCAGTATGGATTCCACCCCATCCCGAATCAGCGTCCCGGTTTCCGGGTTGATCTTAATTTCATTTGTATTTGGCACCTGCTTTACACACACGATTATTTTCATGTTCCGCTCCCTCCTATTTAAAAATACTGCCTGAGATAACCATTTTCATTACTTCCGACGTACCTTCGTAAATTTCGGTTATCTTCTGATCTCTGTACATTCGTTCCACCGGATAGTCTTTGATGTACCCGTATCCGCCATGGAACTGTACCGCTTTATCCACTACATAGGAGGCTGTTTCGGAGCATGCCAGTTTGGCCTGAGCGGCTTCCACGGTGCTTGGAAGCCCCCTGTCCCGCATATTGCAGGCATTATAAAGAAGAAACCTCGCACCGTCGATCCTTGTTTTCATATTGGCCATCTCAAAAGCCAGCGCCTGAAATTTGTTCAGGCTCCTGCCAAACTGCTTTCTCTGCTTCATGTATTCGACGGTCTGATCGAATGCTCCCTGAGCGATTCCAAGGGCCTGCGCCGCGATTCCAAGCCTTCCCACATCAAGGGAGGTCATGGCTGTTTTAAAGCCTTTGCCTTCTTTTCCCAGCAGATTTTCTTTGGGTATTCTGCAGTCTTCAAATACAAGCTCTGCGGCAATGGACGCACGAATGCCCATTTTGTTTTCTTTTTTCCCCCTTGAAAACCCCGGAGTTCCCTTCTCCACGATAAAGGAGCTGATTCCTTTGTTCCCCTTACTCTTATCGGTCATCGCCATAATAACGTACACATCCGCGATTCCGCCGCCGGAAATGAACACCTTTGAACCGTTAAGAATCCAGCAGTCACCGCCGTCCGCCGCTGTTGTCTGCTGCATCGCGGCATCCGTTCCCGCGTTCGGCTCTGTCAGACCAAATGCTCCCAGCTTTTTTCCCGAAAGAAGGTCCGGCAGATATTTCCGTTTTTGTTCTTCCGTGCCATATGTAAAAATCGGCCAGCAGCAAAGGGCGTTGTGCGTCTGAACGATTACGCCATGGGAGGCGTCCACCTTGGAAAGCTCTTCCACTGCCATAATATAGGTCAGGTAGTCCGTTCCCGCTCCCCCGTATTCTTTAGGAAACGGCATTCCCATCACACCCAGCTTTCCAAGCTTTGCTACGGTTTCATAAGGGTATTTCGCCTCTGCGTCCAGCTCCTCTGCTATGGGAGCGATTTCTGTTTCCGCAAACTCCTTAATCATCTTTTTTACCATTTGCTGTTCTCTCGAATAAGTAAATTCCATATGCCTTTTCTCCTTAGTATTTTTCTCCGAAACGCGCTTCAAAAGCGGAGGCCAGTTCTTCCCTGAAATCAGGGTCCGCAATGGCAATCAGCAGCCGCGCTCTTTCTTTTACGGTCTTGCCTTTGAGGCCCGCGATACCGTATTCCGTAATTACATAGTCCACATCGTGCTGCGATGTGGTTACTAAAGTGCCCGCTTTAAGGCTTCCTACAATCTTCGAAAGCTTAGTTCCGTCCTTTTTCACCGCAGCGGCATGCATGGCAATGATCGCAATTCCTCTGCTGTCTTCCGACATGGCCGCTCCCCTGATGAAATCAACCTGCCCGCCTACTCCGCTGAATATTTTGCCGTTCAGGCTTCCTGCGTTTACCTGTCCCCAGAGATCGACTTCAATCGCCGAATTAATGCAGACGAATTTACTGTTCTGCCGGATTACCAGCGGGTTATTTGTATAATCCGCCGGCCTTAGCTCAATCATGGGGTTGTTGTCTACGAAGTCGTATAATTTCTTTGAGCCATACAGGAAATTCACAACAACCTTACCGCGATCAATGGATTTTTCGGAGCAGTCAATTACACCTGCCCGGATCAGCTCTACGGCCCCGTCGGAAATCATTTCCGAATGGATACCCAGATGTTTTTTATTTCTCAGTGCCGCCAGCACCGCGTTTGGGATTCCGCCCATCCCCAACTGCAAGGTGGCCCCGTCGTCGATCAGAGAAGCGCAGTGCCGGCCAATGGCCACATCCTTCTCATCGCTTTCGCCCCAGAAAACTTCCGGAAGCGGATGCGACGCTTCTACGATGCAGTCGAACGCATCGATATGTACATACGCCTCGCCTCCGACTCTGGGCACTTCTGCGTTGATTTGAGCGATTACAGTCGCAGCGGATTTGATCGCCTGCATCGTATAATCGCAGGAAACTCCTACGGAGCATATGCCCTCTTCATCGGGCTGGGACACCATGACCATGAACACGTCGACAGGGAGGGTTTTGCTGCGGATCATGCCGGGTATTTCGCTGAAAAAAACCGGCACAAAGTCGCCCTGGCCCTGATGAATGGACGCCCTTGTCGACGGATCGGTAAACCATCCCACATACCGGAAGTGGTCTTTCATATCAGGCTTTGAGTATCTCCCTTCGCCCAGAGAGATCATGTGGGATATTGTCACATTACTGTATTCTTTATAGTTATCTAACATTGCCTCTACCAGCGCTTTTGGTTCTGCCGCGGCGTGCGCCAGGAGCACGGTATCTCCGCTTTTTATGCGTTTGACAGCCTCCTGTGGCGTGGTGAGCTTCGCTTTGTAAGCATCTTTCCAGTTTGTTTTTTGCATTTTGTTTTGATTCCTTTATCATTTTCTAAATAGCAAGAGAAACACGATGACCATGACTGCAATCGTGTCTCTCCTTTCCAATTGCTTGTACACCAAGTTATTTTCGCTTATTTTTACTTCTCACACTCTATAACACGAAACCAAATACCAGATACAAAACGACAGCTGCTAATCCAGCAATGATCGCATATGGCAATTGTGTCAGCACATGCTCCATATTATTAATTTTTGAAACCTGCGAAGACATGATCGTAACATCGGTGTAGAAACACGCATGACTGCCAAAGGCCGCTGCGCTGGCAATGGCGCCCAATACCAGGAATATCGGCGCGCCGCTTTCCACTGCTAAAGGAACGATGATCGGTACGCATACAACCGGAACTCCCCAGCTGCTTCCTGTTACAAAGGCCAGCAGGGCGACAACGACAAAGGTAATGGCCGCAAGCGTATCAGGATTAACAAACGGTAATACCGCGTCTACTACATATGTAGGAAGATTAATACTATCCATCGACATCTTAACTACCTGTGATGCCATACAAATGGCGATCATTGGCACCATTGTCGTAAGTCCTCTTGTGAATACTTCGCAAAATTCTTTTGGTTTCATTACTTTTCTCGGTATATAAAGAATTCCGGCAACACAGATGCCTATAACAAGGGCGGTCAGTAAATCGTCTTTCCAGATAGCCACGCCTACAACGACAGCCATTGGCAGCAGAAAGTCAATGATTTTGCCATCGGGCAATGGTTCCTCTGTGGATAATTCACCCTCATTGAGTTTCGCGCTGAGTTCTGAGTAAACCATACCTGTTTCATCAACTCTCCGATAAGCTTTTTTCATAGCTCCCAGCTTGGGGACAATTCCCAGAATAACGAGGGGAACCAATATTACGGCTGTAAACCCATAGAACGCAAAGGGTATGCTGTGCAGATACAAATAAGCTCCGTCCCCCATTTCAGCCAGTGATTCCTGCTGTGCGAATACGTTTCCATAGTACACGGCCCATGTTGACAAAGGTACCAGGATACACACAGGCGCTCCTGTGGAATCGAGCACATAAGCGAGCATTTCCCTTGGTGTTCGCTGCCGGTCGGCTACTTCTTTTGTACAGGCTGATACGGTCAATACGTTCAGATAGTCATCAATAAAGATCAACAGCCCCAGAAACCATCCGAACATCAAAGTTTTTTTCTGAGTTTTTGCGTATTTTTGCAGGAACTTGGCAAAGCCGAAAGTTCCTTTTGAGGCGGACAAAAGCGTAATCAAGCTGCCTACTAAGGCTAAGACAATGTACATCCAGGCATTTTCTGAGACCGCGGTCTGGCAGCTGTCTAAGAGCGCCGGAATACTTCCGAAGAAGCCTTGTGACATGATAAACGCAATCCATGCGCCCAGCATTAAGGATTCAAAATTAAGCTTTGTATATAAAGCAACTCCGATTACAATAATTGGCGGTAAAAGTGTTAAAAGGCCATAAGAAATTTCCGTATCCATGTTTTTCTCCTTCCTGACGCATCATCAGTTTTTAAATAAAACCACCATAATGTCTTTGTGACACGACATTGTACAAATATTTGATAAGTGTTACCGTATCAAATACCGGCCTGCTGGTCGCAGCTTGGATGGATGCCGCATATGGCGGCATATCTGTACATTCCAGCAGGATCGCTCCTATTTCAGGATGCTCTTCCACCATTTTTTCAGCTAATCCGACTAATTCTTTTCTGATTAAGCGTGTGTCCAGATTGCCGGGTTCTATAGCTACTTTGGAGAATTCCGGCTGGTCCTGCGCTCCATAGATGATGCATTTTTCATAGTCTTCTTTTGAAACACCGCATTCCTGAAATAATTCAAAGGTAAGATTTGGTCCGTCGGCGCAGATAATGCCAATTTTTTGTTCGGGTTTCAATCCGATACTGATCAGCGGCACTTGAATGATCCCAGACATATACACTGGCACCTCCACGGAAGCAGCTACCTTTTTTTGATAATGTCCAAAGTATCCGCAGTCACCGACAATCACACGGCAGCCATCTCTTTCCAGTTTTTTCGCAGCATCGATGATTCCATCTACGATATCTCCGCTTCCTTCTTTCACGACTGACTGGATACTCGATTGTTTTGCCTCTTCATATTTCACCGGAAAATTAAACGTACTGGCGTTGGTTACGTGACCGGGCTGACATGGGAACCAGGCCGGAAGGACGATTATGCCAACCGTAAATCCTGCTCTGAACCCATCCTTGTTGATAAAATAATGCATGTCCTCACCCGGTTCAATGTACCCATAATACTTTGTGTTATTTTCATCCATTTTCTTTCTCCTCCTGAAAATCAATTTTATAAACGAAGATAACTGGTTGTAAAAATAAGCAAAAAAACTTTTTCTGCGCTAATTGGTGATGTAATCGATTAATTCTCCAAGCCCCATACCGTCAATTCCCATCGCCTGGGCATTCCTTCCTTTCATAAAAATATCCTTCTCAATGATCGGTTCTGCTAAAGTGATGATGGCCTTTATGATGGGAGTTTCAACTTTCGCTATCTGTGCAATCGTAAGCCAGCACATCATCGTGTATGGAATATCTTCCGTTAAGTACCGGTCATCCAAACTTTCGGGGCCTTTTATATATTCCATTGACATGCATCCGTTTATTTCTTCAAATATGCTTCTGGGTTCTCTCGTTGCTGCCATTTCTTCCGGAACGGTGAACAAGGCGCCTCCGACCTTATCCGCAATCTGTATGCGTTCTTCATCCAGCTTTTCCATTACTCTGGCAACACATGGCGTAATTCCTTCTTCATACAGATAAAAATTCCCTTTTGCTCTTTCGATTCTGCCTGCGTTTAGCACACAGCCCGGTGCGTGATAACACGGGTTCGTACTGTGGGTTACGCATTGCATTACATTTTTCGCTCTATCAAATTGATAAAATTGCGACACTCGGTCCAGCACCTCGCCTGTATCGGACGCTGGAAAAGCTGCGCATAAGACTTTTGATTTAGACATGATGTTTACATGTCCCTGTTTTGCCCTGCAGCTGTAAGGAAGTTCGCTGGTCTCAGCAATAAAAATACGTTTCTCTATTTTTTTGTTTTCCAGCGTTTTATTGAAAACAAGGGTTCCCAGCAATCCCGGTATCAGAAGAAAAATCTGTTCATCTTCTAAATAATCCGCGATAAAATCAAAGTATGCGTTTTGAGCAAATGCCGGAAGCGGACAGAAAATACATTCACTGTTTTCAATAGCTTCCTTAGGGTTTGTCGTCACCGACGCAATCGGTATCTTTTCATTAATAATGCCTTCCGCTGCGATATACCCATGCTCCTTTACCTCTCTCAGCTCCATTTCCCATTCAGGTAAAACAAGCATATGCACTTCATTGCCCATAGAACCCAAATCAGCTGCCATAGCATGGCTCCCGCTTCCTGATCCCAATACAGTTACTTTTTTCATTATTTTCACCTCCGCTTTCCAAAGATTTCTAAGCTAGCCTGTTCAACACCTCACCCTGTAAAAAGGCCGCCAAATTATCATAGGTCCAGTTTATAAGTCTTTCCCTTGCTTCCCTTGTCGCCCATGCCATGTGCGGTGTGATAAAACAGTTTGGCTCCGTTAGTAACACATTGTCCTTCTGCGCCGGTTCTACCGACAATACATCAAGGGCCGCGGCTTTAATTTTTCCGCTTCGAAGATTTTCCGCCAAATCCTTTTCATTGATCAGCTTTCCCCTTGCCACATTTACAAGCATCACGCCGTTTTTCATCTTGCTGATATTGGTTTTGTCGATAAACCCTTCGTTTTCGTCTGTCAATGGACAATGCAGAGACAGAATATCTGCGGTTCTCATGGTGTAATCCTGAGAAGCGAACTGGACATTCTTATTTTCTCTGCGAAAGATCTCATCAGGATGATTGGTCGCTATTACCACTTTCATGCCCATGGCCGAGGCGATTCTTGCCACGCTTCTGCCAATCCTTCCAAATCCAATGATGCCCAGCACTTTCTTTTCCAGTTCTATTTGAGGCGTCATGGTAAAGCAAAATTCTTTGCTCGTTACCCACATTCCTTTTTTTACGGCTTGTGCGTGCTGCTCCGCATGTGTTGCCAGCATCAATATCATGGAGATCGTAAACTGTGCTACCGATGCCGTGGAATACGCCGGCACATTGGTTACAGTAATGGACTTTTCTTTGGCGTATTCTAAATCCACCATGTTATAGCCTGTAGCAAGCACCCCAATATATTTCAGCTTTTCGCATGCGTCTATAACTGCTTTGGTGATCCTGCACTTTGACGTTAAAATCACATCCGCGTCTTTGCATCGCTTGATGATCTCTCCCTGAGGCGTATTATGATAAACCGTTAGTTCTCCAAATTCCTTTAAACGCTCCCAGCTCAAACCATCTTTTGTAATGATATTCTCATCAAGAATTACAATTTTGAGGTTTTCAAACGCCTTATTTTTGTCTTCTTTCCACATTTCCTAAGCTCTGACGCTCCTTTCCAAAATCTCCACCGTCCCCTTTTCCCCGTTGACTTTTACATAATCCCCTGTTCTTATTAATTCACACGGATCCTGATCTTCCGGGAAATCGCTTACACAGGGAACACCTGCCATTACAACAGCAGTTCCACACTTTGAATCCATTTTTGTCAGCACATAAGCTGCCGGTCCATGCCCGTTTAAATGGCATCCGTAAAAGAAGTCCGACCATCCTATGGATCCCCGGCTGCCGGGAATAACGAGAATTGTATTTTCGATGGATATCCCTTGATACGGGTGGCCTTTTTCTGTGATGATCCCCGTCTCTACATCGATTCCGTTCCAACCCATGATACTGTTCTTGCAAACCAGCGCATATCCCTCAGCGAGCTTGCCTCCCGATGGGCGTCCGCATAAAATATCACTCTTAGCCATTTACTTACCTCCCCAGTAACCTGTAACCGCTGCGTCCATTAACTCTTTATCTGATCCGTAATATACCGGCACACTTTGTTCCGTTTTCTGATAGTGGGTCAGTTTTGCGGATGACAAAGCAATTGCTTTCGCGCCATTTGCCGCGCATGAATGTACGTTCAGACACCCGCAGGTGGAAATATAGATGCCCGCGTCCCGCAGTATTTGCGCGTATCCGTTGACTTCTGCGGTCTTCAGCATTGGAAACGCAGTGTTAATAATAAACTTGACTCCATCCTTGACCTTTTTCCCCTTCATATAGCTTGAAAACTCCTGCAATTCCTCAATCCCGCAGTGCGGACAGCCGATTTCAATGTAGTCAACTTCTCCTGGCTCTTGATGGCATAATTTATTTTTTGCGTTATCGATCATCTCTTGGGTAATTACGATTTCTCCCTTTGGCGCATGTCCTTTTAAGGCATCTTCTAAAGTCCTGGCTTCCGGTGACAGACCAACGAAAAAGCATAGCTCCGCATTACTTGTTGTAGCCAATGGCGTAAAAAACTTTTTCAAAAGTGTAAGATCGGGCTTTTTAAATCCATCCGCTATGATAGGCACATCTCCGCTGGATAACTGAGTTCCCAGTACGTATCCCAACAGATCCCAGTCCTGCCTTGATTCAGTTTTACATTGAATGTGAACAATATGAGTTCCATATCTGTTTTCATCCAGATGATATCCCCACTTAGGAGTACGCCCCGTCAGTGTGGCCAGAAACGTTGTCGCTTGTCCTCCGCAATTTCCACGGGCTCCAAAAATTGAATTACACATCAATATATTGCTGGACTCAGTCGTAACAAACACTTCTCCCATGAGGGGTATCCAGCCGGTAAGATACGGTGTACAGCAGCTTACTCGAATAACGCCCAGTTCTTGCGCACGGTCCAGGTACCCTTTGACGTAATCGTAGAACTCTTTGGTATGGTTCAAAGCTTCCCAGGATTCTCCATCAATGCCGCATGCGTCATCCTGGCAAAAGCAGTGATCCGCCACCAGGGAATCCAATTTCATTTCCTTTCCCAAGTACGCAAGAGAATATCGCGAATCAAGATCATTGCCACACTTCAAGAAATCAGACATATCGTCATAGCAGCTTGTACTCTTATCCACATCTATCAGTTCTTCCGCGCCAAGAACCTTTGCGTATTCAATGGTTTTTTCCATTGCCAGTTTTTTGACTTCGCCAAATTCTCCGTTTAGCATCTTCCTGTCTTTCTCCGAAAGTTTCATAAGCACCTCGCTTTCCTCCACCTCATGATTATTAGGTCATTATTACCGACTCGCATCCATTTGTTTTTATTGTCGACTTACTATCTATATTGTCGACACCATAAGCTTAGCACTTTGTCTTACTATTGTCAATATAAATAATTCAGACTTATCGAATTTTTTTATATTTTTTGATAATATTAACTAGATTACTTGTAATTGGGATTACAATAGAGGCGGTCGGTGGCCGTGAAGCTGATAACACTCAAATGCTTAATGCTATTTCCTGCTACAATAAAAGAGACAGAAGCAACCGGATGGTCACCTCTGTCTCTTTCAAATCATTTATTACTTTATTTTTGTCGTTCTCTTTTCAGCTTTTCGCCGCACTTTCAACCCAAAATCACCACGGAATATTCTTCGTCATGCAATGAATGCCGCCGCCTAAAATATTTAAAGCCGTTGCATGAATCATTATCACGTTCCGGTCCGGAAACGCCGTTTCTAAAACCTGCCTGGCACGAATATCTTTTTCTTTTATCGCCTGGGGAAGCCCTTCTTCCCAATATTTTTGTCCCAGCACAACACCATTCGCGATCAAAAAATTGCAGTAGCTTAAAGCCGGCTGCATCCTTATTTCGCCCTCCGGAAACGGAGATTCATCGTTCATATCATGGCCTTTCGGAATATCCTCCATGAACATTTGCCAGCTTTCATAGATATGATCTCCCGGCCTGGCCGTAAAATAGATCGGTTCCGGAACGGGCATTCGGATAATACGAAACGGCTTCCCTTTACAGTCCATTTCCTGCGATAAAATTTCATAGGCCTGGTCTAAGCGCTCTTTCGTAATTCTCGCCGATGGCAGCTTTTGCGCTTCTTCTTCAGTAACCTCGGCCAATAAAATCGTGTTCTCCCCAACAAAGCGGCACATTTCATCAATATGCCCATTTGCGGATAAAGACCGGTAGACCGCCTCCCCGTCCACAATGTCCAGCGGCCCGTCAAAGATGTCTTCATCCTCATAGGCTGCTTTTGGAAGCCATATTACCTTCTTTAGGTTCAGCAGGCGTTTGTATTCTGCTTCTATTTGCTCTCTGGTGTGGGAAGGATTCCGTTTGCGCACTTCCGTATCTTCAATGGCCATACAAACACCGGCGCCATTAAATTCCTTATCTCCTCCTTCCGTAACCAGGGACGATTCAATCCTGTCAGTGCAGCCCAGCGCAGCAGCCATCTGCGCTGAAAACCTCTTGGCCATGACAGCAATGGGGTCCTCGCTATCATACATTCCATAGCCGTCAAAATTAAAATGAACAAGCCGCTTATTTCCGCAATCGTCAACTAAAATATCCGGCCCGTAGTCCCTGGCCCAGTGAAGCTCATCTTCAAACTGCGTAAAATGGATTTTTTCAATATCGATCCCGCCTCTTTGCAGCACTTTTTTACAACGGGAGATAGAACCTTCGATGCCGCAGTTCACATAAACGTCCACCTCTGTTACAATATTTTTTATGATCTGTACAAGCACCTTCCAGACATCATATCCGGCGGCTGAACACGGGACATCCGCCCAGCAGATTATCACCGCTTCTTGTTTTTCAAATTCCCCTGCGTATCTGAAATTATCGTTTTCCATAATATCTTACTCTCCTAATTTCCAAACTCATGATTACGCTCGCACCTCTAGGCTGCCGAAGCGAAACTCCCCGGCAGGTATCTCCAGTTCAAAGGTAAACGTTTTCTGATTATCTATCAGCTCAAAATCACTGTGGAGGCCGGTGCCTTCGTTGATCCTCTGCCTATCCTTATCCGTAAGGTCATACGCGAAACCCAGCTTGCGCCATAAATCGTAAAACATATCGGAAAAGGATTGAACCGTCATCTGGTAATGGCTCGCCCTCAGAGGGAACGTCACCTTATACGACAAAGCTCCCCGCTGCTTATTATTCCATGCCATCAGAGAAAAATCCCCCTCTCGCTCTGTAATCGTCAGGTTTTCGTCCTTATAAACAATTTGTCCCTGCAAATCCTGCCCGACAAACCGGACCAGATAAAATGCCGGCTTTACCAATCCGTTCAGCGTTACAAGCCCGTTCAGATCGCCGGTATCAAAAAACGGGAGCCGCAGCTCTTGATTGCCGCTGATCGCCTGTATAATATGCTCCAGCTCTTTTGTCGCGGAATAGTTTCTGCGGTACGAATCCACATAAGCGTTTTCGTTGACCGGAGCACCTGATCCTGCTGCTGTCATAAACTGAAAATGCATATTCCCTTTATAAAAACTTATGTAAAGGTCATCCAGAAAGCGGTCCGCTAAACAGCCTGTTTCCACATCGATCACCGGCGGTAAAACCTGCCCGCTTTTTTCCGCGAAGCCCGGCATCGGCTCTGACAAATCAATCTGCTTTTGAGAAGCGGACGTTTCAGAAAAAGCCGAAAAGGCCGCATTATGAACGAAGCTGTTTAAATCTGAGAGGGGTATGCTGGTAACGACCGGTTCCGAATAATCCAGAGTCCTGCTCCTGTAGGTCCTGCGATACTCCTTAGGAGCCATGCCATACCACTTGCTGAAATGCTCCATATAGTACTTGGGTTTTGAAAAGCCCACGTTTTCGGAGAGCTGAGTTATGGAAACGTCACTTTCCAGCAGGGGTATCTCGGAGTTTTCCGCCCTTGCCATCCCTAGAAAATTTTTAAAGCTTTGACCGGTAAAACGGCTGAACATATGGGACAGATAGTATCGGTTCAAATGCTCCGCATCCGCGATTTCGTCCAGTGTCAACTTGTAGGGAGCATTTGTGTATATGTAATCGACAATTCTGTTGATCCTGTCTATCTGCACAGCATCCGCAGGAACCGTATGCTCAAAGGTTTTATCCACGGCGTCGATGTGAAAACCTCTGAAGTTTTCATAGAGATTGGAAATCAAATTTGAAGCTGCGTGGTATATACCGGTTTGATAGCCTTCATCTGCCTTATGCAACAGTGACAGGATCGTAAAAATATCATTGAGCAGCTCGATTTTCTTTTGATAAGTGACCAGATTCTTATCCACCCTCGTTGTAAAGGTCTGATTGTGCAGATCCGGAAACTTGTCCAGCACCACATCGCTGTTGAAGCTCATGCAAAGGGCGATATTGTTATCTGACCCGTATACAATGCCATGTACATCGCCGCGGGCAATAATATGGATGTCATTTTCACTCAGATGATAGATATTTCCGGTCAGCTTCAGATCAATACTTCCCGCAACCACATAGATGAGCTGCAGATCATCGTTGTAATGCAGCGGATATTCCCGCACATTGCCGATTTTCACATCAACAGCAAGATCTTTTTCATAAAGGATCGTTTCCAGCATCATACACCTCATAAATACATATATTCAAAAAATGGATAAAGTTGCTGTAATCCATTATACTACAATGCCGAAAAAATGCCAGCTAAAACCTGCTGCCGCCAAAACACCAAGAAAGGCCGCAGGCTCAGCAAGCAAAGCCTTTTTTTAGAAAATTGAAAAAACTATACTGTTCTTACCAATTAAACAGCGCTGCCGCAACATACCCAATGGGAAACGATGCCGCAGGCGCGGCCCACGCCGCATGCTTTGGCAAATATTTATTTTGGAGGGAGGCTGCTCGTTATTATGAGTAAAAAAAATGAAGGTGTAGGTGCTCTGAAAAAGCACAAGGTTGGATTAACATCCGTTGTCGCTCTTTTATATTGCGCATGTGCAGGGGGAGCTTTTGGAATCGAAGAGATGATTACGGAAAGCGGTCCGGGCGTGTCGATTTTAATGCTGATTATTATTCCCTTTGTCTGGTCGATACCTGTTTGCCTGGGAGTTGCCGAGTTAGGCGCCATACTTCCAGGTGAAGGCGGGCCGTTCGTCTGGATCAAGGAAGCGTTCGGAGAATTCTGGTCATTTCTAAGTACCTTTCTTTTCGGGATTTCATTTTATGTAGGCAATGCGGTCTTTGTGGTACTGTCCGTGGGTTACCTTTCATACATTGTTGAATTGACCGCCCTGCAGGCCACATTGATCAAAATATTTTTCGTCATCCTCTTCACGATCATCAATATCATGGGCGTCAAAGAGGTGGGAAAAGTCAGCATCATACTGACCGTACTTGTTATCGCGGCCTTTGCCCTGGTAACGATCGTAGGCTTTGCCAACTGGAAGCAAAATCCCCTGACCCCGGTCATACCGGAGGATGCGGGTGTTCTGGAAAGCGTCAGCGGATGCGCTGCCATCTGTATATGGATGTATACGGGCTACCTGAGCATACCATCTCTTGCGGGGGAAATCGAGAATCCTCAGCTCATACCAAAAGCGACGATCATATCGCTGCCCCTTGTGTCACTGACCTATATCCTGCCCACCATCGCAGGGCTGGCATCAGTCGGCAACTGGCAAAACTGGACGACGGACGGAGCAACTGGCGGCGTCGGCTACTCCACAGTATTGACGCAAAACATCGGGCCATATATGGGACTGTTCTTCTGTATCGTTGCCATCGCTTCAAACCTTGCCATATTCAACAGCCAGATCGCGGCAGGCTCCAGGGGTTTCTTCGTATTGTCCGACGCCAATCTTTTCCCGCGGTTTATGAACAAGGTCTCCAGGAAAAAAGGCGTCCCCTATATATGCATTATCGTATATTCCGCCGTCACCCTGTTCCTGCTGAAATATGACTTCACTGCTCTCGTATTGCTCGAAGTGGCTTTTAGTCTGGGAACTTACGCGCTTGTGGCCATGTCCCTGCTGAGAATCAGGAAAAAGATTCCCCTCTCCCAGAGAGATCCCGCCTTATTTAAAGTCCCGGGCGGACAGTTTGGCCTTAAGTACTGCGGATGCGCGCCGGTGGCAGTGGCCGCCGTCATCATGCTGATCAATGGCACGGATTACTTTCTGGGCGGAATCATGCTGGTCCCGGCCGCTGTGATTTGCTACATCCTGTTCAAAAGATTCTATGGGGGCTTTTATAAAGACGATCCCGCCCTATATCCGATCAATCCCCGAACCGGACTAGCCGTTGGGGATATTGTGCGAATCGGCGTATTCTGCCTGTTTGTGGGCATCTACTCCATGGCGGCCGTGCCGTTCCTGAGATGGTACGAAGGCGATTGGGGCCCCGAATACTATGCGGAGGAGTACGGCACAGGATTTTTAAGCAGCTTTGACAGTATGCTCAACATGTTACTTATATATGGAATTATCATGACCGTGATCGGCGCCGTCATATTTTTCATAGGACGGAAAAAGGACGATCCCAAAGGAGGAATATCATTTTATGAAACTCAATCAAAACAAAACACCGCTTTATGATGCCGTAGTGGCTTATACCAAAAGAGATATCACCCCCATGTTCATGCCTGCGCACATGATGGGCAGAGCCATCAATCCGAAATGGACGGATCTGGCAGGCGAAACCATATTCAGGATGGATATTTGTGAAGTGGACGGACTGGATGATCTGAACGAACCGGACGGGGTGATCCTGGAAGCGCAGAAGCTGGCCGCCGATGCCTGGGGAGCCGCTGAAAGCTTTTTCATTGTAAACGGCACATCAAGCGCCAACATTTCAGCAATCTGCTCGGTGGTTTCGGAGGGGGAAACGATCATTGTCCCCAGAAACTGCCACAAATCCGTCATATATGGACTGATTCTGAGCGGAGCCGTACCCGTTTTCGCATTTCCCCAGGTGAGCGACGAATTGGGGCTCATCGGAGGCATGAATCCCGCTGAGATAGAAAGGGTCTATAGAGAAAATCCGCAGGCAAAAGCAGTGCTTTCCGTAGTGCCGACTTATCATGGCGTATACAGCGATTTAACGTCCATATCGGACATTGTACATAAGCATGGAGGCATCCATATCGTCGATGAAGCCCACGGCAACCATGTCTACTTTAATGACCGCTATCCGGCCGGCGGACTCCGATGCGGAGCGGACATTGTAACACAAAGTACCCACAAGGTCTCCGGCTCCCTGTCCCAAAGCTCCATGCTGCACGTAAACAGCGATTTGGTCGATCTTCACCGGCTGCGGTTCAACCTGAAGATGACACAAAACACAAGTCCCTCGGGGCTGCTGGAGATTTCGCTGGATCTTGCCAGGCATTATATGGTTACACAGGGCCAAAGCGTCCTCGAAAGAGTCTACCATCTCGTAGAATACGGCAAAGCTGAAATCGAGAAAATTGAAGGGTTTTCCATCATCGACAGACGTATCGCAGGCATCTGCCATATCGCGGACATGGAACCCGGCAGGCTTGTGATCTCCGCAAGAGACTTGGGCCTTACCGGTTACGACCTGGAAGCTATGCTCATCGGAAATTACGGAATTCAAATCGAATTCTCCGACAACTTCTATATCGTCTGCATGGTCGGATTGGGCGGTACGCGCGCCGACCTGGACAGACTGATCGCAGCCTGCCGGGAGATATCAGCCGGGCACAAAGGCCGCCGCCCTCTCGCCAAGTGGAGGAACAAACTGCCCGCGATGCCGGAAGCCGTGATGACGCCGCGTCAGGCCTATGTGGCCCCGGTGGAAACCGTTTCCTGGGCAGCGGCCCGCGGCCGCGTCAGCGCAGAAATGATCGTTCCCTATCCGCCGGGCATACCGGCGATTTGTCCCGGGGAAAGGATCAGCGATGAGGTATGGGAGTTTTTGGAGGACCAAAGTAAACAGGGCCGCCACCTTCATGGAGTTAGCGGCGGCAGCCTGGATACGATCAGAGTTGTGAAATAAACAGCTCCCTTTGTTTGGGAGCATTTCCCGCTCAACGGGCTGATTTTAAAAAATCAACCGCTAAAGCCGTTGCCAGGTTACCCATATTCCGCTAAAAATAAGCGAATATGGGTAATTATTTTATACAAGAAAATGTGGGTGATTACATTTTTTCACCATTCACATTCTTGGTAGTTCCATTTTACCTCAGGTTAAAGTCTGCTTTTCAGGCACTCTTGCATTTTCAGTATTATCTTTCTCAAACTATCCTTTTTCTTGATTTCTTGTTTCATCGATCAAGCTCTGGGTACATTCCGCTAAAACGCATATTTCTTCATCCGGTATTCCTCTTTTCAGCATATTTTGAATTACAATTCTTGTTTTCACTGCTTCCCCTTGCTCCATTCCTTGTTCAAGGGCATCTTCCCTGGCCTCTTCTAGCCTTACCCTGAGAACATCATCATAAGTAATTTCATTAAGCATCATACTATACACCTCCCTGCCGTGTCGATTCAAAAATTCCTGCAATATCCCCTCTTCCATGCATTCCCCAATAGCCTCTTTTACTGCAACGTCCCGATTTACACCGGCATTTATCTTCCCTCGTATTCGATCTATGAAAATGCTGTATTCTTTTAATATCGGGCATTTTTCCAGGATCGGATGCTTCTTATCCGGATTAATATTAATTACTTTCACGACAAACTCCACAGATGAATCAACTGCCCTTTCCCCTATCCGGCGAAAAGCCTTTGATAAGCGATACTCTTTTTCCTGCGGAAAGTCTTCTTGTCCGTTATACAAAACATACGGACGTGGAATCGGCATTCGAACCAGCTTACGACGATATAATTTATCTGAATCCAGTATCTGTTCCAAAATTCTTCCCAAGTAAATGATCTGCCATGTTGGGGAGTTCTCGGTTATAATTGACTGATGTTCAATTAAGCTCAAATACCAGTCTTTCACAGAAAAAGATAAATCATTTCGCAGCTCGTTGAAAAGCACACCTTTCATGGTATTGATGCAAATCAAATCCTTCCCTTGGTAGCAGGTTCCTTCCAAAGCATTAAACAGAGACAGCAGATGCTCTTCATCATCCATAAGCAGCCGGAATACCGTACCCTTAAAATTGCGATTACTACTATAAGTAGCATTCTCTTCCCTTATTAGTTCTCCTTTTATTATACTTCCATGCTCTTCGCTGTGCAAGAAGTAATCGATTTGTTTTCTCATAACCCTATCCTTTTTTACATTTTTCTCCATTATATACTATTTATATAATATGTCAATATTTTACATATTATACGAGTTAAAAAATTCTGGTTGTGTTGTTTCAGTTTCAAATCCTACCGATCCGTACGCACTAAAAAATCGCACTTTATCAAGTGCGATTTTAAATTCATGGTTGCGGGGACAGGATTCGAACCTGCGGCCTCCGGGTTATGGAAAGATGTTGAAATTTAAGCGTTTTATGGTGATATATTAGTGTTTTAGCCACTTTTTAGCCATTTGAGAATCCGTTGAGAAAAAGATGCTTTTACGACCGTGACGCCTTCTCACGGGCATAGTCTTCAATTTTATGTTTTACATCTCGCTGATATTCGTATGCCTCATCCAGTTCGCCGTTTGGCGGCTTGCCATCCAGGACGCAGCTCACAAGCTCTTTATTCACGCAGAAAGAGGCATTGATAGCCTCCAATGTCAGCTGCTCCCGTTTATCCCTATCCTCTTCCCTGCTTTGCGCTTTCTTCTGTCCGGACTTTACCACATACAGGATCAGCCCGGACATCACTGCTGTAAAAATACCAACAAGGGCGCTGATTATCGTTCCCATGTCTGCCTCCTTATACTGCTTCTTTTACGCCATCTTTTACGAGGTCTGCCGTTCTAGCTCTTCTGGTAAAACTGTTATTCTTCCACCATGACCATATAGTTGTTGCCACAGAAGCAATACCGGTACAGATCAGATAGATTGTATTCTCGTCCAGGTCCAACGGCGTTTTTCCTGTAATGGCCAGCACTGCATTGAGCAGCGCCAGAAACGTTACAATGGTTCGAGCGATTGTCTGGCCAGACACGCCTGTTTCTAACCCCACTGTAGCATCTACCTCTTCAATCTCGTCCAAATCCTCAAAATTTAAAATTTCTTTATCGTTTAACATTTTTATATACCTCCTTATTTTGCCTTTAAATACTTCTTATGCACCCACATGTTTGCGCCAATGCAGCACCAATTCCCACGGGTGCAATAAACCGTTACCTTAGTTCCATTTTTGAGCTTTCCAACTACAGCAGAAGTCGTACTATACGACTTCCGAACATTTAACCGGCTCTTACCGGTACTAACATACATGGTTTTCTTAGATGGTTTTGTCTTAAAGTCCAATCCCTGCGTGCTGCGAACCTTCTTTGTAAAAGCCTTGTCCCGGAAGAAAATCTGCTCCGGTTTTTTATTGCTGCCTGTCGTGATAAGCACATATGCCCCCTTGTTATTTGCTTTCCAGCCAGGACTCTTATACTTCCCTGTACCCCACGTCATGTGTATATGATTGCCGGTTGCTCCACCGTCCACATACTCACGAAACATCTTTGCACCAGCTTTGAAAACATGTCCAACTTTCAAGTTACGAATGTCCGCATCGCTCATATGGGTGGCCCGGCCGCAGACGTAACAGACGCCGATCGGCGTGATAACTTTATTCTTTGTCTGTAGCCATACGGTGTTGGGCTGCCGAGAGCTACCTCTGCCATAAATCTTTTCTACGACCAGATCAACCGGCGCATACATGTAATCACGACCGGTATCGCTGCCGGCCTCGTCGATCGGATAGTCCTTTCTGTTGCCTGTGCTATACTTTTCGTGGCTATAGCTGCCGGTATAACTTTGGCTGATTCCCATTGTTTTGAATGGGTAAGTAAAATATTGTAGTGCCATAAATATTCCTTTCTCCCTCTCGGGTATAAAAAAACAGAGGATGTTCCTCTGTTAAACGGTTTCTTCTATGTCTCGGACGATATAGGTTATTTTCATTGTTTTGTCGGCGGTTTTTACTACGGGTGAGGGGAGGTTGTTGATTGTGGCCATGAAATTTGAAACTATACCGATATCTAAGTAAATAATATTCGACCAAGTATAGACAGTGTAAAAAATCGAACCGTCTATAATTCCACCGCTTATAAAATTTGAAGAACTGCTATGTCCTTTTGTTAGAGAAAGAGATATGTTATCTCCATCTAAAACCATGCCTGGAAATATAATGCGTTTTCCCTGATAGATACATCTCCGCTTGTATGGGGTTTGGGTATATTTCTCTGGTTGCTCTATACCGGCGATTATACTGATCTCCGACGTATTATCTGTGTTTATTTTTAGAGTATCAAGCTTCGAAATACTTTTATAGCCCGGCAAGTATAGAGTTCTGTTTTTTACCGCTGCAGAAGTGTAAATTTTGTAGTTTCCTTCAATTTTATGCGGGGTAATGTCTACATTTTTACAATACATCAGTGCCATTGTTTTCATATTTACTTTTGCCAATGCCAGCTTCGAGGTCTCCATAACTTTGATTAAGTAGCACATATCTGGTTCATCCGCTGTTGTAGTAACCATTGTTACTACAGACACGTCACTCCCAAAGGCTCCACCAGAATCACAAATGACGCAAGAGCGACAATTTTTTATATGCCCAATGGTTAAGGGGGCTTCCTTTAAACTAATATTTGAAATGTTTAGACACATATCAAATAAAAAAAGCTTAAACTTTCCGTCCGAAAAAACAGTTTTGTACGCCTGGAAAGAAAACCGCCCTGGGTCAAAGGATAAAATGTTTTCGATATCCGAATTATTAAAAATCACGTCAATATCAGTACCGGTCACATTTACAGCACTCGCGTCAAAAGTATACTGCGATTCGTTGCATAGCCAAAACTTGTGCCCCGCATCCATGTTATCAAGACTTGTAGTGTCGCTTTCTGCGCTCATACGAAGACCCGCATAGCGATTCGGATTTGATCCGCACGCCCCTCCAGTTTTTGTTGTCAACGCCACACTTGCAATCCGTCCGTTCGATTGTGCCGTATTAAAATCCCACACAAAGCGATATCCATTTTCAATTTCCCCAGATTCAGTTTTGTTAATTGAACCACGCTTTATATCCAACGTGTTGTTCATATAATTATTAGCATATCCCGTACAACTAATTCCATCATCTAAAGACGGAGGGTTAATATTGTCAGAATCTTCTTCTAATTCAGAGTCAAAAAGCATTACGCCCCCTAAGAGATTGCCCAAAACAGGAAAACAAAAATTGCGATGTGATTCTATGTTAAATAACCCCATATCTAGTCGCATAGCATTATCAATTAGATATTTAAGCCCATTGGTAAACATATTTTCGCTTTTGATTTCTTCCTTTTCTCCCGTATGTACATCGGTCAATTCAATCGTAGTTTCACCCTTCAGCATAAAGTCCTCCTAATTTATATAATTCACCTTCACCATGTCCAAATAGCTTGTCGTCCCTGGAAGCAAGATTTTCCATTCATACATTCCTGTGGTCGCCTGTTCTGCCCATGCCTCTTGCGGAATATTTTCTACAACACCTTTTGTCATTCCCGCTTCATCGCCAGTCACGCTCTCCCATGCTGCCGCATCTGCATTATAGA
This sequence comes from Anaerovorax odorimutans, assembly GCF_024459955.1. GTDB lineage: Bacteria > Bacillota > Clostridia > Peptostreptococcales > Anaerovoracaceae > Hominibacterium > Hominibacterium odorimutans_A. Next base: position 138,396 of record NZ_JANFXK010000009.1, read on the forward strand.
TCAACCACGTCTTCCAATCATCAAAGCTTAGTTGAAACAAAGCATCATCTGATGTGTTGCAGTACGCACTTGCAATCCCTTTGATGCTTTCATGCGTCATATCGCATCGCCCTGAATAGACCACCTGTGGGGGCGGTGTTGCCTGAACCCCCAGTTTCTTTTCTGGAAGAGTTAAATTACTATCCTGCCAGTAGAGCACAGTCGGATTTATCAAGGCTTTCATCAATGCCGGTTGGAATGCATCAGGCTCCACCCCATGCTCCCGAAAAGCCTGGGCGCTCAGGCTGTCAATCTGTGCCGGTATCAAAGCTCCATCCGTGATCGTATAGTATTGTCCTGCGCCGTCCCGGATCAAATACCTCCGGTCAAACGGAGGCAGGATATTAATCTTTTCATAGGAGATCACCCAACTGCTCCCCGTATCATCCTGATGGGTGAATGTAATCATCGGTGTCGAGGCAATTGGTATATTCAGGTTGTAGGTGTTGCTACCACAGACCATTTGGCTGGTTCCAATATAGCTGCTATTCGTCGGTGCCTGGATCACATTAAGAAACATATCTCCTGTATCGAAGAGAAACAGTTCATATACCAACCTTCGGCTAACATCCGTAGAATTATATTGTGTATAACCTTCCCACCTGATCTTTAGGAACTTGTAATAACCATATAGTAACCCCTCCTGTCGATAGAGAGAGTACATGGCCCCATCTCTGCGGCAGATTTTCAACTGCTCTGAACTTACTCCAAATCCGATCCAGTGATTACCGTTCGCATAGATTTTGCTGGCAATCACATTATTAAATCTAAACCAGTCTACACCATTAACACTCACAGAATCATCATCATGCTTTGTGTTGTTAACGATGACATTCATACCCTCTGTCGTATTTAAATATTGCGCTAAGGCATCTAAGATAACCGATACAAAAAAACTTGTAGAAAAATCTTTATATGTTACTGTTATAGTTTTTCTGCCGGCAGCACTGGAATTAAACCCTGTTAACGCATAACGCCCCTCACCCAGTATAATTTCTGAGAAATCCTCAAATATGCCTGAAATAATTATTCCAGAAGAATTAAACTCTTCACCCAGGAAATAGACATTTTTATCTGGAAGATTTGATACCTTTATACCTATAAGCTGTTTCACTGCAATAGAACGACTTTTTCTTATGTTTCCTGCTTGGGCAGTAATCGTGGCAGCACCTATACTATTGGCTGTCAAAATGTTTCCATCTATAGAAATAACCGCATCGTTATCACTGCTATAAGCAACATCGCCCTGAGAATCCGTTGGAAGCAAAGAGGTCGACAATCCTATACTGTCACCTACTTCCAAAATTTCCGGCGCATCTATGACGATATCTACCACAGGTTCGTTATACGTTCCATCCAAAACACTGTCAATATCTTGGTCAGATAAAACGGTTTCAAATAAGTATAGATTATCCAGCATACCATTTAAGGAATATGACGCATGTGATAAATACAACACATCGCCGAACGTATTATCGCAGGAATTTGTAATTACTTCTGTTCCATCAAGGATGATAGAATGCGCTGTCCCCGCATGTTTCCACGCCACAAAATGCCAGACATTATCGTTATATTGCCTTGAGGAACTTACAGTGTTTCCATCCAGAACAATTGCAATACGTCCGTTGCTATTAATTTCAATACCCCGATATGATGCAGCCTTCGCCCAGACAAGCCTCCTGAAATTGGGATACTTAGAGAGTCCTGTGGATGGTGCTTTGAACCAAAACGTAATTGTGAAATCTTTATTTAAAAACGATGATACATTTGTGAGGTCTAATTGATAGTAGTCAGTAAGGCTTAAGCATTGCCCGTTCTTACCTGTTCCGTAGATAACTTTTGCACCTTGTATTGAAAACGGCCGATCTTTCATTACGGAAGTTAAGTTTCCATCAAATAAATATCTTTCATAGCTTACTGTTGACATTACTCAGTCACCTCCATTTTTTCTACACTCGCAAACTGCCCCGTATCAACCGTAACGCCGCACATCCGGCCTTCGTCAATTGGCTGTTCCACAAACACGTATGTATAAGACGTCCTCATCGAGAGCCGATCTGCGTCCAACTGCAAGTATTGGCTGTCTCCAATTAGATCTTTTCCGTACAGAGTATTGGCTTTTACCGCAAGTCCAGCAAGAACCGAATCCATAAATCCGCCTAGCTTAAACGTTATCGGTTTCAGTTTTAGGCCGGTGAAGTTGTCCTCGAAAATGCCAGGCGTTGGAGCGTCAAAAGAGGTTTCAAGCTGATCCGTATATGCACCCAGCTTTGGCGCCGCTTGCTGTGGGAGCGATAGACCACTAAAGTCTTCCTCAAAGGACAGTGTACCGTCCCATTCCTCTTTCATGCTCGCCATGCCTTGACCTATTACAGAGCCAAAACAGTTCATTTTTTCAATCGTAAGATTTCCGCCTGTTGTTTCTATATAAACGTCAAACTTATTTACTGTATTTGCTTTGATTGACTCGATCGGATAGTAAAGTGCTATTACGTGTTTTCCGTCTACATATGTTTCGATCGGATAGATAGTCGTCACCTCATTATCGTTGATAAAATAGGTAAATTTCACGATCGTCTGAGGGTCACTATTTGCAACCTCAAAAATAGCTTGTAACTTAAATTCGCCCCATGTCTGCTTCATTGCCGTATACTGAATTGTGGCGATTCGCTGTCTTGGCGTATCCGCAGTGATTTCATACCGTGTCACATTGGTATAGCTATTAAAAACCAGCCTGTTTTCTTCCGCACTATTCAGCGCCTGCTCAACTTGTGCGGATTCCTTTGACTGTGCTTTAGACAGTTTCGGGTTACTCCCAAGACACTCTATCGCTTGCTTTCCGTGATACGCCCAGGTAAAGGACATATTCAGCATGTTGAAGCGCTGATCTTCTGTATCACGGATGCCTCTGATCTGCACCATGTCTCCCAGGTCAATTGCTGGGTCACCGGTAACAAGCTCAAAGGAACTTGGAGTAAAAGAAAAGCCGCTTATTTGACTCAAAATTTCCATCAGGGCTGCGCTTCTTGTCTCTTCGCTATAGTTGCTGATCATTGGATTTTCGTCCATGTTGTAACATAGTCCAGTTGATCCTTCAATTTCAGTCAAATAGCTATTATCACCGATCTTTATGCTCAACGAACCATATTCGATCATGTAGTCAGAAATCTTTGTCGCATTTTGTTTATTTTCACAAATACTATAATTTACCTCTTTCGAATATGTTCTGAGTTCAATCGCTCCGTGACGATCCATCACAGCCACGGTGCTTGTAAGACCTGCAAGGTATGATAACACTTCTCGTAAGTTTTTAGGTCTTACATTATCATTTCCGTCAATGCCGCACATCCGCTTTCCGTTTGGCAGCGCTTCAATCTCTTCTTGCGTTTGCGTCAGAGGTATCCCAGACAGCTCGGAAATTGTACTCAGTACGTTGAAAACGGTTCCATCAACCGAATCAAACGTTAACAGCGCTTCGTCATCCAGTAAAATCATATTGTCGTAAGCCTGTATTTCAATCGTACTTCCAATCCGATTGGCCTCTGTTATATTGTATATGCCAAGTGGTATTTCCTCCCACGTGTTATCTGGCAGCATCAGAAAATATGATAGCGCTATCACTGCATCATACAGGCTATATCGATCAACATCTGACAAAAGCGACATCGTTAATTCAGCGGAATAAACCGTACCGATCTGAAAGTTACTGTTATCCACGCATTTACTATTGATCGAGACGGAACCCCAGCCAAGACTATCATCGTCAAATGCGATAGTTGCTCCAGTCTTTTGTGTAATTGTACCTTCTATCCGTGATGTAATCGTAAGCTGCCGAATCGCAGCGTCATACGCCTGTGATGTCTGATAGGGCATGACCTGCCTCCTTTAAAATTCTATCAGTGAAAACGATAAATCCCATGTTGCTTTGCCACCTGTAATTGATTTAAGTGTCAGGTCTCGATCCCCTGCATACATTTTTGCCGTTTCGGTTTCTCCTTCAAAAAAAGCGACTGTTACAGATTCTTGCTTCACTTTTATTAAGATGTTTGCAGCCTGTTCCGTAGTGAGATTTGTCCACGACACGTCAATTTTATGCACCTCTCCCCGAACCATTTCCCGGCTCATGATGCCTTTTTCGTTACGGCCTGTGCTTTCTGCGTCAATGGCCTGTAATGCTACCTTGTATGCGGTAGGACTCGGGCAGGCGTATCCGTCTAATTTTAGCAGTTTCATCGTCTTTACCTCCCTGTCCTAATAATTTTTCGCTGGTTTGCATCGTATATGATTTCTTCTATTTTTTTCATGCCAAAGTAGATCGGCATTACAAGGTTACCATCCTTATTGCGCTTGACTAAAACGTCCAACTGATTTTGGTTCACATCTAAAATCGTTGAAACTAAGGCTTTTAGCTCCTCCAACTGTGTTTTAAGCCCATTTAATTCTCCCATTTGTGCGTCTGCACTACCGGAAGGTCGAGTTCCTGTTACGATTGTAAGTCGTGGTGTTTGTGTCACCATACTGGCCTGCATACTGCGAGTTCCGGCCTGAACGGTCGCCCGTACCGCATCAACCGAGCTTTTAAGCGATGAAAACGGTCCCCGCAGGGTAGACATTACCGCAGCCTTAATACCTGCTGTAATCTGGTTTTGGTTCGCGACTGCGGTTCGCCCGCCGAGTGTACCCACCATCTCAGGGCCAGCCTCATTCGCCACGAACACGTCGCCTTTATCCGGAAACCCGCCTGTTGCGAAATGGGGTATGCCTGGTATATAGGCGCCAATTGCACTCGCTATCCCGCTAAAAGAGGGCAGTTCAATTTCCGGAAAATGGAGTGACGGCAGGCTATCCCACCAGTCTTTTACTCTCTTCCAAGCCGCTTTTATCTTTGCAAGTATGTCCTCTATTTTCGTAGTTATTTTTTTCAGCGTTGGCTTACTTCCCCAATAGTCCAATACTTTTTGGAACGCATTCCGTACCCTGTCTCGAAAATTAGAAATTGCGGAAGTAATCGTTTTTAAACTCGGCTTGCTTCCCCAAAACCCCAATACCGATGACCATGCATTACTGATTCGTTCTCGAAAGTTTGAAATTGTCGTCGTGATCTCTTTTATATTGACCTTACTTCCCCAGAAGGACTGTACGCCGTCCCATCGCTCTCTAACTTTGGCCGCAAAATCGGCGGCTTGTGCTTTAATATCTGACAGCTTCGTCTTTTTGTTGTCCCACCAATCTTTTGTGGCAGTCCATTTTTCCGCCACGCTAGTCGTAAACTCAGCAGCCTTCGCTTTGATGTCGCTTAAAGTGTTGTTGCTGCTCCACCACTGCTTTACGCTCTCCCATTTTTCTGTAATAGCGGCGCCTAAATCTGGTACGCGCGGGGCTTTGATGTCCGGAAGCTTAAACAAATCTTTCAGTGAGCTTCCTTTGAAGAAATCAACTACCTTCTTAATTCCACCCGCAACAAGCTCGATCACATCCGCAATTTTCTCGAAAACCTTGCCAAGCAGTTCAAAGGCTCCAGCTACGCCCTTAACAGCTAAAATAATTCCGCCCCCGAAGAGTTTTGCAAGTTCCCCAAGTGCCGGCCCGAGCACCTTCTTTAAGATGTTGCCTACTGGTTCCAATGCCTTCAAGAGTTTCTGAAATGCAGAAACCAGTTTTCCTAAGCTTTCTGCAAAGCGCTTGACTGCTGGACTGAGGTATTGTTTAAATACCTTTTGCAGATCATCTCCGAAGGCATCAATAACCGGTACAACATATTCGTCCCAGATATCGCAGAACCCTTTTACAACCTTCGTTAAAGTCCCGATGATCCCATCCACCGCAGGCTTCATGTACTTTTCATACGAGCCTTTGAAATATTTCATAATTTCATCGACTTCATTTTTTAAGGTTTTTACGATTTTTCCCAGTGGTTCAAGCGTTTTTTCTAATGACTGTTTTATCCGCTCTGCGTTCCTTGTGATTGGCTCAAAAATCAACCTTACGATATCTTTTCCGATTGTCATGCCAGCAGTAGCGATTCCGGCCGCCGCATTGGTAAAAATGCCGATCAAATCCGCAGTCATTTGTTTGGCTTTTTCACTGCGGAATACAGAGAAAATATCTGCAATCCCGTCAATAAACTCGCCAACAACTTTTGCGGCCTGTCCTGCTGCATTCAATGACTGTGAAAAGCAGGTCGATAAAAATTCTTTATTTTGCTCTAAATAACGCCTTAGGCCGCCAACAACATTGCTCGCTATCGTTGTTCCAATACTTGCAACGCCGTGTAGCGCAGAAAGCAATCCGTCTGTTACATCAGAGCCAAACTGCCTGATGGCATCCATCACTTTGCTACTTTGAAAGATGCTTGCTACGGCTTCCACAATGCCAGTGGCATCCCGGAAGATGCTCTCCCATTCCCTCAGCAGCGCTTCCAGCGCGTCTATTATTTTCTGCTTGTTTTTTGTAAGAGAATCTCGAACACCGAGCGTAAATTGCTCGATCATCTTTACGCCCGTTTCAAGCGCTAACATCACAAGCTTTGTAAAAAATGTCGTTATTTCCTCGCTTAGTCCTTGCAATGCCGCCAGAATCTTAGGATCGGTAAATATGTCCGCGATGATCGTACCGATGTCCTCAAGTGCTTTTAGCGTGTTGATTAACGAATCAACAATAGAGGACCACTTTTGAATAATCCACTTTTTGTTTTTTTCTAAGGAATCAGCTATCCCGTTCGCAATAGCTGCGCCGCACTGAACACCAATTCTTGCCATATCTCCGACGAGTACACCAAGCGTATGTGCCAGCTGTTTTGCCAGCTCATCGGCCTTTTTAATCACTTCACTGTCGGTAAAGATATCTTTCAGCGCCCGACCAACACGCTTAATCGCATCAAGAAGGTCATTGAATTCGGTTCCCTTATATCCCAACTTGAAACCTTTTTCGAATTCATCCTTGAGTTCTTTAAATTTGTCAATAACAGATTGCAGTCCCTTACTGATCTTTCCGACTTCCTTTGCGGCAGCATCTCCATACCCGTTTCCTGGGATTTCCGGTGCTGCTCCAGCACCTGTATCCGATTTATCCTTTCCCCCAAGACGATTAATCTGGTCGAACCCCATGAGAGATTTTTGCAACTTCTTTGCGGCCTTTGTTGCCTGATCGGCGCCGTCTACCGCATCATCAACCGCACCTGCCGTTACGTCATTGAGGTTACCGACCTCAGTACCGACTGCCCCAACACCACTTGCTGCATTGGTCACATCTTTACCTGTTACTTGTGCAACAAATTCCGCAAACGCCCTACCGCACTCGACGAGTTTACCCATCAAGGTGTTTAACGCTTTAATCACTGGTGTAAATACGGTAATGAGCGCTTGGCCGATCGTAGCCATAAAGCTTTCCCATTGTAATTTTAAAAGCCGTACCTGATTGGCCCAGCTTCCAGATGTACGGGCAAAATCGCCTTGTGCAGCCCCAAGTTTTTCCTGTACAAACTTATATCGTAACGCAACCTTCTCCGCTTCGGACATTTGCTGCGTGGTCTTTCCAAACCCATTTGCAAGCGCATAGGCATCCAAAGCGGACTGAGTCATAACGACACCGAGGTCTTTCAGAGTCTCCGTCTCACCAGTAAATACGCTCTTTAATTTCGTGTAAGCTTCGTCTTGCGAAATGTTATAGAAAGACGCCACATCGCCGGCCAGTCCAGTCAGTGCGGTGGACATGTTATAGGCAGATTGTTCTGAGAAGCCGAAGCTCTTCGCCATCGCCCCAAAGGTTCCTGTGAACTTTTTCGCCATCGTTTCCGACAGTCCAAACCCCGCTGCCGCACTTTTTGCAAAAGCATCGACTTGTGCTTTCATTCGGGGGAAAGTCACATCCACAACATTCTCGACTTCCGCCAGGTCAGAGCCAAGATCAAGGCATTTCTTCGAAAACGTAACAAGTTCTTTCACTGTGAATGCAGCTGCCAAGGCTCCGCCAATCTTTCGGCCGAACCCCGCCATTTTGCCTTCCAGCGCTTTTGCGTTGCCCTGAATACCCCGCATGTCTTTATTGAATTTATCCCGGTTTACAACTAAATCAAGGCCAATCTGACCAATGCTAACCGCCATAAACGCCACCTACCTTTATATTCCAAAAGACATCGGCGCATAATGGCTCTACCTGTCCTGCTCTATTCGTATTTCAAATTTCTTTTTACATTTCTTGCCCTTGCAGGTAATATACAGCCCTTTTGCAGCTGCCTTCTCGCTGTAAAAGACTGGCATACGATACCCGCAATAGGGGCAAGTCACCTGCCTTAATGTCATCCGCCTGCCAGTCCCTTCATTATATCCTCAAGCTCTCGCATCGCCCTCTCATAATCCTGCGGCGTAATCTCCTCAGCCCTTTTATTCTGCCATTCGTCATGGATACGTCTCGCCTCTGGGCTGAACGCCTTAATTGCATCCGGATCGGTTTCGGTCCGAATCGCAATGATGTTTCCGAGAGGGGTTCGTTCATTTAAGCCGGATATCAGATCTCGAAACTCATCCCATTTCATACTATCAAGCTCCTTTGACAACCGAATTCCGTATTGTGTTTGAAAGGAGCTTACGATTAAACCGAAATCGTTTACGAGATCGTATCCGGCATCACTACTCTCCCTCGGGTTCATCCTTTCCCATCAATGCGTCTGCTGCCGCATTAATCAGAGTCATTAGATCATTCAGGCTTAATCCTAACTGATCGATTTTATCACGCTCTGCCTCCGAAAAAATTAACTCATATGCTTCGAGAGCCGCCTGGGATTCGTCGACATCCTCTCCAGTAAACAAGCCTACAATCTTCAACACTGTTGACGCATTTGACTCTACTTCAACCTCAACGTCCTTGATTTTTAGCCTCGGATTTTCATCAAAGGCCAACTTCTCCGTGATATCAATTACTTTTGCCATTTTTTTCTCCTCTCTGTACCAAAAGCGAGCAGATCCCCGCCCGCTTTCATTTCATATAAATTTACGCCGATGGAACCTGTTCTGCGGCTGTAAAAGTCGGTTTACCCTTACACTTTATTTCAAATTCCAATGCGTCAGTCGTATTACTGTCACCACCGCCCGGTGTTGTTACGTTTACGATACATGCACAAGAAACTTTTGCACCACTGGGCATTTCCCATTCAAACTTAGATACAACGTCGTTTCCGGATTTCCAAGCAAGACCAGCGATATAGTCATTTCCAGGATCGCCGTATGTTCGTTTTCCTGTAAAGCTAAATCCTAACTTCTTTCCAGTCATCATCGCTTCGCCCCAGCCCTCGGCCTCCATTGGGTCCCACTCATCTACGTTACCTTCTACGGATGGTGCAAAGTTCGTTAAGTTTGCGATAATCACCATATCCGCATCTGGGCTATTTTCGCCTTTTGTCCCGATTTTAAACTTATTATCGTATACGGGATAAACTTTTCCTTTAACATCTGGCATCGTTTACCTACCTTTCATAGTACAGATCGAACCAAATCACTCTCTCATAGACACCTTTGTTGTCCGTCCCTACGTCCTGCGGTTCTGGAACCATCAGGCGCACATAGTTGATATGTGTCTGGCCGATCATCAGATCAGAAATATTTAATATTTTTTCAAACAATGAAAAAGCCGCTTCTTCCGTTTCCTTGGCGTTTTTTGTCCAATGCACCAATACGGAGATCGGTTTGATATCGTATGTTGCGGCGTCAAGACCACCGATCGCTATATTGGGAGGCCCAGTTGCTTTCCCTTGGTAAACGCCAACAGATTTTTCTTTTTTATTGTCTAGCTTCCCAATATAGAAATGCTCCCCAACGCCAAGTGTCTCAATCCATTCTCGAACATCTACAAGCCCCAGCATTAAACCCCACTCTCCTTTTTGTAGAACTTTTTGAACGCCTCAGGTGCAAACTGTTCTTCCTTGCCGCCGGGCAGCCAATCCTCGTACCATTCACCTCTCGCATTCGGGTTTTCATCTGTCTTAAAATTGTACTCCGGATGGTAATACAACCTACGGGCATACGGCGTACTTGAAACAAGACTTGCTTTGCCTGAGCTGCTTTCAGAAGTATCGACAAACGTACTTTCGTTTTGCATTGCACCACTGTCTCGTGGCATTACTTGGGCTTGAATTACCTCGGTGTGCAACGCCTCTGCGGTCTGCTCCAAAGCTGTAACGGCCGCTTGAGTCAATTGATTGATCTTTCCCCAATTCATTTTTATGCTCATAGCAGCCTCAACTCCGTAAAATTCACGGTCCCATCTGGGTTTCGGGCCTTCCGGCCTTGTGCAATTGTCCGTTTTATGCCGAGCACCATTGCGCTGCCGCTGGTAATGTTCGGCACATCCGGGCAAATATCACCTGGGAACAGCGCCGTTCCGGACACCTCGATCAACTTTTGCTCATCGGTCAAAATTCGTTTTCCTCCGTCCTGATAATTGCATTTCAGGTCAGCTTCAAAGAGGATTTCCGGCGCGCCATCCTCGGTAATGCCCTCGCCTTCGATTTCAACGTGGATATCTGTCTTGCAGAGTCGTTTTGGCACTAAGCATGGATATTTCATAGCCTCACCTCAATAGCCGGCAGCATAGGCCGGTCTGCTTTAATAGCTCGTATACGTCACGTTTCATTGCAATTCCCATGTCAGCAAAGACGTTCCAACTGCTCCCGAATTGCGCCGACACACCGTTGATACTGTAGCTGGACAGGATCGTGTTGATCTCGTCAGCATTCTCATATTCAAAATCAGCCTGCAAAGACACAACCTCTTTTATGACTTCCTGCTGAAATTCCGTCATAGAAGAAAAGCCCCGGCCTACAATGCGATTATAAGTCAGGGTATCAATGTGCCTGCTTGCAGTCCGAAGAGCCCTTTTGAGTTGATCGTCAGGAATGCGGCTGGAACTATATACCTCATACTCCGCCTGGGTCACATATGGCTGATACATGACTATTCTCCTGTATATTCGGTCGTATCTACAT
>NZ_JANFXK010000090.1 GCF_024459955.1 Anaerovorax odorimutans
CTTCGACCGGCTGCTTGTCCTCGTTGTACACCGCCCCGTTGGCCATTTGCAGCAGCTTTCCGGAAAGCACCGCGGCGGAACCGGCGTCCAGAAGTTCGTCGTCGATCTCAACAAGCAGGTTTTTCTCGAATTCCTCGTAAGCTTTGGCCGCTTTGCTGTCCAGGGCTACCGGCACGATGTCCTCCACCAGGTCCGGAAGCTGCAAGTAATCTTTCGCGCTCATGCTGATGCAGATGTCGCCGATCAGCCGGTGGATCGCTTCATCGGCTCCCGGCTTTGGCGCGTAGCTGAACACGTGGTCCCTGTCCCTGGCGTCCGGATCAAAGTATCGTTCCCGGTAATGGGTAATCCGTTTTCCCAGCCGCTGTCCCTCGTCAAGCAGGTATACCTGCGACCAGAGGTCTAAAAGACCGTTTGGGGCCGGCGTGCCGGTAAGTCCCACCATCCGTTTGATGCTTTTACGCACCCAGGTCAAGGACTTGAATCGTTTCGCCTTGTGAGACTTGA
>NZ_JANFXK010000091.1 GCF_024459955.1 Anaerovorax odorimutans
TTGGATACGGAACTGGTGCGGGGAGCCCTGGCCGTGGACGCCATGGTCAAGGCGGAGCTGACGCGGGAGGCAAAAGAATTAACCGGGCTTGCCAATCCCAACAGCGCGGCGCAATTAAAGCCCTGGCTGGAACAGCAGTCAGGCCGGAAGATCGAAAACCTGCAAAAGGAAACGGTGGCCGACCTCTTAAACGAGATGGAAGATCCGAAGGCGAAGCGCGTGCTGCGATTGCGGCAGGAGCTATCCAAGACTTCCGTAAAGAAATACGCGGCCATGGACGCGGCCCGCTGCGAAGACAATCGCGTCCGGGGCCTGATGCAGTTTTACGGCGCCAATCGCACGGGCCGATGGGCAGGGCGTCTGGTGCAATTGCAAAATCTCACGAAAAATAAGACGGAGATCCTGGACTTTGCCCGCCAGCTGGTAAAGGAGCAGAAAACGGAAACGATCAAGGTCATTTTTGGTAACGCTTCGGATCTTCTTTCGCAGCTGATCCGCACCTG
>NZ_JANFXK010000092.1 GCF_024459955.1 Anaerovorax odorimutans
GCGGTTTTCTCAATAGATTCTCTGACCACCTCTTTCTGGGGAGAAGAAAAAGCAGAGGACGTTTCCTCTGCCATACGATCAAGAAAAGATAATTGTCCTTCCAAGGAAGGTACTTGCGCTGCGTTTACCTGTAGATCAGTTCCTGCATTACGATCTCCTCCGCTGCTTGTCGGATGTTGTTCATCTGTCCAACCCACAGCATCGGGTTGTCCGCTTTCAGCTGTTCGTTTACTTGCTGGTTTCTTGCCATTTCCCTTGTAATCTGCGTCATTCGGGCTTGAGCCGCTTCCTGTATCTCCGTCAGGTGCTGGTTTAACGTCCCTTGTGTCAGCAGGCTTAGGAACATTCCGTAATGCTGTTCCTTCAGATACTCCCTCCGCAGGTATGCGTATTTGCCCGGACTGGCTTCCGGCTCCTTGTGAGCGATTAGATCGGGCAGCAGGTAATCGCCCTGTTTGCTGTATGTGAGTTTCATCATGGCTCTGGCTCCTTTCTTTTGTC
>NZ_JANFXK010000093.1 GCF_024459955.1 Anaerovorax odorimutans
AAAAGCTGCTCTGCGGTATCAATCTGATGCCTGCAAAGCAGCCTCGTCTCCTTGGAAATCGTATTTAGTTTTAATAAATCTTCGCGGAGTAGTAAGGGAACCTGCGATGGGGCTGTTTCATTTCGGTTTTTGGGAAAAATCCCTAAGAAGTAACAGTAATGCAAGTACAAACCTCGCAGTCCTCCAATCTTTTTGGATGATTTCTTATTCCCTGGCACCTGTATCCGTGAGGGCACTTGCGCTGTCCGTATCTTTTGCTGCGGTCTCTGTCCGGTCTGCGCCAGTATGCGGCGGCGAATCGCCTCCTGAGCGTATTCCGCTCCGAAGTTTCTAAGCAGTTTCATTCCTCGTTCTTTCCCAGGGGGCCGCAGCGTAATATCTGCGCCAATTTTAATTGTATAGCCCTTTTCCCGCAGGAAAGAAAAGAATTGTTTTTCTGTCTTTGCCTGTTCGATGGCTTCGTCCACATCCGCTTTGATTAGGCCCCGCCAAGTGGGGCG
>NZ_JANFXK010000094.1 GCF_024459955.1 Anaerovorax odorimutans
ATGCTTTTACGCACCCAGGTCAAGGACTTGAATCGTTTCGCCTTGTGAGACTTGAAGCTGGTCAACTCGTCGATCACGACCATGTCAAAGGGCCAGGCGTTGCGGTAGTAGTCCACGATCCACTGCACGTTTTCCCGGTTGATGACGTAAACGTCGGCTGGCGTATTCAGCGCCCGGATCCGCTTTTGTCTGCTGCCCAGCACCGGCATGATTCGAAGTAGCGACAGGTGGTCCCACTTTTCCGCCTCTTTGCTCCAGGTGGCCTCCGCGACTTTCTTCGGCGCGATGACCAGGACCTTGCTCACCTGGAAGCGGTTGTATTTCAGGTCGTTGATGGCCGTCAAGGTGATTACCGTCTTGCCCAATCCCATATCGAGGAATAAGCCAATGGCCGGGTCTGTAATCATCCGCTGGATGCAGTATTGCTGATAGGGGTGCGGTTGAAACCTCATAACTGCCCGCCTGCCTCGAGAATATCCATCAGCACTGCATCA
>NZ_JANFXK010000095.1 GCF_024459955.1 Anaerovorax odorimutans
GGCCGCTTGAGTCAATTGATTGATCTTTCCCCAATTCATTTTTATGCTCATAGCAACCTCAACTCCGTATAGTTCACGGTCCCGTCCGGGTTCCGAGCCTTCCGGCCTTGCGCAATTGCCCTTTTTATGCCATGCACCGTTGCGCTTCCGCTGGTAATGTTCGGCACATCCGGGCAAATATCGCCGGGAAACAACGCCGTTCCGGACACCTCGATCAGCTTCTGCTCGTCTGTCAATATCCGCTTACCGCCGTCCTGATAATTGCATTTCAGGTCCGCAGTCAACAGAATTTCCGGCGCACCATCCTCGGTAATGCCCTCACCTTCGATCTCAACGTGGATATCCGTCTTACACAGCCGTTTTGGCACTAAACATGGATAATTCATAGCCTCACCTCAACAATCGGCAGCACAGGCCAGTCTGCTTTAATAGCTCGTACACGTCACGTTTCATTGCAATTCCCATGTCAGCAAAGACGTTCCAACTGCTCCCGA
>NZ_JANFXK010000096.1 GCF_024459955.1 Anaerovorax odorimutans
ATCTCGCGCGGCAGGTATGTTTCGCCCTGCAAAACCGGCAGGTTTCCTCAGAGGGCCGGTACTCTCCTTCACCGTCAAAGGCCTTCTTCGCCCACGGTTTTATCATCTCCGCCCAGGTAGTCAGCTCCTCCACCGGCTGCGTGAAGCTGCTCGTGTTGTCGATGCGGGGCTGCACGATGTGCATGGTTACCTTCCCGATCGGATACAGGATCGCGTACTCGTTCAGCGCTCCCAAAGCGTAAAGCTTTAGCTGTGGGTTCGCTTTCGCGGATACCGGCACGCCTTTGCCATACTTGAAATCAATCACGTGCATCTCGTCGCCGCCGATAATGACGCAGTCCCCGGTACCAAATCCCTCCGGAGCGATATGGCTATAGTCCAGGCGCTTTTCTACCGCTATGTAAGGCGGGGAATCGAAACCGTGGACGATCCCGGACACGTAGTCCAGGTATTCATCCGTATAGCCGTCCATTTCCT
>NZ_JANFXK010000097.1 GCF_024459955.1 Anaerovorax odorimutans
AAAAGCAGACACCATACCAGCAAGCATCGCCTTTGGATAGCCCAAAGGCAGTCTTGTCAGGGGATACCCCTGAAACCCCTGGAGAGAGGAATGGAATTATGGAGAGTGAAACGAAAACGTCAGAATGTCCAAGAGGGAACTGGGACAGATGGTACGTACAAACAATCGAAAGTAGTTGCCGCCAGAGGAGCGACCAGCGGATTGCATTTATGAGTTTGACTGGAAAGAAACTTCATCAGGTAAAAGAATCCCTGCCCAAACGAGAGGAGGCTCAGAGATGAGAAAACGAAATATCGCGCTTCTATTCCGCTTAAACAGAAAAGAAGCGGAGCTACTGAACAAGAAGGTGAAAAAGAGCGGATTGTCCAGAGAGGCCTATCTGCGACACTTGGTTAACGGTTTGTTGCCAAATGACGCACCGCCGCCGGACTACTACGCCATGATGCAGGAGCTGC
>NZ_JANFXK010000098.1 GCF_024459955.1 Anaerovorax odorimutans
GATTACCCATGCGGTGCATATTGGAAACAGAGAAATCGTATTTGGCGAAAACAGGAACGCTGACGCAGAAAACCAGTTTTTGTGCGCCTACTGTAGTACCAACCAGCTTTTTCGGAGTTACGAGGAGGGATTTACCGGGAGCTACCTGGAAATGATGAAGTTGTTTGGTGAGCGGGTGCAGGAGCAGGCGACGCAAATTGAGAAAAATAGGCAGTCGATCACTCCTTCCATGGAGCCGATTACCGCCGAACAGTGCTACCCCAATGATCTTGCGCAGAGTATCCAGGGGAAAGTGGTTGCAATCAAGATAGACGCTCTGCGTCCGGAATACCGAACAGCCGATCACCAATTGGAATTCGTCCTTGGGGGATTTGGCGCAAACGGAAATGCCAGAGGTACCGCTGTCTTTTGTAAAAATTTATATAGTGGAAAAGAAAGCCGATGGGAACGGTA
>NZ_JANFXK010000099.1 GCF_024459955.1 Anaerovorax odorimutans
GAGCCAAACCCGGACGATTTCATAATGGTGCTCACCACACCTTGAGCAATTTTGAATAAGGCCATCATCAATTCCAACCCGTAGCTTATGACCCCTTTGGCGATGGCAAAGCGAATGAATAGCTTCAAGGCGTGCTCCGGTTTTTTCACTTCCACGAAACTTCCACAGGTCTTAACAACGCCCACTAAAAAGAACAGCACCAGCAGGGCGTATCCAATGGCCTGCAAGGCTCCATGGATATCCACAATCGCATTCCAGATTCCTCCTCCCTTAAAATGCTCCGGCGATTGGGTGAGCAAGCGCCAAATCTCCGCCAGTTTGCTGTTCCAGGTGTCCAGTGCGTTTTGCAGGTTTTGGACTACCCAGTTATCGGATTCCAATATCCTTCACCTCCTCCTTTTTGAATGGTAAATAAAAAGCAGCAAAGCGGGATAGGTCTTTCCGCTTTGCT